>CAKZRQ010000001.1 GCA_937146645.1 uncultured Cyclobacteriaceae bacterium
GAGGTGGGAACGGAAGCACCGACTCCTCCCACCGCACCCATAGACCTGGGAGATCAGGATGATATCATTCCCATCATCAAGGATGGAGCATTTGAGGACAGTAAGATTTCAGCCAGCAGAGACTCTGCAAATGAAATCATTCAGCATGCCTTTCCAAACCGTGTGAAAGGTGTGGAGGCTGAGGATGATGATGAGTTTGTGATCAAGTCTCAGCTACCGCAAATCACAGAATATGGGCTACTCTCTGGAGGCACTATTCAGTGGACAGGCACAGGCTTTGTCTATCAGTCCTCTCTGGCTGTGGTAGCCATAGGAGAAACTTTAATAGCTCCGGCAGCTCAGATCACCCTGGATGCAGCAGATCTGACGAATGATCGCTTTGACGTGATCGGGTGGAGGTATGTATCCACAGGAGTGGCAGAGCTATTCTATCTGAAAGGCACAGCTGCAGTAAACCCCACCATTCCCCAGGTAGATCCTGAAACAGAAGTAGAAGGTCTGGTGATACTCGTGGAGGCAAACACTACAGTGCCATCAGGAGTCACGAATGAAGATGTCTATCTGGAAAATACAGAGTGGACAGTCACTTCAGTAAATACCGGAACGGTAAACGCTGACAGCACCACTGATCCCTTGGAAGGAACCAAGTCAGTAGAGGTAACCAACCCAGAGAATAATCTAAGAATCAGATTTACTCGTGGTTCTGATGTGGATGTGAGTGGGATCACTTCACTGGGAATGATCCTCAAGCTGAAAACCACCTGGAGCAATCAGCACCGACTATCAGTCCGATTCCTAAATGTATCCAATCAAAGCGTATCCAATTCCAGAACGCTAAGAATAGATAAGACATCCACAGGAGAGCAGTTTGTAGGCATAGACCTGACACAGTTCACCTTTAATTCCTTTGTGGTGCGAGGATTAGAAATCCGATTCACCGATCGCTCCGGTCAGGGAGTGGATGGTTTCTATCTGGATAATGTAAGACTTCAGGGCGGAGTGGATCAGCCTACAGTGGTAGGTACAGCTCAGGGAGTGACTATCAACGGAGTGACCATCGGAGGAGTGAAGCGAAAAATCGAAGCTTCAGACACGCTGGTGATACCAGAATTTTATGAATACAACATTGCCGGAAATGTCCTTGAAGTGGAGGGCATGGTAGAAAACATGGGAGAAATAAATGTAATCTAATGGGCCAGATTAATACTAAAAATACAGATGCACCAATAACTCCATCCACAGGATGGACAGGACTTTATTTTACATCTGCCGGAGTAGCTAAGAGAATAGATGATGCTGGTGCAGTTTCAGATTTAGCTGCACCCTCATTCGTTGCAGCTACGGAAAGAGAGAATAACACGGTCTTATTTGATCAGGCATATATCACTGGAAATGCAGGCGCAAGATCAGGAAATATTCTCTTTGACTTTACAGGTGCACAGATTGGAGCATGGACTGAGATGAAGCATAATGATGCATCTGCATTCACCTTTCCAAGTGAGGCTGTTCTGATGTTTGATGTAGCTGACATATCCACCAGTGCAGATAACTATTTCCTATTCTATATCACTGATATAACACCCTCTTCGGAGGTAGTGAAAGTATTTTTAGCCAGAGTAGGAGGTGTTTCATGAGTGGCATAATTCAGGGATATTGGAGTAAGAAGAAGTCTGGTGGTGGAACTACCATCTATGACGATGCTATTTATATTTTTTCACCAAGGCTGCTTCGGTCTGCATATGTTGGGCCGTGTGGACGGGTAAAAAGAGATTCAGACAATGCAGAGCAGGATATAAACTTTGTAGGTGGGGTAATCGACGAGGCTTCAATCATTTCCTTTTGTGGTGCTGCAAATGGATACTTTAATTTCTACAATCAAGGAACTGATTCATCTAATTATCCGACCAGTTTTAACACTCGAATCTATGACGGTTCAGCTATTGATAAAATCAACGGATTCCCTGCATTATACTTCAATGGATCAATTACCAGCTGGAGACCAAATGTAGCATCAACCTCTGATTATTTATTGGATAAGCCCTCCATGATGTTTGCCACTGGTGTTTCAACTCGTTCCAATGCCATTAGCTCTCTTTTTGGTGAGTCATTAACTAACAATCTTTCTTTAGGGCTTCAAATAATGACCGGAACAGATACCAGAGATATTGATTATAGACCTGATAATGTATCCAGGAGAATTGATTTTGCTTCAAACGCTACAGTCAGTCAGCTATACCTATTTGGATATACGAAAAATAACTCAGGAACCATTAATGGATATGTGGATGGAGTTAAAGAGGCGAATGAATTAACTGGATTATCTGGTGTAGGATTTACAACTACAGGCACCAGTTCTTTAAAGTGGGGTGGTGGAAGATCAGCAACCTTCGCAGCATGGTTCCTCACAGGATACTCTCATGAGTTGATCGCTTTTGATTATTACGATGCCACGAGAGAGGCAGATGTTCAATTAGATATGATGACATACTACGGAATATGATAGCAAACATAAATTTTCAGCCACTAAAAACCTTTGAAAATATAAAAGAGTATTTCAGAGGCACAAGGAATCTATACAAGCTTAGACCTAATCAGGGAAACTATGATAAGCTTTCGAATTCTGAACTCAAGAAAGATGGGTGGAGGCAAGTGGTGATACCTGAATTTAATCCAGACACTCAGAGGCTTGGAGCATTACTCTATGATAAGACTAATGATGTGGTGACTAGGGAGGTGATAGATAAGTCTCAGGAAGAGATAGACCAAGAGACTCAATCCAGATTGGATGCTGATTCTTCATCTCAGAAGTTCGAAGACGATAGACAAAAAGGTATGGAGTTTTTTGATCGCTTTCTCAAGTTCATGCAGCGTGAAGTGGATAATGGAAGACTAACCCAAACCCAAGCAGATAATGCTGATGATATTCTCTTTGATGCTTTGCTACCCTGTAGCTATGGAAAGTTTAAGATATCCCAAAAGAGACTGAATGCTATTCAGGAACCATCGAATGCAAAGCTGAAAGCTTTACTGGATAAAGCGAAGCAGCAAGTGTCTGATTTAATCATTTGAAGTAAGTAATTATACCTATGCCACTGCAAGATAATAGCGTTTGGGAATCCCTTAAATACCTGATGGGTGCTGGTGGTATAGTGGCTCTTTTGGCTGCTTTCATGAAATATGTTCAGGCATTAGGAGATAGATCCAGAATAGTGGATGAGGCTCATATTCTCAGAATAGAGAATGAGAATAAGGAGCTAAGAAAAAACATCGAAACACTCACAGAGCAAGTACTGAATCAGAAGATACTGGCAGGGATAGCCCTCAAAAAGTTCAATGATTATGAACTACCCATGTGGCATAAAAATGAGAGGCAGGAATTAGTCTGGGTTAATCATTCCTTCAGAGTCTTTTTCCCGATGGAGATAGAAAGATACATAGGAAAAAATGACATAGACTTCCATCAGAATAAATATGGAGAAGAGTATCACAAAAAGTCAAAAGAGGTCTGGATTACTGGAAAGATGACCACCTTGATAGATGCTGCTGATGATGGAAATGGAGGGGAAACATTCTGGATAGTTCAGAGAAGAAGAATAGATATAGATGGAATTCCAGTCAGAACAGAAGAGCGAGTGATCATGCAAGTCAAAGACAGAAAAGGGAATCCACTATGAAAGAATTTATCCAATGGATCAGACCAGCTTTTGAAGGTGCAGATGGAAAAGCAAGTCATAAGAGATTGACTGTATTTGCTTTGATATACACCATCATCATCATGGCCTTTGCCAGCCTCTTTGGATTGACTGTGGACTACATGGTACTGCATAGCCTTGAAGCTTTGGCAGGTGCCATCATGTTTGGTACTATTTACCAAAACATCAAAAAAGATTCTCCCACCTCTAAACCACATGAGAAGAATTGAATACATAGTGATTCACTGCACTGCCACCAGAGATGATGCCACAGTGGAGGCTATCCAGGGATACTGGAGAGCTGTTCTCGGTTGGAGAAACCCTGGCTATCATTTCCTTATCGATAAGGCCGGACAGGTTCACCGTTTGGCACCACTGGAAAAAGTAACCAATGGAGTGAGAGGGTATAATCACAGCAGCATTCATATTTCCTACATAGGAGGAGCTGGTGGGGAGGATACCAGAACTACGGCACAGAAAGCAAGTATTCTCAACTGCATTCGAGAAGTCATCCAGACTTTGGGCTATCAGCCCGTGATCCAAGGGCATAGAGATTTTCCAGGGGTAAAGAAATCCTGTCCGAATTATGATGCAGTAAGCGAATATTCATGGATTACGGTATGACAAATCAATCATGAGAAAGCAAAACAGATATCTTACTTCTGAACAGGCTTCATATTTAGGATTAAAAGTTAAGCCAAATCAAGAGGGCCGGAATAATGCCAGATACTACATCTCTGATGAACTGTATCAGAAAGCAGTGTACCTCAAAGCTGATGGCATAGTAGATAGTTCAAACAAGGCAGAAGTAGATCCCAGAACCGTGAAGCATCTCTGGAAAGAGGTCAGGGATGAGGAAGGAAAAAAGGAGGGAAATCTATTTATTAAGAATCCGCTGTATGTTTCCCCACTGGAAAAAACCTATCTGGATTTAAGAGATGAACTGATAGAAGATATCAAAAAGTATTCTCCCAAGTTCTCCAAGATTCGAAGAAAGAAAAAGAGCAAGGGCCATCTATTGGTGATCGATCCGGCAGATATTCACATAGGAAAGCTGGCCACAGCATTTGAATCTGGTGATGAGTATAATTCTAAGATAGCAGTGAAGCGAGTACTGGAAGGAATCACAGGGATTCTGGATAAGTGCAAAGGCTTTGAGATAGATCAGATACTCTT
>CAKZRQ010000002.1 GCA_937146645.1 uncultured Cyclobacteriaceae bacterium
TTATTCCTTTTGCTCTTCCTTCTCTGCCTCAGCAGCAGTCTGGACTATCTTGGCATTTATTTCATTAATGATGGGAGCTACTATTCCGTAAGGATGTTGGGATAGTTGATTTACCCATCCAGATAATTCCTCAGCTGTGAACTTGATTTCAAGGTCTGATTTGATTTCTATTGCTTCCATCAGTCAAAAATTCCTCTCTGGTTAAGTTTTATTTCAAGCTGATTAATCATGGTGAAGAAAAGAGTGGTAGTGAGATAGTTAATTATAAAATCATATTCATTTTGCGCTCCTTCTGTACCTTCTTCAACTGGATTAAATCCAGCATCCACAAAGTTGTTTTTGTTTACATTATAGACCACTCGTCTATCCTGATTAATAGAATTGTCTCCTGTGATTTTTACATCACTCTGATTAGTGATTTGGATTTCCCAAACGAGATTCAAAGAATCTTTAGTCCATGAATTGATGCCTTGAATTACTGCTCTTTGCTTATAGCCGTAGGCTGTGTCGTTTAATTGTATCATAATCTATATTTTTATCCTGCTGAGACTTTTAATGTTCCTGAATCATTCCATAGTTCCCCCGCTCTTAAAGGATCTGAGGTGGGGAGGAGATACATGCAAATACGACCACCTCCAAACATTTCAAAACCTACAGTACCATTTTCATTTTGCAATTGAAAATTTGAGGCTGTTGTTCCATTGTTTCTACCCTTGAAGGTTGCACTATTATTTGCTGAGGAGGGATTTCCTACTGAGAACTGTCCAAACGTAAATTCCGTATTTCCAACTCCACCCATTTTAAAAAGAATAGTGTTTAAAGAATTGTCTATTCTAACATGATTTGAGCTACTAGAACCTTGTAATTTAATAGTGACGGATGGGTTTGGAGAATTAGGGTTTCCAACTTGAAATCCTGTTCCTATATGGTGAAAAGTTCCATCTTCATTGATATAGGTCATTAAAGTTCCATCACGCTCCCTGAATTGAGCTATATCTTTAGTGACTGAACCACTCGCTTTGCTTTGCACTATGAAAGTACTAAATCCAGATATAGCAGTTCCAGACTCTGGGCTAGTGGTTCTTCCAACTAACGTTTGGCCATCCCTATAAATAAATCCGCTCCCATCATTCCACAATCCTGCGCCTCCTCCGCCACTTGAATCTGCTGGCTCCCATTGCCCTGATGAATCATTCCAAGTTAAGACTTGACCATCTGTGGCACTCGCCTGAGCTAAGTCTGAAGGAACTAAAGCAGACCATCCTAAAGACTTTCGAGTGTATGCAGTTCCATCATTAGGAGCATCTGAAATACCTCCTCCGAAATAACTCAAAGAAGTCCATGCCGTACTGCCATCACCGATCTTCATCTGACCAGTGTCGGTTTCATAGCCAAATTCGCCCTGTGCTAGTGTTGGATTTGCACTGGTCCAGTTTGCTGCGGTGTCTCTTCGTGCTTGTATCTGAATAGCCATTATGCTGTGCCTCCGTTTATGTTTTGTGATACTAAATAGGTGCTGTTTGCGAAGCCTCCATCCAGATTAGTGATTCCTCCACCAGAGTTCTCCACAAACTCAAGTCCTGATTCATCTGCTTTAACCTGAATGATTTTCTCTGCCTGGCCTGTGTATTCAGAAGGAGTATCTGTAAGTGCTAAGAAGTTCTGACCTGAGATAGGCTGATCTACTCCTCCCTGGAGTCGTACATTATCCAGATAGAATCCATCCACTCCCTGACCAGAGCGATCTACAAAGCGGATTTCTAAACCTCGCACCACAAAGGAATTAAAGGTAAACTGTGCCAGGTCTATACCTACAAACTGCTCTCCTGTGGATGTCTTATCTATTCTGAGCGTTCTGGAATTGGATACGCTTTGATTGGATACGTTTAGGAATCGGACTCTAAGAGCATGTTGATTACTCCAGGTGGTCTTCAGCTTGAGAATCATTCCCAGTGAAGTGATGGAACTGACATCCACATCAGAACCACGAGTAAATCTGATTCTTAGATTATTCTCCGGATCTGTGACTTGCACTGACTTGGTTCCTTCCAGAGGATCAGTGGTGCTGTCAGCGTTTACCGTTCCGGTATTTACTGAGGTGACTGTCCACTCTGTATTTTCCAGATAGACATCCTCGTTTGTGACTCCTGATGGCACTGTAGTGTTTGCCTCCACGAGTATTACCAGACCTTCTACCTCTGTTTCAGGATCTACCTGGGGAATAGTAGGGTTTGCAGCAGCGGTGCCTTTTAGATAGAATAGCTCTGCCACTCCGGTGGATACATACCTCCACCCGATCACATCAAACCGATCATTCGTGGCATCTGCTGCATCCAGTGTAATCTGAGCTGCCGGAGCGATCAGGGTTTCTCCTATGGCTACCACAGCAAGGGAAGACTGATAGACAAAGCCTGTGCCTGTCCACTGAATGGTGCCTCCAGAGAGGAGTCCATATTCTGTGATTTGCGGTAGCTGAGACTTGATCACAAACTCATCATCCTCTTCAGCCTCCACACCTTTCACACGGTTTGGAAAGGCATGCTGAATGATTTCATTTGCAGAATCCCTGCTGGCTGAAATCTTACTGTCCTCAAATGCTCCATCCTTAATGATGGGAATGATATCATCCTGATCTCCCAGGTCTATGGGTGCGGTGGGAGGAGTCGGTGCTTCCGTTCCCACCTC
>CAKZRQ010000003.1 GCA_937146645.1 uncultured Cyclobacteriaceae bacterium
GACAAAACGCATGCTCAGGTCAGACCTCACTTTGAGAATGAGGTAGCAAAAGAAGTCAAACGAATAGTAAAGAAAAACATTAAACCCACAGTCTGATGGCACTGGCGAATATTAATCTGAAGTTTGGCATCAACATGGAGTCCTTTCGGTCTTCTATGCAGAAGGCTGAACGCTCCCTGAAGAAGTTTGGAAAGAATATGGAGAGAGTAGGAAAGCGACTCTCCATAGGAGTCACGCTCCCTATTGCTGCCATCGGTGCAGCATCCCTCCAGGCGGCTTCAGATGCTGAAGAAACAGAGTCTAAGTTCAACACAGTATTTCGGAATATCCAGGCGGATGCACAGAAGTCTATGAAGATTCTCAGGAATGAGTACGGGCTATCAAGCCGAGCATCACAGCAGCTTCTGGCAGATACCGGAGACCTGCTCACAGGCTTTGGCTTCTCTCAGGAAGCAGCACTCACCATGTCAGAGGAAGTGAATAAGCTGGCCGTGGATCTGGCATCCTTCACTAATTTCTCAGGAGGTGCAGAGGGAGCATCTAAGGCTCTGACATCCGCACTGCTTGGCGAACGAGAAGCAGCCAAGTCTCTGGGAATAGCCATCACTGAAAACGAGGTGAAAAAGCAAATGGCCATCAATGCAGCCAAAGGTCTCACCTTCGAATCAGAACGAATGGCTAAGGCTCAGGCTACGCTGGATTTGGCTTTTAAACAATCAGCTAATGCCATAGGGGATTTTGCTAGAACTCAGGAAAGCTTTGCAAACCAAAGCAGACTTCTCAGAGCCAGACTGGAAGACATCTCTCAGGAGATAGGAAAAGTATTTCTCCCATTAGCAACCAAGCTTCTGGGAAAGGTAGGCTCACTGGTTCAGTACTTCTCGAATCTGGATGAGTCCACCAAAAAAATTATTGTAGTCATGGGAGGAGTGGCAGCAGCCATCGGGCCAGCTCTTTTGGCTTTGGGTGCCTTAGCACAGGCACTACCCATGATCGCCACAGGCATGGCAGCACTGACTGGCCCTGTAGGAATAGTGGTAGCTGCTGTTTCAGTGGGAGTGGCAGCGATGATCGCTGACTGGGATAATTTCAAATTCAAGATGAAATCCACCCTATTGGAAATCATCGATGGGTCTATCAAGGTGGTTCAGGTTTTAGACACTTTGGCTTCAGCGATCCCTGGATTCTCTTCCACCACCGGAGGCGCACTTTTAGCACTTCAGCAACATGGAGAAGCGGTGGCAGCATCTATGGTAAATGACTTAGCAGGAAAGACCAAGGAATCTGTGGAGGATACCGGAGCAGCCATCCAGGAAATGGGAAATCAAGCTCTGGAAGCCTTTAACAATATGACCAAGCTGGCTAATGCTCCAGCACCTGGTGTAAACAGAACCTCTGACTCTGGGATAGCTTCACCATCCAGACCAGGCTTAGATTTTGGGATTGACATAAAAGGAAAAGTTAAAGGTATCTCTGATCGAAT
>CAKZRQ010000004.1 GCA_937146645.1 uncultured Cyclobacteriaceae bacterium
GAGAGTTGGTTGGGGGATGTGCGGGTGGGGGTTGGTGATGGTCGGGGTCTGCGGAAGGAAGCTTAGGAGCCGCCCAAGTACTCCATTGGAATTCCGAACTGATCAAGGGAGAAAAGCTCTTTCCAGTGAGTAGAGCGGCAGTTTCTCGATTTTTCTCTAAGTCATCGAGGTATTTTAAAAACAAGATCCAGGATGTCTGCTCCACATAATCTAGCTCCGATCCGCATCCTGCGTCCTTGTGGAGAATGTCGTCTACGTTTTTAAAGGTTTGTTCGAACATGGGGATTTAAGGTGTTGGAAATACTACTGATTTTGCAATTGTTGGAATTGATTTTTCTATTATATCGAATAATTTGATCTTTGCTTCTTTCCCATAATTCTTCCATTTGGCTTTTTTAAAAACTTCTTCAGCTTTGGTAGACCCAATTCCAATAGAAATTTCATGTGCCGCTTTTTTCAATAATTTTTCGAGAGTTGAAATAGAAAAGGAAACTCTTTCCGAATTGAAAGAATAATCTGTAGATCCAAGTCTCATTTTCTTTATGTTTCCTTCTAAAAATCTTAATAGATATGGATTTTCAATAGTAAGGATGACTTTAGCACTCCCAGAAAATTCTAGATAACCATCTGTAATTAATTCTAAAAATGAAACCCAAGAATTCCATTCATCTTTCTCATCATCGGAATCATATCTTATACCTACTTCCAATCTTAGGTTTTTAATTTTCCTCTCTGAAATTTTCAAAAGTGTGCTCCATTCAAAGTTTGATAGGGCTAAAGTCTTTTCCCTTTCAAATTTCTGAAGTAAATGGAAGAGAAAAATATCTGTTTCAGATTTCGAAACTGATCCCAAACCTCTATCTAGGAAATGGTCAAGAAATTCATCTAAAAACTCTTTTTCCTTGGACCGAATAATCTTTTCGATTGTTTCTTTTTGTTTCTTATTCATAAAAGTGGAATTAAAAAGCTCACTAAAGATATTGGATTTGCTGAAAACTAAAAATTCATTGAGATAAAAGAAGGCAATACCTCTACGCCAACTCCCTTAAATCCACCGGAACCACTCGACTGACCCCAGCTTCGATCATGGTTTTCTGTTAGAATTAGCCATTTTTATCGTATTCCATACTATAGCAGCTAAAGTAGTGTACTTTTTATTTGAACCCAGTCGAATTATCAAGATTTTGGCTGAAATAGCCACCCTGGAAATTTAATATTCTCTTATATCTACTTCGAATTCTTTTTCAAATCTTGATTCTATGCTCTTGAATTAAAAAATCGGATTTGCACTCATTCCCTTAAACCCATAGGAGCCATTCGATTAAAATCAGTCATGAAAATGATAATTTCCGATTTCAAGTTCAAATTATTTACGCCTTCAAGCCCTTTTTAAAAGGGTTCCTGAAAATACCGTTTGAAATATAAGGGTTTTGACTTTTGGGCAATTAAATTAGGATGGGCTAGACAATCGTATCAGCCTAAAGGTAACCTTCAGAACTATTCTAAAGCTTGAAGGGAGTACTAGATGTCTGCTTGTGGTCTTTTTTCCTTTCTTCTCTGAAGACTGGGGTCTAGTGGCTAAATTAGGCTTTTTGGATAGTATCTTACTTTCCTGGAGGGCAAGAAAAAAATGAAATGATATGGGAGCACTGACTATTATTCTTTTGATCATCGCTTTTCTAGGCTTGGTGATATTTGGTTCAATTATTACCTGAAGACCAGACGTCTCAATGCTAGCTTTCCTGTTGTGATCAAAGAATTCAAGATTGAGAAACAGGGGGATGGAGAATATCTGTATGTTGACCTTGAACTGAAGAATCAAAGCGAGGGAACGATGCTTAACAGGGAAATTCATCAACATCATATGAATGGGCCTTATGATCTTTTTAAACCTGATTTTGATATGATTTGTGCTAGGTCGTATTAGCCACTGTGATAAATAGTTTCTATTTTTGAATCTAATAAATGATTAGTATGTCGCAAAAAAATACTATATTTGCGACAAATTAAGTCAAATAATATGACTCAAAGTATTGATGATAAGGTTATTGCAAAGATAAAAAAAGCGGCAAGGGGTTCGCTATTTTTTGTCGATGACTTCTTGTCAATAGGCAATGCGAAAGCGGTGTCAAAAGCATTAGAGCGTCTGGTGCAGCGTCAAGAATTGAGTCGGGTAGCAAGAGGTCTCTATGCCCGCTTGGCTGAAGACCCAATTTTAGGGCCTTTAAAGCCAAGCACAGAAGATATTGCAGAAGCCATCCGGCGAAGAGACAAGGCCAGGATAGTGCCTACTGGTAGTTTGGCGTTGAATGCATTGGGACTATCTACACAAGTACCTATGAATGTGGTTTACTACACAGACGGCTCTGCAAGGAAAATTGATCTAGGCAAAAGAAAGATAATTTTTAAGAAAACAAGCCCAAGAAATTTAGCCACCATTGGTAAGATCAGCACATTGGTGATACAGGCATTGAAAGAGATTGGAAAAGACAAGGTAACTGACGAAGAAGAGCATATCATCATATGCCATTTGGAAAAGGAAGATCCCTACCGCTTGGAACATGATATCAAGCTGGCTCCAGCGTGGATTAGGGTTATTATGCGAAAAGCCTTAAAAACAAGAAATAATGATTAAGTGGCTCAATGTACCTGATAGCACCAAGCGGAATGCCTACATACAAATAGCGGAGCAGATGGGTATGTCCGCATTTGCTGTAGAAAAAGACTGGTGGGTCAGCCGTACCCTGGATATCATTTTTCAAATGCCGATTGCTGCGCACTTGGTATTCAAGGGCGGAACTTCTCTCAGTAAAGCTTGGAAACTTATCAATCGGTTTTCGGAAGATATTGATTTGGCAATCGACAAGGAGTTTTTTGAAGGTTACAAGGGAGATATTTCAAAGACAAAAATCACCAAGCTACGGAAAGAAGCAGGAACTTATACCACTGGTGTTTTTTTCAAAGAGCTACAAGAAAAGTTTCGTGAAAATGGATTTACTGATCTTGAATTCAAAGTAATAGAAGCTAAAGATAGCGATCAAGATCCAAGGATTCTGGAAATCTATTATCCCAATGTAATAGTCCCAACTTCTGAATATGTCCTGCCAAGAGTACAGATAGAGGTCAGTTGCCGTTCGTTAAGAGAACCATTTACTTTTCAGAAATTTGGGGCATTGGTAGATGAAGTGTATGTAGAAAGAGATTTTGCTGCACCTCTATTCGAAGTTCCTACTGTAAATCCAGAACGGACATTTTTGGAAAAACTTTTCCTCTTGCATGAAGAGTTTCACCGTCCGGCAAACAAAATGCGAGTGGATAGGCTAAGTCGCCATCTTTACGATATACACCAATTAGCCCAAGCAGGAATTGCAGAATTGGCATTCGGTGATAAGGACTTGTATGAAACGATTGTATCCCATCGCTATAAATTTTCCAGAGTTGGGGATGTGGATTATAATCAACACAACCCTAAAACAGTGAATCCTATTCCGCCTCATGAAGTGATAGTAGAGTGGGAGGCTGATTATGCCAAAATGAAAGAAGATATGATCTATGATGGGAAAAAGCCCTCATTTGAAGATTTAATCACTAATCTGGAGAGGTTGAAGGCGAAGCTACAGGCAGCGGACTGGGAGTTCGATTGTAAATTCCCAAATCCATCACATTAAATAGTAGTTTGAAATTCGAGATTGGAGAATGCTTTTAAAACTAGAAGAAACCCTTTACCTGATTTTTTCTCGAACCAGAAAAGTTAGTGTTTGGGGAAATGGATGAGATTCGAATTCAAAGAACATTTTCTAGGCTCGTTTTCACCGCGTTTCGACCACTCCTTTTATTCTGATTCAATCGCGCCATTTTTCCAACGACAGATCTCTATTCTCCACTCCAGGACAGGCCGTTCATTCCTCGCGACTTACAACTTCACTCCATTTTCTCCTATCCTAAGCCCCAGCAAGCCTTGGGTTCTGGAAGGTCGCTTGGTGAAGCCATAGCTCCTAAAAGGAGAGTGGAATGTGCGAGAGTAGCAGATCTCGATCGGCTTTTCCAATTTCAACTTGTATGACAAGCTGGGCTGCAATACTTACATCCATTTGACTGTTTGTAGGTTCTTTTTGCTTCGGCCACTGCGGTATTGAGTTGCCATGCCAGCCTATGGATTTGTAGCTACTGGGGAAATAAGGACATCCTTCTTTGTGTACCTCATGATCTCCGTTGGATTGTGCTCGGTGGTTGACTACGAAATTTGGCATGATAAATAATTTTTGTGGTTAAGGATTTAGTCTCAAGATCGTGATTTTCTTAAGGAAAGGCATTATGGTTTAGCTCTGGCCGACAATAATTGTCAGGGTTTCTACTTGCTAAGGTGAATAGGGGATGTGTTGGTTTAGATTTACTTAGAAGATGGAATTCCATCTATTCAGCTATTGTGTCGGAATTTAAGTTAGATTTTTTGGAAGGGTTAGTGATTAGGTTTTTAGGGCTGACCGAAAGGAAAAAGTTATTCCTTGAATTAAAAATGCTCTCAAGGGATGGATAATTTAACCCTACTTTTATTTTTCTTATGCGGAATCAGTCAAAACTCGAAAGTATTCAAAAATGGTATGCCTCCTAAAAAAGTTATAAACACTTACTAAACCGGGTGAAGATCATTTTTAGATATCCTGACAAACATACTCCAACAACTTACAGGGATCCTCATCAATGGCTTTTGCTATCAGATAAAGCTCAGCAGCTGTGAGTTTGGTCGATGGGTTATTTGTTAGTTGCCCTATTCTAGAATCACTCAATCCAGTTTTTCTAGCCACTTCTGCCTTGTTAATTGATTTTCTTTGAAAAACTTCTCCTAGTCTTGTCATTGGTAGAATTTATATATACTAATGTAGAAAATCTTCAAAAAAATATCGAAAAATGATAAAGATATTCTTTGAATATGTAGAATTTCTACATATTTTTACTAAAAATCTACAGCATATGATTAGGAATAAAGGCGATACAAAGGAAATGAACCTCCAAATTCATAAAGATCAAGCATTTCAGTATAAATCATCATTATTGAAACTATTAGAAAATATTGATTTAGATAAAAATGGTGTAATTCCTATAAATGATCTTCAGAATATCTATAGGCTCCTAG
>CAKZRQ010000005.1 GCA_937146645.1 uncultured Cyclobacteriaceae bacterium
TAGTAATAATTCCTTCCGTAGAACCAATCATAAGCGAAGAAATCAATGCCATATTCCTTCATCAGCTGAAGCTGCTTTTTGATGGTCTTGGGATCATCCCGTTTGTAAAAGCCACCCAGCTCGGCAATGGGCTTACGGTTCAGATATGGCCCCTCATAAGGATATCGGTTGTTATAAATTCTTCCATTCGCTCCCCAAATCCCCGGATTCGAGAGGCTGGCGCAGTTCTTCGGGTCCTGAAGACAGGACCAAAAACTATCACGATCCACATTCGGATCGGGTGAGGTATTCCAGGAAGGCATAAAGTAAACGCCAACCATCTCATCAGCCCGAAGCTCCTCGGCGGATTCCTTATTTTCCGTAATGACAGGAAGGGTTTCTGTGTCTAAAACTTGCCAGGCTTGAAGCCAAAAAAGAAAGGGAAGAAAAAGTATCATGAATTCTGAAATTAAAATCTATTCAAGATAAAAATTCAGAAGGAAAAGTGCACCTCAAGAAATCTCTTTCACCCAAATTTCAATTCCTCTATACTCAGGCTTGAGTCTTTCAAAAGTCAATTCGTATTCATAGAGCTTCTGATATCCTGCCTTTCTATAAAACTTCTGGGCCTGATCCGATTTCTGCATCACCTCCAGCCAGATTCTATCGGCGCCTTGAGCAATCGAGTCCTCCTCCATATACTCCATCAATCCTTTCGCTAAGCCGGTTCCATGCGTTTCAGGAGCCAGATACAGTCTATGAAGCTTTACCGCATTTTCTATGGTTATCTGAGGAGGAGAGGAGGGATAGTCATATTTCAGAATTCCCACTTCCTTGTCATTCTGAAGAACGATAAAATAACTGGTCCCGGCTTCAGCCAACTCTTTCTTCAGGTTCTCAGTATGATAGCAGAGATCCAGATACCAGTCCGTAGATTCCTTCTGCCAAAAATGAGCATAAGCCGCAGGATAAATACGCTGCATCAGGTTCATCAGTCTTGCCTGATCCTGATTTGTAATGGTTTGAAGTGAAAAGTCTTTGGGCATTCAATTCTGGTTTTGACAAAAATAAAAACCATTTAAGAATAGATTACTGGGGTAAGGAGGAATTACAAATTCCTGAAAATAAAAAAGCGTAGATTCAATCTACGCTTAGATTGTGTGGAAATGAAGACTGGGTGAAGTTAGTCCGCCCTACAAGCCGGCCCAAGGCTATAATCATTCACAGAATGATTTCTTGACGCCTTGTCCTACCCTGATATCATGACCAATTTTCAATTGGTTAAAATACTCCAATCAGGAATGATACACTTCAATCAAGCCCTTAAGTCCTGGGTAATTTCTTCCAATGGAGAGAACAGGAATTACAAATTCAAGAAAATATGAAGGCGTAGATACAATCTACGCCTAGAGGAGATTTAGTTTGGTTATACGATTCTATCCCTACGTGCCTTTAGTTATTTATTCCAGAGTTTAAGTTTTGTGTTTTCGGTGAAGTTATCGAAGGTTTCGAATGAGGCCTTAAACCATTCTAAAATCATTTGATCCGAATTGTCTTGATTAAGTAGGGTGGATAGGTCATGTTCTAACCAGATTGAAGTTCCATAATCGTTCTTCTCAATCATAAATAGTCCTGAATCTTCAGCCAATTTGACAACATCTTCATGATTCTCATTCTTTTTATCAAGATAGATTTCTACATAGATGCTCGTTTCTTCAAAATAAACACCGTACACTAATTCAGACCATCCAGTACCCTTCACAAAATCTTTGACGTAAAAGATAACGCGGTTATGTTTTAAAATTTGGGATGTTGATTTCCCATCACTAATCTTGTTGGTGTTGCAGAATTTCTGTTCGAAATCAGGTCTTGCTGAATCCAAAAATTCGTTACACTTATTTAAAACTTCTTGTATGTTTTCAAACACTATGAAATCCGTGGAATAAAGTGTTGTATCTTTTGCCATGTCGTATATGGTTAAAAATTTTAAGAATTCGGCAGTCAATGCATCATTTTCAAAAGAGACTAGAAAATTATGTAAATCATGCCATCTATATTGGTTGAAATTGTGCTGGTTGATTTCTTTTATATCCGAGTATTTTGTGCAATAAAATAGAGTTGTTCTCAACCCCCTCTTCTTGAAGTAGTCTAGAGCTAAGCAATACCTCTCCAATTGTCTGTTACCTTCAGTTGAGTTGACCTTATTCTCAATGAAACAGATATTATTCGTACCCTCAATTACGATATCAATGATACAATCGATGTCATTATCTAGAATGTACTTCTTTTGAGTCTTTATGATGTACTCATCTTCTGAGAGTCCCAAAAACTTTTGAATAAATGATCCCTTAACCAATTCACTATTTTCTAGGACTCCGGCAAATGCTTCAGTGGTAAAATCTTCCAGAGGTGTTTTCCCTGAATTGGCATTCTTAGAGTAAAGATCAACTAATCTTTCAAGCATTGATGGGGTTAGGTAGATTTTTGCTCAATGTTGTTTATCACAAATCCTGTAAGCGAAAATTTTTAAATATTTCAAAAAATAGGCTTTCGAGAACCAAAACTGCTATAATCTTATTTTGAAAATCGCGCTCCAAGTTGTCCTAAAAAGTAAGATTTTAACTTATCCTAAACAAAAAAACTAGAGGTCTTCACAACTGTAGCTTCATAATTTTCAGTGAAAGGTAATTTCCTTTGAGATGTCTTTTGGTTCAATTTGCTTTAAAAGATAAAAATCTTAAAACAGTACAATGAGTCCTTCTAGATTGGGATTAAAAATAGTTGTAGTCTAAAAGTCTTTATTCATTTAATTTGAATTCACAGGCAAAAAAGCGTAGAGACAATCTACGCCTAAGGGGGGCTTAGTGCTTTTTAGCGACTTTAGGCTTGAGCTAAAGAGTTTGATATTAAATCCCTACTAAAATATTTGAAGGTTTGAGGTGGGGCAAATTCTGGAAATACTCTCTTAATATTCTTTAAGGGAATCTTGGTTTTTAATCTTCTTGCTCGGTCTATAACGATTCCAACAGCTGTTCTAGATTCTGAATAATAGGCATTGAACCTATGTTCATCAATTCCAAGAACTTCAGAGTATTTTTCCCAAATTTCCGCAGGTGATGATTTAATTATTTTAGCAATTTTACAAACACCAATTACCGCCATTTCCGGAGAAGTGCTGTAAACAATCATTAAATCTCCAGGTCTTGCATTAGGTGAGACTTTCCTAAGTTCAATTCGCTTCGATCCGTCAAAAATCTTCTCGGCAAATTCAGGCTTAATAGAAACTAGAATTATTTTACTCATAATTAAATGTTCCCTAATTCATAGACTTTAACGAAGATTTCATTAGTTATTTCCAGAGGGGCAGTAAACGTGTTTCTCTTTCTTCCATGCGATTCTAAGATTTCATTCACTTCATCAAATGAAATAGGTGTTTTGAAAACTTCACTATCTCTAAATTTCAAAGCCTTTATTTGATTTTCGGCATCTCCTTTCGCAAGTTCAAGAATATTTTTCCACTTATAAACGCCGTAATGTCGAAACCTTCTAAAAAGTTCCTTTGCAGTTCCGATATGTACTTCGTCAAGATATGAGCACCCAACAATCGAATTGACTCTTGTAGCTCCTTTGTCCCTTGTACTACTTGAGTACCAAAGAATGCGAGCTGGAATCTTTTCAGAAACTGGCTTAACATTCCGATAATATGCATTCTCCCGACTCCACGCAAGTGATGCTTGAGCTCCAAACATGGAGTTGTTTGCGGCATAGTAATCAAAGAGTTCACTTGCCCAGTGAGGTTTTATGGGTACGATATACACTGGAATATCTAGATTACTGAATTTGAGCGGCCAAAGTTTTCGTTCAAGACTAATCCTAAAGGAATTGAATTCTTCGGAGACTAATTTGAGTTCAAGTGTATTTTTGTCAAAGAACTGATTAACGCCAGCAATATTGAATAGCTCAGAACTGTGAATGATCCCTTGAGCTGAAATTTTTTTCCATGATCCATTTTTTGGGGTAAAGCCAATGGACTCCAACATTTCCTTGTTTCCAGAGTCTATATATTCGTCAGATATCGCAACCTCATTTCTTTTGTGCGAAACTGCAAACTCAATCGATTCAAAGATTAGTTGAGTAAAAAGGGTTTTAGACAGTTTAGTTTTTGTTGTTCGTATTAGGGGAATCAAGACTAATTCCGATTTTATTTCGGATATCATGACTCCAAGGATTTTATCGTCCCTATCTCGAATTACTCTAGTCTTACAGTTCTTGATATTTGAAGTTGATCGAGTCAAAACTGATCGAAGTTCATGCTTTTTTTCACTTCTGTCTTTTGCAAGAATATTATCCACTAATTCATCTATTTCTCCCGTTTTGAGGTTACTGTAATTGTAGTTTACTCCTGCAATTCGCGATGAGAGGTAGTCAGATTTATTGTTGTTCTCGTCGATAAGAAGGATAAGATCTATCGGTCTAAGTGTTTGTATACCAAACACATCATTTAATTGGTCGTTAGCATCCAGAATTTCTTCATCTGTTGTGACAAAATATGGGATGTGACTTGCGATGCACTCAGCTAATTGTTTTTTGTCAGACAAGTCATTAGGTGAGTTTCCTGTGATAATTTGATTCAGCTGATTTAATATTTTATCACGATAGTCAGGATCGAACTTCGCTTCTAAAAAATTAGATAGAAAGGATCTGGTTTTTTTTGCTCTTTCATCATTTTTATCTCTTTTGATTTCATTGAAAATCTCAGGAGAGTAGTAATAGTCGATTACATCTACCAACCAGTCCTGTAACAAGTATTGAGTTCCAGTATGCTCATCACTTTTATTTCGGAGTTTTATTATAATGTTCGCATCTAGAACAGCCTTAAGCTTGTTTGAATTGACTTGTATTAAAGAGAATAGATCATGATTTCCGAAATCGTACCACCACTTGAAAAGCCAATTCTCCTTTTTACTTCTGCTTCTTACTTTGTTCATGGCTTTGAATCCATATTTTTCCCAAAGTGCAGTGGCTTCTTTATAGTCAGTTCGACAACTTAAGGAAATACCCTTGAATGAGTCTCGGTATTTGGATTTTAATGAATCTAGCAGCGCCCTCGCAATTCCTTTTCCTCTTACTTCTTCTTCCAAGCATAATTGAATTACTCTTATTGAGCTTTTACTGTGGGTAATTGAAAAAAGTAGATAACCTAATAGTTGATCTTTCTCAAATGCGCAAAGAAGAAAACCTCTCTGCGCATGTTGGATGTAGGCGCCTTCTGGGAAGTGTCCCAGTGTCTTACTATTTCTGGTTCCTAGCTTGACTACCTTATCAATTAGGTTCTTATCCTTTCGAATGACTTCGATCTTCATAAATATGACAAGTTAGATAAAATCACCCATCCGTTTTATGAAAGGGGATTTCTTTAACGGTCTGGCTATGAGCAGTAGCGTCCCGCAGGGCGCTATTGCTTATAGGTTTTGTTGGGCACAGTTTTTTTCGTTTTAAATGTCCTTCGTTTCAGAAAGCTTTTTCAAATCCAATCCGGCAGTACTTATTTTAGTCCCTACATTTAGATTATTGCTTTCATTGAACTTTTCATAGAACCTGTCTAGCATTGTAAGTCTCTTTTCAAGCGATTTCTTCTGATTGGCTCCTTGCTGGGTGAGCCTGTCAAACTCTATCATTATCTGATTGACTTGGTCGTATGGTAAGTCCCTTCTATTATGCTTTCTCAAGTCATGAAATAGTCTAAGGAATTCTAACTTATTTTGATTGTCCCCATTGCCTTCCTTTAGTAAAAACATATAGTACAAGGGTACAATTGACTTTGATCTAAGTAGTTCATCCCCATCTTCAAAGTATTGTGCAAGCTGATTGAGATTATTGTCCAAATCTGTAAGACTACTATCTATTTCATCATTTTGCTCCTTATTTTCCTTAATCAGTCTATCTAGGGTAGTTTTGGTAAAGGACTTGAGGTCAGGGGAAGATTCAATAAGCACAAGTTTGGTGTACAAGTCGAAATGTTCCAATCTCTTATTTGAGAATGCGACTTTGTGTGTAAAAAAGTCCATTTGTTCAGTTTTATCAAGGGCATATTGGACTAGGTACCCACCATAAGATTTTCTTCTTTCAGAGTTGTTTAAGGGTACACCTTCGTTTAATCTTAAAAAGAGCTCATCTATTCTTTCTCTCTCATCTGTTTCAATAAACACGAAGTCAAACTTGTAAAACAGTATTTCTTCAGCAATCCACGGATAATTCTTCTCAAGTTGAGAGAAACTCAGACCCTTTAAATTAATTTCAGGAGATTTTAGGAACACGAAGTTTTGAGAGATTCTAATTTTGTCAGTCAGAAAATCTTCAATGGCTTCTATTCTCTGTTTTCCGTCAATTATTGCCAAAAGTTTCCCTGATTCATTTATTTCTCTTGAAGAAGATGCTAAGTAATGAAAGTAGATTTTGGGAATGTCATAGCCATTGATTATTGAGTCTATTAACAATTGTTTTTTGTCTTTAGACCATAATTTTCCGAAACGTTGGTAATCTGGATTTTTGTCAATCTTGTCTGACCTTAGAAGCTCAATTAAGGTTTTGACATTACTTTTTCCGATTGGAGAGTATTCTATCTTTTCAAACATTGCTTACTTCTTAAAAGGTTTAACAATAGATTTAGCGATAGAATCAAGTCCTGGGAATAAACTGTCGTAAGTGAACCCTAGGTTTTCTAGTGACTGTTTCATTTCAAAAAGCCTACCCGTCTTAAGGGTAATGCTTTTGAGAAACTCATCCGCATGCTCATATTCTTCAATTTTCTTGTCTAGCTTGAAGGGAAATAAAGTGAAGGTCCCTTTTTGTACAATTATTCTGTCGTTGTTCAGCGGTCCTATGATTGCAATTGGTAAGTTGTTGCTTTTGTTTTGTCCTACGCCAAATAAATACTGCTGATCATCCCCGATGAACGGAATCGGGTTATTTTCATCAAAATCTATTGCGGTTATTCTTTTATTGAGTTTCTCTGGATTAAGACAATATACCACGAGATCTTTATTGTCATCTGCAGCTTTTTCCAGATTTTTCAATGTAAAAGTTAAGGCAACAAGCGGATGTGCAGTCCAATCCATTAATCTAGTTGGTACACCATAATGTTGCATTAAGAACAGCCATTCCCAATCATTGATTGGAAGTTTTTGCAAAAACGGTGGAGCCTGTGATTTGAATTGCCCAAGAAAAGTTGCTTCTAATTCAGGTTTATAAGGCTTTCTGTAAATTGACGGTTCAAGAACATACTTTTTATCCGTCAATCCGCGAAACCAACAAACGCCATAATCCTTTCGAATAGCGTCAATTGCTTCCTGGTATTCTTTAATGTCTGAAACGTCAATATTTGTCATAGACGATTTTTATTTTAATTGTGCCCAACGTTGTGTAATGACACAATTTTATGTCATTGTTTTCTAATAGATTTCCTAAATGTGTCATTATACCTTCATACACGCTGGCTAATGACAATTTTTGAATATTGAACCAATTCTGGCCTACTCTTTTAAGATATCATTTAAGTTTAGTTCAAACAAAAAACCACAGCCCTTTCGAACTGTGGTTTTCTTTATTTTATATAAGTGGCTTATTTCCGAGCCAATACCTTTTTTGCGGCTGCTACAATATTCGCAGCATTTAGCCCATATTTTTCCAGAAGCTCGGTTGGGGTGCCGGACTCCCCGAAGCTATCATTTACCCCTACATACTCCATAGGAGCCGGGTTATTTCGAGCAAGGGTCTGTGCTACACTATCACCCAAACCGCCATTTAGCTGATGCTCTTCTGCAGAAACCGCACAGCCTGTTTTCGCTACAGAATCCAGAATGGCTTCTTGGTCCAGAGGTTTGATCGTATGGATATTAATCACCTCGGCAGAAATGCCTTCTTCTCTTAGGGCTGCTTCTGCCAGTACCGCCTCCCATACCAGATGACCGGTTGCGAAGATGGTCACATCCGTACCTTCGATCATTTTCCAGGCTTTGCCGATCTCGAATTTTTGAGCAGGATCCGTAAAGATGGGCCACTTGGGTCTACCGAATCGCAGATACACCGGACCCTCATAATCCGCGATGGCGATGGTGGCTGCCTTGGTCTGGTTATAATCGCAGGGATTAATCACCGTCATATGAGGAAGCATTTTCATCATGCCTACATCTTCGAGAATTTGGTGCGTAGCCCCATCTTCTCCAAGGGTTAATCCGGCGTGTGAAGCACAGATTTTTACGTTTTTGCCGGAGTAGGCGATGGACTGTCTAATTTGATCGTAGACCCTACCGGTAGAGAAATTCGCAAAGGTTCCGGTAAAAGGAATCTTACCGCCGATGGTCATTCCTGCTGCGATCCCCATCATATTTGCTTCAGCGATTCCTGTCTGAAAGAATCGCTCAGGGAATTCATTTTGGAAGGCTCCCATTTTCAGGGATCCGATCAGGTCGGCACATAGCCCCACTACATTTGGGTTGCTTCTTCCAAGCTCAAGAAATCCGTCTCCAAATCCGGATCGGGTATCCTTCTTTTCTGTATACGTATATTTTAAATCCAATGTCTTTTCCATTTCGTTCCGTCTAAAAAATCAATAATCACCAAGAGTTTCGGGTAGCTGCCCAAGGGCATCCGCCAATTGCTCATCGCTAGGGGCGATGCCATGCCATTTATGTGTTCCCACCATAAAATCCACGCCATAGCCCATTTCGGTATGAAGCAGGTTCAGTACGGGTTTTCCTTTGCGCGACAGCGCCTTAGCTTTTTCCAAACCTTCCAGCACCGACTTCATGTCATTTCCGGCATGAGTATCGATCACGGTCCAGCCGAAGGATTCATACTTTGCCCGCAAATCAATCAAATCCATCACCTCCTTGGTAGGACCGTCGATCTGCTGCCTGTTCAGGTCTATGGTGGCAATCAGATTATCCACTTTCCAGTGAGCCGCATACATGGCCGCCTCCCAGATCTGTCCCTCTTCCTGCTCTCCATCACCCATCAGGATGTAGACGGTTTTATCGTCCTCGTTGAGTTTTTTGGCCTGGGCCACGCCGATAGCCACAGAAAGTCCCTGACCGAGCGAGCCCGAAGCGATCCGTATTCCCGGAAGATGCTCATGCGTAGCCGGGTGACCCTGAAGTCGGGAATTGATTTTCCGGAAGGTGTTCATTTCATCCACCGGGAAATAGCCCGAGCGGGAAAGAACGCTGTAAAAGACCGGGGAAATATGACCATTCGATAGGAAGAATACATCCTCATTCAGTGCATTCATATTAAATGAAGGATCATGATTCATCTGGTCAAAGTAAAGGCCAACAAAAAATTCGGTACACCCAAGAGAGGCTCCCGGGTGACCAGACTGAACGGCATGCACCATTCTCAGGCAGTCGCGACGAACCTGAGAACAGATGCTTTCCAATTCTTCAATAGTTTTCTTCTGCATGTGCTTAGCTAGGTTTATTTTAAAATTTGTGCGGTGTGATCTTTGGTTTTCACCTTAGAGATGATCTCCTCGACCTTACCTTCTTCGTCTATAATAAATGTGGTGCGGGCGGTACCCATATATTTTCTTCCGTACATGGACTTTTCCACCCAGGTACCGTAAAGCTCATGAACTTTCTTATCCGGATCAGAGATCAAAGAGAAGGGTAGGGACTGCTTTTCCTTGAACTTCACGTGAGACTTTTCAGAATCACTACTGATTCCCAAAACCACATATCCAGCCTTTTGAAGGGCTTCGTAATTATCTCTGAGGTTGCAGGACTGAGCGGTGCATCCCGGAGTATTGTCTTTTGGATAAAAATAAAGGACTACTTTTTTTCCTCTGTAATCCGATAGTTTGATGGTTTCTCCGCTTTCGATGGGAGCTTCAAAATCTGGGGCCATCTGGCCAGCTTCTAATGACATGTTTCTAAAATTTAATGAATGATCAATTGATGGTTCCGCTCCACTCGGCCACATTGCCGGCTTCATCGGTTACCTTCAATACAACTTCACCTTTCAAGGGTTGTTTGTCCAAAGTTTGGGACCAAATCACGGCTTGCTTATGCTCGTACCGCATCATCACCCATTCTCCGTTCACCCTTGCTTCAAAGTTATTAATTCCAGACAGATTATCTCGGATCACAAATCTTATTTGAGCCGAATTCACCCGGATGGGTTTGATGGTGGGTTTGGTGAGGTCTTGTGCCAGCACAAAGCTTCCGAAGTTTCGTGTGCTGAACTCGATCGACCCTTCTTTCCACTGACCTCCCACAAAGGATTTTCGACCATTGTTCGATACTCTATACACATGGGTTTTATCTCTTTGGAAACTTCCCGGAGAAATAGTCCAATCCACCTTGATGGGATTGTACAAGTATTCCGTAGAGGTATGCAGATTGAGTTTGGCTTTATTTCCTGATCCGGAAGTATTCATTCTGAGGAAGAGATCTTCCAGCAGGCTTTTTTCCTGAAAAGTGACTTTGGCATCTGCTGCCGCAAAAAGCATTTCTCTTTCATAAGGAATCCTTCCCAAAACTTCCGGCTCCAAAACTTCGGAGCAGATATCCACCATGTCGGGTATCCCAAAGTTCATGTCCCATAAATAGGTTCGACTTCTGGAATCCTGATAGGCAGGAAGCATTTCAAAGGTGTTTTCCCCGATGAAAAACTTGGCGAGTCCTCCTTCTGCGGAGATGGGAGCCTTGATTTCCATGATGTTTTTATGGTAATCTATGCTCGCCCGGCTGGGAGTGGTTTTACTATTTACCTGAGTTTCTAATTCTTTCCCCTGTAGGGCAAAGCTGATCGTTCGCTGATTCCAATAGGCGTCAACCAATCTCAGTTTGTAGTCTTTTTTATCGCTTGGCTCCAGGCTGATATGACCTGCTGATTCCTCATTGGGCGTAATGAAATCATACTTCAAAGCCTTTTGCTTGTACAGCTTGGTGAAGCGATTTCTATGGGCGTGTAGCAAAAACTGCCGGTTGATATGATGATCCACCTTATCCACCGTAAGGTTCAGAATGACGGAATCCTCTTCGCTTATCTCAAAGACCGTAAATCCATTTCTATTGCTGGCTCCATCCAGCCGATCAAAGGCTCTCACTTCGATTCCTACCTTGCCCGTGATCTGAATGGTATTCGGAAGGCGATAATCTCTTCCGGTGGAAACCGGAGTAATCTCTACTCGCTCAAATCTTCCATTCACCCGGGAGTTAATATCGAGAGGAACAAAAGCAATGGACTGGGGGGTAGGGGCCGTTCGATCCAGGATTTCAGGAAAACCAAAAAGTAGCGGATCCAAAGCCCTATCAATACTGTCCCGAATTTCAAAGTGAAGGTGTGGCCCACCAGAGCTACCTGTATTCCCACCATTGGCGATTTGTTCACCCTGCTTGACCATAAGCTCTCCCGGCTCTGGGTACACTTCCAGTGTATTTACCTCCTTCTCGTACATTTTCCTAACGATGAATTCGGTGAGCTCCTCATTGAAATTTCGTAAATGTCCGTAGACTGTGATCTGGCCATTGGGATGCTTCAGGTAAATCACATTCCCATAGCCATAAGTAGAAATCTTTATTCGATGCACCCATCCATCTGCTGCGGCATAAATGGGTTCTCCTGAAACTCCTCCGAATTTAAAATCAATTCCTGCATGAAAATGACTTGGTCGAAGCTCAGCGAAGTTTCCTGACAGGTAATTTCTGCCCCCAGGTTTTACGGGGGAGCGATAATAGTTTTGAACTACCCCTTGTGCCAAGAGGCCAGAGGAAAGGATAAAAAGTAGACAGACTGAAAAGAGTCTATTTAACTTCAAGATCAAGCATTTTTTTATCCCCAATAAACCCTTCCAGATGATCTCCAATTTTCACCGGCCCAACTCCCGCCGGAGTTCCGGTAAAGATCAAATCTCCCTTTTTCAGCAGGAAAAACTGTGAAACGTATTCGATGATCGTCCCAAAATCAAATAGTAAATGGCTGGTATTTCCTTTTTGACGGGTTTCTCCATTTACTGTCAAATGAAAGTCAATGTTGTCCAAATCTCCAATTTCAGAGACCGGCATAAAATCCCCGATTGGCGCAGAACCATTAAAACCTTTAGCAATTTCCCAGGGCAGCCCTTTTTCCTTGCATTCCTTCTGTAAGTCTCGGGCCGTAAAATCGATACCTAAGCCGATCTCCTCGAAATAGCGATGAGCAAACTTCTTTTCCAGGTATTTCCCGGGCTTACAAACCTTCAGTACCAATTCAATCTCATGATGAATATCATTCGAAAAATCGGGATGGTAAAAAGGCATTCCCGGTTTTAAAATCGCGGTTTCAGGTTTAAGAAAAACCACCGGTTTCGATGGTCTTTCATTTTGTAGCTCCGCGATATGAGCCGCGTAATTTCTGCCTATGGCTATTACTTTCATTTTTTTCTTTAATCAACAGGCATAAAGGTGATGACCACTTCTCCGTCTTCGTTGAAGAATTGAAGTCCTTCTTCTCCAAGCTCATAGGATCTGGTATTGATCAAAGCTTGAGAAACAGCGTTCTCTAATTCCATATTTTCACAGGCCATCAAAGTCACCATGCCTGGATTAAGCTCAAGGTTTTTACCATCGTTTACTTTGATTCCACCTCTGACGGTATTACAGCCCATATTTCCGAAGTAGTTTCTATCCGTTGCATTGAATTCGAAAGTCAAAGCTTCACCGGAGTTTGGATTGGTTGGATCGGTGAATTCTCCAACCGAGGTCACTTTATAAATATTCGTCAGCCGTAGCGCAGGATCAGGCTCAGAGCTAATCACTTCAACCAATTCATAGATCTTTGAACTGGCATCTGCCGGAATAGGCTCAGGTCGATCGGTGACTTTCACCTTGATTTGATAGATGTTGCCAGGCTCATAGTTGAAACCTTTGATTCCGGCGTAGTGGAGTGTCCATCCCTCTGGATCCAGGGTTTCGTTGGATTGAACCTGAAAACAGCTCATCGGACCAACTCCTTCGCATTCAACTTTGGCGGAATTGATCCACCAGGTTTCTATATTTTCTTCTTCCATGGGTGCGTTGCATGAAATGATTAATAACACTAAAAAACAAAGGCTGTAGCTGTACTTTCTCATAGTCTAGAAGTTTATGTGGTTCACTTTTTTAGAGAGCTTTTCGGCCCCTTTTGCATAAAATGGCTCTTCTACATGAGCTGCATAATTTTTTTTGATTACGATAACTTTCATCTTTAAATCTCAATCAACGGGTTTAAATGTAATTAATACTTCTCCGGCTTCATTAAAGAATAATAATTCTTCATTCTCAAATTCGTAAGATCTGGTATTGCTCAAGGCTAGGGAGACTGCCTTTTCTAGTTCCATGTCTGGACAAGCCTTTAAAGTAATCCTTCCCAACCTTAACTCAAGGTTTTTGCCATCATTGACTATAATTTCACCACCCCCAGAGTTACAACCCAGATTACCACCGAAAAACTTAATGGTGGCATCGAAATAAAAACTTAAGGGTATTTCCAAAAATGGATCCTTGGGATCGGTGATTTCACCAACGGAGGTTACAATGTAGCTATTGGTTAATCGAGTGCTTGGATCATAGACCATGCTCACAACTTCCACCAATTCATAAATTTTGGAATTCGCATCTGCCGGTATTGGACCTTGGCGATCACTGATTTTGATTCTGATTTGATAGATATGGCCTGCCTCATATTCAAAACCCAGTATGTCTTCAGGATGTGATATCCAGGCTTGAGGATCTAGAGTTTCGTTGGACTGTACTTGGAGACAGGTCATCTCTCCTAAATCTTCGCATGACACTTTGCCACTATTGATCCACCATGTCTCTATAATTGATTCATCCATAGGGGTAGAACAAGAGAACATTAACAGAGTCAAAAGCCAAAGGCCGTACTTTTTCACAGTCTAGAAATTAATATCATTTACTTTTTCGGCAAGCTTTTCTGCCCAGTCAGCGTAAATGGCTCCGCTAGGATGGAGACCATCACTTGCTACACCTTCCGGCAAAGCTCCTTTCACTCGGTATTCCTCAGTGATATCGATGTAGGCTACGCCATACTTATCACAAATCTCTTTTTTCTTCTGGTTGTACGCATCAATCTCCGCTGCGTTTTTTTCCTTGTCCGTACCTCTTGAAGTAGCAAATGGTGTCACTCCCCAATCCGGTATGGATAGAACTACTACGTGATTTGGCAGGTCTCCTGCAAAGCCAATTGCTCGCAGAAGCATTTTCTCGAAATCAACTGCATAATCATCAACGGAGCGTCCTCTGAATTGATTGTTGACTCCGATCAATAAAGTTACCAAATCATAGGAAGCTGAGATATTTGTGGCGGCATTGATCCCTGCATCTAATTCATCTACTGTCCACCCAGTTCTTGCAATAATCCTAGGCTTTTCCCAAAGAGGAGATCGATCCAGAAGAGGAATAAGTTGGTTTGGGTAGCGCTGATCTTCTTCCACACTTTCTCCAATGGTATAACTATCTCCGAGAGCCAGATAGGTAAGCGTTCTTTCTTCCATTTGGTCTGTATTTGAATCCTGGCTACAGCCAAATAGGGTAGCGAAGATTAAGGTCAATTTGAATACTGATTTCAGCATGTGTTTAAGCGAATAACTTTTGATCAATTGTGATTTTGCCCTGATCGGCATCCATGATAACGGTTGCTCCAACGGGTAATATGAATTGTCTGGCAACATGGCCAATCATGGCTCCTGTGTAGGCCGGAACTCCAAGTGGAAGGAGGTAATCATCCATCACCTGATCCACCGTTAAGGATCCATATCCTCCACCTGGGGTACAGTTGGTGCACTGCCCAAATATGACCCCTCTAGCCGCATCCAGCGTACCATTTAATTTCAGCGTACTCATCATTCTATCGATCCGATAGGGATCTTCTCCAATGTCTTCAATGAATAATATAGAATCCTGAAAATCAGGATAATAAGGTGTTCCTGATAAAGCTGTTAAAACGGTAAGATTTCCACCCAGCAATTTCCCTGTTGCTGTACCTCCCTTGAGGGTTTGAATTCGGTTTGCCTTTACTACCAAATCATCTCCTTTCGGCATCACATTTTCAAAGGTTACCGAATCTTCCTCAAAAAAGACCTTTTCAAATTGCTTCACATTGAAGCTATTCCAGCTACCGGAACCATTGGGTCCGTGGAAGCAAATCAGACCTGTTTGTGATTGAATGGCACAGTGTAATGCTGTGATATCTGAATAACCTTGTAAGGGTTTTGGATTGGCCTTAATCAAATCATAATCCAAATAGGGTAGGATTCGAGCTGCTCCAGATCCGCCACGAATACAAATCACCGCAGCAATCTCAGGATCAGCAAACATGTTGTTTAGGTCATTGGCTCTCTCCTCATCTGTTCCCGCCAGATGTCCCCTTCGATTTTTAAGATTCGCACCTTCTTTAACTTTAAACCCTAGGGCCTCCATGGCCTCTTTTGCGTAGGTAAATTGCATTCGGTCAGCGGTCGCAGCAGAAGGACTAATCAAACCTACGGTATCACCTTTCGAAAGGGCTTTGGGTAGGATTTGATTTGGAATACTGTTTGGCTTTGCACTAGCAAAAGAAGTGAGTGGAGCTGCTGCTGAGGCTAAAAGCAGGGATTTAAGGAAGGTCCTTTTTTGCATGTTTGATGATTGGAGATATAAGGTTTGAAGTTAGCTTTTTTCAGCTTTTCAGGAAATCAGAACTACCTTTTTGTACCAAAGGAAAGGATGGATCAAAGCATGTCGCGCACCATCACCATGACCTTCTCCATTTCCCTTCGAACCACGGATGCTTTGTAGGGGTAATTTGTGTTCATAAACGCGAACACGTAGGTTTTTCCGCTGTTGGTTTTTATGAGTCCCACCAGGCTATGGTTATTGCTCATGGTGCCTGTTTTGGCAAAAATGTAGGGTTCTTTTGCTTGATAGCTGGTCTCTAAAGTCCCTGAAACTCCGCCGGTGGGAAGCAAATCGTACAAATCCTCATCAGGAACCATGCGATATAGTTTCTCGAAAAGCGCGACCATGGATCGAGGGGTAAAAAGATTATGTCGGCTCAAACCGCTTCCGTCCACCCATTTTGGGATGTCTGGCAAATCGGATAGATAGGTTTTCAGGATGTACTCTATGGCTCTTTCTGTGTCTAATCTTTGGAAGAGCCGATCCGAAACCATGAGCATAAGCTGCTCGGCCAGAAGGTTATCGCTTTCCAGCATCATTTCCTTCAGAATAGGAAAAAGGGCTTCTCCCCGAAGCAGAGTATGATTGTCTGGTAAAGAATCTGAGCTATACACCCAATTTCGACCGGTCTCCTCCTCGGCTAATGAGACAAATAACTCAGGACTGGTAAGCAATGGGATATACTTTTCACGACCTCGAAAATTATTCGGGTTATAGTAGAACGTGTTGCTGTGAAAATCTCTTTCTAGCTCCCGGATAGTTCGATTGGTGGTAAAAACCTCTTTTTGAAATCGCTCAGGGGAAACCTGAGGCTTTCCATTCACTTTTCGTACTTCCAGAAGATTTCCATTCAGCGGCAAAGAGGTTCTTTCCGGGGAGTAATCATAATAGTAATCGTCCCATTGCCAGCCATAACCAAACTCCGGACTGTCCATATTGGAATCCGAGAATATGACAGTTTTGTGCTTTGCGATTAAGCTTTCTAGGGCTTTGTTTTCAAAATCTAAATAGCCCCAGGTTGGATCACCTGCACCCCAGATTCTTAGCGTATCTCCTGAGCTAATGTATCTCACGGTCTGTGTGCTATCACCCAAAACTGCAATACTTGAGAAGAGCGTAAAGAGTTTGGTCGAAGAGGCAGGGATAAATCTGAGTTGGCTGTTCTTTTCATAAAGAACCTGTTGACTGTCCAGATCATACAACATGAACCCGGTTAAGTGTCCATTAAAGAAGCTTCTTTCTCCTAGGGCTGATTCCAGCGTTGAAAACTGTTCTTTGCTCAGCTGAGCAAAAACAGAGTTCAGAAGTAGGAATGAAATCAGGAAAAGAGCCAGTCTTTTCATTGAACCCGCTTTTTAACTGCGAATATGATGGTCAACCATCCGAGGATCAGTGATAACCCTCCAAAGGGAGCGACCGCGCCGAATCGGCTATAGCCAGTTAATGAAAGTGCATAAAGAGAACCTGAGAAAAATAAAATTCCAATGACGATAAATAAGGCAGCCCACTTTAATTTTTTCCAATGAGGCTTTGCCACAAAGGTGATTCCAACGGCTAGCAAAAGGAGTGAGTGAAAAAACTGATAGGAAACCGCAGTTTGGAATGTGTCGGTCCTGCCTGATTCCTCCAGAACTTCCTTCAAGCTATGTGCTCCAAAAGCTCCAATGGCTACGGATAATGCTCCAAAGACTGCTGCAAGCTGGATAATTTGTCTTCCTTTCATGTACTATTCTTTAGTGGGATAGTTTCTGGGACCAAAGATTGCAGAGCCAATTCTGACCATGGTGCTACCTTCTTCCTGAGCAATAGTATAATCTCCGCTCATTCCCATGGAGAGTTCATCGAAACTCGAAAGTTTTGGGTTTCCCAAAGCCTTTATCTCATCAAACAGAGATTTGAGACCCTTGAATTCTTTGCGTATTTGATCCTGATCTGTTGTATTGGTGGCCATTCCCATAAGGCCCTTTACCTCTATATTTTGGAGTTCTGAAAACTCATCCGATTTCAAAAGACTTAGGACTTCATCTCTGTCGAAACCAAACTTGCTTTCTTCCTCTGCGATATGCATCTGAAGTAAAACGGGAATTTTACGTTCCACTTTTGCCCCTTGTTTATTTATCTCCTTGAGCAGTCGTTCCGAATCCACTCCATGAATTAACGCTACATAGGGTGCGATATATTTTACTTTGTTCCTTTGGAGATGGCCAATCATATGCCATCTCACATCAGAAGGCATTTCTGGCTGTTTCCATTGTAATTCCTGCACCTTATTTTCACCGAAATCTCGAACTCCAGCCTCATAAGCTTCCATTAGTAATTCCAAAGGTTTGGTCTTGGAAACGGAGACCAGCTGGCAATCTGGATTCACAAAAGAACTTTGGATTTTTTCTAAGTTATCTTTGATAGACATGGAAAAAACAGGGGTTAACAACAGGAAGTAAAGATATCATCTGGCCTGAGACAAAACTAAAATTTTGTCAAGTTCATTGAACCAAATTCCATCTATTTCAGATTTAGCTTGTACTTAATCCATTTATCACCTAATGGCCCATTTTATTTTAACACTTCTACTCTCTCTTATAGCCATCCAAAATCGTGGGATGGATTCAAGGAACCAGAATCCGTTGATTATAGATGCGGATACTGCGAATGAAGTGGATGATCTTTTCGCCCTCGCCAGGGTATTGAAAGACCCAAGTGTCAACCTGATTGGAATTACCTCCGCACAATTTCATACTTCTCCATTGGCTTCTGATTCCTCTGTCCTCGAAAGTCAAGTTTTGAATGAACAATTAGTGGCCTTAACCGAACGAGGAGATGTTCCTGTGAAGATGGGCTCAAATTTTCAATTGGAAAATAAAGAGAATCCTCAGCGTTCAGAGGCTTCTGATTTTATAATTAAGAAAGCCAAAGAGCTCGGAAAAGGAGAGAAGTTGGATTTAGTGGTTTTAGGAAGTTGCACCAATGTAGCCTCAGCGATTTTACAAGCTCCTGAGATCATTCCAATGATTCGGGTGCATTATCTGGGCTTTTGGCATGATCCAGAAACAAACTCCTACAATAAGAAGGAATTCAATTCAGGGAATGATCCTTTGGCCGTGGATGTGTTACTCGATACGGAAGGGCTTGACTTAACTATCATGACTGCTACAACTAGTCAGAATCTGGTTTTTAAGAAAGATAAAATGCTGGATGAACTGGCAGGTAAATCTGAGCTGGGTGATTTCCTATCCGGTAGATGGTTGAGTTTTGAGCGTTGGTGGACCAAAGAGGATCCTGAGAAAGAATCCTGGATTATGTGGGATGTAGCGATTATCGAAGCTTTGATTCGACCTGAGCTATCAAAAGTTGAATATTTTCAAACTCCTCCAGAAAATACTACCAGGAAGATTAAGATCCATACCTCGATTGATTCAGAGGCTATGGGAAAGGATTTTTGGCAAATCCTTAGTCAATAAAAAAAGCCCTCTGATTTTCAGAGGGCTTTCATTGAAACTAAGTTCTTTTACAAATACTTTTCAACCGGAGTATAAGGTAGATCGAATGCCTCAGCTACTGCTTCATAAACGATTTCTCCATGAATGACATTTAATCCTGGCTTAAGCTGCGGATTATCATTACAAGCCTTCTTCCATCCCTTGTCAGCTAGTTGGATGGCATAGGGAAGTGTTGCATTTGTCAAGGCTAGGGTAGAAGTATAAGGAACAGCCCCCGGCATATTTGCTACGCAGTAGTGAACCACCTCATCTATAATGAAAGTTGGGTTTTCGTGAGTAGTCGGCTTACAGGTTTCGATACATCCACCTTGATCGACTGCCACATCGACCAATACAGTCCCTGGCTTCATGTCCTTAAGCATATCTCTTGTGATCAAGTGTGGAGCTTTGGCACCCGGAATCAAAACTGCACCTACGATTAAATCAGCCTCTTTGATCATCTCGCGAATATTGTATTCGTTTGACATCATGGTGTTTACATTCGCTGGCATCACATCCTCCAGGTATCTCATTCTTGGAAGAGATACATCCATAATCGTTACATCAGCTCCGAGTCCAGCAGCCATCCAAGCAGCTTGAGTACCTACCACACCTCCGCCTAGGATAAGAACTTTGGCTGGAAGAACCCCAGGAACACCTCCAAGAAGAATTCCCCGACCTTGAAGTGGTTTTTCAAGATAATTGGCTCCTTTTTGTACGGACATTCTACCTGCTACCTCAGACATAGGTACCAAAAGCGGAAGACTTCTATCCGGAGCTTCAACCGTTTCATATGCAAGACAGACTGACTTATTATCAATCATCGCTCTTGTCAAAGGCTCATGAGATGCGAAGTGGAAATAGGTAAACAGCAATTGATCTTCCTTGATCAAATTGTATTCAGGCTCAATCGGCTCTTTTACCTTCATGATCATTTCCGCGATGGCGTAAGT
>CAKZRQ010000006.1 GCA_937146645.1 uncultured Cyclobacteriaceae bacterium
TAGTAGTCCGTACGGGAATCGAACCCGTGTTTCATCCGTGAAAGGGATGCGTCCTAACCCCTAGACGAACGGACCATCAGGGACTTGAAAAAGCGAGCTTTTCCAAAAGGTTGTGCAAATATAGAAGCTTAAAATTACAATCACAATCAGCCGTAAATATTTTCTAAACCTCTTTCATAAACAGGAGTTATTAATGCTTAAAATTTTGCCAGAGAAAAGCCTCAATTATCTATTTTCGTGGGCTGATTAGAAAGCACCAAAGATGAATAAAACCCGGATTGCCATTAATGGATTTGGACGTATCGGAAGATATGTGACCAAATTGTTTCTTGATCTTGAAGAATTTGAAATAGTTGCCATAAATGATTTGGCAGATAATGAGGCCATCGCTCATCTTTTGAAATATGATTCCATTCATGGACGTCTTAACAAATCCATTAACCTTGATAATGGGGTATTAGAAATCAATGGGCAGAAAATAAGATTGCTACAGGAAAAGTCACCTGAAAAATTACCCTGGAATGATCTCAAAATTGATATCGCAATCGAGTGTACAGGGAGATTCACTTCAAGAGAAGGCGCCACACAACATTTGACGGCTGGAGCCAAGAAGGTAATCATCTCCGCTCCTACCAAGGATGAGTCTATTGCAATGGTGGTTCTAGGAGTAAATGATGATATCCTTTCTTCTGAAAACAGAATAGTTTCTAATGCATCATGCACGACAAATTGCCTTGCACCAATGGTCCAGGTTCTTGATCAGGCTTTTGGAATAAAAAAGGGGTACGCTTCGACGGTCCATTCTTATACCAATGATCAGAATCTTCATGATGCACCTCACAGGGATTTGAGAAGAGCCAGAGCTGCAGCTTACTCTATAATTCCCACAACGACCAATGCAGGGAAAGCATTGGACGTAGTTCTACCAGATCAGGCTGGTAAAATTGAGGCTTCTGCCATGCGTGTTCCTGTACCTGACGGATCATTAACGGATTTAATTGTAGAATTGGAAAAGCAAACTACAGCCGAGGAGATTAATAAAGCTTTTGAAGCTGCTTCTAAAAATGGACTTAGTGGCTATTTAGAGGTGGTGGATGATCCAATCGTTTCCATGGATATTTTGGGGAATCCGCATTCCTGCATCATTGATTCAAGCCTGACTTCAGTAAAAGAGAATCTTGTCAAAGTCGTGGGCTGGTATGACAATGAAGCTGGTTACTCTAATCGGCTGGTAGATTTAGCCAGAAAATTAAGTTATTGATTTAAACTTTTTCAGTCAAAAGAGCCAATACCCCTTTTTGCTGTCTTTTCCAATCTTCTATGGTATCGACATCCGAGAGTTGCGGAAGCAAGGCGAAGGTCAATCCCTTCTTTTCTGCCCTTTGCTTCGTCAACGATAACACCTGATCTGTACTCCAAGGAATATCTTTAAACACATCAGGGTTTGGTTTATTCATTCCTATAAGGTAATAACCCCCATCATCTGCAGGACCGAAAACTACTTCGTTATCGTTCAAAAGATCGAATCCGTTTTCGATTATTTCCGAGGTCAACTCTCCGCAATCAGTACCAATCAAAGCTGCTTTTTCATAACCAATTGACAAAATTTCGATAAAAGCATTGGACATTCTTTCACCCAAATCTTTTCCGATCTGCAGTCCTTCTTTAAAGCCGACGGGAATATCTTCACGTGGTTCACTTTCGGAAAAGAATACAAATACATCGGCATTCACTTCAGAAGACACCTTATGAGTATACTTCACCAACTGATTGTAAATCGCCAAAGCCTCTTCATTACCTTCCGTTCTGGCAATCCGGGTTTTAACCTTACCTCGTACTCTTCTTTTCTGAAAAAGAATTAATGCCTTAGAATTGGACATTTATAAATTATTTAGCCTTTCAACGAAAGTAAGGGGTTGATTTCATTTTCAGTTGTATGTTGAAAGACTTTTCACACCAAATCGAATAACCTTGGTAAGAAGAGGGAAAGCTCTGGGAAAAGCATCAATAGCACTAAGGCAAAAATCATAGCCAAAAAGAAGGGAATCATTGGACGCAATACTTTCGTCAAACTAGTTTTTGCGATACTTACTCCAACAAAAAGTAAGGAACCAACCGGAGGGGTACATAACCCAATACACAGGTTAAACACCATCATGATTCCAAAATGAACAGGATCAATCCCAATTTTGGTAACTACCGGGAGAAAGATTGGCGTGAAGATCAATACTGCGGGAGTTATATCCATAAAGATACCCACAGCAAGCAATATCAGGTTTATCACGATCAGAATCATCCACTTATTGTCACTAAACCCGACCATGAAATCGCTTATCATTTGTGGAATATTCTCACTCGATAAAACCCAAGACATACTCATGGAGGTTCCGATGAGAAGTAAAACCACAGACGTAGTTTCCGCGGACTTCAGCAATACCTTCGGAAGACTTTTGAACTCTAATTCCTTATAAACAAAGGCAAGCAATAGTGTATAAATCACAGCGATGGCACTAGCCTCCGTAGCCGTGAAAATACCCCCTACTATTCCTCCGATGACCAAAAACAAAAGAAAGAGACTTGGAACAGCTCGCCAGAATTTGATCAGCAGCTCCTTCCATCCCACAGTCTCACCCATCGGTAGATTATTCTTTTTGATGAATATGGTTGCCGTGATCATTAAAACTAGACCCACGATCAAACCCGGGATGTAACCAGCAAGGAACAAGGCCGCTATGGAAATACCACCACTTGCTAAGGAATAAACGATAAGGATATTCGACGGAGGAATGATGAGTCCGGTTGTTGAAGATGTGATGTTTACCGCAGCACCAAGCTCCTTTGGATAACCCTCTTTTTTCATTCGCTCTCCAAGAATCCCACCTATCGCCGAAGCTGCCGCAGCGGCAGATCCTGCAATGGCACCAAACAACATAGCAGCAATCACATTAACATATAAAAGACCACCAGGAAGCTTTCCTGTAAGTGCTTTTGCAAAATCTATCAAGCGATTAGCTATCCCTCCCCGATTCATTATTTCCCCAGCGAGAATGAAAAATGGAATCGCCAGCAAGCTAAAACTGTCCAAACCAGTAGCCATTCGTTGGGCAATGGTGGTATAGGCTGGCATAATTGGAATGGAAACCAATAGAGTCAAAAAACTGGAAATTCCTAAACTCCAGGCTACCGGAACACCTAAAATCAACAGCGTTACAAAGCTTAAAACCAATACTGCAATGCTAATCCATTCCATTAGGCAAACTTGGTTTTAATAGAAAGAAAGAACATACTATGGTAGATGATTACGATTAATCCTGAAATCGGAATCATTAGGTATATCCAGGAAAGTGGAACTTGAAGAGTAGCCGTTCTTTGATCAAGTATTTCCGTGATGTAAACGAGGTTTCCTCCCCCAGCCACCATAACCACAGCTGCAAAAAGGATGATCACTCCATGGATAAAATATTGGAGCAACTGAGCCTGCTTCCCCTTAAGTTTTGATGGAAGAATATCAATGGCCAGATGGCCATTCTTTCCTGAAACATAGGCTGCTCCCAGAAGACCTAGCCAAACCAGTAAATATCTTGCAACTTCATCAGTCCAGGAGCTTGGATCCCCAAAAATATATCGTGATGCTACCTGCCAGGTAACATTCACAACCATCAAGCCCATCAATATGGCAATGCTAGTGCCCAGAATTTTATCAAGCTTTTCCTTCATCTATTTCACTTGCTGGATTTGATCTATGATTCTTGCTAGTTCAGGATTTTCATTCTTCACATTTTCATACATCTCACCCACCTGATCTCTGAATGGCTCCTTTTTGGGATAGGAAATAGTGACTCCTGCTTTTTGAACCTCTTCCAGAGACTCTTTCACTGAAGCCGCCCAAAGTTCATATTGGTGATCAGCAGATTCATCTGCTGCTTCCTGAAGCCAAATTTGCTCTTGCTCTGATAGATTATCCCAGACTTTGGTAGAAACCAAGACTACATCCGGAATGGCTGTATGCTCATCGATGGAATAGTATTTACATATCTCATAATGTCTAGAATTATAAAAGCTGGGTGGATTATTTTCAGCTCCATCGACTACGCCTTGCTGTAAAGCGGTATATAATTCCCCATAGGAAACAGGTGTAGGAGAACCACCCATAGCCCGAACCATATTAATCGCCATGTTTGATTCCATCACTCGTATTTTCAGACCCTCTAAATCTGCCGGGCTTTCAATTGGGGCCTCTTTACTGTAAAAGCTTCTTTTTCCGGCATCATAAAAGCATAAGCCTCTGAGCCAATACTTTTGGGAGCCAAGTAGTAAATCTCTTCCTATTTCACCCTTCAGTACCTTATTCATGTGATCATCATCTCTGAATAAATAGGGTAAACCCAGAACTTGAATCTCGGGTGAAAAAGCTTCAAGTGATGCAGCAGAGACCTTAGTCATCCCGAGGCTACCTATTTGCAAAAGTTCCAAAAGCTCCCGTTCCGTACCCAATTGTTGATTTGGATAAACCTTAACGATTATCTTACCCCCGGATTTCTCTTCCAGCCGTTTTCCAAGAAAAACCATGGCCTCATGCACTGGATGAGCAGTGACCTGAGCATGCCCCATCTTGATGATTTTCACTCTGGATTCTTTGCCACAGGCAAAGCAAAAAATGAGAACTAATGGAATAAAAAGTCGTTTCATTCAGCCAATCGGTATTTGGCTACAATCTCCAAAGCGCTTTTCATTTCCTCCTTCATGGATTTGTAATTGCCTTTGGCAATCTTGGATTTGCTTATCAATTGAGAGCCCATACCCAGACAGCAAACACCTGAATCGAGCCACTTAATCATACTTTCAAAAGTAGGTTCCACTCCACCTGTAGGAATGATTTCAATATTCGGTAGCACAGCATGAACCGCCTTTACAAAAGCAGGCTTTAGGATATTGGCAGGATAAATTTTCACGAGCTCGGCCCCTAATTCCTGAGCCTGAAAAACCTCGCTTACCGTGGCACATCCCGGAATCCAAGGTGTTTCATTATTTCTGCAATATTCGCCAAGCTCAGGATTCATAACAGGGGCAACGATAAATTCAGCACCCATTTCGAGAAACTTCTCTGCTTCATATCCATGATATATCGTTCCGATTCCAAGCGACAAACCTGGCATTTTATCAGCCTCTTTTCTTACTTCCGGAAAAACATCTGGAGCTTCCTTCCCACGATTCACCATCTCAATCACGCGAATCCCAGCTTCATAAGCGGTCTTCAGTATTTTCACACAGATTTCGGGATCAGGATGAAAAAAGATAGGCATAATTCCACCTGAGTACATTTTTGCTATAAAAGCCGATTCCTTATTTCTTCTCATCTTTTTATTCTCCCGAAGGTTTCCTGATCAATAATTTCATTTAATTCCTCAAGCGTACAATTCAAAACATCGCCAGGCATACTATGCTTTAATACCGCTGCTGCAACTCCTAGATCCAATGCCCTCTCTTCACTTTCATGCAAAAGACCATGTATTAGGCCTCCTGCAAAGGCGTCACCCGTCCCTACTCGCTCTACTATGTTCTTCAATTGGTATTCACGCGAATTAATGATTGATTCTTTTGAATGCAGTGAAGCTGAGAACAAATTTTCTGAAGCATCGACGGGAACTCTATTCGATGTGGCAATCCATTTTAACTTTGGAATCAACTCAAAAACTTCTTGATGGGATGATCCTGAGTTCAATCCCAGACATGTCTCAAAATCCCTGGCCCCGCCGATTATTAAGTCAGAAAAGGCTAGCAGCTCAGGCATGATATCAGTTGGTGATTTCCCGTAATCCCAAAGATTACTTCTATATGATGGATCTGCTGAAACTTTAATCCCACGAGCATCGCATTGCTTAAGGGCCTCAAGAGTGAAATCTGCTGTGGTTTGAGATAAGGCTGGTGTTATTCCAGACCAGTGGAGCCATTCTGCGTTTCGCAGCACCTGATCCCAGTTCAGGTTTTGACAAGCTCTTTTTGAAAAAACGGAATCTGATCTATCGTAAATAATCTTGGAGCTCCTTTGCATAGCACCATGCTCTAAAAAGTAGGTGCCCATCCTACCATCGGCTAATTGAACGAAGGTGGTGTCCAATCCATTTCGTCTAAGCTTTGCCACACAGGCCTTACCTATTTCATGATCAGGAAAGGATGAAAGATAAATGACATGATTGCCTAGACTGGCGAGCGTGGCCCCTACATTGGCTTCTGATCCTCCAAACTCTATTTCAAAATTAGAAGCCTGAAAAAACCTTTCATGATTCGGAGTACTCAGTCGTAACATCACCTCTCCGAGCGTCACAATTTTTTTCATCTGGGCTTCTTTTTCTATAATTTGATTGATAAATCCAAGATAAGGAAATCTGTCAATGAATAATAAAGCCTTGCTATTACATGAAGACGACAATGTGGCTGTCGCAATAAAAAATCTGAATCAAGGTGAAACAGTAGATTTAGGAAAGTCAAAAACAACGCTTCTGGATTCGGTTCCTGCCAAACATAAGTTTGCCACGTGTGACTTAGAAATGGGCGATAATGTTTTCATGTATGGAGAAAACATTGGAAAGGCTACTCAAGAAATAAAGGAAGGAAATGCCATTTCAAGACAGAATTTAATGCATGATTCCAGTGAGTTTTCCATCCGAGAATCCAACTATGTCTGGAAAGCTCCAGCTGGATTAAATAAAACATTTCTAGGTTACGAGAGAAATGATGGGCTAGTAGGAACTGCTAATTATTGGCTCGTCTTTCCTTTAGTTTTTTGTGAAAACCAAAATATTGAAACGCTTAAAGAAGCATTTGAGATAGCACTTGGCTTCCGCAAAGCTAACCCTTATGTGGCGTATGTTCAGGAAGCCATTAATAGCAGTAATTCCAATAGGCAGCTGCAAAAAATGGATTTTGAAAATCCATTTGAAAATGTGGATGGAATCCGTTTTATCACCCATCAGCTAGGCTGCGGAGGTACAAGGGAGGATGCTAAAACCCTCTGTCACTTGCTGGCAGGTTATGTCAATAACCCAAATGTAGCTGGAGCCACAGTTCTGAGTTTGGGCTGTCAAAATGCAGAGTTCAAGATTTTCCGAGATCGTTTGAACGAGATTCAAAAGTCAGATGCTAAACCAGTTTTTCTCTGCGAACAGCAAGAACATGGAACCACTGAAGCTTTTCTGAAGTATGCCATTGAGAAAACAATTGAAGGATTAAGGGAGGCAAATAAGCTATCAAGAACACCACAGCCGCTATCAAAATTAGTCATTGGATTAGAATGTGGTGGCTCTGATGGTTTTTCAGGTATTTCAGCTAATCCTACGCTCGGAAGAGTGAGCGATTTAGTGATTGCTTCAGGCGGATCAGCTATTCTTTCTGAGTTTCCTGAGCTTTTTGGAGCAGAGCAAAATTTAATCGATCGATCTGTATCAGTTGGCGTGGCAAAGAAATTTGCTAAACTCATGTCAGAATACAACGAAAAAGCCAAGTCTGTTGGTAGTGGCTTTGATATGAATCCAAGTCCTGGCAATATAAAAGACGGTTTGATCACGGATGCCATGAAATCTCTTGGCGCAGCCAAAAAAGGAGGATTAGCCCCTGTAAGTGATGTTTTAGACTATACTGAGTTTATAAAGACATCTGGACTGAACTTGCTATGTACGCCAGGTAATGATGTAGAGAGCACTACAGGTCTGGCTGGTTCAGGTGCGAATCTGATTCTTTTTTCTACCGGTTTGGGGACACCCACAGGAAACCCTATCTGTCCAGTAATCAAAGTCTCTTCAAACTCGCAAGTCAAGGAAAAAATGCCCGATATCATAGATTTTGATACCGGAGATATCATTTCAGGTACAAAAACAGTGGATGAGATGGGCGATGAATTATTGGACTTCGTCATCGAGGTAGCCAGCGGAATTAAAAAGTCAAAGGCAGACCAAAATTCAAACTTTGACTTCATTCCTTGGAAGCGAGGAGTTTCCCTTTAAACCTCAACCAGAAGTAATCTGCCTTCTGAGGCCTGAGCTCGTAAACCTCGAACAGCTTGATAATCATCAGAGTCATACCATGCTTGGGCCGCGCTCGCATCCCTAAATTTCAAAAGTACAAGTCTATCTTCATTCCATTCACCTTCCAGAACATGCACCTCCTGCCCGCGAATAACAAACTCTCCACCATGTTTTTGTAGGGTTTCAGGAGTTTTACTCGCATATTGTTTGTAGACCTCTGGGTCCTGAATTTTAATTTCAGCTAAAACGAAAGCAGGCATTTGAAAAGATTTTTTTGTGAGTGAATCAAAGATAAATATTCTCCAATTCGGAACCGGTAACTTCTTGAGAGGCTTTATAGAACCCATGTTCCAGAGCTTAAAGGATAAAGGAATATGGGAGCCGAGAATAGTCTTGGTCCAATCCACAAACTCTAATTCACTTAAACGACTTGAAGAAACCAATTTCAATTATCCCCTATGGCTGGCAGGAATTCAAGATGGAAAAGAGGTTAATGAGGAAATCAAAATTGACTGTATAAATGCTGGATTGAAGCTCCTAGATCAGACTGAAGCTTTTTTAAAGCTGGCAGAATCAGAAGAATTGGAGTTTGTAATTTCCAATGTGACTGAAGCAGGTTTCAAGCTTGAGGAAGAGGAGGAAATTTCGCTTTTCCCGAAAAGTTTTCCGGCGAGATTGACTCTTTTTCTATTTAAGCGATTTGAATTTTTTGAAGGAGATTCTTCTAAAGGGCTGCAGATTTTTCCATGCGAGCTCATATCAAATAACGGAGACAAACTTCTGGAAATGGTGCGCGATCAATCCGAAAAGTGGAACCTTCCTCAAGAATTTAAAGCCTGGATAAATCAATACAATTCATTTTATAATACACTGGTTGACAGAATTATACCTGGAAAACCATCAGAAGAAACTTTAAAAGAATTTCGGCCAGAACTAGATTTGCATCCAAGCCGAGTTCAAGGAGAACCTTATTTCTTTTTGGGCCTTGAAGCAAAAGACAAAAATGTTGACAAAGGGATTCTTGGTGATCCTGACCTAAACATCACTTTTACCCAAGACCTCACTCCCTATTCGCTTAGAAAAGTTCGAATTTTAAATGGAGCTCATATCGCCATGGTTGCATTGGGTCTCCCTAAAGGAATTAGAACGGTGGGCGATTTTATGAGAGATGATTCCCTTTTTCTCCATTTGAGAGAAATGATAGAATCAGAGGTAATACCAGTTCTTCCAATGGATCAGGATGAATTGAAGGTTTACATGGAAGAGATCTTTGATCGATTCAGGAATCCATTCATCGAACATAAACTACGAGACATATCTTTAAACACCATTGCGAAGCTTTCTCCCAGGATTCTAGATTCGGTTCAAGACTATTATCAGAAATTCAATCGGCTTCCGGAAAAGCTGACGGAGGTTTTTATTCAGTCTATTGATTCTTATTTGAAATATCCTGAATCAATCAGGGATACAGAGAAAGTGAAAGCTATTTTCGATCAGGCTGGACAATTAAAAAATCCGGAAGAAAAAGCAGATTTTTTACTTGATCATCCGGATCTATGGAATTATGAACTCTCCAGTCTAGCTGGGGTTAGAAAAAGGTTGGTCGCTTCTATTTCTTAATTTTCAAAACCAAGACCTGCAGCAAAACGAGCTTTCGCATAGGCCACCAACTGCTTCATCCTTAGATTATTCAGAGTCACTCTTGAATCAAAAACCTTCACCTCTCGACTATTCACTAGGAAAAGACTGCTCTCTCCTATTTCAAACCTTCTCATCTCTCCATTTAGTAGAAACTCCAGACTTTCAAGGTTTTGGCTATAAGTATTAACCTGAGCACTTAACTGATCCCAACTGTTTATTTCACTTTCCAGTTTGGCTCTCAGTTGCAATTCCTTCAAATCCCTCGAATTCTGTTTGAAGTCAATCTTAGCTTTGGCAAGCTCAAAATCTCCCCTACTTTTTCTCCACAATAAAGGAGTATAAATAGAAACACCCCACTTGTAGTTATTTTCAAAAAATGGGGAATTAAAGTCTCCAAGATCCTCGGTAAGAAAATTATATTTAAGCTTCACCACAGGTAAAATCTCTTGTCCTTTGAGCCTTCGTTCTGCATCAAGGCTTTCAATCTCAAAATCCGCAACTTGAAGATCGGGATGATTAATAACCAATGTTCTCAGCTCAACAGGGTCTAAAATCCATAAATTATCCTCAAAAAGAGGTTCAGGAGATATTTGATCGTTAAGAAACATGGGAAGACCTTCTTCATCCCACAAAAACGTATTTACTTCCTGCTCTGCAGCGAAAAGCATTTGTTCAGCAGCCTGCAAGGTGTATTGCCTATTCAACAGGTTTGAGTATGCCTCAACCGTGTCGATAGCTGGTAGATCCCCTTGTTCGAAACTTCTACGAACAAATTCAAAACGAGCCTGCGCCAGGTCAACACCTTCTCTGAGAACCTGTACGTTTTCATTTGCCATGGACCACTTCCAGTAGGAATTTGTCGCATCGACGTATAATCCATTCAGGAATTGAATCCTCTGTACCTCAGTAGACTGTCTATAAATTTTTGCTTGACGCAAAGCAGTCCTACGCTTATCAGTAATGAGCCCTTGGCCAACATTTATTGCCGCACCTGCGGCAAAAAGACCATCCGTCGGAACATTAGCTTCTGGATTAAGAAACTCCCCGGAGTTTCTTTCAAAATTACCTAAAAGCTCAACTCCCATCCATGTAGGAATGGTCACACCTGCTTCCTGTCGGTTATAATAATTTTGGTCTTTAAATTCTTTACGATCAAGATTACCATAAAGAAGAGGATCAAAACCACCACGAGCCTTTCTCACCTCCATGTCACCCATTCGGAGATTAATATCCGCCTGAGCAGCCACAGGATGATACAGTCTCACCCACTCCAGAAACCCTTCATAATTCAGGGTATCCAGAGTCTGTGCTTTAGCAAAAAAGGCAAGGCTTAGAAATAAAATACTAATACCTAGTTTTTTCATTTTTTACCGTCTTTAGCGATAGCGTCTTTTTCTTCTTGAGTGTAATAATCAGCAGGGAATCCATTCAGTTGTCGCCATATTTCATACCAAACTGGCACATCATTCAGAAGCGCAATTCCATCCGCACCTGAACCGATTCGAAGTAAATCTGGCCATGGCTCCTCTTCAGGATCCTCGATCACAAGTACCCGATATTGATTATTGGGACCTGCGAATTGGTCAATGGCCACTACAATTCCTCCGAAGGTTCCGTTGGAAACCTGAGGCCATCCAGAGAAAACAATAGCTGGCCAGCCATCAAAAATGAATCTAACCCGGTTTCCAACTGATATCAGCGGTAGATCTACCGGAGCAACGAACATTTCTACAGCTAAATCTGCATCCGCAGGTACGATATTCAAAATAGGTGCACCCTCTTTAATCGTTTCACCGATACCCACCTGAACCGCTCGGGCCAGATAGCCATTTTGAGGTGCGAGAATATATCTGAATCCTGTTCTCTGCTCATAATTAGAATACTGATTTTCTAATTTGGTAACCGTAGCCTCTGCGTCAAATTGCGCTGACATGGCCGTGTACATTTCAGACCTGGCTTTGGCAATCTTATCGATGAACTCATTCTCAACGGCGTCAAGATCAATCAATGCAGTGATTTGCTTATTCTTACTACTGAGAAGCTTGTTTTCTGCCGCAATCACTTTTGCCTGAACCTCTTGAAACTTCAATCGCCTTGATTCTAAATCTAATAGTGACCTCAAGCCTTCTTCATAAAGCTGCTCAGCACGTTTTAATCTATCCTGTCCAACCTTAAAATCTACCCTAGCCTGCTCAAGAAATATGCTGTCGGATAAAACATCCAATTCAGCCATATTCAACTTATTCTGGGCTTGCTGTAGCTTTAGCTCCCTATTAGTTTCTAATGCTCGAATCTGATTTTGCAATTGGCCGACCTTCTCTTGGTAAGACTGAGCAGAAAGCGTCTTTACGTCGACTTGCCGCTGTGTTCTAGGCAATAGCAAAGAATCAAAGTATTCATCTTTAATCTCGGAAATCTGAAGGATCGTATCCCCTTTGGCCACAAAGGCCCCTTCCTGAACATACCATTTCTCAATTCGCCCAGCGATTACAGAATGGATGGTCTGAGGTCTCATCTCAGGCTTCAAAGCCGTCACATAACCATTGGATCTAATATTCTGTGTCCATGGTAGAAAAAGCATTAAGAATAACACGAGAATAATACTTGTCAATATTCTAACCCTCTTGGTACTTTCCTTTAGAGGTAAAGTCATAACAAGGCTTTTCGCACCACTGAAGGGTATGGAATCCTTAATCTTATTTAATGTGATATTAAGCATCGTTAATTAAGATTTAGAGTTAAACTTTTGAAATTCATCGTAAGAGCCTTGAAATACGGCTCTTCCTTTTTCCATGTATATTATTTCATCTGCTCGCTGCATGATTTCCTTTTCTTCGGTTATCAGCATCAGAGTCCAATCACCAGCAAATAAATAATCCAAAACCCGCTCTTTAATTTCCGGATCTGTATTTCTAAGTACATTTTCCATCAAAATTGCTTTGGGTTTACCCATTAATCCCCTTGCCAAAAGAATGCCTTGTGCAAAAGCTTTTGACAAGCCTTTACCTTCTGGCTGAACAACAGTGTCAAGGTCATCAGGTAACTGGAAAATCTCATCTTTCAATTCAACCATTTCAAGAATTTGATCTAACCTATCTTGATCAAAATCACGGCCTACAAGGATGTTTTCCTTGATGGTACCATGAAATATCTGTTCAAGATCAAGACAAGCTCCTACCGTATCCCTTAACTTCTCGAGATTCACCATACTAAGTGATAAATCGTTAATACTGATTTTACCTTCATACTCTTCATATAGGCCCGAGAGCAGGGCTAAAACGGCCGTCCTGCCACTTCCGCTTTTACCAGTAATGATCACTTTCTTACCAGCCTCAACAGATAAGTTATTTCTTTTTAATACCGGCTCAGCCTTGTCCTGTGGATGGAAAGTGACATTCTCCATCGAGAATTTTAAACCATTCTCTCTATTCGCTAAGGCCTTATCATTATCATTCGATCTCTCTAGCTCAAGATCCATTACGTGGCCTAACTTCTCCACAGCCACCAAAGTGTCATACACAGTCTCAAGAGACAAAATCAACTTCTCTACTGAGTTTACCACTAGAATTATGATTACCTCAGCAGCTACAAATTGCCCTATACTAATCTGATCATTAATAAGTAGAAAACTTCCTGCGAAAAGTAATGATGTGACAATCAAGACCTTAAAGACAATCATGATCTTGTATTGGAAGATCAAAACTGCGAAGTGCTTTGTTCTAAATTCCACATACTTCTGAAGTAATTTGTCAGCCCGAAGAATTGGCAATCGAGTATTCCCAACTAGCTTAAATGTATTCAGCGTCCTACCAACTTCTTCCAGCCAATAAGCAGTCTTATACTTGAATGAAGACTCTTTTAACGCAGTCTCAATCCCTTTATCACTTGTGAAATAGAAAATCAAAGCGAGAAGTCCAAGGAGCACCAATCCAAATAAAATAAACGTGGGATGGTAAAAGGATAACAGCAGCAACCCGAATACCATCTGCAATAATGCAGTGGAAAAATCCAGGAGTATTTTTGAAAGCCCTTTTTGAAGATTCACCGTATCAAAGAACCTATTCACTACTTCAGGTCCGTACTCACCATGCAAAACTTCAGTTTTTACCCTTGGCAATCGATAAGCAATAGCAAGTCCTGATTTTGTGAAAATCCTTTGTTGTAATTTCTCCGAAATCTGCATTTGAGAAATCTGAAGAAATCCACCAAAGGCTACACCTACGGCAACCACTATGACCAGGATAATCCAAGAGGTGGTTATCCTTCCGCCAAGAATGAAATTCAGAATTGCCTGAATCCCAAGCGGAATAGAAAGTGTGACCAAACCATTCAAGATCGCATAGAAATAAATGGCATAAACATCACGCTTCTCCTCATTAAGAAGACTAAAGAATCTTTTTATTGGGGTTATTTCTGAATGACTATTCATTAGATATCGCGTTTATTACGAGTTGATGAAAAAAGGTGTACCTGCCAGTAGAATCATAACTACACTCGGTCATTCCCGGCAAATGTTGTGAATTAAAGGATTGAAGTAAACTGGACTCCATCACTGTAGAAACCAGTGTTTTGGGATATTTATATCCTGGATTGATTTCTGAGATGATTTCTGAAATTCTATCGCCAAACTTGTATACCTGAGCAAAAATTCCACTTTCATGCTCATTGTCCACAGCCTTGGTTAAATAACCTTTTAGAGACTCATTAACCACAAGCTTCCGTAAGGCTTTTGGATCTAGATAATCGTTCTTTTCAAAAATGGGCCCATCCACCATAAGTCGAATAGCCACTACCAGTCGCTCTGAAGGGTCAGTGAGATTAGCTGTCGCAAAAACCAAATTATGCTCCATCCATGCCCAATACCAGGCATTCAAATATAAAAGCAGTTTGTGCTTATTCTCGAAATACCTATAAATCGCAGCTTCTGTGCTACCAATCTGCGCTGCCAACTTCCTGAAGGTGAATTGCTCCATTCCCAATTCCTGAATTAAGCTAGTTCCTACCTTTACAATCTGCTCTCCTAAATCAGAGCTGTAAGGATCCTTCAAATAGAGATTTGAATTCACCTCGATTTTGAATGTTTTTAAAATATTCTCCATACCCTTTCAATTCCAAACTCCTGCAATAACGGCAAAAGAGGAAAAAGGGTTTAGTAAAGCTTCTATTTTTGTTAGTAATATTTACAAGACTGGTAATAAACCTAACTAATCGGCTTAAAAGCATGCTCTATGAGCAATTCAAGGGGTACTAGCCTCAGCGTAGCCTCATTTGTAGCTTCCAATTTTACCCTTGGCGCACGCCCTTCTCGATAGGCTTCTAGCCAGCGTAATGCACATAGGCACCAAAAATCACCGGGCTTCAGACCGGGAAAATCATAGTGAGGCATCGGGGTACTCAGATCATTCCCTTTCGACTTCGTGAATACTAAAAACTCTTCCGTCATCTGTGCACATACTGTATGAGTACCTCTGTCTTCTTCACCAGTTTCACAGCAACCATTTCTATAATACCCGGTCATAGGGGTCGTACTGCACGTAATCAAATCTTCACCAAAAACATTTTTAGCCATAATCAGGGTCGTGTATAAATCCAGGCCCAATAAATCAAGAGTGGATGGATCAAAATTAATCGCACCCAGCCTATCCATTCATCCACACACATTACGTCAGGGATGCACGAGCCTATTTGAATAAAATAAATATGAGATGGAATAAAAGCCACAAGCATCGCGGCTATTCCCCATGCTGAAAATTTTTGAGTTTTTGGAACCAATAAACCTATGGCCCCTAGAATTTCTGCTGCTCCTGAGATCAGATTTAGTAATTCTGCTTTTGGAAGGTAATCTGGTATTAGGGGTATATAAAAATCAGGGTTTAAGAAATGATTGATTCCGCCAAAAAAATAGAAAGCGACCATAAGGATTTTCAACCAATTGAATAAATTCTTTTTCATAAGAAGTTTCGACAAGTCACTGGATTCAAATTATTAATCAAATCAAACCCACTCCTGTTTAAAATTCCTATGCTTTAGGCCCTTGATATTTTAGCTTTCCCACCAGATAAAGATAAACCACCTTAGAATAGCGGATCATAGCTGGAAACAGAAATAGGTTTAAAATCACAACCGGAGTGATATACATCCACAATTCAGGATCGGTAAAAAGGACCCCCACTGCCACGAATGTGGCAATGACAAGAGCAACCGAGAAGGCATAGCTGATATACATAGCCCCATAGAAAAAATCCGGTTCGGGCTGGAAGTTAGCGTTGCAGTTATCACAATAGTGATTTACTTCTGTGATTTTTCTGAAGCTTAATATAGATACAGGAAAAAGCTTCCCTTCTCTACATTGTGGACATCTCGCCCCTATCATAGCTGGAACTAAACCTTTTCTCTCGCTCATTTTAAATAGCCTCTAAGCTCATCGAGATCATAATCTTTTCCCTTTCCCCATCGGAGCAATTCCTCGAGCGTGTAATATTCTAAAGTTTCCAGATCTTTAACTCTGAAGTTATCACCTGAAAGTCTATCCATCACTTCGATATTTCGGGACTCTCCCATATTCACAAAGCGATACTTTCTTCCGACCCGAAGATTGTCAAGTGCTATTGCCATTATTAAGCCTTGTCCTTAATTATCACTCCAGTCGCTTCAAAGGTGATTTCAACCTTAGGTTCAGTAATATCTGCAATCTCTTCAGCCGACTTACCTTCGTCTTCGGCAAAATGTCTCAACGTCTCCACGTCAGTAGTAACTCTGGTTGCAATACCTTCCAGTAAGATTGGGAATCCCTGCGAAGTGGTAGGAACGAAAAATCCGTAATCCTTAAAAGTTACTCTCATGCTTTCACCATCTGGAAGATCCATGGTCAGCCAGCAACCTTTCTTTGTGCAAACTTCCTTGATCTCGCCATAAACCTGACCCTCATAAGAATCTGCATCCACCATTTCAGCCATCAACTGAGTGGTATTCATGGCAGTAGTTTCATTCACTTCCGCTCCATAAGAACCGGGGATTACTTCAGCTTCTACTTCTGCATTTTCTTCTGATACTACTTCTTCACTTTTTTCTGCCTGACAGGCAAAAAATAATGGAAGGGCAAGAACGGCTATAATTTTTGTGTACTTCATGGCTCAATTATTTGATTGTAAAAATAGGTCAGAAAACTTCTCCAAAAAAGCATCTCCATCACATAAAATACACTTATGACAAGTCTCAATTTTCATATTGATATTCTTTGCTGTTTTGGTCAACAATTCTCTCAATAAAACTTCCAAATTCTTGGCAATCCTCTAATTTTACACACTGATTTATTCAGACCTAGAACCTATGACCAGCCAGAAGAAATTTGTCATTGATTTTGACAGCACTTTCACCCGGGTAGAAGCTCTTGACATCCTTGGAGAAATAAGCCTCGAAAATGACCCCAAGAGAAGCGAAAAACTTCAAGCCATAAAGGATATTACCGATCGTGGCATGGGAGGTACTGTGACTTTTAGAGAGAGCTTAGAACAAAGACTGGATATCCTTCAGGCAAATAAATCTCAGATTTCTGATTTGGTCGAAGCTTTAAAAAATTACGTTTCTAAGTCTTTTGATAGAAACAGAGAATTCTTAGAGGACAATGCGGATGACATCTTTATTCTATCTAATGGTTTCAAAGATTTCATAATTCCAATTGTTGGAGAATACGGCATAAAGGCTGAGAATGTCTTTGCGAATGAGTTTGTCTACGATGAGTCGGACAACATCGTAGATTTTAACAGAGACAATCCTCTTTCGGTCAATAAAGGCAAAGCAGAAACACTCAGAAGGCTTAAATTAGAAGGCGATATCTACATGATCGGCGACGGATACACGGATTATGAAGTGAAAGAATCTGGCATCGCCAACAAATTCTACGCTTTTACAGAAAATGTGCATCGTGATAATGTCGCCCAGAAAGCCGATCATATTGCACTTAGTTTAGATGAAATTTTATACGTCAATAAATTGAATAAGAAATTTTCCTACCCCAAAAGTCGAATCAAGGTTCTTCTCCTTGAAAACATCCATCCTATCGGCGAACAGATTCTCAGAGAAGAAGGCTACCAGGTTGAAATCGTAAGCTCTGCACTAAGCGAAGAGGAACTTTGCGAGAAAATCAAAACGGTCTCTATTCTTGGCATTCGATCAAAGACTCAAGTGACCAAGAAGGTTCTTGAAAATGCCAATAGACTATTAGCCATTGGAGCCTTCTGTATTGGGACTAACCAAATTGATTTGGTGACATGTCAGGAGAAAGGAATTGCTGTATTCAATGCCCCTTTCAGCAACACCCGATCTGTGGTCGAAATGGCAATTGCTGAGATCATATTCCTAATGAGAAACTTCCCTGATAAAGTAGCAAGTATGCATGAGGGAAAATGGGATAAATCCGCGAAGGGAAGTTTTGAGATTCGTGGAAAGAAACTAGGGATAATCGGCTACGGAAATATTGGTGCTCAGCTTTCAGTTTTGGCTGAAAATATGGGAATGAACGTCTTCTATTTTGATGCAGTTGAAAAGCTTGCTCTAGGCAATGCCACCAAACTGAAGAGCCTTGAAGAGCTACTCAATACTTGCGATGTGATTTCACTTCATGTGGATGGGAGAAAAGAAAATAAAAACCTCATCGACGCAAGGCACATCAAAATGATGAAGAAGGGGGCGTATTTGGTGAACCTCAGTCGTGGACACGTAGTAGAAATCGATGCACTTAAGGATGCTATCGAATCGGGACACTTGGCTGGCTGCGCAGTTGATGTATTTCCAGAAGAGCCAAAAAACAACTCTGAACCCTTTATTTCATCTCTCAAAGGTCTGAAAAACACGATTTTAACTCCACATATTGGAGGGAGTACTTTAGAGGCTCAGGAGAACATCGCCAACTTTGTTCCTGGAAAAATCATGGAATACATAAATACTGGCAACACGTATAATTCCGTGAACTTCCCAAATCTTCAGCTTCCATTCCTTGTGGATGCACACAGGTTAATTCACGTGCATGAAAACTCACCTGGAATCCTGGCAAAGATTAACCAGATTTTGGCGGACTTTGAGATAAATATCGTGGGACAGTATCTGAAAACGAATGAGAAAATCGGTTATGTAATCACAGATATCGACAAAGCCTATTCTAAAGATGCCATCGACGCCCTTAAGGCCATTCCAGGTACAATAAGATTCCGGGTTCTTTATTAAGCTTCGACAATTTCTTTCTCTAACCGAAGTCTTCCGATCAAAACAAGTGAAGTGTAAAGGGTCCAAATGACTATTGGAAGGGTTAAGTAGGAGAGCGATTCTTCTAAAGTAGCCAATTGATTTCCCAGGACTATTGCCAGTAAAATAATCAAGCAGTTCCCTCCTATTCCTAACTTTACAGCTGATATACCCGTCAGTTTCTCCAAACCCAAGGTGTAATAAGGATACCCAGCACAAATTAGTGCTAGGGCAAAGTTTAATCCATAAATATTTACGAGACTAGCTTGCTGCAAATGGGTATGGAGATAGGCCAGCAGGCCAAAAAGAATAATCCAGACAATGGGAATTAAATAACCAGCAGGCTCGAACCAAAGTCTTTGAGATGCTGAGTTGCCTTTAAACCTTAACCCCATTAAGACTGCTGGTACATTAAACAATACCAGAAAGGCCTCGAAAAAAATAAGGTTATTGAAAAGGTCGGATTCCACTAAGGATCAACCTATTTCTTAAAAAAAGGTTCGAACGATTTTACTTCAGTTGACCAATTAATCGTCGGTGATAATTAATCTGGCCGAGATGATAATTCAAATGTCCGTAAAGATGAAGTAAAAAATTTTGATACGTGATTTTCTGAGGAAATGGCTGAATTGGAAAATCCCTATCTAGGTTTTCACCTTCAAGCTTCTTCAATGATTCCTCAACCCATTTGGAACTCTCATCTATCCACTGATAAATTTCTTCTCTTTTTACAGGTTTGCCTGAAAACTCAAACTCCCGATCTCTCACATAATCGAATTCACCTATTTCCTTTCCGATAAAGGCCCTCAGGTTCCCACATAAATGAACGGCGAGCGTTCCACCAGAATTCGCAATTTGACCACTTACCTTCCACAAATCCTCCTCATTTTCATAAGCTTCTAACTCTGACCTTAATCTTGTCAGATCTCTTTGAAATAGGTAATTCAGGTCTTTAAGCATCATTTGTTGGGTTTATTTTTTATCCACTACGTTTTTCCTTTGGCCAAATTTACTGTTGGACTTCTTTTCAGTTCCTTGCTTTTGATTTGAAGGCTTTTGTTGATTTGGCTGATTAGTTTTTTGACCCTCCTTCTTTTTAGTAGAATGATGGTTCGTATGACCAGAATTGCTATTCCCTCCTTTATTCCGAGGTGGGTACCTTTTTTTACCATTTCGATGTTTGTTCCCCCCGCTATTCTTATTAGAATAACCCTTTTTCTTTCCTGAAAACTTTTTCCGACCACTTTCACCATAAATGTAATTCGGTCCCTTTTCGAAGCCTTCAGGTAATGGAATCTGATTTATTTCCATACCTATCAAATCTTGAATCCGATCGAATTTCTGCTGATCCTTCTGGTTTACAAAGGTCAAAGCTTCCCCTTCCATATCGGCTCTGGCCGTTCTACCTACTCGATGAACATAGTCTTCAGGATCACCCGGCGTATCATAATTAATCACCAATTCAATTCCCACCACATCGATTCCCCGTGAAATAATATCCGTTCCCACCAGAATCTTCACTTTTTTATTTTTAAAGGCAGACATGATCTTTTCACGATTGATCTGCTCAAGGTCCGAATGGAATGCTTCCACATCAAATTTCTTCCTCAGCACTCGATAAAGCGATTTTACTTTCTCCTTGGTAGAAGCGAAAATAATTACGGCTTCATAATCCTTTTTGGAAAGGACATGTCTTACTAAATCCTCCTTTTGGGGATCATAAACAGAATACATGCCTTGAGTAACTCCTTCTGCCGTTTTGCCTATAGCGATGGAAATCTCCTCAGGATCCTTTAGAATCTTCATGCTGAATTGCCGAATCTTTGGAGGCATGGTAGCTGAAAACAAAACTGTCTGTCTATCCTTTGGTAAATAATTAACAATCTTCAAGATATCATCAGAAAAGCCCATATCCATCATTCGATCTGCCTCGTCCAGGACTAAATGCTCAAGACTAGAAAGATTCATTTTACCGCCAGCCAAAAGCGCAATCAATCTTCCAGGCGTAGCCACAATAATCTCAGCACCAGTTTCCATCGCACGTTTCTGTTGCTCCCAGACTATACCATCCCCCCCACCATAAACTGGAATAGAACTAATCCCTAGAAAATAAGCGAATCCCTGAATCTGCTGGTCAATTTGAAGAGCAAGTTCTCTGGTTGGTGCAAGGATTAAAGTATTTAGCTTACCCGCAGGAGATTTTGAAATCTTATTTAGGATCGGAAGAATAAAAGCTGCAGTCTTACCTGTACCTGTTTGAGCACAAGCTATCAAGTCCTTTTTCGCGAGAATTGTGGGAATTGCTTTTTCCTGAATGGGTGTGGGCTCTTTAAAACCCATGGCATCTAATCCCTCCTGAAGTGTGGGATCAAAATTAAAAGAGGAGAAGTCCAATTGGTGATGGTTTTGTTTGGGTATGGAAACTATATCATTTTCCTATTCTGTAAGTTTACTATAATTATCCCAGAAAGAAACCAATCAACCGCATTTTGAGTAATATGAACGCCGGTCAAGTTAATTTGCATGCATCATCACAATCTGGCTATATTACATACAGGAACCACAAAGGATTTATGTCCATCACCCAACGAAAAATCACCCAAATACTCTGCATACTATTTATTTGCTTACTGGGCATTATTACCTCATCCCAAGCCCAGAGGTTATCGCTTAAAGGAAGAGTGATAGATGTAGACACGAAAGAATTTATTCAAGGGGCAACTGTGACCCTAAGAGGAACTGCTTCCGGGGTTAAAACTAATGCCGCAGGATATTTTGACATAGAAGATTTAATCCCTGATCGATATGTTATGACGATTAGAGTTGAAGATTATAATTTCTATGAGCAAGTAGTAGTACTGGATGAGAGCCTGGACCTTGGTGACATTTATATAGTGAAAATCGGAGCTGAAGGAACCGGAGCAGCTATTCAAAAAACGATTCGAGCGAATAATATCACCAAGCTTTTTAATGAGAGGCCCAACTTCATCGGCGGAAATATGATCTACGGAATTCCTCCTGAGCCAAAAAAACTTGTAGGCGATTCCTACATCGATAAAAAATGGAACGCAGCATCCATACTTCTTTACCGAGATCAGGAAATGCTGGAAGGCTTCAGAGCTCGATACAATGTGATTTCAAATATGTTCGAGCTGATGGAACCTGAAAACAATTTAGTTTCTATCATGCCAGGTCTCAGAATCCAGAACATAGTCTGGGTCGATTCTACCTATAAGGTTCCCAGGTACTTTGTAAACGGGATGGATTTCAAAGAAGAAGGAGCTCCCATATCAGGATTCTTTGAAGTTTTGGTGGATGGAGAACTCCCACTTATGAGACGTACAAAGGTGATACTAAAAGAATCCAATTACAACCAAGCCTTGATGGTTGGGGAGCGTAATGACCAATTGGTCAAGCGAAACTATTATTACTTCCTTAAAGAGAAAGATGTCTTTGAGGTACCTAAGAAGAGAAAGAAGTTTTACGAACTCTTTGGGGATGATGCGGAGAAAATGGAAGGTTTTGTAAATGATAATAGCCTCAGTCATAGAGAGCCAAATGATCTTTTCGAAATATTCACCTACTATAATTCCCAATTTCCTGGCTTCCAACCCATTATCAATCAGCTGATTGGAGAAAATTAATCTTCACATGAAAAAACTTCTACTTCCTCTGCTACTCCTTAGTAGCACCATGCTCTTTGCGCAGCAACCTAATCTAGCCCCAGGTTCTAAGCCTACGGCAAAGCCAATTCTTCATGGTAAAGATTGGGTGGCTATTACTGGCAAGCCCCTGGCCGCGACTGCAGGATCCCATATTTTCCAGCAAGGCGGAAATGCAGTTGATGCTGCATGTGCGATGCTAGCTGCCACCGCGACCATGTGGGATGTGCTTTCCTGGGGAGGAGAAACACAGGCTTTGATTTATCACCCTGAGGAGAAAAGAGTGATTGCAATCAATGCACTTGGTTATGCACCTAGTGGAGCAACGGTTGACTTCTTCAAATCTCAGGATATGGAATATCCACCAGCCTTTGGCCCTTTGGCAGCCACCACTCCTGGTACTCCGGGAGGTTTGATGACCATGCTTGCAGAATACGGCACCATGAGTTTGGCAGAAGTGTTGGCACCCGCCATGGATTTGGCTTCAGGATATCCCATAGAGGCTCAGACTGCCGATAATATCGAAAAAGGAAAAGAGCGAATTAAAGAATGGCCATATGCTAAAAAGATTTTTCTACCCCATTTGGGAGAAGAAAGGGAAGCCCCTTATCCAGGGGAGATTTTCGTTCAAACAGATCTTTTGGCTACACTTCAGAAACTAATCTATACGGAAAAGGAAGCATTAGCAAACGGAAAAAGCAGAGAAGAAGCGATATATGCCGCCAATGATAGATTTTACAGAGGCGACATTGCCAAAGAGATAGTTCGTGGTGCTCAGGAGCAAGGAGGCTTATTCACTGAAGAAGACTTGGCGAATTGGAAGGTAAAAATCGAGGAACCATTAATGGTCAATTATAAAGGAATAGATGTTTACAAATTGCAAGAATGGACTCAGGGTCCTGCACTGCTCCAAGCATTAAATATCCTTGAAAATTTTGACCTCAAGTCAATGGGCTATAACTCAACCCAATACATCCATACGGTTTATCAGGCCATGAGCATGGCTTTTGCGGATCGGGACTTTTACTATTCTGATCCGGCTTTTGATCCGGTTTCTCCGATGAAGGGTTTGCTCTCGAAGGAATATGCCAAGGCCAGAGCTGCTGAAATTAATCTTGATTCCAATGATCCAGCTATCAAAGCGGGTGATCCCTATCCTTTCCAGGGTGGTGAAAATCCGTTTTTAGACATCTTGAATGCACCTGATTCTATGATGGCAATCAATGTTTCAGACACCCCACTTACAGGACCTGAAGATCCTTATTTAGAGGAATTTTTAAGCGGCACCACATCTATCCAAGCCGCAGACAAGGATGGCTGGGTGGTGTCCATCACACCAAGTGGTGGTTGGGTGCCAGCGGTGGTTGCTGGAAATACCGGAGTAGGTATGAGTCAGCGGATGCAAAGCTTCGTACTTGATGAAAATCTAAATCCATATAATCTTGTAGAGCCTGGGAAAAGGCCAAGGGTAACCCTCACTCCCAGTCTGGCTTTAAAGGATGGAAAGCCATTCCTTTCATTTGCAGTTCAGGGAGGAGACTCTCAGGACCAAAATCTTTTGCAGATGTTCCTGAATGTGGTGGAATTCGGAATGAATGTACAGGAGGCCACAGAGGCAGCCAACTTCAATTCACTTCAATTACAAAGCTCATTTGGTGATCATGCCATCAAGCCGGGAAATCTAATTTTAAGAGAAGACACTTCTCCATGGGTAAGAAATGAACTGGCTAAAATGGGTTACTCCATGAATTTCTGGAACAAAACCTCAGGCCCTATCAATGGAATCTGGTTTGATTGGGAAAATGGTACGCTATGGGGCGGCAGCTCCAATTATGGAGATGATTATGGGATAGCTTGGTAAAATTTAGGCCTTATTAATGAAGAAAATAACACCTTACAAATCCTATAAATACGCCGTTGCTTCTCTGGACAATGGAGGGAGGTTTTATAACCTAAGGTCTAAAGCTAGAGATGGTGATATTTCTTCGGCCGAATTGGCAAAAGCAGCAGGAGTTTTTGGAGGTAGGCAAACCATGATGCTATATCTGGAAATGTCCCTAATGGACCTGGACGAATGGAAAAAAGGTCAAGTATTATCTCATTTATCCAAGAGTTTAAAATCTGACTACGCCAAATTCAAACCAGAAAGATTCAGTCCACAACAAGCAAATGAAGCTGCCATGGTCGGTCAATCAGCCATCATCACAGGTATACCTAAGCACGTTGACTCCAAAACTGAATTCAAAGGATTTATTATGATCCCAATTTCAACGGGAAAGACCACAACCTTCACCATGGTTCCACTCATTGATCAATATGATATTTATGAGTTGAGGGATGAAAGAACTGATCAGGAATTCTTCATTGCACACCATAGAAGCAAGAGAAAACTCAGTGAAGAAGTAACAAGGTGTGGTGGAGTTATTAAGGAATTGAAATCTAAGAAATCAGAGAAATCCAATTCAGATAAATTCCTTGAAATGGTCTATTATGCCTACTACTGATCCCTTATTTTTAGTCAAAAGAAGTAAAAATTGAATCAATAAAAACTTTTCACGAACCTGATTTCGGTACAATATTAGATTAGCGGAGTCCTCGTATTTTGGCGAGAAGAATCCCGTTTTCAAATGAAGAAGCTAGAAAACCCTCTATTTTTAATCCTACTGGTTTTTTGTCAGTTTCATAGCCAAATCACTTTTGCCCAGTCCCAATCTTCACTAATTGATAAGAGAGAAATCTCTAAAACGATTGACTCAATCGGGAAGAAATTAGAGGCAAATTATATTTTCCCTGATGTAGCTTCAGAGATGAGAACTGCACTCGAGGAAAACTTTGCTAATGGTAAATATGATACTCTTTCACTTCCTGAATCACTTGCGAAACAACTTACCGATGATCTACGAGAAGTAAGTAAAGACAAGCATCTGTTGGTTGTATATAACCCTCAAATCATTGCCAGAGAAAATGCAATGAGCGATGAAGATCGAGCCAATGAAGAAGCCGAATGGATAAAAACCTGGGTCAGTGATCTTGAAAGAGATAATTATGGGATTAAGAAAGCTGATATGCTGGAAGGAAATATCGGGTATCTGGATTTAAGAGAATTCATCGACCCCAAGTACAGTGAAGATGCATTAGCTCAGGCTATGAGAAGATTGAGTGGTTCTGAGACCTTTATTCTTGACCTTAGAAATAATGATGGAGGACATCCGGATATGGTTGAGTTAGTGGCCAGCTATTTCTTCAAAGATGAACCTGTACTTCTTGCAAATCATTACGATCGACCGAAAAATGAAAAGACAGAATCCTGGACACGCTCATCCATTATCGGAAAGCGTATGCCCGAAGTCGATTTATTTATTTTGACGAGTAGTAAAACTTTCTCAGCAGCGGAGGCCATGAGCTACTTCATGCAGCAACTTGATCGAGCAACGATAATTGGAGAGAATACAGCCGGTGGAGCCCATTTAACCGGCTCTGTAATAGCCACAGATAAATTTTATGTAAGAATCCCTCAGGGCAGGCCAACTAGCCCAATCACCAATTCAAATTGGGAAGGTGTAGGTGTGATTCCAGATATTGAGGCGGTTGCAGAGAATGCATTGGAAGTGGCTCTGCAACAGGTGCGGAGCAAATAGGGATATTTAATCCTTTCTCTTCTTGAGGTTCCACTCAATTTTTTAATTTGGATATCCTAAAAACATACTGAAATGAATAGAACGCTTCTTCTCGCTTTTTGCCTCCTAGTTTCATTTACCTCATTTGCTCAAACAAAAGTTGATCTTGAGGCGCTGGATAAATACTATGCAAGGATGGTGGAAGATTGGGATATTCCAAGTGCTTCCATTGGTATAGTCAAGGATGGTGAGTTGATCTTCACAGGTAATTATGGAGTTAAGGAGATTGGTAAATCAGAGAGACCAGATCAGAATACTTTGTACGCCATTGCATCAAATTCAAAGGCCTTCACTTCGGCTTTAATTGGAGTCTTGGTTCAAGAAGGAAAATTGGGTTGGGATGATAAAGTAAAAAAGCACCTACCCTATTTCGCCATGTATGATGAATGGGTGAGTAATCATATGACCATTCGAGATCTTCTATGTCACCGTAGTGGATTGGGTACCTTTAGCGGAGACAATATCTGGTATAAATCTGAGGCAACAGCCGAGGATTTTATCAAGCACATTCAATATGTTCCTCAGGCTTTTGAATTCAGATCTGGTTACGGATATTCTAACCTGATGTACATTACGGCAGGTGAAGTTATTGAAACCGTGACTGGAAAAACTTGGGCGCAAAATGTGAAGGAACGCTTTCTTGATCCACTAGGAATGGACCGATCCATTGCCTCGGTGAATGATTTGGAATCCAAAGGAAATTATGCAATACCTCATGGTCGAGAGAATGATGAAAACAAGGTCATTCCATGGGTAAGCTGGGATAATGTTGCTGCTACGGGAGGCTTGATTTCGAGCGTGGAAGACCTGTCTAAATGGGTGATTTTTAACCTGAATAACGGGATCGTAGGAAATGATACCATTCTTGCTCCAAGTACCAGAAACACCGTTTGGACGCCTCATAACAATTTTCCAGTTAATCAGGCTGATGATAATTTTGACCAACATTTTTCTTCCTACGGCTTAGGTTGGAGTCTAAGCGATTACCATGGAAGAATGAAAGTGGGTCATACGGGTGGATACGATGGTATGATCACGGCAGTCACTATGATTCCCGATGAAAACCTGGGAGTTATTGTTCTCACTAATGGAGTAAAAAGTCCAATCATGGCAGCAACGAATTATGCACTGGATTCTTTTCTTGGTCTGGAGGTTAGAGACTGGTCAGCTCAGCTACTAGCTCGCGCAAATGCAAGAGCCAAAAACGATACAAGAATATCGGATAGAATAGCTAGCCGGGAAATGAATACTTCCCCGTCGATCCAGGCAGATGAATTCGCTGGCAACTACTATTCCGATGTTTATGGGGACATAAGCATCAAACGAGAAGATGAAGACTTAAAACTCATTTTTGGCCACTCCCCTCTTCTTACTGCCAGCCTGACTCATTGGCATCATGACGTCTGGGAGATTCACTGGGACCATCCTCAGGCATGGTTCAGCTTTGGAACTATCAAAATCAATACGGACAATAATTTGAAGGTGATAGGTTTTGATTTCGATGTACCCAATGATGATTTCTTTTTTGAGGAATTAAAGCCATATCGAATGGAGGAATAACTATCCCTCTATTTTCTTGGATATCGCTTACGTATATTCCGAATTAACTACTCTATCTAATTTGTTTTCAGTAATTTATTCGAGGAATATATGATGGCTATTAAAAATATTCCATCCCAACTCCTTTAGCAATCTGAAACATGAAGAAACTTTTTCAATCAGTAGTTTTTCTCTTTTTAGGGATATCACTTTTTGCTCAATCTTCAGATAAAATTTTCTATTCCTCCTTTCGCCCAGAAGGTTGGAATATTTATTTATCCAAGGACGGAGGTGAAACCTTCAGTGAATTTACTAACCACGAAAGTCTGGATTATGATGCCAAAATAAGTCCTGACGGACAATGGGTGGTATTTACATCTGAGCGATTAGGCAAACCCCATTTATTCATCAAACATGTTGAAGGTGATTCATTGCCCAGATTACTTGTGAAAAGTGAATCCATGCAAGATCAGGTGGATTTTTCTCCAGATGGAAACTGGATGGTTTTTCTCTCTACCCATGAAGGGAACGCAGATATTTACAAGCTCCCTTTTATCCCCAATGACACTCTGGACATTGCAGAAGCCCAAAATCTCACAAATAACCCTGGAGGAGATTTTAGACCAAAATATTCTAATGATGGAAGTAAAATAGCCTTCTCAAGTGATCGTGATCATGAAACCAAGCCTCATCAGTTTTTTCCTTTTGCCATGCAGCGAACCGGAGATATCTATACGATGTCATCAGATGGGGGTGCGGCAAATCGATTAACCAATTCAGACTTTTGGGAAGGGAGTCCTGCCTGGTCAGAAAATGATGACGAAATATTCTTTTATAATGGCAAGGATGATATTCTTACACTCTCTAGTATGTCTGCTAATGGTGATGGTGAAGAGAGCTTGTTTGATTTTGGCTTTGATTGCCTCTCACCTTCAATCGGACCTAAAGGGCATTTACTTTTTACGGCAATAGATTATGACGCTGATGTTTTCTCTATTCTCACACTAAATCTGGAAACGACAAAAATAGATTCTAGCTTGGTTCAGGACATGGACATGCTCAATGCTAACTACCATCCAAATGGACTATTAGTTTTTCATGGAGGTAAAAAGCCAGGGGATTTAGAAGAGAATATGTCCGGCTTTGAAGGGGGATTACTGGTGAAGAATAATCCAGAAAAAAGAATTTTGGATGACAGGCAAATTGATCTATTCGGTGTTAGAAGAGCTTTCGCGGCACCTCCTACGGCCAATGGGCGAGAAATAGTTTATGACTTTCTTCCAGGAGAAGGATTTTCAGATGCTATGACTCCATTCGTCTATCCTTTAGCAGTAATACCTATACTCACCTTATTTTGGTTCTTATTCGGTGTTATCACCAGTATAAAAATGAAAAAAGTCATCAGATCATGGAAATATTTGGTCTTTTCTCTAATGGCTTTAATTGTTCCTGCCCTACTTGCAGCATTATTCTTTCATACGTTTGCTGAATTACAGTGGCCCCTCAATGAAGTGAAGTGGGTTTTGCTAATCTTCACTTTGGCATTACTTCTTTCAATAATATTTTTCAGTGTCCATTACAAAAAACAAAAGGCGAACCGAAGTGCTGACATGGGCCTTTACAAAAACTATGATTGGATGCTCTTTGGAAATGTTTTAGCAGCGATATACCTGATTATCTTTTGTGGTTCCTTTTTCTCAATTAAGCCAGAGTTCTATTCAGTAGACTATACCACGAAAGAAGTAACTAAACTATTCACATTTGAGCCCGATCCGAATACGAATCCGTTCCTATCCAGAGTGATAGACACTAAATTCACACCTGATGGTGAGTACCTGCAATTTACGGTCGGGGGATTCAGGGCTGAGCCTAAAGATCAAGGAGTAATCTACAAATATCACATCAAAGAAAAGTCTCTTGAGAGAGTCTCCGTTATGGATTCGAACAATGGATTTGCTGACTTCACAAAAGACAATTCCTCTATGGTTTTCAGAAGTGGTATGACAGGTAATATGGACGTCTATCTCCGAGAAGGTGATGAACTAATTAACCTTACAAATAGCCCAGATAAAGAGAACTTCCCCATTATTAGCCATGATGGAAATAAAATTGCCTTTTGTTCAGATGTGAATGGAGCTGACAAATCAGGAATTGTGAAAACCGTTGATATTTATCTTTCAGAAAGACAGGAAGACAATACTTGGAGCCAACCTAAACAAATCACGACCTATTCTGGACAAGAAGGACACCCTCATTTTTCACCAGATGGAGAATGGTTGATTTATTCTTCTGAAGAGTTTGGAATTAACGATGAGCAGCCTCTGGTTCAAACCTACATATTCAGCCCTCAGCTCTATGGAGAAATTACCGCTGTCAGACTTGAAGACGGAAAGAAAGTTCGACTTACCCACAACAAATGGGAAGATGGAGCACCACTTTGGATTAGTACAGAAGAGGCTATAGCTGCCAATAATTAAAATATGAAATTCTTAATCCCGCTTTTAATAATTTTTACAACTATCAATGGCTTTGCGCGGCAAAGTATCAGCTTCACCTTCGATGATGGATCGATTTCTGATCAGAGCAAATATTCCTTAGAAGAATGGAATTCCATGATTCTGGATGCTCTTAAATCAGCAGAAGTGGAAGCCGCCTTTTTTGTCACCACCCAGGGAAAGCAAACTGAAAAAGGAAAGTACCTCTTGAATTCATGGGATGAGGCTGGCCATATGATAGCCAATCATACCCATACGCATCCTAGTTTTAATAGCGATGAAGTGACTGCTCAGGATTTTGAAAAAGAGCTTCTAAGAGCGGATAAAATAATCACGCATTACGAGCATTACAGCAAGCTTTTTCGATTCCCATATTTAAAGGAAGGAAAGGATCCAGCCAAGGTGGATAGCATCCGGCAGATAATGGCTCAACATGGATATAGGAATGGCTATGTGACCATTGATGCATCAGATTGGTATGTGGATAGCCGACTCAGGGAAAGGTTGAAAAAAAATCCAGATGCTGATCTAGATGACTTCAAAGACTATTATTTGGAGCATCTGTATGAGCGAGCGGTTTTTTACGATAATCTGGCTTATGATATGACAGGTAGACATATCAAGCACACTATCCTTTTGCATCATAACCTTGCAGCTGCTCTTTTTCTGGATGATTTGATTGCCATGTTTATATCCAAAGGATGGAATGTGATCTCTGCTGATGAGGCTTTCCAAGATCCCATCTTTAAAAATACTCCAGACTATGCGGGAGAGAGCTTGATTTGGGCATTAGCCAAAGACTCTGGGAAATATGATGAGCTTCTGAGATATCCCGGTGAGGATAGCAAGTACATCAAAGAAGAAATGGATAAACTGGGACTATTACCATGAAAAAGCTTTTCATCTTATTATTTATTTGTTCCCACTCAGTCTTTGGCCAGAAAAAATCAGATCAAGCAGAAATCCTTAAGGGATATTGGGAAGGGGCGTTTATAAGGGAAAATGCCTTTCAAAAAATTGATATAGAATTCTCTGAAAAGAATGGTGAAATCTATGCTTTGCAGATAATGGACGAATGGCATCCCACATACGGAGAATTCGAAGTTCCAGTGGAAATTGATTCAGTTGGACACATAAAATTAGGCACAGGATATGGGGATGCCATTTTATCCCTTGATCCGAATAATTTAGAATTACTTGGTCAGATTAATGAGGATAAGTCGACTATAAAGATTCATCTAAAAAAGTCTCCAGACCGGCCAAGAGCCGACTTTTCAATTGAAGAAATAAGTTTTAACTCATCCGATGTTGCCCTTTCGGGGCACCTTCATCTTCCTTTTCATAACCCTACCAAAACTGCTGTCATTCTTGTGGGAGGTAGAGGATGTTATGCTGACCAAACCAAGTATAATTTGTACGCTAAATTCTTCAGGGAATATGGAATAGCCACTTTGGCCTATCAAAAAAGAGGAACTGGCAATTCAACTGGGAGTTGTGATTTGGCCACAATCGAGGACTTAGGAAGGGATGCTGCTTCCGCAAAGGCCTATTTAGAAGCAAGAGCAGAAGGTTTTGAAAAAATTGGAGTTCTCGGTATTAGTGCTGGAGGCTGGGTCATGACAAAGGCTGAGGAGTTCACTAATTTTGATTTTATGATTAGCGTCGTTGGCCCTTCCACTTCGGTTCGTGAGCAACAACTACAATCGGCTTCATATGGGTCCGATATCTTTGGTTTATCTACTGAGGCCAAATCCAACCTACTTCTATATACCGAAATGGTTTTTGACTCTGAAGAGTCTGAATCATCATTTGAATCCATGAATACCATGTTGAAATCGGCTGAAGATCAAGGTTGGATTGATCTTCTGGAAGACACTGACAAAGCAGGGAGTGTCGAAGAAATTAAAAATCTATGGGTAAGACGACATGGCTTTGATCCGAAGACAACTCTTGAAAACTTCGATAGACCATTCCTGGCCATTTATGGAGAAAAGGACTGGATTGTTCCTCCGAAAGAAAATATCGATCTGCTGGAAGAATATTTCAAGGATAGACCAGATCTTTTAACCACCGTTAAAGCATTTGGTGCAGACCACGGAATGGAAATGGAATCAGAAATGGTACAATTACAGGGTGGACAAAGCTATTGGCACTTTTACAGGGCATCTCCTGAAGTTCGAATAGAAATCGTTGATTTTCTAAGAAGGTATAGCTTTGTAGAGTAACTAAAATCCATGATTGATGGAGGAAAATTTTCAGTTTCAAGTTGAATCTTCAACTAAGGAGAATACCCAAAAAATCCTTGACGGCCTTAATGAATTCAACCTGAGTAAAGTACCTGCTCTAGCTTCTATTTGGACCCCGCTGGACTTCGTTGCAAAAGATCAAGAAGGTAATGTGATTGGAGGTATTTTGGGTGGAATTGGTTATTGGAATGGCTTAGAAATTAAGGCCCTTTGGGTAAAAGAAGAATTCCGAAATCAAGGAATAGGCACTAAACTTTTAAAGCAAGTAGAGGCAATGGCCCAGTCAATGGGAGCTACCATATCCATGTTGGATACTTTTGATTTCCAAGCAGAAGACTTTTATCTAAAAAATGGCTACAGCCCAATCGGCGAAATCAAAGACTTTCCACAAGGCCATAGAAGAGTCTATTTTTCAAAGAAATTAAATGGTTGAATTGGATAAGCTTCGCTCACAAAGTATTCTTCGCAAAAAAATAATACACAATCGCTGGTGAATAAGTCAGGGAAATAGAAATTGAGTAAAATTTGAAAAATGAGTACAAGTAAAAAATATAGCCGAAAAGAGTTTCTCACTTTTCTCGGCAAGGCAGGATTAGGAGCAGCAGTTATTCCCCCATTTATCACAGCATGCGGTAGCACCACCACCCCTACCCAATCGGCAGCTTTATCTGATAGGCAGCTCGAAAAATTGCAAAAGCTTAAACTCAAAAGTCTTCTTCCCTCGGATAAAGACGATTTGATTTTGGCCAAAGGCATGGATTATCATACCCTGATCAGATGGGGAGATCAAATCAGTGATGAAGATAGATTTGGCTTCAATTGTGACTTTACTTGCTTTATCCCTTTGGATGAAAACGATCCGAAAGATGGATTGCTCTGGGTAAATCACGAATACATAGATCCACTTTTTGTATCGGGATATAATGCTAGAGATGAGAATCAGAAAAGAACTCAGGATCAGATAGATATGGAAATGTATAATGTGGGTGGAAGCATTGTCAGAGTGCGTCAAACCAATGGTAAATGGGAGATCGTTCCCAATGATCCACATAACCGCAGAATTACCGGAAAGACTGATATTAAGCTGAATTGGGATCAACCTATCAAAGGAAGAACAACCGCTATCGGAACACTTGGAAATTGTTCTGGAGGGATAACCCCTTGGAATACATTCCTTACCTGCGAGGAGAATTATGATGGCTTTTACGGAGAGACGGTTTACGACGAAAACAATGTAGCTACTAAGGAGCCAAGCAAATATTACGGCTGGGAAAATTTTAACGATAACCCGCCTGAGCATTATGGTTGGGTAGTGGAAATAGATCCTAAATCTGGCGAGGCACAAAAGCATATTGCTTTAGGTCGAATGGCTCATGAGTGCTGCACCCTCTATCGAATGGATGATGATAGAATAGTGGCTTATACTGGCGATGACAAGAACAATGAACATTTGTACAAATTCGTCTCTTCAAAGCCCAATTCCATGAAGGAAGGAACGCTCTATGTTGCAGACACGGTGAATGGAAAATGGCTCCCCATGGATTGGGAAAGTCAGCCTGTTTTAAAGAATAAATTCAAAGACCAGACTGAAGTCCTAATCCGCGCTCGGGAGGCTGCCAAACTCCTTGGGGCCACAGAATTGAACCGACCAGAGGATATCGAGATCGATCCGATTACGGGAAACGTTTTTGTGTCACTAACAAATAATGTGACAAAGCGAGATTTCCACGGCTCCATATTGAAAATCGAAGAAACCAACGGTGCCTTTGACTCGATGAATTTCAAAGCATCTACCTATTTAGCCGGTGGAGAAGAGAATGGATTCTCCTGTCCTGACAATCTCGCATTTGATCTTTCCGGAAATCTCTGGATGACCACTGATATGTCCGGTAGCCTTATGAATAGAGCCGATGGACCTTATTTACCCTTCAAGAACAATTCTCTATTTGTCATCCCTAGACATGGAGAAGATGCCGGAAAGGTCATCAGGGTTGCCACGGCACCAAGAGATGCAGAATTGACCGGTCCATGGTTCTCTCCTGACGGAGAAACGCTTTTCCTAAGTGTACAGCATCCAGGTGAACAAACAACCGATCTCGCCAATCCAACAAGCTTATGGCCCTTTGATAAGGACAATATCCCAAAGCCAACCGTTGTCGCCATCACCGGAGATTTGATTAAAAAAATGAATAAATTAAATCAGCTTGATCCCGGAGACGGGGTCTCCTGATTTAATTGATGAAAATCTATGACCGAATTAGAACTTCAAAATCTGGTATTACAAAAGCTTGACAAAAGCGGACTGGATATTCTTATCGGCTGGGCCAAAAATGAAGGCTGGAACCCAGGTCTACATGATGCGGAGGCTTTCTGGAATGCTGATCCAGATGGATTCGTAGGTTACTTTCATCAAAATGAATTGATAGCGGGAGGAGCAATTGTGTCCTATGGAGGTGAATTTGGTTTTATGGGCCTCTTCATCGTTCATCCTGAATTCCGTGGTCAAGGAATAGGTCAAAAGCTTTGGTTTGAAAGAAGGGGTTTATTGCTGAATAGATTAAAACCGGAAAGCTCCATTGGAATGGATGGTGTGGTAGCCATGCAGCCATTTTACGAAAAAGGTGGCTTCCATATCGTTTTCAGAGATGAACGCTATGAGCGATTGGGTGAGCCTTTTGAAGTTCATCAGTCTATTTCAGTCATCACTGAGGAAGACTTAGATAGCATCCATGCCTATGATTTAGCCTGTTTTGGTTTTGATAGATCAAAGTTTCTAGAAAGCTGGCTTAGCCTTCCAAATCATCAGACTTTTAAGTACTCAGATCAAACAGGATTAAAAGGGTTTGCCGTGCTTAGAAAGACTGGAGTAGGATTTAAAATAGGTCCACTTTTCGCCGAAAATGAAAAAGTCGCGGAGGAGCTTTACAAGGCATGCCTTAATTCTGCTCAGGGAGAACCAGTCTATCTGGATATACCGGTCGTCAATTCAGCCGCGGTTGCACTGATAAAAAAATTCGAAGCAAAATACGTTTTCGAATGCGCCAGGATGTACCATGGAAAACCACCTAAAGTAGACATCAATAAAATCTTTGGGATCACCACTTTTGAACTGGGATAAAGTTAAAATGCAAGACTTTCTCAAAATTTAGAGAGGCTTTAGAAACCTAGCAGTCTTGGAACTAGATGGAATTGAGTTTTCAGAAACTGAAAAAGACTGAATCAAAAGTCAACTCACCAGTGTAATTGTGGTATTTTGAGCCTTACTATTTGAGAAAATTAAAATGCTCAAAATTCCGCCTAAAGATGTAAAGACCTGGATTGGATGGATCGCTTTCAGCATTTCTATTTTAACTGCTTGTTTTTGGGCTTTTTGGGGTATCATCGAAAATTTTCACGAAGGTTGGTACCATGAGGCCCTTGGTCAGAACTTGGTGATGATGTTCGCGCAATACTTAGCACCAGTAATTATCACGATTACTCTTTCACTTGTCGGGATATTCAGAAATAAACTGGGGGCTTTATTCTTTCTGGGAACAGGGATTTTTCTAGCTTTTTTTGTCAACAATCCGATAGCATCAGTTCCTCTCATCCTAATCGGTACTTTGTTCTGGTTTGGGGATTTTTCACCAAAAAAATGGAAGTATCGATTGATGCTTATCCTACCAGGACTCACTTTGATTATCGCAGGAATAGAGCCAATAGTACGGGTTAGTAGTCGAGTCAATGACAGAAACTTCCAGGCAAGAGAAATCAGGCAGAATGGAGTCGCATTAGTTTGGGCCCCACAAGGTCCTGGTTGGCCCGAGGATGGAATGAGTTGGCATGAAGCCGATAGTATTTGTACTTACTTGAATGAGGATGGATTGAGTCTATCTGACCATCCACAGAATATTTGGCGATTACCAACAGTAGAAGAAGCGGTGAAATCAATGCAAAGGCATGGGAAAAATGCAAAGGGAAAGTTGGATACGAAAGGAAATCCTGAATATGAAACCCGACCCGATAAAGAAACACCTTTATGGAACCCGAATCGTCAGGTGATCTATTGGTGGACAAGTACAGAAATTGATTCTGCCAAAGCCTACATAATAGTCTACGACGGAAAGATCTGGGAAAGAAGAAAGAATTTTGGCCCCAAATATTTAGGCTTTAGGGAGGTTAAAGACATAGATTGAATCTTAAATGTTGTAGTGTCTTAAACGATAAGCACCTCACTCACTCATGAAGAAAATTGGAATTATAGGAGGAATTGGGCCCGAGTCTACTATCCAATACTATAGAATGTTGATCCAGCTTTACAGGGAAAAGACTGGTTCGGATCATTACCCTGAAGTTTTAATACAAAGCATTGATATGACTCAAATGCTGGATTTTATAGCAAAAAATGAACTTGACGAATTGATAGGTTTTTTGGCAGAAAGGATCCACGTTTTAGAAAATGCGGGCGTCGATTATGTCGCTTTGGCATCGAACACGCCACACTTAGTCTTAGAAAGGCTTTCCGAAAAAGTAAATACCCAATTGATCAGCATAGTTGAAGAGACTTGCAAGACTATTTCACAACTTGGTCAGACCAAAGTTCTTCTCCTCGGCACCAAGTTCACCATGAGTAAAGGATTTTATCAATCCAAAGCGAAAGAGTACGGCATAGAGATGTTTACTCCTAAAGACAGCGATCAGGAATTCATTCACGAAAAGTACATGAGGGAATTAGTATTTAATCAAATCAATCCTCACACCAAGGAAAGGCTGATTGAAATTGTAAATAAAGAATCAAATAGAAATGGACTGGAAGGAATCGTCTTGGGTGGAACAGAACTCCCTCTGATTTTAGATGAAACCGATTTCTCAGAACTGACCCTTTTTAATACAACAAGAATTCATGTAGAGGCTATGCTCCAGAAGATGCTCAAAGATTAATGAGCCTATTTTAATCAAAATCATTCTGTTAAGAACCCTTAAAGCTTTGTCCGAATCAAGGACAAATAATAAATTAGAAAAGAGCGCCCTGAGCATAATCTTGACACTTTAGTAACCTAACAGCATACCAACTCATCTAAGGTGGTACAGAAGGTATCGCAAGGCTTTCTTTTCCATCTAAGATTAACTTAACAGCACTATGATTAAAAAATTGACCCTCTCACTCTTTTTTATCTCCCTTTACAGCAGCTTAGCCTCGCAGGTGTTTGTGGAAAGAAATCTAAATCTGGAGCTCGCTGAAAAAGACAGCATCACTTCCATGAAAATTCAAACTGCGCTAAATGGTTTTCTTTCAGAAGCTCAGAAAAATCACTACACTGAGACCTATGTAGATTTGGCCCATCGGGATCAATATAAGTTCTTCTTTACCAAGCTGGCAGGCATCGGTCAAAACTCTGAATCTTTTCACAAGCCACTGGTGATGAAATCTTACCCCATCGAGGATGGAGCTTATAGACTAACTGTAGGATTCACGGGGGAAAGAGAAGGCCAACCCTTCATCTATCAAATCACGGAGCTAAAGGCTGTTCCCTACAAAGATCATTACAGATTCTATTGCCCGTTTCCAGAGAACACGGAGCACTTCAAAAGCCAAACTTTTGACAATGTCACTTACCACTATAGTACAGCAATAAATGAAAACACAGCGGGAAAATTTGTGGATTTCACCCAAGAATTGGCCAAAATGACCAAAACTCCAATTCCTGATCTGGATTACTATTCATTCCATAGCCTCGATGAACTCTTAAAGTCTTATGGATTCCTCTACAGTGCAAGGCAATGTAATTTCCTGTGTTATGACCTTGGCTTTACAGATAATGGCGGTCAGACCTATATCACAGGCACTGATAATGAGAATTATGTTTTCGGATTTATAGGTGATTTCCTGTATTACAATCTTGATAATAAAGAGGATATCTATTCTCCCTTTGTCCAAGGAATGTCAGCTTATTATGGAGGTTATGCGCTTAGCTATGATGATATGACGACTTTAAAAAGGCAATTCCGTGAGGAGATGAATTCCAATCCTGAGATTAATTTTTTAGAAGAATTCAAAAAGGGAAGAAAGTCATCTGTGGAGAGACATTTTTCCTACTTCGTGATGAGTGCTTTCTTATTCGAAGAAGCTTTGGAGGAAAAAGGATTTGAGGATGCCTTGACTCTGGCTTATTCTGGAAGTGAAGGTGAAAACTTTTTTTCCAATCTCGATGAGGTTCTTGGAGTGAATGAATCTAACTTCCATGATACGATAGTTAGGTTGATCGAGAGCTGAATAGGTCAAAGAGCAATCAAAGCGAGATCCTTAAGATTTACTCTTTAAATCTAAGCGCACTCATCCTTAATTCCAGATATTCCTTAATCAAGTCAGGCAAACTGAGATTCTGATCTTGAAACTGCCGAGCATCAGTCATGATGGACATGACGAAATGTCTATCCAAAGTAAGGAGCAGCTTCACATTAAATTCTTTGAATTCACCTGAGTTCATTCCCTTTCTGTAAATGGCCTCGAAATTAGCCAACACCCTATCGTTAAATCCCTCAATGATCGACCAAATCTCCGGAAAAAATTCTTGAATCTGGTCGAGAAAGTGAATTGAAATTCCTGCTAAGCCCTCTCCTATTTTCATGAGCATTCCATGTAATACTTGCTCCATATTTTCTCCTTCAATGGCTTCTGGAGAAATAATAAAGGCGATATCACTTAGGTAAAGCTGGACAGCCGTTTGGTAGATTTCGTCTTTGGTGGAGAAATAGGAGTAAATAGTGCTTTTGCTTTTGCCCATTAGAAAAGCAAGCTCATCCAAAGTCAACTTATCCAACTCTTGATCCTGAAGTAAAGGAACCACCTCTCTCACCCAGATTTTAGCCTTCTCAGTGAGCTCTTTTCGCTCTCGAACTAATGCTTTGCGACCCATGGCTTTGGCTTAAGAAGCCTGAAGCAATTCCTCCTGAACTTTTTTCACTCTCGGATTCATGACAGCAAACCAAAGCGGAGGGACCGTAGAAAGAATCATCATACCAGGATAACCTGTGGGCATCTGAGGCGATTTATCCATATGTCGAAGGATCTGGTACTTCCTGCTCGAAATAAAATGATGATCGGAATGTCTGGATAATTCGAAAAGATGAAGTCTTCCTACCATATGATCCGAATTCCAGGAATGATGAGGCATCACTCGCTCATATCTATCTCCTTTCTTATTCCGCATCAGCCCATAATGTTCAATGTAATTCACAGTCTCCAGAAGCAAATGACCAACAAGTGCAGCCATCAAAAAGTAGCCTACCATCGTTGCCCCAAAGAAAAAACCAATAGCCGCTATAAGTCCAATTTGAATGATATGATCTGTAATCATTTGGTTATTTAGTGACCAAAAAGAAATTCCTTTTCTCTGAAGTCGCTGTCGCTCCAATTTCCAGGACATGGCATAAACGCCAGTAATCGATCGAAACCAAAAGAAGTAAAGTGGTTCACCAAACTTTGCGGTAGCAGGGTCTTCAGGAGTACTGACCATTTTATGATGGTGCAGATTATGCTCATGCATAAAATGCATATTCAAGGAAGTCATCAGATTGATTTTGGCGAGCCATCGCTCCCACTCTAATTTCCTATGCCCAAGCTCATGGCCAATATTAATTCCAATTATTCCGCAACAAAGTCCCATGGAGAGTATTCTTCCTGCTTTATCTACGAAGGAAAGACCTACTTCCTGCATGGAAAAAATAAAATAACCCAAGGTGAATAGCTGGATCGGTACCATCAGGTAAATCAGCATATCATACAGCGCATTATCCAGACGGCTGGCTTCTTCTCCTTTTTCAAAATTACTGTCATCGGCAGGGATGAGTAGCTCCACCAAGGGAATCATGATAAAGATGTAAATAAAGGGTAGAAATGTAATCCAACTGTAGGAGTTAAAACTCCACCATGTGAGTGCAGGAAGAACAAATCCCACTGAGTATTTAAGCGCTTTTAATCCTTTCATTTTTAATCACAAATGTTTAGGTCATTTTAAAATCGAACTATTTATTCAAATTTAGTTCGATAATCTAAATATTCCAAGAGATGCAAACCCATTTAATTTTAAATCAAATTAACTTATCTTATAAGGGCACTTTTACTAGATTCTTATGAAAGCCTCATTTTTATCATCCCTCTTTTCTCTTTTAGTTCTGATGGTTACTCAGGGCATTGCGCAGGACATCAAATCAGCAGACTTAGATGGAGTCACTCTTGAATACTTTGATACCGGTGGAGAAAAAACTCCTCTGCTATTTATTCACGGAGATAGCAGAGATATCAATCAGTACAATGAATTCATTACCAATTTTACGGATTCTCACAGAGTCATAAGCTACTCAAGAAGAGGCTATGGAAATAGTAAGGCAGCAACTTCTGAAACTGGGAAAAAAGCTGATGCCGAAGACCTAATGAAGCTTATGGACTATTTGGAAGTAGAAAAGGCAATTTTTATAGGAAATTCATACGCGGGGATCTTGATGACATACCTGGCTGAAAATCATTCAGACAGGAACATAGCTCAAATCTACCTGGCTGGAAATCCCGGATTCAACTTCCACAAAATTCTTACAGAAGACCCATTAGATGCTCATAAGATGATGCTGTGGGCTCAAGGAGGTGAAGAATATGCTTATGACATCATTGAATCTTCAGCTTATCAACCAGAATTCGTGACAAAAGGTACTCCCTTACCCGATATTCCTGCCTTAGGCTTCCTTAATAATCAGAATATGCGAGGAATTGAAAACATGAATATGATCATGCTATATTCCTCGGCACCAGAACGAATTCAATATGAAGAACCAAAGGCATTTTTCGAAAAATTAGCAGCTGACCCGGAGATGCAAAAAGAAGTCAACAGCTATTTCGAGGAAAGCGTCAAGCCAAACTTGATACTTGATAATAAAAAATGGTTGGAGTCATTCCCATCACTAAAAATCGTCAATCTAGATATCCCACGTATTTCAGGTTATGAATTTGAAATGGCACCAGAGTTAATCGTTGGCCACATTCAAGAATTCCTTGAAACATTAGAATGAAGAATCAATTCATTTACTACCTGGCCAAAGATTAAAGCTTTAGGGTCTTCATTAAAAAAGCCCGATGATTTAATCATCGGGCTTCTCAATTAATCAAGGGTGATTGAAATTAATTGATAATTAGAACGAAAGTTAAGTCAAAATCAGTATCACCGTCATTAGCTCCAGTAGTACAAGTCTTGATGTCAGGCTGATGCTGCAGTCGGGTTCTGAAAGTTCCAGTTTGCGCATCTCCAGTTGTCCAAGAGGTATCTAATCCTAGAGCACATCCATTTCCATCCTGATCATTGTAATCAACAGGATCTGCAGCGTTGTCGATGTTGCCGTTACCAACTGGATTTACAAAAGCCCCTTCCGTAAAGCCATAGAATAGCTGATGCTCATCATCCTCTTCTTCGATCTCTTCACCTATATCTTCCGGATCAGTTGGGTCCTGAGCGTCTAGTATTTCATAGGTAAGTGTATATGTAGTATTAGCTGCTAATTCAATGTCATCAAGAATTTGAATTGGCTGTGCACCAATACCATCTGGATCAACAGCTCTAGCAGTAACAGTGGAGTTATCTGCCGTATTGGTAAAGATCAAAGTAACGTTCGTGATGAGTTCAACCGTATTCTCCGGTTCCGGAGCATCGTCATCACAAGCAGTAAAGATAAATCCTGACCCAAGGACCAATAGCGCAATGGATAAATAGTTTTTAAGGTTTTTCATGGTAATAATTAGTTTAGAAGCTACAATGATAGCGAATAAACTCTAATGCATCAACGTTGCATTTAGAAATTATAATTAAATGTGATGAGTACGTTTCTACCTAGATCATCGGCAAATAACCACATCTGATTGAGATAATCACGGTAGGAAGTATTGAGTATATTCCTCACTTCAAGCTGACCCCCAAGTTTTCCCTTTTGCCATTGCCAAAGCATATTAGCAAGGAAGTAACCGTCAGGAGCATCTTTAAAATCGAAGATCTCTGAATCTATGGTAAACTCCTCTTCTCCACTTATGAGATCATCAGGTGAAACGGTTCTTGGTGCCTGGAATTGTCTAAAAGTATAGCTGGTCTGTAAGATTAATTTAGATTGATCCAGACCCAGGAAGGAAGGGGTATCCCAACCTATTTCAGCATTTAGATTAATCGGAGGCTGATTAATCAAAGGTTCGTCCCTCTCCACGTTTCTTGACCATAGGTAACTAGCACCTAAGGTGCCTTTGAGATTCTCAGTGAATCGATGTCTGTAAGTGACATCAGCTCCTATGAATAGCGCGTCAGCCTGATCGTAAATATAAATTGGACCTGGGCCCCAAAGAAAAGAGCCTAAGCCACCAGGTCGAAGAAAAATGAAATTATCTATATAATTGACATAACCTGTTAGAGCTAAATCATGTCGGTCCTTCTGATATCTGAACTCATTGATCCATTTAATTCCTTTTTCTGCATTTACCTCCCTATCCTGTCCGGTAAGAACCCGATCGGTACTCAATTGACCGTCTTCATCAGCCTCGTATCGCCATAAACCATACACTATTCTAAAACCATCCTGTCCAAAGCTGTATAGCTCTGCCATATTTGGAGCTCTCCAAGCTGTACCTACATTACTTCTAAAGTTCCACTCTGAGCTTATCTCACGGACCATTCCAAAAGTGGCTGTTAGATTGGTATAAGAGAACTCGTTCCGAAAAATGTCCTGGTTAGTTTCCCTTCCTCTTACTGAAATAAACTCATGATCCAGTCGTAATCCCAATTCATAGGTATTTTCACCCTTTTTCAAACTCTCTACTGCAAAGAGGCTGGTTCTATAATTATTATAGTTCGGAATAAAGGGGGTTGAACCAGTTCCGGGATTGTTATCATTGTTTTGTGAAAAGAATTGTAATCCCACGGTACCTTCCATTCCTCCAAACTCGGGATGATACCATTCCAGACGGTTATCGGTAGTGGTCAAGGTGAGATCAATTACTGGGAGCTCAGCGTTTCTACGCACATCGAATTCTTTACGATGATTTACCTGATAACTGGCTAGTAAAGAAAGCTTGCCTATTGAGGAGTACCAATCCACTTCAGAAGTAGCTAAATGATGAGCTAAGTCCTGACGCGGCTCATCAATACTATATGTGAAATCTCGCATCAAAATAGGTTCATCAGCCTCTACGATCTCAGCGAATTTTTCAATAGTTCTTGCAACAGATGGGCGCAGAATACCTAACTCCTGATCCACGAAACTATAATATGCTTTAAAATCCCATTGAGGAAGATGATACCTGAACCCTGCATTTACCGAGTATTCTCCCATTCCCGTATTGTATAGAAGGTAGTCTGGCGCACTCCTATCACCTACCCTTCGAAAACTACCACCTACATGATAGCTGAACCTTTCCTTCCCTTCTCCATAAAATGCATTTGCGTTATATCCTCGTCCATTCGTTTGGTATCCTGCAGAAACTCCGCCATAGGCCTCTTGAGATAAGCTTAGTGGATTTCCTTCTAATACCACTACACCACCTAACGCTTCAGACCCGTAGCGAACTCCTGAGGCACCCTTCAGAACTGAAATGTTATCCGCACTAGTTATGTCAATTTCAGCCGTGTGCTTATCTCCCCAATTCTGGAATCCATGTTTGACATTATTATTGATGATCAAAATACGATTACCGTACAATCCATGAATGACCGGAAGTTGAACATTGGAGCCCAATGAAGTGAAGGTTACCCCTTGAATTTCGCCAATTGCGGCAGCCAAGGATTGATTAGTTTTCGAGGACAGAGCTGAACGTCCTAATTGTTGCACAGACAGAGATTCTAAACCACCCACAATCTCATTTCCTTCGACAACCACCCCTTCAAGTAAACTTTCATCCTGACCCATGTACACAATATGTCCATTGGCTATATGCTCCCTGTTCATGAAATCATGATGATGAATTACGGATTTATACCCAATAAAAATCACTTCAAAATCAACTTCATCCTCACAAATGTTTTCTAATTTGAAGAATCCCTCTTCGTCACTTATGGTAGCATTATCTGAAGAGATGACTTTAATTACAGCAAAGGGTAATGGCTCTCCTGTAGATTGATCTAGAATTCTACCTGATATTATCCTATCACAATCTGATATAGCTATAGCCTGCAAGGCTATAAAAGAAAGGTAAACTATTAAAAGGAGGACTTTGAATTTCATTATTACTTGCCACACTGCAAGCATACTCCATCTACGATGAGGTTCACCTTGCTCAATTTGTAGCCCGTTGGAATGGCAACCTCAGGAACTTTGTGATCTTCAAGACATTCGATCTTCCCGCATTGTTCACACTTGAAATGTATATGTTGATCAAAATGTTTTTCTGAATCTTCGTACACATGACTCAAAGCATAGTTGGCTACACCTGTTTCATTAGGGATTTTATGGACTATACCCGCATTCAGTAAGCTGATTAAAGTTCGATAAATGGTTACGCGATCATACGCTTCACTTAAAGTTTCCAGCTCCCTCTGGCAAAATGCTCCGCTCTGGTTATCAATGAAATGCTGAACCACTTCCAAACGACAGTTCGTGATTCTAAGATTTTTAGACTTTAAAATTGATTTAGCGTCGACAGCCATGGCATTAATCGTTTTTGCAATCTGATTGCATGTTTAGCAAAAGTATAGGGGTGAAGGAATATTTACAAGATATCCTAACCTTTATTTAATCTGAGACCTTAATTTAAATGAGCTCAGTAATCTAATGACTCAACCATTAATTCGTTGAAAGGATTTCATTTAAATGTAATTTCTGAATAGCTAGAATTATTTTTATTTCGCTTTTCTAGCATCAAATTGCAAACTCTAGCCATTACCCATCACTGAAAATGAAAAGAATTGTAGTAAGTATCCTTGTTTTAGTTGTGGGGATATCATTAGTCTGGTGGACCTATGACTTTTTTTCGTATTCAAACCTGCCGGAAACTTTATCAGAGAATATAAATGAAGGAGTCTTCGATCAGAACTATGCTGATCAAATACAGAAAGCGAGAGAGCATCTTAAGACCATTCCGAATAAACTTGAAGTTCCCTCCTTTTCAGTCGCTGTTGGATCCAAAGGGAAAATCATATGGTCCGAGGCCATAGGTTTTCACAATGTGGAAAATGAAATTCCTGTCACAACGGAAAGCATTTATAGAATAGGCAGCACATCGAAATCTGTCACCTCTACCCTAGCAGCAAAACTTTACGAAAAAGGAATATTTGATTTGGATTTAGAAATCACTGACCAGATAGAAAACTATCCAGCTAAGAACTGGCCTTTTACTCCGCGTCAATTGATGAGTCACACTGCTGGTTTTCCCCACTATGGGGATCTGAAACCTCACGGCCTTTACAGTGTTTCCTGCAATTGTGAATACTATCCAACAGTTACCGAAGCACTGAGTATTTTTAATGATGCAGATTTGCTCTTCGAACCCGGGACCGATTTTGAGTATTCCTCTCTTGATATGATTCTTCTTAGTGCTCATCTGGAAGACATCGCAAATCAGGATTTTCTCTCACTTCTCGACGAAGAGGTATTTGCTCCATTGAATATGAGCAATTCCTTTGGTGATCATTCCGATCCCAAACAAGCGGAAGCCATCAAGTTTTATGAGACCAAAAATGGTAAATACAGACCCTGGAAGACATGGGGTATTTTTCCACATGACATTGATCTCAGTTACAAAGGAGCAGGTGGAGGGATCATGTCCACACCCACTGATTTGGTTCGTATGGGAAATGCCATCGTATCGGATTCATCCTTTTTGAGAGAAGAAACAAAAGCCATCTTCTTTGAACCTCAGACTCTCAATAATGGGGAGGTGAATGAGCAGTTATACGCCTTAGGTTGGCGATCCTACAAGGAATATGAAAATGAGAAATTTGATGAAACTGTGTGGATCGTTCATCATGGAGGTGTAAGTAAAGGCTCTATGAATCTGCTCGTTTTATTCCCAGATGAAGAGCTTGTAATCAATGCTTCGATTAACACCAGGACAGAAGAGTTTTCCTATTTCTGGGAAGAGGTGATGCAGCTTGCAAGTTTCTTTTTATAGAAGCGGTAGTAATTTGTTTGTTTAATTGATCTTCTTACTCCTTCAAATCTCTATTTCATGAAAAAAGCACTACCCATCATATTAGGAGTTCTACTCATTTTAGGCGGAATTGCCCATCTGGTGAGCCCTGAAGCCTATGACGCGATGATTCCGGAATTCATCCCGTCATTCTTAGCCAATATTCTGGCAGCAATTGCCGAAGTAGTTATCGGAATTTCTTTGATCGTTCCAAAGTATCGATCACTTGGCGGAATCCTATTTATGGCCTTGATGATCGCTTTTTTACCAATCCATGTCTGGGATCTTTTCAAGGAAACTCCAGCCATCGGGCCGATGCCTGCGCCTGTTATCCGACTTTTAGTGCAATTTCTTCTGATTTATGCGGGATGGTGGATCTATAAAAAATATAAGACTCCCAAAGCAGAATAATCTCATGTTTTTGCATTCATTAATTCATAAGCCCTGTTAATTCCGGGCTTATGGATTTAAATCATGTTAAGGAGTATTTGGTAATAGAATTTCATTCATTTCCTTCGGAATGAAGACTAACCAACTATTTCTACCCTTACATGCGATTTTTACTTTTAACGCTCGCTTTTCTCTTCTCTTTTCAGCTGAGTACATCCGATGAAGAAACTCTGAATTGGATTAATGAAAATGCCATTGAAATTGAGGATACGGATCCAGACTCTGAATTAGTAGAGTTTGGCAAATCAGCTCCAGAAAAATTCCAAAAAGCAAAGCTGTTTGGCTTTGGCGAAGCCACACATAACAGCAAAGAATTTTTTGATCTCAAGGCAAAGTACTTCAAGTATTTGGTGAAGAATCAAGGCGTGAAAACCTTCATTATGGAAGATGCCTATCAAGCCGAAGAAGGTATCAATGAATGGATTTCTGGTGGCGAGGGTGATATTAAGACCATAGCGAACAATTTTTTAATCGGTTTCTGGTATTCAAAGGAAATCGTCAATCTCTTAGCCTGGATGCGAGAATACAATAGCGACAAATCATCTAAAGATCAGATACGGTTTTACGGAATGGATATGCAATATGGGAAGAGGCTGAATGAAAAGATCCGAAGCTTTGTGAGCGAGAATGGACTGGATGTTAATGAAGATTTGCTCAATGCTGCGGACCAATGCGCAGAGAAAATGATAGACCCCAGCCAATCGTCGGGATGGGCAGATTCGAAAGAACCACAATTGCGAAAAATCCAGCAGTCCATAAAGTCCTATGGAGATTCAAATCCTGAAGCTGTGATGGAAACGAAATCAGCTTTGCGCAGCTTAAACTATCTGATTCAATACACCAAATATGTCCAGGACACAGAAACTGAGCTCAGAGATTCCAGCATGTTCGAAAATGTAAAATGGATAGCCCAAAATCATTCAGACAATGGCAAAGCTTTTATCTGGGCGCATAATGAGCACATCAACAAAGCAGAAATGTATTATGTAGGAAGTGGGATCATTAACCTTGGAAGCCGGCTGAAGGATTTCTATAAGGATGATTATTACTCCGTGGGTTTTGATTTCGGAGGTGGTGAACTTAGAGGATATGTGCAAGAAAAGAAAGGGACCGGATCCTGGAAAAACTATTATGTGGAAGAACCCATAAAAAAGACTTACGCAGAAACTCTTTTTGAGGCAGACAAGGAAGTCTTTTTCCTAGATATGGATCATGCGCTAAATAATGATCCAACTGGCTTTTTCAGTACGAAAAACAGAAACATTCTGGTCGCTGCTGGTGGATATCAGCCAAAACCCCTCCATAAAGTCATGGTAAACAAGATTTACACCGACTTTTACGATGGTCTGATTTTCATCAAGAAAGTTACCATTCCAGAATTCAGCAATTAATCCGGTAAAGATAGGATAGCCTATGACGATGGAATGATTTGATGGGAACGGGAAATAACGAATTAGATTAATTCGTAACTTTTGTCAGGTGCCCTGATTAGTTCTGTTACTTTTTCTGATAAAACACTATGAAAAAATCTGTCCTCATCTCTTTTTCCCTTTTCATTTCCCTCTCAGTCTTTGCTCAGGAAAAAACCACCTATCCAGGCGAATCCTGGGAATACGTGGAGGTAGTCACACCTTGTGATCCTTTCCAGCCTTTGGAAAGCTATGTACGAGATAGTCTGAATACCACAGGTATGATGATTATTCAGGATGGAAAAATCGTGTTCGATTTCGGTGATTTGGTGGAGCTAAGCTATTTGGCATCCGCCAGAAAAAGTTTGCTTAGCATTCTATATGGCATTTATGAAGATAAAGGATTGATCAATCTGGAAAGCAGTTTAGAGGAATTAGGAATAGATGAAGTGACTCCCTTAACAGATACTGAAAAAGAGGCTACGATAGATCAGATCATTAATGCCAGATCTGGAATATATCTTCCAGCCGCGAATGCAGGTTCTGGCCCTAACCCTCCTTCCCGAGGTGAGTACAAACCCGGAGAATACTTTTATTACAATAACTGGGACTTCAATGCAGCAGGTGGAATTTTTGAAAAGTTGGTAGGAAAATCACTATTCAAGGTTTTCGAAGAGGAAATAGCTTTGCCCATCGGAATGGAGGATTTTGGCTATGGGAATCAAAGAAAATATGCTAATCCAGAGGTGACCAATTTCCCTGCATATCACTTTTACCTCTCGACCCGAGATATGGCAAGAGTGGGATATCTGATGCTAAAAAATGGAAAATGGGAAGACAAGCAAATCATTCCCGAGGATTGGATTAAAAAGTCTACGACCAAAGTGAGTGAACCCACTGATTATGGAGACATGCTAACAGGCTATTCGTATATGTGGTGGATTCTTGAGGAATCAAAGCACCGCAACCTAGAAGGAGCTTATACAGCCGCAGGGGCTTATGGGCAATACATCACTGTTCTGCCTAAATTGAACATGGTCATAGCTCATAAAACCAATGACATTTATGAGCGGTCTACTTCAATTTCAGACTATGGAAATTTGATAATGAAGCTTCTGGAGAGTTTAGATAGAGCGCAGAATCCGAACAAAGCCGTTGACTACGGACCATTTCTAGGAGACTATGTGGATAATTCAGGTCCTGGCGACGAAATGGAGATTAAGATCTATGAAGAAAATGATCAACTTTTCATCGAAGCTCCAATTTTTCCCGAACCTATGGAATTGACTTTTTGTGATGAGATCCGTGCCGGATTTATAGGTCCTGAAGGAGATCGCTATCCTCTGCGCTTTGTGATAAATGAAGACGGAAATGTAAATGGTTTTAGTGTTTTGGGCACCTTCATAACCAAGAGGTAATGCATAGGATCCTTACTTTGGTTGGACTCTTTCTTTTAGCAGTTTCGTGTCAAAGCCCTGATAAAGCCGAAAACCAATCCATTCACGAAGAGCCAAATCTAGTGATTTATGCTTTGGATTCGGCAGGTGCACCTGCCGCTATCACCAGAATGATCCACGAAGCCAAAAGTGGCAACATTTGGTTCACCACATTCGATGGAATCTACAGATATGATGGTGAAAATTATTCCCGAATGCCTGACGAAGTGAGCACAGCCAGATTCTTTTCATTACTTGAAGATGTTGAGGGAAACCTTTGGTTCGGCTCAATTGGAGATGGAGTTTACAAGTTTGATGGCAAAGACTTTCAGCATATCACTTCAAAGGATGGACTTTACGGAGATGAAATAACATTCATTTTTCAGGACTCTGAAGGCAAGATTTGGTTCGGAGCCAATGGTGGTTTCAGTAGATATGATGGTCAATGCTTCCAAAACTACAAGCTGGAAGCAGGAACAATAGTAGACGTCAGTTCGCTTAGGCCCACCATTATGCAGGCTCCTCCCAAACCAGACAACCAATCTATTAATGAGGTAAATTCCATTATTGAAGATCGGGATGGCCTTTTTTGGATTGCTACCCGTGGAGGTACCTTCACTTTTGATGGGGATGAATTCAAAAAATTAGAACATGAGGATGGGCCATTTGCTAACAACAGATGGATTCTGGAAGACAGCCTAGGAGATATTTGGCTAGGAGGACACCATGGATTATGGAGATTTAAGGATGATGCCTTCACCAAAATCTCTGACAATTTCATTGGGTACATCTTTGAAGACAAAGCAGGAAATATCTGGACCAGTTCGGACTTAAGAAATGGTAATGGCTGGGGACTTTCCAAAATACCTCAAATGCAGTTGGCTAGTGTAAAACCCGAATTTGAGGTTATTATTTCTGGAGAAGGAATGGTTTTCGGAATAGAAGAATCTTCCGATGGTAGTATTTGGTATGGGACCTTGGAGGGCTCGAAAAGACTTCAAGGCCAGATTTTTGGCCGTTATTAAAAGAATTTTACCGACATCTACGTTTTCCGTAAGTAGCTTTATACCAATTAATATAAATAGATCAATATCAGCAATTTATGTAATGAGGATACTCTTCTTTATTTTCTTCCTTTTATCATTTTTTCAGTACTCAATTGCACAGCAAAATGGAAAATCATTTGACTTTGAATTTGAAGGTTATACGCTCAATGGCATCCTAAACCTTCCGGATAATGGCAATCCAAAAGGCTTGGTAATGATAGTTCATGGTGCCGGCTGCCCAAATTCAGTGGCTACAAATCTTCATGGTGATGTTCGCCAAACTCTTACTGAAGCCGGTTATGCTACCTACATGTATGATAAAATGGGGTGCGGGAAAAGTGAAGGGACTTTTGATTACAATCAACCTGTTGACAATAGTGCCGATGAAGTAATCTCTGCTATCAAAGCTTTACAGAAAGCAGAAATTCCAGGTTCAAAAAAAATAGGTCTTTGGGGAATCAGCCGAGCAGGATGGATTAACCCAATAGTCATCAATAAATATCAAGACATTGCTTTCTGGATTTCGGTCAGTGGAGTAGACGACAAAGAGAATTTCAATTACCTTTTGGGGCAAAACCTTAGAATCCAAGGGTGGCCACAGGATTCGATTGTCTATGTGGTTAATGAACTAAGAGAAGGAGTCCGGCTTACTCATTCAGGGGCTACTTATGAAGAATATCTAAACGCGACCCAGCAAATACGAAAGAACCCATTTTTAAATCGATTTAATGGCGGCTCCAAAATCACAGAAGAGGGGTATTACTCTTATCAGAAGGAGTTTATGAAGAAAGAGTTGGATGAAAAAACCGGGCTTGAGATATATGTTCCTGGCTTTGAAAAGATTCTTTCCAAGGTTGATTGCCCGGTTCTAGCTGTTTTCGGTGAATTGGATATGAATGTGGATTGGAAGAAAACCAAGGCTCTATATGAAACAACTATAGGAGATAACTCTAAGCTTACCGTTGCCACTTATCCGGACTGTAATCACAATATTTTTAAAGCGAAAACTGGTGGATTTTATGAGTTTGAGGATAACAACTTGGAACACATCCGATGCGATGGTTATCTGGAAACTTTGAGTCACTGGTTAGCTAATTTGAATTAGGCGTAAAATTCTACCCGCCACTTTTCCTTTAAGGGAGGGGAATTGGTAAGAACTTATGAATAGAAAGTTATCCTTACGTCACCTTCTCATTCTCTGATAAGGAAATACCACAGGAGATTCATTTCCATCTTTTCCCACTACCGCTACTCCGAAGTAGTAATTGTCTATCACTATTCCTTCTAATGTATGCTCATTTACTCCGGAGACATATACGAAGCTATCCCACGTAGGTGAGGTGGTAAGACGAAAATAGATTTTGTATCCAGCAATATTTGGATCATCCGTAGCATCCCAGGCTAGTGTGGTAGACGGGCGAACAGCCCCTCCTATCCTCACATTTGTAGGTTTTGGTGGTGCCCAGGCTAGCCCCGCAAGTGAAATGGCATTGACTGAAGTCAACTTTGCTGCATAAGGAAAATTCACTCCTTCGATTACATCACCATATTCTATCCCATTTTCCACCCGGATATCCTGATGCTGGCGATTGTAATATTCATGAGCTTCCATGATCCTAACACCGGCAAAGCCAAGATCATTAAAAGGTCTATGATGGCCTCCCCGGCCAAAGCGATCCAGGCGATAAATCATCATGGGGTTCATCTCAGGCATATATGTTTTCACTTGCTTATGAATGTATCTCGCAAGCTGCCTGGAAATTCCATCCACCTCTCCGCCGGTAAATCTTCTAGCCCGTCTTTCCCGGTCTGTTTCATTGGCTGGAATAGGCTCAGAGAATATGCGAAATGTTCGATTATCGATTACCCCATCTACCCCTTCGATATTTCCGATCATGTCGTTGTTTAGGATTCCGACTATTTCCCAATCCTGCCTTCTGGAGTATTGAGCGAGGCCTTTACCACCGAATAAACCTTGTTCTTCACCAGATAATCCTGCGAATACAATGCTGTGCTTGAATTTGTACTTTGATAAGACTCTGGCCGCTTCAATAGTCCCTGCCATTCCCGATGCATTGTCATTCGCTCCTGGAGCATCTATGGTGTAATTCATGGTATCAGAAGCTCTGGAATCAATATCACCAGACATAATCACATGAGAATTTGGATAGTCAGTTCCTCGTAAAATTGCAACCACATTCACTACGTAGGCATCTTTCGGAACTCTGGCATTACCTTCTGCCGTCACAAAATCCTTTTGGTAGAATACCTCAAGGCAACCGCCACAATCAGCTGAAATCTTTTCAAATTCCGCCTTAATCCATCTCCTGGCAGCCCCTATGCCTCGGGTATCTGACAACGTATCCGAAAATGTATTCCGGGTTCCATATCCAGCTAATCTTCGAATATCAGACTCTATTCTCTCAGCAGAGGTGTTTTCTATGATTTCATAGATTCTGGTATCCACTTGTGGTGGAGCCTGCTGGGCAAAGCTGATTGCGATAAAAAGAAAAAACAGTGCGGGTGTAAGTAGATGGCGTAATCTCATTGGGTGTAAAATTTGGTTGGGAAGTTAGGAGAAGAATACCTCTCAGAAAAAGAAAAGTTTATGAATGGGAACCGAACGTTAAAAAATGATTGAGTATCATTTTAGTGAGGGATCAGGTTGTCGTGTGGGCTTATAATAAAGAAACGGAGAGAATGCGAGGTTAGAGAATTAACGTCATTCCTGATGAGCCAAGTGAGTTCAGGAATCTCTATTAGTCAATCTTCTAATCTTATTTACCCACCCCTGAAATTCAATAGAACTTGACTATTCTGGAAACGTATCATTCCCCTCCGAGGAGGGGATTAAGGGGTGGGTCTCATAATAAAAGATTCCGATCCGAGTCTTTGCATTCCTAATGAGATTGCTACGTCATTCCTAATAAGCAAAGCGAATTCAGTAATCTTTTCTACTGACCCTAATTGACAAAAACCAACCTCCTCCCAAACAATTCGTTAATTTTGAAAATAGAACTCTTTAATGGATGAATCTTCAATTTTTTTAGTAACCCTATTAGGCCTAATTGGAGTGCCTACGTTCTACTTTTTTAGATGGTTTTGTTCAAGAGTATTTCAAAACAGACCGCTCCTAAGAGACCATCTACCTTGGATAGGAACAGTGCTGATGATCCCTGTAATCTTAATCGGTTTGGCACTTTTCAGTTTGGCCTTAATCACGGATCATCCAAGGAGAGATTTTGATAAAACATCGTGGGACAGTGATCCTGACAAGAGATTTGAAATGATAGATGATCTCAATTATGATGATGCCCTAATTGGTAAAAGCAGATCAGAAGTGGAGCAATTACTCGGCCCTTGTGATTTCCATCAAGATTCATCCATTTGCCCTTACTACATTGGTTGGCTACCATGGTTTATTACCATGGATCCTTCCTCTCTCGTGTTACAATTTGAAAACGATACAGTTTCTAATGTTTTCACGATGCAACATTGACTTTAATCTATTGAGAATTATAGCTCATTTCAGGTTTGGCACTTGGTTCGATTATCCTGGCCAACAACAAACCCACAACCGAAAACTGCGCCTTACTTCCTAGCCAGCCATTCTGCTAACAAGCCCTGAAATTGATGTACTCCTTTTTCCATTTTTGGAGAGAATCGACCTGTTTTATACACCCGTGAGGACATGCCCTTAAAAACTCCTTCCACCACAAATTCGTCTTCCCGCTCTACTCTATCGATCGCAGCACCAGCTCCTGTATCCAGCTTTGATTCATCCAAAACATAAGTAATAAAGCTAACCTTGGTACGATTTAGAGCAATAGGCTTGACCACATTGATCGAGCAGCCCCAGGGATAAAAATTGAACATCATATTAGGAAAAACCCAGAAGTAATAAGCCGAAACTTCTTCACCAAAATCCTCATGGCTTTCCGGTAGATCGAAGGTATGCTCCCCTCCTTTGGAGTAACCTATCTGTACATTTCCATTTGCAAAAAGCTCAGTTTTATACTTTCCATAATCCAGGACTTCATTAAGGCCATCATGAACAAAAGGAATATGAAAACCCTCCAGGTAATTATCGCAATACAAAGCCCAATGTGTATTAATGAGGTAGTCCTTGTTCCGGCTTTTATCCTCTTTCATATCCCCAAGAGGTAAAAACCCAACTTTGCGATTCATCGCTTCAAGAACTTCATCAAATTCAAAAGAATCTTCCAGTGATGTGAACAACCAATTTCCCCATTGCTTAAGAGGAAATCGGTGTAAATGATCCTCGGGTCTGGGGAAGTCTTCTGCCTCTTGGAATTCGGGCATATGTAGAAATTCACCATCCAGTCCAAATCTCCTCCCATGATATGCACAGGTAATATTTCTAGCCTTAGTCGTGTGATGACAGAGGATATTTCCTCTATGTGTACAAACATTCGAAAGACAATTAATCTCGTCCCCGGATCTGGTAAGGAGCATGGGTTCCTCTAATCCAAATTCTAGAAAATAAAACGGCCTCATACTTCGGTCCAAATCCAATGAAGTCGAATCACCTATCCATTGCCAGGACCTTGCGAAGACCTTTTCGATCAATGCATCATAAACCTCCTGGGATCTATAAAATTCAGAAGGCAAAGTTTCCGCCTCCGTGATGTCCTCATTGATTTGATATTTCTTCATTGAATTCTCTTATCTTTCTCTGACCTAAAGTAATTATTTCACCCCAATTCATTTTTTCTTTTGAAAAACTCTTCCTCCAGACAGCTTGGACTGATCACAGTTATCGCACTCGTGGCTGGAGGAATGATTGGAGCAGGAATTTTCATTCTACCATCCCTTCTGGCTCAGTCCGGACCGATTAGCCTTTTTGGTTGGATTTTCGCAGCTATTGGCGGACTTACCCTAGCTAATATCTTTGGAAAATTAAGCAAGGTCATCCCAGAAAATGGAGGTTCCTATGCCTACACCAAGAATGCCTTTGGAGAGTTCCCGGCATTTGTGGTGGCCTGGGGTTATTGGCTTTCCTTATTGACTTCCAACACAGCCATAGCTTTAACCTTTGCTGGATACTTAGGGGTATTCTTTCCAGAGGTTTCAAAATCCATTCTCTTCGCACCTGCAGTAGCCCTATTCATTATTTGGCTGTTGACTTATGTAAACAGCTCGTCTGTGAGACAGGGAGGAAATCTTCAGGTTCTTACCACTATTCTGAAAGTTATTCCAATCATCCTGGTAGCATTTGGTGGTTTATTCATTTTTGATGTTTCCAATTTTGAGCCTTTGAACATTTCCAGCGAATCAGATTTCTCCGCCATCTCCTCCTCTACTTTACTTTGCTTTTATGCCTTTCTAGGAATAGAAGCTGCATCCATCCCCGCAGATAATATTAAGGACCCTGAGAAAAATATTGTGCGTGGTACGATGATCGGTGTTTTCCTGGTCATCTTCATTTATATCCTAAGTACAGTTTCCATCTTTGGAGTTCTTTCACCAGCAGAAGCTGCGCAAAGTACCGCTCCGCTAAGTGATGCGGCAGAGAAGATTTTCGGTAATGGTGCCGGGTATTGGGTAGCTATTGGGGCTTGTATTTCCACTTTTGGAGCCTTGAACTGTTGGATACTTATGCAGGGTCAGATATTTAGATCCATGGCTAAGGACGGCCTTGTATCAAAGTATTTTGCTCACATGAACCTAAACGGTTCACCCAGTCGATCCATACTTATTTCTAGTCTGATCATCACTGTGCTTTTATTGCTGAATTCCTCCAGAGGTCTTTCCAGTCTGTATGCATTTATGACTGAGCTAACCACTCTAACCTCTGTGGTCTTTTACCTATCCTCGGCCCTGGTATTTGGCTATTTTAGCCTGAAGGGAAAATTGGGTTTTGAGCTCAATCCTCGAAATATCATCACCTGCCTCATTGGAGCAGGCTTTTGTCTTTGGCTATTCGTGGGCGCTAGTTTAGAAATTCTGGGCTGGGCAATCGTCTTTCTTTTGGCTGGAACACCCATCTATTTTTATAACAAAAAGAAAAACTCATGATCACTTGTCATTCCGATTATGGAAAAATTAAGAGAGTTCTCCTGAAGTCAGCTAAGGAGGCTTTCGGGTCAGAAAATAAAATCAATCAGGAATGGGAAAAGCTCAATTATTTAAACCCTGTAAACTTCGAAAAGTCTGTTGAGGAGTATGAAAACTTTAAATCTCATTTCTCCGATTCAAACACTCTATTGCTACCGCAAAGCCAATCCTCCATGGATTCGATTTACTGTCGGGATACTTCTCTGGCTACAGATTACGGTCTGATTTTATTCAATATGGGTAAGGAAGCCAGAAGATCAGAGCCGAAGGCAATTGAGAAGTATGCCAGAGAAAATAATTTGGATATTCTAGGATGGGTTGAAAGCCCTGGTACTTGTGAAGGCGGAGACATGTGTTGGCTAAATGAGAAAACCCTGGCCATAGGGCACACCTATCGAACAAACTATGAAGGAATCAACCAAATCAAAGCATTTCTTGAACCAAAGGGAATTGAAGTACTTGTTGTAGAATTACCGCATTACAAGGGACCAGAAGATGTATTTCACCTGATGTCAATAATCAGTCCGTTGGATAGGAACTTAGCCATGGTGTATTCTCCACTAATGCCTATTTATTTTAGAGAGGAGTTAGTGAGACGTGGGATTGATTTAGTGGAATGTCCAGATGAAGAATTCGAATCTATGGGATGTAATGTATTGGCTTTGGCACCTAGAAAATGTCTTATCGTAGAAGGAAATCCGGAAAGTGTCAAAAGGCTACAGGAGGCAGGCTGTGAGGTGATCGAGTATCGTGGAGAGGAAATAAGCCAAAAAGGATGTGGAGGGCCAACCTGTCTGACTCGCCCGCTCGAGAGGGAAATCTAAAATCTGTAAAATGGAATTAGGCTAATCAATTTCCTGACAGACTCCAGGTTTTTTCAGATCCGAATCTTTTCCATTAATAGGCTATATTGTTTTCAAATTATCAACCACCAAACCATTATGATTAAGAAAATTCTTCTGTCCTCTGCACTCGTCCTAGCTATTACCTTTGGGACAAAAGCACAGGATGATATTAAAGATGCTGTACGCACAAATGTTGACCGGCACTACAATCAGCTTACAGACCTGTCTGATAGAATTTGGGCATTTGAGGAAATCGCCTTTCAAGAGACTGAGTCTTCTACAGCACTCGCGGACTATGCTGAGCAGATGGGCTTCAAAGTGACCCGAGGCGTAGCTGAAATTCCTACGGCCTTTGTCGCAGAATACGGAAGCGGTAGCCCGGTGATTGGGATTCTAGGAGAGTTTGATGCTCTACCAGGTCTTTCCCAGAATAAAGTTCCTTATAAAAGCCCACTGAATGAAGGAGCTCCAGGTCATGGCTGCGGTCATAATCTTTTCGGAGTAGCCTCTTTAGGTGCAGCAGCGGCTATTAAAGAGCAAATTGAAAACGGAGAACTAGAAGGGACTATTCGCTTTTATGGAACACCCGCAGAAGAAAAGTTTTTTGGAAAGCTATGGATGGTAAGAGAGGGATTGTTTGATGATGTCGATGTAGTAATGGATTGGCACCCAAGTGCAGAAACCAAGACAGCCGTCCAAAAGGGATTGGCCTTGATCGATTTCCAAGTTGAATTCACCGGACAAGCTGCTCATGCTGCTTCGGATCCCTGGAATGGTAGAAGTGCTGGAGACGCCTTGGAGCTTTACACCACGGGAATTAATTATTACCGAGAACATGTAAAACCTACGGTTCGGATTCACTATCATATCCAAACGGCTGGTGAGGTAGTGAATGTAGTACCCGACTACTCCAGAATTTGGGTAAGGGTGAGAGATAGCAGCAGAGAAGGGTTAATTCCTGTTTACGATCGACTACAGGAAATGGTGGAAGGAGCAGCTATTATGGCCAATGTCGATTATAACATCAACTTGATTTCAGGAGTACACGAGATTCTGGTAAACAGAACTGGTTCTGCTGCCATGCAAAAAAACTTGGAAACCCTAGGTTCTATTTCTTACACTGAGGAAGAACAAGATTTTGCAAGGAAAATCCAGGAAGCTACAGGAAAACCACAAATTGGTTTGGTATCCAAAATTGAACCTATGGAAGAAACCCTTGAACATAGCATGGGCGGAAGTACTGATGTGGGTGATGTGAGTTGGGTGGTGCCTACCATTAGACTCCGAGCTACCACTGCACCAAACGGAACTCCCTGGCACTCATGGGCAGTGGTTGCTGCAGGTGGAATGTCCATAGGTCATAAAGGGATGGCTTATGCGGCCAAAGCCCTATCCATGACAATGGTAGACCTATTTACTAATCCTGAATTAGTAGCCTCAGTGAAAGAAGAGTTCAAAGAGAAAAAAGGAGATTATGTCTATAAGGGTTTTGTACCGGATGGACCTCCTCCTATTAATTCTAAACTTCAATAACCAAAAAGAGTCGAGCCTCATGCTCGACTTTTTTTATGCAACCTTCCCTTCTGAGTATAAATCATAAGCTGCAACCAGAGACTGCCTGCCGTATGATTCACCTAGTTTTTCATAATTCTGAATCTCTTCACGGAACTCGGCAAACTTAGGTTCGTACTCCTGCTCCCCTTCGTCCCAAATCACCAGAAGAAAAGCATATGAAATCTTGCTTGCCCTACCCTCTTCCAGCCAGGATTCAAAAATAGATTCGTCTAAAGGTTTGGGGTAATCTCTGCTGTCAAACATTGAATTTTAAATTCTCAGACATAAAAAAAGGGTTCTAAGTTTTAGAACCCTTTTTTAAAACTAATCAATATTAATTCAAATCGAACCGATCTGCATTCATCACTTTGGTCCAGGCTGCGATAAAGTCATTGACAAACTTTGCTTCAGCATCATCAGAACCATAAACTTCAGCAATTGCTCTGAGCTCTGAATTCGATCCGAAGATCAAATCCACTCTGGTTCCAGTCCATTTGAAGTCACCTGACTTTCTTTCAGTACCAATGAAGGCATGCTTACCACTATCAGCAGGTACCCACTGAGTTCCGAGGTCAAGCACATTCTTAAAGAAATCATTGGTCAAGGTTCCAGGCTTTTCAGTAAACACACCATGAGATGAACCATCGAAATTTGTTCCGATCACTCTCATACCCCCAACAAGGGCAGTCATTTCTGGAGCGGTTAATCTCAATAACTGAGCCTTGTCCAATAGCATCTCCTCAGCAGAAGCGCTATGCTTTGGCTTGAAGTAGTTTCTGAAACCGTCTGCAGCTGGCTCAAGCGCAGCGAAAGACTCAACATCTGTCTTCTCTTGAGAAGCATCAGTTCTACCCGCTGTAAAAGGAACTGTTACATCATGACCAGCGGCTTTAGCAGCCATTTCGATACCCACACTTCCGCCAAGCACGATTAAGTCCGCAAGAGAAACTTGCTTATCGCCATTTGAACCGTTAAAATCTGCTTGAATACCTTCTAGTGCGTCAATTACTTTACCTAGTTGAGCTGGGTTGTTCACCTCCCAATACTTCTGCGGTGAAAGTCTAACTCTGGCACCATTCGCTCCCCCTCTGAAGTCGGAACCTCTAAAGGTAGATGCAGAAGCCCAAGCAGTCGACACAAGCTCTCCTGCGGAAAGACCTGCATCAGCTATTTTTGACTTCAATGAAGCTATGTCAGCATCGTCTATCGTTTTATATGTAGCTGCTGGGATTGGATCTTGCCAGATTAGCTCTTCCTGAGGAACCTCAGGTCCAAGATATCTGGAAATTGGTCCCATATCTCTGTGAGTAAGCTTGAACCAAGCTCTAGCAAAAGCATCTGCAAACTCATCTGGATTCTCATAAAAACGCTTAGAAATCGCAGCGTACTTTGGATCCTCCTTCAGTGAAATGTCGGTGGTCAGCATAAAAGGAGCGTGCTTTTTATTTTCATCAAAAGCATCTGGAATCAATCCTTCACCAGCTCCACCTTTTGGTCTCCACTGATAAGCTCCTCCTGGTCCAGTGTAAACTTCCCAGTCGTACTTGAACAGATTTTCGAAATAGTTGTTGCTCCACTTGGTAGGTGTAGTAGTCCATGCACCTTCAAGACCTGAAGTAATAGTATCCTCAGAGTGACCCTTTCCGAAAGAACTTTTCCATCCCATGCCCATCTCTTCGATAGAAGCACCTTCTGGCTCAGCACCTACATATTTGTCAGCATCTGCAGCTCCATGAGTTTTGCCAAAGGTATGACCACCTGCAATCAATGCTACGGTCTCCTCATCGTTCATAGCCATTCTACCGAACGTCTCACGAATATCATGAGCAGCTGCGATTGGATCAGGACGCCCTTCTGGACCTTCTGGATTTACATAAATCAATCCCATATGAGAAGCTCCTAGCGGATTCTCCAGTTCTCGGTCACCACTATATCTCTCCTTGTCTCCGAGCCACTCACCCTCAGATCCCCAATAAATATCTTCTTCTGGCTCATAAACGTCTTCACGGCCTCCGGCAAAGCCAAAGGTTTTAAACTCCATTGTTTCTAAAGCTACATTACCTGCGAGGATCAAAAGATCAGCCCAGGAGAGCTTCTTACCATATTTTTGCTTGATTGGCCACAATAGTAATCTTGCCTTATCCAGGTTCTGATTATCTGGCCAGCTATTCAAAGGAGCGAACCTCTGAGTTCCTGCATTTCCTCCTCCTCGGCCATCAGCGATTCTATAAGTTCCTGCAGCATGCCATGCCATTCGGATGAAAAATGGGCCATAGTGTCCGTAGTCAGCTGGCCACCAATCCTGGGAATCTGTCATCAAATCAGCCAAATCCTTCTTTACTCCATCGTAATCAAGAGACTTGAACTCTTCGGCATAATTAAAGTCTTCTCCCATAGGGTTAACTTTTTCAGAATGCTGACGAAGGATGTTCAGGTTAAGTTGGTTTGGCCACCAATCAGTATTTCTGGTTCCGCGTCCTGCACCTTTACTGATGCTGCCCCCAATGTAAGGGCACTTGGAAGCATCTCCATTCATCCCGTGATGAGATCCATTTTGTGAGTTGTCCATGTTAATTTTTGTTTTAGATATTTATTTCAATTCGAAATTACCAAAAAGGAAATTTATAAAGTTTAAAATTCAATAGATAATAACTATGGGTCTTCTGATTTGTCAATGGAAAAGTCCTTTCATCAACCATCCAAAATAACCAGATATTCATTAGAAAGTTTGTTGATTTTACATCGAAGGCAAAGCCTTTTCTCAAAAAACAAAAAGTATAAATGGCACCTAAATCACAATCAACTGAATCAGAGCACTTATCAAAAACATTAACTGATAAAAATCCTGTTTTACTATAAAGCCTGTAAGACAGAAATCCATAATCAAATCATAAGCCGTTGAAATTATTCCATCTTCATTATTAAAGACCTTTTTATAACTTCATTCCATGATGAGAAAACTCCTCCTACTTTCAGCTCTATGTTTTGTTGCTTCGGTGTCTTTAGAAGCTCAAACCTCCAAAGACATCAAGGCTGTTGAATCATTGATACAGGATTCATTTGATGATCTCTTTTCCGATTTTGACTCAGAGAAAGTCAGTGAATATTATACGGATGACTTCATACTACTGGAACTTGGAGAAATCTGGGATTTAAAAAAGGTGACGGATTATTTTATAAGAGCCAAGTCCAATCCAAATCAAACTGTTCGACTCAATAAATTTGAATTCATAAAGACGGTTATCGATGGAGACCGAGCCTGGACCTCTTATTGGAATTGGGCGACTTTCAAGCAAGGTGATGAAGTCGTAAGAGAGCTAAAATGGCTGGAAAGTGCCACGGCAGTAAAAACCGACAAAGGCTGGAGACTTGATATGCTACACTCTACCCGAGTAGAAGAAGAAAAATAAGGAGTGCAAAAAGCAAGTCCTTCGTTATCCAGAAATCTTGGTCTCTTTGGCCTTATGGCCACAGGGGTATGCTCCATGATCGGTGCATCCATTTATGTGATCCCTTTCATGATCCAGAGAAATGTACCCGGAATAGGCCCCTATGTTTTACCTGCATTTCTGCTGGCTGCCATACCAGCTATTTTTGCAGCGATTTCCTATGCTGCTCTTTCCACGGCCATGCCAAAGGCTGGAGGATCTTATTTATATGCCAGTAGGTCCTTGAATCCATACCTTGGCTTCATTGCCAGCTTTTCTCAATGGTTTGGTCTGTCTATTGTCATTGGAGTGATTTCTTATGTGGTTATTCCATTTTTCAGAGATTTTTTCTTCGGGTTAGGCCTTGAAAATTTTGCCCAGTGGCTTGAGGTCGGGAATGTTAGAGTTTCATTAGCCCTAATCATCTTATGGGCCTTTGCTGGTATAAATATGCTAGGCATCAAGACTTATGAAAAGACGCTAATTCCACTAATGATATTAATGTTCGGATTAGGAGGACTCGTGATTATCTCTGGGTTTAGCTATGAGCATTCCGATTTTCTGAATGCCATCTCTACTCTTCCCGAAGAGAACTTTTCAAGTTCAAAGGCATCCTTCGACATTTGGACTTTTCTAGCCGCCGCAGCTCTTTTGTTTTCAAGCTTTATTGGCTTTGATGCAATCGCTCAAGCAGGTGGGGAAGCCAAGAATCCATCTAAGAATTTACCAAGAGCGATTGGACTGGCAATTCTTGTAGTTGGTACTTTTTACTTCGTTTTTACCTATGCAGTGTACAGTGCTGTTCCCTGGGAATTCATAGCCTCAGAGGCTCAAAACAAGGATTTGACAGCAGCAGGATTACTGAGTTATTTGTTGCCAGATTGGCTAGCGGTCATTATTCTTTTTGGCGCAGGTATAGCACTACTGAACGACCTACCTGCTATGATTCTATCTGTATCCAGGTTAGTTTTTGCCTGGTCTGAGGATGAAATTTTTCCAAAGAATCTGTCTGAAATAAACTCTAAAACTCAAGCCCCAACCAAGGCCATTGTATTGAGTACTTTTGTTTCCACCATTGGGGTTTTGGGAAGTCATTTTGCAGGAGATTTCTTTTTGGGAATAGATATCATGGTAACCGCTATGTTGGTCAATTTCCTTTTTATGTGTTTGTCAATTCTCTTCCTACCTAGGACAAATCCAAACCTAGCCAAACACCAAACGCTCATAAAAAGCGACAGCAAAAGGTTTGTCATTGGAGCACTTGGAAGTCTTTTTCTTTTCGGTTTTCTATTAATTCATACCATGAAGGACCTTAATGCTCAGGTCTCTCATTGGTATTTCCACTCGACCTATGTTTATATACTAGTTATTTCGATGGCAAGCTTTACTTTCTACCTTCGATGGACCAGGCTCAAAAGTCAAAACATTGACTTGAGGTCCAAGTTTAGATCACTCCCTGAAAACTAAATCATGACGAAATCAATTATCACCGGCCTTTGGCAAATCGCGGATCTTGAAAGAGATGGTAAAACGATTGACCCGCGCTATGCAGCTCATGCCATGAAAAAATATGCCGACGAAGGTTTCAACACTTTTGATATGGCCGATCATTACGGCTCGGCAGAATTGATTGCAGGAGAATTCAGAAAACTTTTTGGTAAGGAAGCAGGAACACACTTTACCAAGTGGGTTCCCAAACCAGGAAGACTGACCAAGGATCTTGTGAAAGAGGCTGTTACTCGAGCCTTGACAAGAATGCAAACTGAGCGTATTGATCTAATGCAATTTCATGCATGGAATTATGCGGATCCGGCTTGGATAGATGCTTTGATTTGGCTTCAGGAACTCAAAGAAGAAGGATTAATCAAAGAACTCGGACTGACTAATTTCGACACGGCCCACCTATCTGTGATCGTAAATTCGGGGATAGAAATCAAATCCAATCAGGTTTGCTATTCTCTTCTCGATCAACGGGCATCCTCGCAAATGGGAGCCTTCTGCGAAGCAAACGGAATTGAACTACTTGCTTTCGGCACTCTTGCTGGGGGATTTTTTTCAGAAAGATGGCTTAATGCTAAAGAGCCCAAAATCAATAAATCTCTCACTTGGTCCCAGATGAAATACAAGAGGTTTATGGATACCGCCACGAGTTGGGATAACTATCAGGCTTTATTGCAACACTTGGATCAAATCGCCAAAAAGCACGAAGTGAGTATCGCTAATGTAGCGAGCAATTACATTCTGAATCAACAAGGCGTCTCTTCAGTAATTATTGGTGCAAGACTGGGTCGAAGCGAACACATAGAAGACAACAAAAGAATCCTTAATCTAAAGCTTAGTAAAAAGGAGTTAACCGAGATTCAAAAACTAATTTCAGGATTTAAACCAATCCCAGGTGACTGCGGAGATGAATATAGAAAACCACCCTATCTGACTGCCAGTGGTGATTTAAGTGACCATTTAGAAGATTTCCCATCACCTTACCCAGTTTATCATGGCAGTAATGGAAGGTTCAAAGCTTTGAGCGGAACGGTCTGGGAGGATATCGCAGGCTTTAGCCAAGCGGTCAGAAAGGGAAACCGAATTTCCATTTCTGGAACCACAGCTACTCATGGCGATCAAGCCATGGGTGGAAATGATCCGGCAGCACAAACACATTTCGTTATTGATAAAATTGAAGGAGCATTGCAGTCACTTGGTGCATCTATTGAAGATGTGACCAGAACCCGAATCTTTATTAAGAACCTTGATCAATGGGAAGCTATTGCCAGAGTACATGGCCAACGCTTTGCAGGCATTCAGCCTGCGAATACCATGGTAAGAGCTGATTTAATTGGAGATGAATACCTAGTTGAAATAGAGGCTGAGGCAGAATTATAACTTAGCCAAATAGTTTCTCCAGAATTTTGTAAGTGATCAAATAAGTAGGCCTCACTCCTTCCAACCCTAATGCCCCCGAAGCAAGGGTACTTCCAGTTTCCAAGGGATTATCGGAAGCATAGTAGGCATAAAGCGTCCTCACATCTCGTTTGATACTCTGACGAATTTTTGAAGCAGATTGTATGGCTTTTTGGTAATGTGCCCCTTCCATCTCGAGACCCACTCCGTGCCAGGATGATTCCATGAAATACTGAAGGATATCTTTATTCTGCAAGGAGGTTCCAAGCACTGTGACCATTGATCCGGAGTAAACTCCTAAGCCAAACCCTTCAAAATCCTCACTTTTCAATTCATTCTCGAAAGGATAATTGTCTGCTGTCCCTTCGAAAACATGAGAATCAGGGATCATCAGATCTCCCTTCCCGCCTTTCAGAATCCCGGCTTTACCCATTATGGAAGTTGATGCAACATTAAGATTGATCTCTTTACCATCCTTTTCATAGGGTTTAAGCAGCTCGTCAAAACACTCATACGCTTGCTCCCCGAAGGCATAATCCATAACAATTATTACTGGCTTTTCGGATGGATTTGTCGATAGTGAAATCCCAGGTAGAATTTTATCATCAGTAAAATTTGAAGTATCGATCAGCTGCACACCGATATTGGTACCGGAGGTGTCAGGAATATAAATGAATCCATGAGCTTTGGCAAACTTGTCAATCTTTGCCCCCTGCTTCTTCTTATCTCCTGCGCTTACATCGATAGCCACGTCCTCTAGCTCCTCGTAATTGGAAATCGAAAGAGCCTGAAAACCGTAGATCGTATTTTTAACAGAATGTAGATTAGCCGAAATTATATGAAGCTCTCGCTCCAGCAGTCCATGTTTATCGAGACATGCTTTAATACTATTTGCCCAAAGTTCTCCGTAAACGTGATGACCTATTCTTTCCCGAAGCGTGGCTGAAAAAGAAATCTCTCTTGGCTCATCAGCATGCTTTTCATCCCTTGCAAGCTTTCCAAGGTGATAAACAATAGAGAATAGACTATTCGAATTTTTACTCTGGTCGAATTTCTCGACGGCATCTTTGGTCTCCTCAAAAGTCCTTCCAATTAAATGGCTCAAATAAGCCGAGGCAGCCTCTTTGTCCACTTCCTGAACTTTCCTTTCCTGCTCAACTATTTTCTCTAGCATCTTCCAATTAGAGGAAATTCGACCCTTATGATCAGTTGAGTTTCTTAAAATCGTTTCCGATTCTATGTAGAGAAAAGTGAGGTGAGTAAGGATATCATAAATATCTGACCTTCCACGAGTCATTTCCACATACATGACATCCTCATCCAGACGGTAGCAATTCCTACGTCTTTTCGGAGGCACAATGGCTTCTAAATGACTCTCTTCAAACCCTTCCCTACTGATAAACCTTACAAACCTGCATTCTTCGATCCCCCTCGGAAGTCTATCCATCACATAAAGGAGCCCGTCTAGTTCTAGCTTTTCTTCATCAGTAATAGATCCATAGATCTCCGGACCCAGTACCTTCAAAGCATTCACCAAACCCTCTCCAGAAACACCCATTGGCTTATAGCTACCTCTCATAAAAAGGTGTCGCATGGTGATATAAAGCCTCTCTATAGCTGCTCTGGATTCCTGGGCTCTGGTTCGCATATCTTTAAAAATTTAATTACTCGACCACCGCTAAACGATCAGAAAAATACTTTTTCAACTTATCAACTTTTGGTTTCACCACAAACTGACAGTAAGGCTGATATCCGTTCTGATTGTAATAATCCTGATGATAATTTTCAGCCGCATAGAAATTCGTGAATTCAGTTATCTCAGTGACTACAGGGTTAGGAAAAACCTTTTTATCATTTAATTCATTTTTTATTGAATTAGCAATATCTCTTTGATTATCAGAATGATAAAAAATAGCAGATCGATATTGAGGACCAACATCAGCTCCTTGTCTGTTTAGAGTAGTGGGATCATGGGTAGCCCAAAAAACCTCGAGAAGTGATTCGAAGGATACTACCTTTGGATCGAAGGTAATTTGTGAAACTTCGGCATGGCCAGTGGTACCATTGCAAACATCTCGGTAAAGTGGATCTTCAACAAATCCTCCCGAATAACCTGACACTACTTTCTCTACTCCTCTCAGTCTCTGAAAAACTGCTTCAATACACCAGAAGCATCCTGCACCTAATGTTGCAATTTCTTTTCCTTCTGGAATGACTACATCGGTTTTTGGAAGATTATCCATTTATTAAAGGTTTGATTGGAAAGGAAACCAAGAGGATTTGGTAAAAGTTGCTGGTATTTGATTTTTTTCACCAGTCACATAAAAAGAAAACACTTAACTAACATTTCATATTCAAATTCAAACGATTTATCCTCTCCAATTGACCACACATCAATTTCCCTTATACTAAACATAAATACTTGCGTGCATAGTTGTTTGATTTTGTACTTTCCGAGTCTGTTTAAATCAATTATCAACCCATGAAAAAAACTTTACTCCGGCTTTATGTCTCAGTACTGTCTCTCTCTATGGTTTTTAGCGCCTTCCAGGTGTCGGCGCAAAGCGATCCTACGGGAAAAAGACGTATTACTGATTCATATGCCATTAAAGATGCCTTGGTGATAACTGGGCCTGGCAAGGAGGCTCAACTTTCTACCATTCTCATGAAGAATGGGGTTATCACTGCAATTGGCTCCAATGTCAACATCCCGGCGGGGACTAGAATCATTGAAGGCGATTCACTTTATATTTATCCTGGTTTCATCGCTGGGGCCAGTGATGCCGGGATCACCAAACCGGAAGATCCAGAAAGACCTGATGGCTTTCTTTCTTCAGATCCACCAGATGAAATAGCTGGTATCACCCCCTGGAGATCTGCCGCTGATCAGTATAGCTCTAGCGGCAAAGGAATTAGCGATCTTCGAAAAAGTGGTTTTACCATCATTCAGGTTCAGCCAGATGGAGGAATGCTCTCAGGAAAAGCTGCAATCATGCTACTGGGAGATGAAAACACCTCAAACTTGATTCAGGAAAACACCGCTTTAGTTGCTTCATTCAGAGGATCCAGAGGAATGTATCCAAGCACTGCTGCTGGAGTAATGTCTAAATTCCGAGACGTATACAAAAATGCCGAACAGACCAAAAACGTGAATGATCAGTTCGGCAACAACCTTGGAACAAGGCGACCAGAATTCACTGAAACAAGTCAAGGAATGCAAGATGTAATTAGTGGCGAGGTTCCTGTCCTATTCTCTGCTTCTTCAGAGTTACAAATTCTTCGGGCGCTTAAGCTTCAAAGAGAATTAGGTTTCAAATTGGTGCTTACTGGACTAGAGAATTATGAAAAGGTCATTCCACAAATCCAGGAAAGTGGAGCAGGAGTACTTATTAAGCTTCAGGCTCCAGATGATAAAGCATCTAAAAAGGAATTAGACGAGGATGCTAGCGAGGCAGCTAAGGAACAACTCACGAGGGTTCAAGAAGCTTATCAAGCCGCTTTAGCTCAGGCTGCAAAACTTGAAGCCGCTGGAATTCCATTTGCTTTTTCTCTGGTGGATGCCAAACCAAATAAAGCCAAGGAGGCGATCAATAAAATGATGGAAGCCGGGCTATCTGAATCTGGCGCCTTGGCAGCACTAACCACAAACCCAGCAGAAATGCTCGGGATTTCTCGAGTAACCGGTACTCTTGAGCAAGGAAAAATGGCCAATATGGTGATTGCTACTGCTCCGATATTTGAAGAAGAAAGCCAGATCAAGCACGTAGTGGTGGATGGTTATGTATTTGACTATGAAACCAAAAAGAAAAAAGCTTCAGGTGAAGCTCCTGCAGAAGGAATCGAAATAGCTGGTGTTTGGGATTACGAAAATGCTGGTCCGGCAGGAAGCAATGAAGGAACGATTACCATCACAAAAGTGGATGAAGGTTACGAAGGTACTATCACATATGATAACCCATCAGGTTCCGGAAAAGCTTCAGCACCTATTTCAGATATTGAGCTTTCGGGCTCTACACTTAGCTTTACTTTCAGCGTAAGTGCTCAGGGCACTTCCATTGATATTGAAGTCGTAGGCGAGATTTCAGATAATTCTATGGAAGGGACAATGGACCTAGGTGATTTTGGTTCTTACCCACTTACGGCTACGCTTACCCCAAACTTTATTTCAAGTAAGTAATCATGAAAAATTCAAGAATAATTATCGCGATAATGTTGGGGTTGATTAGTCTGAATGGACTAGCACAGGCTCCAAAAGGAAGCGTATTGATACAAAATGCCACGGTAATCACGATTACGAATGGCAATATGGAAGACGCTGATGTTTTGGTCGAGGATGGAATCATTAAGAAAATTGGCCAAGACCTCCGAGCACCTAATGGGGTCGAAGTCATCGACGCTACTGGAAAATACTTAATGCCAGGAATTATCGACGCCCATTCGCATCAAGGATTGGATGTGGTGAATGAAGCTTCCGCTCCTATCACATCTGAGGTTCAGATGAAGGATGTTGTAAACCCAACCAGTATTGGCTTATACCGTGCACTTGCCGGAGGCGTAACAGTTTCGCATGCCATGCACGGTTCTGCTAATGTAATCGGAGGACAGAATGCCACCATCAAGCACAGATGGGGCACCATCAATCCTGAGGATATTATTATGGAGGATGCTCCTCGTACCATTAAGTTCGCTTTGGGTGAAAACCCTACAAGAGTTCATGGTAGAGGAAACGGCATCCAGCCTAGAACCAGAATGGGGGTTGAAGCCATTATTAGAAATGGATTTAATGAGGCTCTCCAATACAAAAAGGCTTGGGAGGATTACAATTCAAACCCAAATGGATCTACCAATCCACCAAGATACAATGAGAGATTACAAACTCTTGTAGATATCCTTGATGGAAAAATTATCATTCACTGTCACTCCTATCGAGCGGATGAGATCTACATGCTCATTAATGTTTGTAAAGAGTTTGGGGTAGACAAGCTCGTATTCCAGCATACGAATGAAGGCTTCAAAGTAGCTCCTGAGATCGCAAAGTATACGATGGGAGCTTCAGTTTTTGCTGACTGGTGGGCGTATAAATTCGAGGTCTATTATTCTACAGCATATAATGCGGCCATTCTTTCAAGAAATGGAGCGATTACTTCCATCAATTCTGACTCTGGTGAGTTGATTCGTCACTTGTACCATGAAGCTGCAAAGACCCAGCGATATGGTGATTTAACTGATGAGGAGGCTCTGGCACTAATCACAATCAATCCTGCAAGACAGCTTGGTATCGATGATAAAATCGGTTCAATCGAAGAAGGAAAGCATGGAGATTTAGTAATCTTCAATGAGCATCCACTTTCTGTGTATGCGATACCTCAGATGACTTTTGTGGATGGAATCAAATACTTCGATATCAACGAGGATGCAGATGATCAAAGAATCAGTGTCAGCCCTACTGAAATGGTAGAGCCGATTTACCTCACTGAGGAAAATCACAGATGCATGCAGGGTACCATTCGGTATTACGGAGAGAACCTTTTCAAGCACTCACATTAATCGATAGAAGAAATGAAAAAGACAAAAAATATACTTTTCGCCTTTCTATTAGCCCTAATTCCATTTATGGTTTCGGCTCAAATCGATGGTGAATTTGTGAAAGCCCGAACAGGAACATTCCTACTTAAAAATGCTACTGTAATGACCGTTACAAACGGTACTCTGGAAAATGCCTCTGTTCTTATCAAGGATGGCATGATCGCTGGTGTCGGGACCAATCTTTCAGAAGACGGAGCCGAAGTGATTGATCTTTCAGGCATGTTTATTTATCCAGGAATGATCGATGGAGGCACCTCTCTTGGTGCGGTCGAAGTGAATTCAGTGGCAGAAACTGTGGACAATCGTGAAATCGGAAATGTTACTCCAAACATGCAGATTTTGACTACGATCAATCCTAACTCAGTGGCCATTCCGGTCACTAGGGTTTCAGGAGTGACCACAGTTCTTTCAAAGCCTGTTGGAGGACTATTCCCAGGTACAGCGGCATTGATCAATTTGAATGGATACACTCCTGATCAAATGTATGCGGGATTCAAGGGTGTCGTTATGAATTTCCCAAGTTCGGCCAGAAGGGGCCGCTTTGACCGAAGGTCTGATGATGATATAGAAAAGGCCAAAGAAAAAGCGGTTAAAGAAGCGAATGACATCTGGGAAAACGCGGTTAATTTCCACCAAATGCAAAGCGAAGGTGCTGAGATGCAGTACTATCCTGAAATGGAGCAGCTGGCAAAGGTAGTCGCTAAAGAGCTCCCTCTTTTAATTGAAGTTAATGCCGCTTCCGATATTCTCAATGCCATTGACTGGGTGGAAGGAAAAGATATCAATGTGATTTTCATGGGTTGCGATGAGGGCTGGAGAGTAGCTGAGGAACTTGCTGAATCGGGCATTCCGGTGATTGCAGGTCCTGTTCAGGATCTTCCAACCAGAGCTTCCGACCGATATGATGCTGCTTATGCCAATCCTGGGAAAATGATGAAAGCCGGTGTGAAGGTGGCCATCAGAACCAATGAGGTTGAAAACGTGCGAAATCTTCCTTTCCATGCTGCCTATGCCGGTGCTTATGGAATGGGTAAGGAAGAAGCGCTGAAAGCAGTCACCATTGTTCCTGCAGAAATTTTTGGTGTAGCTGATAAATATGGATCTATCGAAGAAGGCAAAAGAGCAAATCTTCTGGTTTCTACTGGCGATCCATTTGAGACCAGCAGCGATATCATGCATGTCTTCATCGAGGGATATAGAATCCCACTTTCAAACAGACATATCAGACTTTATCAGGAGTTTCTGGAGCGAGATCCAGGCCTTGGTAATTAAATTTAACCACTGACCAAAGCCACAAGTTAATCGATCCTATTTCGGTTTTCTTGTGGCTTTTCTTTGTCCTATATTCACGGACTATGAAAAATCCAGCATTCATTTTCCTTCTCTCTTTTCTGTTTTTTGGCATTTCCTGCCAAAGCTCAAAAGACACAGAGGCAATCGAATCCAAAATCTCTGAGTTTAAAGAAAATCTAGCTCCAGATAAGCGAGTCGCTATCTGGGATATTTCCTTAGAAAATGGAAAGCTTATCGGCCAGACAGATCAGTTGGAGGGGTTGGACGAGATGCTTGAGGAATTTGAGGAAATGGGACTTCAGGTCGAAAATGAAATCCAAAGACTTCCCTCTGAAGAGCTTGGCGATCAAACCCGAGCCTTGGTGACGATTTCCGTGGCAAATATCCGAAGCCAGCCCAAGCATTCAGCCGAATTAGCAACTCAGGCATTGATGGGGACTCCACTGAAGGTGTTGGAGAAATCCGAGAACTGGTACAGAGTTCAGACACCTGACCAATACATCTCCTGGGTCGATGCAGGTGGAATTCAGCTCATGAGCGAAGAGGAACTCGAAAGCTGGTACAGATCAGCAAAGGTTATTTATACTGAGTTCAGCGGCTTTTTGATGAATACAGAGGGTAAAGTGTCAGATCTGGTGGCAGGCGACATTCTTGAACTGGTTGGGGAAACAGATGAATCATTTGAAGTAAAGCTTCCCGATGGCAGAACCGGCCAGCTTAAGAAATCTGAAGCCTTACCCTGGGAGCAATGGCTAGCCACTCGGGACACTGAAGCAGAAACCTTAATCACCACAGCTAAATCTATGATGGGAGCCCCTTACTTATGGGGAGGGACCTCGATAAAGGGAGTTGATTGTTCAGGTTTTACCAAAACGATTTTCTACCTGAATGGAAAGATTATTCCGAGAGACGCTTCACAGCAAATTCATGAAGGGGATTTGGTTGATGCTGATAAGAACTGGGAAAATTTAGAAGTGGGTGACTTACTTTTCTTTGGTAAGAAAGCAACTGAAGACAGCAAAGAAAGAGTGATTCATGTGGGCATGTGGATTGGAAATAATCAATTCATTCACTCGAGTGGTCGGGTACGAATTTCCAGCTTTGACCCAGAAAGCCCACTATATGACGAATATGAGCTAGGTCGATATCTCAGAACAAAACGAATTGTAAATACTCCATCAGAAAATATACTATCAGTTTCATCTCTACTCGAACTCTAAGACTATGAAAAAAATCTTACTTCCTCTCCTACTTTTATTTATCGCCATTCAGGCAAAAAGCCAGCAAATGGATGGATTTCTCCAGACTTCAGTTCAAGCCCAAAAAGAGCTCGAAGAGAAGTTTCTTCAAGCTGTCAAGCCTGAAAGATTCAAAATCCATTTACAAGAGCTCACCAAAAATCCTCATATCACAGGTACACCTGAAAATGAAGAGGTAGCAGCTTACATGGCCAAGATCATGAGAGAGGCAGGTATGGAGGTCACACTTTATCCGTATGATGTCTACCTTCCAAATGATCCGGGAGAATCTCTGATTGAGATAAAAAGTCCGGAAATGATGACACTCACTCAGCAAGAAGGTCCTGTTCCCGGTGATGACTATGCAGAAGACCCTAGGCTGCATAAGGGCTTTAATGCATTTTCGGGTTCTGCTGATGTGACAGCTCAAGTGGTTTATGTGAATTTTGGAGTTAAAGCCGACTATGAGAAGCTGGAAGAGCTGGGAGTGGATTTGACGGGGAAAATTGCCATCGCCCGATATGGCGGAAACTTTAGAGGGTATAAAGCCAAGTTCGCTGAGCAATATGGAGCAGCAGGCCTGATCATTTACACAGATCCAAAGGATAATGGATATTCTCGAGGTGAAGTTTATCCTGATGGACCCTACTATAATGAAACTACGATTCAGCGCGGTTCTCTGCTTACCATGCCATTTACCGGTGATCCGCTTACTCCATTCGAACCGGCATTGCCTAGGGATGGAGATAAGAAGGTAAAGAGAAAAGACCCCTCAGAAATGCCTTTCCATACCATTCCTGTTAGCCCAATTGGATATGGCGCTGCCAAAGAAATTCTATCAAGAATGACTGGAAAAGCTGCCCCTGAAGCATGGCAAGGCGGTTTAGATTTTGAATATAAAGTGGAAGGTGGTGAAGATCTTGAAGTTCGCTTGATGGTGGATCAGCCAGTTGACTTTATCCGCGCGAACAATGTCGTAGGTAAGTTTACCGGCACGACCAATCCTGATGAATGGATCATTTTGGGTTGTCACTATGACGCTTGGAGCTTTGGTGCGACAGACCCCAACTCCGGAACGGCAATGCTGCTCACCTTATCTGAGGCACTTGGAGATCTTATTGACAATGGTGGAGAACTTAAGCGATCCGTGATGATTGCGCATTGGGATGCTGAAGAGCATGGAGTAATTGGTTCAACAGAATGGGTTGAGCAATTCAAGAAAGAGCTAGGCGCAAATGCGGTGACTTATATGAATTTTGATGCGGCCGTATCTGGCAAAAACTTCAGAGGATCCTCCGCCCCAACCATGAAAAAGGTGATCACTGAAGCCACGAAAGCAATTCAATATCCCGGAGAAGGGAAAACGGTGTATGAGGTTTGGAAGGGAGCAAATGATGAGCCTTCCATGGGTAACCTTGGAGGTGGGTCTGACCACATCGCCTTCTACATGCACGTTGGTGTTCCTAGCTTAGGAGCCGGTGCAGGTGGGGCTACTCTCTACCATTCAAACTATGATAATTTCAGTTACTATGAGAAATTCTCTGATCCAGAATTCACAATGGGTGGAATGGTCGCTCAGGTGGCCGGAATCATGAGCTTGAGACTGTCCAATGCTGAAGTAATCCCTTATGACGTTCCTAGATATGCAACTGACCTAAAATCGCATGTAGAGAGTTCAGAGCTAGTCGTGAAAAGAGTAGCTGAGGATTTCGGAGAATTCGATCAGGTTCGCAGTCAAATTGAGACTTTGGAAAGCAAATCTGCAAGCTTCCAGATGGCTTTAGACGATGCTCTGGCATCCGGTTCATTAAGCGACAAGGATATCGCAAAATTGAATAAAGGCCTACTTGGCTTGGAGAAAAGCTGGATCGATCCAAAAGGAATGGCTTTCGGCGACTGGTACAAATCTCTTTACGTATGTACAGATCCTTTTAGCGGCTATGCCAGCTGGATTCTTCCCGGAATTAGATATGAGGTAGAAACCAATAACCCAGGAAGCCTTGAAGAATGGGATAAAAAATACGCCGATGTCATTGAAGAACTCGGTAAAAAAATCGATAAGCTCACAGCAATTTTAGACTAAAGAAAAAGCCTCGAAAATATTTCGAGGCTTTCTTTTTTTCGGTTCCATGGAGCTTAGAATATCCCAACAGCTCTTGCTGCATTTAAATTTCCATACCCATATTGAGAATTCTTATTTGGATACAAATCAGATGATTCTCTCATCTTTTGAAGGATTTGATCGCGATTGAGGCTTGGGTATCGCTGCCAAACTAAAGCGGCAATTCCTGCAGCCGTAGCGGTAGCAACAGAAGATCCGCCGACAGTAGCTGGTGTATTTCCAGATTGCGCAGTGGTTAATGGCTTGTTCTCAGAACCTGCCCTTTCCATTACCACGGTGAATTCCACCTGAGAGCCTGAATGACAGGTATCGCAACGTCTATATCCACTCCCTTCTTTTACTCCTGTTACAGCCACTGTTTCAGACATGCTTGCGGGAAAGATCACCCCTACCCAGTTGGTAAAGGAAGTGGAAGTTCCTGCTGCCGCAAATATTAGCTTACCTCTATTGTAGGCATAACGAACAGCATCAGCGACCTTAGAATTAGAAAAGACATCCCCTATGGACATGCTGATGATCTTGACGTCTGATCTTTTTCCGAGCAATACCAAAGCATCAGCCACACCATCCTTTTCATTTCCTGAATTCACCACCACATCACTGGTTCCTCGAACCGAAACTAGATTAGCATTGTAAGCCACTCCTACAGCATTTCCTACACCATTCCTCGGGGATGCAATTACACCAGACATGGCTGTCCCATGCCCACAGCGGTCATTTGGGCCATCAGGTCTTTTCCACCACCAAAAACCCGTTTGGTAGGTTCCGAATTTGGATATGCTGCGGCTATTCAATGAAGCTCCATTTCCGAAGGAGCTACCTAGCAAGGGTTGGCTCGAAGACACTCCCGTATCGATGATTCCTACAGTCACACCAGCCCCTGTACTTGTGGCCCATGCCTGGGAAATTCCCATCTGGGAATAATTCCATGACTGTCTCGCATTTGGTGAGATCACACTAAAGTCGCTTCCTGGAATATTTGGATTTGGATCATTGGAACATCCAGAATCACTCATGATTCGAGCTTCTTCTGCACCTTGAAGTAAGCTTAAATCAAATTCATAGCTCAGAGGCTCATAATACCTCACTTCTTCCATCAAACGCAAATCTCGAAGCACCTGAATATCCCCCACTTTCATCTCCAGAAAAGGTAAATCCTCATGGATATCTGCATCCTGATTATTTATTCTAAGCTGAGGATTACCTCTCGACGTTCGGGTTTCATTGACCTGAGTGATCACTTTTTGGGCGGCTGCCACCCATTGAGGATCACTGACTGAGATTTGCCCGATTCGTGCATTCAAGTTTTCTGAACCTGCAGGTTGATAACCGATGGTCAAGATAGAATCGCTTTGCACCAAGGCACTCCAAATAACCTCGTCGGTCTGATCCATCCAGATGAAATCTCCGGTCTCCTGAATGGACTTTAAAATTAGCTGATCCAGTTCCGATTGGGGAATCAGTTTAGATTGTTGAGAATCTGGAACTGTTGGTTGTAATTGAGGCTCTTCTTCCTGACTACATGAAAATGTGATGATTGCCAGAAGTAAAAATGAAAAGCCAGATCTTGTTAAAAACTTCATAGTATCTGGTTTAAAAATTAGAATCTATATAAGATACAAAAATCCCAAACCACCAGCAACGATCTCAGAATGAAGTCATTACAACTCTACCTTTTCCAACTGATTTTTTATGTAATTCCTAAGCTCATCGCCCTCCTCAATCTTAACCTCACCCGGTAATCCCATAACAAATCTGGCTACTCCAGGTAATTGGGGGACCTCGCCATTGAAATAGTAATGATTCCGGTTTTTGATGTACATAAATGGCCTGGCATTCGGATGCTCTTCCTGCATAAGCTGATAGGCCTTTTTACTCATCTTAAGCTTTATGTGAAACTTATTTTGTCCACTAAAGCCAAAAAGACTGGTCTCCGGCATTTCATGCTTCCCTTCATGCTCCATCAGGTTCTGACTCAGCAATAGCTCCCCTATTCGTTCGATCTTAAAAATCTTCATGCTTTGGCTCTCAACCTCAAATGCATGAATTCCTGAATAGTCATTGGTAAAACCCACTGGCTCTACTAATCTATCCTTAGTAGACTCACTACTCAAGGAATAGTAATCCTTCAACCAAATCTGCTTCTTATCTTGCATGGCCGAAGAAATCTCATCGATCATCTTCGTCAGATGAGCCTTAAATAATTCCTGACTTCCCTGATTGATTTCAGACCGAGACTGAAGTTTCTTCATCACGGAATCACGAAAAAGGCTGCCCTTCGGCGCATGCTTGAGCTGCTGGCCAAGCCATTCAGACTCGTCTTTGGTTAATCCCCCAAACTGTGAGCCTGGCAAAATCGAAGGACTTGAAAGCAATTTATACTTACTAAACTCCTTCACCACCTCGAAGCCTAAAGCTTCTAAAAGCTTGAAGTATCGATATACAGTCCTTTCATCTGTCTGCAAGTACTCAGCAAGCCTATGAACAGGTTTACCCACATTGCTCTGTAGGAGATTGATTAGTTTAAATACCCTAAGGATTTTTTGCTGTTCGATTTTACCTGCCATGACTGATTCTATTTCTAATCAAAAATAGAAATTCGATCAGTTACTCAAGAGAAAATGACAGTAAATGTCATTAGATTTTGATTCTTGATTTGGCTTGTTCGAAGGATTATTCATTTACTTTACATCATGTCGAATCAGGAAATTTTTCTTCAAGAAAGAAGATCAAAATGGGCTATTATTGCCGGAAGCCTATTCCTGATTTTTTATTGGTGGTTCGGCTTTGATGGCATCACATTCAGCGATGACGTCTACTACATCCTCGCCGGAAAAAACTTCTGGGAGGGAAATATGGAAGTGGACGCGTATCACTTTTCCAGTCGGTGGGGGGCTTATGTTCCATTCGGTTTCTTTGGAATGCTATTTGGCTTTAGTCCACATGTCTTCTCTCTTTTTTCCCTCATCTGTTATGTAGCTTCATTTATTCTCATTTCAAGGCTCGCTGAGCGTAGTCAAATACCGCTCTTCTCCATTTGGTTTTGTACTCAGGTCTATTTCCTACACTTCATCTCAAAAGTCTACCCAGATAGCGCCCTAATTCTATGGGTAAGTCTAGTTCCTTTCTTTGCCGCCTACCGACACAAAAGACCTTTTTTAGCCGGAATAGGGATGATTCTAGCCTTATTTTTTGGCTTTATCACTAAGGAAACAATCATTTTCCTTGCGCCATTTCCTTTACTTCTATTTCTTTCTGACCTCCGGTCAAAGCAGATTTCGTTAAAATTCTATTTGGCTTTATTGATTACCGGAATCGCCACAGGAGCAATCTATCTTGGATATTTCTGGATAGAATTTGGTGATCCGCTTTATAGAATTCAATCCATCAATGACGGACATTACATTTCTGAATTTACCTATGCTGATAAGGGAATCGGATCGATGGTTAATCGCTTAACCATTCTCCCCTTCACCACCTTCGTAGAACGCGCCTATTGGCCATGGATCATTTTTGCCATACCAGGGTTTTATCTGGCGCTAAAATCAAAAGCCCAGATCAATCTTGAATTCGGGCTTGCAGGTTTATGCCTATTGATTGGGTTTTGGTTTATGAGCTCCACATTGGAAATCTACAACCCTATTTACCTCAATCCACGACACTTGATAATTCTGGTTCCGGTGTTAAGTGTTCTTATTGTATTCGGTTGGCCAGTATGGCAAAGCTCAAAGAAATGGCGAATGGGATTGACTATTGCCATGCTACTGGGTGTGCTGATTGGTGTAATATTGAGCAATTGGAAAATGGCAATCTTTAATGTTGCATTTATTCCCATCATTTGGGTTCAAATTCCAAGATTAAAATTGGCTTTCCTAGCCATTATTTTAGTCACTCCCACCATTTTAGCCATACCCTATCAAAGAAATCTTAAGGAGTACCATAACCTTCTCTATACTTTAGATAAAGTAACTTTATCATCTGTTAATCAAGGATATGTAATTACAAACAATTTCCTTGTATTCAGCAAAGAAGTTCTCTTGCCAGAAAAAAAGGACCAGCAAAATGTCTTACTCCCAATCGAAGATATTCTGAAACTTCAGCAATATCCTCCAGAGGAAATTGAGGTATTGATATACGAGTATTACCTCCATGCTTACCCGAAGGAAAAGGTGGATGTGGAACGACTCGAACCTTGGATATTAGTGAACGGCTACACGGTTTTGGAAGAATGGAAAGAGGATAAGCTTTGGTACAGAAAGCTATCCCGGAAGATGGATTAGTATTTCGTCTTTTTTCTACCTGTGGCAAATACCCGATTTACATTAAATCCAAGCCTGAATTCCTCCCAAGGACTGTCTCCATTTCCTGCCGCCAGCTGATAAGGCTCATTGAGGGACTGTGAGGTGACAAAATACATTTGGAACACATGCCCCCCTGCCTCGATATCCCAGCCTATTCCAAGATTATTTGATAAATCAGAATTTAGATTGGGAATCCACTGCAGAGTTAATGAAGACCGATCTGTCACTTTGATTTTACCACTGAGACCCAAAGCAAGGTAGAATTCCTGATCTCCTTCTATTTGATAAATCTCCCTGGGATCCACGAAATAGGAAAACATGGGTGAAACCTGAATACTTACCTTTGAACTGAATCTCCGTGCGATCATCAGCTGGCCCCAATAACTGGTCCGCTCTGCAAAGTTTGGCGGTGCCTCAGGCAGAAAGTCATAATTTGAGGAATTCACTCCACCTCCACCTGCGAAAGACAATGAGATGGGCGTATTATCATTTTGAGTCTGCTGAAGGATATGATATCGCCCAAAGATGTGATAGTACTTATCCATACTCGCACGAGCTACTCCTGCTGAGAATCGATCAGAGAGGGCAAATTCAAAGCTAAATTGGATGTTGGCCCCGTTATCCAGGCCGAAAAGATTTTCTATTCCACCATCCAATGGACCAAAGGTATGCATAATGGCAAAGTGCATACTCTTTTTATCCAAAGGCTCTACAGTAAGAAGATTGATATGCCTTGGAGCATGAAATGTGAGTTCCACAGGCATATTTTCATTGACAAGCTTTCTTTCAAGCTGCGCAAATAATGGTATGGTTAATGAAAATAGGGCAAGAGTTAAGAGCGATTTTTTCATTTAGTTTCTTTCAGGTTAGCGGATAAGGTGACTTTTTGATTCTCCGCCAGCTCATAAAAAACCAGCTTAGGCAAAGGAATCTCATAGTCACTCAAGAGAATTTCGAAAGTGGCATCCAACTGCACCTCATCCTTGGCAACACGAGTCAGAAACCCGGAAACCTCAATCTCTCTTTCCACTCCATGAATTTTAAACTTGCCGATAGCATTCACTGGAATCTCTTGGTTCATTTCCAGTTCCGGAATTTCCTGGAGCTTTCCTGTGAATTCAGCAAAAGGAAACTCTTCGGTTTCCAAATAATTTTCCCGCATATGCCGATCTCTCAGGCCTATACCGGTTTTAAGTGTATTCAGATCTAAATAAAAGTCTAAGAGGTTTTGATCTAAATCGACCAAACCTGCCAAATAATCTGACTCTCCCTCAAAACTACTCAATGGTGCGTCAGACAAGAAAACAGCTCGACCTTCTTCAGTCATGTACTTCTGACCATAAGCCGTTCCACAGAAAAGGAACAGCACAAGAAAGAGGTAACGCATCACTTGGAAATAGTGAGAATATCTCCTGATACTGAGGTGGAGAATGGCGTCAATGGCTGATTTGCTGGACCCTGAAGGACATTACCAGCAGTGTCAAACTTTGAATTGTGACAAGCACAGGTAAATTCCTCACTGCTATAGGTCCAATTTCTATCACAAGCTGAATGCGTACAAACCGATGTTAAGGCGATAAATCCTCCACCTACATTTGCAACCAATGTTTGAGCCTCTACGATCAAAAGCCAGGCACCATTCCCATTAAGACCACTCTGGATTCCCAAATCTATTCTCACAGTATTCCCGGCAACGGTAATACCGTTTCCAGCTCCCCCACCTGGAGGCGGTGCTGGCGCATCTGGCTCGCTCTCAGAACAAGAAGTAAAAAATGAGGCGCCAAACATGGCTAATACGGCACTAGCTCCTGCTTTTTCTATAAATTTCCGACGAGAGTCAGTTAATTGACCAGATTTGTTTTTAGTTGTAGTAGGCATAGTTCAATTCGTTTATGATTTAAAATCGAAAACTATGCGCGAATGTTTGCCGCCTGGACGCTAAAAATGCCTTCTTTTTAAAATCTCGTTCAAAACGATGGCCTCCCTTATACTTTTCTTATTCTTGAGGCGACTGGCATAAACATTCCTTTTCTTCTTCTTGGTCTGATAATGAATATCCTTTTGACTTGGAATTGAAGCTGCCAATCTTGCGATTCTAGCCTCTTCTTTCCTCATCCGTTCAAAAGGATCAATATTTAGATCAACCTCATCATCATCGGGCAAAGGGTCGTATTTAGGCTTAGGTATTCGATACGGTTCGAATCGCTTCTCCTCGACGAGCTCAGGCTTTCTTACCTCTTTAAATGGTTTCATCTGAGTCCTCTCAGATTCACTTTCCCGCTGAGGTTGAGGAGTTTCTTCTTCCTCCTTTTTTTGCTGTGGTTTTTGACCTTCACGAATTTCTCGGAGTAAATCTTCAAAAGTGATGTCTCTAGAGTCTTCTTCTGAAGGAGGAGTTTGTACATCCCCGGGATTAGGAACATTTTTTTTCTTCTTCTTGCTAGCAGTGTAGATGAAGTAGATGATGACTGCTATGATGTATATAATATTTCCCCAATCCATTGGTCTGCTTTGCTTCAGCTGAGCATAAGGTAGGTCTTAGATTTTGTAATGCCGAGAAGCTTAATATAAAATTTCAAAATTCAACATAAATGTGGTACCGTTGGCACCTACAGGTACAGGGTATGATTGATATCCCACTGCTGAAAAGTTTGAAAAGACCAACTCAGGATTTATACGGAACACTTTATTGCCAAAGGGAAAAATATTTGTGCCTGCCACATATTCCGTTGGATTACCATATTCACCCATGATTCTGGAAGCAATAAAATATCCTTGAAGAGTATTTTTAACCAGCATCATAGATGATCGAATGGTAAACCCTGTATCAAAAAGCTCATCCACAGGAATCGCTCCTGTACCTTCTATCTTAGAAACCCATCTGGTGTAGTATTCTGCATCTAAAGAAAAACCCTTGTATTTAATTCCTCCATTAACCGCAAGCATTTCATATTTCGCATCCGTAATTTGAATATCCTCTCCGAAAGCCATTCTTGAAAAAATCGGAGTACCATCAGAAATCCTAATTTGCGAGTTTTCAGGAGCATTCTGTCCTGGTTGAGACTGATCCGTTTCATTTGATCTGGTAAAATTCATCCCAATCATTCCACCCGGTTTTTCGGTTTTGAAAAAGTCTCCAAAAGGAGCTACGCGACCATAATTTTCAGATGTCCACCAAATAGAAGTAGACCATGTATCGAGTCCCGGATCCAGTTGTCCAGCATCTATGCCTAGCTGGGACATATTGTTCCCCAACATAGTCTTGTAGTACAGGTTTTTGGTGATTTCACCCTGTGCCCAAACACCTGTGGTAAAAGAGCCTCTGAAATACTCCTCCGCCATAGGTCGTGCATCTTGCCTCAACCAACCTGGAAACTGTCCCAGCAAAGCTCTGGTGGTGGGTAATCCACCTATCCCAATTCCTACATCAAGAAATTTAGATATTTCATATTGAATATTTCCGGCTACCACCACCTGGGCGCCCAAACCCTGCGAAACATTTGATGTCCACACATAAAGTAGATATCTAAATCTAGGGTTGGTAAACCAACCTTTAAAGTAGAGCATTACCTTCTGAAATTGTAGATCATTCCTTCTATCAATAAACTTCTCTCTTCCCAAATGGTCCGTATAGGAAGTATCCAGACCCATTTGGTTCAAGTATCGTGAACTCGCAAAAAAGGAGAAGGTCATGGCCCCTCTTTCTCCGTCGAACAGCTTAAAACCTGAACCTGGAATATGCCCATCGATTTCTCTTTTTGGTTTTCCTTCCTCATAGGGATCACTGGGTATTTGGGCCTTCGCACTAAAGTGGAGGAAACACAGTACACAAAAAATAATCGTAATTTTTCTCATCTAACTAAAAATTAATATCCTTGACTTTTCTCCCAGGCACGAACTTTTTCATTCGCTCGATCAAAAAGCCTCTCGTAGTTTCCTTTGGTTACCATATGTCTGGTTTCGGGAGTAAGCTTTTCCCAAAGTGGCTCATACATATTAAAAACCTTCATATATCCTTCTTGCGAGGATGGTGCGACTTCATCGGTCCCAAATAAAAATCTGTCTGGAAATTCATTGAGCAGGCTTGCAGTCTCCAAAATGGACTCTTCATTCCTTACCACATATTTAGCCACTTCATCCCAGGAAATATCAAAATAGAGATTTGGGTAATCACCACTTTCAACTGCTCGTCTTATCATTTCAATATGAAATGCACTGGGAACTCTGTTCACAGAAGAAATCCTACTCACATTAGGGTGAACAACCCTACCCAAGCCAGTATGCGCCCAGATGATGGTAGTTTCGGGATGTCTGGAAATTAATTCTTTCATCTGAATCATGAACACGGGGTCTTGATCCGGTTTCTGGAATGGGATATCGATGTCACTATGAAGGATAACTAATAAGCCTGTTTCCGCACAAAAATCTAAGATCCTATCCAAAGCAGGGTTAATCAAACTAGCTACCTCTCCTGCCACTTTAGAAGAGACAAACTCTTTATGAATGGTAAACTCACCTATTCCAGAAAATACTCCTGGAAATGTCTTTAGAACTCTCTCTATATGATCAGCAGCGTACATATCTGCCGGATTAAATCCTGTAATCATTGGATCAAATCTCTCCCTATCTTCCTCATCCAGCGATAAGTACTGCATGGCAATGAAGGCATCCGTAAATGAATAATAGTAAAGAGGAGCATCAGACTGGAGGTAATAGGTAGGAGCATAATCTGCGGAATTGGCATAGGACCAAGTCTGTTGAAGTGGTATCCCAAATAGTGCCACCCGATGCACTTTATCGCCCATTATGTCATGCAAGAAAGTCTCAATCTTAGTACCCTCCTGAATGTAATTAGTCAAGTGAAAATGAGAATCATTAAATAATTCCTGCCCCGCTACCCCTCTGCCAAAAAGAAAACAAAACCATAACAGTAAAAATCTCAATCCCTTCATATCTCGAACTAATTTTTTGATAATTTAAAGGATATATATAATTTAAATCAACTCTATAACCAATTTTTATAATGTTTCAACTTTTTAATCAACACTTTCCAACACTCTCACGGCTTGTTTTTGGACTATTCCTGATAGGTGTCTACAGCATATCTGCATCGGCTCAAGAGGAAGAAGAGAAAAAAAAGGTTTTCGAAATCTATGGTCATGTCATGACTGATGTAGGATATAATTTTGGTGTGGTTGCTCCAAATTGGTTTGACGTGATGCGGCCATCTAAACTTCCATCATTTGAAGGAGAGTACGGTACAGAGGGAAATGTTTACTTCAGCGTACGACAAACCCGATTTGGAGCTAAGAGCTGGATTGATACTCCGCTTGGAGAACTCCATACCTTTTTTGAATGGGAATTATTCGGTGTTGGTGCCGATGAAGGTCAAACCACCATAAGGCTTCGACACGCCTATGCCGAGATAGGTAAATTTGGAGCGGGGCAATACTGGAGTCCGTTTATGGATATTGGTGTATTTCCAAATACCCTTGAATATTGGGGCCCTAGCGGAATGGTTTTCTTCAGAAATATTCAGGTTCGCTACATGCCTATTCAAGGGCAGTCAAGATTAACTTTTGCATTAGAAAGACCAGGTGGAAGCAATGACGAAGGAATTTACGCAGACCGTGTTGAGCTTGATGATGTGGAGGCCAGGTTTCCTTTACCTGATTTCTCCTTTGAATATCATCATGGAAGAGACTGGGGATATGTAGAAATTGCCGGTATGGTGAGGCGAATCGAATGGGAAGATGCGGGTGATCAACCTTTCGACCTTAGTGGCTCTGCAACAGGTTGGGGATTGAATCTGAGTACCAATCTCAACCTTGGCAAGTCAAGTATTTTCAGGGGGCAGTTCGTTTTTGGAGAAGGCATCCAAAACTACATGAATGATGCTCCAGCCGACATTGGAATCAGAAATCGATTTGAAAATGTAAATTCCCCGATTGAAGGAGTTCCATTACCAGTAATCGGAATAGTTGCATTTCTCGATCATAATTGGTCAGATGAATATTCAACGTCGATAGGGTATTCAACTTTGCGAGTAGATCACACAGATGGACAAACACCAGATTCTTTTGATAATGGGGAATACTTTATTGCGAACTTCCTTTGGGCTCCCGCAGAACAAATTCTAACGGGAGTAGAACTTCAGCATATTAGAAGACAAAACTGGCAAGACGGTTTCTCCTCTAACGCCACCAAAATTCAATTTTCTTTTAAATATTATTTCAGTCAGAATTTTTATAAAAAATGATTTTACGTATGAAAAAGTTATTTAATCGCAGCTCATTTTTGGCCATGCTTTTTGCTTTGGGCATTGCCCTCCATTCCATGGCACAGCAAACCATGACCGTGATGGAAGTGGATACTCGTCCCTACCAACAAGTAATCGATGAGGTGTATGAAAAAATTAAAGATATGTCTGGTGGTAAAAATGCAGATTACATTCCAGAGTTGGCCTTAGTGGACTCTACTCTTTTTGGAATAGCATTAATCACAGTAAATGGTGATGTATACACTGCGGGCGATTTTGAAGACCGCGTTTCTATTCAATCCATTTCGAAGGTTTTTACCCTGGCTAAAGTGATTGAAGAGCAGGGAGCTAGATCAATTATGGATAAAATTGGTGTGGATGCTACTGGACTTAAGTTTAATTCAATCATCGCCATCGAACTTCGACAAGGTGAAGAAATCAACCCATTAGTTAATCCTGGTGCTATTGCTGCTACCTCATTAATCGCTGGGAATACCTACGATGAAAAGTGGAATAATATTACTACTACTTTCAACAAATTTGCCGGAACTGAGCTACTGGTTAATGAACCAGTTTATAAAAGTGAAGCCGCAACCAATCAAAGAAATCAAGCCATCGCTTATCTCCTAAATGCTTACGAAAGGATGTATTATGACCCTGCTGAGGCCACTGACATTTATACTAAGCAATGTGCACTTAATGTGAATTCTATGGAGCTTGCTACCATGGCATCTACTTTGGCCAATGGAGGAATTAATCCAGTTACGAAGGAAAAAGTAGTGAGTCCTGAAACCGTTGCCTTCACTCTCTCGGTAATGGCAACCGCTGGTCTTTACGATAATTCTGGACAATGGCTTTATGCCACGGGTCTTCCTGGAAAGTCAGGTGTGGGTGGTGGAATAATCGCAGTGGATCCAGGTAAATTCGGTATAGCTGTGATCGGACCAAAGCTTGATGAAGCTGGCAATTCAGTAAAAGCCCAATATGCTATTTATGAAATTGTGAAAGCTTTGGACGGAAACCCGTATTTAATCACCCCTGTGAAATAAAAATCGAGTAAGTCTTTATCAAAACCCTGATTTCAAAGCACTTGAGATCAGGGTTTTTTCGTTTTTGATTCATCTGAAAATTAGTCAGAAAAAAAGCAGTTTTAAACCCCCTTCTATCCTTGTCAAATCTCCCAATTCGGGTTAATTTGTTTGATTGTTTGTACGCTAATCTGAAGGATGTTATTAAGTAAGCTTGAGATAAAAGGTTTTAAGAGTTTTGGTGACAAAATGGTGATCAATTTCGATAAAGGAATCACCGGAGTAGTAGGACCAAATGGCTGCGGAAAGTCAAATGTAGTAGATGCAATTCGATGGGTTTTGGGAGAGCAAAAGTCCAGAATGCTCCGATCAGATAAAATGGAAAATGTCATTTTCAATGGCACCAAAAACCGTAAAGCGTCCAACCTAGCCGAAGTCTCGCTTACCTTCGAAAACACCAAAAACCTACTTCCTACGGAATATTCGCATGTGACCATCACACGTCGATATTATCGAAGCGGAGAAAGCGAATATCAAATCAATGGAGTTACCTGCCGACTGAAGGACATCACGAACCTGTTCATGGACACAGGCATCAATTCGAATAGCTATGCGATTATCGAATTGAAAATGATTGATGAGCTTCTAAATGATAAGAATAATTCCAGAAGAGACTTATTCGAAGAAGCAGCAGGTATTTCTAAATTTAAGAATCGTAAAAAAGAAACCCTTCGAAAACTGGGAGATACAGACGCTGACCTGGACCGGGTTGAGGATTTGCTTTATGAAATAGAGAAGAATCTTAAAAGTCTTGAAAAGCAAGCCAGGCAAGCATCTCGTTATTACGAAATCAAGGAAGAATATCGGACAGCCAGCATCAACTTTGCAAAGAAGAGCATTGAGAAATACACCGGAACACTACAATCTTCCAAAAAGAAGATCGAAGAAGAAAACGATCGAAAGCTTTCCATTCAAAGTCAAGTTGCGGATCAAGAGGCCAAACTGTCTGAGCTCAAGACAAACCTGATCAATAAAGAAAAACTTTTGGCTTCACGCCAAAGATCACTCAATGATCATGTGAACAAGATTCGTCAATTCGAGTCCGAGAAGAAGATCAAAAATGAGCGACTTCGATTTTTAGAGGATAGGTCGCAGCAGCTTCGTGAGCAAATCGATTCTGATCGCAAATCCAACGATCGGGCAGGCTTTTCGGTGAGATCACTTAGACAGGAAAAGGAAAGCGCAGAAAAGCTTTTCAAAGAAAAAGAAGCCATTGTAACCGAACTCAAGGCTGCTTATGACAATCAAAAGCAGATCCATGAAGAAAAGGTAGAAAGCCAAAGAACGAGGAATCAAAGCTATACCGAGCAAAAGGAGAAACTTTACCAGCTGAATAAGGAGCTTGAGATTAAGGAAATTCAGCTTTCTACCCTAAAGCAGGAATTAGAACGAACCTCCTCAGATGATAGCGATCAGGAAGCGAGTCTGGTGGACTTTGAAGCAAAGCTGATCGAGCTAAAATCTGAATTGGATAAAAATCAAAGCGAATACTCAAAGCTGAAAAGCAAGCAAGAAGACCAGGATGCAAAGATCGAGGAGACAAATAAGGTGATTGACCTGATCAAAGACGAGCTTACCCAGACTTCAAGAAAGCTCGACTCTAAGCAAAACGAATACAACCTGACAAAATCTTTGGTTGAAAATCTGGAAGGATTCCCTGAGGCCATCAAGTTTCTCAAGAAGAATTCCTCATGGGGTAAAGATATTCCTCTTCTTTCTGACCTTTTGACCACCGATGAGGCGCATCGGGTGACTATCGAAAATTATCTGGAAAACTACATGAATTACTATGTGGTGGATACTCAGGAGCAGGCGATAGCAGCGATTCAGCTTTTGGCCGACTCCGCCAAAGGAAAGGCTAACTTCTTCATTCTGGATCAATTTGATCGCTTTGCCCCTACCCAAAATAAGCTGTTCTCAAATGCAACCGCTGCGACAGAAATCATTGAGTTTGATGAAAAATATAGCAGGCTGATCAATTTCATTTTGGACAATGTCTACATCGTCAATGGGGATCACAAAGACTTCCCAGACGATCCGGAAGCAATATTCATTTCTGAAAACGGAAAGTTCACCAAAAGAAAATTCAGTGTGACTGGTGGGTCTGTTGGCCTTTTTGAAGGAAAGAGAATAGGTCGGGCTAAGAATTTGGAGAAGCTTGATAAAACCATCAAAGATCTGAATAAAAAGGTCAGCTCCATTCGCAACAATCTGGACAAGAAGCTATCCGAATTAATCAAACTCAAAGAGGTTAATTTCAAATCCACTCTGGAAGAACAGCAGGAAGCGATCAATGAGTTGAATCAAAACTATGTGTCCATCAAGACCAAAAAAGAGCAGCTGGCTGAACTTCTAAGCAGTAACGCGAATAAGCGGGAGGATATCATTGAAAGAATCGCTGAATTAGAAAAGAGTCTTAAGGAAATCACACCCCTGCTCACGACTGAAAAGGAAGTATTTGATCAGCAAGAGGCAGAGCTTGAGGGATTGAATCTTTCCCTTGAAGAGGAAAGCGAAAGACTCAGCGAAAAATCTCAGGCATACAATCAGGAGAATATTCTTTACCATCAACAGCTAAACCGGGTCAACAGCCTGGATCAGGAAATAGAGTTTAAGGAATCTGCTTATGAAAACTCGAAATCCAGAATAGCTAAATCTCAAACCGAGCTCTCTTCATTGGATGATGAAATCAAGGGTCTGCTTGACAACAACGAGATCAAGGATGATGAATTGGTTGAGCTTTATTCTGAAAAAGAAGCAATCGAGGGAGGAGTTCAGGAAGCGGAAAAAGACTACTATGCTTCCAGAGGTGAAATTGATGATACCGATACAGGAATTCGAAACCTACAGAAGTCCAAAGAATCTCATGATGAGCTCATTCATTCTTTGGAGAATCAAATCAATGAGATCAAGCTCAAGATGACCTCAATGAAGGAAAGATTGAGTGTAGAGTTTGAATTGGATCTAGATGAACTAGTTCAGGAAAATCCCGATGTGGACCCAGAATTCTCCAAATTCTCCGAGGAAGACCTTCGTAATCTGATTCAAAAGAAAAAGGATAAGCTGGATAAAATGGGGCCCATCAACCCAATGGCCATGGAGGCTTATGATGAAATCAAAGAACGTTTTGATTTCATTTCAAGCCAAAAGGCTGATTTGGAGGATGCTAAGCAGTCTTTACTTAATACCATTGATGAGATCGACCAGGTAGCACGGGAAACTTTCCTTGAGGCCTTTGAGAAGATCAAGGAGAACTTTGTGAAGGTATTCCGCTCCTTGTTCACCGAGCAGGATGATTGTGATCTGACTTTGGTGGATCCAGATAATCCGCTGGAGAGTAAAATCGAAATAATGGCAAAGCCAAAGGGAAAAAGGCCACTGACCATCAACCAGCTTTCAGGTGGAGAGAAAACTCTTACCGCCACTTCCCTACTCTTTTCGATCTATCTCCTGAAGCCTGCGCCATTTTGTATTTTCGATGAGGTTGATGCTCCTTTGGATGATGCAAACATTGATAAGTTCAATCATATTATCCAGGACTTCAGCTCAGATAGCCAGTTTATCATTGTTACCCACAACAAGCGAACCATGGCCAGCACAGACATCATTTATGGAATAACCATGATTGAAGCCGGTGTATCGAGAGTGGTTCCCGTGGATTTAAGGGAGTTGGCATAAAATTTAAAATAGCCCGGGGTTTAAACCCCGGGCTTTTCCGTTCCTACCTCACCACGTCCACCATTCTGCTCTGACACCAAAATAGTGTCCCCATTGCTGTGGGCCGACAAGCTCCAAATAAGGGCTATATTGGTTTTCAGCAGCGAACTCATTGAACCTTGCTACAGAACAGATAAAGCGAATGTGAGGTCTTGACCAAACCGATCTTTGCCCCCGAAGAGCTAAGGTGGGTACTATGCTGAGCTTACCCATTCTATACCAATCTTGCCTCCCATCCTGGCGCTGGGAGTAGTTGACTTCAGTTTGGAGATGGAAAAAATCAGTGAAATAGAAAAAGAACTTTGACCCAAAGGTCAAATCCTGCTTGAAGTTAAAAACCTCTCTTCCCAAATAGGTACTTGCCATTCCCTCTGTATCTGCAGCCCCTCTACTCCGATTATAAATTCCATAAGCATTAATACTGAACTTGTTGGAGAAATTCAAAAGTAGATGATCTACGATATGCCAGGAATAAGCATTATTAAACTGAAAGCTTGTGGTATCCACCGCACCAAAAGTTTCCCAGGTTCGACTTGATCCACCATCGCCACCATTGGCTATTCCGGTACCATATCTTACTGCAAGCTGATTGAATGAACCCGGTTTAAATGCAGGCAAATTCTCATGGATATATTTTACCCCGAAAACCCAACCATCATCTGCTGGAAAGGAGAGCAATACGTTGCCCGTGCTGTCTTGAGGAATATCTGTTGGGTTTCCTAAACGATGATACTCTCCCAGTAAGGTAAAGAGCTGGTTTGGCTTTGGTCGAATATCATGCTCCAAAGCATACACTATTCTTCTTCTTATCTCTAAACTAGGTGTTCCTGACTGGATATTCAGATAAAAATATGGTGGTACCGTTTGACTAGTATCCCTATCTGCGATAAAATTCGTGCTAAAACGGGTCCCCTTATATTCTACTCCAAAGCCTTGCCCCGAATGGTCATTGAAATAGAAATAGTCTGCCATGTGCACATCAAAGCCACGATAAAATCTGGAACCCACCCACATATTCAAATCTTTAGTGAGAACATTCCTTGCTTCCGCAAAAATTTCGGGCAATCCAATGGTTAGTCCCTGTGAGCTACTGGTATTACTGGTTCCAAAAAGCGAACCATCGCCAGAAAAGACATTCGCCCTAAAAACAACATTAATTTGGGTAGAATCATGTTTTAATGATTCCGGAAGCATCTCGAAAGCCATGCCCAACTCAAGGTAATCTTGCTCTTCAAAGCGCCCTCCGATACTCCCCATGTTATTGAGGTTCAATCTTCTTCCGTCGATTCCAGTTTCTCCCTGAGTCCAACTGACGCCTATTCGACCATAGGAACCAAATCCCACCTTCAGCCAGTCATCGGGTGTAAAATACTCATACATTATAGCAGACTGCCCATGAGAAAACCCAAGGGCTGAAAGAAAGAGAAAAAAAGTAAATAGAAGTCTTTGGAACTTCATAAAAGTGTTGGGTTAGACTAAGGTCCAACTCCAATATATTGAAAAATGTCGATTGATTATCTCTGGTCTCAGATTGACCGGAGTACTCGGGATAATTTGGCCCTTACCTCATCCGCCAAAGGCTCTATTTGAGGATTTTCGACTACAGACATAGCTGAGGCTGGGTCCATTATGGAAACTTCAAAAGATCCAGCAGATAGTTCTCTAAGTGTAACGTTACATGGCAGCAAAGCCCCAATATGGGGTTCAGCCTGAATGACTTTATCAGCAAAAACTGGATTGCAAGCCCCTAAGATCAAATAAGGTGGATAGTCTTTATCCAATTTCTTCTTCATAGTAGCCTGAAGGTCGATTTCAGTGAGTACACCGAAGCCCTCTTTTTTGAGTTCTTCTTCTACTTTAAGTCTCAAATCATCAATTGAGCTGGCTTTTACTTCTTTAGCTTGAAAATATTTCATATCGATAAGAATGATTAAAAATGGGAAACCGCCAGACGGTTTCCCATTTAAATTAAGGTAAATAACTTAGCCCTTTTCTCGTCTTCCAGAGGAAGTACTTTTCAAATAGAACCTTTCCAAAATCATAGATCACATTTGGTAACATTATGGCAAATGTTCTTGGCTTGAATAAATTATTGCTCAGGATTAAAACTTCCTTCTTACCTGCATCCATGATACAAATACCGGGTATTTTACCCCAGGCTTTTTTCTTCAATTCTTCTTTTCCCTTTTCAACTCGAATTATATTCTCTGCAACGATTTTTCCTGTTTCGTCACTGGGATATCCAGTTTTAGGACTGCTGAAAGGAACTTTTCCAGGTGTGAATGGGATCTTTACATCCACCGCAATGCCTGCAGCCCAGATATTAGGATAAGTAGGATGCCTATAATCTTCTCCTACTGGAATGTACCCATTTGAAGTAGCTTCCAGCTTTGGCGAAGACTGCACAAAATCAACTCCAACAAATGGAGGCATAAGCATAGAGAAAGAATATGGCAAAGTCTCTCCATTACTCAGGATGATTTCTTTTTCATCCATACTTTCGACAGCTACCTCTGTTCTATAATGAATATTAAACATCTTCATAAATGACTTCAGCATAGTCTCCCCTCCTGCCATACCATCAATTCCGAAATGACCTAAAAAAGTCTCAGGTGTAATCCAATAAAGATCTACTTGCTTTCTTATCCCTTCTTCTCGAAGCCACTTTTCAAAGTTGAATAAAAATTCGTAGGCAGCTCCCATACATCCAGCATTCTGAGTAGCGCCAATAACCACCGGCCCAGGATTCTTTTTAAACTCTTCTAATTGTTTCCGAATCTTCATAGCTCCAATGGGTGTACCAACATAACTCGCATGTTCTTTGACACCTGGCGCTACATTAAAGTCAACTTTGGGGCCTGTCGAAATGACCAAGTGATCATAGCTTACATCACCCTGATCTGTTTCTACTATTTGCCTATCGGGATCAACCTTCAAGGCAGTTGCTTTCAAAAAGTCAACCCCCTTCTTCTTAAAAATATCACCTCTGGGGATACTGATATCTTCCACTTCTCTTCTCTTGAATGGTACCCAGATCAAAGAAGGGATAAAAAGAAAATCATCATTCCGGTCGATCACAACAACCTGGTGATTCTTGTCTTTTCTCTTGATTTCAAGTGCAGCAGTGAATCCTGCAAAATTTCCACCTATAATCACCGTCTTTTTCATAGCTCTTACTGATTGGTTATCTAAATGTCATAACCATAAAGAAAATAGACAGTGACATAGATCACTTAACTGTGTGATTTTTCGGTTTTCAAGCTAGGTAACACACCTTACCTATGGTAGGTGATATTGGTCCCTATAACTAGAAAAACAAATACTTAAACCCCAAGAAATAAATTTGAACCTTTAAGATAGAACCATGGAAATATGCGGAATACCATCTTCATCATAGGGCTCTCCTTCTTCCTTGAAACCCAATGAAGAATAAAACTTCTTGGCATACACCTGAGCGCTCAATCGAATACTTCCTGTATCAAATTTATCCCTGCATCCTTGAATGGAATGCTCCATCAAACTTCTGCCCAATCCACTTCCTCTTACACTTTCAGCGGTAATTACACGACCAATTGATATTTCTGAATAAGAAAGACCAGGAGGAACTAAGCGGCTGCAACCTACCAAGTCTCTTCCTTTGTACATCAAAACATGAAAGCACTTTTGATCCTTATTATCCAAATCCTGATAAGGGCAATCTTGCTCAACCACAAACACTTCAGCTCGAAGCCTCAATAAAGCATAGAGTTCATGAACATCAAGTTCATCGAAAGATTTGACAAAAAAGGAAATAGCCATAGATACACTAAAAGTTTAAACTCCGCATTGAAAATTAGCACCCCGCCAGATTACTTGCTCACGAGTGATTTCAGAAGGCAAAATATCGAACCCAAATGATCCAAGTTCTTGTCCAGAGCAAGAATAAACCGTTTCGACTGAACCGCAATTTGGGCAACAATTACGCGCAATAAACACCTGCTCTCCCTGGTATTCTCCTGCCACCAAATAAAAGAATTGAGATAATTGAGAGTTGTTTACGTCTTGTGTAAGCTCATTTAACCACGTTAGTTCAAGAACTGGATCTGTAACCCCACAAATAAAAAGAGGGCCAGGATTCTCGTCACCACAAGAAGTTAGAGTTAATACAATGGTAAGGGCTGTTAGGGCGAATAATTTAATCTTCATGAATTGAAAGTATTGGCTTAAATGCTGAATTCAAAGGATTATTAAACTAGAAAAAGAAAGCCGTGAAAAAATCACGGCTCCGATTATTGTTGGTTATTTACCAACTCTGGCAATGTGGTTTTCTTTGATTATCCGTCGAAGGATTTTACCGACATTGGATTTAGGAAGTTCATCTGCGAAATGAACTTCACGAGGTACCTTATAATTGGTCAGTGAGTCTTTACAATGTGCTATGATCGTTTCTGCAGATAGCGATTCATTAGATCTCACCACATAGGCAACTACCCTTTCAGTGGACTTGGTATCAGGCATTCCTATTACTCCAACTTCAAGTACACCTTCGCAAGAGGCTACGGCATCTTCAACCTCATTTGGATAGACATTAAATCCGGAAACCAGAATCATTTCTTTCTTTCTATCTACGATTTTGAAGAACCCATCCTCATCCATTACTCCGATGTCCCCAGATTTAAACCAATCTCCGTGCATGACATTAGCAGTTTCTTCAGGACGATTCCAATATCCTCTCATTACCTGAGGACCCTTGATTAAGATTTCACCTCTTTCGCCTTGAGGCATCGGGTTTCCTTCATCGTCAGCAATCATCACTTCCGTATTTGGTAGAGGTGTTCCGATCGTGCCGATTCTTTCGGTTCCATCGATCGGATTACAACAAGCTACAGGTGAAGTCTCTGTGAGTCCATAGCCTTCGGCCAAAGGAGTTCCTGTAACTGACTGCCACTTTTCGGCGGTAACTTTTTGGACCGCCATACCACCACCCACAGCAATCTTCAATTTTGAAAAATCCAATGAGCTGAAATCAGGATTATTTAAAAGCCCATTGAAAAGAGTATTAACTCCTGTAAAGACCGTGAACTTATGTTTGGAAAGTTCTTTCACAAAACCCGGCATATCTCTGGGGTTTGTAATCAACACATTTTTAGCACCGATTTTAAGCATTGCCAAACAGTTCACAGTAAGCGCGAAAATATGATACAGTGGAAGCGCCGTAATTACGGTCTCTTCTCGCTCTTTAAGCTGAGGTTTCATCCAGGCAGAAATCTGCTGCATGTTTGCTACGATATTTCCATGTGTCAATTCAGCACCTTTTGAAACACCTGTGGTCCCTCCTGTGTATTGTAAATAGGCTGTATCATCAAGCGTCAGCTCTTCTTTTTTCAAGGATCCGGCAGAACCTAGACTCAGTGCTTTTTTGAAGGAATAAGCCCCTGGGATGGAATATGCAGGAACCATCTTCTTCACATGCTTCACTACAAGGTTTACAATCGTACCTTTCAATCCTCCAAGAAGGTCTCCAAGCTCCGTAATGATGATATGCTTGGCATTAATCTCAGATTTAATTTTTTCCAGATTACTGGCGAAATTGGCAACAATGACTACAGCATCAGCTCCTGAATCATTGAACTGGTGCTTCATTTCTTTTGGAGTATAAAGTGGATTCGTGTTCACCACCACCATTCCGGCACGTAAAACCCCAAACATGGCAACAGGATATTGTAAGGTATTCGGCATTTGCAGAGCCACTCGTGCACCTTTTTTAAGTCCAAGGGTATTTTGCAAAAATGAGCCAAACTGAGCACTCATTTTGTCCAATTCATTGAAAGTAATACTCTTGCCCATGCATTCGTAGGCAGCCATGTCTCCATACTTTTTTACACTTTCATCGAAAAGGGCGCTAAGGCTGGAATAAGCTTCGATATCTACGTCTTTATCCACCGATTCGGGATAGAATTTTTGCCACGGGAAGTCTGTCATCAGGAGGTTATTTGGTGTTAAAATCAGCCTTAATTAAGTATTTTATTCGGTTTTTGCAATGTAAAACTTACTTGAGGACTTTACGTGCGATCAACTCTTTCATGATCTCATTTGTACCCGCATAAATACGCTGAACACGGGCATCAGCATATGCCCTAGCCACACCATACTCCCACATGTAACCATATCCTCCATGAAGCTGTACACATTCATCAGCCACTTTACATTGGAGCTCGGTCATGTTGTATTTGGCCGCTGAGGCCATGGCAGAATCTAGCTTACCTTCATTATGAAGCATGACCAAATGATCACAATAAATTCTCCCTTGTTCTAATGCGGCAGTCATCTCTGCAAGTTTGAATCTTGTATTCTGAAATTCTGAGACGCTACGCTCAAATGCTTTTCTCTCTTTTACATATTCAACCGTAGATAGAAGCATATATTCCCCAAGTGCTACTGCGGCTAATGCCACCACCAATCTTTCCTGGGCGAGCTCCGTCATTAAATATTTAAAACCTTCACCAACATTACCGAGAAGGTTTTCCTTTGGTACTTTCACATTATCAAAGAAAAGTTCGCAGGTATCTTGGGCATGTAGACCTACTTTTTCAAAAGGCACTCCTTTAGTGAATCCCTTCATATCCTTATCCACCAGAACCAGGCTAATGGCCTTCGAACTTCGTTTTTGCTCCGTCTTAACAGCCACAACCACGACATCGGAAAGATATCCATTGGTGATAAAGGTCTTTGAACCATTCACTATATAATGATCGCCCATATCTTCAGCCGAAGTTCTCATGCCTTGTAGATCACTCCCAGCACCTGGCTCGGTCATGGCAACGGCTCCGATGTAATCACCAGAAACCATTTTTGGCAGGTACTTTTCTTTAGCCTCATCTGTGGCATAATGAAGCAAATACGGCATCACGATATCACTATGTAGCGGATATCCAATTGCCGGGCCTGAGCAGCCACTTAAACCTAATTCTTCTATAAGTATAGCGGTAAAGCGGAAATCATCTATTCCCATCCCTCCAAACTCTTCTGGTGCATGAATTCCCAAAAATCCGTTTTCCCCAAGCTTCTTCCAGGATTCTCGAGAGACCATTTTATTTTTCTCCCACTCGGAATTATGTGGGGTAATTTCCTTGGCAACAAAAGCTCTTACACTTTCTCTAAAGAGCTCATGATCCTCATTGAATAAGGTCCGGGGTAGTCCAAACATTGTCTTAAGTTTTTTGGGTTTATCTAACAAAATTAACCAACAGGTCTTGAATTGGTTGATTTATCACCAAATTTTCTTTGGTTGGATAGCAGACTGTTTCAATAATGGGGTTGCTTTCCTTGAGTGGTTTTGAGTATACTTGAAACTTGCTTTAACACCTAAGTCCATGCACCTTCTCAGCGAAAATCCTGAATCATTTCTTAACTCCCTGCCATTTTTTGGTAAGGATGAAATGGCCCTTTCACTAAAGGTGGCCGGCGAAGGAAATATGAATGCAGTTTTTAGGGTTCAAACCAATAAAAGGACCTTAATTGCGAAACAGTCATTCCCATTTGTAAGGAAATACCCGCAAATTCCTGCTCCGGTAGAGAGAATTGATACAGAATACCAGTTTCTAAAGCTGGTTGAAATTATTCCTGAAATCAAGACTTATTCACCTAGAATTCTCGCTTATTTTCCGGAGCATCACCTTTTAATATTGGAGGATTTTGGGTCAGGAACAGATTTCACAGAATACTACCAAAAAGGAAAAAGTTTAAAGGAAAAAAACCTAAAGGAGCTAATAGGTTACATTAATCACCTTCATTCTATTGAAACTCCTTTTTTTCCTGAAAACATGAATATGCGAAAGCTTAATCATGAGCATATTTTCAGATTCCCATTTGATCCTCATAATGGATTAGACCTGGATACGGTTCTTCCCGGGCTTTCTGAACTCTCAATTCCGTATAAGGAGGATGAAGCCCTCAAATCGACCATAGAAACACTCGGAAAAGCATACCTTTCAAAAGGTGATACACTTTTGCACGGGGACTTCTATCCAGGTAGTTGGATATGTACAGAATCTGGAATCAAAGTGATAGATCCAGAATTTGGATTTGTAGGAGACAAGGAGTTTGATCTAGGTGTTTTCTTAGCCCACCTGCTATTTGCAGGTTTAAGTTTGAAAAAAGCCCTTGCACAACTTGACGCATACGAACATAGTTATGATTCTAAACTGGTAGAATCATACTGCGGCGTTGAACTTTTACGTAGACTGATTGGAATCGCACAGCTCCCCTTGGAGCACAGCTTAGAAGAAAGAGAAAACCTTCTATCTCAAGGAAGAAAAATGATTCTTTCATGAAAAAACTTTCTTTCCTTCTATTAATAGTCTCCTTCTACTTAGGCTGCTCACCTCAGCCTGAAAAAGAATCGCTGCAAAGGATTGAGTTTTCAGATGCCTATGCCGAAAGGTATCAACTTACTGAGAAGCAGCTTTATGATAAAATTCTTGGAATGATTGTCGGATCGGCAATAGGCGATGCCATGGGGGCTCCTACCGAGATGTGGTCAAGACCACAAATTCAGGAGAATTATGGATTCGTAGAGAGCCTGGATTCCGTGAATCGTTTTAGCTCGCCAGAAGGTACTTGGATAGACAGTTTACCTCCGGGAGGAACCACTGACGATACTCGATGGAAAATTCTGCTGTCTGACTTTCTCCAGACTCAGGATACCAGTTCATTGGACCCATCAGCATTCTCAAAATATATTCTGGTGGAACATCAGTCTTATTTGAGAGAACTGAATGAGGTAAACTCTGAAGACTATGAGCCTTATAGGCCTGTATTACTTAAAATGGGTTGGCTTCAGGAATGGTCAAAAGTTAGTACCGGATATTTAAGCAGCAACCCTCAAGAGTATGGAAATGCTTTGGGAAAATTTTATGGCGGTGAAATGGTTTGTGCAGGACTTCTTTATGCTTCTTCCATCGGGGCATATTTTCCGGGAAATCCTGAAAAAGCTTATGAAGAAGCTTTTAGACTGAGTCTTTACGACATAGGGTATGCGAAAGATATCACTGCCATGGCAGCAGCTATGACCTCCTCAGCGATGACTTTAAATATCTCTATGGAAGAAGTTAAGTCTTCCTTAGAATTAGACCCAAAAGGATACTTTGATAGTCGATTAGTAGGTCGCTCCTCATTTGTGTGGGTAAAAGAAGCAGAAAGAATTGATCTTGAATCAAGAGGCTTAGATAGTATAAACTCCCGGCTATCACTGGAATCGACAGAATTAGCATTTGCCTATCAGGAACTAGACAGAAAGCAACAAGATATGCCCTTCCATGCCGGAGAAATATTTCTCCAGACCTTAACCGCTATGTATTATACTGATTTTGATTTCATTCAAACCCTCAATTTTTTAACCAATTATGGAAGGGACAATGATACCACAGCAGCTTTAGCTGGTGGAATATTGGGTGCATATTATGGTTTTGAAAGACTGCCTACAAAAGAAAAACACCTTGTTTTAGATGTCGCCAAATCAAAACTAAATCAAGATCTGGAAAGGACAGCTAAGGAGCTGACAGCACACATGCTTGGAAAGTAAAAAGCCCCTGATCCTTTCGAGTCAGAGGCTTACAGGTTTGAGAGCTACTTTTTTACATTAGGATAACCTTGGTTCTTCCTAGAGCATCTTTCAATTCGAAATACACATCGTCTGCATCAAAACCTTCGAAATAGAAGTCCTTCTTAAACCCTTCTGGAGTATCGATGGTCTCAGAGTGAAGAACTCTATCGTTGTTCTTGTATCTGATTTTGACATCTACCCCAGGTTCAGTTAGCCCGATTACTGCAAGGTTAACAGCATTATCATCGATCTTCTTTCCATAGGCCATTAGTGGTAGTTGTTCTGCTGGTATGGTCTTATTGAAAGTGTTTACCGTATAAAGTACTCTCTCATCGTCAGTAGTGATTTCTACCTGGTACTCTCCACATGGCATATCCTCCAGGTTATAAGGGATCACCACATCATTACCTTTTTGCTTTACCTTTCTTTGGTGAAGTTTTTTACCGCTTTCATCCATGATAGCAATCTTTGCCTCACCGACTCCTTCTTTAAGGAGAACATTTACTGTTTTGTAACGAGCCTTTACAGAGCTAAGCTCCATAAGGTCTGCGTCGTTGTCATTAGCTAGGGCTGAAAAAGAGATTAAGCCTGCAAGTGCTAGAGTCATTAAAGTTTTCATAGTTTGTTGGTTTAGTGTTCTGCCTTTCTATATGCGATTGGCATACCAACAATTTTTTAAAGGCCAAAAAAAAAATCATTCAGTCAAAAACAATTAACCGAGTATGAAGATAATTCAAAATTAAATTTGGCTGTTTATTAAAAAACTGTGAATAACTGTTAAAAAGTCGCACAGATTGGCGTTCGATTGTAACGCATCCGTACAGTTTCTCGCTATTCTGTCAAAAACAGAGGTTGCATCTTATTGTATAGATTAACAGAAAATAATTTTAATTTTTTTTTCATAAGTCTCTGAACGTATTGCACTTATGTTAACAGATGTACGCTTTTGTACATCTCCCGTCCGAAAACACACGGAATTTTGACAAAAATCAAATTGCAATCGGTTGCATGGATGCACAAAAAAATTGAAAAAAGAAAAAGGGGACTATTTCTAGTCCCCTACTTGGGTTTATATCCGACTTCTCTTGACCATTAAAGGTGTACCACCCTCGTTCTTCCCAAGTTGTCAGTAATTTCAAAATAGACATCCTCTGCCTCAATTCCATTTAGGATGAAATCTTTATTGAAGCTTTCTGAAGTATCGAGTAACTCAGTATGTATTAAAGAATCATCGTTTTCACTTCGCATATCCACTTGGACACCTGAGTTCAAAAGACCATAAACAGAGAGTCTGATTGTATTCTTATCAAGGATACTTCCATGGGCCTTAAGAGATACTCCATCATTTGAAACAGCTCTTTCAAAAGTGTTCACCTTATAAAGCACTTCTTCAGAATCCGAAGAGATTCTTACCTGATAAGTTCCCGCTGGTAGGCTTTCCAGATTATACGGAATAACCTTGTCCTCATTGATATTGTCAATGCTCAAGCTATGTAGATTAACACCTTTTTGATCAAGAATTTCAACCTGTGCCTGTCCTAAAGATTCTTTGAGTAAGACATTTACCTTTTTGAAGTTTGCCTTTACAGCACTTGCGCTGCCATCCTTCAAGTTCTCATTTGCTGAAGCCGATATGGAAAAGAGGCCGACCAAAGCAAGTGTAAATAGAGTTTTCATTTTATGTTGGTTTAGTTATTTGAGTTTTGTTTTAGAACTCAATATTTTAGACGCTTAATCATAAAAAAAGTTTGTGTATTTACATAAGTGGTTAAAATTTTGTTTATGATTTAAAAGAACTTTATTTTGATTATTACTAAATGATCTCATTATTTTAATTTTTTCCATCATTTTTTAGAATTTACTTCTGATTCAGGCAATAGGCTTAGATTTTAATTCTTCATCGTGTACTGAGTTTTAAGCATAAAAAAAGAGGCCAGATACTGGCCTCTATTTTGGAAACAAATAAGTCTATGAGATTCTTAATGTTGGATTAAATATGGATAATTCTAGTTCGGCCCTTTGCATCTTTCAGTTCGAAGTAGACTTCTGAAGGATCTACACCTTTAATCTTGAAATTCTTGCTAAATGCATTTGGAGTATTTATAGTTTCTCTATGCATGATTCTATGGCTGTCTTCGTAGCGAATCTTTACATCAACGCCTGGCTCAAGTAATCCAAATACTGCCAGTTTTATGGTATTATCGTTCAAGATCTGTCCATGGGCTTTTAATGGAAGCTCATCCGCTGGAATAGCTCTGTTAAAGGTATTCACCTTATAGTCCACTTGTGCGTTCTCCGTAGAAATCATCACTCTGTACTCACCTGTTGGCATATTTTCCATATTGTAAGGAATCACTAAATCAGAGTCAGAAGTATTTACATTTCGCTGGTAAAGCCTTTTCCCATTCACATCCAAAATGGCAACTTTAGCTTTTCCAACCTCTTCCTTAAGTAATACATTTACAATCTTATACTGAGCTTTCACATCACTGTTTGCCAGTAATTCTTCATTGTTATCATTGGCGAAAGTTGCGAAAGAAAAAAGTGCTGCGATGGAGATCATGAATAGAGTTTTCATAAATTAGTTGGTTTAGTTGTTAACTGTTAAATCACGATTGGCTAGCCACCCAATGTCACGGCAATTGCATAAAAAAGTTTTTTTGATTTGAAAAAAAATCAAATATTATTTTATGTTCATACTGAATTACCTCAGTCTCAAAAGAACTTAATTAAAAATTTAATAATTCGTTTTAATAGTCTGTTTATCAGTAATTTATCAACGAATAAATCTTTTACAATTTAGTACAACATTCTCTTCATAATTATATAAATAAATTTTTTGAAAATATTTTTTGTTCGATCCCTTTGAATAAATTCCTCAAATTATTGGCATAAATATTTTCTATTAAAAGAGTGCTTTTTGAGAATTATTTATGCAATCCAAACTATGAATAAATGAAAAAAGGAGGCCATTTCTGACCTCCTTTCATTGTGGTTATTTACTCCCTTTTCTAAGAATCTTAGATGTGGATTACTTTAGTTCTTCCCAAAGCATCTGTCACATGGAAGTAAATATCTTCAGCTTCTACACCTTCGAAGCTAAAGTTCTTGGTAAATGCATTAGGGGTATCGATGGTTTCAGAATGAAGGATTCTATCGCTATCCTCATATCTAATTTCTACCTGTACACCTGGCTCCAAGAGTCCGAACACTGCGAGTCTAACTTTATTATTATCTAGTTCTTTACCATGTGCTTTTAATGGAAGCTCAGCCGCAGGAATAGGCTTGTTAAATGTATTCACTGAGTAAGTTACTTCTTCTTCATCAGTGGTAATCTGAACCTGGTATTCTCCGCATGGAAGCTCCTCCATGTTGTAAGGAATCACTTGATCACGGTCTGCATCCTTGATTCTATTCTGATAAAGTCTTTTACCATTCATGTCATAGATGGCAATCTTAGCCTGTCCCACGTCCTCCTTTAAAAGAACATTTACTGTTTTGTAATTTGCCTTGGCATCACTTAGTGCCATTAGGTCTTCGTTGTCTTTTTCATTAGCAAGGCTAGCGAATGATACTAAGCCTGCAAGTGCGAATGTGAATAGAGTTTTCATAATGTTTGTTGGTTTAAGTTTCTGTCCTCTCTTATTGCCATTGGCATACCAACAAATTTTTCATGCGCCCAGAAAGCTTCTTCAAATCCAAAAATTTCTAATAGCAGGATCGATTCTCTCTTTTTATAAAAATCTGTAAAACAGCTATTTATACTATGAAATTGTACGGATTTTGAGAAAATCCTCGTTCGATTGTAACGAATCCGAACAAATCATGCTCAAAAACTAAATTCTAAAAAGTTGCATCCGCATTCTCGGATTTTCAATTTTTAACTACAAAATATTTTTTATCAGGCGGTGCCAAAAATCAAGTGCCAAAAAAACCTGTACGATTATGTACAGGTTTGTTCTTTTTGACACAAAATTTTGACAAAAATCAAGTGTTTCTAAGAGCTTCTGAGATCTCTTTTACTCGTGATTTAATGTCCATAGCCTCAAAATCCAACCTCAGAGAAGTGGCTTCGAGAAAATCAGCTACGGCTCCTTGATGATCTGTGGATTTGCCTTCGGCCAAAGTAACATAGCGCATCGTAGACCAAAGCACAGTTTTTAATTGCTTTTTAGAATCATCGGTCATCACGTATTCGACCACTATGGTATTATGATTATGCCAAATAACCCGGCTGATTATTCTCACCCACTCTCCTACCATGGCAGATCTCACATAGCTGATATTATGATTATACACCACCCAGGCTGCCTTAAAGGTGCGGATTAGGTCAATGACCTCTAGCCCATACAGCTTTGGTACCTGATCCTCTCTGGCATTAAAAAAGTAATCGAAGTATTTGGCATTATTTAAGTGCCTCAAAGGATCACAGTCCTGAAAGCGAATCACGACTCGGCTTTCAGTCTGTTTTGGATAATTCTTATCTGGGTTGTAATCAAACATCTTTAATTGATTTCTTGACTGCTCAGGATTTGGATTCCGAGAGACTTCATTTCATTAATCGCAATCTCATGGTCATTAGGCCTTAGGTTCACAGCTCTCGTTGCATCCGTAATGACAAAGGTATCGAAACCAAGCTCATGGGCATCCAGGGCTGTAAATTTTACACAATAGTCCAAAGCCAACCCCACGACAAATACTCTTTTCGCTCCAGTTTCTTTTAAATAGGCATTGAGGCCTGTATCTCCTCGCTTTGCATTGTCATAAAAGCCTGAGTAAGAATCTACATTTTCGTTTAACCCTTTCTGAACTACCTTAAGCCAACTCTCGGTTTTGAGCTTATTGGAAAACTCAGCACCCAAACTTCCCTGTACGCAGTGACTTGGCCACAGAACCTGATCTAATCCATCTAGCTTGATCATTTCTCCGATCTCTTTTCCATCATGGCTTGCAGCAAAGCTTTTATGACCAGCTGGATGAAAATCCTGCGTAGCTATAATTTTTTTGAACTTTAGCTGAAGTTCATTTACAACTGAAATGATCTGATCACCATCTTTTACAGCAAGGGATCCTCCAGGGAGAAAGTCATTCTGGATATCCACTAATAACAGCACATCATTTTCTGGATTAATCTGCACCATTCTCTTCTTTTGAATTTAAGATGAGCTCCATCCGCAAATGATGAAGATTTTCTTCTAAACCTACTGGATATAAGTGTGGGTTTACCAATCTTTTATGAGTCTTATCAAAGGATTCGAGTTGTTTGCCTGCTCTTTCCTTAACCTCCGTCAGGCTCGGAATTTTATACTTCTTTTTCCCCTTCTTGAAAATGGGCTTGAGCAATTCTTCCTCTTGATAAAAGGCGGGCATAATACGCTTCCTTCTGGTTTGATCACTCGGATCAATAATTACCAGACTTCCTTTTCCGTAGTCTTGCCCATCAAGATGAATCATGTCAGCTACAGCCTTATCCTTAGAATAAAACCTCTTTATGGTATGAAAACCCGGAATATTCATTTTAAGAGACTGTTGAGACAGCTTTATTTTGGGCTCCCATTCTCCTTCGGTATTCTTTAAGGCAGCAAGTTTGTAAACAGCACCCAAGGCAGGTTGATCATAAGCCGTCACGAGCTTCGTACCAACACCCCAGACATTAATGGAGGATTCCTGATTTTTCAGGGATGTAATAATGTGTTCATCCAGATCATTAGAAGCGACGATTTTAGCATCTGGAAATCCTGCCTCATCCAAAAGCGATCTGACTTCATTTGAATAATAAGCTAGATCCCCCGAATCCAATCTCACACCCAGCATTTCTTTGCCATGCTTCCGGAGCTCGAGACCAACCTTAATCGCGTTTTTGGCTCCGTTGATGGTATCATAGGTATCGATGAGGAATATGGTTTTGTCTGGAAAAGCTTTGGCGTACGCCTCAAAAGCCTCCAGCTCACTGGGAAAAGCCATGATCCAGCTATGGGCATGCGTGCCTGAAACGGGAATTCCAAATAGCTTTCCTGCCATGACATTACTCGTAGAAGAACAGCCACCGATATATGCAGCCCGGCTTGCAGCCAAAGCTCCATCGATTCCTTGAGCTCTGCGAAGGCCAAACTCCAGAACTGGTTCGCCCTTTGCCGCGAGGTTAATCCGAGCAGCTTTGGTAGCAATCAAAGTCTGAAAATTGATGATATTCAAAAGCGGTGTTTCCAAGAGCTGACATTGGATCAGCGGCCCCTTTACCCGAATCATAGGTTCATGAGGAAATACGACTGTACCCTCCTCCACTGCATCAATATCACAACTGAAATCCAAACTGGTCAGGTATTTCAAGAAGGCTTTCTCAAAAGTAGGCGAACCATCCTCGTTTTTGATTCCCGCTAAATAGTCCAGATCATTTTTTGAAAACTTGAAATTAGAACAAAAATCAACCACGTATTCGAGACCCGCGGCTAAAGTAAAACCGCCATTAAAAGGATGCTTTCTGAAAAATAAATTGAAAACAGCTTCCTCCTCTGCTTTACCAGATTTCCAATAGGCATAAGCCATGGTAAGCTGGTAATAATCCATCAGCAAAGTGAGCGAGCCCTGATAAAGATCTTTAGTGATTTTCATAATTGGGACTAGGTTCCAATAAAGGTAAGGTGAAGTGGATTCAGTTTCAAATAGCCGCTTATTTCACTCTCAAATTCAATAATATCCCAAGTAGAACGAGCCCCATTCCGATATAGGAGCCTACGGTAAAAGTTTCATCGAAAAAGACGAAACCAAAAATTAAGGCGTATACCATGCCTAAATAGGTGAGGCTGGAAACCTTTGAAACGTTAGCGTTTTGATAGGCTACTGTCATAAAGTACTGCGCACTCTGAGTACAAATGCCTATCCATAAGAGTAATACCCAATCCCAGCCTTCTGGGTTTACCCAATTGAATAAACTTATGACTGTCGCGATAGGAAGAGTGACTAAAGGGAAATAAAAAATGATGACCAGAGGATGTTCCGTATTCCTAAGTTTTCGAATCACATTATAAGCCAGACCTGAAAAAAGAGCAGAGGTAACACCAACCCCAGCCCAGAACAAATCCACTCTGGTATCAAAGCCCTGAACCACGATAACTCCAACGAAAGCCATCCCGAAGAAAAGAAACTGGATAGGTTTCACCTTTTCCTTAACCAGGAAAATTCCTAGAATAGTCGTGAAAATCGGTGACAAATATTGGATGGTTACGGCACTCGCCAAAGGGATATTTTGAAGCGTATAGAAAAATGTAATCAACCCGATCGAACCAACCGTTCCTCGTAAAACAAGAAGCTTTTTATTGTTACCAAATACTGGAATTTTCTGGCTCCTCAGGTAGGCGATGCTAAAGATGAAGCTGAAAATGGATCGAAAAAATATGATCTCTATTGCAGGAATATGAGGCAGGAATTTAACCGAGACATTCATCAAGGCGAAAAATATCCCAGCCAATATCATCGACTGAACACTTGAGAGCTTCAAAGATTTCTGAATTTGTGTTGTAAAGCCAAATTCCAGAAATAAAGTTTAAAATTCAGAGTAAGAATTGCAGATTTGAAACTTTTGTAATCAGGTTCTGTTAGTCAAAATAAAAATTCTATGGCGCTATCTGTAGGAGCCAAAGCTCCGGATTTCAAACTCCCATCCACCTCAGGTAAAAATCTTTCTAAGTCTGAAGACCTTCAGGGAAAACCATTCATTCTTTATTTCTATCCAAAGGACTTTACCCCTGGCTGTACAGCCGAAGCATGCGAATTCCGGGACCAGTTTGAAGCGTTCAGAGATTTAGATATTCCAGTCCTAGGAGTAAGCAGAGATAGCATTGATTCCCACTTGAAATTCAAGAAGCAGCATAGATTACCTTTTGAGCTTCTTTCGGACAAGGATGGAAAAGTCTGCAAAGCATACGATGCACTAATTCCACTCATTCGGATGCCGAAACGAGTGACTTATCTAATTAATGATGAGCACAAGGTTGCCGCCGTCTTTTCAGAGATGTTTGAGTCCAAAGGCCACATCGAAAGCATGCTTGCTTCTCTTCAGAGCTAATCAGACTATCAGACCATCCTTCATGGTAACCTTTCTATCTGAAAGATCAGCCAGGGAATCATTATGAGTCACAATCACGAAAGTTTGATTGAGTTCATCTCTGAGCTTAAAAAATAGCTGGTGCAAAGCTTCAGCATTTGAGGTGTCAAGATTACCACTAGGCTCGTCGGCTAGTACCACTTTAGGAGAATTAATCAAAGCCCTGGCCACTGCTACACGTTGCTGCTCCCCTCCTGACATTTCAGAAGGCTTAGCATCTAATCGATGCGTAATACTCAAAATGTGCGCAAGCTCCTTAACTCTCTTATTGAGCTCTTCTTCATTTCTCCTCTGAATCAATCCTGGAATCTGGATATTTTCGAAGGCAGTAAACTCGGGAAGCAGATTATGAAACTGAAAAATGAACCCCAATTCAGAATTTCTGAAATCAGCCAATGTATCCTTTTTCAGATTACCTAGTTCTAAGCCATCCATCTGAACACTGCCTTGATCAGCTTTATCGAGGGTACCTAGAATGTGTAAAAGAGTACTTTTTCCTGCACCTGAAGAACCGACTATGGAAACTACTTCCTTTTCTCTGATCTCCAGATTCACACCCTTCAAAACGTGAAGATTTCCGTAAGATTTATGGATGTTTTTGGCAATCAGCATACTGCGTTTTTTAATGACGGACTAAAATTAGAATAATTGATTTAAAACGAATCAAATGCTCTTTTTTTTAGCAAAAAAGAAGAAATGCCGGTTTGATAAATGAGGCATTGGACTTAACTTCGGGCAAAAATTTTGACAGGATGAATATTCACGAATATCAGGCAAAAGAAGTACTAAAAGGCTACGGCGTAAAAATCCAGGAAGGCATTGTTGCCGACACCCCTGAAGCCGCTCATGAAGCTGCTGTAAAGTTAAATGCTGAGACCGGTACTTCTTGGTATGTGATTAAAGCTCAAATCCACGCTGGTGGTAGAGGAAAGGGTAAAATAAACGAGACTGGCTCCAATGGAGTGGTTTTGGCGAAAAGCCTCGAAGATGTTTCTCCAAAGGCTAAAGATATTCTAGGAGGCACCTTGGTAACGCACCAGACTGGTGCAGAAGGAAAGGTTGTGAATAAGGTTCTCATCGCTGAGGACGTATACTATCCAGGTGATTCTGAGCCTAAGGAATATTACCTATCTATCCTTTTGGATAGGGCTTCCGGTAGCAATGTAATAATGGCCTCTACTGAAGGTGGAATGGACATTGAAGAAGTGGCCGAGAAGACTCCTGAAAAAATCATCAAGGAATGGATTGATCCTAAAGCTGGACTGCAAGGATTCCAGGTAAGAAAAGTGGCTTTTAAGCTTGGCCTGACCGGCAAAGCTTTTAAAGAAATGACCAAGTTTATTGCTGCTCTTTACAAAGCTTACGAAGCAACTGACTCTTCACAGTTTGAAATCAATCCAGTGTTGAAAACTTCGGATGACAAGATTTTAGCAGTAGATGCGAAAGTGAATCTCGATGACAATGCCATGTATCGTCATCCTGATCTTGCGGAATTGAGAGATTTAGCTGAAGAAGATCCATTGGAGGTAGAAGCTGGAGAGTCTGGACTAAACTATGTAAAGCTTGATGGAAACGTTGGCTGCATGGTAAATGGCGCTGGCCTAGCTATGGCTACCATGGACATGATCAAGCTATCTGGTGGTGAGCCCGCAAACTTCCTCGATGTGGGAGGAGGAGCCAATGCAACTACCGTTGAGGCAGGATTCAGAATTATCCTTCAGGACCCTAACGTAAAGGCAATCCTAATCAACGTGTTCGGAGGAATCGTAAGATGCGATAGAATTGCAAACGGAGTAGTGGAAGCCTACAAGTCCATTGGTGATATTTCCGTTCCAATAATCGTAAGACTTCAAGGTACCAATGCTGAAGAAGGTGCTAAGATTATTGACGAATCTGGCCTTAAAGTTCAATCGGCAATTACACTAAAAGAAGCAGCTGAGAAGGTACAAGCAGTACTGAACGGCTAATTCATAAGCACGCGTAGTTCAACTGGATAGAATATCGGATTTCGGCTCCGAGGGTTGAGGGTTCGAATCCTTCCGAGTGCACAAAGCTCAGACTTAGGTCTGAGCTTTTTTTTTGCCTTTAAATCCTATTTTTTATCTCCACAAATTAAAATCTAGAGCCCATTTTTTCAAATCTAGAAAAACCTCTTTTTTTAGAAAAAGGGAAAAACTTTTTGAAAATTTTTATTTAACTTACTTTTTCAAAATAATTCAATTCAGCTTTTGAAATTGTCGGCAAAATATTCGTTTTACACGCTATTCCTTGCAGGTTTATTCGGATGGGGATGTACAGGCACCTCATCCAATTCTCCTGAGTTACAAGCTGTAGATCAAATCAGCTATAACTTTCATATTCGTCCCATCCTTTCAGACAAATGCTTTGCCTGTCATGGTCCCGACGCCAATAAGCGGGAAGCTGGATTAAGACTGGATACCGAAACAGGAGCCTTCGAAGCCCTGAAAGAAAGCCCAGGTAAATTCGCTTTGGTAGCTGGAGATCCAAATGCATCAGAAGTCTATCATAGAATTATATCGGAAGACCCATCCGAACAAATGCCTCCTCCCGAGTCCAACTTGAAGCTTTTGGATTCTGAGATCGAACTAATCAAAAAATGGATTGAGCAAGGAGCTGCTTACGAACCTCATTGGGCTTTTGTCAGGCCAGAAAAAAAACAAATCCCTGAAGCTCCTGACTGGGCTAGAAATGAAATTGATCATTTCACCTGGAAGAAGATGAAGGAAAAAGGGCTAGAGCCCAATCCAGAAGCCGAAGATTATGAATTGATCAAGCGAGCGAGTTTAGATCTGACTGGCCTTCCTCCTAGTCCAGAAATTTTGGAACGATACCAGGGTTTTGAAGGAGAAAATACCTACGAAGACTTATTGAATAATCTTCTTTCAGAGCAAAGCTTCGGAGAAAAGTTAGCGATCCTTTGGCTGGATATTTCAAGATACTCGGACAGCTACGGCTATCAAGATGACAATATCCGAACCCAATGGCCCTATCGGGATTGGCTCATTCATGCCTTCAACAATAACTTACCTTACGATCAATTCATCACTTGGCAACTGGCTGGGGATCTACTTCCCAATCCGACCAAGGAAACAATTTTGGCGACAGCTTTCAACAGAAATCACAAGTATACCGAAGAGGGAGGCGTGATAGATGAAGAATACCGCATCGAATATGTTTTGGACAAAACCAACACCTTCAGCACAGGGGTACTCGGCATTACCATGGAATGTGCACAATGTCACGACCACAAGTACGATCCATTTTCTCAGAAAGAATATTTTGAACTTTTCGCCTTCTTCAATAATAGCCGGGAAAAAGGTTTCGAAGGGGATGTCAGCGTCTCCAAACCTGCCAAAACGCCTATTCTATGGGTAGAGCAAGAGGACTTGGGAGGCATCTTGGATTTCATTAACCATCCCGATACAAGTAGATTAAGTATTTCCGTGATGGGTGAATTAGATGAAGAAGAGGCTCGGACCACCTATATTCTGGACCGAGGAGTATATGATGCACCGACCGATCCTGTAAATCCATCAACGCCAGCATCTATTCTGGAGTTTTCGGATGAGCTACCCAAAAACCGACTGGGACTGGCTCAATGGGCAACCAATAAAGATAACCCTCTGACTGCCAGAGTATTTGTAAATTTGATTTGGCAAGAAATCTTCGGATCAGGCATCGTCAAATCGGCAGGGGACTTTGGAATGCAAGGGGACCTTCCCTCCCATCCCGAACTGCTTGATTGGCTTGCTGTGGATTTTATGGAAAACGGTTGGGACATCAAAAGGCTTCTAAAACAAATCCTTTCTTCGGCCACCTATCGACAATCTGCTCAAATCACAGACAGACATCTCAAAACCGATCCGGAAAACGTGTATTTGGCTCGAGCTCCGAGATTGAGATTACCGGCTGAAAATATCCAGGACTTGGTATTGGCAAGTAGTGGTCTTCTGGTGCAAAAAGTTGGAGGGCCTAGCGTAAAGCCTTATCAGCCCGATGGTATTTGGGAAGCAGCCACCTCAGGCCGGGGAGAATTGGCGAAATATGAGCAGGATACTGGAGAAAGCCTTTACCGAAGAGGAATATACAATTTCATTAAACTGACTGTTCCACCTCCAAAAGCAATCATCTTTGACGCTAGTAATCGAGATCGATGCGAAGTAGGCAGAGGAAGAACCAATACCCCCCTTCAGGCTCTCGTCATGCTCAATGACCCCATGGTTTTGGAAGCAGCTCGAGTCTTGGCCAGTGAGCTAACCAATAAACATTCAGATTCTGAAGCAGCCGTTGAAGAAGCTTTCAAACGCATACTCTGTAGACCGATGAAAGACTCAGAAGCTTCCTTGATTTCTGACTATTTTAAAGATCAGTTGGAGCGATTTGGATCAGAACCGGAGACTATCAAGCCAACGCTCGCTGTGGGAGAATATCCACTCCAGGAAGAGGATATAAATCCCAGAACTGCCGCACTGATGCAGGTGATTGTCAGTCTGTATAATTTAGAAGAAACAATAACCAAGATATAGCGATGGAGAAGGAATTTTTGGAGCATGGATTAAGTTTGAATCGAAGGAAATTCCTTTCCAGATTAAGTCTAGGCTTAGGGAGTGCCGCCTTAGGTTCTCTATTGATTCCAGACCTTTTTTCAGGCAAATCGGAAGCAGAAGATGCTATCATGGCCGCTTTGCCACACTTTGCTCCGAAAGCCAAGCGAGTTATTTACCTTTTTCAAAATGGGGCTCCCTCTCAGCTTGAATCCTTTGATTACAAACCACTTTTGCAGAAAAATTACGGGATGGATCTACCTGAGTCTATCCGGATGGGTCAGCGATTGACGGGTATGACAGCCGGACAGGATAAGTTTCCTTTGGTTGGTTCCTATTATGACTTCAATCAATATGGAGAAAGCAGGGCGTGGATTTCCTCCATTTTCCCCTACACCGCCAAAGTAGTAGATGACATCTGTATCATCAAATCCATGCATACGGAGGCCATCAACCATGATCCTGCTTTGACCTTCTTTCAAACAGGAGCTCAGGTAGGAAACCGACCCAGCATGGGTTCTTGGCTTAGCTATGGGCTTGGAAGTGAAAACAACAACCTACCGGCCTTTTGCGTGCTTCTAAGCCGTGGCAGAGGAAATGGTCAGGGTGTTTACAGTAAGCTTTGGAGCAATGGTTTTCTAGATGCCACTCATCAAGGTGTACAGTTCTCAAATTCAGAGGATCCAGTGCTTTATCTCCGGGACCCTCATTCTATGAGTAGAAATGAACGGAGAAAAATGCTGGATCACATTGCCGCCATGAATGATCTGAGCTTCAAGGAATTCAACGATCCAGCTATCACTGCAAAAGTCCAGCAATACGAGATGGCTTTTCGAATGCAGACTGCTGTACCGGAAATCACCGATGTCTCCAAAGAGCCTGATTCAATCGTCAAGCTATACGGACCAGATTGTCTCGTACCGGGCACCTATGCTGCCAACTGTCTTCTCGCCCGAAAATTATCCGAAAGTGGTGTTCGCTTTGTTCAATTGTATCACCAAGGCTGGGATCAGCATGATAATCTCCCCAGTCAAATGGCTATGCAGGCGAAGGATGTAGATCAAGCTTCTGCTGCACTGATTACAGACTTGAAACAGCGTGGACTTTTGGATGAGACCCTAGTCATCTGGGGAGGGGAATTCGGTAGGACTAATTATTGCCAGGGAAAAATAACCTTGGAAAACTACGGTAGAGATCATCATCCTCGAGCATTCTCAATTTGGATGGCTGGAGGCGGTGTGAAGTCTGGGATGGTCTATGGAGAAACTGATGAATTTGGCTACAACATTACCGAAAACCCGGTTCATGTCCATGATTTCCAAGCCACAATTCTTAATTTGATGGGAATAGATCACGAAAGGCTCACTTATAAACATCTTGGAAGAAGGTACAGGCTGACAGATGTTTCAGGTCATGTAGTCAAAGATATTTTAGTCTAAATGGCCCGATCCCGCATTAGCCCATCAGCAATTCTAGAAAACCTACTTTTCGTATGGTTTGGCTTTTCCGCGATTCTTTTAGTCGGAATAGAAATCGCAAGTATTCCTCCTTTTCTTCAAGTATTGGGAAGAGCTCACCCCCTTCTATTACACTTCCCCATAGTTTTGGTGATGGGAGGATTGTTGTTTTGGATTTTACCCAAGTCTTACAAAAGTGAAGCATACACTCAGATTGCTCCTTTTCTTTTGCTTTTGGGCGCAAATTTCTCCGGGATCACGGTAATCGCAGGTTTAGTGTTATCCAGTGAGGGGTATGAAGGCGATGCGCTCTTTTGGCATCAGTGGGCCGGTATGATCACCTTTTGGGGAGGAAGTTTTTTCTATTTTTTTCAAAAAAGAAAGCAAAATGCACTTCAAATTCCTTCAATCCTTTTGATGCTTTGTATTGTTTTGACCGGACATTGGGGAGCTGCCATCACGCATGGGGAGGATTTCTTACTAGCTCCACTCAAAACAGCTGAACCTGAGGTCACACTAGCCGAGGCGGAAGTTTTTGAGCACCTAGTCCGACCGATTCTAAAGAGTAAATGCGAGAGCTGCCATCGAGACGGAAAGGTAAAAGGTGAGCTTCGGATGGATATTGTAGAAGGCTTACAAAAAGGTGGCAAATCAGGACCTTTTATCCTTGCTGGCGACCTTGACAATTCCCTTTTAATTCAACGAATCAATCTGCCCTTGGAAGAGGAGGAGCATATGCCTCCCAAGAATAAAACCCAGCTCACCGAAGAGGAAATGAATATTTTGACTGCTTGGGTCAATTCAGGAGCAACTTTTGATCAAAAAGTCGCTGATCTTCCTGAAGAGCATGAATTATTTCAATTTGCATCTAAGACCTTCGATAGTAAACAGGAGTATGATTTTGATGCAGTATCTGATGAAAAGCTTGAAGAGCTGAATACATTTTTCAGAAAAGTAAATCCCATCTATCCTGAGTCCCCTGCATTGGAACTCTCCTACTTTGGAATTGCTGCTTTTGACCCAAAATCGCTTTCTGACTTGCAGGAAATCAGGACTCAATTGATTTCCTTGAATTTGGACAAAATGCCTCTTGGTAATGCTTCACTGGATTTTCTAAATGATTTCCCAAATCTTGAAAAGCTATCCTTGAATTTTGCAGAGCTTGATGAAGATCAATTGGAGCGCATCCCAAATATTGAGAGCTTGAAAGAGCTTTCACTTTCCGGAATTCAACTTTCAGAAGCTGCCATGGAGAGAATTTCGGCTATGAAAAACCTTGAAAAGCTTTTTCTCTGGCAGACAGGACTATCCGCTGAACAAAAAGCCAATTTAAGAGCTCAATTACCAAAAACCGAAATTGACTTTGGCTTTGATGGATCGGATGTAATTCTTCCTCTTAACCCTCCAAGAATCAAACAGGAGCGCATTTTATTTTCAGAAAGCCTAGAAATGGAGCTCAGCCACCCCATTCCATCTGTAGAAATCCGATACAGTATTGATGGAACCGAGCCAGACAGCTTGTCAAGTCCCGTTTACGAATCACCTATCACAGTGACAAGTTCCGGAAAAATAAGGGCAAAAGCTTTTGCGAAAGGGTGGATTGGATCACAGGAAGTTAGTTCCGTATTTATGAAATCCGGAATCAAACCTACAGAATATCTCTTGTTGACCCAGCCAAACCCAAGATATCAGGGCGATCTTGAAGAGACGCTTTTCGACCAAATCAAAGGAGAAAATAATCACACTTCTGGTGAGTGGCTGGGCTACAGCGAAGATCCGTTTGTAGCTGAGTTGATGCTGAAGGAAAGTCAGTCAATTTCAGAATTGGCGATTAGTTTACTTTACAATGAATCAGCCTATATTTTTCCTCCTACTCGGGTAGAAATCATTGGTTGGAAGAATGGAAAAAGCACCATTATTCATTCTGAAAAACCAGAACAGTCCGAACAAATAGGAGAAATCAGATCCGAACTTCTTTCCTATTCTTTGAAAGATGCTGATTTTGAAAAAATTCAAGTCAAACTCTACCCCATCCAATCACTTCCACCTTGGCATCCCGGAGCAGGAGCCAAAGGATGGGTATTTGTCGATGAAATTCTTTTAAACTGAAGTTATGGAAAAGGCATTTGAGCGGTTTCATAGACTCATCCTATCCAAACTCAAAGGAGCTTTCTCACAGGAGCAAGAGATTCTTCAGGCTTCAGAATGGGTCGCAAGCACCATTCAAAATGAAGGTTGGATTTACACTGCTGGAACGGGCCATTCCCATCTTTTAGCAGAAGAGATTTTTTACCGCGCAGGGGGATTTGCAAGGGTTTACCCAATATTAGATCCACCCTTGATGCTTCATGAAAGTGCTTCGAAAAGCTCTCTACTCGAACGGGAAGAAGGATATGCCTATAAAATCCTGAGTCAAATAAACTTAAGCTCAAAGGATACTCTTATAATCGCTTCAAATTCAGGGAGAAATGCTGTAACGATTGAACTTGCTCAAGCATTCCAAAATCAAGGAGCAAAGGTAATTTGTATAACCAACCTTGCTCATAGTCGATCTGTGGTATCACGACATAGTTCCGGTTTGAAGCTTTACCAAGTAAGTGATTTGGTTCTGGATAATCAGGGTGAAATCGGTGATGCTGCAGTTGAGATTTCAGGAATTCCGGGAAAAGTAGGAGCAACTTCCACGGTGATCGGAGCAGCACTTCTTCAAGCCATCATGGCGCAGGCTGTGGAGAGCTTAGTCAAAGCTGGCACGATTCCAGAACTTTTCATCAGTGCCAATACCGAAGAGGGCGAAAAATATAATGACAGCCTTTTGGAGAAATACAAAGGACAAGTTCCTCCGCTTTAATTTTCCAACCAACTCACATGACTACCTTGGCCACTTTTTGTAAATGCTTTAAATCGGAGTTTTTCCGAAAAAGGAATAGGTTCTGAATAAAGAGAGCTTTCTGCTGTAGGTTCAGAACCATCCGTGGTAAAACGAATAATCAAACCAGGTAACTCAGTATTAGCATACACCATTCCTTCACGCAATTGAAGTCCGGGAGGTGAAATGGAAATTTCATATCCTCCATTAATTTTCTCCAGCTTAGGAAGTTCAATTTGACCAACTTGGTTAGCGAAAATATTCCACTCCAATTCTCGCATTTCTAATTTTTCCCGAATAGTACTAGCTTCCGACCAATTTGGATCTCCGACCCATGCACGTTCGGTAAGTGCTAAGAAACGAGGTAAAAGGTAAGATTCTAGCATTTCTGGGCTTTTTACTGTCTCCGTCCAAATCTGTCCTTGAATCCCTAGAATATTTTCTTTTCCCTTTTCGGTGAGTTTTTCAAATGATTGCTCCGCTTCTTCCCAATCCCAAGGCTTTCCTTCCACGGTCTCGTCGTGAGATAGGTGGAATTTTCCCGGTACAGTTTGCCAGGTATTGAATAAGCTCGTGACTCCAGACCAGGTATGTCCCCGATCTCGTGGATCCCAACTTGATGAAAGGTCAAAATAGTAATTGGCGCTGGAGGAGATCACTACAGGATACCCAGCATTAGCCAATCTATAAGCCATATCTTCCCCTCCCCAACCGGCAACGGCATTCCAAGCATACAGCTGCCAAGAACGATCCGAAAAATCAGGATTAGGGATGACTTCCCCCCCTTCAAGCTTTTGTCCTATCTCTTCCCAACCGGCTTGTTGGATACCTTGACGCTTCAAAAAATATCCAATTCGAGATCGAAAATAATCACCCAAGCCCGCCTTAGTCATAGACTTGTTATCTTTCAAAAACTGCTCGCAAAGCGGAGAATTTTCCCAAACTCCATGAGGTACCTCATCTCCTCCCGTATGGAAGGTTTTCAAGCTAAGTCCTGCATCTTCATAGACCGCTTTAATTTCGGAAACTACCGTTTCAAAAAAATTGTAAACAGACTCTCTACACACACAAATGGTATTATCTCGAAAATTTTGAGCAGATAGATAAGGCGAGTTGTCATTAGGGTCGATCAAGCGAAATTCCTCAGCTTTTTCAATTTCTCCGAGTTGACTAAATCGCTCGTATCGCTTCTCCATCGCCTTAATTGCAGCTCGAGAATGAGCAGGAAAACCAATTTCAGGAATCACTTCAATCTTTCTTTCGGCAGCATAAAGAAGTATTTCTCTGAATTCCTCTTGAGTATAAAAACCAGAACCGGGTGATTGCCCTTTCTCTACTCCAGAGGCATAAAATGGCCACAAAAAGTCTGTTTCATTATCAGAAAAACCTCGCTGAGACGCATATTCAAACAATTCAGGTAGTGCTTTGACCTCAAGTCTCCATCCCTCATCATTAGCCAAGTGAAAATGAAAGGTATTTAGCTTATACAAAGCCATCAAATCCAGTATCCGAAAAATCTCATCTTTGGGCATAAAATTACGTCCTACATCCAAGAAGAATCCCCGATAGGGATAAGCAGGATGATCAGAAATGCTAATCTGCGGTAAAGTCAATTGATTGGAAAGCCCATCCCAGAAATTCGCTGACTGCAATGCTAAAAAAGATTGGACGCCATAGAAAGCGCCTTTTTCGTCAGAAGCAAGGATTAATACTCTTCTGTCCCGAATTTCTAAGGAATAACCCTCTGATGGAAAGCCTTCCTTCCTCGAAATTCGAATCTGAACCGGTTTCTCTGCTCGGTCAACGTCAGGGTTGTAATGAGCCTTAATCTGCTTGGTAAGATAAGTCGCCGTCTCTGCAAAGACCTTATCCCCCACCACAGCCAAACCTGCCTGAGTAACCTGAATAGTTTCGCCTTGCCTTGACCAAGAATGAGGCGTAGGAACAAAGGGAGGAATCTCTTCTACAGAAAGCTCCTTGAGCGATTCGTTTTGGGAAAATAAAATAGCTGGGGTGGGAACTGGCAATGGACTTCCTGCAGCATATTTTTCAAGGTCCCAAACACTCATTTCACGTTTTTGATACCTCAGATTACTAGCAATACTTCCATCTGCTAAGGTGAAAATTAGTCCATCCGGCGCATGGCTATTTTTGAAATGAGGATTACGACTTAGGTATTCGATTTCGAGCTTTTCTCCAACAGGAATCAATCCTACAGCCTCTGAACCGGTTAAAACAAAAAAGTCCCCAGCCAGATGCTTGATCTCATAGTCAGGGGATTTGAGTTGAGCATTCAGGTCGAAAAAGATGCTATTGAAATACAACTTCCATCCTGGTTGAATAGCTACCTCACTCTGATTTTCGATTATAAATTTAGCCTGATGGGAATAGGGCTCAGAAAGCTTGTTTTCAATAAGATCCCATTCAATTTTCAGAGATTTTTCGGCTTGATTTTGAGCACTGCAAGCAATGGATAGCGAGAAACAAATCATTGAAATAAGGAGAAGTATCCGTTTCATGGTCTTGTGATTTCTTCTTTCCGAACTTTAATTTCCAATGTTAAAAATAAATGCCCGGTACTTCAAAAGGGCAACGAAAATTGCCCCACCAAAGGCATTTCCCAAGAGGGCTGTGGATTGAAATGTCAAATAGTCTGAGAGGTGAATTTGATCAGAAACTAGAAAGCCTGAAAATACCTCAATGCTACCAATAATGCTGTGATGAAGACCTGCAAAAGATAGAACTGTGGTGATCAGAAAGATGATCACAATCCGACTTATGGTATCTCTGGAGGAAGCTAAAAGCCAAGATAAAAGTCCCATCAGCCAGCCTGCAATGATTGCGCTGACAAATATCACAGGGACGGTTCCATGCAATACATGCATCGCGATAGCTTCAACTACTTCATGGTCAAATATCTCCAGCCTCGGTCCCAGCCAAGTCAGAACAAAACTCATAAAATAACCCCCGAGAAGGTTGCCTGCTATGACCAATCCCCATAGCTTTAACATACTGCCGATTGACCGCTTCTTATTAAGCACAGGCAAAGTCAATAAAGCTGTCTGCTCAGTAAAGAGAATGCTCTGACCCAATACTACCAAAATGAATCCAATTGGATAAACTAGTGAAATGGTTTTGAAAATCTCGGTCTCGTCTGACCTGCCTTCCAGAAAGAAGTAAAATGTACAGAGCAACAGAAAGCTAAAACTGATTTCCAATCCAGCTGCAAAAGAACTCAAAAGAATGCTACTGGAATTTTTATCATAAGTCTCCAGAGCCTCAGTAATTTGATCCCGAAGAATTTCTCCATGAGTTTTAGCTCCGTCTGTCTTCTTCTTAGAAGTTTTATTGATTTCACGGTCTATTTCCCGCTGCTTTTCTTCTTCGAGCTGTTCGGGTGTCTTATTTTTTTTCCAAATCATAGTTTGACAGGGATCAGCATTTCACTGAAAATTAACTTATCAGTAATTTCTGCAAGCTAAGACAATTTGATTTTCAAAGACCCTATCATTTTTAAGGATATTGAAAAAATCCTCTAAAAACCGGACAGACTCTCGGTACTGACTGGAAGTCATGTATTCTTCATAATCGGACACCACCTCAAAAATTCGCTCTTCTTTTTGCAAAAACTCGTCTCTTACCGTATAAAAAACCTCCTTTTCCCTACAAAAACCTCGATACAATCGATCTGTCACACTTTCAATATCAACCAAATCACTCACCTGTGCATAAGGAGGATTGACTAAGCCAGTCATATCAAAATCATAGGCAAGTGGGACCAATTTTTCTCCTGGAAGCATGAGTGTTTTGGAATTATGCTTGAAAAGACCTGAAAAATCCGTATTTCCGATCATCATCTGAAAGAAATCATGCCTAACCGCAGGCAAATCTTCCAAAAGCGTTCCTAAAATCCTTTTGTCATCTACAATTTCTCCATCAAAGCGATCTGCCACATCATCATCATCTTCCAAAAAGAAACCTAACATGACCTCTTCCTCATCCTTTTTATCCTCATTGATAAAAGTGACCCGCATCATTCGAGTTTCGAAAATATACTCACTTACTTCTTCAAAAAGTTGATAAGCCATAAACTCTTTCGCCAGATAAGACTCTGCTGTTTTAGAGCGTGAGCAGGGAAATACAACTTTGATACTTTTATTTTCCTCAAACATCGTCCCCTCACGATTCTTCTTTTTAATTTTCATCCGGAGGGGTGGATAATAGCAGTTACTGAGACGAAAATTCCCCCTCACGCGGAGTTCAATAGGCATTTCTTCCCACTCTCCATCGGGGGACTTCACCCAAACTAGTTCCTCGGTAAATGTGCTGTCATTAGTAGTGCTTCGAAGATCCTTAATTGAAAATGCCATCTTGATGTCGATGATTTCATTGGATTCAAATAGATCCTCTTGCGCGAAGGATATTGAAGCTGTAAAAATCAGAATGAACGGAAAATAAAGGCAAAAAGCAGTTGCCCTAGATGATAAATTAGTCATAAGAATTGATCGTCTTGTTAAAGTTCAATTAATCTAGGAAAAAACACTTGGTTTTCAAGGTTTTAGTATGAAAAAGTCTAGCGGGGTCTAGCCTCCCAAATACGCATAAAAAGCATATGCGCCATCCTTCGGGCATGTTCCTTGGCATAGTTGGCTTGTTCTCCAATAAAATAGCGGTCAATAGTCTGAAACCACAATTCCAGCCAATTCCCAAAATGAACTTGATCAACCTGATAGTCTACCTTTGCATCCACTTCCCGGTGAACTTGGGCAGGATTGAATTTTCCTTTGCCCGGACCTGTATTCAAAAGGATCATTTCCCAGAAATCGCTCAAATGAACTAGATGATGATCCCAATCAGTGACCACATGATTGAACACCGGTCCTAAATGCTCATGCTTTCGCACTTTTTCGTAGAATCTTCGAACCAAAAAATCTACATCCTTCCGACTTTCTATTTCCTTTCGAAGCTCCATTAATCTTTAAGTACGGGTTGAAGTACCTCAAGTTTTCCATCAATATTCGATGGAATAGGAAGACCCAAAATTTTACATATCAATGGATAAACATGAACGTTTTCGAAAGGCTCAATTACCAAGCCCTCCTTAATTTGAGGCCCTTTTGCATAGAAAATCCCATGCATAGACTTATAATCAGGGCTATATCCATGCTCTCCAAAAACATCGGTCTTCATACTTGCTGAACGATTTTGGTACCGAAAAATTCCGCGATCATCAGTCAAATAGTATCCCAAATCAGGAATAATCAATAAATCACCAAGTAGGTCACGGTGCAAGCTTAAATCCTGATAGTACTCTCGATCCTCCACATCCACTACATGAATGTGCTCTCCACGTGTTTCGATAGTCTGGATGATTTTTTTCTTTTCCGAAAGGTCATCCAAGTGCAAATGAACCAAAGCTCCTGAGTTGACCACACGAGCATTAATACCTTCTACCAAGGGATCTAGATTGATGAGCTTTTCCTTTGGAACAGCCTGCATTCCATGGTCGGAAACCAAAACGACGTGAATTGGTAAATCCAAACTTTTCAACCCTTCAAAAAGAGCTCCAAGCTCCCGATCTAACCTTTGTAAGGTATTGCTCAGCTGCTCATCATTATCTGGACCGTATCGATGCCCGGTATCATCCATATCCGAAAAGTACATGGTAATCAACTGAGGTCGCTCGTCCTCTGGAAGCTGAAGCCATTCGAAAACTTTCGATATACGCTGAAGATTGGGCACTCTTCCATCATAGTCATAATAGTAAGATGGCCTCACGCCCTGAATATCTGCCTCACTCCCTACAAAAAAGTAACTCGCGGCAGTCATTTCATTTTGCTCAGCTAGAACCCAAAGTGGCGTCCCTCCATACCAAGTCCCATCGGTCACTACCTCTCGATTAGAAATAGAGTAACGCTGTTCTTTTTCGGGGTGCCAAAAATTGTTATCCACGATACCATGATGCTCCGGTTTAAGTCCGGTAGCGATGGTGTAGTGATTTGGAAAAGTCTTGGTTGGAAAGGATGGAATCATTGCTTCTGCAGCTGTTCCTTCTGAAATAAACTTACTTAAATTTTCCGGCTTAAATCGCTCAACATAATCATAACGAAACCCATCCAAGGAAATCAAGATCACATAATTTTTGGTACTTTCTTGAGAAAAAACCTTCCCTATGATCAGAAAAAAGAGAAAGGAAATGGATAGTATTTTCCGCATAAATTTTTGTTTCAAAATTACCTTTCCCAACCCGCTAATTCAATCTATTTCGGTTTTTATTTTGAATGCAAAAAGTCAAAACCCGCTAGAATTATTTATTCAAAATGGACTTCCAAATCAATTAACCGATTAATAAGCCATATTTTTTATTAATAACCCTTTTTGAAAAAAGTGCTTTAAATAGCCATAAAGGCACATTATTCGACAGCAAACGACTACTATCGGATACAAACGGATACAAACGACTGCTTACCGAGTAATAAAGCGCCCTCATTGCAACTTTGGATCATCAAGTTTTCCTCTAGCGAAAACCACAAAACAAAATTTCTAACCAAAACACACGTTATCATGAACACGCTAAGAAACAAAGTACAATTGATCGGTCGCCTAGGTGACAATGTAGAAGTAAAGACTCTTGAGTCTGGAAAAGTATTGGGAAAAGTAAGCTTGGCTACCAACGAGACTTACAAAAACCAACAAGGAGAAAAGGTCACTGAAACCACCTGGCACAATTTGGTCATTTGGGGCAAGTCAGCTGAGATCATTGCTAAATACACTTCCAAGGGATCCGAACTTGCAGTCGAAGGTAAAATCACCAACAGAAGCTACACTGACAAAGATGGGGTAAAGCGCTATCAGACAGAGATCGTTGTCCATGACTTTATGTTCCTAGGTGGCGGTAAAAATCAACCCTCAGAAGCCGAAAAAGAGGAAGCAGACCTTCCCTTTTAAAAAATGTTAAATCCTGAGTTTAACTCGAAAAAACTTTCAGTTTTTCTCAAAAAGTAAAAACCCCCGGGACATTGTCCGCGGGGGTTTTGTCATAAAAAAACCACCAACCTTAAATCAATCATGCCTTTACCTTGCGTATAGCCATATTTAGCTTGTCAGCCAGCAAGTACATAACTGGTACAATTACTAACGTAAGGAAAGTCGCGAAGGTTAGGCCAAATATTACTGTCCAGGCCATTGGACCCCAGAAATCTGCATTGTCTCCTCCTATGTAGAACTGTGGATCAAAAGAACTCAAAAGACTTCCAAAATTAATGTTCATCCCAATAGCCAGAGGAATCAATCCAAGTACAGTTGTGATCGCTGTCAAAAGCACAGGACGAAGACGGGTTTTGCCTGATTCTACAATACTTCCTATTAAGTCTTCATAGCTCAAGAATGCTCCTTTGTCGACACCTAGTTCTTCCCTTCTTCGCTCTCTAACCAGATTGGTATAATCAATCAATACGATGGCATTATTTACCACCACACCAGCTAGGGAAATGATTCCGATACCCGTCATGATTACCACGAAGTCCATATTGAAAATCACAAGACCCAAGAATACGCCAATCGTACTCAAAACTACCGAAGCCATAATGATAAATGGAGTAGTCACGGAATTGAATTGAGCCACGATGATTAGGAAGATCAGTGAAACTGCAATTCCCAATGCGCGTGTCAAGAATTCCTGCGATTTGGCTTGCTCTTCCTGCTCACCTGTGAATTTGACCTGAATACGATCCGGCACTTCATAGCTAGCCATCAAGGTCTTGATCTTTTGATTGATCTCGGTAGGATTGTAGCCATCCAGTACGTTGGAATACATGGTAATGACTTTCTCCAAATCCTTACGCTTGACAGATCCATAAGTTGAGCCATATTGAATGTCGGCTACTGCCGAGATCGGAACCTCTCTCTTTGTACCAAATTTATCTCGGAAGCCAATCTTCTTATTGACAAGTGTATTGATGTCATACCGATAGTCATCCATCAATCGCAGTTGGATCGGATAGTCATCCTCTCCTTCTTTATATTTCGAAACCTCTAGTCCAAATAGTGCTGTTCTGAGTTCCGTAGCGATGGAGGATGTTGAAAGGCCAAATCTTCGGGCTTTTTCTCGATCAATATCCAAGATTACCTCAGGACTACCGAGAGAAAGATCAGTTTTCAATTCTTCCAATCCGGGAATATTCTGATCTTCAAGGTAATCTTTGGCTTTACCAACGTAGTCAATTAATTGCTCATAGTTTTCCCCGATGAATTCAATATTTACTGCCTTTCCTACAGGAGGTCCATTCCGCTGCTTATCGACTGTGATCAGCACACCAGGATACTTTTCCACTAGATCCCTGATCACTTCCATAGCTCTATTGGTATTCACCCCTTGACGATCGATATAATCCACAAAACCAATGGTGATTTTCGCCTTGTGTGGGGTAGTCTCATTACTTGGCCCTTCGGTAGGGTCTCCTGTACCCTCACCTACTTGAGTGATGAAAGATTCGATAATTGGATGAAATTCATTCAAAGCTTGATAGACTTCATCTTCCATTCGATCTACAAATTCATCGGTGGCTTCGATATCCGTTCCGATTGGGAATTCCACGAAGACATTGACCAATTGAGGCTGATTGTCAGGGAAAAATAGAATTTTCGGAGATCTCACAAACAACAGAGCTAGCGAAAGAATCAACAATAGGTTTACTCCAGCAAAGAAGAAATAAGGGTTCCATCCTTTAAGAGCGAACTTGAGGGTTTTCTCATAAGCATTCTCCAAATTGACCAAAAAAACTGTCTGAAACCACCTGATAGCTTTTCGAAGTACAAACACATTAAAGATGGTCAATAAACTCGCTACAAGCGCCAATGACCCAAAGGCCGTCCAACCCAAGAGGTAGAAAATAACGGACAATACCAAAAAGATACCTGCAACGATGATGGGCTTTTGCTTTTTCTTCACCACGTTGATATCCTCCACCTTCATGTACAAGGAGGTCAACACAGGGTTAATCACTAAGGCAACAAATAGTGAGGAGGATAAAACGATAATCAGCGTGATGGGCAAGTATTTCATAAACTCACCGACGATATCATCCCAAAACGCCAAAGGCAAAAAGGCCGCCAAGGTAGTGGCTGTTGAGGTGATAATTGGCCAAGCAACCTCTCCTACTCCTTCTTTCGCTGCACGAATTGGATTTTTTCCCTCAGACATCAGCCGGTAGATATTTTCTACAACCACGATTCCATTATCCACTAGCATACCTAGGGCAAGAATCAAGGAGAAAAGCACCATGAGGTTCAGCGTAATTCCGAATGAGTTTAACACCAAAAAGGAGATAAACATAGAAAGCGGTATAGCCACACCCACAAACAAGGCGTTTCTAAAGCCTAGGAAAAACATCAAAACCAAGACTACCAGAATCACCCCAAAGATGATGGAGTTTTCCAAATCACTTACTTGAAGTCGTGTCTGCTTGGATTGATCATTGGTGATGGTAATTTCCAGGTCTTGTGGGAATCGATTAGCCTTTGCGTCATCGATAATTATCTTGATTTTATCAGCTGCATTGAGCAGGTTTTCACCTGATCGCTTGGTCACAGTGATAGTTACTACCGGGAGATTCTTGCTACGAGCGTAAGAAGAGCGCTCTTT
>CAKZRQ010000007.1 GCA_937146645.1 uncultured Cyclobacteriaceae bacterium
CATCCCATCGAGTACTTTGAATTCCCATACGTTGGGAAATGCTATGAACTCAGTGAGGTGGTGAGAGTGAGGGAGTAGATAACGTCTCTGAGAGATACATCGCCAACGTAAATACAATAAGAATGAAAAACGAAAACTTAAAAGAATCTGTGCCGTCTGAAAATCAAGGTGATGGTATCTCGAATGTTATTCAATGTGCGTACAATGTTGTAAGCGATTGGCATGACGATCTAATTTGGTGTCCCTCTCAATGCTACAAGCACATCGAATTTAAATGTAGACACTTTATTATCTATTTGAGGTGGAGACATTCAGACCCTTGGACAGCCGAGTTAATTGAGTCTCCTAATGATGGGAAATTCAATATGCATACAAAATTCCCTTGGATTTGGATGAATGTCGAATTTTGGAAGGACACCGAATTAGATCAGTTGAAATTAGACGTAGAGAAAAAGGTTAATGGTTGGTTGTTAGAGCATATTGAATAACGTGCCGAGTATATGAAATGTAGGCGACTACAAAGACCATTTACCCGACATCAGGAAAAAGGTAGATTAAGTGGAATAACGGCTAAAACAGCACTTAACCGCCTATATTTTATATACTGTGTTAGCCACTTTTAATAATCGGATTATGAAAATAGAGACTTATGACCACTCACTTGTATATGATTTGGTTAATCACATGAGAAAAAAGGGAATGTCTGATGAAATGGCTGGATACCTTCGCTTTTTGCTTGAAGATAATATACCAATGCATATTAAGATTGAGGGGAAGTTATATTCAGCACCTTGGAGATATTGGCAAGATTACGTAAGCGCATTTGCTTCATGTTGCGGGATGTGCTGTGATGAATCTATTGCAGAAGTAGAAAGGGCAAAAAGCGAATTATTGAAACACGCCACTAAATTAACTGACCATGCGTTAGATTATTAATTGTGGCTAACATAAGCTATGAATCACAACTTTAACCAAATCGACCTTAAAACACTCTCTAACATGGTTAATGATGGTATTTATTCAAAATGGATTATCCAAGGAATTGAGGGCTATGTATTTGGTTCAGATAAGAAACTTTACAGGCTCCCATTCCATAAAAACAAGAAGCACTATGCACTTAGAGAGATTAAAATGCAGTATCCAAATAGATACCGGATAAATGGTGAATGGTGGTCGGTTAATCAGTTGAGATCGAAGATAAAACTGAACCCAGATCCTATAAATCTATTCACTCTTAAAAACTCAGAATGTCCATTTTAAACCATAAACTATGTCCCTAACCTTTACCACTATCCAGCACCCTTTCAGAAAGGCTCATCAGCTGTCCATGAATGAATATACCTTATGTGATATGATCTATCATCTCAGCACGAAACCGAAGAGTTCTGTGCCTGGATGGTGCTACATGAGCAGGGATCAGATGTCGAAGGAAATAGGAGTAACCAAACGGACTATAATTCGAATTTTGGATAGGTTAATAGAGTTGAATTTTCTTCTAAAAAATCAGGAAACCAAGTACCTACAAACCACTGAAAAATGGAATAAAGTGTATGAATTTCAAGGTGGTGAAAAAATGTCGCCGATGGTGAAAAAAGATTACCAGATCGGTGAAAAAATGTCACCAGATAGCGGTGAAAAAATGTCACCTAATAATAATATATTAGATATTACTATAGATAAAAGGGAAATTCCCTCTGAAAATTATAAGAGTCTGAAAGAAAAATCTCTCAGGGTTTTCCAATTGGCAGGAATCAGAGGAGTATTCTGGGAGAAGCTTAAAAAAGCAAACTCACTGACTGAAGAATCTATTAAAACTCTTCACCAGCTTTGGGTAAAGGAACACGAACTACTTGGCTCAGATTTCAATAGCGATCAGCACCTAAAAAACAGTTTTTCCAGATATCTGAAGAATGCTCCTAAAAAAGAACCAGATGTATGGCAAACCCCTAAAAGAGCCAGAGCAGGAAAAAGACTATCAGCATGAACGGAAAACTACCACCTCAAACCATAGAATTAGAAGAAGCGGTTCTCGGAGCTGTGATGCTGGAAAAGTCCGCATTGGTTGAGAATATCTCCTCACTCATTCCTCACTACTTCTACAAGGATTCTCATCAGATGATTTGTCAGTCCATAGTGGATCTCTATGCAGAAGGGTCTCCGGTGGATATACTCACAGTCACCGCAAGGCTCAGAAAGAAGAATGAACTGGAGAAAGCCGGAGGTGCTTTCGCAGTGACGGAACTCACAGAATCAGTTTCTTCAGGATCAAACACGGCATATCACCTCACACTGATCAAGGAGAAATATTTGCTTAGAGAGATGATTTCACTGGGTTCAGACCTACAGCAGAAAGGTTATGATAATTCCACAGATTGCTTTGAACTGATAGATCATGCTCAGGTAAGTCTCATGAATGTGGTGCAGGGCTTTGTCCGAAAAGGACTCATCCCTATCAAATCCTCTGTGACTTCAGTCATCGAAGACATGGCTCAGAATATGGCTAAAAACGAGCGGAATGAGATGACCGGAGTAACCACAGGCATTCAGGACATTGATTCCCTCACTGGAGGATGGCAGTCTGGTGATCTGATTATCCTGGCAGCCAGACCAGCGATGGGAAAAACTGGCTTAGCTTTGACTATGGCACGTTCCGCTGCAAAACAAAATCAAAAGGTTTTATTCTGTTCGTTGGAAATGACTCATCAGCAGCTCACCTATCGGGTGATAGCTCAAGAGTTTAAGCAGATGGATGTGACCAAGATGCAGCGTGGAGAAATAAATCAAGATGAATTCAATAGCTTATGTCTCAAGGCTGATGAACTGCATAACTTTTCCCTCACCTATGATGATGATGCAGGATTGAATATCATCCAGCTTAGAGCTAAAGCAAATCAGATGAAAGCCCAATCAGGTATAGATTTGATTGTGGTGGATTATCTCCAGCTGATGTCAGATAGCACCAAGGAGAGCAATAGAGAGCAGGAAATCAGTAGAATCAGTAGAGGCTTGAAGGTACTTGCTAAGGATCTGGAAGTTCCGGTGATAGCCCTCTCTCAGCTATCCAGGGCAGTAGAAACCAGAGGAGGAGGTCATAAACCAAAGCTATCAGACCTCAGAGAATCAGGAGCCATAGAGCAGGATGCAGACATGGTGATTTTCCTCTATCGCCCTGAATACTACGGAATCAAGGAGTACGAAACAGATGAGGAGATTATTCCTACCAAGGCTTTCGCTGTGGCTGATATTGCAAAGCATAGGAACGGACCCACAGGAGAAGTTTACATGAAATTTGATCATAAGTTTACCAGCTTTGACAACTGGAAGACACCGCTTCCTCAACCGGATTATAAATTCCCAGAGACCACCCATCATGATTTTTAACCATTCACGTTTGAAATACTAACAATG
>CAKZRQ010000008.1 GCA_937146645.1 uncultured Cyclobacteriaceae bacterium
AGTGATGACGAAACAAACTTTAGGACATTAAATGACCTTAATTTTAGATCAGTGGGGAATTAAAAGGATAAGCTATTCCTGTTTCATCCATTCGATAACTTTTCCAGTTTGCTTATCTGTGATGGCTGTTACTCCCTCTCGGACCATTCCACCAAACCCATTCCTTGATCTGAAATTTGTAAAAACCCAGATAGTATCTCCCTGAATTCGATAGGTAGTTTCAAGATGCTCGTAGCTATCAGGATCATTGAGATTTTCTTTTATCAGTTTTGTGAGTTCAATATGCGATCCATCCCAAGGAGAAAAATGATTGTCTACCAGTTTCTCTTCCTCAGTCCTGGTATCTTCTTCTGAAGGACTTGAACAAAGAGCATATCCAACCATACAAAAAATACCGATGAAAAGGATACTTACGATTCGCTGATCTTTTTTTTTAGCCTTCGACATTGTTTGTATTGTTTAAAATGTTAGCTTTGTTACTAACGTAACTAACGCCAGACAAAGCGATAGATATACGTAAAAATAAAGGTATAGTTTACCCATAAGATTTTGATTTTCAAATTTTTTATTGCACTTTTATATCGACAAAAAACCGTACAAGCGCAAATAGCCCTTGTACTCAGGGCATTTTTTATGCCCTAAAATAAAGGTGCCTAACTCCGTGAACTGGTTGTAATGGCCTTTTCAGTTCTTGTACGGGAACTTGTCAGCGGGACGTGGGCACCCTCTTTTTTGCCTACACAACAGACAACTAAAACGTACAATGCAAAACTTACAAACCTTCTCCTTTAAGGAGAACACACTAAACACCATTCAGATCAATGGAGAGCCTTGGTTTTTAGCTAAGGATGTTTCTGTGCTTCTTGGATACGCTCATGTGCCGAGCATGCTAAGAGGTTTAGACCTTGATGAAAAGGGTGTGCACTTAATGCACACCCTTGGGGGAGATCAAGAATCTAACTTTATCAACGAATCAGGACTGTATTCTTTAATCCTTCGCTCTAAAAAGAAAGAAGCCAAGGAATTTAAGCGATGGGTGACACATGAGGTATTACCTTCTATCCGTAAGCATGGAGGCTACCTCACACCGGAGAAGACCAGAGAGCTGCTGATGAATCCTGATGTGATTATCGATCTGGCCTATAAGCTGAAAGCCGAGCAGAACACAAACATGGAACTCATGCTGGAGGTAAGCCATAAGGATGAGGTGTTAAAGCTTCAGGAAGCACAGCTCACGAGACAGGCTCCTGCCGTGGAGTATCATGAGCGGGTTCTGAATACTCAGGATACAGTCACCACGAATCTAATCGCTAAGGAACTGGGAATGTCAGCCATTAAACTGAATCAGATTCTTCATAAGGATTACAGACTTATCTATAAGCAGGGTGATGTATGGCATCTGTATGCCAGATTCCAGGATATGAACCTCACCAGAACCAAAACCTACACCTACACCGGCACAGATGGCAAGGAAAGATCCAGTGTCAGTCTGGTCTGGACCCAGAAAGGCAGGAGATTTATTCACGAATTGTTTAAGTAAAACTCCAGAACCCGACCTCCATACTACTGAGGTTGGGTTTTTTATTGCCTTTTCTCGTTTACTTTTCAAACATTGTTAGCCAACTAAACCAACGCTAATAGCGATCTTTGGTACATGGCAGAGCTAATCCTTCTGAAAAGGGAGTATGTGCAGGACTTGGATGGTTCCACAACTCAGTGGAGGGAATACCTTTTTAATACCGCTGATCCTGATGGTCCTATCTTTCAGAATCTGGTTATTAATAGCACTGTCTTTGAACTCACTTCAGGTGATCTGGTCTGGACGAATCCTGAAACTGGAGATACCTATGAGTATGATGGTGCTGCCGGAGTCACCAAGACTGCCGGAGCAGGACCCACCACACCACCACCTTTGCCAGACCTGGATGACCCCTATGGTCTCCGCTTTGTGCATGAGTTTACAAACTGGCAGGATGACACCATACGCTTTGAAATCTATAAGAAAGATTATACCGATCCCTCAGAGGAGGTAGAAGGTGCAGCAGAATCTCTCAGGCTACGCTATGAGAATGAGGGTAAGGTCTTTGTTCCTTTTCGAGGTAGCCGAATGGATAGCACCCTGCACTCATCCACCAGTAGGAAATTCTATGAAATCTTTGAAGGTGATGAGCGTGACTACTATGGTAGGCTTTTGATAAACGGCACAGCCAAGTGGACCGGATGGGCTACTCCTGACATCTTTAATGAACCCTGGGGAAATGGACCCTTTCAGACTTCCATTGCTTTTAATGATGGCATAGGCGGTCTGAAGGACTTGCCTTTCCCCGATGTAAATGATAATGGATACACCGGAACAGTCACTGAAAAGGATGCCATAGTAGCCTGCCTGAATCAGACGGGTCTGCGATTAAGCATAAACTTTGCCGTAAATCTTACGGAGAATTCGATGGATACTTTTTCCCATCCTCTGGAGCAATCCTCTGTAAACGTGGAGGCTTTTGTGAATCTATCCAGAGGAGAGGAGCAGCCGATCTCAGCTTATGATGCACTCAGTAAGATGCTCACCAGCTGGAATGCAGTCATCTTTCAGCAAGACAATCAGTGGTGGGTAGTCCGTGAACCGGAACTCTTCACTAATCCTCTGATCTATCAGACCTTTGATGCAGATGGAGTGGCTGGTCTGACCAGTACCATAGATCCACAAAAGACTTTTGCAGGGGAAAGTATCTCCCTCACAGGAGCCATGCTGGAAACCCGACCAGCCTTTTCAAATGTGGCCGTCTCTCAGGAATATGGAGAGCTGCTGGTGGAGAATGGAAACTTTGCCAAGAATGGAAACTTTGAAAACTGGACTGCTCTGGTAAATGGTCCTTGGACCTATTGGGTTCTCGATGACTGGACCTATGATGGCTTAAACCCCTGGCCACTGAATGATGGCACTAACTATGGAAGAGT
>CAKZRQ010000009.1 GCA_937146645.1 uncultured Cyclobacteriaceae bacterium
GAAGTGGAGGGCATGGTAGAAAACATGGGAGAAATAAATGTAATCTAATGGGCCAGATTAATACTAAAAATACAGATACACCAATAACTCCATCCACAGGCTGGACAGGACTATATTTCACCGCTGCCGGAGTAGCTAAGAGAATAGATGATGCTGGTGCGGTTTCAGATTTAGCTGCACCCTCATTTGTGGCTGCATCGGAAAGGGAAAATAACACGGTCTTATTTGATCAGGCATATATCACTGGAAATGCAAACGCAAGGTCAGGTAATATTCTCTTTGACTTTACAGGCGCACAGCTTGGAGCATGGACAGAAATGAAGCATAATGATTCATCCGCATTTACTTTTCCGAGTGAAGCAGTTCTTATGTTCGATAGTGCGGATATATCCACCAGTGCAGATAATTATTTCTTATTCGTAATCACTGACATCACTTCTTCTTCTGAAGTAGTAAAAGTTTTTCACCAGATGGTAGGAGGTGTTTCATGAGTGGGGTGATTCGAGGGTATTGGAGTAAAAAGAAAGGAGGAGGTAATACACCGGCAGAACCTTTCCTTTCCTTTTCCTCTTTTGGTTCTTTGGGTACAGGAGCAAGAAAGTGGTCTGGAGGTGCTTTGGCTTCAAATGGATTTATTTATTGTTGTCCTAGTAACTCATCTACTGTATTAAAAATAGACCCGTCCACAGATACGATTTCCACATTTGGATCAGTAGGTGGAAGTTCTGATAAATGGTCAGGTGCAATCTTAGCTCCAAACGGAAAAATATACTGCGCTCCTTTACTTCAGTCAAGTATTTTAATTATTGATCCAACTACAGATACCACCTCAACGGTAGCAAGTTCAAGTAATTACATATCTGGTGTACTTGCTCCAAATGGGTGTATCTATTTTATCCCTTGGTCAGGAACTTCTATTTTAAAAATAGATACAGCAACAGATACAGTAAGTAATTTTGGAAGCCTTTCAGGTTCGATTAAATGGTGGGGAGCGGCTTTAGCTCCTAATGGAAAAATATACTGTGCTCCTTCTAATTCTTCAACTATTTTAGAGATTGATCCTTCAACTGATACCGTTAGAACTTTTGGTAGCCTTTCAGGAAGCACAAAATATTTTGGAGCGGTATTAGGTGCAGATGACTTAGTTTATTTTTCACATCATTCACAAACGCAATTTAGACAATTAAATCCTAACAGTGACGCTACAGCAGCCGTTGGCACTACATTCGGTTCACTTATAAGAGGGTTAGGAAGTGCGATGGATTTTGAATCTAATATCTATTCCCCTCCTAATAATAGCACTTTTTTAACATGGTATAATACATCTCTTAATACGGGTGGTAATTTTGATTTAAGCTCTTATATAAGTACCACTGACCCTCTTAGAGGTTGTTGTTTCTCTCAGAATGGGGATTTATATATGATTCCATCAAGTGCCTCAGTCATAGTCAGAGCAACAGGTTTTCCATCTTTAACGGCTTCAGATTATACCATGCCAGTTAATTTATCAGCCGACCTAGCTTCATCTAATTACAATAAGCTTTTCAATAAATCGCATTAATAATGATATCAAACATCAACTTTAAGCCACTAAGAACCTTTAGAGATATTGAGCAGTATTTCAGAGGCACCAGAAATCTATATCAGCTTAGACCTAACCAGGGAAATTACGATAAGCTTTCCAATGCAGAACTTATTAAAGACGGTTGGAGGCAAGTGGTACAGCCTGAATTTAATCCAGACACTCAGAGGCTTGGAGCATTAGTCTATGATAAGACTAATGATGTGGTGACTCGTGAGGTGATTTCCAAGACTCAGGAGGAGATAGACATAGACAATCAGGTCAGGCTGGATTCTGATTCTTCCGCTCAGAAGTTCGAAGAGGATAGACAAAAAGGTATTCAGTTCTTTGATCGATTTCTCAAGTTCATGCAGCGAGAAGTGGATAAAGGAAGGCTTACCCAGAATCAAGCAGATAATGCAGATGATATTCTCTTTGATGCTTTGCTACCCTGTAGCTATGGTAAGTTCAAGATATCCCAGAAGAGACTGAATGCTATTCAGGAACCTTCTAATGCGAAACTGAAAGCTTTACTGGATAAGGCGAAGCAGCAAGTGTCTGATTTAATTACCTAACCATGAAACTCTGGGAAAACATAATGCCACTTTTAGAGCATAGGGTTCTGCTTCAGGTGAAGAAATACTTTGTGGGAACCTTTAATGAGTTCTCTCATGCCTGGGGTTTTGATTCCTGGACAAGCATGTGGACTCAGCTTCTGATGTTCCG
>CAKZRQ010000010.1 GCA_937146645.1 uncultured Cyclobacteriaceae bacterium
GTATCCACTTTGGTCATGGGCATGCTGAGCTGACTATCCATCAAGTACCAAATTGCGCCTGCGTCATAGGATGATACCCCATTGCCAACTGCCATCAAAACTTTTGGCATTTCAAGGGCTGAAACTGAATTAGAACCGAGATCAATTCCTGATAGATTAAGCCCAGTAGAAGTAGAGTATACCTTCTGATGCGTTTCTGATGCGATCTTTTGTAAGGTAGTTATTATCTCGGAGTCGCTTTTTTCCTGAAATCCCATAGGAATCATAAGTGTTCCTGCCGGAAAATTAACTGGGCCTTCATGAGTTTCAGAACTGAAATCCTGAGCTACTTGCTCGACATGAATTCCTGCTTTCTGAGCCTTGTAAAGAAATTTTGGTGCATAATAATCTGACCAATCAATTAAATAGGCATAAGCGTCTCCTTGAGGAAAATCATAAGTTTCAAAGTCAATAGATTCTACCAAATCCCCTCTGGATCCCCCAGAATTCGCCGCGAAGGGCATACCGTAAGCCGCGGCCATCGTCCAGGCGGAAGCATCATAGAAGACTGAATCAGCAAACTCCTCAACATATTCGAACATGGTTCTCACCATTCTGTACTGAGGCTGCTCCGTGGGCACAATCCACGATTGACCTGCTTTGTAATCTACTCCATCTACCGTTTTATCTGCTGTATTTTCATAAACCTCAATCTGATGATCCATAAGGAAATTCACGAAAAGTACATTTCTGCTTTGATCGAATTCATCTCCGAATAGATAGTTTTTCACAGAAGAACTTCTTGCCTCAGAAATCGCTGTATCGAAGAATTCTCTTAGGTATTCATGCATGTATTCCCGATTGTCCAGGGCTGCTTCCATTGTTGCGAGCGAATTGACTACATGATTTCTGATCGTGAAAGCAAAGCTGATATCTCCGCGTTGGCTCGACTGAATGTGACCACGGCTACTGGCTGTCTCGAAAACAAGCCCCAATCCACCCTGGATGTCTGGATAAGTAGATCCATAGCCGGGGTAACTATTGTCAAATACTTCTTTGGTCCAATACAAGCTCTTGATATCATCCATATACTGGGAAAAATATTCAGCAAATCGAACATTTATATCTTCATAATTTTTCCTTGGGACCACTGGATTCTCACTTCCAAAAGGTTTGGTGGGTTCAAAGAAATAAGTGCTATTCGTGCCCATTTCATGAAAGTCTGTGGTCACGTTAGGGTACCAGCTGTGGTACCATTCCACTTTTGAAGTAGTCTCAGGATGAGCTAAAGGCAGCCAGTCTCGGTTTAAGTCAAACCAGTAGTGATTGGTACGACCTCTTGGCCAACCTTCATTATGTTCTCGGTCTATTGGATCTGCTACAGGTGGAAAACCTTTATTACTATTAGCCCAAAGACTATGTCTGTCTCTTCCGTCTGGATTCAATGCCGGATCAATATGAACAACAGAATTCTCTAACATATTTTCTGCAAGTTCTGATTGTGAAGCCAAAAGCCAGTAGGCCGTAAGCATAGCTGCTTCAGATGAGGATGGTTCGTTGCCATGGACGCCATATCCTAAATGTATGATTGCTGGCATTTGAGAAATATTAGGTAATTCAGCTCTTGGGTCGGCTAGTTGTATTTGCTTTAACCGTATATCCTCGAGGCTTTCCATATTGGCCGCATTAGAAATGGTAAGGATCACCTTTGGCCTTAGCTCATGTGACTGCCCAATAATCTTAAGCTCAGCCATAGGGCTGAGCTCATCCAGCTTTTCAAAGTATTTAACGATCAAATCATAACGAGTATGCCACTCTCCAATTTCGTATCCCAGGAACTCAGAAGGAGAGGGGACATTGGATTTGAAAGTCTCGCCAGGGAAGTAATAGCTTTCCTGAGCTTTGGTCAATGAAATCGAGGTGATGAGGGCTATAAAAAAGAGTAGAGATTTTTTCATGGGGGTAAGTTGTCACTAAAAGCCTGAATCTTCCAAGCCCCTCATCAAAAAAGCAAATGCCCGTTTTTCATTCCTTACTTTTTCGCCTATTTTCAATCTCACTTTAACCCTAAATACCTATTGGATATGAAAAAGAGCTTGCTCGTTCTTATGGCCTTTTCTTTCGGTTTTGCCATTCTGGCAAATGCCCAAGACAAGAAACCTCCAACAATGAAACCTGAGGCTACAGAATTTTATACCCCCGTTCCTCCAAAGATTTCCCCAGGTGCTGAAAATAATCTACCTCCTTCAGATGCGATTGTCCTATTTGACGGGACTAATTTGGATGCTTTCGTCAGTGCTCGAGATGGCGAGAGTGCAGCCGAGTGGATGATTGAAAATGGAGAGCTCGTGGTGCAAAGAGGAAAAGGAGATATCCAGTCTAAAATGGCTTTTGGTGACGCTCAGTACCATGTGGAATGGTCCGCCCCAACAGAGATCGTTGGTGAGGGACAGGGTCGCGGAAATTCTGGTTTTTTCCTGATGGGCATGTATGAAGTTCAGATTCTGGATAGCTATGAAAGTAAGACTTACACAAATGGCCAGGCTGGAAGTATTTATAAGCAATTCCCTCCTTTGGTGAATCCTCTAAGAGCTCCAGGGGAATGGAATTATTATGACATCATTTTCAAGGCTCCTCGTTTTGACGCCAATGGAATGGTGACTTCTCCCGCGACAGTGACTGTTTTGATTAATGGTGTTTTGGTACAGAATAATGTGATCCTCCGAGGCCCAACAGAATACATTGGGATTCCAAATTACCGGGCGCACGAAGATAAATTACCGATAAAACTTCAGGACCACGGCAATCCGGTGAGATTCAGAAATATTTGGGTAAGACCCCTTTAATCCTATTTGGAACCGATAGCAAAGGATGGAAATATCCTTTCACCATTTTTTATTCATGAAAATTAAAATTCAAACCCTATGACCTCAAGAAGAAAATTTCTGCAGAATACCATGCTAATGGGAGCCGGCCTTAGTTTGCCAGGAGCATTGTCGGCAAAAGACTTTGGAGTTTTTACCCGAAAAGTGAAGGCCTCAGACCAAGTGAATATTGGCGTAATCGGATGTAATGGAATGGGTTGGTCAAATATGCGGGCCCATCTGGCACTTCCTGAAGTGAATTGTGTGGCTTTCGCAGATGTAGATCAGAGTGCTTTGGATCGCAGAACTGAAGAAGTATTTAAGATGCGGAATATGAGGCCAAAGCAATACACCGATTACCGCAAACTTCTTGAGGATCCGGATATCGATGCGGTCATTATTGGTACGCCAGATCATTGGCATTGCCTGAACATGGTAGATGCTGTGGCAGCTGGAAAGGATGTTTATGTAGAAAAGCCTATCGCGAATACCATCGAGGAATGCCAAATCATGGTGGCAGCTCAGGAGCGATATGGAAAAGTCGTTCAGGTCGGTCAATGGCAGCGTTCTGGCTCTCAATATGCTCAGGCCATAGATTATGTGAATTCAGGTAAGCTGGGCCAAATTCGATTGGTGAAATGCTGGGCCTATCAGGGCTGGATGAATCCCGTACCTGTAGTGCCGAATGGAACACCACCGGCTGGCGTTGATTACGATATGTGGTTAGGACCAGCTCCAAAGCGACCTTTCAATAAAAATCGCTTCCATTTCACGTTCCGTTGGTTTTGGGATTATGCCGGTGGCTTAATGACTGACTGGGGTGTTCATGAGATTGATATCGCTCTATATGCCATGGGAGTTACAGCTCCGAAGTCTGTGATGGCTTCAGGTGGGAAATTCGCCTATCCTGACGATGCTTCAGAAACACCGGATACGCTTCAGACTGTTTATGAATACGACGGTTTCAATATGCTATGGGAGCATGCTACAGGAATTGATGGAGGAAATTACGGAACAACCGAAGGCATTGCCTTTATTGGAAATAACGCAACTCTGGTAGTGAACAGAGGAGGCTGGTGGGTAATTCCAGAAACTAAGAATAAGGATGGGGAGAGAGTTCCTTTGGTAGAAGAGGTTCCTCACATTAAGCCTGAAGGAAATGCCCTTGGTCATCATGCAAGGAATTTTGTTGATGCGATTAAGGCTCAAGATCACAGCATGCTGAATTGTGCTATTCAAACTGGATCAATCGCAGCAATAAATGCTCAAATGGGGAATATTGCTTACAAAACTGGTGAGAAAGTTTTCTGGGATGCAGAGAAAAATCGCTTTACAAGCAGTAAGGCCAATGATCTCATGAAGGCGCAGTACAATAATGGTTGGAAAGTGCCGAAAGTATAAATTAACCTTAAATTAATAGGCCTCTCAAGCTTCTGAGAGGCTTTTTCTTTACTATGAAAAAGCTTGCTGTTCTTGTTTTACCAGTTCTTTTATTTGGCTGTAAATCCTCTCAGCAATGGGAAGGACAGGGTCCTATACAAGTAGTACCTACGGAGAACAAAGAAATCGCGATTCAGGAAAAAGAGACCTATAGCACTCCATCTGGAGTAAGCTTTTCGAATGACTTTGAAGGGGCAAGATTGAATGGGGTGGAACAAGTGAACGACTCATTATTCCGTGTTGAAATTCTACCTGAAAATGCCCCAATCAACCCTAGTCCCTGGTATGCCTTTAAGCTTTGGTCCGAGCAGGATAAGGAACTGTGGATAGAATTCACTTATGGAGAAATAGGCTTTCATCGATACTATCCAAAGACCAGTTTGGATGGAGTGGAATACACGCTGGTGGATTCCGCTGATTTCAAATCAGATGGTCCAAGGTCGAAGACAGCCATGCTGAAGGTAGAGGCCAGAAAAGATACGTTGTGGGTTGCAGCTCAAGACCTGGTGGGTACCCGAGATGTGGAAGAGTGGAAAGATAAGCTTGCGGCATTGGACTTTGTCACCACAGAGGTCATTGGGAAAAGTACAGAGGGAAGAGATTTGGAGGTTTTGAAGATTGGTACTGCTGATGATAAAGAAATGCTGATGGTGATTTCTATGCAGCATCCACCGGAGATCACTGGTTATTTAGCTATGAAGGCCTTTGTAGAAACAATTATAGAAGACTCTCCTGAGGCTGAGAAATTCAGAAGCAAGCATAACCTTTACCTAATGCCCATGATGAATCCGGATGGGGTGGCTAATGGGCACTGGAGGCATAATTTGGGAGGGGTAGATACGAACAGGGACTGGGTTAATATGAACCAACCTGAGGTAAAAGCACTCACTCAGTTCATGGAATCCAAAGTAGAGGAAACAGGCGGAAAATTTATCTTTGCTGCGGATTTCCATTCCACTTGGGAAGATATTTTTTACACCATTAACGAAGACTTGAAGGGAAATAGGCCAGGTTTGATTCCAAAACTTATCAAGCGTTCATCCAAGAGAATTCCAGGTTATGATCCAAACATCCGGCCCACAGAATCGAATCAAAGAAGCGTCACTTCGAATAGCTATTTTTTCTTTGTTCACGGAGCAGAGAGTATGACGTTCGAAGTGGGGGATAACACTCCCAGGGATTTGATTCGCCAAAAAGGAGAATCCACAGCAATTGAGCTTATGCGGATACTAAAATGATCCTGGACGAAGAGGCTTTCTCCAACCAGGATGATTGATTTGAAGGTATGAGGACCTTGTAATTATTCTACCGTAACTGTGATGGTTTTACTCATTTCTTCTCCGTAAGAAGCATGAAATCCATCGGCAAACTGTAACGTCAAGGTATGGGTTCCAGGTTCCAGAGTGATATCATCGGTAATAGTTTGTCCACCTCCGTAATGAATGTTTTTCTCATCTGCTGGTACTACTTCACCTACTTCCAGCCAGCTTCCATCGATAATTAAATGATGATGACCTTTGCCTTCATTTACAGCTCCTGCCGGTTCGACTTCCATTCCAGTGACACCCATTTCCACCTTAAATGGTGATGTCAGAGTATCTCCATCATTAATATTCACAAAATATACCCCTTTGTCTTCTCCACCGCCGCATGCGAAAATGAAGCATGAAAGAGCAAAAACAGCAATTAGTTTAGTGATTGATTTAAGCATGTTGTTTAACAGATTAGGTTCTAAAATTTGATTGATATTGATTCGAAAAAGAAAGTTTCTTCCTAAAATTTAGAAGTAAGATTCAAATCGATTTGTTTAAAAATAAGCGATGAAAGTTTCTCAAGCTAACTTTTCTATTTTCGATGGTACTCTCCATACTTCTTTCATGATACATCACCATATTCGGTTAAGGTATGGGAAACTCTGATTGATTAATTAGAAGGTATGGTTCCTGCAATTATTCTTAAGGGGCCACCGCTACCATTTTTAATTTTCATTGGTAGGGCCATGATATAAACATCCTCATTAGCTGTAATTTCATCTAAATTAGCCACATTTTCAAAGCCGGGAATATTGGCGCCGAGTAATATTTGATGAGCCTTAAATTCCTTGGATTGACCATAATCTAAACTTGGTGTGTCCAATCCGACTGCCTTTATTTTCCTTTCCACAAGAAGCTCGGCAAGTTCTGGACTAATACCTGGAAAATGTAACTCGGCTATTCCTTCTGTTCCCCTTTTTGAAGTGCCAAAATACTTCTCCCGATCAGGATAATATTGACCATATCCGGTTTTAAAAATAACAATGGCTTGCTCCGGAAGTACTCCATTTTCCTTTTCCCAATTGGTCAAATCTTCCTGAGAAATAAGATAGTCGCGATCAGCCAAGGCATTGCCTGATACATCGATAATCACTGCTTTGCCAATGAGGCTTGTCAAAGGAATTTCATCCGCCGTTTGTTTACCTGCAGCAAAATGGATCGGTGCATCGATATGAGTTCCCCCATGTTCAGGGGTAAAAAGGGAATAGGAAGAATAAAAATACCCTAAATCGGTTACCCCATATGCCTCTTCCTCATGGTGGAAGTCCCGAACATTATTCGGCCAATACAAAGTCGTAGAATCAAAGGAATGAGTTAAGTCTATCCATTTCATGTCTTCAAATTCCACTGTTTCTATGACCGTTTCACTTTTCCTTGAAAATTGGCAGGAAAGAATTGAAATGGACAAAATGAATAGTGGACTGTAAAGTTTTAGGAGATTTTTCATAGAGATGGAAATAAAAAAACCATCTCGGTTATTGAGATGGTTTTCTTTGAAGAGTTTGGATTAAAATGCGAGTGCTGCCAACCCCAATTTACTTTTCAAGGGATTAATGGCTTTTAGAATTTGACCTGAGTATTTTTTGAATAGATCACTACCCAGAAGGTCGGTTAGGAACTTTGTTCTTTTGTTCTTTAAACCTAAGAAAGCTTTCTCCTTTTCCTCATCGGAAAGCTTGCTTTCGTTAGTCTTCAGCACATCGGCTACGAAGGTTTTGTTATCGGCCTCAAGTTTTGATTTCTGATCTGAACTCAGATCTAATCCATCTGTATTATTTAGAATTTTGAGAACGTCATTGGCCATTCCTATTTCTTTGGTACTAGGAATTTTTAGCCCTTGGGCCTGGGTGGTTCCAATTCCAACAAGGAAAAGAACAAGAGTTGCTAAGATGAGCTTTTTCATATTACGAGTTTTGCCAGTTTGTACTTACGCTTAAAAGGTCTGATAGTCTTTTTCATTTTCTTCCGATACTGCTTTAGCACTTTATCATCTCCGATAATGCTTCCTATTGCAGAGTTGTTTTTTCCGGTCAGACCTTTGATAGCACTAATTTTTCCTTCGTCAGAATCACTACCGGTAGCAATTCCAATGACGTCGTCTAAGAAGCCTTCATTTTGCTTTTTGATGTCATCTTTCTGCTTATCCGATAAACCTAAATCGGGACCAGGAACCATGGCTCCCATCATATCCTTTTTAAAATCAGCAGGATTTGGAATCCCAAATTGCGCTTGAGCGCTAAACACCAAGGCGAACATGAATGCACCCAGGAAAAAGAGTTGTTTATAGTTCTTCATACTTTAAAATTTTAATTGGGATTAAGTTATAATATTTACTTGAAAAGTCCTTTTCCCATATCCATCAATCCTCCGAGATCCATCCCGCCTTTGCCACCGCCACCAAGTAAAGCGCCAGCTAAATCTCCAGCGTCCACTTTACCTTGCTTACCCTGAAGAGCAGAAATCACCGAAGACATGATATCCTCATTGGCCTGAGGAGCTCCATCGACTTTATTATTGAAAAAATTCATCACAAAAGGAATGGCAACCGCTGTCAGACTTGCTGCCTGCTCTTTTGAGATTCCGAGCTTTCCAATCAGATCGGAAGCCACATCTCCCTGAAGTGCTTGTACGATAGAACTTCCGGCACTAGTCTCTTTTCCAGAAAACATCTCCATTAAAGCTGATGTATCCCCAGAAGCCACTTTATTTTGAAGTATAGAACCCAGGCTACTTTCCAATGCACTTGCAGTTTCACCTGGGTTATCCTGATTCATTCCAGCCAACATTTCCTGAAGAGGACCGTCCGCTGCTTTTAGTAATTGATCTAACATGGTAAAAAGTTTTTGATGTGAACCTAAGTTCGACATTTTTTCCTTTTACCACGAATAGATGCAATTAATTCTTTGTTAGTCACAAAAGGGATTTTATCAATTCCCTTTAGGTCTGAAATAGCGAATAGGAGGAGCTGGTTCGGGCTTGAGTTCCACACCCTCAGTTTCCATCAGTCTTAAGGCCTCCTGAACCGCTCTTTCCAACTGAGGATCTCGTCCGGCGATCACATCCTTTGGTAGCTGCTCTACTTCTATATCCGGCGATACACCCACGGCTTCCACAGCCCACTCTCCATCGACATCATAGAATCCGCCTCTTGGTGCTACCATTCGGCCACCATCCACGAAAGGAGGAGTATCCCAGGTACCTACTAAGCCACCCCAGGTTTTCACACCTACAAGCGGCCCAATTTCCATCTTGTTGAATAGGTAGGGTAGAAGATCTCCACCGGAACCAGAGCGCCCATTGATAAGCATTACCTTGGGTCCCCAAATACCGGAAATCGGCTGGGTGAATGGCTTGTTGCCTTCTACTCTGGAATTAAAGTATCCCATCAGTTCACGGCTCATGATGTCTACCATATAATCCGCGGCAGATCCTCCTCCGTTGTTTCGCTCATCGATTACCGCGCCTTTTTTATCCTGCTGGGAGAAATAGTATCGGTTAAAGAAAGTGTAGCCCGGTCTTGCTGTATTGGGCAAATAGACATATGCTAGCTGCCCATCAGAAAGCTCATCCACTTTTCTTCTGTTTCCTTCCACCCAATCCATAAATCTCAACTGATTTTCGCTACTCACAGGCTCGATCAAAATCGTTCGAGCTCCATCCATATTCGGAGAAGAATTCAAAGAGATATAAGTGGCCTTACCAGCTTTACCTTCCATGTAGGAGTAAATATTTGTGTTTTCTTCAACAGGAACTCCATCGATAGCCACGATAAATTCTCCTACTTCAGCTTTGGCACCAGGCTGCGCCAAAGGAGCTGACATATTCGGATTCCAATCCTCTCCCGTGTAGATTTTTTTGATTCGGGCAAAGCCATCTTCCATTTCAAAATCGGCTCCGAGCATGCCAACCGGAATTCTTTCTACCCGCGGCAAATCCCCACCACTGGTGTAGGAGTGTCCAACGGCTACTTCTCCCCCGATGATATCCACGATATAATTCAGGTCAGTTCTGTGTCGGACATGAGCCACCCAAGGCTTATACCATTCATAGATGTCATTCCAGGGCGCTCCATGGACATTATCCACGTATAGGAAGTCCCGCTGATATCTCCATCCTTCCGTGTAGATCTGCATCCACTCATCTTGAGGTACTACCTTGACTTTCGTGGAAGAAATGGCCTTAATGGCTCCATCGCCTGGCTTTTTATTTGAGCCGGAAGTACTGGTAATTCCCCATGTATTTCCAGAGCGATACAATATTGATTTTCTGTCGTGAGAAACCACTGCAGCCGAAACCCGATTCATGAAGTCTTCAGATTTCTGCTTTTTCAAATCATATCTTTTCAGGACTGTTCCTTGATTTGGAATGGACTCCCAATAGAAGACTTGATTTTCAGGCGCAGCGGCTAGTCCGAGGTAATTTCTAAGTGGGATATCAAGGGCGATGATTCTTTGCATCAGCCCATCCTCATCGATCACGGTTCCTTCTGACTCCTCTTCTTCTTCTTCGCTATTATCATCTTTATTATCCTCGTTTTCAGTTTCTTCCTCGTCTATCTTCGGCAAAATAGGAGATGGGTCCCCATCTTTAAGAATGGCCACATAAAGCCCTCTAGTTACCGGTCGATCATAGCTGCTCATATCCAGCCAACCCGTACTCAAACCATAATCGGTACTGGCCAGGAAGTACAGGTACTTCCCACTTTGATCCCAAATAGGAGAGATGGCATCTGCCATATCATCAGTGATCTGAACCTTTCTCTTGCTTGCTATTTCATAAGCGAAAACTGATTTGTATTGATTTTCCATCAACTTCACATAGGTAATCCACTTTCCATCTGGAGACCAAACCGGATTCATACTTCGATTTGGATGCGCAAAAAGATCAGTTTCCACTTTCTCAGAAGAACCACTTTCCGTGTTCACTACCCAGATATTGTAATCTGTGTCTGTGAAGGCGATGTGAATTCCATCCGATGACCATTCCGGCTGGAAAAAGAAGGTAGGGTCATCAAAGGAAATCGTGTTCAGCACTTCTGTTCCCTGCTGATTGGTGATGATCAATTCATACTCACCGCTGGCATCTGAGAAGTAAGCGATTTTATCTCCTTTTGGAGACCAAACCGGTGACCGCTCAGCAGAAGAGGATTTGTTGGTGATGTTTCGACCTGAGCCATTTTCTTTAGGGAAAGTCAATATCTCACCTCTGAATTCAAAGATTGCTCTTTGACCTGTTGGAGAAATCTGAGGGTTTCTGAGCTGAAAAGCATTTACATCCACCCATCGCTCTCTGGCCCATCGGAAATCACCTTTAACGTTTATTTCCAACTGGGTTAATTCCTTGCTTGAGGGATTGTAAATATGAAGATATCCGCCTTGCTCGATAATAATCTCTCCATTTCCAGCATCTATGGTTTTGATGTCAAAATCCTTCAAAAAGGTTTCCTGCTGCTCGGTATTAGTAGCTGGATCGAAAGACCAAAGGTTCGCCAGGTAATCTCGCTCTGAGATGTAATACACTTTGCCATCCAGCCAGATCGGATCCGTATGCCTTTCATTATCCAAACGAGGAGTCATTTTCAGATCGTAGGTCTCCAGATCCAAAATCCAGATTGGCTTAGCTTGACCTCCTCGATGGTTTCTCCATTCCGGATCCCAGAATCCTATTTGCTGATAAGCCATATGCCTACCATCCGCTGACATTTCTCCATTGATAGCTCGTGGAACGATCAATGCTTCCGGCATTCCGCCTTCCACGGCAACCTTAAAAAACTTCGATTCCTGAGTGGCATGGCCTTCACGACCTGAAGCAAAAATCACCGATGAACCATCTGGTGTCCACCCCGTGACATTATCCCCTGAAGGATGCCAGGTCAGTCTTTTGGGTTCACCTCCTTCAGAAGGAATCACATACACATCCGTGTTCCCATCGTATTGGGCCGTAAAAGCAATATGCTTCCCATCCGGGGAAAAATGCGGCAAGCTCTCAGCACCATTATTACTGGTGAGTCGAATGGCATCTCCACCGGCTTTAGATACCTTCCAAAGGTCATTTGCGTAAACAAATGCAATCTCTGAATCACTCAGGGTTGGTTGCCTGAGTAGTTGGGTTCCCTGCGGAAAGGCAATTAAAGCGCTGCAAAGAAGAATGGGTAGGAATAAAAGTTTTTTCATCTGTGTGTTTTATTTGGGAGGGTTAAAAATAGGAGATAGGGGATAGCTTCACCAACCGATGGTATAAAAGAGGTAGG
>CAKZRQ010000011.1 GCA_937146645.1 uncultured Cyclobacteriaceae bacterium
GCATTTGAGGACAGTAAGATTTCAGCCAGCAGAGACTCTGCAAATGAAATCATTCAGCATGCCTTTCCAAACCGTGTAAAAGGTGTGGAGGCTGAGGATGATGATGAGTTTGTGATCAAGTCTCAGCTACCGCAAATCACAGAATATGGACTACTCTCTGGAGGCACCATTCAGTGGACAGGAACAGGCTTTGTCTATCAGTCTTCTCTGGCGGTGGTAGCCATAGGAGAAACCCTGATCGCTCCGGCAGCGCAGATCACACTGGATGCAGCAGACGCAACAAACGATCGCTTTGATGTGATCGGGTGGAGGTATGTATCCACAGGAGTGGCAGAGCTATTCTATCTGAAAGGCACAGCTGCAGCAAACCCTACCATTCCCCAGGTAGATCCTGAAACAGAAGTAGAAGGTCTGGTGATACTTGTGGAGGCAAATACCACAGTGCCATCAGGAGTCACAAACGAGGATGTCTATCTGGAAAACACAGAGTGGGCAGTTACCTCTGTAAATACCGGAACGGTAAACGCTGACAGCACCACTGATCCCCTGGAAGGAACCAAGTCAGTGGAGGTTAGTGATCCAGAAAATAATCTAAGAATCAGATTTACTCGTGGTTCTGATGTGGATGTGAGTGGGATCACTTCTTTGGGAATCATCCTTAAGCTAAAGACCACCTGGAGCAATCAGCATCGACTATCAGTCCGATTCCTAAACGTATCCAATCAAAGCGTATCCAATTCCAGAACGCTCAGAATAGATAAGACATCCACAGGAGAGCAGTTTGTAGGTATAGACCTGGCACAATTCACCTTTAATTCCTTTGTGGTTCGAGGCTTAGAAATCCGATTCACTGATCGCTCCGGTCAGGGAGTGGATGGGTTCTATCTGGATAATGTACGACTTCAGGGAGGAGTGGATCAGCCTATCTCAGGTCAGAACTTCTTAGCACTCACAGACACTCCTTCTGATTACACAGGACAGGCAGAGAAAATCCTTCAGGTAAAAGCAGATGAAACAGGGCTTGAGTTTGTGGAGAACTCTGGTGAAGGCATCACTAATTTGGATGGAGGCTTTGCAAACAGCACCTATTTAGTATCACAAAACATAGACGGAGGCACAGCATAATGGCGATTCAAATACAAGCACGAAGAGACACAGCAGCAAACTGGACCAGCAAAAATCCAACACTGGCACAAGGCGAATTCGGCTATGAAACCGATACAGGCCAAATGAAAATCGGTGATGGAAGTACTGCATGGACTTCTTTGAGTTATTTCGGAGGAGGTATTTCAGATGCTCCTAATGATGGAACTGCATACACTCGAAAGTCTTTAGGATGGTCTGCTTTAGTTCCTTCAGACTTAGCTCAGGCGAGTGCCACAGATGGTCAAGTCTTAACTTGGAATGATTCATCAGGGCAATGGGAGCCAGCAGATTCAAGTGGCGGAGGAGGCGCAGGATTGTGGAATGATGGGAGCGGATTTATTTATAGGGATGGGCCTGTGCAGTTAGGGAAGTCCACTCCTACTGACGGAGGAAGTACGAACAATGTAACTCACCTTGTTCAATCCAAGTTCGATAGTTCTGGATATCAATTTCAGAAGTATTTGTCCCTAGCTGGAGATGAGCTCCATTATTATAGGAATGATGGCATATCCTATTATTCTGGAATGATGGGAATAGGTACTCCTGGACTAAGTAACTTCATGCTATACTTGAAGGCTGCTGGGGATACCTCCTCATTTGGAGCCTTGTTAATTCGTAATTCTTCTAATAACCAAATCGTTAATATCAGTGGCGGTGCAACACGATTCGATACCAACCCTGTAGGCTTTCATAGAGCCGGTCTTTCCAACTTCACTATAACTGTACAATCTAATAATGCTGGCGGAGGGACAATAATATTATATAGCAATTCTGGATCATTGAATGCTCAGTTTGATAATGATGCTAATTATAGAACCACCGGAGGAGCATACTTTGGGAGGCAGTTTAAGCCAAATGGATCACAACAGGTAGTCATTAGGGGTAAGGGCACTGGGACTGGAAGAAATCTAGAATTAGAAGATTCTGGTGGAACGAAGAATGCATACTTCTATGATAATGGAAACATAGACTTTTTACGACTTCCAACTTCAGACCCATTAGTCTTAGGAAGACTTTGGAATGATTCAGGAACTTTAAAAGTCTCGGCAGGATAAAAACATAAAAAATGATACAATTAAATGATACAGCTTATGGATATAAGCAAAGAGCAGTGATTCAAGGAATTAACTCATGGACCAGAGATTCTTTGAATCTGGTTTGGGAAATCCAAATCACAGATCAGAGTGATGTTAAGATAACTGGAGATAACTCCATCAACCAAGATAGGCGAGTGGTCTATAATGTAAATAAAAACAACTTTGTGGATGCTCAGTTCAATCCAGTCGCTGAAGGAACAGAAGGAGCGCAGAATGAATATGACTATCTCATAGCAGTCCTTGTTACTGTCCCTCTTTTCACAGTGATAGGACAGCTTGAATCAAAACTAAACGAAAGAGAAATTTTCAACTAATGCAAGCAATAGCAATCAAAGAAGACCAGCAGATCACATTCACAGCAAAGGAGCTATCTGAATGGGTGAATATGCTTTCCCAGCATCCTTATGGAATAGTGTCTCCCATCATTAATGAAATAAATGCCAAGATAGTCCAGACTGCTGCTGAGGCAGAGAAGGAAGAGCAAAAGGAATAAACCATGAAACTCTGGGAAAACATAAAGCCACTATTAGAGCATAGGGTTCTGCTTCAGGTGAAGAAATACTTTGTGGGAACCTTTAATGAGTTCTCTCATGCCTGGGGTTT
>CAKZRQ010000012.1 GCA_937146645.1 uncultured Cyclobacteriaceae bacterium
CTCGTAGCTCAACTGAATAGAGCACCTGATTACGGCTCAGGAGGTTTCAGGTTTGAATCCTGACGAGGTCACAAAGCCCTTCCATAAGGTTGGGCTTTTTGTTTTTCGCAAGGTAATTAAGGAGGTTTCAGTCCACGATTGCTATCAGGATGAATTCTGACGAGGTCACAAAGCTTTACCGAATCGGTAAGGCTTTTTTTGTGAAAATTCGAGGCACTCTTTTTGAACTAAGAAATCTTAAAGATTTTATGTGCCCAAACTTTTTGTGATCTTTGGGTATGATAGTTTAACTATGAAAAGGCTTTCTGTTTTAATGTTGGTTTTGATTATTTCTTCCTGCGAGCTACTCGAGGTAGAAGAATTTACTGGTACATGTACCATAATTCTCGCTGATGGAACCAGCATCACCACAGATGGGATCGAAGTATTAGAAAGTACTGAGACCATTACATATCGAGACGAGGACGGGAAACTTTGGTCACTCTTTAAAGAAGACTATGAAAGCTACGATTGCAATTGATTCTTATATCTCGATCCATGAGACCAGAATCAGCTTTTTGAAATTGGGAATTTTTGAATCTTAGGATATTATAGGTAAGGTCTTTTGAACCTTTAGATCATTTTCTTACCTTATTCTTGTAATAGCACCAAATAATATTTTGAACAGTTTGTTCTATGTCTTTTCCTTGAATAGGCCTTCACCCACCTTTTTCAATGGACCTTTTGCTTACTTAACCATTCAACTATGAAGAAATTAAAAATTTGTTTAGGGGCAGTTATTGCCTTTTTTCTATCGTTTGAGAGTTTTGCTCAGGAAACAAAAGTTGGTGTGAGACTTGGTGTAGGTCTCCCCAGTATTGAAAGTACAGATGATAATATTTTCAGTACTGGTTTTGAGACTGTAGCAGGGTTTGATGGAGGTGCATTTTTAGATCTAGGGATCACCAATAATTTTTCCCTAAAGTTTGAATTGGCTTATGCAAGAAAAGGTGGTGTTCGAAATGGTCTTCAACCCATTCCTCCTCCTTTGGTGCCACCAGAGTTTGAACCTATTACCCAAGGGGAAATTATCTATGCAGATTTTGATAACACGGCAGTTTTCTCTTATATAACTGTACCCATTTTAGCAAAATATGAATGGCATTTGGATGAAAAATGGGGCGTTTATGCGAATGCTGGTGTTTATTTGGATTTCATCGTCCAACCAAGACAAGAAACCGCAGGAACCACATCTCTATTTTTTGATCCCGATGGGAATATTCCTGTACAAATACCGATTAATCCTCAGGATCCGCCTCAAGACTGGGTTTTGGTACCTGTTCCGCCGATCGATTTTACTAATGATACCGATCTCTCAGAAGATTTGGAGAGTATAAATTTTGGCGTGATGTTAGGTGGAGGGGTGACTTATGCCGTTTCTCCTAAAAGCGAATTGCTTTTTGACATAAGAGGGGCATACGGATTTATTCCTGTTCAAAAGGACACGGAGACCTATGGTGAAGTAAACATTGGAAGTGTAGTCTTTTCTTTAGGGTATGCCATTACCTTGGGTAAATAAAAAATTGATTTAAGAAAGAATGCAGGAAAACTTGAGGACTTGTTCTCGAGTTTTTTTGTTTAATCTGGAAGATACTTTTTAGACAAATGTCCGAAAACAAGACCACAACCAAGCCAAAGAAGGGGGTTTTATTACCACCGGCTGTAGGTTATGGTTTAAATGTACTTGGTTATTTTCTTTCAAATTTCAGAATTGATCTCCGATACTGGCCCAGATTTTTTATCACCCTCATAATTAACCTGATCAATTGGCCATTTAGAACTTATGAACGCTTATTCATCAATCCGCGCTTCAAAAATTTTGACCCTGACACCGAATTAATTTTTATCCTTGGTCATTGGAGGAGTGGGACCACGCATTTGCACAATCTCCTATCCAGAGACCCTCGTATGGGTTTTGTAACTACCTATCAAAGCGTATTCCCGGATACCCTTTTTGGTAAGGTTGGGTATTTTCTTTTTGAGGGGTTTACCAGGCTTCTAATGCCGGGTAGGAGAGCAGGTGATAATGTAGTACTTGGCACGGATTTGCCTCAGGAAGAAGAATTTGCCCTTGGTGCCAAGACCCCATTTAGCTTTTACTATTTCTGGATGTTCCCGAAGCATATTGATGAATTATATACTAAAAGCCTGAGATTTATAGATGCTGATTTAGAAAAGCTGAAAAGATGGGATGAAGATTACAAAATGCTTATTTCAAAATCTTTGGCTAACACTGGAAAGCAGTTCTTTCTCTCAAAAAACCCGAGTCACACTGCCAGGATTGATCATTTGCTGAAGGCTTTCCCTAAAGCAAAGTTTATCCATATCCATCGTAATCCCATAGAGGTTTACCTCTCCACTGATAATTTCTTTAAGAATATGATGCCTCATTTACAGCTTCAAAGTTTTTCCAGGGAAGAACGGGAGGCTCAAGTGAAAAATCTTTATGTGAGAACCATGAATGACTTTTTTGACCAGAAAGAACTCATTCCGGAGGGTAGGTTTGCAGAGGTGAAATTTGAGGATCTGGAAAAGGATCCACTTGGTACTTTAGAAAGTATTTATTCGGAGATCGATATTTCGAATTTTGAAATGGCAAAGCCGTACTTTGAGGAATATGCTATTACGAAAAAGGGCTACAAGAAGAATAAGCATACCGTTTCGAGAGAATTAGTAGAAGAGCTTTTAGACCGCTTTCATAGATCATTTGAAACTCTTAATTATAACATTCCTGAGAGCATTGAGATTATTGATAAAGATGAATAAAGTACTATTGACTTTTTTCTTGGTTTTATTCTGTTTGGAAAGAGCTCATGCACAAGAATGGGAATTAGTAAAGTCAGAAGATGGAATCGAAATCTTTAATCGGGAGGTCCAAGGATCAGATTTTAAGGAGTTTAAATCTGTTTCAGAAATAGAGGGAGATATTTCTGCATTCACAGCCTTGATCTTGGATGTAGAAGGCATGACAGATTGGGGATATAAATTGAAACGTACCGAGCTTCTAAAGCGGGAAGGAGATTCTCTTCAAATTTATTTTGCCGAAGCCAGTGCGCCTTTTCCGTATAAAAATAGGTTTGGAATTTACTTGAATGAGTTCAAGTGGGATAAGGGTTCCAAAGTACTAACTATAGATATAAAGCTTTTAGAAGACTACCCGTACGATTCCGGCGATCTGGTGATGCTAAAAGGGACCAGTAAATGGAGTGTTAGAGAACTTGGACAGGATAGGATAGAAGTCACTTTTCAAATGCTTATTGATCCAGGAAAAGGAATACCTGCATGGCTGTCAAATATGGTGTCAGACGAATCGCCTCTACAGACAATGCTCTCAATAAGGTCTGAAATAGGTAAGCCAAAGTATCAGAATCAATCCTTTGATTTTCTTGATAACTAATCGGATTTAGACTTACCTGTTAGCTTTTCTAAGGTAAAATCGTCGTCTTTGAGCCCGATGTCGAAGGTTACCTCTTTTATGATGATTTTTGTAGAATGATCCTTTCTTAAATCAGTCATAATTACTTCCTCCGCGTACCAGTACTTTCCTTTTTTCACATAACTGTAATCTGCCTTCTTAATATTGTTTCCCTTTTTATCGAAAAAGGCCATTTCAATAGGATATCCGTTTTCCTCATTGATGTAAATCTGGATTTTGGAGTATTCTGTTTCTTTGGTTTTTGGAAGTAAATTCAGAAGGTAATTGTTTGGCTTATCCGAAGATTCAAGACTAGCATTGAATCTTTCACTGTAGGGAATACCACTCATGTCTTCGTAAGAAAAATCTGTTCCAGTAAAGGCCTGACTTTTACTCAATAGGGTAATTTTCACTGCCTTTCCGAATGAAGGCATATAAAGCCACATCTTACCATCAGGATGAGATAAAGTGGCTATTCCTGCTTTATTTTCTGGCTTGGTATACCTGTAAAGGCGGTAATTCGCTCCTTTTTGCATAAGGCTTGCTTCCCTCACCGTTTCATTTCCTTTTTTGTTTCGGATTGTGATCTCCACCGTTGCAACTCTGTCTTGTGGAGCGGACATAAGGTTGTCCATTTCAGAAAGAATCTTTTGGGCATCCTGAGCTTGAACAAAGCTTATGGATAAGACCAAAAAAAGGACGATAATGATGTTGCTATTCTTTTTCACTATTTCTATTTACCGAAGCTAGTACTACTGGAAAAAGAGTTAGTGCTCCTAAACCTGAGCTAATCATACTAGCTGCTACGAGAATTCCAAAATAGATTAAAGGAATCATATCAGAAAATACCAGAACAAGGAATCCTAAGGACACGGCGATAAAATTAATGATTATTGCCCTTCCGCTCGAAAGAATGCTTTCTGAAACAGCTTTATGGGCATTTTTGTGTCTCTTGAACTGCTTATTGAAATTTACGATGATATGAATCGAATAATCGATTCCTATTCCTAAAGCAACGCTTGCCACCAACACCGTAGCGATATTTAATGAAATGCCAGACCAACCCATTAATCCAAAAAGGATAATTATTGCTGCCACGATTGGGATGGTTGAAAGAACTCCATTTTTGAAAGATTTCAGTATAAGGCCTATGACTATGATTACAAATACAAGGGCAATTAGGATGGATGCGATCTGACTATTTACCAGACTACGATCCATAACCACATCCACAAAAGGCATCCCTGTGATTTCTATTGATAGATCTTCGCTTTGATTATTTCCAATGAAGCCATCCATGTATTCAGCAAATACCTTTTTAGATTGATTATCTGGAGATTTAAACTTTGAAATAATTATGGCTTGAGTTAGATCAGGATTAACTAATCTCTCCAAGGTTTCATTTCCTTCCAGGAAAAACCACAGCTGTTGGATTTGATCGGGATCTTCGGGAATCGTCCTTTGTCCAGTTATGGCGAAATTCAATTCAGCAATTAGATCTGCGACGGAAAGTGTGGAATTGATGTCTGGACTTTGTTCCATAAACTCTGCAGCTTCCTTCATTTTTATGAGAACCACGGGGTCAAGGATTTCACCTTCGAAAAGCATGAATACTGGCTTCGTTCCTCCAAATTTATCCATCATTATTTGCTCCGCTTTTCGAGCTGGATTACCAGGTTTGAAATAATCCTGAATGTTGACACTTCTTTCTATAGAAAATATACCTGCTATTCCAGCTACGATCAAAGCCATCCAAATCAGGAACAAAGCTTTTGGTTTTTGGCTAACAAACTTTGCCAGCTGAAGGGAAAAATCTTCGAGTAATTTAAATTTTGGGCTCCGAGCCTTTTTTATGGTGTCATTTTTTTTGGATCCAAGTGCTAGTAATGCCGGAACCAGAACCAAGGCTAGTATACAGGAATATAAGGTACCCAAAGAGGTGAAAATCCCGAATTCAACCACCATATCCAGATAGGCTCCGAAAATAAAAGAGATAAACCCAATAGCTGTAGTTATACCAGCCAAAATAACTGGGATCGTGACAGAGCTCAGCCCATTCCTTATTTTTTCCTCATAAGAATCAGCGTCTTCAAGATTAATCTTATTTACAACATGAATGCTGTATGCGCTTCCTACGGCAAGAAGGATGATCGGTATATTGTTTGATATCATGGTCATGTTGAACCCTAAAAGAGCAATACTGCCCAGAGTCCATATGATTGCCACGAGGGATGATATCAAAGGAAGAAGTACACCAGAAAGAGATCTGAAGCTAAAAAATAATGTTAACGCAATCACGAGGAACGCAATCGGTAGTAGGGTGACCAAATCTTTTCTCATCAGATCTGATATATAGCTAACGAGCATTGGAGAACCTGCGTAATACAAGTTTTCTGGAAGGTTTAGCCCATTGCTCACTTCTATCACATCACTCGCAACATCTTTTACAATGGCTTCCTCATCTAGGTAAAACATGATAAGAGCCGAAGTTTCATCCTCCGAGATGATAGAGCCTTTATAAAGTTTGTTATTAAGAATGTTTTGCCTGAGAACTTCGAAGTCTTCAGGGGTGGTTGGTAAGTCATAGGGGTCCACTAACTGCCCTACTTCCAGTCCAAAATCATCTCCTTTAATATTGATGATATTTGTGACGCTTGACACTGAATTTATGCCATCTATTTCCGCTAAACTTTCGGTGAGTGATGCGATATGCTCTATCGAAGCAGTATTGTAAACATTATCTGTTTCTACTATTAAAAGGCCTATGTTTTGACCCCCGAAGTTTCTTCCGATTTCTTTGAGAAGTTTTGCATTCTTGTCGTCTTCAGGCAAGGACTTAAGAATATCGGAGTTGATTTTAAGCTCAGATAATTGAAGCCCAAAAAAGATGGTTAAAAAAATCACTGAGACAATGACGAACCATCTTCCTTTTATGATTCTATCTGCAAATGTTTGAAGTCCTGAATTCAAAAGGGTGTATTAAGATTTACTAAAGATCGCTAATTCTCAAACAAGGAAAAACTGTATTCTGGTTTGACAAAAGGATACAAAAAAAGCAGCCAAATGGCTGCTTTCTTATTTTAATGAGCTGCGGAGACTTCTGGACTCGGTTTATTACTCTTCTGCCAGAAGAAGAATATGGTGAAGAGAATAATAAGTGTACCAGGGAAAAGCAACATTTTTTCTAATGTGTCTTGGCCTGCTGCTAGTTCTAGAGCTTCACCAGCTAAGCCTTCAGCGGCCTTGGTTGCATTAGCATCATCAATCCAGCTACCAATTATTGGTTGGAAAATAGCAGTCGAAAACATTCCTACCCCACCAATTATTGACATACCAAGGGCACCACTGAGTGGAACTCTTTGAGCGACAGCTCCAACCATCACAGGCCAGAAATATCCGACGCCAAGAGCAAAAACTACAGCTGCGACATAGGCCATCGGGCCTGTAACTGAGCTAAATAGGTAAACCCCTATCGTAGCCAAAATAGCACCAGTCAATAATACGCCAGTTTGACCAAGCTTTCCAACTACTGGACCCGCGAAGAATCTTGCAGCAGCCATTACACCGGTTGTTAATGCCAGAATAAGCATAGGGCTAGCACCACTCGATCCCATTATTAATCCCACCCATTGTTGAGGTCCAAATTCTGAGATGGCTGTGAGAGCCATACATATAAATAGGAAAATGAATACTGGACTGAACATCGCTTTTACATTCTCAATCAGCGAATCTGATCCTTTGACCTGTGGTTTTGGGAATTTCTTTCCGAAGAACAGAACCGCGTAGATGACTGTAGGTACCATCATGATCCATATTTGCGCTTCCCAGCCCATACTCATATCGGTCATGAATTTGGAAATCAAACTACCAAGAACAATTCCACCAGGGAACCACATATGGAATCTATTGAGCATTTTATTCATTTTGACCCCGGTATACATGTCAGCAATCATAGGATTACATGCGGCCTCTGTACATCCATTACCAAATCCAATAAAGAGTGTAGAGATCAAAAGAGTAGTATAACCACCTGCATAAATTGTCATCAGAATACCTATGGTATGAGTGACAAAGGCGATTCTCATAATATTAGCCGGTCCAACTTTATGATAGAATATTCCTCCTAGAATCATTGAAATTGGGAATCCTAGGAACCACATGGAGTTAATAAAGCCTAATTGTTCTGCTGAAAGGCCAAAGTCGGCTCCAAGCTGATCGAGGATACCCGCTCTTATGGCAAAAGTGAAAGCGGTGGTAATCAATGCGAAACAGCTGGCGTTAAATAAAGCCGACCGATTAATATTGTCGCTCATAGCAAAGGGTTTTTGGGTTAAGGTTAAATAGATTGAATTGAGACTGATGAAAATATGAAAAATATTGGATTTGGACTTTTCCGTTGGAGTAATTCTTGAATCCAAAGAATTACTGGATCACGACCAATGAGCTCGTGATTTTTTCCTCAAAGCCATAATTGGTGTTTTTAAGTTTGATCACAACAACGTAGGTGCCGAGGGGGATTTGTTTTCCACGTACTGTGCCATCCCATCTAAAAAGAGGAGACCTAGGCTCGAATTGATTTGCTAAGCCGTAGTGAATGAGTTCTCCTTGTCTGGTCAAAATAAATAATTCTACCTCATTAACACCCTCGTCCACTATTACTCTAAAATTCCTGGTTGGATCACCAAGTACCATGGCATTTGGATGAACTACATTAAAGTTGCATACCTCGTAGGTTTCAAACTCTTTAATGAATTCGCATCCATCCACTGTGGTGACCAAAAGAGTATGAAATCCAACTTGAGATGGTTTAAAAAGCCTCTCTGTTGAAACTAAATTTCCTTGGAAGTACCATTCGTATTTTTCGTATTCACCCGGGTCTAAAGGAGGGATTGTGTTTTCTCTGGAACAGACACCTACACGGTTAGAAACATTTGGCAGGGTTAAAAGAGTACTTTCATCTACGAAGATGAAATTTCTCCCTATTTCACAGCCTATTTTATTGAATACCACCGCTTCGTAAGCACCCACTTCAAATACCTGAATTTCAAACTGATCAGCAAGCTCATCCAGATTAGTTCTCTCGTTGGATTCATCATAATAAATCCATTCTACATTGGTTACTTCTTCTTCATTGGTTTCTAAGGTGACCGTTGCATAATCCGGTTCTGGACAAAATTTTGTAGCTGAGAGCTCTACGGGCACTTCAAATATCGGTGGTTCGATGGTGAAATTAGAGGCTTCTACAGGACAGAAGCCACTTTCTAATGGTTGGACTTCTAAGGAGAAAGAGCCTATGGAAGTAGGGTAAAATAATATTCCACGTCCTACAATATCTCCATCTTCATTCAGCCAGCGGATACTCACTTGGCTTTCATCTATTCCCTCTAGCTGAGCTTCGTAGACTTTGTTTCCAAAGCAATCTTCCTCAATTAAGACAGCATCAAATTGAATTCTTTGGGAAACTGTAGCTGTGAAATTTTTGAATTTGGAACATAGATTTAGATCACTACCTGAACTGGCTTCAAGTCTGTAATCACCTGCTTGAGTAAGAACGAAAGGTTCATTTGAAGACTTGGTGTCTTTGCTTCCATCGGGATAATAAAGAGTGAAATTTAAAGCCTGCTCTGTCTCAGGAATAAAATCAAAGGTCTCGCAGATATTTATGGTCGAAGGAATACTGAAATTCACTTCAGGTTGGTCTTCAATGGCTATCTCCTGAATAGGGTAGGTGCAACCGTCAATTTTGAGTTCAAAAAGATAGTTACCATCTGGTACTTCAAGTCGTAGTGAATTCTGATCCTGAATCTTGCCCGTTTGAATGGTTCCTTTACCCAGACCAAGAACTCTGTAATCACCATTTACATTTCCCTCAGGAAAAGTCAGATCGATCCATCCATCAATCACTGAAAAATCTTCGCATGATTCTGGTCCAAAATCATAGCCTACTTCAACTTGAACAGGAGGATTTATGCTGGTTGGTGGGTCCTCTGATTCCAAGATAAGTAAGCCGGTAAACTCACATCCATTTCTATAGGCGGATATAGTATAAACCTGAGGTTTAAGATTATCCAGAAGAATCTCAGATCCCGAATTTGTGTTGGTTTGTAAAAAGTCTATTTCAGGAATCACCAAAGAGTCAAGGTTGCTTAAAGCAGTGACCGAAAAAGAACCTGAATCATCAGCACAATCATCTGGTTTACTAATTTCTAAAAGGTCAAATCTCGGAGCTTCGACCACCTCAAACCGGACCTTTCTCTCAGAAGGACAATCAGGATAAATCGGGTCTATGGCGACAAATGAGGCTTCATAAGTTCCTATTTCTTGAATGTCACCGGATTCAACAGCTAATGAAAATGCATTTCCAATCTCCTCTTTAACGTCGGATCCAGGTCTTTTCAGAAGCCATTTTCCCGAAATTGGAGTGTCTGTTGAAAGAGTCAAGCCTCGACCTTGACAAATAGAAGTGGAGGAGGCTAAGACCTCAAAATCTAAACTTGGTCCTACAAAGGTGCGCCCCGTTATTAAACAACTTCGAGAATTTCCAGCTCCGGATAAAAATAGCTCAACAAAATAAGCTCCTTCCTCCCTTGTATAGAATCTATTCTGGTTCCCAACCACATTCCCTTCCGAATCAGTCCATATAAACGTGTAGTCGGAGAAATTCGGAGTGGACTCATCAATTGCGACGAGTTCCACGGGTTCATCTCCACATAGCAAATAGTCAGGAAGCAAATCTATTTCAGGCCCTTTTGTGACCAATACTTCCATGGAATTCTCATAGATTATTTGTGTTCCTCTGCGGACTGAAAGTGTGACAGAATAATTACCAATGGAATTAAATGAAACTTTGATCTCATCAAATTGGACTCCTCCTGTTCGATCAAAAAGAACTTCCCCTGTCTCACTGGTTACTAGCCAGGAATAGATGTCTGAGGATGGATTTCCGCCACCAGAGAAAGTACCAATGACTCCACCAAATACGATGCAGAGTTGGTCCGGCCCTTTTAATTCTGGATCTAGGTCTTGCGAATGGGCACGTGGAGTCATACCCAAAAGAAATAATAAGGGCAGATAAAAGGATACAAACCATTTGAGGATCGATCCTTTAGAATAAACTGACTCTGAACGAGACAAGGAATAGGGTTTCTTGGTGAATTGCTGGGATGAGCCCAGTTTTAAGCATTGCTTTTACAGCAAATTATATTCCACATTTACTCGATTACCAGAAGAGTTCCGAATTCAGATCGATCTATATTTTGCTCAATATTCCGGTAATTAATTCTAACCACATATGAGCCATTTGGAATCTTTTCACCTTGATAGGTGCCATCCCAAAAACAGGTCGACTCCTCAGTAATTAAGTCTGTCTGTTTACAGTAAAAAATCATTTCTCCCCATTGGTTAAAGATCGATATCTCCAATTCATCAATGAGAAAATTAGTATAGGCTAAAAATAATTTGTCTGGGTTACTTGGCTGCATTGCATTAGGATAAGAAACCCTGAGTTCACATTCTTCGAAGGTTTCAAAAGTTTCAGAATACGTGCATCCTTCATTGCTTTCTACTATGAGCGTATAGGGTCCGGGTAGAATAGGTTTGAAGACAGGGGCAGTTGAGACTAGTTGGTCGTCCAAATACCACTCATAACTCATGAAATTGCCAGGGTTAATATCCGGACCTATCTCATACCTTGAACAGACTTGATATGATTCTTCTACATCGGGCCTTGAAGAATCTGTGCTTCTAATTACCAGGGTCATATCGCTTCCCAGCACACATCCTATTTCATTCAGGATTCTAACTTCATAAGTACCCTCTTCTGAGACCTCAATCTCTGATTGACCCACGAATTCGATCAATTCTCGATCAATTCCATCAAGGTCAGTCAAATACCAATTTGGAACTCCCTTGTTTTCAAAATCGCCCGAAGCAGTAATAAAAGTAGAGGAAGCATCTGGACATAGTGTCCCCGCCTCTAAACTCACATCCGCTTCTAGAATTAGCTCTTCTATCTCAAATATTACCCTGGAATCTTCACAAGATTCACCTGTAAGTGGCTGAATCTCCAATCCAAATTCCCCAGAACTGGAAGTGCTAAATGTTTCACTAGTACTAAGAACAGTACCAGTAGAATCTGTCCAAAAATAAGCCACTGCATCTGGAGGGTAATTCTGAACTATGGCTCTATAGGTTTGATTACCATCACAGTCATTGCTTTCAAAGGCAGCCTCGAATATTGGAGTTTCATTGACTTGAACTTCCAGAGTCTTTAACTCTGGGCAAAGGGTTGTTGAGTTTTCATTAATTCCTAAAAACTCCCAAGTTCCATCCAAATCGATTAAAACATCATCACCAGCCTCAATGATGATCTTGCTCCCATCGGGTTTGGAAACTTCAAAGACAAGATCTTGATCTGTTTCTGGAGTAAGATTGAACTGCTCACAAATAATTAGGCTAGGTGGAATTTCAAATTCGACCGTATTCGTATTTATTTCTATCTCTATGGCTTGTCTTCCAAGTTCACAGTCTTTATTGGTGGATGGATTTCTGCTATAAACGGATGCTTCATAAATCCCGGGGATTTCTACGACGATTTCCGGTTGATCGTCAAACTGTGGTAGTGTCTGTATACTTCGTTGCGCATCATATCTTCTCCATTCAATGTTGGTGACTTCATCTGGGAATGTGGTAGATAAGGTGATGGTCGCACCTTCTCCTATTTCACAAAGCTGGGTGCTTTCCAAACTTACATCAACAGAAAGAACTGGATCAGTAATTTCAAACTCTATGGGAGGCGTAGGACAAGAACGACTACCACGGGGCTGAACATCCAACTTATAGATACCGGAACTGGTAGGGATAAAGAATTCTTCTCTACTTACTATTCTATCCTCAGCATCAAACCAAGTAAAGATAGCATCTGATGGATCTGTCTCTTGAAGTACTGCTTGATAAATTCGGTTACCAAAGCAATCCTCTTCAACGAGAACAGGTTCGAAATCAATGGGATCAAAGAGTGTCACACTAAAAGTTTCCAATCTCGGACAAATTTTATCTTGATCTTCAATTTCTCCTAAAAGCTCATATTCACCTTCCTGATCCAGAGTGAAAGGCTCTCCAGCAATTCTTTGCTCACTTGTTCCATCCGGTCTGGTTAAGGTGAAGAGAATATTTTGAGGAGTGGCTGGGATGTAGTCGAAGGATTGACACACACCGATATTTGGCTGAACAAAAAACTGAACCAGATCCAATCCATCAATTATTACTTCTTGACTGGCCGGTAAACTACAGCTGTCCAGATCAAACACTTCCACATAATAGGTTCCTCCAAAAATATCAATTGGGTAGGACGTTCTGTCATCGAAATTTCCATTCCGAACAGTGGAGCCTCTTTCATTCAAGACTCTATAGCCTCCTTCAATTGGTCCATTTATTAATTCAATAGTGAAAGACCCGTCTACTTTTCCAGTTTCAGTACACATTTCGGGCATTATCTCAGTTACCTCAAAATCAATCTCAGATGGAGGATCGTCTAATGCTACTACTGTTGCTAGCCTGAATGTACAATTGCCAAGGGTTCCAATTCCCGTATATGTCCCGGATTTGAGATCCGTGAATTCGAAAGTTTCTCCCGGGGCAAGAGGTCCACTCGTTTCATTGCTTCCTTCCAGAGTAACCTGATCTAGCTTTGTAATCGCTTCTATAATCACCGTGCCATCAGGAATCTGGCAACCAGAGGATGGGACACCCTGAATGACAGTGAATTCTGGTCTTGTATTGAAGGTCAAACTCACTCTGTCTTCCAAGCTGCATTCAGGAGTTTCCTCGTTATCAATTCGAAAAATAATCTCATATTCTCCCGGGCCATCTAAGAAAAAGGTCGGTTCCAAGTTGATTTGCCTTGAGGATCGCATGAAAACCTCTTCACTACTTCCTTCCTTGAGGTAGTACCAATCCCCGAAAAGGTTTTGATCATTTTCAAAGAGTACTCTTTCACCAGGGCAACTGGTAGTAGATTCTTGAATAATCTCTACGGTATCAGCCAGATCAACTTGAGTTTCTAAGGTTCGTTCGCATGAAACATTACCTTGGGAGTCTTCCTGATAAAATGTTACTGAGTAAAGCCCTGGGTCAGGATTGACTAATTCATTTTCTGAAGAAATAGTAGTATTGGTGTCATCGCGCCAATCAAATATGTAATCATTGAAATTATCACTTCCTGGATCAATAGCCGTTAAGGTTAGATTTTGGCCTGAGCATGTTGTATAATTTTGCCTTAGCAGAATTTCTGCTCCATTAATGACTTCTACATTAAGATCATCTGAAAAAATGGAGTTAGAACCTCGTGATACTTCCAGACTGACATTATGAATTCCTACTTGTGAAAAGGTAAAGCTTAAGGTTTGAAAACCAGCTCCTCCAGAGCCTGAAAATAGTATATCACCCTGAGGACCTGTTATAACCCACGTGTATACATCAGTAACAGGGTCTCCAGCACCAAAGAAATCTCCAATAACTGATCCAAAAACTATACAGAGTAATTCTGGACCGCTTAGATTAGGATCCTCGATAACTTGAGTCTTGTCTAGTTCAATTTCAAGGATTGTAGAATTGCCAGTAAATTCCCTGTCAGGATTCGGAATACTAATCAGAATAAATAAACTGATCCCCCAAAAAAGTAGATGTTGGGATTTAAGCAAAATGAGTTTAATCAATGATCGGAAGGTATAAAAATACCACAAATCCCGATCATATGGGAAAACTCTTCAATTTTAAGTACTTGGAAGAGACTGGATTATCTAACGAAGGTCCAGGTCGAAGCAGTGCTAAGAGTTTCTGAATACTCATAGCGATCCTCATTGAAAGTCTTAAGCATTTCGGGATCTTCAATACGGTTCTTGATAGCAAAATTCGTCATCATACCCCTGGCTTGCTTCGCGAAGAACCCAATGGTTTTGTAGCTACCATCTTTGAATTCTTTGAATTGGATATTGATTACCGGACTTTTTAAAGTTTTTTTATGGACAGCTTTGAAGTATTCATTCGATGCCAGATTGATAATTGGTTCGCCGGAAGCAACCTTGTTAATGGCCTTAGCAATTTTGGTGTCCCAATATTCGTAAAGGTTCTTTCCTTTTCTATTTTCTACTTTGGTTCCCATTTCAAGGCGATAAGGCTGAATTAAATCTAGTGGCTTCAATAAACCATAGAGGCCAGATAAAATCCGCAAGTGGTTCTGGGCGAAGTTGAAATCTTCTTCGCTGTAGTTATCTACATCGATTCTGGTATATACATCACCCTTGAAAGCTAAAAGAGCTTGTTTTGAATTCTCAAAATTGAATTCTTTTTTAAAAGTCTTGAATCTATCTCTATTTAACTCAGCCAGATTATCACTGATACCCATAAGTTCCTTTAGCTGTGAAGGAGATTTCTTCTTCATAACTGAAACAAGAGATTTTATATCAGTCTGAAATTCAGGAATAGAGTGGCCCTTGTAATCTGGGGCACTATAATCAAGGGTTTTCGCAGGAGAAATTAAAATTAGCATACTACTCAATGACTGTTATCGCTGATGTGCGTGTTTGGGTTAAATTTTGGTCTCGACTTGTAAACTCCACTACGACCGCATATGTTCCATTCGGTACAAATTCTCCATTAACAGTTCCATCCCATGGACAGAATTCTTGACGTGGTTCGATATTCTCGTGCTCACAATAGAATATGAGTTCTCCCCATCGATTATAAATGTACACGTTCACGTCATCAATATATTCATTCGCATAGAGGATGAAATTCCTATTGGGATCATTCAATACTAATGCATCTGGGAATACTATTCGTAATGCACAATCTTCAAAAACTTCGAAGGTCTCAATGAATTCGCAGCCTAAATTATCGGAGACGGTCAATTCATAAATGCCAGGTTCAGAAGGAGTGAAGATTGGATCAGTTGAAACCTCTTCTCCATTCAGAACCCAGGAATAATTGTCATAGATACCAGGATCGATGGTAAGGGTTACTCCCTCAATCGCACAAATTGTAAATCCACTTGGAACTACAGGAGGAACAATTGTAGATCTAACTACCGTGCCATTTGCTCTCCCCAGGTCACAGCCTGCTGCGCTTCTCAAAAGGACCTCGTACGTACCTTCCTGATCAGTTTCTACCACTGCGAGATCATCCCACTGAGGAATCCTGGTTCTTGTACCTCCTTGTACGGAGTACCATTCAATGTTAGCAACTGTGGTGAGATCAGCTTCGACTGTCATTAAGGTAGTGGTTTGATCTCCACAGAATGGCGTTACGTCCAGATTAACATCGACTGACTCTTCAAGATTTTCAGCGAAGAAATCTATGCTATTTACTGGACAAAGTCCTCCGGAAGCAGGCTGCACTTCCAAAGAATAATTACCATCTCTAGGCGGCGTGAATGATTGAGACCTGCCTACAATCACTCCACCTTCATCCTTCCAAAGGAAAATCACATCAGCCGGATCAGCATTATTTAGAATCGCCTCATAAGTGGTTCCTGCCTGACAATCGGTAATCGGATCTGAAAGCTCAAAATCAATTATCTGGCTAATGTTCGCATTTAAAGTCAGTTCCAAAGGACAATCAATTCCAGCCGGATCTTCTCCTAAAAGCGTATAGACTCCGCTTTGCGAGATGGTGAAAGTACTGTCTGCATTTGGATCAATGATATTTCCGCCAGCATCTGTAAGAAGATAGTTAATTGGTAACTCAGAACTAGGTTCAAATGTGAATTCACCACAAGCTGTAAAGTCAGAAGGAGCTGAGAAAACTACTTGATTTCTCTCACCGATTTGATACAAATCTGGATCAGGAATTGGACAATCAGCGGGGTCTCTTATTTCCACGGCATACTCTCCTTCAGGAACGGGAACTTGAACAAAATCTACATTGGTGAAAGTCCCGGTGAATTCTAAACCATCTCCCTGTCTTGTCAAAGTGTAGCTTCCAGACACGGGGCCTGCATCGAAGTTGATGGTCAAACTTCCATCGCCAACACCATCTGGGGTACAAACCTCATCATTCACAGTAACGGTGTTTGCAAAACCAGCCGGAGGGTTTAAGTTTTCAACTGTGACAGTTGCTGTGTATAAACAACCCGTAAAATTTTCAGCCTCTATGGTATAGACTCCCGGATTCAGGTTTTGGACGTCAAGAATATCACCAGCATTTACATTGGTAAAAGTATCCCCAGTTTCTACCACGGTAACTGTAGCAGCATTTGCCTGCATGGAAATATCGAATGATCCATCTGCAGAGGAGCAATCTGTAGCAGGTGTTGTTTGCGTGGCTACCAATAGTGGTAACTCATTTACAAGAAGATCATTTCTTTTTTCAATTGTACAGCCATCAAGAATCGGGTCTTGAGTCACAAAAATGATCTCATATTGACCCGGGCCAGGAAGACTTTCGATGTTTAAATCAAGCTCGAAGAAGGTTCCCAGAGAGACGCGATTGCCATCGCCGTCTAGTTCGTAGAAATATTCACCCTCAATCGGTGTATTCGGAGCAAACAAAACATTGGTGTCTTCATAGCAGACCTCCTCGGCAGTCTGGTCCATGTCAAACTCAAATGCTGGTCCTACAAAAACTTCTGCTGTAGCAGGACAAGTTTCAAATAATAGCGCCTCATCATCAGACAAACCATCAGGTAAACGGTAGCTAACTTCTACGGTGTAAATTCCCTCTTCGTCAACAGTGATAGAATTTGAATCTTCATCACCAAAGACCTCTCCACCAGCGTTGGTCCAAAGGAAATCATAAAGTCCTTCAGCTGGATCATAATCTTCTATGGCGGTCAAAGTAACTGGATCTTCGGAGCAGAAAGTTATTGCATCTGGAAGTGTCAATTCAGGTGGGGCTTCTACTAATACTTCTCCTTCAGCAAAGAAATAATCAGGATCTCCACAGCGGTCAACTCTTAGCGAAACTGTGTATGTGCCGGGCTCAGTGAAAATTTGCTCCAAAGTCTGGAATTGATCTCCGGGACCACCAAATTCATCCTGAAGCACATCACCTGTATCATTATTGACCACAGTCCAGAAATAACTATCGATATCGGGCTCACCTCCTCCTTCGAAAAGTGCACCAGCACCTTCTTCTGGATCAAGGCAGAGCCTTTCAGGTAAAGCTAAAGCTGGCTCTGGAATCGAACTGCCAGAATTTCTTACAAAGGATGGCAAACCAAGATTTGTTGTTCCTGGCATCGGATCAACAGCGTCCTGATTAAATGTAGAATTAGCAGTACAGCCTGATCCCACATTGATTTGTCCGATTTGATTTGATCCAACTACAGCAACATAAATTTGTCCGTCGGGACCAATCTGGAGGGCACCAAGATCTAGCCCTGAGGTCTGATCCACAGTATTCCTCGTGCTGAGGATACAACTTTCAATTTCTGCTCTACCACTTGCATTGCCGAAACAGGAAGGACATGTAGCCGCATCAGGGTCATCATTGTCGACAGGCCTAATGACAAATTCTTCTACTCCCGGCCCGCCATTTCGATACGACACAAGTATCCTATCGCTGCTGTCGGAAAATTCTAAACCATAAACATCGCCATCACATCCCAGATCTAATCTGGCATATTCGGTGAGTTCTCCTGTGCTTTGGTCAAAATCAAATATTTCCAGCTTATTACAGCCATTTTCAGAGATGGTAACGGCTAGTTGTGATCCATCAGGGCTGAATTTCATGGCTCCAACTCCGGAATTGAAACCGTGGTTACTTCCCACAGAACTTAGAACCGGTTCTCCAATTCCATTTTGAGTAACTGGATAGGCCCTGAAAGTATTGTTGCCAAGTTCATGGAACATCACCCAAGTGGTGTCCCCAGAGCTTAACGCTGCACTATGCTCGGTAGAAGGACTGAAAAGGAAATTGTCCTTGGTGGTTACATTCCCAACTCCATTTTGATTCTGAGCTTTAATATCTACTAATGAGAACTTTACCTCATTCTCCCCATTTGCAGATCTCTGTGTGGTAAATAAGTAGAATAGAGTTTCATCTTCCGGTACACCTACCGCGATCACGGATTGACTGGAAGAATTATCGCCACCGATATCCTCTCCATTTTCCATGATTTCCCCATTAAGGTCCCAAACGGTCTGGCCATCCGTATAGAAAAGAACTTCTCCATCCGATCCTGATATCGTGGTCGTACCCGCAGGAATATCTCTGGGGTGTGCCTCATCAATCGGTCTTGGCGTAGGAGCATTTGGGTCATCTGGGTCTGGATTGAAATTCAGACCCGCTCCATCACCGAAAAGCCAAATGTTGTTTGATTGATCCTGTAAATCCCAGACCTGAACTCGAATCTCGGCATATGCATAACACTCGGATCCAGGCTCTCTCACAAGCGCCCAATAGGTTCCTGGAAGACAAACTTCATTCTCCTGCCGAGTGGTCCATCCTTCGTCCCGAAAGTTGGACCAGAAATATTCATAATTCTGTCCACCACCGCCTCCAGGGGCCTCTCCTCCCTGATCACCTTCCATGGACTGTGCTTCCAGCAAAGCCCCAATATCAACACACTGTCCCTCACAAATAGTAGTATCTTGAGGGGTGAAATTCGCTTCAAGATTATTTTCGGTGAGTGAGATAGTGTTCGTAGCAGTTCTGGTGACTCCGTCAGCGAAAGTAACTGTAAGAGTTGCTGAAACACTTTGGCCATTTGCTGCATCGGCTGGGATTAAGAAGTGCTCCTGTGTGTAATCTCCATCTACAGGGTTCCCCAGTGAATCCACTAGCGGAGGGTCAAATTCCCAATTGAAGCTTACTGGTCTATAGTTTTCAGGAGTTATCTCACTTGTTAGCTGAACAGGATTATTCGCACAAGGCATATCTGGCTGCCATGTGAAAGTTACCGATGGTTCGATATCAGCATTTGGGGCAAAGGTTGGGAATATGGTTCCGCAGAAATCTACTCCATTGAATGGGTCGGCCTCGATTGCGATTAATTCAGAATCTGCTTCTTCAGGATTAGTAACTCTTCCGATTAGTTGTGGCCCTCCTGTAACTTCCTCATAGATATAATAAAGGTTTCCATCCGGTCCAGCTTTAATATCATAGACAGCCTCAATTGAATCATCGAGGGGCATCACTTCTGGTTCAGCAGACAGGTCATCCGCAGGAACTCTTAACAAATCATTTCCTCGAGAGAAATAAATATAGGTGCCATCAGGTGAGAATTCTGCTCCACCGAAAGGTTCACTGCCACCAGATTGATCTATTGCTTGGGGATTTCCAAAGGATCCTGAGCTCGTATCAAAATCAAGGACTACAATCTCTCCACCTGTTCCAGGGGGAATTAGAATCAGTTTTTGTTGGTCCGCATCGAAAACCATTGCTTCTGGCGTAAAGCCAATAGCCTCCGTATCAGTCACGGTAAAATTCCCTTCTCCGGCGTCCAGTCTTCTGGAAACGATATTCCCGTTATCAAAACTTATTAAGTAGGATGGTGAGGCAGGGGTCTTTACTACAAGTAATGCTCCTTCTGCATTTCCGATCACATTATCCTTGGATACTACTTCACCTAAGGGTCTCTCATTACCGACTGCCTGACCTGGTGCATTCATGTCGACCAGGGAATACTGTAGCTGACCACCAGGTGAGATGTAGAAAATATAGAAGAGTTTATTTCCTTCAGGATCATATTCTAAAAATCCTGTTGCTACTTTTTGTCTGCCATCAATATCCCCATTAAGTCCCGGAGCTGATCCTTGCAGTGGATTTGAGCTATTATCATAGACCAGCTCTCCGTTAGTTAAGAAAAGCGGTTGACCTGTGATTGGGTCAATTGCAATGGCGTTATTGTTTTGTCCGATGAGGACAGTGCCTGGTAAAGTCTGAACAGTTGCAGTTTCCCCTTTGCCAAAGGAGAGGTAGTTATTTGGAGTACCAGCTCCGCAGTATCCGAAAATCCACTCGTTATCATTGAATCCCTGAGCCAGGGAGACCGATGAAAGACAGAAAGCAAGAAAAAATGTACATAGAGCAAAAACTGACTTCAACCTTATGGAATTAAGAGGGCTTTTCATACTTTTCGTACCGCTTTGTAAAACAAGAAGAAGCACTAATCGTTTTAAAAGCTGACTGAATATTCAAATTAACGAACAAATACTTGTTACGGTCTTCGATTTACATTGTTTTTTTTGTAATCCTCAGCATTTCTAGCATTACTCCGACATTTGGGCAAGACCCCCAATACAGTCAGTACTATGCAGCGCCATTATATCTTAATCCTGCCATGGCTGGAGGAGAGCTCACAGGAAGAATTGGTTTCAACTATAGAAATCAATGGCCAAGCATTGATGCGCAGTTCACTACCTTCTCTGCATATTACGATACCTACCTTCCAGATTATAACAGTGGAATAGGCGTAATGGTCATGCAGGATACAGAAGGAGCGGCTAAATTACGGTCTACAACCATTTCTGCACTCTATTCTTACGAATTGCGATTAGGCGAAAATTCGTATTTCCGGCCTGGATTTCAGGCAAGTTATATCCGAAGAGAAATTGGATTTTTTGAAAATCTGGTTTTCGCGAATCAAATAAATCCAACCGATCCATTTGGCCCACTATTGCCGGGAACCGATATTCCAGGTCTAGGCGATCCGGTAAATATGCTGTCCTTGTCCTTTGGAGGACTTTTCTTCACTGAGGACTTTTGGATAGGGGGTTCTGCTCATCATGTGAATACTCCAAATCAATCATTTATAGATGGAGTAAGCCCGCTGCCGACCAAATTCTCGCTTCATGCTGGATATCGAATTTCGCTTGGTGAAGGCTCTATGAGAAGCGACTTTACCCACATGCGAAAGGAGAGATACTTTACGCCTACAATTAACTATAAAAGACAGGGGCCTTTTGAGCAACTGGATATAGGGGCTTACTTCTATGTAGAACCTATCGTCTTTGGACTCTGGTATAGAGGATTACCGTACAAGCCTGTGGAGGATCAAAGTAATCGAGACGCCATCGTGATGATGGTAGGAGTGAACCTGCTCAGCGGTCTTAATATTGGTTACAGTTTTGATTACACGGTCTCTCAGCTCGGTATCCAATCAGGCGGAGCTCATGAATTGAGTGTTTCCTGGACTTTGCCAAATAAATATCAGGGCAAACCGAATCGCCGCGATACCATCCTTCCTTGTCCTAAGTTTTAATTCACATGTCACCTGAAGTACTCACCTATCTTTTGATCGGGGTTCTTGTATTTGGGTTTTTCTGGGAAAAGCTGCTGAGCTTCTTAAATAATAAGCAACCCGTTCCAAGTATTACCTCCAGTCTTGAAGATCACCTAGATCAGGATAAGCTTCGCAAAGCCAAGGATTATCAAAAAGAAAATTTCCGATTCGGTCTGCTGACCGGGACGGTTTCTTTCCTAATTACCCTTGCATTTATTGGTTTGGGATGGTTTGGTCAGATTGATACTTGGGTTGGCTCGTTTGGGATTCCCTCATTGCTACAATCTGTTCTTTTCTTCGCTTTAATCTTCATTGGCTCGGATTTGCTCAGCTTACCTTTTGATTACTATGGGACATTTGTGATCGAAGAGAAGTATGGGTTTAATAAAACCACCATCAAGACTTTCTTTGCTGACAAATTCAAAGGTTACCTACTCTCCATGGTAATTGGTGGAGGACTTTTGGTTCTTTTCTTATGGCTGATTCATCAAATGGGCCAGGACTTCTGGTGGCAGTTTTGGCTGATCGCCTCCGTCTTTATGGTCTTCGTGAATCTGTTTTATACTTCATTCATACTTCCGCTATTCAATAAGCTTACCCCTTTGGAAGATGGGCCATTAAAGAAGAGAATTGTGGCTTACGCAAAGTCAGTGGACTTTCCATTGCAAAACATTTTCGTGATGGATGGGAGTAAAAGATCCTCAAAAGCCAATGCATTCTTTTCGGGATTTGGGAAGCAAAAGAAGGTGGTTCTTTTCGATACGTTGATCGAACAGCATACTGAAGATGAATTGGTGGCAGTGCTTGCTCATGAAGTCGGTCATTATAAAAAGAGGCATATCGTCTGGGGAATGATCGCCTCTATCCTTCAAATTGGTTTTCTACTTTTTGTTCTTGCTCAGTTTATTTTTAATGAGCAAATGAGTCTGGCCTTGGGAGGTCAGGAATGGTCAGTAGAGCTTAATCTTATTGGTTTCATTATGCTTTTTTCACCTATAAGTATGCTGATCGGAATTGGAATGAACTGGCTAAGTCGCAAGAATGAATTCGAGGCAGATGCTTATGCGAGGGATACCTTTGCCGGAAAGCCATTGGCCGATGCCTTAAAAACTCTTTCTGTTAAGTCCCTAAGTAATATTAATCCACACCCCTGGTTTGTCTTTGTGAACTATTCACATCCTCCTTTATTGGAGAGGCTTGAGAAGCTAGAAGCACCCTCCATCTAATACAGGATGGCACGTGTTTGCTTTTTTTCTATCTTTTAGGAGATAAACCTATAGACCTATGAAAGACCTCGCAGATTTTCACGCGCCTGTTTCTGATTTATTTTCTCAACCTAAAAGTTCAGCCGACTGGGAGCAATATCGTTTGAGCAAAGAACAACTGGAATTCTTTGATGAGAATGGCTACATAGCCGGAATCAAACTTCTGGATGAAAAGCAAATCGCGGCTCTCAAAAAAGCATTGGATGAAGTGATGGATCCCAAGCATCCCCTGCATGATTTATTCCATGAGTTCCACAGCAATGAATCAGGTGATCCAGATAAAGTCCTTTTTCACTCCTTAGGTCACTGGAGAATCCATCAGGCATTTCATGATGTAATCTGGAATCCTGCTTTTCGGATTGTCGCTTCCCAACTACTGAAAGATCGTCCAGTGAGATTTTGGCATGATCAGCTTTTTTGCAAGCCTGCTCATCATGGAGGAAATGTGGCTTGGCATCAGGATTACAGCTACTGGACCAGAACCATTGAAATGCAGCATCTGACCTGCTGGTGCGGGATGGATGATGCGAATGAGGAAAATGGATGTCTTCAATATGTACCGGGTTCACATCGCTGGGGACTGCTTGAAAAGCCAGCCTTAGCAGGAGAAATGGATGGATTGATGGAAATGATGACTGAAGAGCAGAAGGCCAACTTTAAGCCTGTTGCCATTCCTTTAAAAGCCGGACATGGAGCATTTCACCATCCACTTTTGGTTCATGGTAGCTTTGCTAATTTTTCTGATCGATCCAGAAAAGCGTTTGTATTGAATGTTTTTGCAGATGGAACAGTCTCGGATTCAGATGAGCCTTTGCTGGAAGGAGTTCCAGCCATAAAAAAAGGATCAAAGCTGGAAGGAAAGTTTTTCCCCCTCATCTTTGATCCCGCCGAAGCTTAAATCTGAATTACTTCAGATGCTTCTGAATAAATTTCACGCTCTCTGGAATTTGAGCTACTGATCTGGAACTCTCATCTTCAATGATGAGATATTCAGTCCCTTGTTTTTTCGCTTCTTTAATAATTCCTGCGATATCTACGTCTCCAGTGCCTAGGATGACATTGGTTTCCACGTCCGCACGTCCATCATCAGATGCTTCAGTTCCTTTTTCGCGATCCTTCAGGTGAAGTAGTGGAAACATTCCTGGGTAATCTTTCATGTATTGCAAAGGATCACCACCTCCTTGTTGTACCCAATAAACGTCCATATTGAATGCAAAGTGCTCCGCATTTTCAAACATGTAATCCATTAAAAAGCCTCCTTCATATTCAGCGAATTCATAGCCATGAGGATGGTAAAGAAGTGTTATTCCTTCTTCGGCTAGCTTTGCGCCAGCTTCATTAAATAGCTTTGTGGCTTTCTTCAAATCTTTCTCAGAAATAGGGCCTTCCTTATGTGGAATCCAATAGCAAGTCGCATATTTCGCCCCAAACTTCTTGGCATTTTCTATGATAGGAGAAAGATTTTTCGAGAGCTGATTATAATCTGCGCCCACACCAATGATTCGCATGTTGTTCTCATCGAGCATAGCAGCGAATTCAGCATCTGAGTAGCCATAACCGCCTCCTCCTTCCAGTGCATTTATCCCCCAGGTAGGAATCATTTCAAAATATTCTCCGGGATCATCCTTAAGCTCATTGCGAAGGCTATATAGCTGTAAAGCAATTTCTTGAGCGCTGATCGCAAAAGAAGTGAGAAAGGCTAAGGTCAAAAGTGATAAGCGTTTCATGAGAGGTTGTTTTTGGGTTGAGTATCTAAAATAGCAAAATCTATTTGGCTTCCTGATGAAATCCTTAAATTGAAGGATATCAAAATTTTCATGAAGACATCTCGAAGAGACTTTCTCAAAACCACCTCAACCCTAGGACTTGCCATGAGTATTTCACCTTCTTTTTCCATCGATTTACAAAATGATGAACTAATCGGACATGGAGATTTTCAGTATAAAGTTGACTCCAAATGGGGGATGCTTGATCCTGAAAAAGTTCCAGTACTAAACTGTCATGAAATGGTCATGGACCGCAAAGGTCGAATGATCATGCTTACGGATGAGGCTAAAAACAATGTGATTATCTATGATCAGTCTGGAAAACTGCTTAAAACCTGGACTTTAGGTTTGGATAGAGCGCATGGGCTGAGTTTGGTGGATGAAGGTGACGCAGAGTATTTATGGATAGTTGACAATGGAGGGAGAGTGGTGAAAACCACATTAGATGGTGCAGTCGTATCTGAAATTATTCAACCTCAGAAAGAAGGAATTTACAGCGAAGAGATGGGCTGGGTTCCAACTGAAACGGCCACGGCTCCGAATGGAGACTTATACATAGCTGATGGATATGGCTCTCAATACTTTCTACAGTATGACAAGGATGGAAAGTTCATCCGAAAGTTTGGTGGACCAGGAAATGAAGATGCCCAATTCAGCACAGCACACGGGATAGCTATAGATCAAAGAGGGGGAGCAGAACCTACCTTGATGTGTACTTCGAGAGGTCATAATTCCTTAAAGCGATTCTCGATGGATGGTGAGTATTTGGAGACGATCTTTTTGCCTGGAGCCTATGTTTGTAGACCTGTAATTCATGGAGACCATTTGTATGCTGGGGTTTGTTGGTCACGTCTTCGATATCTAAACCAAACTGATAATTCAGGTTTTGTTACCATTTTGGATAAGGAAAATAAAGTGGTTTCCAATCCCGGAGGTACCGCACCTTTATATGAGAATGGAGAACTTCAACTCATGATTCAATCACAGCCTATTTTTAAGCACTGTCATGATGTATGCATAGACCAAGATGAAAATATCTATGTCTGCCAGTGGAATGCAGGAAAAACCTATCCAATCAAATTAATCCGTTCTTAACCAGAGTCATATGAAGGTTGTACATGCCATGTGGTTTGAAATCCCTACCAAGGATTTGGACCGTGCGATTTCTTTTTACCAGGATGTTTTTGAGTGTGAGATAAAGAAGGTGGACTTGGGTGATTTAAAAATGGGTTGGTTTCCTACCGACGGTAAAAGCCCTGGAGCAACTGGCACTCTAGTACACAATGAGGAATTCTATGAGAATAGCGAAAAGGCGGGCACTCTAATCTATCTACATGCGGAGGATTGCAGTTCGGAATTAGCGCGAGTAGAGAAAGCCGGAGGAAAGGTAGTAATCCCGAAAAAGGAAATTTCACCAGAACATGGATTTATGGGAGTTTTTATTGATTCCGAAGGGAATCGGATAGCTCTTCATAGTCTAAAATAGTCGATCGAAATAGACTAGGAATAGTCTAAAAAAATATTCAAATACTTAAGTTTTTCTTTTTAGCTCTTTCTGGACTTCATATATTTGGTGCCCCAATGCTAGAATATTCTTGAATGTCTAAAGAACAAGACTCACTTTTTTCTGAAGATAATTTTTTTGGATTACCGCAGCTGCAAGAGCGAGTGGCTTTGCTATTCACCTTGCTAGCATCTATTTTGATGGTTTTTCTAGCTATTTCAGACTTTTTCCTTGGACTGAATACCTTCCTGATTCTGTTGAAACTTGGTCTGGCCATCCCTTTTTTAGCCGGTTATTTCATAGTTAAATCCGGGAAGTATTACCAGCCTGTGCTAAATGTCTTACTTGTTATAGCGCACGTTGGTATCTATTTTAATTATATCAATAATGATGGTTATCGTGGTCCGACGATTTACACCTACTTCATTTTAATCGTGGTATTTTCAGTCCTTTTAAGAGGTAGGGCGAAGCCGGCTTGGTTTTTTGGCTCGCTCATCGCTTACGGGACCATGTTTTATCTTGAGGTGCAAGGTTACCTGACCGTAGTGAGGAATTACGCAGACATACCTAGTCTCTATTTGGATCATCTCATCACCATTCTTTGGTGTAGTTTATTCATTTATACTGGGCTTTATTTATTCATTTCCAGGTACAAAAAACAAACCGAACAGCTTGAAGATTTAAGCCGAAGGCAAAATGAAACTCTTCAACAAATCCAACAAGTGAATGAAGAGAAGAACAGACTTCTGGCTCTACTTGCTCATGATCTAAAAAACCCGATTGGAACCTTAAGTACCACCTTATCCCTAGTGGATGAAGGGTTTTTTGAAAAGAAAGAGCTTGATAAAATTCTCAGAAATCTTAGGGAGCAGTCATACCATCTGAACAAGGTTCTGAACAATACGCTGAGTTATGTTATGACCGAATTAGATACGGAGCCACAGCAAATTGAAGAAGTCGATCTAATTGGATTCACAGAAGAGATCAGAAGAGCGATGCAAGTTCAGGCAAACCATAAGAAACAGAGGCTAGAACTTGAGGTGAATGGAGAAAATCAGATTGTTCCGCTTGAGATAAATGAGATAAGTATCATCCTCAAGAATCTATTGGATAATGCCATCAAATTCTCCACCATTGGTGCACACATTTTTTTCACCTTAGAAATTCAGAAAGATTTAGTGAGGTGGAGGATTGTCAATGAAGGGATAGAAATTCCGCAAGAATCCCAGGATGAGATTTTTGTCTTTCAAGCCAAAACCTCGTACGGAACTACCAAGGAGAAAGGTACAGGGCTTGGACTTCCCCTTTCAAAGAAGATTGCTGAAGCGAATGGATTCACATTGGACTTTGAGTCTAGCTCCTTTAAAACGGTCTTTTTTCTGGAAAAAAGCATCTGAAAACCACTCAAAGGATAATAGCCTTCAGATTTGCATTCATAGGCCTTTTTTCATTTCTTCTAATGAAAATAGACGCTATGAAACCCAAAAATAAGCTCCCGATTTTTACTCTTCTTTTTTGTTTTCTCTTTGGTTCTCTCAGTGCCCAAAATGGAGTTACCTTTTTGAATTTTCCTGGAAATGATGGTCCGGGAAAAGGAAAGCATGTGGTGCTCCTGGCTGCTGATGATGAATATCGATCTGAAGAATCCATGCCCATGATGGCCAAAATTCTTTCGGAGCGGTATGGATTTGAAACCACAGTTTTATTTGCCATAGAGCCAGAGACTGGAAATGTGGTTCCAGATTATCAAAACAATATTCCGAATCTTCAAGCTCTTGAAGAAGCTGATTTGATGATCATGCTGATTCGCTTTCGAGAGCTACCAGACGAGCAGACGAAATTCATAGAAGATTACGTCAAGTCAGGTAAGCCCATCATTGCCCTTAGAACATCCACTCACCCCTTTGCCTACCAAAAGAATCTTGAGTCGCAGTATGCCAAATGGGATTGGAAAAGTAAGACGCCAGGATGGGAGAGAGGCTTTGGACAAAAAGTGTTTGGTGAAACCTGGGTGGCTCACCATGGTATTCACGCCAAAGAGGGTACCCGGGCATTGATCAGTGGTCGAGCGCAAAACGAGGATAATCCCATCATTCGAGGAGTTAACGATATCTGGGGACCATCTGATGTATATACGATTAAGAATTTGCCTGAAACAGCGGATGTACTGATCTACGGGCAGTCGACTTCAGGGATGACTTCAGATTCACCTGTTAATCTTGAAAAATCCATCATGCCGATAGCCTGGACCATTCCTTATCAGATCGAAGGAGGGAAGGAAGGTCAGGCCTTTGTAACCACCATGGGTGCGTCTCTGGATTTTGAAAGTGAAGACCTGAGAAGGCTGATTTTGAACGCTAGTATGACCATGCTAGGAATGGGAGATCAAGTGAAGGCTGATTCGAATGTGGATTATGTTGGTGACTATTCACCCACCATGTTTGGCTTCGGGACCTTCAGGGAGGGGATGAAAGTTTCAGACTTCAAATAATCACCCAGATATGAATAAGATAGGATTTAATGTACTCGCGTGGTCTGCCGTTGTTTCGGAAGATTTGTTTCCGATTTTGGATCGCCTCAAAGAAATCGGCTATGATAGTGTAGAATTTTTCGTAGGGCCGTGGGAAGAGAAGGCATTTAAAAGTGTTGGAAAGCATTGTGCAGATTTAGGGTTGGATGTGACCACGGTAACGGTTTTGGGGCCAGAGGAAAATCCAATTTCTCCCCACACCAAGGTGCGGCAGAAAGGTAAAGAGAAGCTTCAGTGGGTATTAGATCGGGCTGCAGATTTAGGTTCCAAAGTTCACTGCGGACCTTATCACTCGGCATTTGCCACTTTCGAGTCTAGGGCGCCTGAGCATGACGATTATTTCCGCTCCGCCAAAGTCATGTATGCCACAGCTGAATATGCAGAGTCACTTGGGATTCTATGCTGCCCGGAGGCCTTGAATAGATTCGAATGCTTCCTTTGTAACACAATGGAACAGCTGGATTACTTACTAAAAGAAGTAGATCATCCCAATATGAAGGCCATGTTTGACACGCATCATGCGAATATGGAGGAGAAAAGCCTTTCGAAGTCAATTGAATTCATCGCTCCAAAACTTGCTCATTTCCACATATCTGAAAATGATCGAGGAACTCCGGGTTCAGGTCACATTGATTTTGATGAGGTTTTTCAGGCTTTGGCCAAAGCCAATTACCAAGGAAGACTAACCATAGAAGGATTCACTCGAAATGATCCTGATTTCGCGAACTCAATTGGAGTTTGGAGGGAGTTTTCTGAACCATGGGATATGGCGGAGAAAGGCTATAAACTAATCAAGGAAATGCTCGAGAAGCATTATTGAGATTGCTTTACTTCAAGTATTTAGTTAAAAAATCTTCCTTGTATGCTCTTCCAATCGGTAGTTCTGCACCATTTTCCAGATAAACCATATTGCCGCTTATCTTCTGGATTTTATTGGGGTTCACCACAAAGGATTTATGAATTCTAGGATAGTGATATCCTTCTAAATGTTCCAGCCATTTCTTTAAAGGCTCAGAGGATGTATGTCTCGCATCCGGGAGCTGGATATGGCAATAGTCCCCGTCCGCTTCCAGATATAGAATTTCGGACAGATCAATCTTCACGTAATCGTACCCGATTTTAATAAAATGGTCAGATTTCAAGGCTTCTGAATTTTCTGGGGATTCCTGCTTTTCAGATGGTTTTTGGACTTTGTCCACAGCTTTCAGAAACCGTTCGAATGAAAACGGCTTGAGCAAATAATCCACTACATCCAGCTCATAGCCTTCCAAAGCATATTCAGTATAAGCTGTGGTTAAAATCACCTGAGGCTTAAAACTGAGACTTTTTAGAAATGAAATCCCACTGATTTTCGGAAGATTGATATCCAGAAAAAGAAGATCGATTGGGGTTGTAGATAGAAAATTCCGCGCTTCAATTGGATCACTAAAAACAGCGATGAGTTCAATGGTCCCAAGGTCTTCCAAATACTTTTTAAGAATCCGTTGAGCTGGGGCCTGATCTTCTATGATGATGCAATTCATGACCTTGACAATGGGATTTTGAGTTCCACCTTGAATTGATCTGGCCCCTCATCTATATCAAGACTGTAATTGCCTCCATAGATTAACTCAAGTCTTTTTCTCACGTTGCTCAGTCCGATTCCGTTCTTTTCAACCGTTCCTATTTCGGGCTTCTTGAAATTATTTACGCAGCTGAATTCCAATTCTTCCTTCAAATTCACAAAGGCATCCACTTCAATTTTTATATCCTCTGAAAGCCCAGCCTGACTATGTTTAAAGGTATTTTCAAGAAACACATTTAAGATCAAAGGAGCAATCTGGAGATCTGCATCAATATTTTTAGTTCGGAAGTTTATTTCTCCGCGACCTTCAATTTGAAGCTCATATAGCTGAATGAAGTTCTTCAGGTGATGAATTTCTTTTTCGAGCGGAACGGTGAGTTCTTTGCATTCATAAAGCATGTAGCGGAGGATACCACTTAGACCTAAGATGATCTCCGGAGCCTCGTCAGCTTTTTCCACCGCCAGAGAATAGAGGTTGTTTAGATTATTAAATAGAAAATGAGGATTGATCTGAGAATTCAGAAAGTTTAGTTCGCTCTCCTTCATCATCACCTGTAATCTTTCCAGTTCATTTTGCCTGAGCATGGCATCGCGGGCGAATTTGATCCCAACCAGAAATAATAAAATGGGCAAGGCATTTCCAATATTCGAAAGTGCATCCAGAAATTCAGGTTCTCTTGTGTTCGGAAAAAAGAGTACATCCAGCACATACTCCTCGATAAAGAGCATTGGCAAAAGCACCAAGAGCGTATACAATGAAAACTTCAGGTACTTTTTCGTGTAGAAGAACCTGGGCAGAAATACATAGGAGATGACCAGATTTACCAGGTAGTAATTCAGGAAAAAGACCACCTGAAATGGCTTCAAATCGAATACTATCTGTCCTCGCTCATTTTCTATGACATAGAAATAGAAAGCCATGAGGCCTATGACCACCTGAAAAAGCAACTCATGAGAACGGGCTTCAAATCGATTGGAACTTGAATGCATGGTTCAAATTTAACAGTCGGGAGGAATTGTTAATCAAGGTCCAGACAAACAGCAGTTTTAAACCGTCAAACGACCTGAGGGTTATTCTAATGTCGTTTGACCATAAAGACTTACTGTTCACCGATAATATTTTTAAAGGAGGAAATTCAGATTCAAATTTGAGCATGAATTCAAAGCCAATAATTATGAAAACTTCATTTTTAGCTGTCATATTTTCGCTGCTTTCATTCACTCTACTCGCTCAGGATATCGAGGTCAGTGGAAAAGTGGTAGAGAGCAGATCAGAAAATCCGATTGAATTTGCTACCGTAAAACTTCTGGATAAAACCACTGGAGAGATGATCGCTGGAACTACCACCCAGCCTGATGGTGGAATTTTGCTTAATACCACCAGTAACAACTTCAAAGTGGAGATTAGCTTTATGGGTTTCCTGACCAAGGAAATAAGTGATTTTGATCTTTCAGGATCTAAGGTTGAATTGGGGATCATCTTATTAGAAGAGGACACCAAGATTCTCAATGAGGTAGTGGTTCAGGGTGAGCGATCTACCACCGAATTCCAGCTTGACAAAAGAGTTTTTAATGTGGGACAAGATTTGAGTAGCACTGGTGCCAGTGCTCTAGAGGTTTTGAATAATGTTCCATCTGTGACAGTAAATATTGAAGGAGATATTCTTCTCAGAGGAACAGCAGGAGTTCAAATACTTATTAATGGTAAGCCTTCTGTACTTACATCTGATGGTGGAAATGCTTTGGGTACCATCACTGCAGATATGATTGAAAAGGTGGAGGTCATCACGAATCCATCAGCTAAATATAACGCAGAGGGGACTTCCGGGATCATCAACATCGTCTTGAAGAAGGAGGAGAAAAGGGGAGTGAATGGTTCAGTTACGGTAAATACGGGAGCGCCAAATAATCACAGTTTGGGCTTCAGCCTGAATAAAAGAACGGAACGATTTAATCTCTTTACTCAGCTTGGAGTGGGATATAGAACTTTCCCGGAGGATAACGAATCCATCAATAGAGATTTCACCAATCAAACTGAGCTCGGATCCATAGGGGATTCAGAAAAGAATGAGACGTTCTTCAATCTGATTTTAGGAACAGACTTCTATATCAATGATAAGAATGTGGTAACTCTCTCTGGAAATTATGCTTTCGAAGGGGAAACGGAATTCTCAAACCTTGATTTCACCAGAACCAACTCATTGGGTAATCCAGTTGCTGGATGGAATCGTGGCGAATCAACAGAAGCCACCAACCCCAAATGGCAATATGAATTCCAATACAAGAGTGACTTTGGAGACCAAGAAGATCATTTCTTCCTCTTCAGTGCCATGGGAAGTTCCTTTGCGAAAGAGCAATCTTCGGAGTTTATCAATACTCCAACTTTGGGCGAGGGATCACCCAATGAATCTCAGCTCACCGATAGTGATTTAGCCCAGGTAGAATATAATTTTCAGGCGGATTATACTCGGCCAATTTCAGATGAAATCACTCTTGAGGTAGGCTCCCAGTACCAGATTAATGAGAATGAAAATGACTTCACTACCAGTAATCTTGAGGATGGAGAATATGTGGTGGTACCTGAACTTTCGAATGACTTTCTGTTCAGACAAAAGGTACTTGGCGTCTATAGTACCTTCGCTTATGAGGGGGATAAGTTCGGAGTTAAAGGAGGATTGAGACTAGAAAATACGGATGTATTTACTCAGCTCAGAGATACCGGAGAAGAAAATGACAGAAACTTTACGAATCTGTTCCCGACACTTCATACCTCGTATAAATTGAAAGATAATTTCTCCATTCAGGCGGGTTACTCCCGAAGGATTAATCGTCCAAGGTCCTGGAGCTTGAATCCATTTGTGAATCTTAGAAACCCATTTAATGCCAGAACTGGTAACCCTGATTTGCTTCCTGAATACACGGATAGCTATGAGTTTACAGGAATCTGGGATCATTCGCTATTCTCTGTCAGCACTTCTGTTTACCACAGATACATTACTCAGGTGGTGGAAAGAGTTACTATTTCCGAGAATAATGTGAACATTACCATGCCCATGAATATCGGAACCAACAATGTCACTGGATTCGAGATGAATGCGAAGGTAATCCCAGTTGATTTTTGGTCGCTAAGTGCAGACTTTAATTATAATTACTTTGACCGAAAGGGTACCTATGAGTCTACTCCTTTTGATTTTACAACGAATCAGTGGTCGGGGAGATTGACGAATAAGTTTGATCTTCCAGCCGATTTCACGCTTGAGGTGATCGGAGATTATAGGTCTCAGTATGAAACGTTCCAGCGAATCAATCGAGGATATGCTACTGCAGATATCGGGGTGCGAAAGAAAATCATGAAAGGAAAGGCTATCGTGAATTTCAGTGTAAGGGATGTCTTTGCAAGCAGAGTATTTGAGACGGATGTGATGGGGGATGATTTCTCTCAATACGACTATAGGTTGAGAGGGCGATTCGTAACCTTTGGCTTTAGCTATGGCTTCGGAAAAGGAGAGGCCATGGAATTCAGTAGCAGGAAACGAAGATAAGTCACCCAACTTTTCATCTTCAGAAGGGTTAGCTTGATATGAAAAAGCTAACCTTTCTTTTTGCCTTTTGCTTATTTATGGGCCAAAGCTTCATTTGCGTAGCCCAAAGCAATGAGGATGAAGATTCACCGTACACCTATGTTGCTCCGAACCGTGATGGAACCGGGAAAAAGTATCTCGGACGTGAGATTTCGATGATTATGGGTTTTGCTGGAAAAGCTTGGCTGGAACGTCAAAGTCGTGAGCAGGAAGAAAGTGTTTCCAAGGCAATTGAGAATTTGCCGGTAGATGAGAATAGCGTGGTAGCGGATATCGGTGCTGGATCAGGATATTATACTTTTCGAGTTGCCCCCAGAGTTCCCAATGGAAAAGTTTATGCTGTTGAGATTCAGGATGCCGCTTTGGAATATCTGGATAGAAAGGCAAAGGATTTGGGCTTTACCAATGTAGTTTCCATCAAGGGAACGGAGAAGTCTCCCAATCTTCCCGAGAATTCCCTCGACTTGGCTTTTATGGTAGACGTCTATCATGAGCTAGAGTATCCGGTAGAGATGCTTGCCAATATTAAAAAGGCACTTAAACCTGATGGGAAACTTCTGCTCATTGAATACCGGGGAGAAGATCCTACCATCATGATCAAGCCTCTTCATAAAATGACTGCTGCTCAGGCCAAAAAGGAAATGAAAGCCAATGGATTCAAATTTGTGAAGAATGGGAAATTCATGAAAATTCAGCATTTCCTCATTTTTGAAAAAGCTGAATAAATCATAGCCGGGATTTCTCATCTGACATTCTCAGGAATTTCTTAGCTTAAGCCAAAACTTTGGCCCTTGGAAATTCTATTAAACGCCGGGATAGGTGTGGGAATTCTGATGTTCTTCCTGCTGCTTTCCAGGAAGAATAAAACCAGATCGGACTTCCTTTTTCTTTCCTGGATCCTGGTCACTCTTGGCCAGATCACTTTTTATTCCCTCAGCATCTTCCAGACAGGATTAATTGGTCCTTTGGCGATTCTTGGATTTGGACTTCCGCTCTTAGCTTCCCCGCTTTTATTTCTTTACATAAAATCACTCACGAGAGAAGGCCTGTTCCGCCTGGAGATATTTTGGCATGTCAGCATTTACTTCCTCTATTGTATCGGTCTGCTTCTGTTGGCAGGTAGTGAATTAGATTCCATCGCGGCCCAAGACGGTGTTTTGGTGTTTGAGAATCCCGCCACGCCCTTGGCTTATTATTATGCGGTTCCTATGGCCATCTCGGGAATACTCTACGCCTTCTGGAGTTTACATATCCTGCGACGCCACCGTAAATTGGTTTCTAATTTCTTTTCATACCAGGAGGAAGTCGACCTCAATTGGCTTACCTATGTGGTCTATCTATTTTTCATTCTATTTCTGATCACTTTCTTCCTGGTTTTGTGCTTCGTTCGATTCCAGTTTGTGAGCCTATCTCTTGGTTTTGGTTTGGTCGGGATTGCTTTATCCTTTATGCTGATGGCCATAGGATTTTATGGCTTTCGTCAGACTCAGGTATTTGCCTTCGGCAAAGCTGAACAGACTCCAAAATCAAATTCACCATCTTATGCCCGTTCAGGATTAGACCAAAGGAAAATCGAGGAGCTTAAAGAGCGAATCGAAACCTTCATGGAAAAGGAAAAAAGCTATCTGGATGAGAATCTAAACCTGAATCAGCTAGCGCAAAAACTGGAAATAAGTTCTGCCCAACTTTCACAGGTTCTTAATCAGGGCTTTGAGCAAAACTTCTATGACTACATCAATTCACTCAGGGTGGAGGAAGTCAAGAAGCGCATCGACTCTGAGGAGTACGCTCATCTCTCCGTTCTAGGAATTGCTTTCGAATGTGGGTTTAAATCTAAATCTTCTTTCAACCGACATTTCAAAAAACACACAGGAAAGTCTCCATCTGAATTTAAAAACAGCTGAAAAAGGTGTCATCCCATGGGTTGGGTCGCGTCTTGGAACCTATAGCGCCAAATTTGATGAAAAACCTAAGCCATGGAAACACTTCATCAAAGCAACATTCTTTTACACATTCTAGCAGGATCCCTTGGAATCGTTATTGCTACGATCATCCTTTTTCTGCCGAAATTCACCAAAACTCATAAAAAGCTAGGGAAGACCTACATCTATCTTTACGTGATAGTTATCATCACAGCCTTCGTTGGTTCCATAGGATTTAGAGGAAGTCTATTTCTGCTATTGCTCACGATCAGTGCTGGATACGGTGCCTTTTCCGGCTATCGAAATGTCCAGCTGAAATCCAATACTCCCAAGGTTCTGGATATATCAGTTGCTATTTTGGCCATGCTCTCTGCGGGAGCTTTAATTGTCTACATTCAGAGCAGCCAACAGCATTGGAGTCCTGTGGTCATCTATTCTACCTATGGCCATCTAGGCTTTGTTGTGACCTACGATTTGCTTCGATACTTTATTAGGAAAGACCGCTATGGAAAGCTTTGGCTCTACGAGCACATCTATAAGATGATAGGGTCCTTTACTGCTCTACTCGCTGCCGCATCTGGAAATGTACTTCCAGAATCTGCCCAGCCAGAAAGTCAATATATGCCATCTTTGATTGGGACGATGATCGCTGTAGGGTTCATTATGGCCTTCAGGAATAAACTCAGAAAAAGGCCTGAGATAAGTCGGGTCGCGGTTTAATTGGGAATCAAGCCTTACAATAATTCTAGGGTTCTTAAATGGCTTTTCTTCGATAGGTTAGGCTCACAGCTCCTGTTTCGAACGTCTCTGTATTCACCAAGTCAAATTGGGTTTCTTTTGGATTATTTGGGAAGAGTGGGATTCCAGTTCCGATGAGCACAGGAATAATGCAAATGATTATTTCATCGATCTCACCCATATTCAGGAGTTCAGAAATGATTTCTCCACCGCCTACGATCCAAATGTCTTTTTGACTCCGGGATTTGATGAGGTCAATACTTTCCGGGCTGAGGTTTGTCGCTTGGGTTTTTTCGGTCTTGATTTGGTAATTGGCTTGTCTACTGAAAATATAGCTTTCACAGTCTTGATATGGCCAATCCATACCAAAGCTGAGAATCTTTTCATAGGTGCTTCTGCCCATTAAAACAGTATCGATTCCTGAAATAAATTCCCCGTATCCGTAATCCAGATTATTAGGATTGGGTAAACTTTCCAGCCAATCGATATCCCCATTTTCTCTTGCGATAAATCCATCCAAGCTGATAGCGATGTAAAGTTTGATTTCGGCCATGTATCAATTTAGCGATTTCCACTTCTAATGGATTGGGATGCTTTTTCTCTTTTCGTATTTTGATGAGATGAGACGCTCTTTGTCGCTTTTCCTTTTTTTGTTTGCAATCAGCTTTGGCCTTCAGGCCCAGGAAAGACCCAACATCATATTTATCCTCACAGATGATCAGCGATGGGATGCGCTGGGGTATGCAGGGAATGAAATCATTCATACGCCGGAAATGGATAAACTTGCTGAAGAGGGCGTGTATTTTGAGAATGCCTATGTAACCACGCCCATATGTGCGGCCAGTAGAGCTAGCATCCTTACCGGAACCTACGAGCACACACATGGCTACACTTTCGGACAGGAGTTTCAGGAGAGTTTTGCTCAAAGCTCTTATCCGTTTTTAATGAGAGATGCAGGATATGTAACGGCTTTTTTCGGGAAATTTGGTATCAATTATCCTGGTTTTTCCAGGATGTTCGATCTGGGAGATAGCTATGATCGAAATGGAAATTTTAATGATCGAAGGGGCTATTTCTATAAAACCATAGATTCTGACACGGTTCATCTCACCCGATATACCGGTCATCAGGCCATTGAGTTTATCATGGATCAGACTCAAGAGCAGCCATTTCTTTTGTCCCTGAGCTTTTCTGCTCCTCATGCGCATGATCCGGCGGAAGACCAGTATTATTGGTCTGAGGAATTTGATGGATTGTACACAGATTTGAGGATACCTGAGTCCGCAATTGATGAAGAAAAATACTTCCTTAATCAACCCAAGGCAGTTAGGGAAGGAGAAAATCGAACCCGCTGGTACTGGAGATACGATACTCCTGAAAAGTATCAGAAAAGCATGAAAGGATACTATCGGATGATCAGTGAGGTGGATGATGAAATAGGAAGAATCAGAAAAGCCTTGGAGGAAAATGGCTTGGCAGAGAATACGGTGATTATTCTAATGGGAGATAATGGCTATTTCCAGGGTGAACGGCAGCTGGCGGGTAAATGGCTGATGTATGAAAATTCACTTCGGGTACCACTGATTATTTATGATCCGAGGTCAGGTTCTCGAAGGAAGGTTAAGGATTTTGGGTTGAATATAGATATTGCTCCTACGATTCTGGGCTTCGCCAATGTTCCAATTCCAGCAGGCTGGGAAGGTAAAAACCTTGCAGGTTATACCAAGGGGAAAAGACCTGCAAAAAATCGTAGCTCCTTTGTGGTTGAACATTTATGGAAGATAAATATCATTCCTGCCAGCCAGGGGATACGATGGAAAAACTGGAAGTATTTCAAATATCTTGAAAACCCCGAATGCGAGGAGCTATATAATTTGGATACCGACCCCTTGGAACTCCATAATTTGAAAGATGATCCGAAGGGAAAAAAAGTCTTAAAGAAGATAGAGAAGTCGATTAGTAAATTCTGAAGTGAAGAATTCATTAAATCAATTGAATCTTAAAATATTGATCTGCGAAAACGACTGCAAGAAGAAAAACGGAGCAGAAAAGGAAGTTGATTAGATTAAAGCTAAACCCAATTTTATGCTTTCTGGAAATGAGGATCACCAGAAGAAGCAGAAACCCGGTAACTAATATCGATAGGGTATAAAGCCCGATTCCAAAATGTAAACCAAGTCTTCCCTCATCATTGGCTTCAAAAATATTCGCGAGCCCAGCGAAAAACCGGTAGACCAGCGGAAAAAAGAAAATAGGATAAAACAGAATGTTTCTGTTTTTATCCAGAATAAAAAAGAAAAAAATGGCCTGGAGGACAGTAAATATTGGGCCGGCGCTAGTGATGATGTTTCTATGCCATTCCTCTTCATAATAGCCTGCAACCGTTTTGACCGTATTCATTGACATGGTCATTTCATTGCCTAAATATTCTCCCATGAGCCAGTGGGCGAATTCATGGAAGAAGCAACTAAGAAGGACAGATAAGAAAATGATGAAAATGTAGCTGGGAGTAATCTTCGGATGCATCAAAAAATTGGTTTTAAGCTTTGATGCATCCAAAGACTGATAGGTTACATTTTGGCAGTTGTTAGCCCAAGAAATTGGCTTTAATACCCGCTCTGAAAGCCTCATCACCCACCTGGTTTCTTTGGGCATACATAGCAAGTGCATCTTGTCCTGCTGGATATCTAAGCTTGTCTAAACCATCCGTTGCGGCTTCCCAAACCACATCAGCAATTTGTTCGGCAGTAGAATAGCTTTTTTGCCTTTCCGGATCCATGAATGCTGCCATTACCTTTTGCATGGTATCGGCATAAGCGTCATGATTTGTTAGATCAAGAGACCTACCGCCGAAATCGGTGGCGATTCCACCAGGCGAAACGGTCTTCACACCAATGCCATGAGGATTTAACTCAAATGCGAGACTCTCACTCCAACCTTCAAGGGCCCATTTTGTGGCATGATAAACAGAGTTGAATGGGAAGGTAACCAGACCACCTATGGAAGTTGTGGTAATAAACAGACCTGATTTCTTTTGTCTAAAGTGAGGAATAAAAGATTGAGTTACTCGAAGAACACCAAGCAAATTAGTGTTCAACTGTCTTACCAGCTGTTCGTCCGTAGCTCCTTCAAAGGGTCCTGCCAGGCCATAACCGGCATTGTTAAAAACTACATCAATATCCCCAAGTTCAATGGCAGCCTTTGAAGCGGAGGAAATTTGATCCAGGTTGGTTACATCCAAAGCCATGAGTGTTATATTTTCCTTTTGGCCTAGATCGGTGTCATTTTCTGGCTTTCGCATGGTGGCGATTACATCCCAACCCTTCTCAGCAAATAATATGGCTGTGGCTTTTCCCAAACCAGTGGACGCGCCTGTAATAAAAATTCTCTTGTTCATTTTTTAGGATTTAAAAGTTAATTCTTAGTGTAAATGAAAAAACCATCTGATGATGGTTTATCTGTTAATCGGAAGATACAAAAAAGACAATTATCCATCCTCTTAGGTCGTTGAGGATTAGTAGAAAATCTTGAAGTATAGCAAAGGCTGTAATGGCGAGCTTACTCCAAAGCTTGAAGTAATTTCTTGCTATCCATATACTCGAAGTACCTCGCGGTGATATTGAACTGTTCGTCTAGAATCACTAAGGTAGGCGGGGCAAATTGGTTATCTCGTGTAGCTAAGTATTGAGCTATTTGATGGATCGGGGTTCTGGACTTACCCACCTGATCATTAATAAAAGTAGTGCCTCCAAACTCTACGTCAGATTCCATTTCAGCATCGAATCTGACCACGTAATAGTCTTCATTTAGCTTTTTGATCACATTAGCTTTGGTGAAAACTACCCTGTCCATTTTCCTACAATAGGTACACCAATCGGTGTAAAAGTCAAGAAGGACTTTTTTAGGCTTTGTATTTAAAGAATCCTCAAGCTGCTCGAAGGTAAGCCACTGCACAGAACCCTTTTCCTGGGCACTTAAAGAAGTGCTCAGGAAAAGGGTAAGTGCTAAAAAGCAAAGGATGCTATGTGATTTATTTATCAATGCAGTCTTCCAATTTTGATGGCAAAGAAGAAAGATCGTGGCGCTAGTGGACCGTAAACAAAGTCCGAATCACGCTCAGGTCCAGTGGAGAATTCGGGTTGGAAACTGTTGAACATATTTCTAATTCCACCACTGAATTCAACTTGAAAATCTTCACTTAGATCAACATGATAGCTGGCTTTAAGATTCACGTCGAAGAATGGATCAGATTCAAATAAATCAAGGAATCCATCATCTCCCACAACTCTAGGAACGATCATAGACCCAGTATAGGTTCCCGTGAGGTCTACTCTAAACCTTTTTGAGAAGGAATAATAACTCGTGAAATAGCCGTAGAAATTAGGGTTTCTTACAAATTCATCAACCACCACCGCATTTTCGCCACCATCTTCTGGTTCGAAAAGAACTTGTGGTTCATCATATTTTGAACTTTGGATGGTTCCGCCCAGCTGGAAAGCGAGGTTTGAATTAGGAGAAAAGCCTGATTCGAAATTAATACCAGATACTGTAGCCCCTTCGCCATTTCTAACTTCTTCAACAATAGAACCATTAGGAAGAGTCACTCCAGTACTTACCTGAGTGAATGGGTTTTGAAGCCTGGTGTAAAAACCCTCCAGCAAGAAGTTAAACTGCGTCAGTCCAACATTTTTGGTGTAGTTGAATGAGCCTGTATAAGCATTAGAAGTCTCTTTTTCCAGATCTTCTGAAAGAATTACAAATAGTGGCTCACCACCTACAGAAGAAATGTGTAAGTCTTCATTGAAGGCTTGAGGCGCCCTAAATCCTCTGGCATAACCACCTCGGAAACGGAGGTCCTCAGTTATTTTATACATCAAGGTGAACCTTGGACTAAACACTCCGAAGTTTTGATCAATGCTTCTGTCAATATCGCCTAACCGGTACGTTCCATCTACATCTGTTATATCATAGCGACCACCAATTAAAGTGGTTAATCTCTCACTTGGTTTCCACTCATACTGGCCGAAAATACCAGTACTATTTACTCTTTGGTCTACTAATCTATTATACCCATTAATCTCATCCTGAGTATCATAGTTTTGGTTTTCAACACCTATCGTGAATACATCACGATTATTTATGGCATAATTGAATTGAGTTCCAATGACAAAGGAAACGTCATCAGTTATACCATAAGAGTTGATCGCTAAGAGGCTGTCCTCTGCAGTTCTACCACCACCGAGTCCACCATAGTAACTATCTCTTCTAGTAGATTGCGCAGAGGCATAGGCGGCGAATTGTCCGCGATTATCCTTAGTTCTTTGCTCAAAATTCAGCCCCCCGAAGAAAGTGTTGTGGTCCAACTGCTCGGCAATATCCGTGAAATGTGGAGCCAGATTTAATCGATCACCGCCTCTTCTATACTCTTCCAGGGCGCTGAAATCTACCGAGATTTTGCTTCTGTCGGATGGCTTGAAAAATGCCTTACCCCCAAAAACTGTATTGTTTAATTCAACCAATTCAGTGAAGCCATCTCCATCCGCATCGTAGCTGTCTCTATTTCTACTCATTCCATAAAAGGTCACCCCAGAAGTAAGACTTTCGTTTACAATGGAGCCATTCATGCTGAAGGTCTGATCCACTCCACCATCATCAAAAACACCTGTGTTTGATTGGATCTCCCAAAGGTTTTCTACTGGGTCCTTGGTGATAATATTGATAGTACCTCCGATAGCGTTTGAACCATAAAGAGCAGAACCACCACTTCTTACAACTTCGACTCTCTCAACAATATTTGTTGGTATTTGCTCTAAACCATAAACACTATTCAATGCGCTGAAAATCGCCCTGCTATTGATCAAAATCTGTGAATAAGCTCCATCTAAACCATTTAATCGAACCTGGGTGAATCCACAGTTTTGACAATTTGCCTCTACACGAACGCCTGGTTGATAGTTTAGGCTTTCTGATACAGTGATGGATTGAGTTGCTTTGAAAATTTTGTCATCCAACATATTCACTACGATAGGGTTGTTTACCCTATCTTGTTCATATCGGGTTCCGGAGACTACCACATTTTCAAGATTGAAAGCATCTGGCCGAATAGTAAAGTCCATTTTTAGATTTTGGCCAGGGGACAATGAAATCTCTTCAGAAACGGAAGTATAACCTAGTAAGCTGATCAGAATGGTGTAGTCGCCAGCTGGAACATTTTGTATCAAGAATTTACCATCCGCATTCGTGAAGGATCCGTTTGTTGTTCCTTTAAGAATCACATTAGCAAACTCTACAGGTCCTTCTTCAGAAACAATCTTACCTGAGATAGTTCCTGATTGGGAATAACCCAACATACTTGTAACCAGGAATACAGCAATTAATAGTAGTTGTGTTTTCAAAACAAATTTTTAGATAAGACTAAAATTGATTTTAGAATAGGCAAATATAATTATTTTGATTTATCTAAATACATATTCTTTCAAATTTCGATAAAAATACGCAACAATGTTGCATAAAGGAGAAAATGTTGACGAATGGTTAATTCTAGTGGATGGACATGCTGAACCGCTCAAGTAAAACATGGGATTTGTTCTAACCGTCAGGCCGAGAGTAAGTTTGGTTGATAAAAATGATAAATGAAGACCGCTGGTATAAAAGTGATTCATTGGCTCTTCGTTGTTCAGCTAGCTTTGCAAGATGTTTAAAAAGGTATTCTTCCTTTTGGGTTTATCCCTTATCACCACAAGTCTATTTTCTCAGGACATCAGGTTCAAGAGAACAAATATACCTATAGAAATAGATGGGATAATTGACGCCAAATGGAGCGAGGCGGATTCTGCATATAATTGGATGCAGTATTTTCCCTTTGATTCTTCTTTGGCCGTGAATCAATCCGTTGCTAAAGTGCTATACGACGATAAGAATGTATACGTGCTTGGAATCATGTACAGCGAAAGTAAGGAAAGGGAATATGTGACTCCTTCTCTTCGCAGAGATTTCAGAGGGTCTGCGAATGATAATTTCACCGTTATTCTTGACACTTTTCAGGATAAAACTAATGCCTTCACCTTCGGAATGAATCCCTTTGGAGTAAGGCGAGAGGGTCTTATTGCCAATGGAGGTACAGGCGAAAGCTCTTTCAGTCTTGATTGGGATAATGTTTGGAGGGGAGAAGCTCAGATTTATGAAGGATATTGGGTGGCAGAAATGGCTATTCCATTAAATACTCTTCGGTTCAACGAGGGTCAGGATGAGTGGAATATCAACTTTTATCGAATAGATAGTGAGAATGCCGAAAGGTCTACCTGGGCCCCAATCTCGAGAAACTTCACACTTTTTAATCTGGCAGCTACTCGCGTGGCAGAATGGGAAGAGCCCACCCAAAATACGGGTAGTAATATTTCTTTTATCCCTTATATCGCAGGAAACTATGATCAAAATTTCCAGGAAGGTGGAGAAGCCAATACTGGTTTCAACGCTGGGTTTGATGTGAAATATGCTATAACGCCGGGGCTCAATCTTGACCTTACAGTGAATCCGGATTTCTCACAGGTGGAAGTAGATCAACAGGTCACTAATCTTGATCGATTTGAGATTTTCTTCCCTGAAAGAAGGCAATTCTTCCTTGAGAATGCGGACTTGTTTGCCAATTATGGGGCACGTGGAAACCGACCATTCTTCAGTAGAAGAATTGGAGTATCAAGGGATGAGAGTACAGGACAGAATATCTCTACTCCAATCCCGCTTGGCGCTCGGGTCAGTGGAAAAGCTAATGATAACCTCAGAGTAGGAGTGCTTAGCATGCAGGTATCTGATGATGAAACAGCCAGCTTGCCTTCCTATAATTACTCCATGGTTTCTCTTCAGCAAAAGGTTTTCGCCAGATCAAATATCTCGGCCTTCTTCGTGAATAAACAAACCTTTCAAGACCCTGAGGAATACAGTGACAGTCTGTATAACGAATGGGACCGAACTTTTGGGGTGGACTACAACATAGCTTCTGCAGATAATAAAATCACAGGTAAAGTCTTTTATCATCAGAATATCCGTCAAGCTGATGTAGACAGTACTTTCTCTATGGGTGCTGAACTTCGGTATGATAAGCCTGAATGGTCCCTGAATATGAGAGCACAGGCAGTGGGAGCGAATTATGCTCCAGAGGTTGGTTTTGTCAGAAGGACTGATTTTAACCAATTAGCCATGACGTATCGAAGAAGTTTTTTTCCAAAAAAGGGAGGAATTCAAAGACATGGTCCAGGGTTGGACTTTGATATGATTGGTAATGATACCTATGGATTTTTGGATTGGGATATTAATATCCTGTATGATATCAATTGGAAATCCTCGGCTCGCTTTTCTACAAGGCTTAGGCGGCAGTACACTTACTTATTCAGAAGTTTTGATCCAAGTGGTTCGGGAGGATTACCTCTTCCAGCTGGAACAGAATACACGAATAACCTGATCATTGCACGTTACACATCGGATCAAAGAAAAGAGGTTTCATTTGAGCTAAGTACCCGATCTGGGGAATATTTTAATGGAACAAGGTGGAATCTGGAGGGAAGTATTCAGTGGCGATATCAGCCTTTGGGCTTCACGAGTATAGATTTTGCCTACAATGGAATTCGACTTCCTGCTCCTTACAGCAGCTCCAACCTTTTCCTGATTGGACCTAGGTTTGATTTTACCTTTAGTAAGAAGCTCTTTTGGACCACTTTCGTCCAATACAATAGCCAGATTGAAAACGTGAATATCAACTCACGCCTCCAATGGAGATTTGCGCCTGTATCAGACTTCTTCCTGGTATATACTGATAACTACTTAGCTGAAAACGAGGAAGGATTCATCCAATTCGGCGGATCAAAATCCAGGGCTTTAGTATTTAAAATGACTTACTGGTTAAACCTGTAGGTTATTTTTAAGCCTCCCAGTTCCAACTGATCAAAAGGAAATGTTAATGGAGTTTTTTGTTAGCTGAAGATCACATTTCCGATGATCGAGGCAATAACCAAGAATAACGAACTCAATATCACATAGATAACATAGGTCAGCAAAGTAGAAAGGATGTTTATAACTCTGTTTCCCTTATTGAAAAACTGCCAATAGACCCAGAAGGTATAGAAAATAGAGAGAAACGTAGGAATGGCATCCGTTAGTTTATTATCATAATAAAAGGTAACCAGATTGAATAATAAATAGATAACGGACTGCTGTCCCGTGATATAGGCATTAAGTACCATATGCTCGAGGTAGTTATACTTCGCCTTTTTAAATGCCAGAAAGCTTCCAATTGAGAAGATTGGAAGCAGGATTAAGTTGCTGTACGAAAAATTATTGATAAGCCAATTAAATTGAGATGGGATATCAATGCCTTCTTCATATTGATTGAATCCACTGACCAGATCATCGATCCAGGTAGCTTGTTCGGTAATTCTGGTTACCAGCAAGTAAAGAGTGGAAAGCAGCAAAACATAAGCTATCGGTTTGTAATGCTGTGCCCGCTTGCCTTCAAGAAAATCCCGGATGGTTTGACCTGGCTTTGTGAAAAGTGAGAAATACGTAAAGAAAAAGCCACGATTAACCTGAAAAAGAGTTTCAGATAATTCGTTAATAAAGCTGCTTAGGTCAATCCTCCGAACCCTCGTATTCTGGCCACATTTACTGCAATAGTTCCCCTCCACATGGCTTCCACAATTCTTACAGTTCATTTTCTAATAGTTGGTTAAGGCTAAAATAGGAGATTAAAGAGAAGCCTTCTTTCTATGTGGCCTACTTTTTCAGTAAAAGCTTGATGATTATACCAATCTGGCCTAGATGGTACAAGTCATGATGAATCATTCCGTCTAGAAGAAATTGGTAAGTAAACATTCCCTTAAAATCAGGATCGAAGTATTCTTCCCTCAAAAAATCATCATTTCTGGATCGGAGACTCTGTTTCAATTTATCTAAACTTGCGTAGTGCTTTTCCATCAGGGATTTCCAACCCATCGTTTTGAGCTCATTATTTGAGAGCCAGTTTCCCGGATCGTCATCAGTTTTGGTCCCTTTGCCGGTGAGGATTTTTTCTTTCGCCTCTTCTCGCCAAAAGATTAAATGTGAAATGATTTCAGCAACACTGTGGAGGTTATCGAGGGGCCTTTGAAAAGCCAGGTTTTCATCCAGTCCCTCTAGTTTACGCTCGTAGGATGCGCCCATCCATAGCTTTCCACTTTGAATGATCTCAAGTTGCCGAATGATATCCTGAATCTGATTATTCATTCGAAATTATCGAGAGTAACATTTAAGATTCCTGCTCAGAAGAGTCTTCTTTTTTGTATTTGGTTTGATAGCCAGGATTGTTCTCAGGTCTCAATGCATTTGGATAGCTAATATCAGTCTTAATATCCACCGAAACCTCTTTCACTTTTTTGAAAATCTCATATGGGTTTTTAATAGCAACCCATCTATCCGTGAGGAGGTTGGCCCCCTTTTTATGGCTTATAGACCTTCCACTAAAAAATCTAACTGTCCCAACATTAAAGATTCTTTCGATGACATTTACATTGACTTCGATATCAGAAATCTTATCATAGTCTATTGTCTTAAAATCAGTTCCGATGAATCCTGTCCTAATCATTATTCTTTTGTTGGAATAAGCATAGGCTGTATTGGAATAGACGAAAATTCTGGTGATCAGAGGTAATAACCCAAAAATAATGAAGAGAATTGCTACCCAACCGGGAGTGACCAATCCGGTGGTTTCACCTTCGGTATTAGTAAATACAAAAACAAAAAGCCCAACGATAATGAGTGGAACGAAAACTCCACCTATTGCACCAAGAATGAAGGGAATAAATTCGGGTTTTCCCGACCAAAGTAATTCTTCATCGCTATCGCGGATACTTTCAAATTTCGGAAGTAGGTTCTTATCAAAAATCGTAGACATATCAAAAATTTATTTTGCTAAGAAATTAGTAAAATATTTTGTAAAAAGTGCTGCCTAAGAAATATTCATCCGATTCTGATAAGATTTATAATTCATTCATTAGCAACCCGGTAGCTTGCTTTGGCAATGGCCAGTTCTTCATCTGTTGGAAGAACCAATAGTTTCACTTTTGAATTTTTTACCTGAAATGAAGCCTTAGTGCCTGAAGCCAATTCATTTTGATCCGAGTCGAAGCTAATTCCCAAATGCTCTAAACCTGTAAGACATTTTGCGCGGATAAGTGAGGAGTTTTCTCCAACACCTGCTGTAAAAACAATGGCATCTAGAGGTCCTGTCACTGCGAGATAAGCACCAATATATTTTTGAATCCGGTAGCAGTAGATATCCAGTGCTAATTCTGCATTGGAATCTCCTCCTTCAGCCATGGAAATGATTTCCCTAAGATCGTTTGTGCCGCAAAGCCCTATCAATCCTGACTTTTTATTCAAAAGCTGATCAATTTCAGCTGAGGTCATTTTCAATTTGTCCTGAAGAAATACCACAATGGCAGGATCAATGTCACCAGATCGACTTCCCATCACCAATCCATCTAGTGGAGAGAAACCCATGCTGGTGTCAATACATTGCCCGTTTTTCACGGCAGCCATACTACAGCCATTTCCCAAGTGGAGGCTGATTAGACTTGTTTCTTGGATGGGCTTATCTAAAAACTCGGCGGTTTGATTGGCTATGTATCGATGAGATGTCCCATGGAAACCATAAACCCGGATGCCATTATCGTCTGCCAGATCTTTTGGGATGGCGTAACGATAGGCTTTTTCAGGGATACTCTGATGAAAAGCTGTATCAAAAACTCCTACCTGTCGGGCATTAGGGAATAGAGTCTGGGTAACTTGTACTCCCTTGAGATTATGTGGATTATGAAGGGGTGCCAAAGGTGTGACCTCTTCAATTTTTGAAAGTACCTCATCCGAAAGGAGTCGTGGGTTCGAGAAATAGGTGCCTCCATGAACGATTCTATGTCCTATCAATTCAATTTCATTGGCATTATGAATCACACCTATTTCTTCATCTTCAATTAGCTGGATGACTTTCTTCAAAGCGAATTCATGATCCTTGATTTCAGCCACCTCTTTGAAGTTTTTTTGATCTTGCTTGTTTTGATAATCAATAAGAGCATCCTCTTCACCAATTCGATCCACCAATCCTTTGCAGAGCAATTTCTCCTCAGGCATCTGAAAGAGCTGATATTTTAAGGAGCTGCTCCCACTGTTGATGACTAGTGTTTTCATTTTAGGCTTGAGCTTGAATGGCCGTGATAATAACCGTATTTACAATATCTTCCACGGTACAGCCTCTGGATAGGTCATTTACAGGTTTGTTCAAACCTTGAAGCACAGGCCCAATAGCAATCGCTCCTGTTTCTCTTTGAACCGCTTTGTAGGTATTGTTTCCGGTATTTAAATCAGGGAAAATCAAAACATTCGCTTGACCAGCGATTTCTGAGCCCGGCATTTTCTTTTGGCCGACAGCCATATCCACAGCTGCGTCATATTGAAGAGGCCCTTCCATGGCTAAATCGGGTCTTTTGGACTTTGCAATCTCCGTAGCCTTCCGAACCTTCTCCACTTCTTCTCCCTTTCCAGATGACCCTGAAGAGTAGGAGAGTAGAGCCACTTTTGGATCCAGTCCAAACTCTTTTGCGGTATCTGCACTGCTGATAGCGATTTCAGCCAACTGCTCACTATTCGGCGAGGGATTCACCGCACAGTCTCCATACACTAAAACCTTGTCTTCAAGACACATGAAGAATATGGAAGAGACCACCGATACTCCAGGTTTAGTTTTCACAAATTGAAGAGCTGGACGGATGGTGTGCTGGGTAGTATTTACAGATCCTGAAACCATCCCGTCAGCGTGACCCTTATAAACCATCATGGTTCCGAAGTAGGAGGTGTCCGCAATAAAGTCCTTTGCCTGATCTATGTTCATTCCTTTCTTCTCACGAAGCGTTTTCAAGGTAGAGGCGTACTCCAAATAATGCGGAGAATCCACGGGATTAATTATTTCTATTCTCTCTAAACTCTCCTGAAGATTTAGCTTGGCAATTTCCTCTTTGATGATTTCCGGATCTCCCAAAAGAACTAATTCCACAGCTCTCTTATCCAGAAGAATTTTAGATGCCTTAAGAATTCTAGGTTCGGATCCCTCGGGTAGTACGACCTTTTTGATCTGGGACTTTGCTCTGCTGAGCAAATTAAACTCAAACATCTTAGGCGTGACAATATCCACCACCACCTTTTCTAACTGCTCGTCCAGCTTACCAAGATTCATATGATCCTCAAAAAGGCGCAGGCCGAGTTCAGTCTTTTGTCGATCCGAGGCTTTTAAATAAGGACTGATGCCACCCAGTTGAGTAGCGGTTTCAAAGGTGTTACTTTGCACGGAAAGAATGGGGAGAAGAGGGTTAGAACCATCCAATAGTCTTTTCACCGAATCGTCCAGGTCCTTCTTCGTCGTGAGAAGAATTCCTGCCGCACTCGGATAATTTTTGGCCTGCTGGGCTTGAACTATGCTGAGAATGACTTCTCCACGATCACTTGGCGTGAGCACAAGATTATTTTCTTTAAGCTCGGGAAGAACGTTTTGGAATCGCATGGCTCCCACCACAAAGCTGTCAATCCGATTATTTAAATATTCTTTGCCGTAAAGAATATCAGCCTCTAGAAATTCTACCACATCGCTAATTCTGGGGTTATTCAGATTAGGCTTATGGGGTAAAGTCGAAAGGATAATGTCCCGATTTGAGAAGGCTTTCTCCAAATCTTCTTGAAGACTCTCTAGATTTTCTTCCTCTACTCTGTTGGCGATTACCCCATAGATTCGACAGTCTCTGGACTCCAAAAGATCCATGGCCATATTCAAGCTGGAAATGCTCTCTTCATTGGTTTTTCCCTGGGCATTACCCAAAAGAAGAACTGGAGTTCCGAGGTTTTTAGCAACGCTGGCATTTAGATCAAATTCATGCTCTGAGCTTAGACCGAGATAATCTGTCCCTTCACAAATCAGGAAATCGTATTCAGATTTCAGTTTCTGAAACTTCTCGATGATAATATCCAGGACATCATTTCCTCTCCCCTGATTGATCATGGCCATGGCTTCCTTCTTGGTCAAGGCATAGCTGTTCTCATAGGCTTCATCCAGATTGAAATGCTCAAGAAGGAGAACGAGATTTCTATCCCGAGCATTTTCTTTATTCGGAGTGATGATGGGTTTGTAGACCCCTACCTTTAGAGCCTTGTTCAGCAGGTGATTTACCAGACCCAGGGAGACTAGTGATTTTCCACAACGGGGTTCTGCGCTGGAAACAAAAATTGCATCGGTCATGATCAGCTGGGATTGAAAAACCCTAAAATAATCAGAATTACAATCCGAATTGATCGATGCCTTTAAAAGAAACTGGAATTAAATGCTCCTCATTACATAAAACATCTCCGAAGCAATCTGCAAGGATCGTTCATCGTATTTCGTAGATTCCTCAGCTGTGTCATCAAATGCTTTGGGATCAACGTACAGAACTGGAATTCTAATCTCTGCCCCTGGAATAAAAGGGCAATTCTCATCAGCATGATCACAAGTCATAATGGCTGCGAATTTTTCTACTTGATTTGCTGGATCATCAAAAAGCTTGGAGAAGGCTCTGATCATTTCATCTCCACCGGCGTATTTAATTTTGTAGGTAGGATTTTCCCTGCCAAATGCACCCATTTGGAAGCCATGCCTCTTCAGTGAAGCCACTGTTCGAGGATTACAAGCCGTGACTTCTACACCACCAGAATAAGTTTTGACATCCACTACATATTTTGCTGCAGCCACTTCAGCCCAAACCTGAGAGAATTGGCTTCTTCGGCTGTTATGAGTGCATATGAAATTTAAGTGCGCTGTACTTCCTTCGCCTTTTTTCTTTCTTAAATAATCGATCAAAGGCTTGAGAACCTCTTTTCGTTCTGATGGAATGGCCAGGTTCTCAGCCTTAGCAATGGTTTCCTGAAGTTTAGGATAAAAAGTCATAAGAAATGATTTAGCAGCAGCCTGAACCTGGTTCACATGCATTTGCACTAGCAGTGGTTAATGATGAAAGCTTGAATTTTGGCTTCTGCTCAGGAATTCCACAGTTGTCCTTAGCGAGGCAATCGGTTTGCTTTGTGGTTAAAAGGAAGTTCCTCCCGTTGAAATCCAATCCGTACTTTTCAATGGAGTGGCCCTGGTATTCAACTTCTATTTCAAGGTCTTCTAGTCCAAGAACCTCTTCGGAGAGATTGATAATCTTCAGTAGTTTTTCTGGATGTAATCTGTGATCGTAATCATTGGCATTCCAAAGCTGAAAATTCACCACTTCTTCGTTTCTGACGGTTCCACCACAATCGATAAAATGCTTGGTGATTTTACCTACTTCTGTTACATGGAAGTGGCTTGGCACTAGAGATCCATCCGGTAATTCGAAGGCGATGGTCTCCAAATTCTGGAGAGCTGATTTTATTTCTGATAGCTTCATTTTTTTGGATTTGTGTTTAACAACAAGTATTTGAAGTCAGGTCCTGATCAAGGAACTCAGACATTTTAGACTTCATTTGAGACCAATTTTCAAGGTCAATGCAATAGCACACACTGGTGCCTTCCACACTTCCCTTAATAAGGCCCATATTCTTTAATTCTTTTAGGTGTTGAGAAATGGTGGCTTGCGCTAGTCCTATCTCATCGACAAGATCACCGCATACACAGGTATTCAATTTGAAAAGGTATTCCAGTATGGCAACCCGAGCCGGATGACCCATTACCTTGGCCATGCTGGCAATTGCATTTTGCTCCTCCGTGAATATTTCTGTTTTGGCTAATCCCATTTCTTTATCGTTTCATTGCAATATTACGATTAAATAAATTAAAGGATCAAGATTTTTCAAGTTTTTTGATCAGAAAAGTCAAAAAAACCAGGACTAATGGATTATCTTTTTTAAGAAGATTTCGTAGAAATTTCAAAAGTGTGGTGTATGCGGAAGTGGCTTTTGGTATTTTTTCTCAGCGGACTGACTTTTAGCCCAGTTTTTTCTCAGGAAGCCACTCATCGCTTTGGCCTGGAAGGCCAATATGGTACTATCCTCGCTCATAATCCTGAATTGAAGGAAATCGCAGCGACTAATCCTTGGTCCATCGGGGTTTCTACGCAGTGGATGCGGACAAGTAAAAAGAATTGGGAGGCATGCAATTGCTTTCATTACCTCGGACTCAATCTTTCTGTCATGGATTTCCAAAACCCGGATGAGTTGGGTCAGGCATGGAGTCTTTCAGGCACTTTCGAGCCGTATCTCTACAGAGGGAATCGTATTTCAGCCAGTCTGTCTACTGGTTTAGGCGTGAGCTACATCACTAAAGTCTATGACGAGTTCGAAAACCCACGAAATACTTTTTTCAGCACGCCCATAAGCTTTACGATTTTTTTGTCTCCACGAATCACTTGGGATTTCAGTGACAACTGGGCGATTCAGGGTTCATTCACCTATGGTCATATCTCCAATGGAGGACAAAAACAGCCAAATCGTGGAATGAATTATCCCATGTGGGGCTTGGGGATTCTTCATTACACCAAACGATCTGATTTACCAGAGTACGAACGCAGCGCAATTCCAAAGAAATGGAATTTCTACATGGACTTGGGCTTTAATTCCAGGGATAATGGTGAAGGAGGAAGGGAGCCCAACCTATTCCTAGGCGGAGGTGCATACCGGCGATTAACTGGAATTATCGCTATGGGTGGAGGATTGGAGCTGGCGAAGGATTTTTCCATCCCGGTTGAAGGAAGCAGGACTGAGGCTTTAATTCCTGCGTTGTATGCAGAGAATCATTTCCTTTTTGGCCGTTTTGATTTCAGCCAACGCATGGCTTTATATCTTCATAAACCTGCCGGTTATCAGGAATATCATAATTTTTATCAGCGATACTCCCTTCATTATGTCCTATTCGATGGATTCAGAATTGGAGCGGGACTCAAAGCTCATGGCCATGTGGCCGAATATCTGGATTTTCGATTAGGTTGGCTTTTCTGAGAAGCACTTTAGTAAAGACTAATTCAAAGAGATAATCCAGTTTGTTTCTCAAGGTATGCCATAAGCTGTCCCTGATATTCAGCATTATTTGCAGAAGCATGTGGATCATGCACTTCCATAAATTTAAAGTATTTACCTGAAACCAAGGCTAAAGGACTCACGCTCTCGGCTAACCACACTTGGGTATTTGTACCCAGATCGAATGAATCTGGTGCATTTCCGCCGCCCATTTTGGTGGGTACCCATCCTGGATCGACTGCGTTGGCATAGACTTCAGGATATTTTTTGGCTACCGCCAAAGTCATTGCCGTCACCATTAATTTAGAATCGGAGTAGCTGATCGAATCAAGGTCGGACTCTCGGAAAATTGCTCTCCCACCTCTATGCATTCCGGAGCTCAAATAGATTAACCGTTGAGGTTTTTCAATCAGTGAGGTGAGAATAAAGGGGGCTAGAACATTTACCACAAGAATGGTTTTTGAGTCCACTTGATACACTCCGGCATTATGGATGATGGCATCCATTTTTCCAATGCTATTAACCTCTTCTGCAAGTGCCTTTACTTCATCAACTTTGGCTAAGTCAGCAACACAAACTCTTGCTGAATCACCAAAGCTTGCCCGAGTCTCATCCGCTCGCTTTTCGTTCCTTGCGTGCAGAATTACCTGGTGGCCCTGATTGATCAGTTTCTCCGCTGCAATTTTCCCTAGTCCATCCGAACTCCCAGTGATAAATATTCTTGGCATGTTAAAAGGTTGATGCTTTTATATTATTTCTCCAGTGGATGCATCTCAAGAAGCTCCTCAGCCGTCCAGAACCCTGATTTGTCCTTGGTTTCCTCTCTGATTTTTGCCACAAGCTCAGGAGTAACCGCAGAGGCATTATTGCCAAAACTGTTTCTGACATAAGTCACCACTGCAGCAACTTCAGAATCATTCAGCATGCCCTTATACGGAGTCATAGGAACTTGTCCCGGATAGGTTTTTCCTGCTATGGTAATGGGGCCATACAGACCATTCAAGACGATCTTAATCATGCGTTCTGGACTTCCTGTTACCCATGGAGTACCTCGAAGTGGAGGGAATTGCGAAGCGGAAAGTCCACCACCATCAGAATGGTGACAAGTGGCGCAGTATCCATCACGTGAATAGATTTCCTTGCCTAAAATGTACAGCTCCCGTTCGGATCCTTTTAGATTAGACTTGATGTCCTCTTCCTTCTTTTCCTCTACGGAGACTCCGCTGATATGGGCCAGCGCGGTTTCAAATGTCCCTCTTTGCCAGGTTTCATCCAGATTTTGAGTTTCAGCAACAGCCAAAACCTCAAGACCTTCATCCTGAGGGAGCCAGCTCGCAGCTACGATCGCCTCCATCCTTACCTGACCACTGTTGTCCTCAGCCTGGGCTATGAGTAACTCGGTCTGATTTTCTACCTGATGTCCAGTATATCTCAAGACCCGTGTGGCGGCAGCTCGAACTCTATGATCTTCAGATTTCAAAAGCTCGCTTAGCAATTCCTGATTCACAAGATTATTTCCCCAGCTCACCCAAAGTGCTTCGAGTCTTTGATGTTCGTATTCTGGATCATTTGGATCTAATTCTGAAAGCCAGGTTTTCGTAGCTGCATCTACTTCCATTTGATCTCTTCCTCTTAGCTCTCGCTTGGTTCTGTAGCGAGTTCTGTATTCGGGAAGTTTCAGGTTTTCCAGGAGCTCAGGAATACTCGCTCCATCGATTTTCGCTGGAGTGACCAATGGTCGACCAGGATAAGTCACCCGATAAACTCTACCGTGGACATGATCTCTTAGTGGATCACGAGCGTTATGCTGCATATGACCGATCAGAATATTATGCCAATCCACGATATAAAGCGATCCATCCGGTGCAAACTCCATATCGACAGGGCGGAAATTTCTATCGGTGGAGTAAACCAAATCCTGTCTCCATTTCGTGTGGTAGCCGACCTCATCTTCCACCATCTGATGCTGCTTGGTCCCGAGGAATCCAATGGTATTATTGATGATCAAATCACCTTGAACATCATCCGGGAAATGCCGGCTCGAGATGAATTCGAGTCCGGATGTTGGCCGAACCATCTGAGCTTTTTCGATCAGGTTGGGACCTTTGTAATTCGCATTTCCATAACGCGGCAAGGTCGATCCCGGAAGCATCCAATTTACATTTGGTCCGGAAGTCTCTGCATAAAAATTCTGTCCCCAGCGATCGAAAGCGATACCCCATGGGTTCGGGATGTTTACCTGATTTACTCTTTCGAGATGATGTCTCTGAGGCTGGAAGCGATAGAAGCCTCCATTCGTTGCACGAACAGGACCGTAGGATGTTTCCACATTGGTGTGAAGGAAAACTCCCTCCGCCATGTAAATGGCGCCAGACTCATCGGTAGTAAAGGCCGATATCGCATGGTGGGTATCATGATCATCAAACCCACTCAGCAAAATCTCCTTTCGATCGGCCTTATCATCTTTGTCATCATCGATTAAAATGATCAGGTCATTGGCCTGAGAAACATAGACACCCTCGGCCGCGATTTCAAAGCCCACCGGTATGTGCAGGTCCTCCGAGAAGGTGGTTTGCTTATCTGCTTTGCCGTCATTATCTGTATCCTCCAGAATAATCAGCTTATCCTTCGGTCTTGGATCACCCGGCTTGTAATGAGGGTAACTTGGCATAGTGGCTACCCATAATCTGCCTTTATTATCAAAGGATAACTGAACTGGATTCGCTAAATCCGGGAAGTCCTCTTCTGAGGCGAATAGCTCGATTTTATACCCTGGGGCAGTTTTGATTTCTGCCAAAGCCCGATCTCCGTACAGGTATTCCAAAGAACCGTTTTGATCGGGATTGTAATTTGTCTCAACATCTGGGAGGACTCTGGTCTTTGCATCTGCAGCGGCAAGATCAAATGTCTCTCCCTTGGTTGCCAGCCAAATCGCAGAATCCCGAAGAGCGGTCATCTGCCGAATTTTCTCCAGCTCGAAGGGATAATTATCTGGTCCGAAAGGATCATGTCTTCTTCCAAACACGTGTACTCCATTCGGAATCTTGTAATCATTATGCCAGAGCCAATTCTTCTCATTTACCGCTTCGGCGACCATTTCTCGATCTACAGAAGTATCTGGGCTGCCGCCGAATAATTCATCGGCTAGAAGCTGTCCGAAAAGCTCATAACCTTGCTGATTAAGCTGAGAACCATCTATTGTCAAAGGTTCCTCAGTCGCGTCATACCATTTTTGGCTGGCAGTGAAAGCATCTACCCAAGGGATATTATTGGCATTAGCTACATCTCGGGTGACCTCAGCATAGCGCTGAATCATTTCATTTTCCTTATCTCCGCTAGGCACGTCCTTTAGGTGGGTTATGTCCTCCATCGCAATAGGAGAAACTAAGGCCAGACTTGGGACAGAATCACCATTGTATTTTTGTCTTTTGCTATGCTTTACCCAGGCATCCAACTCCGCTCTGAAATTCTCAAGACCTGCTTCCCCCTGAAAGGATTCATTGAAGCCAAAAAAGCCAATCACCACATCAGCTTCCAGTCGTGAAAGCCATTCGTCTGGCTTTTCGAGAAATCCTTCACTTCTGGATGGAGTAGCATATTCATCCTGATAAGCTTCTGCTCCTGGGAAAGCCCATGGATCATTCGTTCCTGAACGAGGACGGAAACCTGGAGTATCTGCAGGATCGCAAAGATTTCTAATCACAAGGTTTTCATCAGGGAAGCGGGTATACATTTCAGTTTCGAAAGTGCCGTAATGCATCATCCTCGATCCCAGGTTATTTCCTACCAAAGTGATGGTCTTGCCATCGGTAAGTTCTATTTGTTGTTTTTCTCCGCAGGAAAAAATCAAAACAAGGAAGAATGCCACGAGGGCGATAGGCGGGATAAGTTTAAAACGCATGGTGCTTTTGGGTAATATTACTATTGCAAAAAGATGAATTTCCTTTGCTTTTTATCCTGTCCCATCCTGACACAGGACAGTTAATGATGGATAAAAATAAAATATCGGGTTTATTTCTTCTGTAGTCAAAAAATCCAGTAGCTAAGACCTTTATATCTTGATTATACCGACGGGTTTTCCTTGAGCGGTAGATTCATTGGAGAGTTTTGTCTGCATATTTTCTATTTTTAAGAAAGACCAAAATACCCTAAAGCCTATGTCCGGCATGAATTACCTCCAGAGAATACTTCTTGGTTTAGTAGTAACCTTCTTTTTTTTCGCTTGCGAGCCCTCCCAAACTGAGGAATCTCAAGATCCCAAAGTAGCCAAGCTAAAACTGCCAGATGGCTTTAAAGCAGAGCACATTTACAGTCCTGGAGATTTGGATCAGGGGTCTTGGGTGGCAATGACCTTCGATGATAAGGATCGCCTGATCACGGCGGATCAGTATGGGTTTCTCTACCGGCTGGAGATTCCTGAAATCGGTTCAGAATCCCTGGAGCCGAAAATCGAACGATTGAAGGTAGGAAATGTGGAAGCCCCGCAGGTGGGTATGGGATATGCGCAAGGTTTGCTTTATGCCTTCAATAGCCTGTACGTGATGGTAAATCATCATGGCAATGAAACTTTCAAAGAAAGTACCGGGCTTTACAGAATTCAGGATTTAGATGGTGACGATCAATATGAAACTGTCACCACCATCAAACTTTTTTCAGGTCAGCCGGGCGAGCATGGGCCACACAGTATCAAGCTTTCTCCCGACGGACAATCACTTTACATGGTGGCTGGAAACCACGTGGATGTTCCGGAATTTGAGAAGTACCGAGTTCCTCCAGTTTGGGAAGAGGATAATCTATTTCCATTAATCAAAGACCCCAGAGGTCATGCAAATGAAAGAAAAGCCCCGGGTGGTTGGGTTGCGAAATTTGACCCAGAGGGCAAAGAGTTTGAATTGATTTCGGTGGGATATAGAAATCCATTTGACATAGCTTTTAACTCAGCCGGGGATCTGTTTACCTATGACTCGGATATGGAATGGGACTTTGGTATGCCTTGGTACAGACCCACTAGAATTTGCCATGTGACCAGTGGATCAGAATTCGGTTGGCGAACAGGGAATTCAAAATGGTCACCGCTTTATCCAGATAATCTTCCAGCTACCTTGAACATTGGACAGGGATCACCCACCAACGTTATGTTTGGTACTGGGGCTAAGTTTCCTGAGAAATACCAAAATGCTCTTTATGCTTTTGACTGGAGCTTTGGGATCATTTATGCAGTGGATTTGAAGCCCAAGGGTGCAACCTATGAGGCTTCAGCAGAAGAATTTGTTTCCGGAACTGCACTTCCCCTGACCGATGGAATTATAGGACCTGATGGGGCCATGTACTTTATGACTGGGGGTAGACGATTAGAATCTGACCTCTATCGGGTGTACTACGATGGGGAAGCTTCGGCAGCTCAAAATACCCTCACGGCAGAAGCTTTGCCGGAGGCAAATAAACTCAGACGGCAGCTGGAAGAGTTCCATACATCCGGTGCTCCTGCAGAGGGACTAAAGCTCGCATGGGCAAATCTGGATCATGAAGATCGATTCGTACAATTTGCGGCGAGAGTGGCTTTGGAACATCAGCCTCTGGACTCCTGGAAGAAGCGGGCCATGGATGAGGAGAATTCTTCAAAGAAGATTCAGGCCATGATAGCTTTAGCACGGCAAGATGATCGAAAGGGTGGAGGTCAGCCTATGTTGAAGGCTTTGAGGGATATCGATTATTCCAGCTTGGATGAAGCGGATAAGCAGAATCTATTGAGGGCTGTGGAGCTGATTATGCTTCGGCATGGAAAGCCGACACTGCTTGCAAGGAAAAACTTGATCGACTATCTGGATGCGGAATTCCCTGCAAATAACAATAATCTGGATCGAGAGCTTTCCAAGCTTCTCGTTTATTTAGGTGCTAAGGATGCAGTAGATAAGACATTGGCTTTGCTGGCCACAGCAGAGGATGATCCGGATTATCAAAAGACCTTTACCTCTTCCACGGATTTGATCATGCGTAATCCTCAGTATGGATTAGACATCGCGAATATGCTTGCGAATGTTCCGCCTGCTCAGCAAACTTACCTGGCCACAGTTTTAGGTGGGGCCAAAGCTGGATGGTCTGAAGAAGCCTATGAGGAATATTTTACCTGGATTCAGGATGCTTTCAAATACAAAGGGGGTAGAAGCTATGTGGGCTTTATTGACAGAGCGCGAAAAATGGCTTTGGAAGAAGTTCCAAAATCCGATTATGATAAATACAATGAATTATCCGGTGCGGCCTTGCTGACCAGTAATGGCAACGATCTGGTCGCGAGTGATATTCAGCCTGAAGGACCGGGTCGAAGATGGACTGTGGATGAGGCCTTACCCATGGTGGCGGACTTATCAGGAAGGGATTATCTCCGTGGCAAGGCCATGTACTCCGCTACTCTTTGCCAGTCTTGTCATACCATGCAGGGCGAAGGAGGAATCATCGGGCCAGATCTGACCCAGCTTGGAACTCGATTTACACCTAAGGATATTCTCACCGCTACTATAGAACCTAGCGAGACCATTTCTGAGCAGTATATGGCTACCATTCTTGAGCTAAACGACGGTTCTTCGGTGGTGGGCAGACTCACGGATGAGAATGAAGAAAACTATTATGTTTCACAAAATCCTTTTGCTCCGGAGCAGATTCGGACGGTGGCCAAAGCCGATGTTGCTTCCAAGAAAAATTCGGCAGTTTCCATCATGCTTCCCGGTATGATCAATCCACTCAATGAAGAAGAGCTAAAAGACTTAATGGCTTATCTGATCTCTGGAGGAAACCCAGATCATGAGGTATTTCAGGATGAAAGTTTGAGTTTAAAGGAATGAAAAGTCTGGTCACCAAATGGTTGATTCTGGAGCTGATAGGAGCTGTGATCCTTGTGGCTGTTTTGGGCTGGTCGGGAGCCTTTGAATCCAAAGAACCACCCGAAAATCCACAAATGGCTATGGCTGAACCCATGTTCGCAGCGGAATTTGAGTCTATTTTCGATGGTAAAACACTGAATGGCTGGGAAGGGGATAAAGACTTTTGGTCCGTTCAAGATGGGATGATCGTAGGGGAAATAAAAGAAGGTGTATCTCTGGAGGCCAATACCTTTTTAATTTTCAAGCAGCCTGTAAAAGACTTCGAACTCAAAGTAGAATTCAGGATTTCAGAAAAGGGAAATTCGGGAATACAATACCGGAGCGATAGAGTGGAGGGAGTACCTTTCGGACTCCGAGGATATCAGGCGGATATCGATGGTAACAATACCTACACAGGTCAAAACTACGAGGAAAGAAAGCGCACTACATTGGCTTACCGAGGTCAGAAAACTCGAATTTCATCCCAACCTAATGATGTTGCTGAGATTCGGGATTATGTTGAGAACAATGCCTGGAAGGGCTTGAACCTGGAATCAGAGCTGGGGGATCGAGCTGAGCTGGGTGCTCAGATTAAAAAGCAGGACTGGAATGAAATGCATCTCATCATCCGTGGAACTACCCTTCAGCACTATGTGAATGGAATCCTGATGAGTGAGGTATTGGATTTAGATACTAAAAACCAAAGCCTGGAGGGATTACTAGGCTTCCAGGTTCATCGCGGACCGCCGATGAAGGTGGAGTTTAGGGAAGTGAGGCTGAGGAGGTTTTAGGGTTTGTAATCCTCATTTAAACCGTGAAGCATTTTCGTTTGAGTTCAGGTATTTCAGATTCTTTTCATACATCTTTTTAATTCCTTTATTCAAGTGTTCGCTCCAATTTGTCGGATTGTTCTGGTAGTTGTTGAAAATTGCCATGGCGTATGCAGCAACTTGTTCAGGGATATATCCTAGCCTGTTTGCCTGCCATCCTTGGTGGATTGTTCCTTGCCACTGTTGAAAGTTGAAAATGGAGTTAGACGTGAAAATCCCAAACCCAAGAGCTATGCAATTTAATTCCGTTAATTCTTCTTGGTTTTCATCAATCCGACCTTCACCAAGCAATATTAGATGAGAAAGTTCATGTGCTAAGGTTGCAATCATCGATTGAGGATTCTTCAATTGTTTAAGTTCCAGTCCAATTTCAAATTTGTTAGGGCCGTTTTCGGAATACTTTCCTAGAGCATAAGTGTCTTTTGTTCCCGTTCCTTCAGTGTTTTGGGTTACTACAACTCCCTCATCTTCAAATTCCATTGGTGCTTCTGAAAAATAGTACAGTTCTATATTAGCTCCTTTGATGTCCATAAATTCTGTAATCTTATTCAAAGCAAATTCCGCATCTGCTTCTGTTCCTGTGAATTGATGATTAAAGAACTCTTTGGTTGGCTCGACAATTCTTAAGTTTTTGAGAAAGTCGCGTCCATATTGATCTTCAAACCATATGAAAGCATCTTCGATCCATTCTTTATCTTCAGGAGTTACTGTAGGTTTTGGCTTTCCGAATATCATTCGCTTTGAAGATTATTGAGGATAAGGGTCTCGGCTATGAGTAGTTGCGTGGGTTAGCACTAAACTTTGCAAGTACATCCAAACTGAAAATCCGCAAGGATTTTCAGAAGAAGGCGAGAACAAGCAATTCTTATAGCCATTGTTACCCACTGTATTTTAAAGTTCTTTTTTCATTGCAATAAATTCGAAATTTTCTTTACCAATTTGAAAGTCGTGCTCACCAATTTTTTCAAATCCGTTTTTTTTGTAAAAATTTATTGCTCTCTCGTTACTGTTAAGCACGGAAAGCCACACTTTATTAAAATTCAATTCCTTGGCTTTTTTCAAGAGAAGATCTTGTAATTCAAATCCAATTTTCATTGACAGAAAGTCTTTCAAAACGTAGATTTTCTGAAGTTGGCAAACGTCATTTGATTCAATAAATTCTGAATTGGAATTTAGTTTAAGTTTGGCATATCCTACTGGTAATCGGTTTGCAAAAGCTATCCAGAAAATGTTGTTTGGTTTCTTAATTCCATCTTCAATTTTTTGAACTGAAAATGTCAAATTGTAGTAATCGATCAAATCTTTTTGATCTCTAAAAAAATGTCCAAATGTTTCCGTAAATGTTATTCTCCCAAGTAGAGCAATAAATTGTGCATCTTCTTTTTTCGCTAATCTGATTTCAATAGTATTCATCAATCGTTGAAGGTTATGATGTATTGTGTGTGGCTAACGTTGCGTATCGCTCGCTCAGTGAGCGTTATATTTCATATAGATTCGGATTTATGAGCGTTAGCTATCCAATTCAGGGGTATAACGCTCACTTTTTGAAACTAGGAACTTGAATCTAGATTCTCTAATGGGGATGGAGTTTAATCCTCTACCAAATCCACATTAATTTTCTTAATGGGTAAGGGAGCGAGCATGTCATGCATAGAACGACTTCCGGTGTAAAGAGAACTTATTTTTATTTGCCTGGTTGAAGCCACAAAGTCAAATAGGACCTCATTAAAATAGTTGTTAATCAACCATTTATCAAAGTGTCGGCCAGTGACACTGGTAAATATGGACTTAGCAGTGTAATCATCAGGTTTTAACTTAATTACCACTCGATAGCGCTTACCCATCTGTGGCTGAAATCGTAAAACTAATTGTCTGGATTCCGGTAGGTAACCAGGTCTTCCTGCATCTACACGTCCCCAATAGACATTTTCAGGATAAACATCTATGCTGGACAATTGAAACTTCCCATAGAATTCTACAACCTCCATATCTTTATCTTTCAACTTCGTTGGTGTGATTTCCCATGATCTGTTCGTTTTTAATCTCAGAAGCGTACCTCTTTTAACAGATTCACCTGGTATGCTAGCTATATCCTTTGGCTCTAAACGTCTTAATTGAGAATTGGAGACACGATTTGAAGTAGTGGTCTTTAATTTAACAGGTTTGATTTTGATGTTTTTACTAATACTTCCAAGGTTGCTGAACTGTTTCTTTGACATGATTTTCTTGATTTAAAAGTGAATAAAAAATTTCCCGAGATGGGGAGCATTAATCTTTTGACTCAAGATCCTTTACCAAAAAATCACAAAAATCTAATTTGAATAAAATTGCCTGAACCCAATCCCTTTCATAAATTAAGGCTATTTGGACCCTTTTGCAAGTTTGTTGCACTTGAGTTTAGATTTTAATCAATTGATGCTCAAATAATTAACTAATTCCCTTGACCACTTTGACCTGACTACACATAGGAAGCCAAACCCTCTTTTCAGGACGGTTTATCTAAAAATGATCTTGTTGGATTAATGGCGAGAATCTGAAAGTGTTATAGAAATTATTCTAGGTTTTAAAGGCCCTTTTCGATAATTTGAATCTGACAATTAAAAATTTTTAGATATGAAAAAACTATTACTGGTGGCAGTAGTCTGCCTTATTTCATTTGGTGCTAATGCACAAGCAAAGAAGTATTTAAACCTGGGCGGCATCGGAACTGGTCTTTATGGAGGACTCGAATTTCCGGTTGGGAGTAAGATCACGGTTGGCCCGGTAGTGTATACCGATTGGGATTTTGATTTCGTGGTTTTTGCTGCAAAAGGCAATTTTTATTTTGATGACATTTTTGAATTAAATGAGGACTGGGATGTGTATGCCGGTGCGAATGTTGGCTTTAGAGCTGGAGGCGATGGTGGCGCGAACTGGGGTGCTCACATTGGCGGACGTTGGTTTTGGAGTGAAAAGTGGGGACTCAATGCTGAGTTTGGAGGTGGCTCAGGAGTCAATGGAGGAGTAGGAGTCACTAAGGTTTTTTAGAAACTTTATACTCCAAAGAATTTACATAAGAAACCTAAATTAAACAGGGGAGAAGCTATTTCGATTTGATGAGCGAGATAGCTTTTTCCATTTCTATGTCCTTCTCATCTATGAAATCCTGAAGGCTAGATGATGTAACATAATTCGGAATTACTCCCCGGCCTTTTGGATCAGTATTTTTCAAAGCGGTAAAATACATCCACATGGGAATGCTGACTTCTATTCTTGAATTGGGTAAGGTGATGGTTTTGGTCTCACCACTCGTATTCCCATAGGCTCCTCCACCGGTTTCCTGACCTATGAAAGTGGCCCATCCATTGTCGAATAAAACTGAAGCAACGTCGGCGGTTGTTGAAAAGCTTATGCCATTCGTTAGGACGTAAACTTCACCTAGAAATCGATTTTTGTCCGGAGACCATTTCTTAAGTCCTACATGATTTTGATAGTAGTAAATGCCATCTTTCGATTTTACACCTCTCTTTTTCTTGGCGTACTTTTCTTTCACCTCAATTCTATCGAAGTAATTGAAATCGGAATGTGCGAGGTAGGAAACCAGTTTTGCGCCATATTCATCAGTTCCTCCACCATTGTCTCTTAAGTCCAAGATTAGATTGTTGATGCCTGCCTCGTTAATTTCCTTGAAGCTTTCTCTGAGGTAGCCTTTAAAATCTGAGGGGCTCCCGGAGAATGAGGTTATCTTCATCAATGCATAATCATCTTCAATAGTGGTGGAATACATTTCATTTTCCTCATCGGAGCCAGCTTTTATCTCTTTTATTTCGCTTTGCGTAAGCCCATCTAGTTCTAAAACATGAGTAACCTCTTCATAGGGTTTTCTATACTCAACAGAGTATGATTCAGGCAGTCCGGTTTCCGAGAAATTTAGAGGATAGAGATACCAAAAGAATATCTCAAGCCATTCATATCTAAAGCTTTCTACAAAACCATCATTATTAATCCTTTCAAACAAATAGGATAAAATATCTTGGGTTTTTATCCCATCGATAGATATGATTTCTGTTCCTCGTTCTAATACTTTCTCCGCGCTATAGTCTTCTGAAACCAGCATTTTCCCTTCCAAAAAAGATATCTCAAAAGGGATTAGTTTCAGCTCATTTCTATATGAAGAAGAGCTTCTTTCGGGTAGGTAAGACTGGGTATGCCCGCAATGGATAAAAGTCAAAAGCCTTGAGATTTCTCCATAAAACTTAAATAGGCTAATGTCTGAAGCGTCTGCAATGGCTTTGGAATAGGCCTCATCCATTTCGGTTTTTGGAGTGAAGCGATTCATTCCGGGATGATAATCCTCCAGATTCTTTCTCAAATATTTCATGTCTTCGATAGCCTCATTCTCGGTGAGCTGAGGATTCAGGCCCTGTCCAAAAAGAACAGCAGGTATCAGGAGGAGGAAAAGGGAAAGTACTTTTTTCATGGTGGTAACTAAATAATATCTAAATGTAGGAAAATGTTAATTTCTAAATAGGGAAAAAAATTTCCTTCATTCTCAAGCTTTCATAGGTAGGGTAGGAGACAAAAAGAGGCCTCCATTTTGAAGGATCTTGTATAAGATGATCTCATTAGAATTGAGGGATTTTATATTCTCTTAATCCTTAACTTGATCAAATGAAAAAATATTGGATTGGGTGCATATTTCTTCTTTTTCTGAGCTGCGAAACTCCTAAAGAATTCATTGAGGAGTCTGAAACCCTCACTGTAAAAAGACAACCCGCCGAATATGATAAGCAAGATGCTGTTTGGTTGATTTGGTCTCCCGTGGATCACAAGGCCGGATTGTCTAATGAATCTGTTCAATTAAAATTGATTCAGGCTGTGGCACCATATACTAAAGTTATTGTCACTGCGGCCAACGATGCCCTTTTTGCGTCAGCAAAGGCTATGATTCCTTCTGAGCTAATGGAGCAAGGCAAGGTTGAGCTAATAAGGTTACCCTCGGAGGAGTTATGGGTTCGGGATATGGGCCCCAACTTTGTGGAATTGAACAATGGTGAAAAAGCAGTAGTTGATTTTGGTTTCAACGCATGGGGTTACACTCCAAGTGATGATATGGATGAGGCTACTATTCGTATGGAGAAGTATGATGAGGTGGTGGCAGAGCATTTTGGCCTTCCATTAATCTCTACTGATTTAATTAGTGAGGGAGGTAATCGGGAAGTGAATGGAGAGGGCACACTGATGCTAGTGGAAACTGTGGAGCAAGGAAGAAATCCTGATATGACCAAGGCTCAGATGGAATCAGAATTTCAACGAGTGCTTGGAGTTAAAAATATCATTTGGTTGAAAGAGGGGTTGTATGAAGATGATCATACTTTTAGTGGCACGCTAACCCTCGAGGATGGCACGCAGGGATATACCGTGGTCACCACCAATGGTCATATTGATGAGTTTGCGCGATTCGTAAATGACAGCACCGTCCTATTAGCTGAAGTTCCTGAGGAGGATCTAAACGACCCTATTGCTCAGGAAAATTACCGACGAATGGAAGAGAATTATCAGATTTTGCAGAAGGCAACCGATCAGGATGGTAACCCTTTGAACATTATCAGAATGCCTTTGCCAAAACTTATCACTACAGAATTGAAGCCGGGGGATTCGGTTTATGATTATATAAGCACGCTCGAATATGAGGATGGTTCCATATTTCCAGTGGGTGAACCTGTAACAGCAATTGCCGCTGCGAGCTACTTGAATTTTTTGATTTCAGATAAAGTTGTGATCGGTCAAATGTATTGGAAAGAGGGAATGGATGAATCGATTCGAGAAAGGGATAATCAAGTCAAAGAGATTCTGGAGGATCTTTTCCCAGATAGAAAAGTAATCCTTTTGGATGCTTTGGCCATTAATTTAGGGGGTGGAGGAATCCATTGTATAACCATGCAAGAACCCAGTATTTAAGAGGCTTTAGCCAAATCTCTGGCTTTGTAATTAGTGGTTCTAAGTCCTAAGCGATGATGGATTTCTATTACTATTATCTACTGTAAATCTCATTTAATTTCCCCCTCACATCCGTATTACTTCGATCCAGTAAAAGGACTTTGTCATAGTTCCGAATTGCTTCTTCGATTTGATCATTTGCCACTAATGCATCGGCAAAACTTTCGTATGCTCGTGGGTCATTTGGGAAATATCGGGTATTGAAATTAAAAACCATCAGGGCCTCTTCAATCCTGTCGGACTCGAGCAGAACGAATCCAAGCGTATTTAATTCACTACGATTTCCATTAATCAGCTCATAGGCTTCGTAGAGGTGCTCCACCTCATTGGCCTTGATCTCTTCCATGCTTTGCGATGCAAATAAATCGAGCATGTAAGTGGCTGCACGGTAGTTTGGAGAGGAAGGGTATCCCAAAGCGATTTGTGCCAAATCAGTCTCCAAACTGTTCACTGGATATTCCACCATCCGTGCTATTTCTTCGCCATCTTTTTTAAAAATAAAGGTAGGGACCCTATGAATGCCCAGCCCCTTTTCTTCTCTATTGGGACCCTGCTTGTATTTTAGTTCTCCGTCCACTCTGCCGTAAAGTGCAGTGAAATGGAGCTGCTCATGGTCAAGGCCGAGTTCCTCCCAAAGCTTCACAAATTTTGGAACCCAGTTTTTACTATCACCGCACCAGGTGCCCAGGTAGATTTCTACTTCCAGCTCAGAAAGCTCTTTGGCCCAATCAGTATTTGAAAGGTTAGGTGTGTATTCTTCATAGCTACTGTTGTACCACTTCTGATAAGTAGTATCCGTTTGAAGATTTTCCAACTGGAACGGACCTGTTAGATGGGTTTGACCACTTTTCGTTTGATAAGTTTGAGGGCTCTGCGCAAAAATTATATGGCTGAAACTTGCCAATAGCAGGACTAATAGACTTTTTTTCATAGTTTTTTGGGGCGTGTAATTGGTTTGTTTTTAAGAATCGAAAGATAATTCCAGTGAATTTGATTGTATTCTTCGAATTTAGCTTTGGTCCCCAAAGCCTTAATCTCAGTGAGATTTATCTCCTTCCCTGGCTATGACTACTGTACAAGCTTTACTTGATAGTATGGATAAATAGAAAACAAGAGGGAAAATGGCTAGCAAGAAGCCCTTTCGGTTTAGTAGGAATTTCATAGTTGGCCGTTTGACCTAAGTTAATACTTCCATGAAAAATTACCCAAGTCAGATTCTGAGAATTAGCTTCACTTTACGGTCAAGGCAGATTTCTAGCCGATGAGACGTCTAAAGACAAGAAACATTATTCCACTGTCAGGGCCTTTAGCTTTTCTTTGTCAAAGCCAATAATCACATCTTCAATAATCCCTTCTTCATCAACCAAATAGAAAAGTGGCCAGCTATTTACTCCATATTGCTTTGCGATTTCATCTGCGTCCGAAATAGCTGGGAAGGGAATTCCAATTTTCTCCTCAAACTGGATTACTTCTTCTCTGGAATCCTCCTGATTTATGTAAACAGCCTCAATGTTTGAAGCCAATTTGAAGTCTTCTTGATTGAAATACTTTAGTGATTCCAGGCAATAACCACAGTTGATTATGGAAAAGTCCAGTAGGACTTTTTTTCCTTTGAAATCCTCCAGATTCCAAGCCTGATTATTTATATCAGTAGTTGAAAATAGTGGAGCTTTTTGTCCAACCTGTAGCAACTCTTCCTGGCTTTGACCGAAAAATGAGGTCTTATAATTCTCAGGTAAATCATAGCTCAAAGGAGTCGCTGTCTCGCTTAGGGAATAATCTTCAAAGAGGTACCAGATAGTTTGACTTAACTCCCCATTGAAATAGTTTCTTCTTTCATAGCTTTCGACAAGACTGGTGTTCGGATCAATGAAAATATGCTGCTCGGTATAGATGGTATTACCATTCACGACCTTGTCATTTTCAATCCTAAAAAAATCGAATAATTCTTCTCCTGAAACCAGTGTATCACCAACATATTCCCAATCTTCACCCGAGAAAAAAGTAACTGGGGAAACCTTCAGTACTTCTTTGATATAGGCGGGTTGGTATTCCTTATCCTTATTTGAAAAAGTCCGAATCGTTTTTTCTTTTGGATAGACTTCCTGGTAATTTCCATCTAGATGAACCGTAGTTCCAGTTTCAGAATCCTTAATGAAATCGTAGCCAATAGAACTGTCAGGGTTTCTGGTAAAGGAGTGTGATTTCTCTTGTTTCATTAAGTTACCCATGGGGTCATTGAAGGATTTAATTTCCTTGTATTGAATACTCCCTTGACTTTGGATTTTTTCTTTGGCTTCCGCCAAAACTTGTTGGGGTGTCTTGGTTTCGGATCCCAAGATGGCCATGGTCATCATGGCCATTACTAGAATTTTTTTCACAGTTGGTTTAGTTTAGTTAGGGTAAGCTCACCACATTCCCATGCTTCGGGTCAATTTTCCCCGACAGCATGTCAGAATATAGTTGAGTTAGACTTTCTTCTCCCTCATAGTCTTTAATTTCTATAGTTGATATGACAGCACTCTCAAAAATTTTCCATGAAAGTCCTAGCCTTTTATTCAGCTCGGCCACACCCCATTCTTTTTGTCTCTTCTCGGCATAAGTGGGGGCAAAGAAGAACTCACCTTTTTTAGGGAGTTTCTGCTCACCCCTCATGTGTTGCCAGTCAACCAGACCTACAAGACAATTATAGGCCAATTGATCACCAAGACTTGTCTGTAAATCAAATTGAGTTTGATGATTTCCGGTAAAGTCAACGACCACATGTGTTTGATCCGAATTTAACTGATCGATTTCTTCGTAGTCTATGACCTGATCATACCAACCGAGTTCACCTACGAAGTCCATATTGGATTTTGAGGTAAGTCCGATGATATTGAGCTCCAATCTCTCCGTCTTTTTTCGATGTGCGAGGAGACAAGCCAGAGCCTGGGCCGTCTTGGAGGAAGCAGAGGTCAGGACCATTTGGGAGGCATTAAAAAACTCCATTTCAGCCAGATGATCATCAATTAGAAAAGATGTGGCAAATAAAGGTCGAAAAATGGAGATCAACTTTTCTGAGTCTGGGGTGATTGTTGGATCAGCCTCAATATTCGAGTAGTAATTATAGATAGCCGGCAATGCCTTTCTATGTGGCGTGGCATCCACAAATCCATTTGGGCTAATTTTATCTGGTTTGACAAGCAGGTGAGAGCCCATCGGATAATAGCCGTAGAATCTTTGCCCCACTTTGACCTCTGGATGAGTTGATTTGATCACATTTGCAAAGCCCCAGGCAGGGATTATGCCATAGGCGTCCTCTGTTGGGAAAAACTGCCAGTAGCCTATTTTTTCACCGATCACGCCATAGGTGATATTGTTGGAGGTAAGAGAAAAGAAATCAATTTCCAGGAGCACCTGGTTTTCAGGAAGATGATCTGGGATGGATTTTACAACGGCTTTGCATTCTTGCAGAAGGTCTTTTTTGACAATAAAGTCGAGGGCTTGGATTGGAGGCATTTTTAGATCTTTAGTAGTCTTAAGGTAGGAATTTATACCTGATGACCATTCAAATTGATCATGCTTTAAAATCCCTCGGCATTTTCATACATTATGACTCCGACCTTAATCGACACTATGCGTTTTTTTAAATCACTCCTCGTTTTACTTCTTACTACTTCTGTTTCTGCCTTTGGCCAAAGTGATATTGAAGCTCTCAAAAAAGCAGCTCAGAGCTTGAAGCTTAGAGAAATCGGTCCAGCCACCATGGGTGGTCGAATCGCAGATATTGCTGTTAATCCCGAGAATAAAAGCCAATGGTATATCGCTGTAGGTTCAGGAGGAGTTTGGAAAACGGATAATGCCGGGATTACCTGGACTCCCATATTTGATGATCAACCTTCCTATTCCATTGGAACGGTCACCCTTGATCCGAATAATCCCAACACGGTTTGGGTAGGAACGGGAGAGAATGTGAGTGGTCGACATGTAGGTTGGGGCGATGGAGTTTATAAAAGTCTGGATGGAGGCAAATCCTGGAAGAATATGGGCCTTGATGGATCCGACCATATCGGCAAAATTCTGGTAGACCCGAGAAACTCAGATGTGGTTTTTGTGGCATCGGAAGGACCCCTTTGGTCGCCAGGAGGGGAAAGGGGATTATATAAATCTTCTGATGGAGGGCTGACCTGGAATAAAACTCTTGAGATTGATGAGAATACAGGAATAACGGATATCGAATTTGATCCCTCCAATCCTGATGTAATTTACGCAGCAGCCTATGAGAGAAGGAGAAAGATATGGTCTCTTTTGGCCGGTGGCCCAAATTCAGGAATCTACAAGTCTACTGATAATGGTGAGACCTGGAGAAAGGTTACCTCAGGACTTCCAACAGGTGAGGTGGGAAAAATTGGATTGGCTGTAACTGCAGCGAATCCTGACTTGGTCTATGCAACGATCGAGGCCAGTGGGTCAGGACGGGGATTCTATAAATCTGTCGATAAAGGCGAGAGCTGGAGCAAGAGAAATAGCTATATCTCAGGAGGTACGGGTCCGCATTATTATCAGGAAATAGAAGCCTCCCCAACAGACCCTGATTTGGTTTATCAAATGGATGTTTTCCTTCATGTCTCTAGAGATGGAGGAGATAATTTTGATTATCTGGTTACCGGTAGGGAGAAGCATAGCGATAACCATGCGCTTTGGATTGATCCGGAAAACGGTCAGCACCTGATCGCTGGATCAGATGGAGGGCTTTATGAAAGCTTTGATGAAGGGGTAGAGTGGAGGCACTTCTCCAATATGCCTATTTCACAGTTCTACAAAATCGCACTGGATAATGCTGAACCCTTTTACAATGTGGTAGCCGGAGCACAGGATTTAGGAACATTAATAGGGCCTTCCAGAACTACCACCTCCGAAGGAATAGAAAATCATCATTGGTATGTGCCTCTTGGTGCGGATGGATATGATGCGGCTTTTGACCCTGAGGATCCCAACATAGTATATATGGAGATTCAGGGTGGAGAGCTGAATCGATTGGATAGAAGAACCGAGGAGGTTACAGACATCAAGCCCAGACCTGAGCCAAATGATCCGCCTGAAAGATGGAATTGGGATAGTCCGATCATAGTTAGCCCGCATGACAGCAAGACGATTTATTTCGGATCGCAAAGAGTCTGGAAAAGTACGGATAGGGGAGATTCCTGGACTCCGGTAAGCGAGGATTTGACTACGAATACCAATCGCTACACCTTAGAAATGATGGATAATGTTCCGAGTGTGGATGCACTCTACGACAATGGAGCCATGTCTCTTTATGCGACTCTTACGAACCTATCCGAATCTCCTGTTCAGGAGGGTTTAATCTACACCGGTTCGGATGATGGCTTGATCCAACTCACTGAAGATGGGGGCGGAAGCTGGAAAATGGCGGGGAATCTTCCGGGGGTGACAGAACGATCTTTTATCAATGATGTGGAGGCTTCTAGTCATGATGCCAATGTGGTTTTTGCAGCAGCAGATTCCCACAAGTTTGGAGACTACAAACCCTACTTGTTTATGAGTTCAAATCGAGGTTCTTCCTGGACTTCAATCGTCGGAGATTTACCTGAAGAAACCATTGTCTGGTCCATCAAGCAGGATCCGGTCGATGAGAATCTACTGTTTATCGGGAGTGAATATGGCATGTATTTCTCTCCAAATATGGGGCAGAATTGGATTAAGCTATCCGGTGCACCCACCATTCCTTTTAGAGATATAGAACTTCATGGGACTGACGATTTGGTAGGAGGGTCCTTTGGTCGTGGAGTCTTTGTACTGGATGATTATTCATCGCTCAGAGGCCTTGGAGATCAGCTAACAGCGAATTCTATTTTTCCTGTGAGAGATGCCTGGTGGTACATTCCCTCGGCTCCCTATCAAGCCGGAGGTATGCCTTCTCAGGGCTCCGCTGCATTCCGAACTCCGAATCCAGATTTTGGGGCTTTAATCACGTATTATGTGAATGAGGTGCCGAAGACGGCAAAGGAGCAAAGACAAGAAGCTGAAATAGTAGCTACCGAAAATGGAGAGGATATTACATTTCCTGGTTGGGACGCACTTGCCGCAGAGGATAGAGAAAGCTCCTCCGAAGTACGATTGCTTATTCGTGATGAAAATGGTGAAGCCATCCGCTGGCTGAAAGGTCAAAGCAGTAAAGGCCTACATCGAACTAACTGGGATTTACGGCTGCCGGCTTTAAATGCCATTTCCCTCAGTAAGCCTGCATTCCAACCCCCTTGGGCTGGGGATCCACAAGGGCCATTGGCGGCTCCAGGAACTTACAGCGTCGAGATGTTTGTGCTCAATAATGGAAAGCTGGAATCTCAGGGCGAAGCCCAAAGCTTTACCGTAAAACCTATTCCTTCCATTAGCACGAATTCGGATTTTTCAGCAACGGCTGAATTCAATAAGAACTCCATGGAGCTTTATCGCAAAGTGAATATTGAGAGCAGAAAACTAGGAGAGGTAAGCAATAAAATTCCTTATATGAAAGCTGCCCTGATGCAGATGAGCACGGCAGATGCCTCCCTTTTTGAAGGCTTAAATGCTATAGAAAATGAGCTTCGGGATTTACAAATCGCGCTTCAGGGAGGCTGGACCAGAGGGTCTAAAAACGAGGCTTCCTCTCCCTCCATTATGTCCAGAGTTTGGCATTCTCAAAACTGGGGAACAACACAGGCTCCTACGGCGACCAACAGAAAAAGCTTTGAACTGGCAGAAACTGGATTCGCCGACTATATGAATCAGGTCAGCGGCTTCTTCAATAAGGTCAGTGGCTATGAAGAGCTACTATCCAAGGCCGGAGCACCTTATACTCCGGGGAGGGGAAATTGAGCAGATAGTTTTAATCATCCTCAGTCAATAGAAAGAATTAATCCTCGCGGGTTCTGAAAAGATCTTGGCCAATAACCATTGACTCAAGTTACCCAATCCATAGTTTCTTAATCAAAAACTAAATGAACGTTCCTGTTGGTTAATTCTAAAATCCAAAATAATCCCAACTGCGATTAAAGATATAGCCGCAATAGCGACAACGAAAATTAGACTGAAACTTATGTTTTCTTGAAATGCGAAGGCAATTACGAAGGCAATTGCGAAACTGCATGCCCATGTGGTGTAATAGTTTCTCGGAACAAAGCGCATATTTTTCCTGAGGAATTTTTTAAAACTGCTTAGTTTTTCCTTGTACAATTCACCATTAAAAGAAGGGATTTTTTCCAGTTCAAGGTTTTGGATGTAGCTTTCGATATCTTCTTTTTGTTCGAGGTTTAAACCTTTTAGCTTGAGCCTTTTCAATAGAGATATGAATTTTTCTAAGGTTTTGACTTCGGATTTATCCCGTGTTTTCGCTAGCTTTTGCTTGAGGAAGATAATGGTTGATTCAAGATCTGATGTTTCATTCACTTGTCCTTTGTCTACAAGCTCCTCTAATTTCACACCCAAGGCACTTGCCACTCTCTTAATCGTCTCTCCTGTAGGTTTGGATTCATTATTTTCCATTCGTTGAATGGTTCTCAGACTAACTTTTGATTCCTCAGCTAAATATTCCTGAGACATACCTCTTTTTGCTCTTAGATCTTTAAGCTTTTTCGATAATTCTACTAATTCCATTTTCAAATCATTTGTTGTTTGAGCAAATCTATTTGAGTGGCATCCTTTCTCGGACGTCAGGAGGACGTCATCTTTACGTCATCTTGAAAATACCCTCTCAATTCTATTTTTCGGGCTATTTTATTAAATATAGGTGATTCCTTACATCCCTGCTAACAGATATTTTGATGTTGAGATGAATTACCTCATTTGTACTTATATTTTGAAATGATCAATATCAGATTCTAAAGAAACTCCATGCTTCCACTCAAATTACGCTTACTTCTCTTCTACCTTCATAAATTACAAAAGGTGGATTATCCCAATCTGGAACCAGCTTTCATCAGAAGCCAGAATGAAAAAGGCTGGAAGGGTCAAAAGCGAATCGTAGAGTTTCCTTCTCCATCTATGTTTATGGTGGAAAACCGGGAAATTTCCATGAGGGATTCGAGTAAGATTCCGGTTCGAATTTACCAGCCTTCAGATGCTGATAAGCTCAAGACCGTCGTGTATTATCATGGTGGTGGTTTTGTACTACGAAATCTGGATTCCCATGATGACCTTTGCCGAAGGATAGCCAAAAAAACGAACGCCCTGGTCATTTCCGTTGGATATCGATTGGCTCCGGAATTTAAATTTCCCATTCCTGCGCATGATGCTTACGATGCCTTAGTTTGGGCATCTGAAAATTGCCAAAACTATGGGGGAAATCCAGAAGAGCTTATCGTGATGGGAGATAGCGCAGGCGGAAATCTTGCGGCTGTGACATGTTTTCTCGCTAGAGATGAGAAGGGGCCGATTATTTCCAAGCAGGTGCTGATTTATCCCTGTGTAGACGCGAGGTGGAGGTATCCTTCCATTGAGGAGTTTAAGGATGGCTATCTTCTGACCAAGACAATGCTATATTGGTTCACAGAGCATTATGCGAATAATGATGAGGATTTAGTGAATCCTTTGATGTCACCTATTTTGGCTGAAAGCCTGGCTGATCTCCCGCCGGCCTTCGTGAGCACCTCCGATCATGATCCGCTCAAAGATGAGGGGGAAGATTACTTCAACAAGCTTTTAGAAGTTGGGAACCAAGCTGTTTTTAAAGAATACAAGAACACCATCCATGCTTTCGCGAATTTGCCCAGGCTAACCAAACAGGCCGATATTTTGGTGGATGATATCGCTGAATTCTTGAGGTAGATTTTAATCCTCCATTTCTTTTAATCGAAGACTTTCCTTTTCTAACCATATCCTAATGGAATCATTTAGATTTTCAGCGGTCAGATCATATTCACGGTATTCGAACTCTTGAGCTTTCACAAAATCCACTTGATCAGCTCGAATGAAATTGCTGATAGGGGTGACGGTTTCATAGTCTTTGATCGGCTCAAGGAAGATGTATCCATCACAAAAATCCTTTAGCGTGAAGTCTTCATAGCCATATTGATAGCGGCTACTTTCTCCAGTTAATTCTCCAAAGGCTGTCATTTTTGTATCTACTCCAAAAGGCATTAAACCTTGGTTTGCTTCCAGTGCAAAAAGGCTGTCAAGCACCCCATCTACAGGAGGAACCTGTTTTGCATTGTCATTTCTGGCATACCAAGGCCCATGGATGAATATGGTCATAGTGCGCTCTCCTATCATATTTTTCACCAAATTCCCCATTCTTTCCTTTACATAATTGCCAGCAAAGTCGTTGCTCTCTTGATCATAAATGGGTTGGAAATACGAGGTAAACCCATGATGAATGCCACAGTGAATGAGAGCTTTTTCATTTCGATCGAGGACCTGTTCTTTGACGGCATTAGCAGAAAATCCTTCCTCTTCATCATAATCATAGCTTTGCGCAAAGACTTTGGCCATAATCTCTGGGTTATTGAAGTCCTCTTCAGAATTTACATAGCTGAAATCCATGTATTCCTGGATACCGAAAATTTGAAATTTCGCAGCGTCCTCTGCAAGTGAATTATTCAATTTCCAAGCTTCCCTGTAGATATCGATATACTCCTCATAGCCCCAGTGCCAAAGCGAATTGAAGGAGATTTGCTTTGCTAATTCTTCATCAAAGGTTTCAGCAGTAATTAGCTGATTAGCCAGCTCAGTATCCTCATAGTTTAAAAATTCTGTCCCCAAGTAGTAGATACCATTCTGGTGTAGATCCGGGATCAAATCTTTGATTAAGTCCACCTGTTCTTTTATGTAATGATTTTCTCCCATAAAGATCACGTCATGATCTTGGAATTTTTTGATCACATATTCATTTGGACTGGAGTGATTACTCTCTAAATACTGGATTAAGGGGTCTTGATTAGACTCGATCTGGCAAGAGAATAAAGCCAGCAAAAGTGCTAAAAAGGGAATCTTTCTTTTCATCAGTTGGTTTGGTTTCAATAAATACCCGGCAGAGGCTACAGCAGGATAAAACCCAATTTAACCTGGTTTTAATAGTCCTTCTTACCGTCTAATTCAGGTATGATATTAAAACCGACAACATGAAACTCGCGTGATTTTGGTAATTCTATTTTATGACTTGATTCACAAAACGTATTTGATTTTCAGAAGGGAAAGGCTCGATAATCTTTAATGACGAAGGCTCTTACAATTTTCCTGAGCCAAATCATATTTCTTTCATTTTTTGGCCTGGCGAATAACACCCGAATTAGATCAGGCTGCTTTTAAAATTTTGATCTCTACTTATCAGTCTCCGATAGAAACTCACTTAACGCTTTCACTACAGCAGGTCGATTGTCATTCAGTGTAAAATGTCCAGCTTCAGGAATTTCGATGAACCTGGAATTAGTTACTAATTGACTAAGCTTTTCAACTGTTTCCGGTCGGGCTTCATCAAATTCACCAGTTGTGAAAAGAGCCGGAACTTCCACTTTGCTTAAGCTCTCCACATTATCATAATTCCGTAGAGTTCCGGTTGCTGTGAATTCACTAGGTCCCCACATATAATTGTAGATAAAGCTGTTTCCACTGGATGCCACAGTATCATATGGATGCTTTACAAAGTCCTTCCTTCGGCCATGTTGGCTGGCGAAATAGCTATTGGCAGCATTGTAAGCTGGGGTATTAAACACACTATCTCGTTCCGCTATTCGAATGGCAGTTTGAATTGAATCTGGAAGTGCCGCAACCAAAATATCGGCGTCATCTGTCCAAATTGGAGTACTGAAATAAGGACTATTGAATACAATTCCTTTTACTCCTTCTGGATAATGCGAATAGTATTCCAATGCGAGCGCAGCACCCCAAGATCCACCTACCAGATAGAATTCATTTAGGTTTAGTTAATCTTTTACAGCATGAACCTGAGCTCTCAATTTTTCCACCTTGAGTAATGAAGTGTCCTGATGAAAATCCGAGCGGCCTGAGCCCAACTGATCAAACATTATCACGGGTCTTTCTTCAGAAATTTCAGAAAGGTTAAAATAAGACTTACTGGTTCCTCCTGGGCCTCCATGGAGGCAAAGCAAAGGCGTTTTATCTCCTTCGCCCATAATGCCAAACCAGATTTTACCTCCTTCTACTTCTATATAGCCTGTGCCTTGATTTAGATATGGATTGGAAGGCTTTGAACTGAAGGAGCAACTTGCAAATATGAGATGAACTAAAATTAAGTATTGGGAAAAGCTTTTCATTCGCTTGAAATTCTTAAGCAGGCATAAATTAAAGCATTTTCAGTTTCAATTTTTTATGATTAATCACTTCTCAGGCAATTGTCTTTATTTCAATATATTAGAGACTAAGCATTGATTATATGAGCGATTCATTTTTTAATACTGGTTCAGATTTGAAGGACAATTTTGCCAAGGCTAAATTTTACACTGATATACAAAAGAGTGGAGTGTATCCGGAGAATTCCTTAGATCTACCATCTTCAGGGGTTTGTTTTTGTGGCGGGGGTACGCGAGCAATGAATTGTGCTATTGGTCAGATGAGTGGGCTCTCAGAGTTAAATCTTTGGGATCACATCGGCTACATTTCAGCAGTTTCAGGCGGATCCTGGGCCTCAACCATTTTTACCTACTACCAGAGTGGGGCCGAGAATGATACTGAGCTTTTGGGTCAGATAGTCAAACCTAAAGATTTAAATAGGGGGAATTTGAATGATCAACCTGCAGGCTTTATGGGTAGGGTGGTCAGTGATAGTCTTGAGAAGAGTCTAATTCTTAGATTGGGAAAGGATGTCCTGACTCTGGGAATACTTCAAAAATTGCACAATATCTGGATAGACGCCGTTGGCGATACCTATTTAAGAAAGTATGGTATTTATGATCAGAAGAACCCAAAATACTTCACTCTGGATAAGTCTACACTCGATTCAATTTTAGAAAGGAATCCAGAGCTTAAGGCCTCAGATTTTCTTTTGGTTCATTCTAAGGCAGGAGATGCAAAGCGTCCCTTTTTGATTATCAATTCCAGCTTACAAGCTCCCACCTCAGATTTACCGATTCAGAAGGAAGAAAACCTATCTGTATTCAATTATACGCCGTTGTATGTGGGATCAGCTAAGTATCTAGAGATTGATGATGAGAATGTGATATCGGGCGATAAGGTCAATTTCGGAGCAGGAGGCGGTTTTATTGAGTCTTTTGCTTTTGGAAGTAAAGACCCTCAGAAAGATTCTGACCCGGATAGCCTTCAGGTTTCTTTGACGGATAAGCGGTTTGAAATTGTTGAAGCTACTGGGACCAGTAGTGCTGCCTATGGTTCCACCGTGGGTTCATTTATGCTATCCGGATTGCCGGGTTATTTATTGGATAAAATTCCTTTTTCCAAGCTAATTCCCGAAGCTTCTTATTGGCCTTATCCCGGATTTAAAGAAATCGGCAAACCACAAAAATACAGATTCACTGATGGTGGAAATCTTGAAAATTTAGGTTTTATCACCCTTTTACAGCGAAAGGTGGAAAGAATAGTGGTTTTTATAAACACCAGTACTGCATTGGCCTTAGGATGTACATTTAGCCCCGAAGAACCACCAACCTCAGAGGAAGTTAGTAGTGATTTTTATCCACTTTTTGGCTTTACCTGGGGTAACCAGATCCATAATCAAGTTTTTTCTAAGGAGGATTTTAATCCAGTTTATCAGGCATTGGCGAAAGCCAAAGAGGCAGGCGAAACTGTGATGACCAGAAGTTCTCTCACTACTGTGGCTAATGATTGGTGGGGAATTCCAGCAGGACAAAAGGTTGAGGTTCTATGGGTTTACAATGAGCAGGTATCCAAATGGGAAGACCAATTATCTGATGATCTCAAGGAGGAAATTGCAAAAGGAAAGAAAGGTATGTTTCCTTATTTTCCGCATTATGATCTAATGTTCGAAAACGGTGTTACCCATGGTATATCCCTCACAAAGGAGCAGGTGAATTTGCTCTACCAGCTAAGCGCATGGAATATTTATTCTAATGAAGTTGTATTCAACGATTTCCTCAAAAGGTGATAAACTTTCGCCATTTTTATTTTTTTGTAAATTCCAATCTATCCACTAACCAAAACGAATCGATATGCTCAACCTTGGAATCTTAGATCAGATCAGTTATGAGAAGCTTAAGCCAACTCTAAAAACTGGAGACATTGTCATGTTTAAAGGCTTTTCATTAACTGGCTATGCTATAATGTCACTGGAATTCCTCGAAGGTCTGGAAGGCTATACTCATATCGGAATCGTAGTGGATTTGCCTGATGAGAAGGGAGACAATGAACTCTATTTTTGGCATGCCATTCCACCAGATGCTATTAAGCAATTCAGCCCTGATTACTTCAAGGGAGTCCATGCGGATGGTTGTGTTTTGGTAACTCTGGATTCAGTGATTGATTGGGTAAAAGAGACCAATATTGAGAAAGGAAAACAGGAATTTAAACTTGTTGCACGTAAGCTTTCTGCTAAAGAAGGGGAGAGAGGAATTCAGAAAAAGCAGCTAAAGGATTTCCATAAGTTCATCAGAGAGAAAGCAGGTAGAAGTTTTTCGAGCCCTGTGGACATGGGCATGGTACTAGACTATTTTGAAGGTTTTGAGGCCTCCAAGCATGGAGGTAAATCCTCATCTGATGCTACATTCTTTTGCAGTAAGTTGGCCTCTGCTACTTTTCAAGGAGCCAAGATGCTACCAAAGGATCTGGTGGTAAATAGTGTATTGCCTGGACACTTTGGTGCCAAATCCAAGCAGGGTAAACTGAATTGGCGTAAAGGTTATTCCTTCGGTAAGGACATACATTTCCATCCTTAATAGCTGAGTTTGAAGGGGTACTACCGTTTATTTATCAGCCTATTTTTTAGTGTTCTTGTTTGTGCAATGCTATCCTCGTGCAAGGAGAATAACAAAAAAGACAAACAGGATATTCAACTACTCTCGGCCTATATCGATGAGGAAAATACCTTGGATATTTCAACCGTTTCTAATGGCTCCGATCTAATCTTTGAGCAGATAGATGATATTGAAATTGGTGAGGAGGTTGAAACGGTTTGGCTTGAAATTCGAACCAATCCAGATCTAGTCGGAGAGGAGTATGTTTTTGCTATGCGGCACATTGATTCTCTTTATCTATACAGTGACTTGGGTAATGGCTTTGCATTAGCAGACCTAAGTGGAGAAGATATTAAAATGAGGGATCGTAAACTTATGTTTGGTGAGCGACCTGCATTGGTTTTCGAGGTGCCTCCTTCAGGTCTTGTCTATTTAAGACTGGTATGCTCTTCATTATACTCCCGGAGTTTCAGAAGCTTGGATTATATCACAATTGAACCTCTCGAAGTATTTCAGGATAGAATAGAAAAAGCTCGTTATTTCCATGGGGTATTTCTGGGTGTAATGATCGCCATGATTATTTATAATCTCTTTATCTATTTCATTTACAGAGATTCTATGTATCTGGTATATACTGTTTTTATGGTCACCCAGACTTTTTATCATCTTTCCATTACGGGATTTTTGAGGGAGTTGATCTTACCGAATCAGCCTTTTTTAGCCAAGTATGCCCCTTTTGTTATTGCCGGCATTTCCCTGATGAGCTACATATGGTTTAGTCAGGTTTACTTGGTGGCTAAACAGTACGCCCCTCGAATCAACAAACTTTTGAATGGCCTTTATGTGATTATCACGGCCACAACGATCATCGGCCTTTTTTACAAAATTGAGGCTGCTAATAGCATTTTATTGGTTTGTGGATTGCTGGTGGTTGCCTTTCCCTTCGTTATAGCGATTATAGCGTATCGCCAAAAATATAGGCCGGCATTTTTCTTTTTGATTGCAAGCGTTCTTTCCTATGTGGGCTACTATCTTTTTACCATGTATCGATTTGATTTGGTGCCAAATGTTTTCGTTACCAGATACTCTTTCCAGATGATGTTCGCTGCGCAAAGTTTACTTTTTGCCCTCGGTCTTGGGGACCGGATGAATCGGATCAAAAAGGAACTGGCCTTGGGCAAGATCAAGCAGGCTGAGCTTAAGCAGGAGAAAGAGAGAGCGCTTAAAGAAGTCTTAGAAAAGCAAAATATAGAACTGGAGAACAAGGTTGCTGAACGGACCAAGGAGCTCGTAGAAAAGTCAAAGATTGTGGAGCGGGATAAGGAAATCATTCAAAAAGAGCAGCAAAAAAGCGATTCACTTCTACTTAATATTTTACCGGAATCTATCGCCGAAAGATTGAAAGGCGGGGAGTCCATGATTGCGGATCAGTTTGATGAGGTAAGTGTTTACTTTTCAGATATTGTTGGTTTTACTACCCTTTCTAATCAAATGAAGCCTGATGACTTGATTAGCTTACTGAATGATGTCTTTTCAGAGTTTGATAAGCTAGCGAGCAAACACGGTTTAGAAAAGATAAAAACCATAGGAGATGCCTACATGTGCGTTTCCGGATTACCTATTCCTTTGGAAGACCATGCTTTGAGAATGGCACGATTTGCGATTGATGCCCATAATAGCCTCGCAGAATTAAGTAAGAAAACTGGACATGAAGTTCGTTTTCGAATGGGTATACATACAGGACCAGTGGTTGCCGGGGTAATTGGCAACAGCAAATTTGCTTATGACCTTTGGGGAGAAACAGTCAATGTCGCTTCCAGATTAGAAACTCATGGAGAATCCATGAAAATTTTCTGTAGCAAAGAATTTAAGTCTAAGGTAGAAAAGGAGTTTCAATTCAAAGCGCTTGGAGAAATTGAATTAAAGGGAATGGGGAAAAGAGAGGTTTTTGAGCTTTTGAATTGAGTTGTCTAGTCTTTAGGGCTCCTTTGTATTTCAGGACCAAGTCTTTTTTCACTTTCACTACCATTGAGGCCGTTCCCTGAGCTAAATAGGGATTAGTTGGGTTAGACTTTTAGCTGGAATTAGGAGGCTTTTGAAATCCCTTGTTCATAATTGTCTTTAGCCAATACAAGACGAAAATTAATAGGGTACCAATAACGATAGAATAACTGAATACCCAGAATATCTTCATGGCTTCTTGACCACCTTGCAAGTCTTCCGTACCGCTAAATGTAAAAGAGAAGTTTCCAGCAAGAAGATAGGAAATGGGTGCCCAAAGTATGGATAAACTGAGAATGCCCTTAAGCAGGCTGGCCAAAATCTTATTCATTATCGAAGATGGTTTTCTTAGCTCCTTAATTCCCAAATAAACAGATAAGGGTAAACAGATAATCCCGGCCCAAGTAGTGAATGTGCCGAGTGGGATATTTTCTGATTCATGTAGTGGGTAAAGTAAAATTTGGGAACCAGTTAGTAAGAGTGCTGCAGAGACTCCAACCATAATGAGTGAACAGAGAAACCATAGTTTTCTTCTTTCCATGATTAATTCTAATTCAGGATACACATTTTTCCAAATGGTCTTAAACTCAGAATTCTTAATCTGATTTTATATCAGCGGCAAGTGCGTGCCTCTTATTTTTCATAAATTCTGAATTCAACCTGGCGCTAGCCTGTGAGGACAGGATAGTCTCGGAATGGCTTTTTTTTAGATTGATTTTTTGCAAAAACCCTAAATGAACCCAAGCGACACGAACAGTTGGAAAGGTAAACTTTCTAATCATCATCAAATCGGTGGTATCGAAACATCGATCCTGGATAATGGTGCTGGAAAAGGAGTTCGAATTGCTTGGATTAATACGGGGACAGGCCTTAGATATAAAGTGCTTTTGGACCGGGGGATGGATATACTTGATGCCTTTTATGAGGAAAAAAGCTTGGCCTATATTTCTCATCTTGGGGTGAATGCTCCTCAACCATTCTCTAACCAAGGGATAGGATGGCTAAGGACTTTTTCCGGAGGTCTGCTTACCACTTGTGGACTCTCTTCCATGGGTATTCCCAATAAATCAAACACGGGAGAGCATGGACTTCATGGTCGCTATTCCAATATCCCTGCAGAAGTTCTATCCATCAAGCAGCCAGATATCTATTCCGGAGATCTCAACTTCGAAATGGTTGGGAAGGTTAGGGAAACAAGCATTTTTGGGCCTAATCTGGAAATGAGCAGAACGATTTCCGGAGAGCTGGGTTCGGCGGAAATTCGTATTTCTGATTCAGTTAGAAATTGTGGAAATACCTCAGCGCCTCTTATGCTTCTTTATCATATCAATGCTGGTTGGCCTTTAATCGATGAAGGAACCAGAGTGGTTTGGAAAGGAGAAAGAGAACCTAGAGAGACGGATGATCAGCTCTCATCCTTCAACAAGGAGTATAACTTCAAGGTCATCCCGGGACCATTAGAAGAGCATTCTGGATTCGGTGAAGATGTGGCATTTATCAAAGCTTCAGGAGAGGGAATGGCGAATGCTGGATTCGCGAATGATCATGAAGAAATAGCATTAAAGATCGAATTCTCGAAAGAGCAATTGCCCTGGCTGATTCACTGGCAACACCTAGGTCGGAACGACTACGTCTCAGCTTTGGAGCCTGCGACCAATCCTCCCATAGGACAAAAGAATGCCAAGGACCAAGGGACATTGATCGAACTGGAACCAGGAGAAGTGAGAAGTTTTGACCTTAAACTTACAGTCCTATCAGGCAAAGAAGTATCGACTTTTCAATAACAAAAACTTAAATCCCATAACAGACAAGCAATATCATGAGCATAGCTAAAAAAGCATTAGAACAAGGAGAAGGAATCCTCAGATTGACCCCGACTTGGGTGCCGCGATCCTTTTGTGTTCCTGGTAGACGAATCAAGCTCCACCCTGATGATTATTATGCACTCGGGGGAAATAGAGGGGGAATAGATGAAAGATGGTTTTCATCCACAACTCCTGCGCAAAATGGCCCACTAACTAGTAAAGATGAAGGACTGAGTCATATAGCTTTTGAAGAGAATGGAAGTACTGAGCTTTTCCTCCTGAGGGATGCCATAGATGAGTTGGGTGCACAAATCATTGGTTCCAGACTCTGGGATAAGTACAAATCCTGGCCTATGTACTCAAAGTTTTTTGATAATATGGGGCCGCTTCCTCATCATATTCATCCCAGCGATGAATTTGGAAAATTAACCGGCCAAAATGGTAAGCCTGAAGCCTACTATTTTCCACCTCAGGTCAATAACCATGGAGGAGATTTTCCCTACACCTTCTTTGGGATTGCCCCGGGGACCAGTAAGGAGACCATTCTTCAATGCTTAAAGGACTTTGATAAAGGTGACAACAAAATCACCAATTACTCGCAAGCTTTCAGGCTACAGCCAGGCACGGGATGGGATGTTCCATCCGGGATGCTTCATGCACCAGGGTCACTTTGTACTTATGAGCCGCAGAAGGCCTCCGATATTTTTGCCATGTATCAGTCTTTGGTGAATGAGGCGATAATTCCGGATGAATTGCTTTGGAATGCTACGCCAAAAGACAGAATTGGAGATTATGATCTTCTTCTCGAGATGATTGATTGGGATCTAAATGTGAATCCGAATTTAATGGATAGGCACTACATGGAACCCATGCCGGTGGAGGATGAAGATGAGATGCATGCTAAAGGTTATCATGATACCTGGATATGCTACCGATCTCATGATTACTCTGCTAAGGAGCTCACCGTGTACCCTGGTGAGACGGTAACCATCAAGGATAATGCGGCATATGGAATGATTATGATGCAGGGCCACGGCACCATGGGGGTATGGGATATCGAGACTCCATCCTTGATTCGCTTTGGTCAGTTGACTCATGATGAATATTTTGTTTCAGAGGCTGCCGCCAAAGCTGGGGTGAAAATCACAAATACCTCGAAGACGGATCCTATTGTGATGCTAAAGCATTTCGGACCTGATAATCCTGATTTGGAAGTGGTGGAATAGAAGAGATTGCTTCGCTCCACTCGCAATGACGAATGAACTTATAAACTAAAATTTCCATGAACAATTACCCAAAACTACATAATGCGACCTGGCCTGGATTGGTTGGTAAAGGTCCTGACTCCGAACCTGTAATTCCTTTTGATTCCTTGCTAGCCATGACGGCTGCTGCGGAGGTAGATGGAGTGAAATTTGACGGAATAGATGTTGGTTTACTGGAACCACATTTTGATTTAAATGATCCTGATGCAGCGGCAAAACTTGCTGCGAAAGTCTCGAAGCATGAATTAAAGGTCGGTTCTCTGGTAGCACCTATCTGGGCAGGATCTGCCATGGGTACTGCAGAGCAGCGTGATACCTTCGTGGAGATGGTGAAGAAATCTTGCGAATTTGGTCAGAAGTTAAAAGATCTGGGAGTTAGGGATTATGGAATTGTCAGAATTGACTCAGCTGCTGGAGTTGAAGATTGGGCGAAGGATTCTGATGGAAATACTGCCCAGATAGTGGAGACCTTCCAAAGGGCTTGCGATGTAGCAGCTGATTATGGAGAAAAGTTAGCTGCAGAGGGCGAGATTTGTTGGGGAGCAATGCATAGCTGGAAATATATGGTTGAAACTCTGGAGCAGGTAGACCGACCCAATATTGGTTTCCAAGCAGATATGTCTCATACCTTTCTTTATACACTCGGCTATAATGCTCCTGAGCATAGAATTTTGGCCGAAGGCGCGGATATCAAAGATCATGAAGTGGTGAAGGCTGGATTAAAAGAAGTAACCGATGCCCTTCGGCCCTGGACCATAGATTTTCATGTAGCCCAGAATGACGGTAGTGTTTTTGGTTCAGGTTCACACGATAAGACAGGGAGACATTGTCAGGCTACAGATCCGAATGGCGTATTGGATATTGCTCATGATGCTGGTTATTGGCTAAGGGATGAAAATGGGAATTTGACAAAAGCCTTTCAACATATCTGTTGGGATGGATGCATGTTCCCAAATGCTGTCATGGAGAATCAACAAACATGGAATGATATCCTTGCTGCTATGATAAAGGTGCGAAATGCACATGGCTGGTAAAATCATCCGTCATTGCCCGCCTGAACATCGGGCAGGCGAGCATGGCGAAGCAATCTCATCTTCATTTAACTTCAAAAAGACTAAAACAAAATGAAAGACAAAAAATATATACGAATTGGAATGATTGGTACTGGCCTAATGGGCCGAATTCATACCAATGGATACAAACGATTAGCAGATTTTTGGCCTGAATATGAGTACAGACCTGTTCTTCAGGCCTGTTGTTCAAGGAAAGCGGAGAGGGCTGAAGCCTTCATGAAGGACTGGGGTTATGAATCTTATGAGACGGATTGGAGAAAGGTGATCGAAAGAGATGATATCGATGCAGTAGATATCTGTACTCCAAATGATATGCATGCGGAGATTGCCATTGCCGCAGCAGAAGCGGGTAAAATGATTTTATGTGAGAAACCACTTGCGCGGACAGTAGCTGAAGCCAAAGGAATGTTAGACGCTGTGGAAAAGGCTGGAGTTAAAAACACCGTTTGGTATAATTACCGAAGAGTGCCCGCAGTTACCTTGGCCAAGCAAATTGTTGCCTCTGGAAAGCTGGGAAAGATATTTCACTACCGTGCAAACTTCCTTCAGGATTGGACGATCAGTCCTGATCTGCCTCAAGGAGGAGATGCACTGTGGAGGCTAGATGTAGCGGCCGCTGGTTCTGGAGTTACAGGTGATCTGCTGGCTCACTGCATTGATACTGCCATGTGGATCAATGGAGGTATAAAGGATGTCTCGGCCATGACCGAGACTTTCATTACCGAACGAGTTCATCAGCATACTGGAGAAAAGCAATCGGTAGGAATCGATGATGCTTGTTCCTTCCATTGCCATTTTGAAAATGGGTCTCTAGGTCTCTTTGAAGCTACACGATATGCACGAGGACATAAGGCCCTTTACACTTTTGAAATTAATGGAGAGCATGCTTCTATTCGCTGGGATTTACATGATCTGACTCGCTTAGAATACTTCGACCATGATGATGAAGGTCAGGTAAGAGGCTGGAGGTCGATTCATGTTACCGATGGGGATCATCCCTATATGGATCGCTGGTGGATTCCCGGGACTTCTATCGGCTACGAGCATTCCTTCATTCATCAGGTAGCTGACTTCTTCCATAGCCTTGAAACTGGAGAGTCTTGCCATCCGACGTTCAGAGATGCATTTGAAACTCAAAAAGTTTGCGAAGCGGTGATCAACTCGGCTAATGAAAGAGCCTGGAAAGATACAGGTGTGGAATGGGTCGAAAAGGATTAAACCTATTAAACTGAAAAGCCTGATTCTTGTGATTCGGGCTTTTTCATAAAAAATCCGGAGAGCTAAGGCCCTCCGGTTTGAGAAGAGTTTAAAAATCACCCTATTTTACTCCTCTTAATTCAATGTGACTAATTTTGAATCTACTGTTTCATTGATGAAATAGATTTTTTTGCCTCCATAGCTCTGACTTTCAATATTGAATGCAGCGGCCTGAACCAGTCCATTAGCCGTAGCGCTCAGGGTGCCCACTTCAGATGCTGAAAAAGTCACTGAATTGGTTTTCGATTCTTTGGTGATGACTCTGCTTCCATCGCTGAGTACCCATAAAATATTATCGGCATTATTTGGGATAGACTGAATGGAAATAGTTATTTCTCCACCAGTACTGAAAGTATCTCCAACACTTCCAGCGAAACGAATCTGTTGAGGCATGACCTTTCCAGTCGTATGTGTAAAGGCATCAAACCCATTATTTCCAGCTATTTCCCAAGTGTTTGCTTGACCCACATTGATTCCCTGATCTACTGTTTGAGGGTTGGAGATGTAGGAGTTCCCACTGATATTTTGAAGGTCGTTGCCGTTTAGTCCCACTATGCCAACATTCACCATATTTGAACCGATTCCAGAAGAAAAGAAATTGGCTGAAGCCACATCAAACGAAAGACCAGATAATCCTGGAACCTGAGGAGTTCCAGCAGGTAGTGCTGCGATAATCTCTATGGCTGCTAATACTGCATCTGCATCACTAGGCACATCAGGTGTAGGATTAGACTGTACTTGTTGGTCTGGTTGTGGATCATCATCGGAGTCACAAGATGAGATTACACAAGCTCCGATTAAAAAAAGAGCCCATAAATAAGGTTTGAAAAATTTCATTGTTCTAAGGTTTTTTTATGAAATTCTAAGCTAGTTATGGTCCATTTCCCAAAACATAAGGCATTTGCCCTATTTGTGATTTGAATCCATTTACTTTTGTAAAAAGCCTTCCAGTGACTGAGGAAAAGCATCAAATATCCTATGCTCCAGACATCAAAATCTTTCTGATTTTGATTCCCTTGATTAGTGCATTCAACTATTATTTGACCTACTCAAATATCGCCTTAGACTCCTTTACACTGATTCGCTTTTCCGTGGATACGCTTCAAGGTTTCATTGCCTGGTGGATAGTCCGGAGTCTGATCATTTGGCTGGATTCTAAAATCCCTTTTTTGGGAGCCCCAGTGAAGAGAACCATAATCCAGGTACTGCTTACGACGGTTTGTGGGCTCGGTTTTATTATCCTGAGTACGGAGCTATTGAGTCTTCTGGTCTATGGGAAACCAGCCATTCAGTCTTTTTATACTTTGGATGTGCTGATAATTCTGATCTGGTTTTTTGTCATTAACGGCATCTACATTGGGCTTTTGCTTTTTAAGCATTTGCCGGGCAAAGCTGATCCGAGAAAAGAATCGGAAGGAATAATGGTCAGCAAAGGCAAGAAGAAAAGACTACTCCTGGCAGATGAAATTTTAGCCTTGAGCATTGGTGCTGGCTATGTAGAATTGCATGCGGTTTCTGGAGAAAAGTATTTCTTAGACCATAGTCTCGATCATTGGCAAGAAAAGCTTTCACAAAACGATTTTTTCCGGGCAAATAGAAAAAGCATTGTATCCAGGAAAGCCGTCGCTGGATTTGAAAGCAAAGAAAATGGTAAACTGATGCTCGAGCTTTCTGATCCTTTACAGGACCTTGAGTTAGGTGTGAGTCGAGCAAAAGCTCCTTCCTTTAAGCGCTGGTTTCGCCCAAATTCCTAGCAGTTCAACCTGATTTTTGGGTTGCTTCAGCTTTTAAATCGCTCGAAATAGATGATAGAGCTAACTTCTTGAATTATTCTTGTGATGAAAACAAACCAATAGCACTCATGAAATTCAAGTTGATTTTTTCTGGTCTTTTACTACTCTTCCTAATTGCTTTTCAAAGCAGAGGACAAGAAGTTGCTAAAGACTATCGAAATTTCCCACTGACCATCACTGTTCAATTCCAGAACTTTGCCGTGGCTTTTAAGAAGCCGAGTTTTAGCTTTCAAAACTTCGGACTTGGAATAGGAACTGAGGTGAGCCATACCAGCGGTCATAACTGGGTACAAGAATTCTCCATCTGGTGGTCCGGGAATAAAGCAATGGGTAATGGGCTGTATTTTATTACCCAGGCTGCATGGAGGCCTTATATCGGAAACCCAATGTTTGGAGAAGTGAAGGCTGGGATTGGATATAAGATCTCATATCGGCCTGGTGAATCCTTCAGCCCAAGTCCAAATGGCTGGGTGAGCCAAGGCAAAAAAGGAAAAGGAATGCTCGTCATCCCGGTTGGCGTAGGGTTAGGCGTTCATTCGTACAGTGAGTCTTTCTATAGCTCTCCATTTGTGAATTATCAGTTTTTGCTAGTCAAAAATATGAACCCAGATATTCCCTGGTCACCTGAAACAGTAATGCAATTTGGAACCAGAAATCATTTTGAATCATGGAAAGACTAATACGATTTACACTTAGCCTTCTGGTTTTTCTGATCTCAGCTTTGGCGGTAAACGCCCAAAGCCAAGAAGAAAAATGGGGAGAAGTCAAGGATCAAATGAAGTTCATGACTTCGAATGGGGTGCCAGGAATGGTCCTTGGAGTAAGGAAGGATGGAGACTCTAACTATATCGCGGAGGGTTATTCAGATTTAAAGTCGAAGGAACCCATGACCATCCATCATGCCCAATACCTTCAGAGTATTTCAAAGACTTTCGTCGGAGTTGCAGTTCTACAACTAGTTGAGCAAGGTAGAATTGAGTTAGACTCGAGTATTGATAATTACCTCCCTCAGCGGATTTCTGAATGGATCGAGGGATCGGAGAAAATGACTGTGAAAATGATGCTTAATCATACTTCTGGTCTTCATGAATACAACTATCTCCCTGAGTACATCACCCTTCTTTTGCAGGCAGAAGATTATCCTTTTGAACCTGAAGATTATCTGGAATTAATTGAGGGGGAATCACCTGATTTTGAGCCTGGTTCGAGGTATAGCTATAGAAATTCGAATTATGTATTACTGGCGTTGTTGCTTGATGAACTCATAGGTGATCACGCTAAATACATTCGAGACAATGTATTTGAACCTCTTTCTATGTTTGAGTCCTATTACCGTGAATCTCAGGATTATTTAGCAGAGGCGAATCTTCCAAGATCTTATTGGGATCGGTATGGAAATGGGATTCTTGAAGATGCTACTGATATCCAAAAGAGGAATGTGAAACGAATGGTTGGGGATGATGGAATAGTTTTGACGGCAGAGGATGGGTTGGCATTTATCGAAGGGCTGATAGAACTGAAGCTATTTTCTAAGCAAAGTCTGGAAATGATGTGCGAATGGGCTAGGTATGAAGATGGATATCCAGCTTACGGCCTTGGGTTGGATTATACGGAGTTTGCAGGTGAAGAGGCTTGGGGACATAATGGTGGAGGAATAGGTGCAGGTGCAACACTCCATTATTTCCCTGAAAAGGATGCGTACGTATTCTTAGCCATGAATCTCGGAACAGTTACAGGTGGTAAAATTCACGAGAAGCTGGAGCCAGAGCTTGAGGAGTTATATCGATTAATTCTTGAAGCTGTAGAGTGAGTCGCTTAGCTGAATAAAGCTGGGTTCTCAAGAGCGAGCCAAATGGCCATAAAATGTGAAGCCGTTCCTCCGAGAACAAAAAGATGCCAAATAGCATGGTAGTATAGCTTTTTGCTTTGGACATAAAAGAAAACCCCAACTGTATAGAATAGACCTCCAAGGGCAATCCAAAAAATGATATCTCCCGGAAATTTATCCCACATCGATCTGAAGATGATCACTGACATCCAGCCCATGCCGAGGTAAAGCGCTACCGATACAAAGCGAAACCTTCCTATAAAGAAGAGTTTGAAAAGAGTACCCAGAATAACCAAGAACCAAAGTATTCCTAAAAACAGAAGCGCTTTATCCCGTTCTAAAATCCCTAAAACCAGAGGCGAATAGGATCCGGCAATCAGGAAATAAATTGAAATATGATCTGCCTTTTGAAGTTTATGTTTGAGCCTTCGTTCTTTGGCGAGATGATAAAAAGTGGAGCTCGTATAGACCAGAATCATTCCCAGGCAGAATGAAATGCAGGCTAAATTCAGATCAAAGTCACCTATACCAAAGGCAAGTGAAAGAAGAAAAGGAGTGAAGATCAAGGCCAGCAAAAGACCGACTCCATGACTTAACGCATTGAGTCTTTCTTCTTTAGGGGTCTGAATTCTTTTGGGTAGCCTGCTTGCCATTTTTTTCCTTCACTTAATTTAGGGATAGACTGTACGCAAAAAGAAAAGTCATCCCGAAATTTCGAGATGACTTTTGAAAGTTAGATGCGATGTGGCTTAGTTAAAAGCGCCTTTCATAGCTTCCATCTTGGCATCTACTTGAGTATCGACATCGAAGGATAATCTGGCTTTGTCCCAACCCATATACACCTTTGCTACTTTGTTGTCATTGGCAGAAATCCAGTAGGTCAATCGCTCCATGCTTTCGTCAGCCATCATAGGACTAACCTGAACCGCTACAATATCATCTGCGGCAAGGGCTTCTTCGTCGATTTTTCCATCCTTCATGTAGGCATACACATAGACGCCTTTTGGATTGAAGTGAACCGTCCAGTCACCAGATTCCATTGGAGTAACGTGAATAGAGTAAGTTCCGGCAGGTATGTTTTTTCCTCCGATGTTTACTCCAGTGCTGAAAGTAATCTTAGTCGGTGCATTTGCACCTGCTCTCCAGCTCACTCCATAAGGAATAAGATCCCCGAAGATGGTTCGGCCTTTGACAGCTGGCGAGGAGTATTCCATGGAGATCTTTGTAAATCCAACTACCTGAGAAACCGTAGAAGCGGGGCTGGGTGCAGGAGCTTGCATTTGGGCGAAAGCCAAAGTACTGCAAAGCATGAATGCTAAAGCAAAAATTGATTTGTACATGTTTTTCATATTTGATTTTATTATCTCAAAGTAAACCGATTTTTTCTCATCTGGTTTCAATGGATTAGTTGAATGGTCAAACAGCCGATTAAAAGGGATAAAAAAGTTACGTTATGCAGAATTTCAAAATTCAGTTAATTCCAGCGTAGTTTTTCAACAGAGAATCAAAGTCGGGTAAGCTCCTATCATCATGTATTTCTATAAATTGACCGAATTGAAGAAAACCATAGATATAGGGGTCTGATGAAACCTTATCGTAATTCTTATTGAAGTATTCTTTTACGGTTTCCCCTTTGGGAACGGGGTCAGGGAGGATACTCATTATATGCTTAGCAAATTTGTAGCACAGGCTTAAATTGTTTTGCTGTCCATGCTTTCTCCACCATTGCATGCCAATTTGGTTTGCAAAGTACTCGTTGGCATAGGAGCCGAGAGTATCTCCTTTTACGAAGAATTGAACTCCATGACCTAATTCATGTGGTAGATAGAAACCGTTAAAAAAGGAACCAAATAATTTTTTCCCTTCTTCAGCTGAACCAGCCATTTTTTGGAAAAAGCCAATAGAGTCTGGGCCTAATTGATTCCAAAATGGCAGATTAACAGTTTTGGTTGTGGGATCAAAAAAGACTAAAGCCGGGGTAGTATTTAAGCGCACACTTACACCGAAAGAAGAATTAGGGAGGATAGCGTGAAAATCCTTTACAAATTGTGTAGTTATTGCTTTACCATCCAATAGAAGGTCGTCTTGGGAACTGTAAGTTTGAAACCAATTTGAGTAAGGGTTTTCCATAGTTCAAGAGTATTTAAGGAGAAAAGTGACGATTAATATGTTTTTTGATACAGATGGTCTCGTTTGGTGTATCGGATTCGCTTTAATGGAATCTGTTCTCCACCAGTCTCTTCTAACCAGGTGAAAATATCTTCTCGCAGGCCTTTTGCGATTTCCTGATGCTCCTCAGAGCGAATCAGATTATTCATTTCGTAAGGATCGTTTTGAAGATCATAAAGCTCATTGATATCCCAAACTCCATGATTGAAAATATATTTATACCGATCCGTGCGAACGGCGAAGATGGTAGGAGTGGAAGGGTAGGCCATTTCCCAATAGTATTCATAGAATACCCGTTCACGCCATTCAGAATTAGGGTTCCCCAGAATGGGAAGCAAGGATTGACCTTGGATATCTGGCTTTGCGTCAGCTAACCCTGCTAGCTCCAAAAAGGTCGGCGCAAGATCAATATTCATCACAATATTCTCATTTGTACTACCTGCCTCGATCATTTTTGGGTATTGGGCCAGGAAGGGGACTTTCATGGACTCCTCATAGGCATGTCTTTTATCGATAAGCCCATGTTCACCAAAACTGAAACCATTGTCACCCATATAAATGATGAGCGTATTTTCGGTCAATCCATTTTCTTCTACCCAATCAAGGACTCTCCCTACACTTTCGTCTATTCCGAGGAGAGTCTCCAGGTAGAGCTTGTAAAACTTATCGAAGGGAATCGCTCCGTGGTACATGTGATCGACGCCGTGCCAGGAGAATCGTTGCTTTCGAACCCATTCAGGAATATCCTCAAAGTTTACCGGCGTTGTGATAGGTTTTTCCCGATCTGAGAAATATGGACTATCCTTGGTGGCCGTCAGATACATGCTAGGTGGAGTGACGATTGGAGTTTCAGCATGAACCCCTTTATGCCTTTCAGCAGGAGTAAATTCAGCATGGACTGCCTTGTGAGATAGGTATACGAAGAAGGGTTTTTCTTCATCACGATCATCAAGCCATTCTATGGCGTAATCCGTTAGCCGATCTGAAGTGTAGCTTCCTTCAGGCTGTCTCACTTGCTCGCCATTGATGTTGAAGATCGGATTATTATACACACCCTGACCTCGAAAACTCAGCCAATAGTCAAAACCAGCACGTGGTTTATCATCTGCATCTCCCATATGCCATTTTCCCAGGAAAGCCGTTTGATAACCATCCTTCTGTAAAATTTCCGGGAAGAATTTAGTACCCTCTGGTACTGGAGCAGAATTATCCACGATGGTATGAGCATGTGCATATTGCCCTGTTAGGATGGAGGCTCTACTCGGAGAACATAGAGACGTAGTCACAAAGGCATTTGGGAAGTGTGCTCCGTTTTGTGCAATTCGATCAAGATTTGGGGTTTCAAGTCCTTCAACTGCTCCTGTGAATCCCATAAAATCATATCGGTGATCGTCTGATAGAATGAAAATGATATTTGGCCTGTCCTCTTGGGCGAATGCCGAAAACGACATAAAAACTAGGCTGAAAACGATTATGACTGAGCTTTTCTTCATTTTAGATTAAATGGATTTTCTGAGCTTAAGATGAAATGGATTCTTTAGCGGGACTTTATCTTCCGACCCAAGAATTTGTTTAGCGATGACTTTTCCCATGTGTTCAAAGTCGGTGGAAATGGTAGTGATTCCTTCAGCAAGGATTTCCTTCAGGGGAGTATCGTTGTAGGAAATAATCCCAATCTCTTGCCCTAGAATTAAACCCTGAGCTCTAGACTTCTTAATGACATTAACCAGATCAGTCTCTGACAGCATGAGGTACAAATCTCCTTTTTCCAATGGACTTTCATCAATACCATCCAGAATGAGATTTTCGAATTCATTGAAGAAGCAGAATCGTTTGAACCCATCCACAATCTCAGGAGGGTATTGCCCACCTCCTGGAAAAACGAGAATAAGACGATTATACTTTTTGAGATGAGATAGGCCAGATTCAAGTGCCTCGAAGATGTCTCTTGCAAAATCTTGAAAAACACCTGGGAAATCATTCTCATGGCCTTTAACTGAGCGGTCAATAATCAAAAGTTTCTCCTTCGGAATTTGCTTGATTAAATCATATGCCGTCTCCGCATGACCTTCTTCATCAAAGAAATGCGGAGCCAAAACGAAGTAATGATATTCATGCAGGCTTTTTTCCAGTAGATTCTCGAAAAGAGCCTTGTTGTAATGGTGAATCTGAATGTCAACGGTCGCCTCATCACCTAGATTCTCCAAGATGCTGTAGTAAATCGTCTTTTTATAAGAGCTGAGCTTATTGAATAAAAGGAGGACCTTAATTCTATTCGCTTTGTTTGTGGAGGTTACGTAGAAGCCTTTTCCCCTAACAGAAGTTATCATTCCTCTTTCCCGCAGTTCTTTGTAGGCTTTCTCTACGGTATCCCTCGAAAGCAAAAAATCAAAGCTCATTTCATTAATCGAAGGAATACGATCGCCAATTTTAAACCTACCGGATTCAATGTCCTCTAAAACCAGATTGACCACCTGCAGGTACTTGGGAATTCTGGATTCGGATTTAATTATATCTGACTTATCTGTAAGCATATCTCTGAAAATAGTGAATTAATCTGCTTTGGCAGGTTGATTTAGGACAAGGGGATTGTTTGTCATGATCGATGGCTTGGGACATGATTATAGCAGGCCGCACAAAAGCCTGGCTTATCATAAAGGGAGTTTTGAATTCGATCATAAAGCTTATTTTTAGAAAGGCTTAATGAAATATGGGCAAGCCATTGCTTATCCACTTTATGAACTCGAAATCCTTAACCTTTCTCTTTTTTCTGATTTTTCCCACAGCTCTGCAAGCACAGGAAAAACCCAATATTTTATTCATTCTCACGGATGATTTGGGTAATACAGATTTAGGTTCCTATGGAAACCCCTTTAATGAAACTCCAAACATTGATAGTCTGGCAAAGGATGGTATTCGCTTCACTCAGGCATATACAGCAAGCCCGGTTTGCTCGCCTTCTAGAGTCGCTTTAATGACTGGAATCCATCCGGCCAGGGTAGGTCTGACGAACTTTCTTGTGGGAAGAAGAAAGGATGATGGTTCTACCATTGATCCGCCAGAAGATTGGACTCTCGGATTAGATGGGAGCTATCTCACACTCGCAGAATATTTAAAACAGAAAGGCTATCAAACTGGCTTTGTGGGTAAGTGGCATCTAGGAAATAAGGATGGGCAAAACCCTTGGGAGCAGGGATTTGATTTCTCCAGGATGATTTCCAAGAATGGCCTTGATTATTACAACTATTCCATTTCCGAAGATGGTTTTGACAAGCAGTTCGAGGATAATGGTACGTACTATCTCACAGACCGATTGACTGATTATGGTCTGGAGTTTTTGGCGGAGCAAAAAAAGGAAGATCCATTTTTCTTATTCATGAGCTATTCTGCACCTCATGTATTGCTTGTTCCTAGAGGAGATAAGCTGGGCAAATATTTTTGGAAGTATGAGAAATTCGATGGCAAGTACAATCCGAACTATGCCGCCATGATTGAAAGTGTGGATGATGGAGTTGGAGCCATGGTCCAAAGTTTAGAATCTCAAGGCTTATTAGAAAATACGCTTGTGATCTTCACTTCGGATAATGGAGGTGTGGGTTTGCCAGAGCTTGGGCCAATCCCAACGGATCTTTCACCTCTCCGGGAATGGAAGGGTCACAATTATGAAGGTGGAATCCGGGTTCCTGCGATTTTTTATTGGAAAGGAAAGTTCATGGAAGGATTGGAAATAGAAGAGTATTTTTCCAATACGGATTACTTCGCCACAATTAAAAATCTCCTTGGTGAGGATTCAGCTCATGAGGATGGATCGAGTCTTTTACCTATTCTGGAAGGAGAGGAGCTTGATTCCGAAAGAGCTATTTTTTGGCATTACCCACATTTCTCAAATCAATTAGGTAGGCCTTCCAGCGCTATTCGCAAAGGCGATTGGAAATTGATCTATTTCTATGAATCTGGGGAAAAGGAATTATATCGAATGGATGAGGATATTTCTGAGGCAAGAAATCTTTATGCAATCAATGCTCAGAAGGGCGAGGAGCTTTGGACCCTGCTGAGAAACTGGCTTCTGGAGACGAAAGCACCTATTCCCATTTCGAAAGAAACTGAAGAACCCATTCAATTTTAAATAGAATGAATCATGAGTAGAGACTACAGAAATGTGATTTTTTGGCTGACACTTTCCGTGTTATCCGTCAATAGTTTTGCTCAGCAAAGTGAAAATTCCATGACAAAAAAATATGAAACTACAGGATCTGTGGAGCGTTTGGATCCGGCCATCAACGAGTTAATTCCTGAGGGGGCTGAGATCGAGATTTTGGCCTCCGGATTTGATTGGTCAGAAGGTCCGCTTTGGCTGGAAAGCCAACAAGCACTCATCTTTTCAGATGTCCCTGCCAATAAGATTTATCGCTGGTCCGAGAAGGATGATTTATCGATATATCTTAATCCCTCTGGGTATTTTGGAGACCGAACGGATAAGGGAGAACCTGGCTCCAATGGACTGACTTTGGATAATGAGGGGAATCTAATCTTGTGTCAACATGGATTACGTCAATTGGGAAAAATGAGATCCTCTTTAGATAATCCGAAGGAGGATTATGAAAATCTAGCGGATTCATGGCAGGGAAAGAAATTTAATAGCCCAAACGACGTGGTGGTGCATAAGAATGGCGGAATATTTTTCACTGATCCTCCTTATGGCCTTGATCCGTGGGATGAAAAAGAACTGGATTTTCAAGGCGTTTATCGCATTAAGGATGGTGACCTAAGTCTGGAGATTGAGGATTTGTATCGGCCAAATGGCGTTGCTTTGAATCCTGATCATAGTATTTTATATGTCGCACAGTCGGATTCGGATCGGGCGAGATATTACGCGTATGATCTAAATCAATCTGGCGAGGTCGTTTCTGGAAAGATGCTCTTGGATGTCACCGAATTGCTGGCTGGTGGTAGAAAGGGTTTGCCTGATGGCTTAAAGGTTCATTCTTCAGGAAATATTTTTGCAACCGGGCCTGGAGGAGTTTTGGTTTTTACACCCGAAGGTGAAATATTAGGGACGATTTTAACGGGTCAGTCCACTGCAAACTGTGCTTTTGACACTGATGAAAACTATCTGTACATGACAGCGGATATGCATTTGATGCGTATCCGATTAAAGTAGCTTTGATTTTCCGTTATGCGTCTTGAAAAATGTGTATAACCTGTGATTAACTCAAAATAATTGTGAATAGTAATGTTTATTTAGAATAAAATTTGGTGGAGAAGTTGGGGAGAAGTAAAGGGTATTTTTTTTGGTTTCAAGGGGTGAAGATGCGACCTTAGAATCATCAAGTCAACGATAAAAGATCGAAGATAGAACATCGGATTAAGGTGGAAATGTTGAGTAGAAAGTGAAAGGGCTGGAAGCTTCGGCTGAGTGTCTGTAAAGGGAAACCTCAAAAGCGATTTACTACGGGCCGCAGGGCGAAAGTAATGCGGAGCGAATTGAAACCTAAGATTAGCGTGTTGGGCAACTGGCACAAAGTCTTTTGGGAAGGGTTTGATACCGTCTGGGAGTTACGGCTCTGATTCGGTTAAACGGGAGATGCTTTGAATAAAAGCGTTTCCCGTTTTTTTTTGACTTAGAAAAATGGATTACTTAACATCACTAGGTGTAGATTATATCTACACCTTCCTATCCATTCAAATTTCAAATTTCCAGAATTGTCGAAGTTTTGATCAAGGGTCAATCGCATGTCGATATCCATCCAGATACTTGAGCGTAGTTTCAAACTACGCTCAGAGTGGAATCAAAATGAAGATTCTTGTTTATTGAATACGTCAAAAAATTCCCCAGTATCTAACATGTCCGCGATCACTTTCTCAATGTTACTTTGCGTCAGAATATGCGTAATTATCATGTTGGAAGACCAAAAATAGGTGCCACTCAAACATTCACCTGTGTTTGAAAAATGACGCATAATGCTCTCTATATTTTTTAAGGTAAAAAATGTTGCAACATAAGTTTCTTGGCCATTCAAGACGACTCGTACATCAACATTATCACATTCAGAATCTTCGACCTTATCTATCAATTCAACAGTCATTAATTCAAATCCGTTAAGTTATTATTTGTTTCCATTTTGTTGGCCTAAGTATCCTGAACCTAGCCAGGTGTAGAATAAATCTACATCTTCCTATCCATTCAAATTTGAAATTGCCTGAATGTCGAAATTTTGATCAAGGTCCAATCACTCGTCCATGACCATCCTGATACTTGAGCGGAGTTTGAAATTAGGCTCAGCGAGTCAAACTACCCTTATCTAACAAATGCTGCTGCTACTCCTCCATCCACATTGATGATGTTTCCTGTGCTCTTGGAGAGTTCACCACCAACGAAAGAAAATACCGCGCCAGCGATATCTTTGGTGCCAATGATTTCATTGAGAAGGGTTCTTTTGGCATAGTGAGCTGGAAGCTCTTCCACTTTTATGCCATAGGCCTTGGCTCTTCCTTCGGCCCACTTTCCTTCCCAGATTTTGCTTCCTTCAATCACCGCATCGGGATTGACCACATTCACACGAATTTTATCAGGTCCAAGCTCTGCTGCAAGAAGTCGGCTCATGTGCTGCTGTGCAGATTTTGCAGAGCCATACACTACATTATTTGGTCCTGAGACTAATCCGTTTTTACTGGCGATGTTGATAATATCACCTCCTAAACCTTGTACTCTCATTATCTCAACTCCGGCTTGACTAACCGAAAACTGACCCTTTACTAAGACATCCATCAGAAGATCATAATCCTTTTCTGTGGTATCCAGAATGGGCTTGGAGATGGCCAAGCCTGCCGAGTTCACGATAATATCCACTCCCCCAAATTCAAGACAAGCAGCTTTGAATGCATTCCTTATGCTTTGCAGATCTGTCACATCTATTGTTACTGCCCCGGAAGTATCCCTTGGGAAAGTTTGATTGGCATTCTCAAGACGATCTGCATCGATATCAGAAATGACAACACAGGCTCCTTCTGAAACAAACCTGTCAGCAATGGCTTTTCCGATTCCTCCAGCACTACCTGTGATCAATGCTACTTTCCTTGACAGTGGCTTCTCCTTCGGCATTCTTTGCAGCTTTGCCTCCTCAAGCAGCCAGTACTCTATATCAAAGGCCTCTTGAAGTGGTAGGGCCACATATTCCGAAACAGCCTCAGCACCCTTCATTACATTGATTGCATTGATGTAAAATTCACTAGCGACCCTTGCCGTTTGTTTGTTTTTGGCAAAGGTGAACATGCCCACACCAGGCCAGATAATGACCACAGGATTGGGATCTCGCATGGCGGGACTATTCGATCTTTTATGATTTTCATAATAGTCTGAATACATTTTTCTGTATTCCTTAAAAGCCGGTTGCAACTGATCTTTGATGGCTTGCTTATCTGCCAGTTCAATATCTGCAGGTAAATCCAAGACAAGAGGCCTGATTTTCGTTCTTAGGAAATGATCCGGGCAGCTGGTTCCTAGCGGAGCTAGCTTTTCTAAATCATGGCTGTTGGCAAATTCTAGAACTCGCTCATCATCTGTGAAATGGCCAACCATTCTAGCATAGCTTGATGCTAATCCTCTTAAGATTGGAGCGATTTCAGATGCCTGATTTTTCCTATCATCCGCCTCCAGTGAATCAATTTTTTGTCCTCCAAAAACGGGTCTGTTTTTCCCAAAGTTGGCTTCTAAATACTCACTTGCTTTTTCAATCGCATCCAGCGAATTGATGTAACATTCTAATGCTGTGTCACCCCAAGTGAATAAACCATGGCCACCTAAGTAAAGCCCTTTTAGGTTTGGGTTTTCAAGTATTGCGGCCTCAAGCTTGAGAGAAAGGTCGAAACCGGGTCTCTGCCAGGGAATCCAAACGAAATCATCCCCATAAATTTCTTTCATGATTTGCTCCCCATCCTTCGAAGCTGCGATGGCAATGGCAGCATCTGGATGAAGATGGTCAATATGTTTATAGGGCAAAAGAGCATGTAGGGGAGTATCTATGGAAGGTGCTTTAGAAGCCAAATCATAGATGCAATGATTAAATAAGCCTACCATTTCATCTTCATGCTCTAGACCACGATAGACATTCTTCAGAGCTCTCAGCTTATCTACATAAAGCCCCGCCAATCCATTTCTCTTCAGCGTGCCAATATCTCCTCCGGATCCCTTTACCCACATGACTTCGACTTCTTCTCCAGTGAGCGGGTCCTTTTCCATGGTTTTGCAACTTGTGTTGCCGCCACCATAGTTGGTTATTCTGAGATCAGCTCCAAGAATATTTGATCTATACAGAAGTAAGGCTACCTCATCTCCTTCCCGCTCAGAGGCTTTTTTTTCGTCCCATAAAAAATTGACGTGTTTGTAGCTTTTTTCTTCAACTGTTTTCATAGATTATTCTGATTTATTGGCATACGATGCTAATAATAAATATTTGAAGGGGTATCCTGTGCCATACTCCTAAAGCAAAATGAATTTCACAAGAGCGCAATAAAACCGGAAATCTATGGTAACTGACCAGGATATTTTTTCACATAATGAGAAAAGGATAGGAACACAGTCTTATCGTTTAGATTCATGTGCCACTTGAATTAAAGTAGATGAAGGAGGTCACTGCCATATTTGACATAGGGAAAACGAACAAGAAGTTTTTTCTACTTGATAAAGACTTGAATGAGATTCATAAGGTCTATGCTCGGTTTGATGAAATTCCTGATGATGATGGTTTTCCTTCCGAAAATCTTCCTGAGCTAGTGAATTGGGTCCGAGAGACTTTTGAGACAGCCAAAGCAAATCCTGATTACCAAATCACTCATGTGAACTTTTCCACTTATGGTGCTTCCATGGTTCATTTGGATGAGAATCACGAATTGGCAACACCCTTTTATAATTACCTTAAACCTGTTCCAGAAGATTTTGAGGAGAGATTTTTGTCCAATTTTGACAGCAAAGAAGACTTCGAGCTTTCCACAGCTAGTCCATATTTGGGCCTATTGAATTCAAGTCTCCAATTGTATTATTTGAAATATTACAAGCCTCAATTGTTTGAAAAAGTCCGCTGGTCTCTTCATCTGCCACAGTATATAAGCTCGATTTTTACAGGGAAATTATTTTCAGATTATACCAGTATTGGATGTCATACCGGGATATGGGACTTCAAAAGAAAGGCCTATGCCGATTGGATTCGATCAGAAGGATTTGAATCACTGTTGCCTCCGATTGTAGCCAGCGACACAATTATTGAAAAGGATGGAATTAGTTTCGGCGTTGGAATTCATGATAGTTCGTCGGCTTTAATTCCATATGTGGATTCGAATAAAGATCCTTTTGCTTTGATATCCACAGGTACCTGGAGTATATGTATGAATGTGTACAACAGCAGCGAATTGACCGAGGCTGAGCTAAACGCAGATTGCCTGCATTTCATACGGCCCGATGGGCAATCTATCAAAGCATCGAGATTATTTCTGGGAGAGCATCTGCGTAATACTGTCAAGAAGATGGGAGAGCATTTCGGTGTATCCTATGAATTGTACAAGGATGTGTCGTGGAGCGAAGGGCACATCGACCTGAGATCTGAGACTATTCAGCTACTTTTTGATCATAGCATTTTGAAACCGGAGAGATTCGGTTTCTTAAATGGAAGTGATGCTAATTTTGTCAAATTCAAATCTTTCGAAGAGGCGGTTCATCAACTTTTCAATGAGCTCACAGATCTCCAAATCTCATCACTTCAATTGGCGATTGGCGACTCCGAGGTAAAGAAAGTGTTCATCGATGGAGGCTTTAGCTCGAGCGAAGTTTTCACAAACTACCTGGCCATAAAGCTCCCACAATTCGAGATATATTCATCTTCATTTCCTCTTGGATCTACTTTGGGCGCAGCCCTGATAATGAAGAAAAAGCCCCTTTCCGAGGATTTTTTGGATAATGTTTACGAAGTTCAGAGGATTCAGCCCAAACCAAGCTCATAGTGCAAGAATATATTAACCCGAAATATCCGGATATCGAGTATCTCCGTGAGAAAGCCAGAAAGCGCATTCCAAGATTTGCATTCGAGTATCTTGATGGAGGCTGTAATTCGGAAGTGAATCTCAGGAGGAATACGGATGATATCCGTGAGATTCTTCTTAAACCGCAGTACCTAACTGAGATAAAGGATGTCAATCTAAAGACGGAGCTTTTTGGACATACCTACGATGCACCTTTTGGCATATCGCCGATTGGCTTACAGGGCCTTATGTGGCCACGAGCTAGTGAAATTCTGGCTAAGGCCGCTTTTGATTATAATATCCCTTATATCCTAAGCACGGTGGGAACAGCGAGCGTGGAAACCATCGCAGAAATCACGGAAGGAAATGCCTGGTTCCAACTTTATCATCCTGCAGAAAAAGAGCTGAGAAACGACTTGTTGGATCGGGTCGCGCATGCTGGTGTTCCTGTTTTGGTTCTTCTGTCTGATGTACCAAGTTTCGGATATCGAAGCAAGGAGATTCGTAATGGTTTGGCGATTCCACCAAAGCTAACCTTTAATAATATGGTCCAGATTGCGAGCCATCCCAATTGGGCTTTGCAAACACTTTTTGCTGGTCAGCCTACTTTTAAGACCTTGACTAAATACATTCCAAAAGGAATGAATTTAAAGCATCTGGGACTATTCATGAATAAAACCTTCGATGGAAGATTAAACATGGACCGAGTGGCGGAGATACGTGATCGATGGAAAGGTAAACTCGTTCTCAAAGGAGTGGCAAGTGAGGAGGATACCCAAAGATGTGTTGATTTGGGGCTGGATGGTGTGATCGTCTCGAACCATGGAGGTAGACAGCTGGATCATGGCGAATCCTCAGTTTCAGCTTTGCAACCAATCGCCAAAAACTTCAAAGATAAAATCAAGGTGATGATGGATAGTGGAATCCGAACAGGTCCAGATATTGCCAGCACCATCGCTTCTGGAGCCGATTTCACTTTTCTAGGAAGATCGTTTATGTACGGGGTTTCAGCACTTGGAAAGGAGGGAGGTAACCATACCATTTCTTTGCTGAAGAGACAGCTAACGCAAGTGATGCAGCAGGTATGCTGCGAACATGTTTACGAATTGAGAGATAGAAAAGTAGATAATGCTTAAGCTTTCAAATCTTTGTTTTGATCAACTTTGGGCCTGTGTCACGCAGCAATCCTCATCTTCACATTGACAGTATTTAAGATTGTAAATATGTAAACCAACCAAACTCAATGAAGGGAAGAAAACCCAAAATTCTGCAAGGTGAGCCCAATGGAATTTTTCATTTATAATGAATAAGACAAGTAGAGCCCAGCTAATCCAAAGTCCATATCGAACCCAGTTTTTGCTAGTGTTTTTTGCTGACTGATAAACAGCCAAAAATGCGATGGCCAAAAAAATGATATCTATGGCCTGCCACCAAATAGGAGCACCGTGCCCATGAGCATGATCATGTGCATGGTCATGATGAAGAGCAGAATGTGCGATGAAAATGAAAGGGGTAGCTACACAGTGGATCAGACAAAGTGTACTTGAAACAGCACCCAAATAATCTGATTTAATGGAAGAAAGGCTGAAGGTCAATGGCTTATTCTTTAAAATCTGACTTGATGGTTCACCTAAATGAAGAAGGACTTCTGTTCCGGTGACCGTCCGAAACCAACTGCAAATATAGCCGAATCGTTCCTTCCTGCAATTAAGTTGCATTAATTCCTCAGGATCAATCACATGCTATCTCTTTGGGATGCTTTTCTCCATAACATTCCATTCTAAATCTCAATCCTCGGTTCTAGTATCTGTAAAAAAGATTTTTAAAACACTTGCAAAACACAAGTGAAATTTATTCTTTTGCATACTTGCAAAATACAAGTGAATTAAAATTATTTATTTAGACTAGAGAAATATGAAGATTGAACTTGAAAAATTCAGGAAGGAACATTGGACTCAGGAAGAGGTCCAAAACGTGGAGCTTGTCATTGACTTCGTCCAAAACCTCATGAATGATCACAACTTTGATTACATCAAAGAAAGGTTTGGTCAAAACCCTTACAAGCAGCACAACCAAAGTATGGTGGATGGGATAGAAGGAGTTCTCGAGGTGGTTTCCAACTTTGCGAAGCGATATCCTGACTATATGTATGACGTAAAGCATATCTATGTAGATGGGGCATATGTCACTTTACATTCGCACGCGACGAATGATAGAAAACACCGTGGAAATCCTCAGAAGGGGTTGAATATTATGGATATCTGGAAAGTGGAGGGCGGAAAGATTGTTGAACATTGGGATTCTGTTCAGCCCATTCATGGATCAATGCGATTTTTGTTTTGGATGATTGGTGGTAAGTTCAAAAATCAGAATACCTACTTTTAAGCAGGAAAACAGCTTTGCCGGAAGGCAATAAAAATTATGAGATCAGAATGTACTGTGAGTTATGGACTGGATATCTTCGGTGATAAATGGACCCTGCTGATCATCCGGGATATGGCTCTGGAGCAAAAGCGCTTTTACAAGGAGTTTCTTCAGGCGAAGGAGGGAATAGCGACGAATATTCTTTCCGATCGGTTGAAGCGGCTAGAGCAAAATGGGATTATTCGATCTCAGGTTTATGAACAAAAGAAAACCCAAAAAGAATATTTTCTAACAGACAAAGGCAAGAGGTTAATCCCAATTTTACTTGAGATTATGGCTTGGTCATTTGATGAAAATCCTGATCTGAATCTTGAGGCTGATTTTGTGAAAAAGATTCAAACGAACAGGGACGCTGTGGTTCAGTATTTCTTGGACAGGTTACCCAAATAATTTCTGAAATGAATTGAAAGAAGGTTTTATTCAATCAGTGGACTTTTGCTAAGTTCAAAAAGCTCGATCTCTTCATCTCTTAGCACCTCCAGGTTCGCTTCGCTACCATTGATGAATATTTCTTGTAGGTAGTCATAAAAGTGGCAGTAAGATTCAAAGGACTCAACCTTTTTTCCATTTATTGAAACCACCTGATCTTCAAGCTTGATTCCTGCTTGGTCCGCCGGAAGTCCTTCAAAAAGTTTGCTGACATAAACCTTTTCACCTTTCTGGTCTAGGTCCAGGCCAAATACTTCTTTAGGATCGGTTCCATTTGAATTTTGAATTGACGTCAGCCAAAGCTCTTTTTCCTTGAAATTCAGAGTCAAGATGAAGTGTTTGGTGATCTCAGCTCCGATTAAGTTGTAATTATTTGATTTACCGTACCGAGCAAATTGATTCGGGATTTCTACTCCCCCTAATTCAAAGCTTTTTAGATCGGTGTAAAAAGTGTCTTCAAAGATAGCTCCATTTGCACCCACCGATCCTTGACCAATTGCTTTCACTTTTTTCTCTGATGCAAACTTTTCCCCGTCTTTTTCTACCAAGGAAATCATTCCTCCATAGCCGAGATCTAAAAGGAAATTGAGATTCTTGCCATTGACCTTGGCCTTTATGAATGGGTTATAGGTTTTATCAAAATCTACTTTTAGCCGGATGGCATTTTCCAGATTTGATAGTTTTTCTATGTCATCCGTAAGTGTGATTTTCTGATCCACACTATTTATTTGCCAGACTGCATGCCGAATTAGCCCTTTTCCGATCAGCCCTCCATTGGTGTAACATTGAATTTGTGGAGCCTGATCAAAATCAATGTTAAATGCGCCAACCTCATTAAATTCTATCCCGCCAATATCCACGGTTGGTATCTTCGTAATTGTCATCATGGATTTGATTTGGTTGGCACTTCCTACTTCAGTTTCTACTAATGTTGGCAGCTCATTCTTTGACATGATATCGGATGTCAAGGTATTGTATCCTCCGGTGTCATAGATATAATCATAGGTTTCTTCGCCAATTTTTACCTTGATTATGATGTATCCGAATTTATCCTCGTAGGGCATTTCCTCATAAAAGTTTGTTTCGGTTAATTCAGTGGAATTGGCAATCGCGAGGAGTTCCTTTGCTGATTGAGCATTGGTGATGCCCGTCATTAGGAAAAAGAATAGAATGAAAAATAGTCGCATAGGTTGGTTGGTTTACCTCAAAGATGTACGTCAGGCACAAATGGTTGCATTCTCTTCAAAAGATTCGGAATGTAAGTTTTAACTCGCGTATCGGTTGCGGAAGCCGCTGGGATTTTCATTCGTTATTCGCTTAAAAATCCGATTGAAATAGGAGAGGCTCTGGAAACCTGAATGATAGCAAGCATCACTCACAGTTTGACCAGCCATCAGGTATCGTTTGGAGTGGGTAACTCTGTATCTGTTAAGGAATTCCACGAAGGTGTAGGTCGTCTTTTTTTTGAAGTATCGGCAAAAGGCTTCCTTGGTCATGGAGCAGAGGTCGGCAATCTCGTTCACCTCAATTTTCCTTTGGTAATTCTGATCGATAAAGGAATGTACCAATCTCAACCTATGCTGTTCATTGTTTCGGACCTTGCGATGGAATGCTTTCTCATGAAGCAGTTCCTTATTTTCCAGATTGGCGAGCATTTGCAAAGTTCTGATCAAATGAAGGTATTGCTCAAAAGGAGGGAGGCTTTCTAATTCAAATAAGCGTTCCCCAATCCTATGCTTCTCATCTCCCAGGAAAGCAACTCCCCGACTTGATAGCTCAAAAAGTCTTTGAATCGGAGACAATTCAGCCGCATGCTTGAAGTGCTCCTCTACAAATTCCTTTTTTAGATGGACCACTACTTTTTGATAGTCCGTTTTTACCCCATAGTCAAAATTGAGATGAGGGATATCCGAGCCTATCAAAACAAGATCAGATCCTGAAAAATTGGAGATATGATCTCCTACATGCCTTGTCCCATCAGCACCACTGATAAATACAAGTTCATACTCAGGATGAGAGTGCCAGAAGAATAAATCACTTAGCCTTGGGTTGAACATCAAGCTGAATGATCTATTGATTTTACTGGTGACAGTCTCGAGTTGTACCTTCATTTAATACAAAATTGAATAATTAGCTCAATTAAAATTACTCAATTATCAATATTGTACAAATCATTGCTAATTATGATAAAATGACATTGGGCTCCAGCCTTGATCTTTGTTTCATAGAGTTTTTTCAGGAAATTATAAATCGTACAAATCATGGTAGAGACAATGATCCCAGATAATCAGCACACGGATATCCCAGGAAATCCTTCCACAGCAAAAAGCAGTGAAGTTCAACTTAGAAAAGATGCAACCGCTGACACGCTAAGAGTCCTAAGCATGGAAGACTGGAGGTTTTGGAAGCATAATGGCTATGTGGTCATTAAACAGGCGGTGCCAAGGGAGCAGGCCTTGAAGACTGCAGATTTCCTATGGGAGTTTGACGAGAAGGACCCGAATAATCCGGAGACCTGGTATGCAGCTGCGAGAGCTGATATTCAGATGAAGGAGCTTGCCGGAACTGGAATGGTTGAGGTTTATAACAATCAGCATCTTTGGAATAACCGACAGACACAAAGAGTATATGATGCCTTTGTAGATATCTGGGGTACTGAGAAGCTTTGGACAACTATCGATCGGGCAAATTTGAATTTCCCAATCAGACCTGGGCATGAGTATAAAGGTTTTATCCACTGGGATTATGATCCAGAGACCAAACCACAGAATGTTCAGGGTGTACTTGCCCTTGCTGATCAGACTGATGAAAACATGGGCGGATTCCAGTGTATTCCATGGTTGTTTAGAAATTACGATACCTGGAAATTGACACAGCCTGAGGACAGGAATCATTTCCAGCCAGATATCACGGGTCTGGAAGATGAATTGGTAAAAGTGCCATTAGAAGCGGGTGATCTTTTGATTTTCAATAGCTCAGAACCGCATGGGATTCGTCCTAACAACTCAGGAGATAAGGTTAGAATTGCACAATATATTTCCATGATGCCTGCTCAGGAAGATGATGAGGCATTGACTGAATGGAGAGTGAATTCCTGGAGAGATAGAATTGCTCCAGAGGGATATGCTTTCCCGGGAGATCCAAGAAACTGGGAGCAGACAAAGTATGAGAGAGCTGAATTATCAGATCTTGGTAAGAAGCTTCTAGGATTGGAAAAGTGGTAAGATGGATTTAGGACTGAAAGGAAAGAAAGTTTTCATAAGCGGTTCGACAGCAGGGATTGGGTTCGCAACGGCCCAATCCTTTTTGCGTGAAGGTGCCGATGTAATCATAAATGGTAGATCAGAGGGTTCTGTATCTAAAGCCCTTGAAAAGTTAACCGGTGAATTTCCTGAAGCCAATATTGAAGGTTTTTCAGCTGATTTTGCAAGCCAGGAATCTGTGAATGCATTGACTGCAGCACTTCCTGATATTGATATTCTGATTAACAATGTGGGGATTTATTCATCCCAATCATTCTTCGAAACAAGTGATGAAGAATGGATGAAGCAATACGAGGTGAATGTCATGAGTGGCGTCCGGCTAAGTCGTAAGCTTTTGCCCGGAATGCTCGAAAGAAATTGGGGAAGAATCCTTTTTGTCTCCAGTGAATGCGCCACACTCGTTCCTGAGGATTTGATTTCATACAGTACTACCAAAGGCGCTTTGCTCACGGTTTCCCGAGGCTTGGCGCAGCTTACCAAAGGCACCGGAGTTACGATAAATGCTGTAATTCCAGGCTCGACCATGACCGAAGGAGCTGAGGCTTTTCTATCTGATCTTGCAGAGAAAGAAAATAAAACAGTTCAACAGGCAGAGTCAGATTTCTTCTCTGAAATAAGGACTTCTTCTTTACTTCAGCGCTTTGCCAAGGTGGAGGAGATTGCAAATAGTATTGTCTATTTCTCTAGTCCGCTTGCCTCAGCTACCAATGGAACAGCGATCAAGCTGGACGGCGGTAGCATGGGAGGAATACTTTAACTTTTTTTCTTTATCACCTTTTATGGACATATTTGATTTTGCCATTATTGGCCTCTATTTCGCTATCATTTTGTGGATTGCCAGATGGGCATCCTCCTCAAAAAAAGAAGTTTCAGAATTTTCCTCAGTTGATTATTTCCTCGCAGGAAAAGATCAAGGTTGGCTAGTGATTGGAGCTTCACTTTTCGCTTCAAACATTGGTTCGGAGATCATCCTCGGTGTATCAGGAGCTGGAGCCAGGGCAGATATGCCTTTGGCAAACTTCGAAATTTTAGCCGCCCTTATCCTTATTGTATTCGGTTGGGTTTTCGTTCCTTTTTATCTGAAATCCAGCGTTTACACGATGCCGGAATTTCTTGAAAAGAGATATTCCAGAGCATGCAGAAATTATCTCTCGATCATTTCCATCTTCGCCTATATTATCACAAAAATTTCACTGATCATTTTCGCTGGTGCTTTGGTCTTTGAGGTCCTCGGGGTTCCTTTCTGGACTGGGGCAATCTTCACTGTGGTGGCGACAGGTTTTTATACTGTATTAGGTGGTCTGAAGGCAGTGATTTATACAGATATGGTTCAGGCCTTTATTCTTATCCTTGGAACGGTAGTGGTTTCTGTTTTTGGCTTGCAGCAGCTTGGAGGATGGGATAATATGATAGAAACTCTATCGATGGCCTCTTCTCAGGGAGGACCAGAGGTCAGTCAGTTTTTTAATCTCTGGAGGCCTATGGAAGACACGGATTACCCATGGACAGGTATGCTTTTCGGTGCTCCTATCCTCGGTGTCTGGTACTGGTGTACTGATCAGTATATCGTTCAGCGTGCTCTTTCTGCTAAGGATGTTTCCAATGCCAGAAAGGGTGCTTTATTCGCGGGCTATTTAAAGCTGCTTCCTGTCTTTCTTTTCTTTATCCCGGGAGTGATCGCGTATGCCTTATTGCAAAATGGAGTGATCTCATTCTCTATGGATGATGCGGATCAGGCTTTGCCAGCTTTGATCACCCAAGTTCTTCCTGGCGGTTTAAGAGGTTTGGCTATCGCGGGCCTGTTAGCCGCTTTGATGAGTTCACTTTCTTCAGCATTCAATTCCAGTTCTACTCTTTTGACCATTGACTTCTATCAGAAATTCAGACCGAATGCATCTGAGCAGGATTTGGTGAGGTTTGGTCGAGTTGCAACGGTAGTCTTGGTAGTTTTAAGCTTGGGCTGGATACCATTTATGGAGGCTTTAATGGGTGGTGGAATTTTCCAGTATCTTCAAAGTGTTCAAGCCTATATCTCACCACCAATCGCAGCAGTTTTCTTATTTGGCTTGTTCTATAAGTGGATCAATGCTAAAGGAGCGATTGTCGCCTTATGGACTGGTTTTGCTGTTGGTATTTTCCGTCTGGTGATGGAGTTTATGAATAACAATGGAAGTATTTCCATTGATCCGAATGGGCTTTTAGCAACATTCTTAGGAATCAATTTCCTTCACTTCGCTCTGTTCCTCTTTATCTTCTGTGTGGTAGTATTGATGGCAGTAAGCAAGATGACTGCGCCACAACCGGAAGAATCTCTGGTGGGATTAACCTATGAACGAAGTAAATCTCAACCTTCCGCATCCATGAAATTAGATGCCAGATTAAGTGTTCTATTGGTTGTGCTTGTGCTGATACTTTGGTTTGTCTTTAGCCCATGGGGACTTGGAGGATGATTTATCTGTTTATTTAACCTTTCTGTAAATCATACTAAAGTCATCCGGCCTCTTAGCTGACTTTCCTTTAAAAATGGAGCGGTCAAAGGTGTAAGTCTTATTGGTGATCAGCTTAGGTCTGTAATCTCCAAGGTTAATCTTGACGTATTTACTAGTCAATTGATCTATCTTCAACTCAAGGGTTTCGTAACCTAAAGCTGAAATAAAGCAGGTCGTTGAATCAGTGCTTTTAGGGATAGGAATGTATTCTGTCGATCTATAGACCTTGATATCTTCATCTTTAACTGCAACTGTGGCATGATCAATCGAAACTCCCTCTTTATCAAGGACTTCAAATTCCAGGTTTAACCAATTTTCATCTATTGGGGGTCTGTTTTCAATGTAAACGTCACTATTCGGCTCGACGACCACATCGTCAAAGGTTAAAATCACCTTTGACTTAATTATCTCAAAGTTCCCCTCACCATAGCTGTTTAATCCAAGGCATCCTGAGTTGCGGTAACTAAAACGATTATCATTTTTGAATTCAATACAAGAAACATCCCCTTCGCCCAATGGTATTGTGCAAAAGGTACCTTTAAGTTGGGGTCCCGAGACCTGTACCGAAAGGAATAAGAAAAATGTTAGAACAAGGTAACCTTTCATGACTCATCATTTTTCCTTAAAATCTTAACTATTCTACCGTAAATAACCTCTGAAAGGTTCCAGTTATACCCATTGAAATCCGTGGTATTGGTGAACTGGATTACCACTGCATCAATATCGGGATGATACTCGGCGATTGTTTGATAGCCAGGGATCAATCCTGTGTGATTAAATTCGTAAATGGATGAATAGATTTCCATTTCTCCAGGTGCGAAGACCGAACCATCATTAAGAGCCCGAAGGAAGATTCCTACGTCTTCTGCCGTGGCGATCATCGCCGAATAATCAGTATCCTTTATGTCTCCTTCGATGCCCACATAATATCCACTCATTAACCGGTCCATGTCTATTTCGGCTAGGGAGCCAAAAGTGTTTTTCAGCCCAAGTGGTTCTAAAATCACCTTCTTGATGTACTCGAAAGTTCTAATTCCAGATTGTTTTTCGATTAGGAGATCAAGCAAAAAGTAATTTGTGTTTGAGTATTCATACTTAGTCCCAGGCTTAAAATTTGAAGGTTTATCAAAAACCAATTCCAGTGCCCCTTCTTTACTGTTTGGTGGATCATTCCAGAAGTTTGGGCTATTGGTAAAGTTATAGAGCCCACTTCTATGCTGTACCATGTTTCTGATCGTAATGATTTCAGAATTAACAATTCGTCCTTTAAATTCTGGAAAATAATCATCTATAGTTCCGTCCAGATTTATCTTGCCTTCAGTCACCAGCTTTGTGATGGCCACCGCAACATAAAGCTTTCTAACACTGGCTATTTTAAATAAAGCGTCTGGATAAGCGGGAATTTTATTATCACGGTCATGCCAGCCTGCAGCGTAAAGTGAAGGTTCTTCCCCAGCCTTATCCACGTAGGCAATTATTCCCTCAAATCCATAATTTTTTGCATCATCCACTTGTTCTTGAATGGTGTCTGGGAGAGGTAGAATCCAAGCCTTGATGACGATCCAAGGAACGAAATAGAGGGATACAGCCGTACTACCAAAAAGTAGAATCCTGACAATCAGCTTGGTGTTTTTCTTGGTCATTTATCCAGGAAGATTGGGCTTGTCCTTTGGTTTATCATCCTTGGGTTTTGGAATGTGGACAGGAGGAATGGTTAAAGCCCCCTCTCGGTTTTCTCGGTAATGAGGGGACATGATTTCTACCTTTTCTTCAGCAAAGATATCCTGAATATTCGCATGAAGATCTGAATAAATGATTGCAGATTTTTTTGGATTCTTTGTGTAAACGTTCAGTTGATAACTCACATAGAAATCATCCAAACTAGTTTGGAGCACAAAGGGCTTAGGTTCCATTTCTGTCATTCGAGTGTTAGATGCCGCAGCAATAAGCATCTCATGCACCTTTCTCCAGGGTACGTCATAACCTATGGTCACCGCTGTATTCAGTATTAATCCAGGGCCATTATTTTCTACAGAATAATTGATGGTATTTCCGGCAAGAATGGTAGCATTTGGAATAGTTACTTCTTCGTTTTTTATGGTTTTGACTCGTGTAACGAGCATGGTCTTCTCTATCACATCTCCAACGGTATCTCCGATTTTTACACGATCCCCTTTCTTAAAAGCCCGCATGTAAATAATCACCAATCCAGCGATGATATTGCTGATGGCCGATGTAGAACCCAGGGAAATTAAAATACCCAAAAAGACACTAACCCCTTGGAATGCAGGTGAATCTGAACCTGGTAAATATGGGAAAATGACAATAAAGGAAAATACGTAAAGGATTAGCTTCAGGAGATTGAAGGTAGGCTGGGCCCACTCAGGATAGAACCCTGAAAGTTTTAGCCTTCCTTTTGCAATTTCATCAGCAAAGAACTCCAAACCTCTCACCACAAATCGCGTGATGACGATAATTACAATAATGGTGAAGAGTTCAGGGATGTAACCAATGAATCCCTCACCAATGTAAATCACTGGATCTTTGATATAACCTAAAAGAGTCTCTCCAATTGATTTGGTACTTGGAAAGATAGATAGGGCCAAAGGCATGGCCACATTGATGAAAATCAGGAGGAATACGATTTTGACCACCTTCAAAATAAACTCTGCAGCTCTAAGAGAATTTTCTTGGGTCAGCAACTTGTAATTTCTGACCTTGATTGTTGGTACAAATCTTTCGAGCTTAATTTTGAGCTTATCGATTAAACGATTAAAAAGTCGATTAAGTAGCCTGACTAAAAGAATCAATACTAGAAGGATCCCAACGAAAATACCACCCTGAGTAAGTTGGGTAATCAGGCTATTGTCTTTGGCATAAACATGGACTTTGGATTGAAATACCTTGAGGTAGCTTTGTGATAGTGAGTCACTATCTGCTCCAAAATATTCAATGTCATCTACCGTCAGCGCCATTAGGATTTTTTCATCATAGCTGAAATAGTATCCATCGCTATAAGAAGTTATTTTGAAAGCTGTGCTATCGATCTCATCCTGACTTTGAATTAGCTCTTCAAGTCTTTTAGAAACAGCATCTGCCCTTTCTTTAGGGCTTGATGGTCCCGAGGCGGTCGTAATGAGAAATAAGGTATCAGCCCCTAACAGAACTGGATATTGATCGAGATTAGAGGATGAAGTGCTGTCTGAAGAAGTAGAAAGCTGTTGCCCTTGAGCAGAAAAAACGCCAAAGCTCAGGTTAATCCATAAGAAAAGAGTGAACAGTTTTCGCAAAACCAATGGTATAAAAAATAGGTATACGTCTCATTTAAATATACTATTATTATTCAATTTTCGGAGAATTGGAATTGTACCAAGCCTGCCAACAGAATTTTGTATTATTGATTAGATGAAATCAAAAAGCTTTCTCACCTACTATTTTGGCCTATGGATTATCCTTTTTGGCCTTTTCGCTTACTGGCAGTTTAACGATCCTGACCCTGAGATTTGGGTAAGTTTATATGGAGTGGCGATGATATTTTGCTATCTAGGGATTCGGAAAATTTACCCAAAAATACCCCTGACACTCTTGACTCTACTTTGCTTAATTGGAGCAGTTTATTTTTACCCTGGTGAGATCGGTAGCTGGATTAGTCAAGAAGTGGAGCAAAAGGATTTGTCAATGAAAACCCCTCAAATGGAAGAAGCACGAGAGACTTTTGGTCTGCTGATTATAGCAATAGTATTAAGTCCTGCACTTTATCATTCCTGGAAAACGAAAAAATAATTCGATGAAAAGAACTCTATCTACATTTATCATTGTCCTGATTTCAATTTTTGCCTTGAGTCCTGTAATGGCTCAAAGTGCTCAGGGTTTCGAATCCAAGTATTTCGAAATTCGAAAGTATTATGCACATGATGGAAAATTGGACGATCTAATCGCTCGATTCGAGAATCACACATTCTCCATTTTTGAGCGTTTAGGTATGGAAAATATCGCCTACTTCCTCCCAGTGGAAAATGACGACAATACCCTCACTTACATTTTGGGCTACGCTGATAAGGAATCCAGAAATAGACTTTGGGAGCAGTTTGTGAATGACCCTGAGTGGAGGGAAGTGTACCAAAAGTCCACGGAGAATGGAGCTTTGGTCAAGAAAGTGGAAGAGACTTTTATGGTTTTGGCACCCGGCCTGAATGAACTCCCAAAACCATTGCCCAGCAACGTGATTCAATTAAGAACTTATCACTGTTATGATGGCAAATTGTTCAATCTTCAAAGAAGGTTTAAAGACCATACCCAGGAACTTTTTGAAAGACAGGGTTTTCGAAACTATCTATACTGGGTGACTGATGAGGAAGATGGAAGTCAGGCAAAGCTCATTTACCTTCTTGGGCATCGTGATCAATTGGCATTTGATAAAGCCTTTCAGGATTTCTTAAAAGATCCGGATTGGATAAAGGCTAAGGAGGCATCAGAGGCAAATGGAAAAATAGTTGAGCGGGTTGATGCTGAAATGCTTAAGACTTTACCATTTTCGCCGCTCAAATAAGAGTGTAGATGGAGGTAAATAAAAAATGCCAATACAGAACGGATTGGCATTTTTTTTATAAAAGCTGTTGCAATTATTTAGAGTTGAATATGGCTCCAGCAACAACGAAGGTTCCTAAAGTCCCTCCATTTTTAGCTCGGCTTGTTACATAAATCTTATGCATACCGGATGTTGCTTCGGTAATTGGAATCATAACTGCACTAGCATAGGGTGGTGCAGGTCCAACCGGTCCTTGAGTGAATGTTCCTTCGCCTATCTTGGTACCATCAGCACTATCCAATCTTAATTCAAAAATCACCTCTTCCTCCAAAGGAGCCATTGACGCCGTTGGAAGCATAACCGCTGCAATGTCTGTCAAATCAACAGTCCCTACAGAAAAGGATGCTGGCTCTTTTGGTACTACGAGCAGATTCTGACCATTAAATGCTATTGCTGAATACCCTCCTTCTAGATCGCTGGCGGTACCCAGATCAATGAAATTGTTTCTCAAGGTTACGCTTTTCGAACCGGAAAGAGGTTTAATCCCTTCACCTCCAGCATCTGTAAAGGAGGCTGTCATGACCATTACTCCTGTAGGAGTGGCGGCCTTTCCTTGAGTAGGGTCCACCGATCCAGACTGTGGTAGACTAGGTTCTGCAGCTGATCCATCAAGAGAGAAAATATAGCTCACCAAAGCTCGTACTTCAGCTTCTTTCAAATTTGGATTGGCAGGCATCGCTACTTCACCCCAAACACCGCTACCACCATTCATAATTTTGGAAGCAATATATTCACGATCTGACTCTGAGTATTTTGCAGCTACCTCTGTGTAGGCTGGGCCAATGGATGCCTCCGCTTCTTTATGGCAAGTTTTACAAGTCAAGGACTGAACCAATGACTTCCCTACCATCGCATCGGAGACTATTTTATGTCCCATGTCAGCTTCTGCCTGATCAATACCCTCCATATAATCAGCCGAAACGTAAAGGGTACTCATATCCAATTCTCCTTCAGTATCGGCATCTGTGACATTCACTGAATACTTCACTTGCTTTCCGGGGAAGTAGAAAGTTTGATTACCCTCTATTTCTATGTCCACTACCGGAGCATCATTTCCTGCATAAACTAAGGCTGTCATACTACCACTCTCCAGACCTCCTGGATCCTGACTTTTCACGGAAACTTGATACTCACCTATTTCATCGAAGGTGTAATTAAGCGTTGGACCATCGGTAGTTTGAGTTTCTCCATTACCCAAATCCCAAACATAGGATAGAGCATCATCTTCCGGATCCGCTCCATCGGCCGTAAAGTTTACTGTCAATGGTGCTTTCCCAGAGGCTTTATCTGCCGAAACACCGGCGATGGTTGGAGCTCTGTTTCCTCCATTGAAATCAATTCTAGAAAGTCCAGAGTCCTCATTCTTCGAAAACCATCCATTTCCATATTCTAGAATGTACATTTTTCCGTCAGGCCCCATTTCCATGTCTATGAGAGCGTTGAATTTCGTATTTTCCATGAAGGGTTCCATCTTAGAGAAGTCACCATTCTCATCCATGGTCACCGCTTTCACCCAACCTCTAATCCAGTCGTAGATGAAAAGTTTTCCTTCGTAATAATCAGGAATCTTTCCTTCACCGGAATACAAATCAGGATAATAAACTGGTCCAGCCATGGCATTTCTACCCCCAGATCCCACAGCTGGGAATTCTGGCGAGTCTGCATAAGGATACCAGATAAACGCTGGCTGAGCAGGAGGTAATTCCTTAATTCCTGTGTTGTTTGGTGAATTATTTACTGGCTTCATCGGGTCGAAAGCTCCTATGGATTTTCCATTTACAAAATCGAATTCATAGTAAGGATAATTGTCTCCGACAAAGTATGGCCATCCAAAGTTTCCTGCCTGACGAGCCTGATTCACCTCATCATAGCCTCTTGGACCTCGTGAATCCAGGCTGTCTATTCTTGCGTCAGGTCCTACTTCTCCCCAATACAACCAACCCTTCTTCTGGTCTACAGATATTCGGTAAGGATTTCTATTTCCCTGAACAAAGATCTCAGGTCTCGTACCATCGATATCACCTGCATAAAGATTTCCTTCGGGAATGGAGTAGCTTCCATCCTCATTGACTTTGATTCTCAATATCTTTCCTCTTAAGTCATTAGCGTTTCCTGAGGATCTTCTCGCGTCCCATTGCTCTCTTCCTGATCTTTGATCAAGAGGAGCATAGCCATTTAGGATGTACTCTGAATCATTTTGGTTAAATGGAGTGGAATTGTCGCCAGTGGAAAGGAATAGGTTCCCTTCAGCATCAAATGCAATGGATCCACCGGTGTGACAACAAATATTTCGATCTGAAGCCACGTCGAGAATAACCGTCTCAGAGTCCATATCCCAGTTCCCATCCTTGTAGGTAAATCTGGAAAGTCGGTTCACCCACTCATCTCCAGAAGGAGCATAGTAAACAAAGACGTGTCCATTGCTTTCGAAATTTGGGTCTTTTTGAATTCCCATAAGACCTTCTTCCGCGTTCACTCCAGCTACATCAGTTTTCCAATAAACGTCGAGTTTACCTATCTCAGAAAGCTCACCGCTTTCATTATTGTACCGTAAAATTTCACCTCTTCTTTGAACTACCAGGATATCCAGATTTGGTAAGATGGTCATCTCAGTAGGCTCAGTGAATTCACCCATGGTAAGCATGGTTTTGGCAAAACGATTCTCTTCAGGAACTCTCTTCGTTCGAGCCGCTGAATAGTTCAATTCAAGATTATCGCCAATGGCATATTGAATACCGGCAAGAATATGTTTTAGAAATAATTCTTCCTCAAAAGATTCATTGGTATGACCACCCCCTGTATAAAAAGCACGTCCTCCGTCAAATTCATGGTACCAGGCTATCGGATGCTCGCCCATATCTAAACCACCCTTGTAAGAATCTTCGTCAAGGGTTAAGAGTACATTGATTCCTCCAAATATTTTCTTGTAGCTATACCATTCATCCGTTCTTTCCCATTTAGCAGGAAGGAAAGAAGTAGTGGGATGGGTGGCGTCTTCAACATTCACTACCCCCGGCTGAACATTTGGATGTGGGTCATTGATCCCTGGGTGGTCTGCGAAATAACCGCCAACCAACTTATTAAACCAACCCCATTCGTATTCGGTGTCTGCGGCAGCGTGAATGCCTACAAATCCTCCTCCAGATTGGATATATCTTTCAAAATCAGCTTCCTGATAATGATCAAGGATATTGGACGTGGTGCTTAGGAAAATTACCGCAGAATACTGGGAAAGGTTTTCCTCATTAATTAACTCTGCATTCTCTGTGGTATCCACATCGAATCCATTTTCAGCTCCTAGTTTCTGAATAGCCGCAATTCCAGAAGGGATGGATTGATGTCTGTATCCTTCCGTTTTGCTGAAAATTAGAACTTTTGGATCTCCCTCTCGCTTCTTTGAGCAGCTTGCCAAGCCGAAGCTCACAAGGAGGGCAAGAATAAATAGGTTTCTTAGGTTTTTGGGGAATCGCATAATACTTAGTTTGTGGAAAAATAAGCAAAATATCACCAAAAAAGGCCTATCTATCTGAATGGTGGACTGAAATCGGGATGAATAGCTAAAAAGTGTAAATACCTGTTAGCTAAATTAATCTAAGGCCTTGGCACCCTCGCTGAGCTCAACCGGAATAAACTCTGGGACGATACCAAATTCATCCTTGTAGGAGGCTCGAATTTCCTTTTCAAAAGCGATGGTTTCTGAGGATTTCACGAGGTTAATCGTACATCCGCCAAAACCACCTCCCATCATTCTGGAACCTAGAACAAACTCCATTTCCTGAGCCTTAGAAGCCAAAAAGTCTAGCTCATCACAACTCACCTCGTAATCTTCGCTCAAGCTTTTATGACTTTGGTTAAGTAAGTCTCCGAAGTATCCAAGGTTTCCTTTGCCAAGGGCATGGGCAGCCTGTATCACTCTGGCGTTTTCGGAAATAACATGCTTGGCTTTTGGATACAAATCAGGGTGAAGGATGGATTCAATTTCTGGAAGTAATTCTGGATCGAGGTCGCGCAGGGTATTTATCTGGGGAAATGAAGTTTTTAAAACATCTACACTTTCTTCACAGGATGCTCTTCGGTCATTATAGGCACTTTCGGCCAAAGTGTGTTTGACCTTGCTATTGACCAGAATGATTTGATAATCCTCCAATTCGATTGGAATTACATCATGGTTGATATCTCTACAATCCAAAAGGATGGCTGATTTAGACTCCCCAAAAATTGAAGCATAGGGATCCATAATTCCACAATTCAATCCGGCGAATAGCTGCTCCGACTTTTGTGCATATCGAGCCAGGGTCTTTTTATCTGGAACCAGATCATTAACTGAAGCAATTGCTAATCCAGAGGCGACCGAAAGCGCTGCGGAAGAAGATAGCCCAGCCCCAACTGGGATGTTTCCACCAATAGCCATATCAAATCCTCTTAGCTTTGCCCCGGCCTGCATTAACTGGCTGCACATGCCCATGACATAGGTAGCCCAATGACCAACTTTAGGAGAAAATGAATTTAGATCGAAGGCAAACTCTTCCTGAAAGTCCACAGAATGGAGTCTAACTTGACTAGAATCGTTTGGAGCGATAGCTATATATATTCCGTGCGGAATAGCAGCAGGCAGCACCAATCCTTCCTGATAATCGGTGTGTTCTCCTATAAGATTTATCCTGCCGGGTGCAAAGAAAAGATCTGGTTCTTGATCGAAAAGCTTATAAAATTCAGTCTTGAGGAGCGTGCGCATCATTGGCTGATGCGGGTAGATTTTCGAGGAACAAGAGTGGTTTCCAGGACTATCGAGATAGGCTCGTCGCTTGTGATTCCTTCCAGCTGATCCAGGAGATGATTTACCGATAATTTTCCCATTTCATAGCCAGGTTGGGAAACCGTAGTCAGTGGAGGCTCCACCACTGCAGAGGTTGGATTATTGGTGAACCCGGCTAGAGCCATATCCTCTGGAACCTTAATCCCTTTGCTTTTCCAATGAGTCAAAACATCTACGGCCACCGGATCGATCATACAGAATACACCGTCAGGTTTATCCTTCATATCAATAATCTCCTGGGCTACTTTGAAATTCTGCTCATGGGTTAAATCTGTGACTTTAATTAACTCTGGATCAGGTTTAATTCCGAATTCTTCCAAGGCTTGAATGTATCCTTCCTTTCTTTTTTTGGAAATGTATAAATCCTCAGGCCCTGATACGTACATCACTCTGCGGCATCCTGTTTCCAGCATGTGCTTCGTGATTTGGTAGGCACCACCTTGATCATTAAAAGTTACTTTGGTCACAGGCATCACTTCGTAAACTCTATCGAAGAGCACAAAAGGGATTTCTCTTTGGTACAGATCGTCTAAATGCTCATAGTGATTAGTTTCCCGGCTGAGAGAAATGAGTAGGGCATCTACCTGAGAGGCAACCAGAGTTTTAATATTAGACATCTCCAGTTCAATAGATTCATTAGACTGGCAAATCATAATGTTATAGCCACGCTGGTTTGCACCATCCTGGATTCCACTTATGCAGGAAGCAAAGAAATGGGAAGTGATTTCCGGAACTATTACACCAAGAGTCTTGGTCTTGCTGATCCTAAGGCTTTGCGCTAGCAGATTAGGTTGATAGTTCATCTCCTTAGCCATCTCCACGATGCGCTTTTTGGTCTCCTCATGGAGCTCAGGTGAATCCTTTAGTGCCCGGGATACAGTAGATACAGAAACGCCAAGTTTTTTGGCGATCTCCTTCATGGTAACCTGATGTCCTTTCTTCATCTATCTAGTCTTTAGCTCAAAGTCAGAACTTTAATATTACGGAAAAATGCTAAAAACTACTCCTGAAAGACTGTATATAAAACGGTTTCTCCAACCGCCTGAAGTGGCCGCTTTGAGATGATTTCCATGTTATCAGAATGCGTATGGTGGTAAGAGCCAAAGCCAAAATCGGGTGAAAACTCGATAATATTCACCATGGGAATATTTCCCCAGTCATTCACAAAGAAATGGTCATCAATGATTTCAGGAGAATCTTTTGGCATGAAGAAATCTCCATGACCGATTCTTGCTGCGTTGTCCCAGACCTTCTTCAGAATTCCTGATGCATATTGTCTGGAAAAGCCTTCACGGTAAAACCTGGCACCCTGAGCTCCCACAAGATCCACCAGAATCCCATAGTAGGCTGAGTAATTTGGAACATGTTTATTTCGTGCCCAATGCTGAGAGCCAAGACACCACCACACTTGCTGATTATTTCTAATGCTTGTGAATTCGGGTTCTCCATCGTCCTCTCCATCGAAAAGGATGATATCGATGCCCACATCTGGCTTAAGATCCCCGGTTCCAATTACACGAGCTACTTCCACCAAAACTCCGACTCCAGAACCTCCGTCATTTGCGCCGTCGATGGGCTCATCCAAACGTTCAGAATCTTTATCAGCGATTCTCCGGGTATCCCAGTGGGCTGCCAGTAGGATTCTCTTAGTAGCGTCAGGATTATACGAAGCGATGATATTATTCAATTCCCAAGTCAGACCATCATAGGTTGGAGATTCAAAATCTTGCGTCTGAACTGAAAATCCATAGCTCTCAAATTTTTCGATCAACCAATTTTTTGTGTCTCTGTGACCTTGGGTCATCGGGACCCTTGGTCCAAAATCTACCTGCTTTTGTATAAAAGCATAAGCCGAATCAGCATTGAACTGTGGATAGGGCTTTGCAGCTACTTCTTCAACTTTTGCCGCTTCCTTTTTGGGCTCAGAACAAGCAAAAGCCAGAAGTACGAGAAATACTAGGGATAACTTACTCTTCATATGCCCAATCAACTTTTGTTTTCATGTCTTTTACTACGAATCCCATTGACTTGAGACTTGCTCTGATTTCATCCACTTTATCGTAATCTCTGGATTTTTTTGCTTCCTGATAAAGCTTCAAGAGAAGCTCCAGCATCTGATTTTGCACATCATTCTTTTCTTCCTGAAGGCCCAGAATTTCAACCACGAAAGTTGAAAATGTATTGATCAATAAATCGAAATTCTCTTTGCCTAGCTCGGCACTTTTTAGCTGGCCAGTGAAGAGGGAATTGATCTTTTTCAGAAGATTAAATATATGTCCTATGGCCTGAGCAGTATTGAAATCATCGTCCATCGCCCGATAGGCTGCTTCGATCGATCTTTTGATTTGATCTATCTGCTTCGTGTTTAACTCTTCTTCTCCTTCTTCATAGGTTAGCAGCTTCGCAATCCTAAGTCCGTTCATCATTTTCTTGAATCCCTTTTGAGCAGCCTGTAGAGCCTCATTTGAGAAATCAAGAGTAGATCGGTAGTGAGCTGTAAGAATGAAGAACCGAATGGTCATGGGACTATAAGGCTGTTCCAGTAAGTCATGCTTACCCTGGAAAAGCTCTTGAAGGGTAATGAAATTCCCTAGGGATTTACCCATTTTCTGACCATTGATGGTGATCATGTTGTTATGCATCCAGTACTTCGCAGGATCCTCATGGTTGCAAGCATTGCCCTGGGCGATTTCACATTCATGGTGCGGGAACATGAGGTCCATTCCACCTCCGTGAATATCGAATTGCTTACCCAGATATTTTGTACTCATAGCAGTACACTCCAGGTGCCAGCCCGGGAAGCCCATTCCCCATGGGGAATCCCACTTCATTAGATGTTCAGGCGCGGCATTTTTCCAAAGGGCAAAATCCACGGGGTTTCTCTTCTCACCCTGACCATCCAGATCCCGACTTCCACTCATGAGTTCATCCAAAACTCTTCCGGAAAGCTTACCATAAGCCGTCTTTTCATTGTATTTGGTGACATCAAAATAGACTGAGCCATTCACCTCGTATCCCAATCCTTCTTCCAGAATTTTCTCCACCAATTCAATCTGCTCTGGGATATGACCTGTAGCTCTAGGTTCAATGCTTGGTTTCCAGGTGTTCAGGGCTTCCATATCTCTATGGTAGCTATCAGTATACTGCTGCGCAACCTCCATAGGCTCCAGCTTCTCCAGCTTTGCCTTCTTGGCAATTTTATCTTCTCCTTCGTCAGCATCGCCCTGAAGGTGTCCCACATCAGTAATATTCCTTACATACCGCACTTTGTACCCCAAGTGAGTCAGATATCGATTCACCGTATCAAAAGTGATCGCAGGTCTGGCATGACCTAAATGAGCATCACCATAAACCGTTGGCCCACAAACATACATTCCCACAAATGGGGCACTCAAGGGTTCAAAATCTTCCTTCTTCCGAGAAAGCGTGTTGTGTAATTTGAGTTGATTGGGTTTCATTTTTTAAGGTGCTCCAGATGTTTACGAAGACTTGGTTTTAAAGGTGTTTGTATTTGCAAAATAGTTGATTCCTGTGGCTTAAAGAAAGGTATTGAGGTTCTCAACATAGTTTAACCAAAAAGACCCCCTAATTTTCATCAGGAGGTCTTTAAGATTTTTAGCGATTTATATTAATGCTTAAAGTGTCTAACTCCTGTCATGACCATGCTCATTCCATTGTCATTACAACAATCAATGCTCAATTGATCCTTAATAGATCCTCCTGGCTGAACCACGGCAGTGATTCCAGCTTCACTAGCGATCTCTACGCAGTCAGGGAATGGGAAGAACGCATCTGATGCCATTACAGCTCCTTTCAAGTCAAAACCAAATTCCCTGGCCTTAATGATGGCCTGACGAAGTGCATCCACTCTTGAAGTCTGTCCAACGCCAGAAGCGAAAAGCTGAGATTCGTTGCTCAAAACGATGGTATTTGATTTCGTATGCTTACAAACTTTAGCAGCAAACACAAGAGCATTCATTTCTGATTCTGTGGGCGCGGCAGTAGTCACTAACTTGAAATCTTCTTTGCTCTCCGTGGTCAAATCTTTGTCCTGCTCGATCACTCCGTTCAAAAGAGTCTTGATCATTTTGGTGCCAGGCAGATTCATTTTTTGCTTCAGCAAAATTCGATTTTTCTTTCCTTTCAATACCTCCAGAGCATCCTCTGTGAAATCAGGAGCAATCAAAACCTCAAAGAACAAAGAATGCATTTCTTCAGCAGCGGCTTTATCCACAGTTTGGTTGGTGACCAAAACTCCTCCAAAAGCAGAAACGGTATCAGCAGCAAAGGCTTTTAAGTAAGCCTCTTTCACAGAATCAGCTGTTGCGCATCCACAAGCATTCGTGTGCTTTAGAATGGCAAAGGCAGTTTCACCATCGAATTCAGCGATTAGATTAACAGCCGCGTCAATATCTACCAGATTATTATAAGAAAGCTCTTTTCCATTCAGCTGATCAAAAAGATTTTCGAGATCTCCATAGAAATGAGCTGCCTGATGAGGGTTTTCACCATATCGCAGGCTCTTTGCTTTGCTTTCCGAAACTTTCAGTGCAGGAATCTCTTCCGTCTGATTGAAGTAATTGAAAATATGGGTATCGTAGTTTGAAGACACCTGGAATGAGTGCGCTGCAAAGTACTTTCGATCCGCTAGTGTGGTCTCACCATTTTGCTCAGTAAGCTTTGCCTCAAGCTCCCCATACTGGTCTTTGGAAGCAATGATGGTAACATCTTTAAAATTTTTGGCGGCAGCACGAATAAGAGAAATACCTCCAATATCGATCTTCTCAATGATATCAGCCTCGGATGCACCGGAAGCAACCGTCTCCTCAAATGGATACAGGTCCACGATTACCAGGTCAATGGCTGGAATATCATATTCAACCGCCTGGGAAACGTCCCCTTCATTTTCTCTTCTGTACAAAATCCCACCAAATACCTTAGGATGAAGCGTCTTTACCCGACCACCGAAAATCGAAGGATAGCTCGTAAGCTCTTCCACGGGTATCACTTCTACTCCTTGCTCTTCAATGAACTTCTGAGTTCCTCCGGTAGAATAGATCTTTACACCATGCTTTTTAAGCAAAGCAATGATGGGTTCCAGATTGTCCTTATAGAAGACAGAAATTAAGGCTGATTGGATTTTTTTATTGGCCATTTGATGAATGGTGAGGTTGAATTTCAATAAGTGGCAAAGGTATGAATTGAGAGCGTAAAATGAAGAATGTGGAATCTAAAATTCAGTCGATTCTGAGAAGAGATTCTAGAGCGATGAGACCGTCTTATTTATTTGCCGTTTTGTAGATCGCATCGAGCAAGCTCCCGCTTTCCTTGGTGTCGTTACCCAGCTCCCAAAACATAATTCCTCCCAACCCTTTTTCCATGGTGTATTGAGTCTTCAAGGCCACAGAAACCGTGTCATCATACGAGACAAAAAGACTGTCATCAGCATTGTAGAGATAGGGAGCTTGTGCATTTTCGTCCCAAAATCTCTCAAACTTGCTGTCCTGCTCATAATCAGCTCGGATGCGATGATATGCCATCCAACCGATGTGCATCCGCTCGCTCAATTGGAATAGGCCATTATTCTCTGGTGGGACTCCACCCCAAACTCGACCATAAAAGGCGCTACCGATCACAATTTGATTTGGATCCACACCTCTTTCAATGAGAAAATCCACGATTTTCTCCGCGGATCGAGGGTCTGAATCCTGAATTCCACCTGCCTGAAAAAGAGAATCCATATTTGACTGAAAAGGCGTGCCCTGATAATCCACACTTTTCATCAGGCCAAGTGGAGTGTGATGCCCCGTGTAAATGGAATTTCCAGAAACCTGATCGTAGGTCATCACATTTGTAAAGTCAGCGTATTTCATAACCTCGTCCATCTCCACAAAGTCAAAATACCTTTTCCAGCCAGCCGAAGCGAAAGTCAGAACTTTAGGTTGATCGAAGCTATCCAGCATCTCTCGCAATCCTTTCATCAGTGCAGTGAAATTTCCCTTATCCTCAGGTCTTGCCATAGTCCCGGCACCAGATATTCCCGGATACTCCCAGTCCATATCCATTCCATCCAGACTATATTTTTCTATAAAATCCCTTGCACTGGCGATAAACTTGCTGCGGCTTTCCTCGGTGAGAGCCATATCAGAAAAGCCATCGGCACCCCATCCACCACAGGCGATCATCACCTTCAGGTCTGGGTTTCTATCTTTTTGCGCTACCAAAGCTTCAAGCTTCGGCCCAAAGTTTTCAGGATTTCTAAATTTCATTTCTCCATCGATCACCTTGGTGAAGGAGAAGATGATATGCGTAAGTTTTTCCACCGGGATTTCCGCTGGCTCAAAATTCCTTTCCGGAACATAATAGGCCATGATGACCGGGTCAGGATTAGCATATTGCTTTTCTTGGGTTGGTTCTTTGGTTTCTTGGGAAGGGGAGGAGCAACTGAGAACTAAAAGTGCAAAAAGGAGTAGGTAAATTGGTCTGGATCCAAAAGTCATAGCTTCAAACTTTATCAATAATTTTAATTAAGTATTAATTACTTGAGAAAAATTATTAATTACAATTGAAGATGTAATGTTTTGATAAGTGGAAGCAGGAAACTGGTTTTGGCTTAAGCCATTTCTCTTTCGATCATCTCAAGGGTCTCATTCACGAAACCGGACTTTCCATTGACATACGCACCTCGATCATTTGAATATCGTGTGATGAGTTTGAGTTTTAGCTCCTCATATTCTTTCGCTCTCTGCGGATTGCTATTTAAATAATCACGAAAAGCCACTTGTCTCCACATGTAGTTATTGGCGGGGCACATGTGGATATGAAAAACCTGTTCCTTCACTCCATCTAATCGATACCCTTTCCCAAAGGAAGAATAAGCATCTATTCCTTCTCTTTCCGGCACCACAAAATGTGCGTATCCTATCTTCTCAAACTGAGAAATGAGCTCTTCATCAAACAGACATTCTCTGGGAATTTCAATGATCAAATCGATGTAAGGTTTCGACTTGATAGCGGGAATGGAAGTGCTGCCGAAGTGCTCTATCTTTAACAGATAGGAATTATCAACATGATCCAGAATTAGCTGCTTTTCCTTTTCGAAGATGGCTTGCCAATCAGGATTATGATTGACTAGTTCGATCGGAAATAATCTATTCCAATCCTCTCGGGTAAGGTCATTAAGCGTCTTTTCAGCCATATTCTAGTTCTTGATCGGTGTGCAAACTTCGATCAGACATCCATTGAGATCACGAAGGTATCCCACTTTTTGACCCCATGGCTTTTCCTCTACAGCAGAGTATAAAGTGGCTCCATGGTCAAGAGCTCGCTGGAAATCTTTTTCGATAGTTTCGGTGGTCAAAGCCAATTCTATTCCAAAAGGTTTCTTATTTAAACTCATCTCCTGAAAACCCTTTTTAAAATTCGATTTCCCAAGTTCTATGGATCCAAATGCAATAGTGGTTCCTCCAGAAATCAATTCACCATAGTCCTTTTCAGGAGTAATAAACTTCTGCTCGAATCCAAATGCTTTGGTATAGAAACTGAGAGTAGATTCAACGTCTGGAACGTAGAGAATGGTATAGGCGTAAAGCATTATTGAAGAGGGTAATTATGGGAAGATAGGGGGATTTTTGAACTCAGTACCTTACTGCTGCGGTGTGAACTCTCAATTTTTGGATTAAGGCTAAGAATTGGGCTAAAACGTCGTAAAATGGTATGGTGGGTAGGTTAGGTTTTTAGCCTATGTTGTGCTTTGTCTTAAATTCCTTTTCCAAACAACTTACCAATTATTCCAGATAAAATCCCTCTTCGTTCCTTTATCTCGGAATCGCCTTCGGTTTCATGGGAAATTCCAATTGCGACATAAACACATTTTTCAAAATCAAGTTTTTTGTCTTGCAAAACAGACAAGTCTGTTACATAAGAAATACCAATAGGTAAATTCGAAGCATTAGTTTGAATCGCGGTCTCAACCCACCTTGCAGCAACAACTACATGAGTCACATTGACTTCATGGTTATCTTTTATCCATTTTATTTCATTACTCAATTCCCCGAGCCAATAATCTGGCCTATCATTTCCAGGGATTTCCCTGAGTAATTTTATTTCAAAAGGTGTTTGCTCGTAAAGTTCATTGGGAGCGTAATCGACGTCTGTCACCTTCAGTTTCATTTCCTTTTCAATTAATAACGTTCGGTAGCCAAAGCTGTGATTTGCTTTTAATTTGTACATTTTCAAAAGCAAGGCGCAACCCTATGGGGTAGAAGCAGAGAAGCTTTTGTACCCTAGCAGCAGCATTGCGTATAGCTATTGTTGTAAGACATCTTTTGGTCTTAAATAATAATAGAATTCGAGTTCTGTTGCTTTTCTCATCATTTCAGAATTTTCTAAAACAATAGTTACCAAACCAAAATATTTATCTCCGATCCCATTAGTGGTAAATTCAATTTGAGTTTTATGATTCTCCACTGGTAATTCTAAGCATTCAAGTTCAGTACTTTTAGAAACCTTGAATGTGTCATTTTCACCGATAGGGCAGTATATAAATGAACTGATAATTTGCCAATCTCTATTCTTCGATTCTATTTCTGCTATTACTTTCTCTCCTGTAATTAAAGTATCTGGAAAATTGTGAATTAAGTCAACCTGATCATCAGATAAGCGCAGGATAGTTTCACTTGGCTTCATTTGGGCTGAAGATTCATTTTTATGATTCTTCTTGAAAGTGCATGAACTAATTATTAATACAGAAAGGATTAAAAAAGGGTATTTCATTTATAAGACTCTTCGTTTTCAAATTGAATGGCTTACAACTTTTATTTATACTCCACTCAGTGGCGTTTATATTTCATATAAATGATCAAAAGTTCCTATTAGCCCTTCATATCGGCAGGCTAATGGGAACTCCATTAAGTTCGCTTAAAAATTTAATTGATCCTAAAAGTGCTTAATCTTCTGAGCTGAGATTATTCTGTTTTCCCTGAAGCATTTCGAAGAACTCGGCCAGATATTCTTCCTCATAATCATAGATCCCCATGATGTGCTTGCTTTCTATGGGCCAGTACTTGGTATTTTCTTTATTGGCAGCCTGAAAAAGCTTTTCTCCAAGGTAGTAGGGGACCTGATCATCAGTTTTACTATGGATGATGGTCGTGGGAATGGTGAGACTCTTTATGCTTTTCTCGGCGGGGAAATCATCATTCATGATCAGAGGAATGATCCACTTAAAGTTCTCCAGGTTTAATGCTCCAGCATAGACCTTTCCTATGTCTGGAAAGGAACTGAAGGTTCCTTCAAGAATCAGCCCATCGACCGAATCCTGTCTTTCGCTGGCAATCATGGTGGCGAAGGCCCCACCTAAGGATTGACCCCAGATGATCAGAGGCTTAGCGCTAATGTCTTGGTATTTCAGAAACTCATCGAAAACAAATAAGGCATCCTCTTGAATGACCAGGGAGTTATCTGCTTCCCCATTCGACATTCCAAAATCTCTCCTTTCATAGCAAAAGACTTGAAATCCTTGCTCGAGAAGGGGCTTATAAGACTTTTGGATAGAAGACATCAGGTGCATTCCCTTGCCTGAAAAATGAAAGATGGTTGCGATAGCCTCTGTGGAGTCTGGTTTAAAAAGAACCCCATGAAGTGTGACACTGTCCTCGACCTGGAAAGTGAATTCTTCGAAATTTAAGTCAGACTCAAATTTCGAATATTCACTTCCATTGGTCTTGTATAATAGTTGGTCGGAATATCTGGTCAGCCTCAAAACCACGATCACCAAAAGAACAATGGAAAGGGTGATGGTAGTCGTGAACTGAAGTATTTGTAATGCTTTTCTCATGGTGTTTGGGATTGGGATTAAGGAATCAGCGTATCATTCTGTGGAAAGGTCATTTTCTATTTCTTTGGCCTGAGCCAAATCGAAAGGATATTCCTCGTCATAATTCGCGATGTATTCCTTAATGGAGGATAAGCCTGTCTTAGTTTCTATTTTTTCTGCTCTCGCAATCACAGCTATCCAATAGTTAAAATAGGGGGCAAGCTCGTTTTTCTTTTCCTTCCATTCCAGGGCAAAACGAATGGCATCAAGCGGTTGATTCATCTTGCTATAAAGAAGCTGGATGGTTCTCTTGAAATAGAATGGGTGACTTACGGTGGATTCATTTATTTCCAGATAGCGCTTCCAGTAAGCCAATGCCTTGTCATAGTTTTTAATGTATTCGTAGGACTGGGCATAGGATGAATAGAAATCCTCAGATTTCCCGAGATGCTCGATTTCAAATTTTTCTAAGGACTCAAGCTCTTCTGTGGTTTGCGCCATTCCATCCATAAATCCGATGTCGCTCTGCTTGATTTCATAGTCAATGCCATAAAGTTGGTTTAGTTTTCTAGCATGATTTTCTATGAATTCATAGGCACTGACACCCTTTGCCATCAGCTCATCCATTAGCTCGTAATTTTCGGCATTGTATCGCTTGTATTTAGAGAAGACATGAACCAGACCATCACCCAATCCTAAGGCTGCTATTCCATCGTGATCAGCATCATAGATTTTGTGCTGAGTAATTATCCCTTCATTTGAATTGGTCTTAAATAGGCTGTCTAAAGCTAATCCAGATTCTAACCTATCTAGTGGGTCTCTTTGGCCGGAGGCCACAAAATAAAACAAGGTTTCATCCCTTGACTGCTTTAGAAACTCGGAGTATTTATTTTTTTGGCTTCCAAAAAGATTTTGACTCAATGCCACAAAACCTCCAAAAGGCTGGTCCTCTTCTATCATTACATGGGTAGAAAAGGTTGCTCCGTTTGAATGGCCGACCAGGGTGTTGAATCCAGAGGTAGAATACCTTGCATCGATCTGAGGGATTAATTCCTCACTCAGGTAGTGGTAGAAGGCCAATCCGTTCTTATCGAAAGTTCCTTCGCTCCAATCAGTACCTAAATCCTTATCCCTGCTTTCATGAAAAAGTCCTACTACGATACATTCTGGAATCACGTCAAAATCGGCTAGTTTTTTGACCTCAGTGGTCGTTGGTTCAAACATCCATTCAGCATCCAGTGTGTAAATCACAGGGTACACTTTTTCCTCTGAGTAACCCTCAGGAAGATAGATTTTGATAGCCTTTTCCTCCTCCATGAATTCCGAGTGGATAGAATCGAGGATGTATTCAAAAGAATTGGATTCGCTTTTCTGATCCTGAGCTAGTAAGACCGGGCTTGAGAAAAACATTATCCCCACGCAAACCATTCTTATTAAGTATATTTCTTTCATCTTCCCTTAATTCTAATGACATCCTAAAATTCGGAAGCAGGAAGAAATGAAAGGCTACACTCCAGTGTAGTTTTAAAAAATTGATTGTAGATCAGCTAATAAAAGACATGAGTGATATCAATTCTTTTTTCTCGAATAATAATACGGTTAGGAAATTAACTTCCGAGGATAAAAAGCAAACTGAAAACTACTTGAAAGTGGTGGAGGCTTTCTCCAGGACTTCAAATCAGAGTATTTATGTCATTGATTATGAAAAGAAAGGATTCGAATATGTATCGAATAACCCCTTATTTCTAAATGGACATTCCCCAGAGGAAGTCTTGGAAATGGGGTATGAATTTTATTTCAAATATGTTCCGGAGGATGACTTAAACCTTCTTCTCAAAATCAATGAAATCGGCTTTGCATTTTATGACAGAGTTCCCCAGGAAGATCGAAACTTATATTCCATTGCCTACGACTTTCATTTGAGAACCAATGAAGGCAAAAACATTTTGATTAATCAGGTCCTAACTCCAATGTTTTTGACGGAAAAAGGAAAGTTGTGGAAGGCACTTTGTATGGTGTCGCTCTCAACGAATCAGGGTTCAGGAAATATCATTGTGAGGAAAAATGGTCACAATGAGATGTTCGAGTATGATTTAAAGAATGACTGTTGGAGGAATCTTGACCAAATTGAACTATCGGAGCGGGAGAAGGAAATTCTGCAGTTTTCACTTCGCGGATACAGCATTGGTGATATTGGCGAGAAAGTCTTTATCTCTCCCGATACTGTAAAATTTCATAGAAGGAAAATCTACGAGAAGCTTGAAGTAAATAATATCAGTGAAGCCATACTCATGGCAAATAACTTACAGTTGATCTGAGTTATTTGCCTGGCTGATTTAGTCTGGGGTACTACTTTGTTCGTTAGCATTTTCTGCAGCCTCCACGTAGTTTCTGAGCATTAATGCAGAAAGATTATACTGAGTAGTGGTGGAGCTTTGTAAAATCTCCCTAACCTGATCCTCTAATTCATAACGTTTCCAAACCATAAGATCCTTTACCACCAGAGCGGCCATGTCAGGATGATATGTCAACAGGGTCTCGTACTCCTTGACGAATTGGTCCCTCATTTTAGTGTTACTCTCCTGACCGTGTACGGAAATTGCCTGGATAACTGAGTGAAGTTCTTTTTCCCTCCGCAGAGGGTCGGAGAAATAGTTCGCTGATATTGCCCTCATCGCTTCAATGGGATTCATTTCGATGTAGGCAGTAGTCCAAGCGGCTAATCTGGTGTGAGTTCCAAATCTAGCGGCACCTCTAAAGGCATTACGGATGAACTCTGTATCCCTAGGGTCATCACTGAGCCCGAGCAGCAGGATATGTAAAGCATGCCACTCAATATACCGGAAGTTTTGGATGAAATCATATATTTCATTTCTTGGAAGCACTCCTTGTAATTCACGAATGTCGCTATAGGGTGCGCTCCCGATTTCCAGGTAAGCGAGCTCCCTGATGGTCATGTTTTCATGACGAATTAACCCAACGAAGAAGTCCAGTCTTTTTTTAGGGTCATTCTCCCAAGCCGAAGAATTCTTAAGGATATTTCGGGTGAGAGCCTCAATTTCATGTTCCCCCATACCTACCGGGAGCCACTTTTCTTCACCTTCTTCACCCCCGAATATTAAAACCACATTTTTCTCCCTATCTGCATCGAGTATCTGGTGAAGGCTTCTGTTCAGAATTATGTCAATTCCATCTGGAGAAGGTATGTAACCTTTAAGTGCGGTATGGGCTTCAAAAGTGAAAGGTCTGGTCGCAGACTCCTTTGCAAGGACCACAGTTTTGGCTTCAAGAATCCAATCAGCCATTGATTTGGTTGGATAAGGAACACAAATCTGACAAGCCTGAAGTATAGTGATCTGGGCACAGAATGCTATACAGAAACTGATGATATACTTAATGGACATCTGATTAATCCGCACTTTTCGAATTGCTACCAAGGAGGTATCTGCACATCTAATTTACCAAATATGAAGGACAAGGGCTGATTTGGCTACCATTCCTTTCAGCTATGACTTAGGCATCAGCTAAACTGAAATAGGGGAGGTAAAAAGCTTAAGCCATTCCATATCATATGAAGGACTATAGGAACAAATACGCTTCCCGAACGAAGGTAGGCTAACCCATACAAGGCTCCAGACACACTTAGATTGATGATCCCAGGAACACCGATGCCATTATGAATGATCACAAAAATGAAGGTGCTTAACACAATGGGGAAAAATGCTTTTCCTTTAAACTGAACTATTAAAATACTGAGGAACAAGGCACGGAAGACGATTTCTTCATTGACCGGTGGAATAATCGCCTCATTGAGTATGTTCACAAATGAAGGTTCAATGATTCCTGAGAAATATCCCCTTGATATGACCCTAAGAATTAACAGGGGAATAATGAAAACGAGAAATGTGGACAGAAGACTTTTGGGATCTTTATTGGGACCAAAAAAATAGATCAACACATCCTTTCCTACGCCCTTAAAGATCAGATATCCAGCCACAGCCGCGAGGAAAAATACCCGGAGTATGAAAAAGTTGAGTGGCACAAATTGCCAAAGGAAGTGAATCACCAGGTAAGCGAGAATCCATAATATCCCAAGACTCTTTGGAACATCATCCATAGTGAGTAACCCTTTATTTGTATTCATACTTTTTTTTGATCGGAGACTTGAATTTAAAACTAGTTCTCTTTGAGCGCTTTGATCAAATCTAAGGTTCCTCTTCCTAGATTGGTATTGCCTTCGTTGTAATTCCGCATGACGATTACTCCAAACTCACTTTCCTTATCATAAGCCATGTAGCAAGTATAGCCGGCAACTGATCCGCCATGACCTGCAGTGGAAATAATTTCGTCTTCAAAAAGAGAAAGCCCATAACCGTATTTGTCTTCGGGAGTATGTGAGCTCACCATGGCTATTTGGGATTCAGAAGAAAGGATGTTTCCATAGCCCATGATGGCGTTCATAAATTTCTTGAGATCCTCTGGAGTAGAGTAAACCCCACCATTGGGGACTTTGTAGCCTCGCCCCAGATGTTCTTCAGCTGCCTGCTTGGAGATTTTGCCTTTTCCATTGCTCATCATTCCCACTGCTAATTCAGGCATTTTTTCTTCAGGAACTATCCAATAAGTATTCTCTAATCCTAGTGGCTCGAAGATTTTTTCTTCAACCAATTGCATAAAGGGTTTGTCTGCCGCTCTTGAAAGGGCAAGGCCCAAAATCCCAAAACCAATATTCGAATAGCTGTAGGCTACATCCATTCCTGTTTGAAAGCTTGTTTTGGGAATAGATTCCAAAATTTTCTCTTCCCATCCATCAATTGGCCCAGAGGCAGCATTTCTTAGTTTTGGTTCACGAATCAAACCCGAGGTATGACTGGCCAGATGGTGAAAGGTAATTTTCGTGGAATCTGAATATCCTTTAAGCCCTACTATTTCAGGTAGGTATTTTTCGACAGGCTCATCGAGTTCTATGATTCCTTCATCCAGCAGTTGCATCATCAGGAATGCGGTGAAGGTTTTTGAAATGGACCCAGTTCGGTAAATTTTATTGGAATCCGCCTCGATACCATTTGGGTAATCCGCGTGGCCATAGGCACCTGAATATAGGGTTTGCTCTCCTTTTAGAATGGTGATGGATATACTTCCCTTGTTTTTATCAGAAGCTACATCCTGTTCTACTTGTGACTTGAATTCGTTGATAATGGTGTCTATCCCAGCTTCTGTTTGGGCAAAGGTATCAGAAGCCAAAATCAGACAAATGAACAAGAGTATGACAAAAGGGAAGTTTATGGCTTTCATGTCTTCAGGTTTTGAACAGTCTAAGGTAAAATCATTTTTCGTACTCGATTTTATGAATCTTCCAGGTGAAACTTGCTGCTGGAGTTTTGACCAAAACTTCATCACCCACTTCCTTTTTCAGGAGGGCCTGGGCAATCGGTGAGTCAATCGAGATCACATCTTTTCTTCCGATTAGTTCTTCATAGCCAACTATCCTCAGACGCTTTTTTAAGCCATTTTGGTTTTCTATTTCTACCCAGGCGCCAAACATGACCTTCCCTTCCTGATGAGGATGGTAAGTGATCACCTTAAAATTCTCGATACATCGCCTTAAATAAAGTAGACGCTTATCGATTTCGCGAAGTCGCTTTTTGTTGTAATGGTAATCGGCATTCTCTGATCGGTCTCCCAGACTAGCCGCCCATGAAACTTTGGCGGTAGTTTCCGGCCTTTTAATTCTCCAAAGATGATCCAGTTCTTCCTTGAGTTTTTCCATCCCTTCCGGGGTGATCATTGGGGTTCTCATATATGTTATATTAAAACTCGTAAAACAAATTTATGAGTAAATGGAGAATAGTAAATCGAAGCCTTTACCGTTTGAAAGGCTGCTTCTTCATATAGGTTAAGGATCTCCAGAGCCATTCGGCCGGACCAAACCTGTATTTACTTAGCCATGGTTTGGACCACAGGAACTGCACTAGCCAGATGGCAAAAGTGATTAGAATTTGTCCCGTTCGCTCTATTTGGCCAAATAGGCCAAAGCCAACTCCGTAAAAAATGAGGACACAAATAATGGATTGTGATAGGTAATTGGTTAAAGCCATTTGGCCGATGGCCGCCAATCTGGATTTGAATGCTAACATGGAATTAGACTTTGCTAATAGCATGATCATACAGATATACCCAAAGGCAATAAATAGACTGCCCCAGTAATTGAATTGGGAACCTAGAAACATAGAAAATTCGAAGGAGAAATCTTCAGCAAAATTTCTTATCACTCCATAAATCACGATGGGTAAGCCAATGCCCCAGCTGAGGATCCATCCTCTGAGATAGAATGTTTTGCTCTTTGACGCGGTCAGAATTCCCCATTTATATAAGGCCATTCCTACCAACATTAGTCCTCCAGCTCTCCACATAAAATAGGTAAGGAAGACGAAGGTTTCCAGCATCAACGCTTCCTGGGAATTATAGGAGATTTGTTCGCTCAGGCTCCCTGTGATTGCCTCAATGTTGGCATTAATGGAGTCCAAACTCGGGGTCCAAGCCGCAATTGCATCCGCTGAGGCTTCTTCTGATCTATACGGTGTGCTCCAGCCGAGCAAGAGATAGAGCAGGGAATGGATGGAAATGAAACCAATGCCTATGGTCAAAAGCCGGCTTGGCCTTACATTTCTAAAGAGATAAACGAAGAGGGCACATAGCGCATAAGTCACCAGAATGTCACCGTACCAGATGAGATGAGCATGAATCAACCCGATCACTAAAAGCCAAAAGGTTCTGCGGTAATGAAGGCCTGCAGATTTACCGAACTTCTTTTCTGCATTTTGGGTCACCAATATCACCCCGGCTCCATAGAGCATGGAGAAGATGGCCATGAATTTTTGATCAGCAAAGACGTGCCCTAGTATCCAAACCCACTTATTCGAACCAGTCATGTCTCCGTAATTCATCGGGTTCAGATAAGCAGCTCCGGGCATGGAAAAGCTCTGAATATTCATGATGAGAATACCGAGTAATGCAAAACCCCTGAGTAAATCCAGAGACTGAATTCGATCAGAGCCGATGGTTGGGTTTAATGATCCATTCATACTTAAAAAATAGGCATTGGTTTCATAAGATGCCTGTATTTACCTAAGATTCAAAATCCAATCTTTGGAGTTGGAATCGATTGACCTACTGGTTTGCTAACCATTCCAATCTTCTCTGATCAGGTAAATGCCTGATTTCGAATTCTTCGAAAACCGCCCTAAAACCTTGTCCATTTGGGCTTGCAGCCATCATCCCTACTTGTACTTCGGTGTTTTCTTTCAGATGACAAAGGTTGCTTAAGGAATAGTTGATTCCGTCAAGAGAATAGAATATCTCCACAGAATCCAATCTCCGAGTCGCCTTTATCCAAATAGATTTTGGTGCTTCAGATAGTTCTATCAAGCTCCAATTACTCCTCTTATTGGTAACAACAGTGCTGTAATTATACTTGTCATCTACGAACTCTATTCCTGTTTTTATCCAATGCCTTTCATTGACTCGGAGCATTAATCCCATCTGGTCATAGCGGGTCTTATAGTCTCCCGTGATTTTCAGGCTTACCTCAAATTCTCCTCCCCGAGTGGTGTAATAAAATGGACCATCGTCCACCGTAAAACCATAATGCGTTTTTCTCCAGTAATCCGATTGTGGAGTTACGAACATCTCCAGACTTTGCCCAGAAGCTTTCCAGGAAGAAGGTTCATTGTACCAGTTCATAAATTCATGGTTTTGAGGTTTTTAAAATTGATTCCTATAAAATACTCACCTGTTATGGTATAAAATATCATACAAGTCAGGCGAGGAGAGGATAAACTTATCGCTATTGGTTTCAATCAGCCATCGGCTCGAAATTTCCTCACTCAATTGCAGCCTTGCATCGATTCGTTTAAAGGTAGGATTGTCGAACCACATGGGGTGAGAATCCCAATGGCAGTTGATATAATGCACCGCCTTGATGACATCCCGATTTTCATCAATGGTTTTGAAGAAAGGAATGAACCATTTTTGCCAGGCTTCTTCTGCCTGTTCGGGATTACTCAATTGAGTCTCCAAAGTATTCCCAGTAGTTTTGGCATCGGGTGCAGAAATAGTAGGAGTGGCTTCTGCTATAAAAACAGGCTTGCCTTTTTCTCGTGCGAATTCAATCATCATCTGATCCTCCCAGCGATTAAAGAATGAGTAGCCCAACCAATCCACATACTCATCTCCCGGATACCAGGACTCCAAATCCCCAGGGTTGGGAGACATGAAGCCTGTTGACTGCCAAACATAAGCTGTATTAGTTACCCCTTCCTTTCGAAGAATATCCACCATGCGCTGATAAGCTTTGATGGTTGGTTCCTTCTCGTAATGGTTCCAGGGTTCCCCATCAAACTCATAGGCAATCCGTAAAAATACCGGGCGCTCTCCCAATGATTTCAGAAAATCAGCAAGTCGATAGATATACTCATCATGAGTTCCATTAGCCACTTTCTCTTCATGATTGACGAATTGCAGTCCTATGGCCAAAGCCATATTGTCATAGCTGGGGCTTGATGCTTGAAGGCTGGCGTTGTAATCATTATCTCCCCAATCATGGGTTTCCCAAAGACCATCCAAGCCTTCTTGGATCCTACCAAAGGATTCTTCACCCGGATTGATATTGGTATATGAAGTCCAGCCAGCAGGTTTTGGGAAATGATCCAGATAGCCATCGCTGTATTCTTCCAGTCCTCCCACAGCTTCTAGCTCCTGACCAACGAATAGAAGCACCTGATGTTTAGGCTCGAACTTCTGAAGTACTCTTTCGACCCTTTCTTCAGTCACTTCTTCTTTTGGAGCTGTGCAACTGAAAATTATAAAGAGAAGGATTATTGGGGTGAATAGTCTTTTCATCTGAATCTGGGGATATGTAGATCCTAAATTTATGGATCTGAAATTCAAGATAAGAAGAGATGTGAACCTAAGGGTATAAAAAGATTCGTAGGATATAGGGGGTTAGCTTGCTAAGGTTCTGGCTACGGCAAGTGAGTCAATCCGCTTTAGGCCTTGTTGTAATGCGTTTTTGTTTAATACTCTTTTCATTATTTAGTTTGAAATCAGTTTTAGTTTTATAATCTATCAATTCATTTTCGCTTAATGGTCCAATTGTTTCATTTCCACAACTGCAGCAAAGTCCATATGAATTAGATTCTACAACAAAATATCCATGATCCGTTTCTGTGATAATTATTGAGTCGTTCCATTGGACATTAATAACATCTGTTATAAAAGGGTCATTCGAACTGGCTAGCTTACACATCAATACATTTTCAGCGTCGATATAATTACCGTTATAATCAAATTCAACATAATCGTAAACTTTGTAATGGTCAGTTATTTTCATTCCCGTATTACTACAACCGATTAGAATAAAAATTGAAAATAATATGGCTAGTCTGATTTTCATTTTAATGCATTACAACTTTGTATAACACTCACTTTTTGAAACTATGAACTTAAGTCTAAATTATCTAATGGGAACTAGTAACTTTATCAATCTACGGCCAACATCTAATTGGAAGGAACACCTAAGTGTCGGTCAAAGTATTCAATCAGTTTGCCAAATAGGTAGCGATCGTAATTCCGCTCCCGACTCCAACCATGAGTAGCGCCCGGGGCAAAGGCAAAGTCGAAGTCCTTGCCCTGTTTGATCAGCTCCTCAGCTAATGTGGCCGTAGTCTTAAAGGGGACCACATGGTCCTGCATACCATGGATAAATAGAAGTTTATCCTCCAGATTTGAAGCATACTTCATTGCTTTCCTTTCGAATACTTCTGGATGTGTCTGCGGAGTACGAACTATCGCCACGTCATCCGTACCAAAGAACAGCGGATCCACAGCCGCTGCTGCAGCCACACCCACCTGGAATAAACCCGGTTTCATCAAGAGCGAGTAAACAGAGAGTGTTCCTCCATAACTGCTACCCCAGATACCGATGCGATCCGGATCTACAAAATCCAATGACTCCATGTAGGCGACGGCACTTGCATAATCCTCAATGTCTTGATCAGCAAAACCAAGTAAGAACTCCTCCCGGAATGCCCGGCCATAGCCATTGCTACCTCGCGAATCTACTTGTACAATAATGTATCCCTTCTTGACTAATAGCTGTTGTACCAAGCTGTAATTACCGGCCCATCGGTTTCTCGCGGTATTCGAATATACAGGCCCAAACAGCACTGGGTACTTTTTACCGGGCTCCATTTGGGTTGGTTTAATAATTCGAGCATGCAGCGTATAGTCATCTACGAGACTTGGGAAACTCACATATTCTGCAGCTGCCCAGCTTCGTTGGGTAAAGGAAGGCAAGGGTGAGTGAGTTATTGGTGTTGCATCACCACCCTCTCTGCTGACTACATAAAGCTCTGGCGGTGAGGTGTCATTACTATGCATAAAGGCCAGATGTTTCCCATCCGGTGATGGGTAGCCTGAGTTCTGCCCAGCCAGAGTTGTAACCTGCTCGGGATCACCTCCTGATAATTTCAGCCGATATACATGTTGCTCGTAGGGATTAACCCCGTTTCCAGAATAGAACAGTGCATCACCAGCCAATACCGGGGAGGACAGTACATCGTAGGATGGGTCTGTCAAGAGCTTCGGACGATCTTTTGAGGGGGAGGCATCGATCATATAGAGACCATAACGATCAGCCATATCACTTAAGAAAATGACCTTATTCTCGTCTGGATGCCAGGTAGACCCAAATGACGTGTACATGCGACTCTCTCGTACACCTCGCCAGATTTCTCCCAATTGACTTTCTCCAGGGGCAATTACAAAGAGCTTACGTTCAACCGCTGTGTCGTTTGCAATATCTACCAATAGCGCACCCTCTGGCGACCAGTTGAAATCAATGACCTGGTTGGAGTCTGGGTCTGGCAAATCGAGATAGGTGATGTTCCCACTATCTACATCCAGGAGACCAACTTTCCGAATCTCGTTTGGATCACCTGGATAACTTCGACGCACTTCGTTGGGATCAGTTTCCTCATCCAGATAATTTGGGAAGGGAACCTTTCGCATCTCTCGTCTGTCCACGACATGAAGTGCGATGGTCTTGCCATCCGGGGACCACTTGTAAGTTGGTCCGCTCCAGATGCCCGGACCTATTTCACGTTCTGCTCGACTGTAGCGACCTTTTGCTAAGCTCGAAAGACTGGTAATTCCGATCTCTGTGAGCTGTCGATTCTGTTTAGAATCAAAGTCGGCAAGCCAAAGGTTACCATTTTTTATATAAGCTGCTTGCTTGCCACTTGGAGATAAGGACAGGTTACGAGCACCTGATTCTACGGGCATGAATTCGTAATCATCTTCTTGGTTCAGCGATGTCTGCCATAAATGGTCACCTCTGAGGCTAACAATTGTATTTTCATCAGTCCAGACTATATCACGAACTGACTCTGATGATGCATCTGAAATAAGACTAACATCTTTACCATCATTCGTCGATAGCCAGAGGCCCCGGCCAGGATTTCCAGGCTCATTCCAGGAAAAGGCGAAGTGCTTGCTGTCTGGTGCCCAGGCTGGTCGGGAAGGGGGAGTTCCTGTAAGTTTTGGAGTGGCGAAGATATCATCAAGTGTGAGTTCAGCTTCCTGTGCTGTGACTATGGCGGGCAACGCTAAGAGTAAGACAGCAACTATCCAAGTTTGCCAAAAAGAGTTTTTTCTCATGTGTCTGATTTTATTGAGTCTAGAAAATTTCGAGTATAACCCTTGCTTGTGAAATTTGAGTTTGTGCTTACCTTTTGGCCAATGGCCTTAGTAAATCCGAGTAGATCCAGTGCTACTTGATTCCAACTCCATGATATTAGCATTAGTCAATGTATTGACTGAGTAGAACTCTTTTTTTTCTGGGAATTGCTCTACTATTAATTGCGATTTTAAGATGGTCTTGATTCTTTTCCTTGCTAAAAACTAAATTAAATAATTCATAGACCGATAAAGTCTCTTTAGGCTTTTCAATGAGGGTGAATTCATCATTAATATCAACATAGCCCTCTTCAAGGATACTTAAATATGTGCCCCCGAATCCGTGCTCAATAAATTGTTTTATTACTCGAGGGGTCCCAAATTTATATCCCAATTTATAGCAAGGTTCCCTATACTGGGAAACTTGAACTATAGCTTCTCCTACTTTATAGATTTCTCCAAGAGATACCTCTCTTTCGTCAAAATCAGATACTGTAAGGTTTTCTCCGAACATGCCCCAACTCCAATCGAGATGAGGGTATAATTCTTTCCAGTAAGGATATTGTTCAGAGGAAAACAAGTAACAGGCCTTATAGAAGCCTCCGTGATTTATTCGGTTGGAGATTTCATCATTGACGACATCATTTCTTGTGAGATAAATGGGTCCGCCTGTTGGTTTTTTATAAATCCCCGTTGTTTCTTCTTTGCCATTCCATAGGAATTTTAAGGGCTTCCCAATATTTGTTGATATTATTTTCATAGTCTTTATCCCATGTAGTCGAAACATTTTTGAGCATTACCACTGGTAAGCCTGCCAATGCCCGGATTTGCCAAAAAGAGTTATTTACCTGAGTTTAATTTAGAAAAGTTCAGTTATTTGATTCTGGCTCATTGAGTTTGAATTATGCTATGCTTTGCATAATTATAATCGAGTTCATCATATCGTTTTGCCAAATGTTGTAAGCGTTTATGGAAACCTTCCCAGTCTTTGTTCTTTTCGGATGACCAGACCACTTCTGAAAGAGCGGTCATTCTGGGTAAAACCCGGTATTCCACTATATCCCAGGTAGGCATGTATTCAGTCCAGACATTACCTTGTGCGCCAATGATGTACTTTGCTTCCTCTTCATTCAATTCTGAGGGTGTAGGTTCATAGGAATAGACTTTTTCTACCGTAGTGAATTCGGTACTACCTGTCAGGGGTTCATTCTCTTGCTCTTCCTCAGGTACCTGATAATAATCAAAGTAACAATGAGTCCCTGGGGTCATGATTACCGTGTGTTGCTGTTTTGCTGCTGCTATACCTCCTTCTATGCCTCTCCAAGACATTATGGTTGCATTTGGGGCAATACCCCCTTCCAATATTTCATCCCAACCAATTATGGTTCTCCCATGGCCATTTAGGAATTTTTCTATTCGCCTGATAAAGTAACTCTGAAGTTCATCTTCATTTTTGAGATTTTCTCTACGGATTACTTCCTGAGCGTAGGAACTTTCTTCCCACTCTTCTTTTAATACTTCATCTCCTCCGATATGGATATACTCGCTGGGAAATAAATCCATTACTTCGGTTAATACATCCTCCAGGAAGGCGAAAGTTTCTTCAGTTGGGGCAAAGGTTTCCTTAAAAATTCCCCATCTTTTGGCTACCTCGTATGGGCCTCCAGTATTGCCAAATTCCGGATAGGCAGCCAAAGCTGCCGAGCTATGTCCTGGAAGTTCAATTTCAGGGATCACCGTAATATGTCTGGCGGCAGCATAGGAAACAACTTCCTTTATTTCTTCCTGGGTGTAAAACCCTCCATATTCGACATCATCATAGGTATAAGGGGCATTTCTGGTTCCTGCTAGTCCAATGGCAGTACCACTTCTGAACGCGCCTACTTCAGTTAATCTTGGGTATTTTTTTATTTCAATCCGCCAGCCTTGATCTTCTGTTAAATGCCAATGAAAGGTGTTCATTTTATGCATTGCAATTAAATCGAGGTATTTTTTGACAGACTCGACTGGAAAAAAATGTCGCCCCACATCTAAATGCATGCCTCTGTATGCGTATCTGGGCTCATCATTAATCTCAACTGATGGGATTGTTAATTCAGAAATTTCTGTCCGAGAATTCTCAATTTCTGCAGGCAGTAATTGGCGCAATGATTGGATTCCGTAAAATATGCCTGCTGGACTACTGCCAAGAATAACAACTGAGTTAGGTTCTACCCTTAAGGTATAACCTTCCTTATTTGAAATGGAAGAGTCTAGTTCTAACCTAATATCACCAGTTGGACTCTCATGGGAATCAACAATGAGTCTCGCTCCAATGGATGGACTCAATAATTCAGCAAGGTATTCTGCCTCTCCGTTCAAACCTTCGCCATAACTAATTTTTGTATTTGAGTTCAGAACAAAGCGACCCTTCTTCACTTTTAAAGTCGCAGGTATTGGAATTATTTGGTAGTCCTCAATTGAGTTTTCTATGTTTTGATATTGGTTTGTACATGAAATGGCGAATAAACAGACTATTATAAATGAGAGAATTTTCATCAATGCATTGATTTAAATGATTTTGACTTTTCTTCGGGGATTTTCAAAGGGTTTAGTTTTCTAATGGATAATAAGAATTTCCCTCCAACTTTCTAACCAAGCTCCCTATACTCAAACCATTTAAAATCTGCATGATGAGAGTTGCTGACTAAATCCTGACAGCATATACCAACAAAGCAGCCGGTAAAAGCCGGTCTATATCTCGGATCTCCATCCCGAACATAGTCATCAGAAAGGATGCTCGCATCGAGCTCTTTTCCAATTTCGGCAAAGCCTTCTCCATCCAGACTAAAGTAAAACTGAAGCCTGTCATGATTCATTTCTCCTTTTAAATAGACCCTCGTTTCTTTTCCGATTGAAATTGGTTCCTGCTCGATTTGGCTGAAGTTATCCGAGGTGACAATGGAGAGGAAGTTTTCACTTCCATTTGTTGTGAGGTGCAAATAATGGTAATGTCCAGTGTTGTAGTAGAAAACCAGACCAGCCATTTGTTGAAATTTCTTTGGAGAAAACTCGAGTAGGGTGGACGCTTCTACATGAAAGCTTTGTACTCGTCGAGCAATTAATGCCTGATTATGCGTTGAGCTTAACGATTCCTTTCCCTTAAGCCGGAGGAACCCCGGTCTCTCTTTTTGGGAAATCCAGCTCTCATCTTTGGGGATTCTTAAGGATTGAAAATCCAATGGGAGCTCCTCTCCAAAATCCACCAAAGTCTCTTCTTTTGTCCTTGGAACAGATGGAAGTTTGCTTTCTGGAATCTCAAGTCTTGGAATACTTCCTTCCTTCAAATATGGCCAACCATCCTCTTTCCAAACCAATTCTTCAATAGCCGTTTCCCTTCCCAAGGTACATCGACCTAAAGGCGACAAAGGTCTTCCGACCAAAAAGGTGATATACCAATCTCCATCCTGAGTTTCAACAAAGGATGCATGACCTGATTTCTGTATACCATGTTCAGGGTGTCCAGCGCATGTTAAAATTGGGTTAGCAGGATGAGATTCATATGGACCGGTAATTTCTTTTGACCGAAGAACTGTAGCTGCATGACCATATTCGGTCCCACCTTCGGCTAAAAGCAAATAATAGTAGCCATTCTTTTGATAAAGATGTGGGCCTTCAGTTTTTCCAAGCTCTGTTCCTTCGGTCAGGTAATGGACTTCTCCGACTAGTTTTTTTTCTTCTTTGGAGTACTCTTGCAGCTCAATACCACCAAAAAAGAGCCCATTCCTATGGTCTACCACCATGGTGACAAACCAGGATTTTCCATTGGTATCATGAAACATGGATCCGTCAAATCCGGCTGAATTCAGATAGCTAGGTTCGCTCCATTCTCCTCTGATTTCTTCTGTTGTCACCACATAATTTGGGGTGTCTTTCCACACTCCATTAAAGGACTTGACATTGGTATAAACCAGGTAAAAAGTCCCTTCATGATGGGAGAGACAGGGGGCCCAAACTCCGCAGGAATCAGGAACTCCTTTCATATCCAATTGAGAAACCCTGTTTAATGGCTGAGCGATGACTTTCCAATTTTTAAGATCTCTGGAATGATGGATCTGAACTCCTGGGAACCACTCAAATGTGGAGGTGGCGATGTAGTAGTCATCTCCAACCCGACAGATGGATGGGTCTGGATTGAAGCCTCTCAGAATCGGATTTTGAATACTCATTCTTTGATTAATTCAGCCTCTATTTCTTCCAAAGATTTGCCTTTGGTTTCGGGTAGAATTCTAAGCAGGATAAAGAATCCCATTACAGCAATCACTCCAAAAATCAAGAAGCTCATGGCATTACCCAGGTTATTTAGTTCCCAAGGGAAAACTTGCTGCACCACCCAGCTGGCGAAACTGTTGACAAAGCCGATGAATCCAATCGCTAGCCCCCTGTATTTATTTGGGAACAATTCCGATAGCATTACCCACATAACTGGTCCAAGAGAGAAGGCAAAGCAGGCAATAAACCCTAGGATGCCCACCAGTACGAGGGTCGCATTCATGGTGGTTGCTACCTCCAGGATAGCCCCCTCATTCCTTGCATAGACCTGATCTCCCAAAGCTTCTTTGGCAGCTCTTTTGAAATCCAGGTCGGAGTCAAAGGTTGTATCTATGATAGGGCTGAGCTGAGATGCTTCCGCAAATTCCAACTGATTTAATTCCTCCTGACTGATATTGTAGGTGGCATTTTGGAATCCATATCCACAAAGCATCAGGCTGACAGCAATACCACCTATACCCACCAGTAACAATGGTCTTCTTCCCATTCTATCGATTAGAGCCATAGAAACAATGGTGAAAACCACCGTGGTAAAACTTAGTAAAACACCAGATGAGAAGGCAGCATCAGTTCCAATTCCTGTCTGTTTGAAAATAGAAGTTGCGTAAAAATAGATGGCATTGATACCTGTGATCTGCTGTAGAATACCCAGGATTAACCCAACAGTAATCACGAATTTCATGGCTGGGCTAAAGAGCTCCATGATCTTAACCTTCTCTTTGGAAGTATTCTGAATACTCTCAGCGATGGAAGTTGCTTCCTCTTGCGCATGTTCTTCTCCATGCATTTGAACCAGTACCTTTTTCGCTTCTTCAACTCTGTCTTTAGAGAATAGCCATCTTGGACTTTTTGGAACAAAAAACATGAAAACGAAATAGAGAAGAGCAGGAACTAATTCTACTCCCAGCATCCATCTCCATACATTCTCCTCCGTGAGAAATGTGCTTTCACCGCCAGAGAAGATCTTATTGAAGTAGTAATTACTAAGGAAGGCAGCGAAGAAGCCGAGTACAATATTCAGCTGCTGAACCGCTACCAGAGTTCCTCGCGTTTTGGCCGTGGAAATTTCCGCAATGTAGGTTGGTGCTAAAACCAGAGCAGCACCAAAGGCCAAACCACCTACCATTCTTGCGATATACAGTGCTTCATAGGAGCCTGCATAAGCTGACCACAATGCAGAAACCGCATAGAGGAAAGCGACCACGATCAGAATATTCTTCCGACCCACGAAATCACTTAACCGCCCAGAGATTAGCATGGCAAACATGGCAGCAAAGGAAGGTGCACTTACCACCCAGCCTGTTTGTAAGTCGGTAAGGTTGAATTCAGGGCCTGCGTACGACATAACCCCTGAAATAATTCCAGCATCAAATCCGAATAAAAAGCCTCCCAGTGAGACTACAAATGCAACAAATAAAGTTCTTTTCATATTTCTACTCCTCGTCTTGTGGGTATACCAACCCGATCTCTTTTTTCACTCGATCCACCAATGCCATCAAATTCATGGAATCCTGATGTGACCATTTTTCGCTTTCTATTTTTCCATCCCTGAGACATTGATGGCATTCAATAGCTTCATGAGCATAGCCTTTTCCCAGAGTAGGTCTGGAAAAATCCTGTTTATTTTCATTTTGAATCAGCGAATAAGATTGGGTCTCATGCCACATTCTGTTTAAAACAACTCTTCCTTTTGTCCCACTGATTGTTGCCTCCATTCCTGAATTTGAGGCGAAACCACAATGAAGAATTGCTTGAGCATTTGTGTATTGAAGGATGATTGAGGTTTGCTCATCAGCTCCTGACTCATAAAACGTAGCTGATGCCTGGATTTTTTCAGGCATTCCAAGAAAGAGATAGGACAGGAAAACAGGATAAACTCCTACATCTAAAAGCGCTCCACCTCCCAATTCCAAATCAATCAACCTTTTGACTGGCTCAGAGACATGAAAGTCAAAATCGGCGTGGATATACTTTATATCTCCTAGTTCCCCCTCTTGAGATTTTTGGTAAACTTCCTCGATGGAAGGGTTAAACCTGGACCAAAAAGCCTCCATAAAAAAGCGATTCGTTTCCTTAGAAACAGCAACCATTTCTTGAGCATCTTTGCCATTAATGGCTAAAGGCTTCTCGCAAATCACATGTTTTCCCTCCTTCATGGCCTGAATACTTAGCTCCTTATGCGAGGAGTGAGGGGTGGCAATGTAAACGATATCTATATCAGGATCTTCAAAAAGCTCTTTGTAGGATCCGTAGGATTTTGAAGCCTTATGGATTGTAGCGAAATGATGTGCTTTTACCTTCCCTCGGGAAGCCACTGCATATATTTCGGCATCCTGAATGAGAGAAAGGTCCTTACAGAATTGATGGGCTATATTTCCTAGACCAACAATCCCCCATTTTATTTTTTCCTGGGTCAAGCTTTTGGGTTATTGAAATTTTGATGAATCTTCTTTTTTCTACCTAGAATTGCAAATTGTATTGGCAATCCTTTTCAAAAAGAGTCAAGATTAACTACCAAAAAATCATCCATACTTAGTCCTTTTCGAATATCCATCGGTCTGGAAATGGACCTTCCTTTATGACCTTTCCTTTAGGTCTTAATCCTTCAATTTTTAGTAGCACATTCAGCATTTCAGGAATTGCAACAAGGTTTATGTAATTACCAAAACAGCGATGCTGCCCGAAACCCAAGTACATCATATCTTCCACTGGTCGGCCAGGAAGAAATCTCTTTGGCTGTTCAACCTGCCTAGGATCAAACATCGCGGAGTAGGTCATGGCATAGACAGTTTGTCCAGCACGAATCCGTCGTTTTCCCAGCTCTTGCTCCTCTTTAGAAAAACGCATTAGTACAGGCATATTCGGTTGGAATCGTAATGCTTCCAATGCCAATTCTTTCATGGTCTGGGTGTCATCGGATTTAGCTGCCTGAATGGCTTTTTTGAGAATCTCTTTTCTAGAGAAAAACTGTTGCAAGATATACACACATGCTTTGTTAATCGGTTCCAAAGTACCCATCAAGGTTCCTGCAAAATTCCCTGCCATCTCCTCGTCTGAAAACGAAGGAACATCCTCATCTTGCATTTTGATAAGTCGATTGAGCATGTTGTCTTCTATCTCCAAACCCTGTGCGACGCGGTTCTTGTTTTCCTTAATCTGTTCCTTGATATAAGGAACCATCTCGGAAGAGCTTCGCAAAGCTGCTGACCGGACTTCCGGTTCATCCTTGAGATCCAGAAATACATCCCAGAAAATACTTCGATTCCATCTTAGCATAGAAGATCTGTCTGGTCCAGGTGTGCCAAAGTAATCTGCAATAAGTAAATAGGGTAGCTGCCGAGTAAAACTTTGAACCAGGTCGAATTCTTTGGGAAGGTTATCGACTATAGCTACAGCTTCTTTTCGAACAAAGCTTGATATTCGTTCACCGTCCTCTCGTTTGGTGGCGGCTCTTAAAATACCAATGTCTCGTTGATATTGAGGTCCATCGTCCATTCCAAGGATGTAGGGGCCGATAAGCCGCTCAATGTTTGGACCATTGATCTCAGCGATGGTAAAATCCTGATTTCTATTCAAGACTTCCTTTACGTCTTCGGCTCGAAATACAAATGTGTTATTTTTCCAGCGCAAGACTGGAGTAAATGTTCGCGCCATTGCAAGCAGAGCTCTGGTCATCGATTGTTTAAATCTAATCATCATTCTTGGGTCAAAAATTTGAGTGCCCTAATTCCTGGCATGAAAAAATATGCTCCTCCCTTTACCTGGACATGCCGAGAAAGTCCATGAATTTTTTGCCTTACTGGATTGGCTTGGATGGTAAAATCATGAACCTTTGATCTATCCCTATAGTCCTTTATGCCAAGGACAGGATCAGGATCATTGTAGAGTCCATCAAACTTAGTGTTGTTGCACCACATGTGTTGAATGAATTCAAACTGTCTGGCGATGTTCGAATTGAAGCAAATGAAATGGAGCCCTCGACTCTGTCCATCATCTGCAGTGTCTTTTATTTTTTCTGCTTCAAAACTTTCATGAAGTGGTGGTCCATAAATACGACCTCTTCTAAGAATCCGATGAAGGTTTGAAATTTTTATAGCGGCTTCGGCCTTATTGTCCGGAAGCACATCCCGAGGGTTAGTTCTTCTGACATGTGAACCCAATGGGCACTTATCACCGGATTTATCGTCATTTTCCAGATAGAGGAAATAATCTTCCTTAGGGTTGAAAGGAGATTCATTTTCAGGGTTCTGCGTCATAGGCTTCCCATTAGGCCATCTTCCTACCATTTTTGAGGCCGTGTAAATACAATCGGATTTATCATTCTGGATTTGTTTCGTTCCTTCTTTGACTTGATTCCAGAAGCCTTCCACATTCTGTTCTAGCTGTCTGAACACCATATAGGATCCATTTTTCCCAAAATCCCGGAAACCTTCTTCTTTGGCGTCTGGAAGCTTATTTTGGGGATCATATTCCTTTTTGATCAAAGGAGTAAGGGGGAGCTGATCGTAGCCATTTTTATAACCCAGGATGAATTCACCCTGAGCGACTGTGTTTTCAGCAATATCGGCCTTACTGAGCCCTGGCATGGTGGGCTGTGAAATTCCATCGGCAAAACCAAAATGCTCCTTCCCCTTCGGGTTTGGTGGCGCATCCAAACTTTTCAAGTGATCGATCCCAGATTCGGACCAATTCAATTTTATTTCCTCACATTTTTGATTGAGGCCTTCTTTATTGATTGCAAAAACCATTAAAAGCAGATCCACAGATGGCTTATTGGGTCCACCCCAGATCCAGTTTTTAGGTGCACTTTCATCTAGGTCTCCAAGCACACGACTACGGAAGTCTGTTGCCATTCCTTGCTCGAATTCTACTCCAAAACCATACATTCCTTTGGTCCAAAGCTTTTGAATTCCCGGATGCGTAAAGGCAATCTGGAACCTAAAGTCTTCAGGTTTGGATAACCCATTTGTGATCTTCGGTAGTGTATTTGAAAGCCAGGATTTAGCCTTGGATGGCTTTTGAATGTGTCCTAACAGATACTTCGCATGCGATAATTCCTTATGAGACCTAATGAGAATGCCTTGAATATCTTGAAGTTCCATGCCTACATTCTTTGTAACCATTCTCTCGTTTCCTCTGGGCTTGATTCCTCAATCAGTCCCTGACGAATGGCGGTGTTGTTGTTGATATTTTTAATTGAAGAAGTAGGGTAAGCACTGTACCATACCTGAGTTTGGATTTGTTTTTCACGAGCCCAAGCCTTGAATTCTGCCGAGTGCCGCGCCCCCTGGCGAATTAAATTTTTGGTCGGAGGAAAGCCCACGGTATTTGACCAAACACCCGTGAGTCCAACTGCGGCTCGATCAACAAATTCTCCCAGATAGGACTCCCAACTTCCATCATAATTACTAAAAAATAACAGCCGCTTTCCCTCGTCAATAATAACCCATCGTGCAAAATGAATGGATTGGATTCCTCCCAGATTTCCTTTATTGTACCACATTTTAGCCAGGAGGTTAATCGCCCAAAGCACAAATTTCAAAGTATTCAAGCGAATGATGCCTGGTTTGATTTCCACCAAATGGGTCAGCTGATTTTGAACCTTGTAATCTTCCTTTTTCATGAAACCCGCTATTTGGGAGGGGTCTTGTCTGGAGGCGATAAAAGCTTCTTTATCCCTTTTCTCCAATCCGCGTATAAGAATCCACCAGACCAATAGTATTGGAAGAAGTACCAGTGCGATAGCAAGAGTCAGAATGGCCCCTAGGAACGCAAAAACGACTCTCGTACTCTGAACAAGCTCAGGCTTATATTTATTGAAAGCCCAATTGAATTCAGGTTCCTTTTTTAGGTCACTGATGATTTTAGACTTTATTTCTGCAGGTTCTCCTGATGTTTTTCCTCCTAAAATTCCTTGTATTCTGTTCCAGAGGCTTTGTTCCTTGTGAATTTGATCTACCGTTCTACCTACAGTTCCTCGGTAAAAAGCCGGAATAGGAATTCTATTTTCCTTTAAATAAAGACTGAGGTTTTTGGTATCCTTTAGCATTGGCACACCTTCACAATGATTGTATATCTTGAAAAGGCCTTCTAGATTGCTTCCACAGAGATCCTCGAGATGTGGATCAAGTGGTCCGTCATAATTAGTAGAAAGGACCAGCTGAGCTGGAATTTTCGTATTCCTAACTATCGTCTCGTCTAAAATGACCCAGCGTAAAAAATGGACAGTCCTAAACGAGGTAAAAGTTATCACCCGGTTATCCTTAATATCCTCTCCGATTTCATCTAAAAGTTTCCTAAGTGAGTCAACCTTTTCAGGGAGAATTCGAGTGACAACCGTGAGTCCTCTTTGTCTCATGGTTTTTCTTTGAAATCTATTTAAGGTAAAAAAAATGTTTTGGACTCTTGCTAAAATCCTGGTTGACAATCAGGGTTTTATGTAGCTCTCCACTTTTCTAGAATCTCTGCTTCTCTTTTCATAAAGGACCTATCGCCATTTAAAATATTATCTCTTCTTTCCTCTTCAACTGCATCAGAATACCACCATTCATGGGTTGCTTGAACTGTCTCAGATAGGGGTCTGAAGGTTAAACCTGTATCTATCGCCTTTTTGTTATCAGCTCTCGACATTCCCGCATATTCGGGTAATTGGATCACCCATGGCTGAATCCCTATAATTCCATTCTCCTGTAAAAAGGACATATCATCGATCTGTGTGTATTTCACAGGAGAATTAAAGCTGGCGTGAACTCCATGAACAAAGGCATTCGTACTCATATCAAAGCCCGGTCCCGCTCCATTGTAGGTCCCTGCGGCCTTGTTCTCTAGTAACCTAATCATCCATTCTGCGAGATCTCTCACATCGATGTATTGTACGACTTCATCACTTGCTCCCGGAATAATTATCTCTCCACCTTTCTCGATTCTTGCTACCCAATAAGGAAAGCGATCCGTTCTGTCACCAGGTCCCACAATTAATGTTGGTCTAACGATTATGGACCTATCTTCGCCAAAGGCATCGATTGCAGCCAATTCTGAGGTAGCTTTCATAACGCCATATTCATAGGTTGCCTTCTGATTTTCATTGGCATCTGCAGGAATTTCTGTGACTACTTCACGATCCTCAGAAAAATCATCCCCATAGTATGGGTAGAAGACGCTGATGGAAGACGTGTACATGTAGTAGCCCGCATTATCTACGAGAAGCTTTGCAGAATCTTCGGTCCATTTGGTTCGACGGCCTGAGTTATCGATCACCACATCCCATTTCCTGTTTTTTAAGGCTTCAAGATCATTTTCACGGTCTCCAACTAATTTTTCAACCTTGGAAAAAAGCTCTTGATGTGTTGTTGGTATGGTTTTCCCTCTAGTAAAAATAGAAACCTCATGACCTCGTTCCAATGCATAGGAAACCTGATGAGGACCTAAGAACCCTGTTCCTCCAAGAATCAGAATTTTAAGCTTATCAGGTTGATCTTTCTTTTCACTAGGGCTTCCAAATGCTTCTGTTCCAAGAAGGGGGGTGAGCCCCAAAGCTAAACTGGATTGTAGGAATTCGCGGCGGTTCTTTTTCATCTGAATGTGGGTTAGATTTTTAATCTACACAATCCTCCGATAAAATTGAAAGAAAGGTTTGGCACTAGAAAATGGTGACCTTGAAAAAGAAATGTAGGATTAGGATTGCTAGATCTTTCAAATGAAATTTCATTTAGATTTGTAAAAAAAAAAGCACTCCATATTTGGAGTGCTTTTCTAATAATCAACTCAGAAATTTTATTCTGAAACTACTGTTAATTCATCGATGATATGACCAGCATTTGAGTATTTATCGATCAACCAAAGAACGTATCTGATGTCGACATTGATGGTTCTCTGAAGTTCATTGTCGAAGATTACATCTCCTGCCATTGCCTCGATATTTCCATCAAACGCAAGTCCAATTAATTCTCCTTTGCCATTAAGAACTGGAGAACCAGAGTTACCTCCTGTAATATCATTATCGGTCAAGAAATTGATGGAAAGTTCTCCTTTGTCATTTGCGTAGCGACCGAAATCCCTCTCTTCATAAAATTCAATCATTCCCTCTGGCATATCGAATTCTTCATCACCTGGAACATACTTTTTGACCATACCTTTGAAGGTGGTGTAATTATTCACCTCAGCATCATTTCGAGGATCCTCTGGTAATGCTCTTACTTTTCCATAGGTAAGTCTTAGGGTAGAGTTAGCATCAGGGTATTCGATTCTACTGATGCCCGATTGGCGCAAGCCATCAACCAGAAGTCGGTAAGAAGCTTGATAGTCATTCAATGGCTGAGTGAGCTCTTCAGGCTGCTCTCTATATTTTGCGAAAAGCTCTTTGGAAAGGTTGAAAAGAGGATCATTTTCCAATAATGCCGAATTTGGATACTGCAAAAATCCTAAAGCAGCCTCCTTAGTAGAGAACATGGATAGATCAAACATTGCATTGACATATTCGGAGTATTTCTCCTTTCCGGTAATTTCTGAAATCGCCTCAGGAATAGTATAACCAGATTTGGTAGCGTATAGCTTTAATTGTTCAGCTAATAACTCTTTTTCTAGCGGTAGATGGTAGTCTGAGTAAGAAGCTTCAATTGCGGCTCTTAGACGAGGCTCCAATTCTTTGCGCTTTGCCTCATTTGAATTGGCGTAGTTCGAGAAGGCCGAGCCTAGCTGATAAGGAAGAATGGCAAACTTACTCGAGTTAAGGAACATCAAGAGATAGTTATCATGCCTTGACTTTTCATTCGTTAGACTGTAATAATTATTGATGTTAGAAATTACATCTCCATAAGTGTCTTTGTTCTTTTTCTTATTTGCCCACTTATCGAATTTCTCTTCAATTTCTCTTTTGGTTTCTGCCGTACCATGTTCAGTCAAGGCTTCGATCATACCACCTCGATTCTTCCAATAATTAGCGATGCTGGCATACTTTGAGGTATACATTAAGTTGATGGCCTCATCCTCATCCATGTACTTCTTCATCACATCCATGCTGAGCTTTGAACCTTCTACCCAAGCGGGATATGCATAGTTTACATTCTGCTCGATTCCCTCAGCTGGCATCCAACGATTGGTTCTGCCAGGATATCCAAGGATCATCGCAAAGTCATTTTCTTCAACACCATTGATACTTACTGGCAAATGATATTTTGCTTGCAAAGGAACATTGTCCTGAGAATAGGCAGCGGGATTTCCTTCGGCATCAGCGTATACTCTGAAAAGAGAGAAGTCGCCGGTATGTCTTGGCCATTCCCAGTTGTCAGTGTCACCACCGTATTTTCCTACACTTTTTGGCGGAGTACCTACTAATCTCACATCGGTGTAATCCTGATAAACGAAGTAGTAAAACTCATTGCCTTGATAGAAAGATCTGACGGATACGGTATACTTTCCACCTTCATTATTCTCTTGCTGAATTTTGGCAATTTCTCTGTTGATAGCAGCTTCCCGCTCTTTCTCAGACATTGAGTCATTTACTTGAGCCAGGATTCGCTCAGATACGTCATCCATTCTCACGAAGAATCTGACATACAGGCTTTCGGGCTTGAGCTCTTCGCTTTGCGACGCAGCCCAAAAACCATCATTCAAGTGGTTTTCTTCAGCTGTAGAAAGCTCAGCAATGGCATTATATCCGCAGTGATGATTGGTCAAAACCAATCCGCTGCTAGAGATGATACTTGCCGTACAACCGCCATTAAACTGCACAATAGCATCCTTTAAACTTTGGTTATTGATGCTGTAAATTTCCTCAGCGGTAAGCTGAAGGCCCATTTTTTCCATATCGCGCTGATTCAGGCGATCGATATGCATTAGGAACCACATGCCCTCATTGGCAAAAAGACCTAATGGCAAGGAAACTACTAGGGTGAGTAGAACGAGAATTCTTTTTTTCATCTGGTAGGTTATTATTTATACTTGGTTTTTGGATCAGTCAATCATCAAACCTGAAATCAGAATGAAAATTCATCCCAAATTGCTGGTTGATCTTACCCGAAAGAATTCGGTATTGGGTGATCCGAATCATTGCTTTTGTGATGGTCCGTGATTTTACCAAGGGTGTTGGGCAACGTTCTGCAATGATACACTTTTGTGACCTTTTTTTAAATCAAATTTTTAGTTTTTGCAATATTGTTGCAGTTAAAAAATCTGAAGAGAAAAGTAGAAAAGAGAAAACGAAAAAGCCCGGACAAAATATCCGGGCTATAGATTTTTTTACAAGCCAAAGCTGTAGACAAACTGGAACATCAGAGATTGTTTCTCCTGAAGAAAACCATATTCCCCTCTTATCTGCCAATGATCATTGAAAGTGTAAGACCCGCCAAGGACCATATTCCAGTCATACTGCAGCCTTTTATCAAACTTATAGTGAACGGTGGTATCGGCTAACCGATCTATTCCGTTTCTCAAAAGATTATAAGCTGCTTGCTGTCTGAGTTTCTCAGCAGGGGAGAGAGCATCCCATTCAGGGCTCATGGTGTATTCATCCCATCGCATATCCAGGTCTGCAATATCCTCCGGGGTAATGTTGAGTGCCTCACCAAGGCCTATTTTTCCTGATGTCTGGCTTGCTAAGTTTTGAAATTGAGCTCCACCCCAAATAGCGAGGGTTTTTGAGGGATTAGTCTTATTGACAAATCTTTTAATCAATCGCATACCACTCACCTTTACCAAAACAGGCTCATCCAGCCTTTTATTTGTAGTCCATGACCAGGAGTAATCCGCTTGGAAAACCAATGGTCCGATAGGAACAAAAGCTACCCCGTTGAATCCGAAATATTGTCCATCAATTTCTGTAACAGAACTAATTTCAATTGGACTGGTCAACGTAATGGTTTGCTCACCCCATACCTTTCCTCCATAAACACCTACTGAGAGGAAAGGAAGTATCCAGGATTCAACCCTGAAAAACGCGGTATTAATCCGACCTTCTGAAGGACCAAATACGATCAAATCAGATATAGGCTGCAGAGCATCGAAGTCTGGGATTTCATCTCCTTGAGTGAAAGCCATAGAGAAATTTTCTAAAATAATTGGCTGCTTATTGTAAATCGTACCAAAAGAAGCAGCGAAGGGTAAAGGAAGCTTGATTCCTCTTTCGTAAGCCTTATCTCCCCAGATGGGTAGTATGTAAGGGTACTCTCCTAAAGCTTTTTGAGCCGTGTCAGCTTTGGCGATCTCGGTGTTCTGATCTTGAGCTAATGCAGGAATTGAAATTGAGATAATTGCAAGAATTATTAAAAACCTTTTCATGAATAAGGGTTGGGTATTTTTTAATTTAATTCTTTTTTCAGGAAAGTGTTTATCCTATTGCATCGGATTGGACAAGTGCGTTACGTGCACAGAGATTTAAGAAAAAATCGGGAACTCGGAGCGCCCGATTTAATTCTTGAATTCAATTAATCTTAATTCTCTGGTATACTTACCGTTACAGTATGGATTTTACCAGAAAATTCTGAGTCTTCGGCGTTTTGGAATACCAAATCAGCAACTTGAGTTGCATCATCTACGCCAACATCTGCAGTTTCATCCGCTGAGAATACTGCAGGTTGAGTCTTGTCTACTCTTCCTTCTGCCACGAGATTTCCATCAACATATATTCTGGCGGTACCACCTTTACCAGTACCTCCACCATCATATTCGAACTCTAGTTTTATTTCAGCATCGGTATTACTTAATGCATTTGGAGCTTCAATAGTATATCTGGTGAGACCAAAATAATTATAGGTATATGCTGGCTTACCATTGTCCATATAAAGTGCCCAGCCACCGAATTTTCCTCCCTGGCATAGAATTATTCCATTATCTCTTCTACCTACGGTCACATCTGCAACAATAGTTTTAGAAGTATTTTTCACATTCAGGAATGTGTTTTCGAGTATTCCTACCATACCCTCACCTAGAGTGAGGCTTTTACGATCACCCATTAGATCTGGTCTTCCGGCTATCGCAGCATTAAAGCGTTCATACAATCGATCATCAAGAGGATAGACGTTATTGGCGATAGCTTCACTTTCAAAGAGATCGATCATTTCCTGAAGTTTTTCAGGGTTTTCGCCTGCTATGTTATTTACCAGACTGAAATCTTCCTCAATGTTATAAAGCTCCCAATTTTCATCCGCGAAAGCTGCTTCTGGTTTGCCTATCCAAGGAACCATATGGACTACTCGAGCTAACCAACCATCTGCATAGATGGCTCTGTTTCCAAACATCTCGAAGTACTGAACGGTGTGCTGGTCTTGTGCGTCGGCATTATCAGTGGCATAAAGCATACTCACACCATCCATTGGGATCTGTTCAACGCCATTGATTGATTTTGGTGCAGGCAGATTTGCTGCCTCCAAAACTGTGGAGGCTACATCATTTACATGGTGCCATTGTTGTCTGATTTCTCCTTTGGCATCAAAGCCATTCGGCCAATGCATAACCATACCATTTCGTGTTCCTCCAAAATCAGCGGCCATTTGCTTGGTCCACTTAAACGGTGCATCTGTTGCTACTGCCCAAGCAGCACTCATGTGAGGGAATGAATTTGGTCCTCCCCATTCATCGGCAAATTCAAGCATACCATCTATGGTCTCCTCTTCGAATAAGCCATTTAGGTGGATGAGCTCATTAAATGTTCCTTCAAGACCTCCTTCTGCACTTGATCCATTATCGCCCATAATGTAAATAAAGAGAGTGTTTTCCAGCTCTCCCACCTCGTCAATGGCATCAACAAGTCTTCCAACTTCCGTATCAGTATGCTCTGCAAAACCTGCGAAGGTTTCCATCTGCAGGGCAAAGAGTTTCTTTTCATTCTCACTTAAGGATTCCCAATCCTTAATATCAGAAGGCATTGGTGCTAATTGGGCACTTTGAGGGATAACGCCCATTTCTTTTTGCCTTGCAAAGGTCTCTTCTCTTAATTTCAACCACCCGTCATCAAACTTGCCTTTGTATTTCTCGATCCACTCCTTTGGTGCATGATGCGGTGCATGGGTGGCACCGGTGGCATAATAGATCATAAATGGTTTATCCGGAGTCATTGCTTGTTGGAATTTCACCCACTCTATGGCCTCGTTGGTCATATCTGTTGTGAAATGATAATCGTCCATTTCAGGCTTTGGAACTTTAGTGACTCCGTCAAAAATTACTGGCTCCCATTGGTTAGTCTCACCTCCTATGAAACCGTAGAATTTGTCAAAACCGGAATTCGTCGGCCATCGGGTATAAGGTCCTGAAACTGAAACTTCCCAAGTGGCCGTCTCATGCCATTTTCCGAAAGCAGCTGTGCTGTAGCCATTCAATTTTAGTGTCTCCGCGAAATACTTGGCATTATCGGGTCTGATTCCCTGGTTACCGTAGAATCCAGTAGCCACTTCCATTACCGAACCCACATTCACGTTATGGTGATTTCTTCCAGCCAGAAGTGCTGCTCGAGTTGGGGAGCAAAGTGCAGTGGTATGGAAGCGATTGAATCGGAGCCCATTATTCGCAAGCCTGTCAAAAGTAGGAGTGTTTATGGCTCCTCCAAAGGTACTGGTCGCTCCAAATCCGATATCGTCAATAAGTACTACTACTACATTTGGTGCTCCTTCTGGTGCTTTAATTTCAAAAGTCTCGGGCTTTTCTACATCTCGCGCGTCCATAATGGTCACCTTCTCCTGAGCTGGTGGCTGAATTGGAAGTACACTTCGATCAATTTCACCACTCGATGTAGAAGAGCTGCTTTGTTCTGATGGTGGTGCACAACTTATCACCAAGCCTATCAGGCCAAAGAGGATCAAATTATTTATGGTGTTTTTCATCTGATTGGGTTATTGGTTAATTCTAATGATTTTGGGTTATCTCAATTTTTTTCAGGGGTATATGGATCTACTTGTCCTGCTTTGATTGGAGGATTTTTCTGTAATGACAATACATGTTCTTGTAATTGGGGAAGAGCTGCTTTTGGAACCCAGGTATTAGGGAAAAGAACATTGTTTCTTTCCTGTGGATCAGTCAAAAGGTTATATACCCGAGGCATCGTATAGGTGTTTAATACACCATTCCACCCTTCCTGCTCTTTGAAATGCAATTTCCAGTTACGCCATTTAACTCCAAAAATGTCATTCCCCATATAGACTATAAAGCCATCTCTCCCGGATTTTTCGGAATTCCCCAAAAAGAAATCGCTCATATCAATTCCATCAATTACCCGGTCTGATGGAACAGTTCCACCAACTATCTTTGCAAGGGTAGGGAAGAGATCCATAGCATGTACGATCTCATCACTAGTAGTTCCGGCTTTGATTTTATCTGGCCATCGCATGGCAAATGGTACTCTCAAAGCACCCTCATAGCTAGTAAATAGGGTACTTCTCCAAGGGCCAGGAGATCCTTGAATTGATTCTTCCACGGTCATATTAGTACTCTCGTAACCTAAAGCCTCAGGACCATTATCTGCTGTAAAGATGAATATGGTATTTTCTCTTATTTCTAAATCATCCACCTGATCCATTAACTCTCCTAAATAGGAGTCAATCTGGAGTAACAAGTCCGCCCAGTCACCATTGCCTGTTTTACCTTTAAAGTCAGGATGGGGCATGGTTGGGAAGTGGGTTGCAGTATAGGGGAGGTACAAAAAGAATGGTTTATCAGCTTCCACACTATTTGCCATAAATTGTTTTGCTCTATCCGTTAGATCACGATCAATCAAGGGTAGATAATCTAAACGGTATGGTCTGACTTTCTCTGGTATTTTTCCCTTCACTCCATCCATCACAAAAGTTTCAGGAAGACCACTACTTTCAAAACCAGGAGATGAGCTATATGCCGATTCATCTGTAGAATTCGGTACCCCGTACCACTCATCAAAACCCTGATCGGTAGGAAACCTTCCTTCTGTTCTTCCCAAATGCCATTTGCCAAACATACCCGTTGCATAGCCCACATCAGACAGCATTTCGGCCATGGTATATTCCCATTGCACTAATCCGTATACACCTTCTCCCAGGGGAACTGTAGCGTTTCCACTTCGGATGGCATAGCGACCAGTCATAAGAGCTGAACGACTGGGAGTACATTGTACCTCAATATTAAAATTAGTCAATCTTAACCCTTCTGATGCCAATTGATCCATTCTCGGAGTTTCAGTTCCACGAACGATACCACCTCCGTTGAAACCGGGTTCACCCCAACCGAAATTATCCATGAAAACAATAATGATATTCGGTTTGTCCTGTGAAAAGGAATTGAGTTGGATAAAGAATAAGAATCCAAGAAAAAGGGCTAATCGTTTCATATAAGAAATTCTAACCTTTGAATTTAAATAAAATGGATGATCTGAAATCCTGTAATATGTGGGTCAGACCGTAAAATATATTCAGATCACGTCAAAGAATATGCGAAAAACGACAGTAGGGTATTAGAGAAAGATAACGGTCCATGGCTAATCTGAACAACAAATTATGCTTTGGATTGCACAGTTAAGGTTTCAGAAGGGTACTCACCAAATTCTTCAAAATAATATTTGCCAAATCTGTTTAGATCAAACAATCCGACCTGAATAGCCACCTCCTTGACAGAAGCAGAATTATGCCCGTCTTTAAAAATTAGATTGGCTCGGTTAAGTTTTCGTCCTCTTAAAAATTGAATGGGTGTGTAATCACGGTACTTTTTAAAAGCCCGCTGAAGATTTCGAGGACTTGTAAAAACTTTATCAGCAATTTCCTGAATGGTGCTGATGTCTTCACAAAAGGAGTCCATGATTTCCTCAGCTTTAATCACTAATCTTTCCTCTGGTGATTCGTCCAGAAAACGCTTTTTTTGAAGAATATCCCCAAGAATATCTGCTACCATCAACATGGAGATCTCCTTGATATTCATTTTTGCCATCAAAGAATCCCTCAAAGAATCAAACGTCTCCATCAGATTGATAGTGGAACCTACATAATTGAATAGCGCTCTCACCTTTTCTGAATCTAATCGTAACTCGTGGAAAACATCAGCCGACCCTTTGATGCCAAACTGCTTATCCATCATCTTCTTCAGATCTTCCTGACGGATAATCACTAGATAGTCATTAATCACCTTAGTTTTCGCAACGTAGTCAGCATTTTTAATCCCGGAAAGGAATCCACCAGTAGTCTGGGCTTTGGCGCGTATTTTTTCATTGCCAACACGTATTTCAAAGTTGCCGGATCTAGGCATTGAAAGTACGCAATCCTGCATATTCTCAATATAAATTCTTTCTGCTTGGTGAGTTATGAAATTACCTATGAAAAAATCTTCGGTTGTAATTCCTTTGCCTTCACTGTAAAAGGTTTCATCAATAGGTATACAATTAAATGTACTACCAACCAAAAGAGACTCAAAAGCCTCATTTACGTCTTTTACAGAGGTCAAGTGATCTGTAATATAATGTCCCGTAATTTTTTGGTTTGGCATTTCTGTGAACCTTTAGCAAAAGAGAATTTGACGAATTTAAATTAATCATTTTACCCGTCAGTCAAGATTTGAATGCTGCGAAATTCAGGATTCTATGCCTCTTCCTAAATCATATTTTCTGGAGCAAAAATTCTTTTTGAACGCTAAGCAGGAGGGGTTTGAATTGGTCCTTTTAGCTGGAAATCACTATTTTATAAAAGACCCAACCAAAATAACTATGAAAAAACTCGTATTGACTTTTGCTTTTGTAACCCTCGTATCGATTGCTTTTTCTCAGCAAAGTAGCTGGTATATCGGTGGCGGCTTTGGATTTGAAGAGAACTATGTGAAGGTAGCACCAGAAGTAGGTACCTGGTTAAAGGATGACCTACAAATGGGACTTGTTTTGACCTTTGAGAATAACAGCAGTGATGAGAATGATATGTCAAATTTCGCACCTCATCTTTACCTGCGTAAGTGGTGGCCTGTAGGGGATAGATTCTCCCTTTACGTAGGTGCGAATGCTCGGCCTAACTTTGTTACCATGGAAGGCAACAGCAACACATTATTCGAGGCTTTTGTGGATGCAGGATTCGCATTTGCCGTTGCTGAAAGATGGGGAATCGTAGGCCGAGCTGGCAATGGGATAGGAGTATTGGCTAATGGTGAAAAAACAGATACCAGTTTCGGAGCCGACTTTAATATGTCCCCAATGTCAATGTTTAATGTTGGTTTGTATTACACCTTCAAACAAGCGAATTGATAAGAACAAAAAACCCGAGGTAAATTTTCTACCTCGGGTTTTTATATAGTTTATCATTTAATTTCCTCTCTGCCGTCAGCATGTAAGGCAAACCGTCCTTTGTCTCTAGGATGTGCTACCTCTCTTTCTCCCCATGGCCAGCCTCCGAATTGGGTCTGGCCATATTCCCGCATTGTTTGCTGAATTTCTTCCACTGTGTTCATTACAAAAGGCCCATGTTGAACTACTGGTTCTCCTATTGGCTTCCCCTCAAGGATTAAGAAGTAAGCTTCTTGCATTCCGTTTGTAATGGTGACCTCTGCATCAGCATTTGCTTCGATGATGCTTCCTGATTGAATCCTTCGACCATCGATTTGAATATCCTCTCCTCGATAAAAGAAGAGTGATCTATTGGCTTCAGCCAAAGTTGCTGGCAGGGTCCATTCCGCACCGGCTTCCATTTTCACGGTAAATACACCCACTCCATTTGCTGGATTCGAGGCCCATGAGTTTGGTGTGGGGTCAAGGGCTCCTACATCTTCAATCTTTCCAGCGATGACTTCAATGGTCGTTTTCTTGCCTGAATTATCCTCATGATGAATCACGGGAATATCTTCTTTCCAAAGCATTTTGAAATGGGCTTCTACCATTTTTGAAGCTCTAGGAAGGTTTAACCAGATTTGGAATATTTCCAAAGGATTGCCTTCAGCCTCATTGACTAGTGGGAACATCTCTGAGTGTTGCACACCTCGGCCAGCTGTCATCCATTGCACATCGCCTTCCATAAATCTGCCAGCTGCTCCAAGTGAATCGGAATGATCGACTACTCCCTGCTTATTAATAGTGATGGTTTCAAATCCTCGGTGGGGATGGTATGGAAAGCCAGGTATGTCTGAGCCATGATACATGCTCCATCCATCTTTTCCTTGAAAGTCCTGTCCAATATTTCTTCCCCTCAAAAGCTCTTGATCAGGCCCCATGTTGGCATTTCCCTCAGGATAATTATCCAGATGATAGGCACAGAAAAGAAAAGGATCTTGGGTCGCCCAAGGAAATCCAAGAGGTTTGATATTTTTTATTACGGTCATTGCGGTTTTGGATTATTGTTCAAATCAACAGAATAATCCATTTTCAACAGAAGTGGTTCCAAAGAAGATTTCTCTCAATTAATTTGAGTAGCTCAGGCCATGTCCGAATCTATACAATGGATCCTTTGAATCGTAAGGGACATCCTCTTTTTGGTTAATTACAGCCTCCATAGATGATGGAATCTCGATGGGTAGTTTTCCACTGGGATTGAATTCGCCAAAAATGAGTTCGAGAATAATTTCGTCTTCACATTCAAAGTCTGCGATTACCGCTTTACTAGCCTCGTTTATTTCAGGGAAAACTGGAGGCCTATCCATTTCCATTACAGCAATCGAAGGTTTGGAGTTAAATAGAGTTAGAATTTCTGATTTTGCCTCTTCGGAAAAATCCAACTGCCCCGCTTTAATCATCATCTCCATGAGATTGGAAGTGGCACTTGGTGGGGAATAGGGGGTTGGCAGTTTTTTGATGATTACATCAGCTTCTTCAATTGTGCCTACAATCTGTGGGTATGAATCTTTGAGATCCTCAGACATTCCTTCGATGTACACCTTGGTGCTTTTTGCTAGGGGCAAAAAACTATTTTCATTTTTTAATAGAACCAAGGCTTTTCTTTGTGCTTCTTTCCCTTTTTCCACGAAGGTTGGATTTCCTACGATATCCAAGTTCTCTTCATCTACATATGGATTATCGAATAAGCCAAGAATGAATTTATCCCTTAAAATTCTTCTGAGAGAGGTGTGAATTCTTTCTTCAGTTATTTTACCTTCTTCCACTAATTCCACAATTAGATCTGTCCTCGACTCTCCACCAATCATATCATTTCCTGCATCCAGTAATTTCTTAATCCGCTCTTTTTCAGTAAGATGTTCAACTCCCCATGCCGAAGCATCTTTTATGGGCATGTCGGATACGATCCCCCAATCTGTACAGACCACACCTTCAAATTTTAATGAGTCTCGCAAAAGATCCGTGATGATAGCCTTGTTGTATGCAAAGGCCACATCTTCATCTGTCTGTCCCACCGGGATACCGTAATCAGGCATAATTTGAGCTGTTCCTGCTTTGAGGCCTCCCTCCACGAATGGATACAAGTGATAGGCAAAATTATCGCCTTGGTAAGCTTTGTCACTTCCAGATTTGAAATGAGAATCTCTTCCTTCTTTTTGAGGACCTCCTCCGGAAAAATGCTTGGTCATGGTGGCAACGCTGTGGTTTGTCAAGGAGTCTCCTTGGAAGCCTAAAACGTATGCCTCGGTAAGTTTAGCCGCGAGCTCAGCATCTTCTCCAAATGTCCCATTCACTCTGGGCCATCTTGGTTCTGTGGCAAGATCAGCCATGGGGTGAAGAGCAAGTCGGATTCCTAAAGCCAGATATTCCTGTCTCGCGATATCTCCAAACTCATGTACCAATGCTGAATCTCTGGTTGCTCCCATCCCCAACTGAGAAGGCCATCTGGATAAGAAACGGGTTCCTACGGATGTTCCGAAATTGAAGCCTTTCCCATGCTTAGGGTCAGAGGCAATGGTAATCGGGATACCTAAGCGGGTACGCTCGGCTAGTTTCTGCATGTTGTTATTCCATCTCGCAGTTTCTTTAGCACTTGGAGTCAAAAGCACATTGAAATGGTTCATGTTTTTGGCAAGGAGCAGAGCCGATGTAGTTTCCAGAAGGAGGGAGAATGGATTACTGAGGGATGGAATTTCATTGAGGCCTCCCTCTTCACCAACTAAAACGATGTGAATAAACATGGAACCAGCTTTCTCTTCTAAGCTCATTTGGCCAATTAGGTCATCAATTCGATCATCGATATTCTTTCTGAAATCTTCATAGGTATCAAGCTTACCATTCTTATTCAAATCTCTGAACTCCAGGTTATCTACCTTCAGAACAGGTGCTTCGACTCCTGCAAGTTTCATATTTGAAGATGATTCAAGGTGCCATTTAATGTAAAAAACCAGATAAGTGATAAGAAGAACGGCCAGAAGTACTCCAATAATTTTAGCAAGGACGACGAATAGTTTTTTCATGGGGGATACGTTTATGATTGCTTTTTATAGCTCCAGATTGCTAAGGAATTGAAAATTATAGCAAGAAAGATGGTGTAGATGATCTCCTTTCGGATATCTAATAATCCTCCTCCTTTCATTAGTACTTTTCTAGATACAGAGATGAAATGTGCCAAAGGATTTGGTATGGTAAGGATTTGAGCCCATTTCGGCATACTGTCGATGGGTGTGAATAATCCGCACATCAACACGAAGATTAGGATGAAGAAAAAGGCGACGAAAATGGCTTGCTGCTGGGTATCCGCGAAATTTGAAATAAGTAACCCCAGCCCTAAAACTGCAATTAGATTGATTACGGCGTAGCCAAAAAGGATTCCCAGATTACCTAGCATGGGAATATCGAATATGAGTTTGCTAGCGATTAGACCGACAGTGAGTAGCACTAACCCGACACATAGAAATGGGACAAGCTTTCCTAAAATGAATTGCCATTTTTGAATAGGTGTGACGTTGATTTGCTCGATGGTACCTAATTCTCTTTCACGAACCACATTCATAGCGGAAAGAACTATGGTTAGCAGCGCGGTCAGTTCCGCAAGGATACCTGGTGCCATGAAATGACTGTATTCGATTTCTGGATTGTACCAGTTTCTGGATTCTAAACTGATCGAGCCTATTCTAGGGCCTTCTGGAATTCGGATGATTTCACTTGAAATATCTTGATTAAATGAGCCAATGATGTTGGTCAAATATCCGGCTCCAACTGTTGCCTGCTGGCCGTTAATCGCATTAACAAGAATTTGAAGGGCAGGTGATTGAGCTTTGAGAAAGTCCCTTTCAAATTTTGCGGGTATGGTTAAAATAATGTCAGCTTCATTGGCCTGAATGGCCTCCATAGCCTCATTTTGATTATTAGTAGCAAGCTTAAGGGTAAATCGTTCATTAGAGTTGACCTTGCTCGTTAAGAGCCTGGAGTACTCAGAGAAATCCTGATCTACTATTACAAGATTTATGTTCTTAACCTCATTGGACGCAGCATTGCTAAGGACAATTAGCTGAATGATGGGTAAGATCGTCATCATCGGTAGAATAGCCTTATTCCGGAGAATCTGGATGAACTCTTTTTGAATGAGATAGCCTATAATTTTCATACTATTCTAGCCTGATTTTGAAGTTTTTGTAGGTGAACCCCAGAAATAGAGCGCCCATCCCGATAAGAATAATAATCTCCCAGAAGACAAACTGAAGTCCTACTCCTCGAAGCATGACTCCTTTTAGAACTTCAATGAAATAAGTGGCAGGAACAGCCGAGCCAATGATCTGAAGGATGAACGGCATGCTCGAGAGAGGGAAGATGAATCCTGAGAGTAACATGGAAGGCATCATGAGGCCCATGAGCGATCTCATCATGGCGTCTTGCTGTGTTTTAGAAACGGTGGAAATAAGGGTGCCGAGTGATAAGGCAACTAGTAAATAAAGAAAGCAGACAATAAGTAAAAGGGTCAGGCTACCAAGAATGGGTACCTCAAAAACAAAATATCCTATCAGTAGAATTAAGATGGCGTCAAGAAAGGCCAGAAGTGCGTACGGGGTTACTTTGCCTAAAATGATAAGGGCAGGAGGAAGGGGAGAGACCAGAAGAATTTCCATTGTCCCTGTTTCTTTTTCTTTGGCAATGGTCAAGGAAGTCATCATTGCAGAGATGATAAGTAGAATTAGAGCAATGGTACCAGGAACAAAGTTTTGGGCACTCTTTAGTTGTGGATTGTAAAGCATTCGAGTTTCAACATCCACTTGAAAAGGACTTTTCTCTTTACCCAGGTACTTGGATTCAAAGCCCCGAATCATTGTCGATGCATATTGGACAAGAGTATTCGCATTATTTGGGTCAGAGCCATCAGCCAGTAACTGAATGGTAACATCTTGAGAAGAACTAAGGTCTGAAGCAAAGTCTTTTGGAATGACTACCACCAGTTTCGTTTCCCCAGATTTAAATCCGTCTTCTATTTCTTCCTGAGAGTTTAGAATCCTATTTATTCTAAAGTTCCCGGAGCTTTCCAGATGATGGATTAATTGACCACTTAACTCATCCTTTGCCTGATCATAAATATCCAAGCTCGCGCCATTGAATTCGTTGGTCACGGCGTAACCAAAAATCATCACTTGAGCTATCGGCATACCAAATAAGATTAGCAAGGTTCTCTTATCACGTAGAATGTGAAAGAATTCCTTTTTAACGAATGCCCAATAGACTTTTAGAATGTTCATTGAAGGATGAATTGTAGCCTTATGGTTTGGGATGCTTCCTTAAGTTCAAAAGAGCATTTTTCGAAGTTTGGTCTTCCCATGGAATTCATGTTAGAAGCTCCAACCGGTTCTTTTGGCATGCCTATGAGATTAGAATCGATCTCTAGATTCTTATCTAGGTCTTGGAAAACCGCCACAGAATAGGTTCCATAACTGAGATTTTTAAAAGTGTAAGAAGCGGTTTCATCAAAATTCAAGACGATTCCTTTGGCCTTTGCTTTGTCGACTTCTCTGGGAAACCCATCCGATTGATCAAAAAGAAGAAACACGATTTGGCCTTTGTCTTTTTTTATTCCTTCCAATTCGACGGTCAATTCACCTTCCTGAGTTTTTTCTAACGGCGGACCATAGGTCAGAACTGATAAAGCCGATAGTAGCATAAGGGTAGCTTGGAGTAAGTTCAAAGTCACTTTCATCTTATCTCACAAGTTTTAGAAATACGTCATCCATGGTATCTGTGGAGTAGTGCTCCTTTAATTCCCCAGGAGTACCCATCGCCCCAATTTTCCCATCTACCATAATGGACAATCTATCACAATACTCGGCTTCGTCCATATAGTGGGTGGTTACGAAGATGGTTTTACCTCTGGAAGCTTGCTCATATATGGTTTCCCAAAATTGTCTTCTTACATGTGGGTCCACCCCACCGGTAGGTTCATCCAGAAAAACGACTGCAGGGTCATGTACCATGGCTACCGCAAAGGATAACCTCTGCTTCCATCCAAGAGGAAGCTCGGAGACAAGTTTTTTAGCCACATCTTTTAAGGACAATTCTTCCAGAATCTCCTCTGTTTTACTTTTTATCTGAGCTCTACTCAGTCCATATATTCCTCCATAGAAACGGATATTCTCTTTGACCGTCAGGTCATTATAAAGGCTGAATTTTTGGCTCATATAGCCTATTCCTTTTTTTATCCGATCAGCTGAGGAATTCACATCCAATCCCAAGACTAGAGCTTGCCCCGAGGTAGGTTTGCTAAGTCCAGTCAGCATCCGCATTGCCGTGGTTTTACCTGCGCCATTTGCACCCAAGAACCCAAAGATTTCTCCCTTCTTCACATAAAAGGAGATGCTATCCACAGCTGTAAAATCATTAAATTTCTTGGTAAGATTATTTACGTCAATTACCAACTCGCTCATGACGGGGATTCTTTGGTTTGAGGACTGCTGAGATTAAGAAAGACATCTTCTACTGTGGCCTTTATGGGTTTGACTTCGATTTGGCTTTGGCTTTTCGCATTTAGAAAATCTTCTATCTCTTGTATTGACCCACCTTGTTTTGTAGACAAATGAAGGGTGTCTCCAAAGGGCAGAATGCTTCTGGTAAAAGGAGCTAATCGCAAAGTTTGCAGCGTTTGATAGGTGTCCTGAGCTTTTACTGAATAAAGTGGGTGAGGATAGGATGTAATGAGATTCTGAGGACTGTCGGTCTGCAAAATTTTGCCTTCCTGAATCAAGGCTATCCGATCACAAAGACTCGCTTCATCCATATACGGAGTACTCACCAGGATCGCTATACCTTTCTCTTTTAGGCTTTGGAGCATTTCCCAAAACTCTTTCCTGCTGACTGCATCTACTCCTGTGGTAGGCTCATCCAGAAACAATACATCTGGTTTATGAATCAGAGCGCATGAAAGAGCCAGTTTTTGCTTCATGCCTCCAGATAAATCCCCCGCTAATCGTTTTTTGAAAGGTTCGATCTGCCGATAGATATCGGCTATCAAATCGTAATTCTCTTCAATACTGGTTCCGAAGATGGTGGCGAAAAAATCTAAATTCTCTTCAACTGATAGGTCCTGATAAAGAGAAAACTTACCTGGCATGTATCCAACTTTACTCCGGATTGTTTTATAGTTTTTAATTACATCAAATCCAAGAACCTCTGCAGTTCCCTCGTCAGCCAACAGCAGAGTAGTTAGGATTCGAAATAGGGTTGTTTTTCCTGCACCATCAGGTCCTATAAGTCCGAAAAGCTCACCTTCTTCGACTGTAAAGGAGATGTTATCCAGAGCCTTGACTCCGTCAAAGGTTTTTGAGATATTTTCAATTTTGATGGGTAGCATTTGAGGTAAATTACTTTAGAATCGTACTTCTGCTGGCATACCAATTCTCAAAGACCCATCATTTTTCACCATCACATCGAAGGCGTACACCAGGTTAACTCGGTCTTCTTTTGTCTCAATAGTCTTTGGGGTGAATTCCGCTTCACTTGAAATCCATAATACCTTTCCAGAGAGTTCTTTCAATCCACCTTCTCCATCGTCCACTAAAACTTTGACTTCATTATTGAGACTGGTTTTCTGTAAAAGATTAGCGCTGGTGTAGGCTCTTAATTTGATTTCTGATAAATCTGCAATTTTGAAAAGAGGAGTTCCATAGGAAACAAATTCTCCGGGTTCCATGACCTTGGTCAGGACTGTTCCATCGATGGGGCTAACAATTCTACTTTTATGAATCTTCTCTTCTATAATTTTTATTTGAGCCTCTAGTGGGGCTCTTTCAGATAGGATTCCTCGGTTTGCTACTCCTATCCTTTTCCTGGTTGATTCGATCTGGCTATTGATGACTTCCATCTGACCTTCGAGGTCTTCCAGCTGTTTTTCAGTGGCGGCCTTCTGTTCGAATAGAGCGCGAGTCCGATCCAGATCTCGTGAGATATTTGCCTTTTGTTCCACGAGAATTGCAATGTCTGGTGATGCATCTTGAAGTTTATCATCAATGGATTCAAGGCTCGCTATCAAGGCCATTTTTTCCAAATGGAGAGAGCTGGTATCGATGATTCCCACCATCTGATTGGATTTAATAGACTGGCCTTCATTGATATCGAAGGCGAGAAGCTTTCCTGTTCCCTCGGACCCTACTGTGATGGTGATTGCCTCAAAATTGCCATAAGCATCAGATTTTTCTTCTGACTGGCAGGATGTCAGGCTAGAAAGGGTGATTGAAATTATTGGAATGAAAAGTGTCGATTTCATCAATTTCATAGTTTTCCGAATAGTGTGAGATAATCGATTTGAAGTTTTCTTTTTTGAAGAAGATGAAGCTCTAATTGCTGCTTCGCTTTGAGTTCGGCGTTCACTTCAAGGATGTAGTCATTGCTTTTGATTACCCCTTCTCTAAGTTGAATTTCACTCTGCTCGGTGATGGATTCCTGTAGGTTTACTATTTGGTAATCCTTCTCGATTTGCTTGTTAAGCGCTTGAAGGGAGTTTATGAATTTTCCTCTTTGATTATCGATCTCGAATTCAAAAGTTTCCTTATCTATTTCAACCTGAGCTCGTTGTAAATCGATTTTGATTTTTTCTTTCTTATTTGCTCCCCAATTGAAAAGATTCCATCTGAGCCTCAGTCCTCCCAATGCATAAGTTGCAGTAGAAATATCAGGGAAGTTTAGTGGGTTTGGATATCCCACACCGCCTTGTGCAAAAAGCGATAGTGTAGGAGAGTTAGAGGATTTGATCCTAGTTTTTTGTGCCTCCAGATAAGATTTATGGGCTTCAAAAAGGTTTTGTTCTGGCCTGGTAATATCCAGCTCTGTATCGATGTATTCACCAACCTCAGGAAGGAAGAGACTGGTTTCAGTGGTTACCTCTTGACCGATGAGTTTTGATAAGGTAGACAAATTTGCCATAATTTCTTCGGCCAGAGCTTCCGACTCAGATTCCAGTTCCAGCTGTCTTACCTTAATTTTTGAGACTTCACTTTCGAGTATTGTGCCGTTTTGAAAACTGGCATTTAAAATTTCAAGAGTGGATTCAAGATCTTTTCTTGAAGTAGCTAGAATTAGTTCTTGCTGACGCAAAAGAAGTATTCCTATGAATAGAGAATTAACTTGATCCTTGACTTTTCTCAAATCGACATTCAGCTGCTGTCGGTTGATTTCATATTGACTTATTTCTGATTCTTTCTGAGCCTTGGTAAGGCCTCCGTCTAATATGTTATAATTGAAACTCAGATAAGTATTAAATGTCTCTAGGGGCAAGCTGATAGCATTTGGATTGTCAGGAATTTCTTCTCCTATGCTAATATTTTCGGTCTGAAGTTGACCCACGCTATTTAGTTCCAAAGTGGGAGCTCTCTTTTTGGAGAAAACATCAAGACTGGCTTCATGAAGTTGCTCCAAAAGAGGTGTTTTTTTTAGAAGCGGGTAGTTTTGTTCTGCGAGATTATGAGCTTCAACAAGGGAGAGCTCGGCTATTTGGGCCATGCTGTCCGTTCCTGCTAAAACAAAGTTGAATACTAGAAATGAGTAAATTAAATATCTCTTTTTGAGGTAGTTAAATATCATAAAATAGTTAATTAACCATATTATTCAACCAAATGGTTAATGCAATAACAAAAAAATATTTCATCCAACCAAATAATTTAACTGGGTGGTTAAATATTTTTCTTCTCTACCAGGCTGCTATGGATTATTTCTTTGATGAGAGCCTTCCTATTTTCCATCATCTCGAAATATTGCCCCTTTTCCAACCCTAACATGTTTTCAAATACAGGTCTTGCTACAAATGGAAAAACCAATAAGGACATTACCGTGATAATGAATTGATCAACTCCCACGGGCTTTAGAATTCCCTTTTGCTGTTCTTCGGCAATTTGGAAAAGGAAGCCAGAAAAGAATTGGGTCTTTTCCATTTTACTTTTCAGCCGAGCTTGATATTTATCTGCATTCTGAGATAGTTCATTCAAGACAAAAATTGGAATGTATGGGTTTTCTATGATGGTTTTGGTGTATCCATCGATGAGCATTTCAACCTTCTCCATGACGCTACCCTCGGAAGATAGAACGGGAGTGAATTCTCGCGCCATTATTTCTACGGCCCCATCAACTATTCTATCAAATAGAGCATCCTTGCTTCGGAAATAGTAATGAAGCATTGCCTTATTGATGTTTGCCTCATCGGCGATTGCTTGCATTCTAGCTCCGGAATATCCCTTTTCCACGAAGACCTTTTTCGCAGCTTCCAGGATATCTTTTTCAGTATTGTTTAGGGATTCGGTTGAAGCCATTGATTAGGATGATGGTGTTTCAAATCATCAAATTAATGCAATTCTCACCAAATTAACCAAAGGTTTATCCAAATGGTTAATACAAAGCATTTTAAGATTAAGTCTACTTCTTATAGATCAGCTTCCGTAAATGACTTCCAACATAAGCCGAAGGTGCGGTCACCGCCAATGCGAAAAGTAGCTCAAGAGGGAAAAGATTATGGCTCGATGAATCCAGTAAAAGGTCAAAAAAGATTCTTCCTATGTAAGCCACCATTGCCCCTATTATCACAAGCGTGGCAATTTTCCAATTGGACTTTTTTAAAAAAATAGTCATAAGTAAGGCTGCTAGAAAAGACAAAATAGCTGCCAGGAGCCAAATTGATATTCCAGCGAGGACAGTTTCGTTGTACGGGTTAAACCAAAAAGAAATGACTCCTGCAATGAAGCCTGCTCCCAAAACAGTGATGTTGTGATTTTTATTCATGACAGAATTTAATCAAAAGTCTCAACCATATTGATCTTTTCTTCAAGCTTTCTGAGCAATGAATCCATCAGGATAGGTTGTAAATCAGCAATGTTCTGAGTTTCTTTTTCAAAGCTCTGGTGATCGTATAACTCTAGATATCCGTCTTTATGGAGCACAATTCGATGCCTCTCGTCACGTAAAGTATAGGCATTTGGCTTATAGCCAAAAACCGGATGTCCAGAAATCGTTGGATCGCTAAGATTATCCCTTAAGGATACACCTTGGATAAAATCAGGAATATCGATACCTGCCAAATCGCAGAGGGTAGGAAAAAGATCAAGTGTTTCCACAAATGCCTCCGACTTTTTGCCGGGATGTTCCATTCTTGGATAGTGGATAATCAGTGGGGACCTGAGTGCCTCATCAAAAAGACTGTGCTTTCCCCAAATGGCATGTTCACCCAAATGCCAGCCATGATCTCCCCAAAGAATGACGATGGTATTTTCGGCTTCTCCAGATTCTTCAAGAGCACTCAAAATTTTTCCAACCTGAGCATCTGCATAGCTCACGGCAGCTGCATAATGTCTTCTCACCTCATTGGCAAAGGCTGGATCCGTGACAGGATCTTTCCCCCAGAGGTTATACTGTCTGAATTCCCCTGATCCATGCCAGGTACTTCGATGTTCTGGTTTTGCAGGATGCTGAATAGGAGGGAGCTGGACATTTTCATAATGAGTCATGTATTTCTCGGGTGAGCCAAAAGGCAAATGAGGTCTAATAAGTCCAACTGCCAGAAAGAAGGGATTTTTGGCTTCCGCCAAAGCTTGAATTTGGCTCGTGGCTTCTTCACTTATCAAGCCATCTGGAAAGTCTGTGTCTTCTGCATCAAGCGATTGGAACACATCCATTTCGCTCGAAACAATTCGGGTTTCACCATAGGCGAGCCCGTGCATGGCGCCTCTAGGATCCTCCCATTCGCCCACTGGCATTAGATTAATATCCCAGGAATTTGGCATTTCTAGCTGATTGGAATCATTCCATCTTTCTCCACCCATACCACCCGGATGATGAGATACTTTGCCGATGGAGGCTGTGGTGTAGCCATGTTCTTTAAACCAAGCCGGCAGGCTTGGATCCACATGGCTACTATCACTTTGGTGATTGGCTCTTTGAAAGATGGCATTATTTCCAGCGGGTCCATATTTACCCATAAGAAAAGTGTATCTGGAAGGACCGCAGCTCGGAGAATTCACGAAATGGTTGACAAATGATATGCCTGTTGAAGCCAAAGCATCAATATTGGGCGAATGAATATAATCTGCTCCAAATGATTTCAGCTCTGGCCGAAGATCATCTACCATAATGATCAAGACATTGGGCGGGTCAGGTTTTGAGCATGCTATTAGAAAAAGGGATGCGCTTAGGAAGAAAAAAGTAGCTAGTGGAGATGTCTTTCGCATGTAGTTGAATATCAGGATAATAAGATATGGAATTAAGACTTTAAAAAAATTACCTGAAAGAGTAAATATTAAATTGAAACAATAAATTATTGTAAAACAATAAAATTTTATTTCCTTGCAGTATAATTAAATATTTATGAACAACTCTATTCTTAGATTTGCCAAGGTAACCATTCGAGTTCTGCAAATATTGATTCTGATTTTTATCGTTTTGCTTGCTTTGGGTGCATTGTCCCCAATATTGGGATTTGATTTGTTAGCCATGTTGAGCCCTTCCATTGATTCTGAAGGAATCACCTTTTCGACTAAAAATTATCCTTCAAAATCTTCAGAAGATTTAAATGCCTGGTTTCTCGAATTCATTTTTGTAAAAAGGCTTCTTCAAATGATCCTCGTCTTTCTCATTTTAAGAATAGGAAGTAGAATGATCGCTTCAATTCAAAATCTACAGACTTTTACGAGTAGTAATATTTCAAATTTTAAAAGAATGGGTTTTCTGTTTCTCCTGGCCCTTCTGATCAGTATTCCTGATTTAAAGCCGAATGGGGATGGCTTTGAAATGTCCTTGACCATAGGTCTGGGTTATGGAATCGCCTCACTGGCATGTTACCTCCTGGCTGAGATATTTAAGGAAGGAAATCGCCTTTTGGAAGATAGTAAATTAATGATCTGATCATGGCGATAATTGTAAACATAGATGTCATGATGGCCAGGCGAAAAATGAAGTCAAAGGACCTTGCCCAAGCCTTGGGAATCACTGAAGCAAATCTGTCCATTCTCAAAACCGGTAAGGCGAAAGGGGTACGGTTTAATACCCTGGAATCGCTTTGCAAAGCCCTGGATTGCCAACCCGGCGATCTGTTGGAATTCAGAGACTAATAACCAATTATACTTATGAAAACTACCATAATATGCATTATGGCTGGGATGATATTGTCTTCATCCTGCCGTGCCCAGGAGCTTAATTGCGACCTCGAAACTATGAGTGAAGAGCTTATTCTAATGGCCGATGAAGAACAAGAAGTTAGAAGGGAAATCATGCCATTAATTGCCCAATACCAAAAAGATGGAAGTGGGAAAATGAAGCTCTTTGCCAAGGCCATGAGTATGGAAAAGCTAGACAAAGAGAATCAGGAAACTCTTCAATCTTATCTTGAATCCTGCGGATGGCAGGAGCAGCTTCATCCTGATGCTCATAATGCGATTTATCTTATTTTACAGCATTCACCTGAAGATATGATGACCCAATATTTTCCTTTGGTTAAGGAAAGGATGGATCAGGGTCATTTAGATCCGGATGACTGGGCGACGATGCTTGACAGACTTAAAATGTATTCAGGCGAACCTCAGATCTACGGTACACAAACATTTGCCGATGATGACAATGTAAATTGGGTTTGGCCTGTGGCAAATCTGGACAGCCTTGAGATAAAGCGTGCTCAAGTTTTCTTACCTGATATGGAAACCTATTTTAAGATTGCCAAAGACAGTACCGGGGTGGTCATGAAATGGGATCGAGAAATGACGATTGAAGAAGCCCGAAAGATGAAATCAAATTAATTTGAATAAAAAGAAGGCCCTCGTAATAGAGGGCCTTCTGTTCTTTTTTTAGAGTTCTTATCTCATCGCGATGATGTATTCTACCAAGAGATCAGAATAGGCATCCAGCGCTTTGAGCACTACTTCCTTGTATTTGGCTTCATCAGCTTTGATTACGAAAGTCCCGGTGTTTCTTGTATTTATGGAGATACCCTTGTTAATGGCTTCCGGGAATGCTCCGTCATAGGAGTCTATTTCTGTAGCGTAGTTTTCATTGTAGAATAAGTTTTTCATCAAGAGTACATTGGCCATTTGTTTCTTCTCGTTCACTAATGTGAAATTGGTGTTTACAATTTTCATTCGGTCAGCAGTATTTGTTTGCCTAATTGAGATTTGAGGCATTACATTAGAACTGGTTTTTGTATTGATAAAATCATACCCTGGCCCATATCCATCAGATTTCCATCGTGTTGCATCAATGTCGAATCTTGCGAAATCAACCACTATATCATATGAGTAGACATCACTCCCTGCTTCTTTAGCCATCTTACTCATAGGTCCAGGTGATTTCACATAGTCCATCCTTTTATAGACCATATTTTCTGCAGTCTTCACCTTGACCTGTCCAACCAACTTTCCATTATCTTCTGTTTTACCCGGCTTTTCTGCAACTTTGGCATAAGCAGCTGTTCCGGTAAAAGCTGAACTTTCGGTTTGCTCTAAGCCTGAAATTGCCGCAACCTTAGCTTGAAAACTGGCCGCGAATTCATCTGAAATTTCCTGAAGTGTTTGATCACTAATTCCTTCCAGGACTGCCCATGCGGTAACAGTTTCTCTGCCCTGACCTTTTCCTAAAAGAACAGCTCCACTAGTAATGTCCTTAAAGTGAATTGAACCTTTTACCAAGCCAGCTTTAGTGGACTTCTCGAGGGGTTTATCATAGCCACACTGAAAGTCCTTTTTAGGGTTAAAATCATTGAAGGAGGAGAATGAAACACCTCCTCTTGCACTGGCATTATCCTGTGCTGAGACTGAAAAACTGATTGCTATAAATGCAAATAGGGCTAGTAACTTCTTCATTTGACCAATATGATTTGATGATGAAATAATTTTTCATAAATCTTCTCAAATTGATCAAATGAAGAAATAAGGCATATGACCTATTTTTCGGAAACATCAAAATAGCCAGAATGGCTTGTGAATTTTTGAATTTTTACTCAAAAGATAATATTCAATAAATCTATTTCATGATTATTTGCAGTATTTAGTTATTTTTTTATCAAAAAGGAATAAGAAATATTTAGTGTAACTCACAGAAAATCAGGAAGATAAAATTTGTTTCTACCTTTCAATTAACCTAACTTCTAATCAGATTTTTAGGAATCTACCCTGAGGAGGGGTGGGGATTTTCCAGGTGGAGTGCACACTGCTCTATTTCTTAATACTGTACAATTTTCGTTTCTGCCCGTCATTACCCAACAGGGCAAATTTCAGGGTCTTAGACCCGGATTAGTATTTGTTAAACCCAAAATCTAACTAACATGAATAATCAAAAATCTAATTCAAGGAGAGATTTTTTGAACACTTTAATGCTTACCGGAGCTGGTGGAGGAATTGCCAGCATGATGCCAACAGTCTTTGCATTTGGTAACCCAAAGGAGAAGCCGGAGATGTTTGCTGAGTCTGAAGAATGGTTTAAAAAAATAAAAGGATCTCACCGAGTTGTTTTCGATGGTTCAACTCCCCATGATGGCTTTCCTGTGATCTGGAACTGGGCATTTTATCTATCAAACAATCAGACAGGTTCAGCAGATGATGATATCACAGCGATGTCTGTTTTGAGACATTCGGCTGTACCATTCGCGTTGAAATCGGAGCTTTGGGAGAAGTATCAACTTGGAGCAATGGTCCAAGTCATGGATAATCAGACCCAAAAACCTGCTTTGAGAAACCCCTTTTACGAACCTCAATCAGGTGATATGCCCATGGATATCATCCAGGGGATTAAAGACATGCAATCCAGGGGGGCTATGTTTTGTGTCTGCGATCTTGCTCTGAATGTCTATAGCGGGGCAAAGGCTCAGCAAATGGGTGTAGATCCAAACGAAGCCTATGAAGAATGGAAGGGGGGAGTATTACCTGGAATTCAAATCGTTCCATCAGGAGTCTGGGCTTTGGAAAGAGCTCAATCTAATGGATGCTCGTATATCTTCGCTGGAAATTGATTAGAAGCTGCCATTCTAAGAGGGAGTTCAAGGCAATTGAACTCCCTTTTATTTTTTCAGCTGTTTCAGCCTTTTAATGGCATTTGTGTTCTGAGGATACAATTCCAGAGATTTTTCGAAATTCTGAATGGCTTTCTCCTTCTCACCGATGAATAGATATCCTTCAGCCAGACTATCATAGAGGTTGGCAGATTCGGGATAAAGCTCAAGTGCTAGGAGGAACATATCTATTCCTTTTTGTGAAGTTTCAGGATTGAAAACCAGCTGTAATCCAACGGAATTCATTTTGCCCTCGGGCATCATTAATTCCGGGTGTTTACTTTTGGATTCCTCATACAGTGATTTCAGATTTTGGTAATTATTTGCAGAAGCATAATCATTAAAATCCTCGAAGCTGTATTCCTTTTTTGGTCCCTTCCTCATCTCAAATGAGATCAACCGATTCTCGATTCCATTCGATTCTGGTTTTGCTTGTATAAAGGCTAAAGCATCTTTATCCTCCTTCAAATAAGCATTCAGAAAATTCAATCCATACTGACAGACCAGCTTGTAAGAATCCATGATTTCTCTGTCCGATTTATCCTGCCTGGGATCTCTTGTGCCAAATAAAATCCCCATAGTAGCAAAGTAGCTATGAGTGAGGTCATTCATTTGTAGCTTATAAGTGTCATTCGTCCCAATGCTGTCATACAGGGGGAATATATTCTCAAGACTTGGATCCAAACCATCAGCTTTCATAACAGAATCTGGAATTTTCTTTTGGGCAAGATGGAGGTATGGGATGTCCATTTTTTCATCCGAATAAAATGGAGATTCAGCGATCCATTCGTAATGATATCGCTCTGTTCCATCCAGACTTAAATTGGCTTTGATTTGTTTGTTACGAACGCTGGCAATAACGTTTGATAGGCCACCGAAGCTAAATCCGGCTACAGCTATTTTTTCCAGATCCGCCATCGGATTACTTGAAAGCTGGGCTAGCAGAAATTCTACATCCCTTGCTTGGGTGTGCATTTCTTTTTGGGTGCTGTTCCCAAACCAGCGGGTGTCGGTGCCACGACTTGGTCCGGATATTACCAGATAGCCATGACTCGCGAGAAATTCACAAAAGGCGAAATTTTCAATTGAGGAAGCCTGAAAACTCGGAGTATAAAGAATGACAGGGAATTTACCTTCAGCCTTGGGCAAAGCTTTGAAGGCCAAGGTGCTCTCCTTCATGTGAGCTTGATTCTCTGGTGTATTAGAATAATAAAACCAATCCAGAAGAAACTCATTTGGCAAGTGTTCCCATTCTTCCTCCTCCTTTAATACCTCCCAATAATTCAAAACTGTAAGCGGTTCTAATCCTCCTGTTTTCGCTTTGGATGGATACCAAATACTTGTAGAAATAGGTCTTGGAATTTTTGAGTTCGAATAATCTGAGACTCTACTATAGGTCCTCGAACTATCGTATTGTGTGAAGTGCTCAAATCCAACCGAGTAAGGTCCGAATTCAAGATTAAATTCTTTCAGGGAAGTCTGAGCAGAGGTAAGCTGGGTAAGGAAAAATAGAGCAATCAACCCCACAAGTCCGATCTTCTTCATAGCAATAAAAGTAATGGCTGGATACCTCGGAAGATAAGAAGAATCATGAAAAGTAAATCAAAGCTTTCAAGGCTTTTCGAGGGTAGTTTTAAGCACTACCATATCTTTCAATTGTACTCCGTTTTCATAGATAGGCTCTGGATAATTATCTAGAAAGAATGACTTTCTAGTTTCAAATTTTTCAAAACCGCATTTTTCATAGAATTGAATTTGTCTCAAGGATGCATCTCCAGTACCAGCCAGAAGATTTTTGAAACGCATGGCTTGAAAGTGATCCTTGATCCAATCTATCACCAGTTTTCCATATCCTTTGCCCTGTAGTGCTTCCATGATAGCGATATTCTTTAATTCCAGAGTATCGGAATTAATCATTTGGATGGCAAAAACTCCAACGGTTTGCCCATCCTTTTTAATCAGAAAAACTCGACAATTAGGCAAATACTTGTCTATGGCTTCTTTGCTTTCATCAGCAAACAATAATAACTCGTAGGGGAAATCCGAGTGGATTTCTTCCATTTCGATGGACTGCATTTTTCTGATGTTCGGATTATCGTTCATTTTTCAAGTCTTGAATGATATCTGTACTTATCCAATAGATGTCTTGATTGCTTGTGTAGAATAGGTATTTCCCATCTTCAGTTACAAATGGGCAATACTCATATTTCGAGGAGTTAATTTTTTCACCCATGTTCTTAGCTTGGGACCAATTCCCTTGAGAATCTTTGAAACTGATATAAAGATCTCCTACTCCAAGGCCACCATCTCGTTCTGAGCAAAATATGACGTATTCCTCTTTTGGGTCTACGAAAACATCGGCTTCGTATGCATCAGAGTTAATAGCACTGCCAAGTTGAATAGCAGGCTGGAACTCTCCATTCTTGAATTCTGAAGTATAAATATCCAGGTTCCAACCTTTTTCATCTTCAGATGCATGCCGGCTTGAAGAAAAGTACATCTTGCCTTCTTCCGTGAATGAGATGTAGTACTCCTGGCTTTCGGTATTGATATTCCAACCGGCATGGATGGGTTTGGACCAAGCCGAACCTTGCCTCTCAACAAACCAGATATCGATATCCTCTTTCGGCTCTCCTTTCCCTGAAATGGGATGATTAGAAATGAAGTAGAGTCGGTTTTCATCTTGTGATAAAAAAGGGTCATTATAACCGTATTCCGGATGGATTAAAATGGCTTTGGGCTCTGTCCACCTTCCATTTTTTAATTCAGAAAAGCGTATTTCACTCTTACCTCTTTTGTGAACCCCAAAATAGAATTCATCACCGGCCTTATTGAATACAGAACCAAACTCCTCTTCTTCTGTCGAGATAAACCCAGGGGCAAAAAGCTTGGCTACTTTTCCAGGAGGTTCTTCGCCCATATATTTCCCTTCGGGCAAAGCTTTATTTAATACGGATGAGTCCGCGCCTTTTGAAATTAAAAAATCTACCATCTCATCGTATCCAAAGCGATCCGCGATTTCAAGGGCTGTGCTTCCTCTTCTATTTGGACTATTTATTTCAACTCCTTCTGCGAGGAGAATATCAATTTTTTCCTGATCCTCTCTTTGGGTCGCTAATCCTAGAAGCTGACCTCCATCACTTTTTGTCCATTCATCATCGGCCTCAAGAGCAATCATTTGAGTAAGTGTCTCCGCATTCCCGAAGTCTGCGGCATAGTGCAGGGGAGTGTTGCTTTCATCGTCCTTTAAGTCAAAATCGATTTCTTTCTCAACCAGATAATCTACTATCTCAGGCTTTTTACATCCAGCAGCCCAATGTAGTAGGTTACGTCCTTGATCATCCAGGACATTAATCTCTTGGCTTTGCAAGGCGCTATCAAGCTTTTCTAAATCTCCATTACAGGCTATTCTAAATATATTTTGGGCACCGACCTCGAGGGGTACAAGGCATAGAAAAAAAATATAAACCAGCTTCATATGTAAATCAACGTCGTTTTAGTAAATAACTTATCCTTGTTCACATTTTCTCCGTTTCAATTTGCCTTTGTCTTCGATAAAGAAAAAAGGGCAACCCTCCGGCAAAGCCCAAAAGCATGGTTAATACCCAGAAGATCCAAATATTCTTAATTCCGTATCGCTTCGACTCGTAATAGCTCCAAATAAAAAAGACAAGTACGGCGAATAATAAATCAATGAGGAAAATACTGGAAATTCTATTCGCGAACATTCCATCGATTGTTTCCATAGGGTTGGAATACAAGAGAATATTGCCTGATTCTACGGACTCTTGGAAGACTAATATTGAGGGAAGGATAAAGCCTATAATTGCGAGGATTAAATAGCCAGTACTTTTCATACAGAGGGGATTAAATTATGGTTTATGGCTTGAGAAGTTACCAAAAGCTCAATTCAAACCATTAAAAATAGTGGCACATTCGACTCGCATTATTAGTCCCATGATTTGCCATGAAATCTAGGAAGTATAGAATTTAGATTATCAGGTCACAATTTTGGTTCTTAGATAAGAAATTATGGATATTCGACCTCTCAAATAGAATGTATGAAAAAGTTATTTGCCCTCGTTGTTTGCTTGTTTTTAGGTCTTTCTCTTAAAGCTCAGGATTTGAGCAAGCTTTATGAAGAGGTTGTCAATGGTGTGGTTGTGATTGAAACTCGTGAGAGTACCCTTGTTGGTCAGGGTGGACAAAAAGTAGAAGTTGCGGTGAGTGGTCTCGGTACCGGTTTTTTAGTCGGCGAAGATCAAGTGATGACGGCAGCTCATGTGGCCCAAACTGCAGAGAGTATTACGGTGAAGTTCAAGGATGGAGAGGAAATTCCTGCGAAAGTAGTAAGTAGCTATAAATACGCTGATGTCGCACTTCTCAAACTGACATGGCCTAAGAAGGATGGGAAAATCTTAAAACTTGGAGATTCAGATTTAATGAAAATAGGCGAGCAAGTTTTTGTAGTCGGCTCACCTTTGGGGCTTACCTATTCTTTTTCTTCAGGCTATTTGAGTGGCAGACAAAAGAGTAATAAAATGTCGAATGCGCTAGTGAGCGTTGAATACCTTCAAACTGATGCCGCAATAAATAAGGGAAATTCTGGAGGACCAATGTTTAACCTTAAAGGTGAGGTTGTTGGTATTGTGAGTCATATTTTATCTCAAAGCGGTGGATTTGAAGGAATAGGTTTTGCCACATCATCAAATATTGCTGGAGAGTTACTGTATGAGCAAAGTGTAATCTGGACTGGGATAGATGGTATGATTCTTTCAGGTGACTTGGCAGACATATTTAATCTTCCCCAACCGGTTGGAATTTTGGTTCAAAAGGTCGTCTTTCTTTCGCCTCTGGGAATGCTTGGGGTAAAAGGCGGAAAATATGAAGGGACCATAGAGGGAGAAAAAGTGCTTCTCGGAGGCGATGTTATTCTCTCGGTCAATGGAGTAAAGCTTGGTCTGGATGAAGCTTCATTAGATGCCCTTGCAAATGTCTTGAAGTCTCAAGGTGATAAAACTCCATTGGAGGTTGAAGTATACCGAGCTGGGAAGGTCATTACCCTAAAATAACTCACCTTTTGCATTAGAATAGGTCTCGCTTTGTACCCCAAAAAGTACTTACAAAAGACTTTCAATAACACCTGGGAAATATTGATGTTCTAAGGCATGCACTTTTTGAGCAATAGATTCTGGGTCATCATCAGGATCAACTTCTGTTGCAGCTTGAAAAATGATTTTGCCCTCATCAAAATTCTCATTTACCAGGTGAATGGTGATTCCAGTATGTCTATCTCCAGCTTCTTTTACAGCTTTATGCACATTCATTCCATACATTCCTTTACCACCGAACTTGGGTAAAAGAGCCGGATGAATATTCACCATTTTCTCTGGGAATGCTTGGATCAAGGATTCAGGGATTTTTAATAAGAAACCGGCAAGAATAACCCAATCAATATCTGCATCCTCTAGACTCCTTAGAACAGAACCATCTTCTAGTTCTTTTTTCGTGAAAGTAAATGAGGGGATATCAAATTTTCTGGCCCGCTCAAGAACAAAGGCATCCTTTTTATTTGAACCTAAAAGTGTAACCTCACCTTTATCCGAATTCTTAAAGAATTCCATAATTTTTTCGGCATTCGTTCCGCTTCCGGAAGCGAGGATAGCAAGTTTTTTCACGTTGGATTAATTTTCAATGAAAAGTTCAAAGGTACATTCAAAAGGCTTTTCGAGGAATGTCTTTTATATAAAAATCATCAAGGCCTAACATGCCCATCTCCCACTACTCTCCATTTGTAGCTTGTCAATTCCTTCAAGGCCATAGGACCCCTTGCATGTAGTTTTTGGGTACTAATTCCAATTTCTGCACCTAATCCAAATTGAGCTCCATCGGTGAAAGCCGTAGAAGCATTAGCATAAACTGCGGCAGCATCTACTTCATTTAGGAATCGATCGATGGACTCTTGATTATTAGAGATAATCGCCTCTGAATGCTTAGATGAAAAGTTATGAATATGATTCAACGCTTCCTCCAAATCATTCACAGTTTTTATGGACATCTTCAGGCTTAGAAACTCGGTTCCAAAGTGCTCGGGTTTAGCTTGATGTACAGACGGATGAGAATCGAGAACTCCAAAGGACTTTTCATCCGCGAATATTTGTACTCCACTGTGAATTAGAGGTTCTATGATTTCTGATAATCTGTCCAGATGTGATTCATGCAGAATTAAGCAGTCCAAAGAATTACAGACACTTGGCCTTCTGGTTTTCGCATTATGGAGTATGTCTTTAGCACTATCGATATCAGCTTCATGGTCCAGATATGTATGCACAATACCCGCTCCTGTTTCTATTACTGGAACTTTAGCATTATCTCGGACAAAGCTGATTAGATTTTGAGAGCCTCTTGGGATAATTACGTCAACGTAATTAACAGCTTCCAATAGTTCTTTTGTTGCTTCTCTAACTGCTGGGAGCAATTGGAATGCTTCCTTAGGAATACCATTTCTGTCAAGGACCCTATGGATGAGGATCATGATAGCGAGGTTCGAAAACTCGGCATCCGAACCTCCTTTGAGTACTAGACCATTACCAGATTTGAGGGCTAAAGCAAACACATCGAAGGTCACATTTGGACGGGATTCGTAAATAATTCCAAGGACCCCTAAAGGAACAGTGTGCTTTGAAAGCCTCAATCCATTTTCAAGGGTTTTTTCTTCTAACGGTAAGTTCAGCGGAGATGGGAGAGAAGCCACATTTTGCAGCTCTTCACAGATACCCTCTATTCTTGTTGATGTAAGCTCAAGTCTATCATACATAGGGTTCTCTGGACTCATCCTTTCCAGATCCCTTCTGTTTTCCGCCATCAAGAATTCACTTTGCTGAATGGTGATCTCAGCGAGTTCAGTGAGTACTTTTTTGACTAAAATATCATCTACCTGGAATAGTTTTCTAGCAGAATTTTTCGTCTCCTCAAAAATGAATTGGAATTTACTCATCCTCAAACAGGTATAAATAATTGTAATGTATTAGTGCCTTTTGCCTTTGAAGGCCTATTCTTTCTCTTGCAAGATTAGAGCCATATTCTGCCCTTCCCAAACCGATGCCTTTTCCTTCTTCATTACAAATCTGGAGGATATCTCCTCTTGCAAAATCTCCATCTATTTTTACCACTCCTACAGGTAGAAGGCTTCTAATGACTTCAGAATTCAAGGATTTTTCGGCACCGTGATTTATTATAATCTGAGCCTTAAAGTGAGATTCACCATGAGCTAACCATTTCTTTGTTCCTTGTTTGGTCGCCTTTGGCTCAAACCAGGTAGATGGGGCGTTTCCATCCAGAATATCTGGTAAAATATTATCCCTTTTGCCATTTGCGATCAATACTTGAGTACCCAGATTTGCTGATTTTTTTGCCATGCTGTATTTGCTCATCATTCCTCCTCGTCCAAAAGATGATTTGGTAGGGGAAATTAAATCTTTCGTAATCCTTGATTCAGCTTTAATAACAGAGATCAATTTCGAATCACTGAGCGAAGGATCTCCATCATAAATTCCATCAACGTTGCTCAGTAGAATTAAAGTGTCTGCATTGATCATGCCTGAAACCAAACTCGCTAGCTCGTCATTATCAGTAAACATGAGTTCTGTAATAGCAATGGTATCATTTTCATTTATAATCGGAATGACTCCTTCCTCCAAAAGACCTTCTAAACAATTCTTCATATTTAGATAGTGCTTCCGATCTCTGAAGTCCTCTTTGGTCACCAAGATTTGAGCGCAATTCAGGTCCTGCTTTCCAAATAATCGTTGATACTCATTGATTAATGAAATTTGGCCTATGGATGCCCAAAGCTGCTTTTTCAGAACCGCATTGAGTTTTTTTCTTGGAGTGACCCTCTGCCTCCCAAATGCCACGGCCCCTGAACTAATCAGAACAATTTTTTTTCCCTGATCTTGGAGGACTTTCACCTGGGAAACCAGTTTTTTCATTCTGGGTAAATCAGGATTTCCATCAGATTTGGTCAAAACATTTGATCCAATTTTAATCACTATGGTATTGCTCTCTTTCACCAAATATACTTTTGTATGAAAGTAGATAAAACGTCAAGAATTAGGAATGCTTATAAGCTTAAAGCTTAAAAAATTAATAGAATTTATAGCTGGAAAGATTGGCTCAAGCTTGACCCTGCCAAGTCTCCCTCCGGTAAGTCAAATTTTAAGGTTTTTGAGCTGCCTCCCATGTTGATGGTTACTGTCAATTCTCCTTTTATAGTTTGGGTCGGTTCGGAGACATGGATTTCCCATTGATCATTTGATTTTTTCTGGAGCTGAATAATGGATGGATGACTTACACTTACTGAATTCTCATCCCATTTGAAGCTTGCCTGCTCGTAAAATACCATTCCATATAGTTCACTTCTTTCGTCCTTCACTACCTGCGCGAAGGTTTTATTACCTAAAACCTTTATTTGATCTACAGGCTTATTAGCGGCGGCATTCTGGTCTGCTACTCCGGGAACAATAATGTATTCGTAAGAATTGAATTCTGGTTTTACTCCATGATCGATATACAAATTGAAAACTTCTAGATCGATAGGGTCTTTAGATCCGTTTTGAGTGATTTCGGACCAGGATCCATCTTGCTTTTGAGCAGACAATACCACATTCTGTGGTCTTGGGAAATAATAGCCCACTCCATCATGATATATCCATCTGACTCCGTCTGAATATTGGGTAATGCCTTTATCCACTTTGCTGAAGCTACTTTCTCTTGCCGCTAAAACATCTCCTCTTAATTTGACTTGATTAATGTTGGTAGCGATTTTTTCACTACGGCTTGATCCAATACCGGTTCCTAAACAAATGATAAGGTCATCAAAAAAGAACCAGGATTTTCGTGCCTGTGTGCTGTAATCATTCATTAAAAAAGCAGAGAGACCATTGATCCCGTCACTTACTCCTCCCACAAATGAGGCTGTACCGGGTACGGCGACCCAGTTGGTTCGTTTTTTAAGCTTTTTATTCTCTGGGGTAGTGGTACCAGGAATCCGGTACCATTGCCAATTGGGGAAGATATTATAGTATTCATCTCCTTTGACAGCTACTGTCATCCCGCCCTCAGTCATCCATTGAGGAGTAAGGTTTATACCATTGCCAGATTCCGTTCTGATGGTTCTTTTTGAAGCAACATTCACACTAGCCATGAATTCAGGACGGTGATGGATGATGTAGTCCGAGCGCCAATAGTAAGTGTTCGATGGTTTGATACCTTCACCTGGCTCGGCTTTACCCTCAATTCGTGCGATGGCTTGATTATACTCGTCTCGATGTTCTGGGATATCTATATCGCGAATTTGCTTGACAAGGCTGGAACTAGTTCTAACATTGTTCTTCACGGCTACGCCTCTTCCGAGCACGGCATAATCCACATATCTTCCCCGAATGACATTTAAATATCCCTTTCGCATGAAATCAGAAATCAAAGCAATCTGCTGTGGAGCTATGGCAAAATCTGTCCCAGTAGTATATACCGCCACGTTTCTTATTCCCAGTAAAAATTCTCGTCCATATCCATGCATATAGAGCTCAGGTCCATGTGCATGAAAAGACATGTCGCGTTGAATTCCGTCTTCGGTGGTAATCTTTATGGATTTTGATACTTCACCGATAGCTTCATTCATCATATCAGGATTATCAGTGAGAACTGCCTGCATGATCATATGCTGGGCAATATCAGTAAGGTTTGATCCCTCAGAGCCTGGGCTTTTGTAGATTGAAACGGTTTTGTTCATCCATTCAATCATTCCTTTTTCCTGCTCATCCGAGATTCCATTTTCCGCCTTTCGAAGGGTTATGAGCATTTGTCCTATTTCTTTCGGAACACTGATGCTTGTCCACCACCAGTTATCAGAGGTAGGCTCAGGTGAGAGATTATTCCAATAGTCTATGCCACTAAGTATTTTGGAATGAATGTCTTGGCTTTTGTGAAACTTGCTTCCAGATCTTGTATACGCCTTGGTTAATGCTCCAAGCCTCTTTATATGTTTGTCTGGATCCCAACCTGTCATGGATTTGGATCCATATTCCAGGTCTGACCATGAACCGTCTTCTTGAAAATCTTCTAGATACCCATCAACCCTTTCGTCCAGAGTCTCGGTTCCAATGGACTTGTGATATTCGTCAAAAACCCTGTCAGCAATGATTTCATAGTCAGAATTTTGGGCAAACGATCCTTGATAATAAAATAGAAGTAGGCAAACTGATACCAATGAAAAAGAGAACCTCATAACTCAGAATTAAAAGAATGACTAAAAATAACCAATTCGAATAACTAAAGGAAGGCCATGCTAAGAGTTCCAATAAGCATAAGGATTTTTGCGTATTTGCTCAACATGGTAAAGTGCTCCCTTCTATCGCCAACGTAAATTTTATAAAGGAAATACAAGAAGAAAAATGCAAGCCCTCCGAAATAAAGATAGAGTTCCTTCTGATTTAGAGACAAGGTGATCAGCACGATGGAAATAATAAAACACAATGCGATGACAAAAATCACTTCTTTGGTTTTACGAAACCCAATCACAATTGGGAGGGTCCGACAGCCATGTTTCCTGTCGCCAGGTCGATCTTCGATGTCTTTAATGATTTCCCGTATCAGGTTAAGATAAAAAGCGAATACAGCATAAGTGAAAATAAGTAGCTGGGATTTTTCATAATAGATACCCACAAGAAAGATCGCTAGCGCTGTGAGTAAAGCCACCGTTATGTTCCCTACCAGGGGCCTTCTTTTCAATTCATTACTGTAAAGCCAAAGAAGAAAGGCCGCTAAAAAATTCACCAATGCGACTTTTGGGGACACAATATACCCCAAACCGATCCCGAGGAAATTTAGGAATGTGTGAAGGAGAATTATAATCCTTCTTTTAATTGATCTACCTACAATAACCTCATCCGGTCTATTCACATAGTCAATTTTCACATCGTAATAATCATTAATCATATAGCCAGCAGCAGTAATGATTACGGTAGAAAAAATGAGGATGTACAACTTGGCATCAAAGATTACTGAATCCCCATTTTGATTAGTTACAACCAGGAAATATGCAGCCATGAATTGGGCCAAAGCGACCATCAATAGATTGATAGGTCTGCTTATCCTGAATAGGCCTTTCATTGAGATTGCAGTTTCCATAAAATAGGTTTGAGCATCTAAAATAACCCAATTCAGCCTCTAAATCTCAATTTGTTGCCATTTATCCTTAAGAAATCCCAAAAAGATCAAAATGCTCCTTTGACTGCATTAATTGAATTATATTCTTTCAAAATTTAAATGAGTATGACTGAGAAGCAGAAACAATCCCGAAGAAATTTTATAGCTACTTCAGGGTCTTTATTGGCCGGTTCATTCTTCGTCCATCCTGTGGCAAAGGCTTTGGATCTTTGGTCTGGAAATGCCGAAAAAATGAAGATTGCCTTGGTGGGAACAGGTATCAGGGGATGTGGAATGTTTGGACGAGATGTTCGGAGGATTTATGGGGAATTGGTGGAGTTTGTTGGCTTGTCAGACATCAATGAAGGCCGACTGGCTTATGCCAAAGAATTCATTGGCGTAGATTGCCCTACCTACTTGGATGCAGATCAAATGATTGCTGACGCAAAGCCAGATCTTTTAATCGTGACGACGATGGACAGTACTCATCACCAGTACATTATAAAGGGTTTGAACGCAGGAATGAATGTTATTTCGGAAAAGCCGATGACTACGGATGAAGATAAATGTCAGGCGATTCTCAATGCGGAACGAGCTTCAGGAAAGAAACTAATAGTCACATTCAATTATAGATATTCTCCTCATCGGCAAAAGCTTTATGAGTTACTTCGAAACGGATCTATAGGAGAGCTAACTTCTGTTGATTTTCATTGGTATCTGGATGTTTACCATGGAGCAGATTATTTTAGAAGATGGCATAGAAAAAAGGAGTACGGAGGATCATTACTGGTTCATAAGTCTACCCACCATTTCGATTTACTCAACTGGTGGATTGATTCTGATCCGGAGGAGGTCTTTGCTTATGGTAAACTTGAATTTTATGGCAAAAATGGCCCATTCAGAGGTACTACATGCCGAGATTGCGAGTTTAAGTCAGAATGTGATTTCCACTGGGATATCACCAGGAATGACCATTTAGTGAATCTCTATGTCAAAAATGAAGAATACGATGGTTACCACCGAGATGGCTGTGTATTTAGAGAGGACATCGACATATATGATAAAATGGCTGTTCAAATCAAATACAAGAACGAAGTTCAGGTTAGTTACTCGTTAACTACCTATTCACCTTACGAAGGATACAGAATTGCCTTCAATGGCACGAAGGGTAGGTTAGAAGCATGGATCAAAGAAAGACAGCCTTGGGAAACTCCATCCCAAGATGATATTTATTTGACTACCAATTTTGGAGAGCGTGAAAAAATAGTTGTTCCTCATGGCGGTGGAGGACATGGAGGCGGTGATACGAGGCTTAAGGATAAATTATTTAAGGATCCTAAAATGGAGGACCCCTACCGTCAGTCAGCAGGCAGTAGAGATGGAGCCATGTCGATTTTAGTGGGTGTTGCTGCTCGTAATAGCATTGAATCAGGGAAGCCGGTTAAGGTTCAAGATTTAACCGATATCCCTTTGATGAAATCGGGAAGAGGAAAGAGTTAAGTTTTGAAATGTGCCTTATTCGTAATCCACTGAGCTTTGTCTTTCTCGATTGACATTTAGTCTGAGTACATCCGGTCTAGAATAGTGACCCACCGGATCAAAATTCTGTCGTTCTTGAAGGACCCTATTGAAATCTAAGGTTTGGTAAAAGAGGCCTTCCTTATTTTCTATTGGTTCCAGAATCCAATTGCCATCCGGTCCGGCAATGCAGCTTCCACCATTAGCAAGTATCTCTGGGGAATTTTCCAGTATTTTATCAAGATGCGGAGTGTCAGATGGAAAATCAGATTTACTCATGAGACTTGAAACTGAAATCACGAATGACCTTGATTCTTGAGCAATCATTCTAGTAATATTTTCAGTGTTTCTTACCGCACCTGGCCAGACTGCTACGTGCAGATTCTCACCTAATCCGTATAGTGCTGTTCTTGCCAGAGGCATCCAGTTTTCCCAGCAATTCAAACCACCAACCGTAAACTTTTTCAATGGATGAACCTGAAGGCCATGACCATCACCTGGGGACCAAGTAAGTCTTTCATCGAAGGTCGGTTGTAGTTTTCGATGGACCGATTTGATTTGACCTTCATTTGAAATGTAAACGAGAGAACAATATAGGCTGTGTCCCCCTCGATCTGCTGGCCTTTCAATAATACCCAGATAAATGGATATCTCCTTTTCCTTAGCTAGGGATGTGATCGCATCTAAATCTCCATTCTCAATTTGAACTGACTCTCTGGCATAATGAGCATGGATTTCCTTCTGAGTTTGGTTATCCCAGGCAGTTCCATTCGTTATTGGAAGCCAAAAAGGGTACCCAGGAATTAACCCCTCCCCAAAAATGATAAGTTCTGCACCTTCTTTCGCAGCTTGAGAAATACTCTTCTCTACTTTTTGAAGCGTTTGAGCTTTGTTCAGCCAGACAGGGGAGATTTGTGCAAGGGCTACCTTGAGGAGATTTGAGTTGGGCATCTGATTCTAAATTTTGCCTAATTAAAGCAAATCCTCGGGGAATCATGCTACAAAAAATGAATACCGGCTCGAATTGAATTTTATTTGACAGCGGTGATGATTTCCACTTCATCCTCTACTAGTGCTACAGCACCATGAATAGCTGTTTCATCTAATTCAGAAAGGACAATCTTAAGTTTTTTAGTCACTTGTGGATATCTGAAGTCCTCTAAGGAATCATGAAGGGCCTGCTGGAAGTGTGGGTAGGTCTTTCGAATGGACCCACCTAATACTATGGCCTCGGGAGCAAAGGCGTACAAAATATGTTTGATCAATTCTCCTAAGTGTTTTCCGTATTCTCGAAAGGCACGTATGGCTATGGGATCTCCATGTTCTGCCTTCTTAGCTAATGTTTTTGGTTCTTCCTTGTAGACCTGATTAAAAAATTTTCCGCTACAATAGTATTCAAAATCATGGTCAAGGTACGGGGCACTGCACCATTCTCCAGCCGCAGAAAAAAGACCTGAATAAAGATGACCGTTTACTACTATTCCTCCACCCACGCCAGTCCCAAGTGTAATCCCAACCATATTCTTATATGGTCTTCCGACACCATATTTTTGGACCCCAAGAGCAAAGCAATTGGCGTCATTATTAATGAATACTGGTTTTGCAAACCTGCCTTCTAAAAATTCCTTCAGCCTGACATGTTGAAAGGCTGGGATGTTAGAAAGATTTAATACAATGCCATTCTCAGAATCAACTAGACCGGGGATTCCTATTCCGATTCCCAATAAATCATGATGAAGGTATCCTTCGATAAAATCCGCGATAGTGTTCAAAACTACCTCCTGTGACTCATTGGCAGGGGTAGGGATAGACCTAACCTCTTCCAAATGGCCATCAACGAGAACCCCGGCTACAATGCCGGTCCCTCCGATATCAAGTCCTAGGATAGGCTGCTTCATTTAAATACTTTCTGAGTCAATAAAAAGACTAAGATTTTTGAGTTTAGCTCAAATAGGTGATAATAACAGGGAATACCCTTAGAGCATTCCTTCGATTGATTTCTCCAGTTCCCTCGCAGTAGCCAGGAATTCTTCCACATTCATATCTCTGAAGAAGATTAAGCCATGACTTGCTCTCACGTCTGCTCTCTCATGCAGGTAGAAGAAATTCTTACCCAATAAAAGCTGAACGTTGTCTAATTGTTCAACCCAGGTTCTTTTTGCAACAGTGCTAAACTTCCCATTATGAGAGTAACTTGGGAAGGATGCATTCACCTGACTTAAGTAGCAGTTAGCAAATGAGTCCTCCATTACCGAAAGATCTCCAAGAGAAACCGGAACAATTACATTGGCCTCATGAGGCTGAAATTTGAACCATACATTTCTATATCCAATGATTCTCAACTCGCTCGTATCGTGTTCTTCTCCCCACTTTTTTACAGCTGCGGCTGTGGCCTGAAGAACTTTGTAATGAGTGTCTGGGCCAGAACCTTCTGGATCTAAAGTCAAGCTAATTTTTGTCGGCTTTATCTTTCTGAACATATCCACGATAGGTTCAACATCACGATCCTTATCCGGCTGCTCTGTAAAGATATCACCCGTGTAGAAGCCTAATCTTAAATGGTGTACGTTCTTTACTTGAACTCCAAAGTGTGCCCAAACCAATTCTTCTTCAAACTCACGAATCATTCCTTTGAGTTTCTGAATCTTCGCTGGATTCTTTTCTCCATCGTAACTATTCTTAAGAATGCTTATTACATCATTAATAGTCTCCCGGAGCTTGGTTTTATTCTTGACTTCGAATACGATTACTAGTGCTCGAACGACTCTGTGACAAAGACCCCTTAGTCTTTCTTCAGGATCCTCCGATGCAACATTGGTGAGATAGTGATAAACATCCTTATCTGTTTTCAGAGAGTATCCAATTTTGAAGAAATCCTCATAATGAACCATCTGAATTTCCCCATTGTCCAACAGTTTTTTAGTATGCTGAAGCGTATCAATCACGAAGGAGTTGGTTACCGCGGTGAAGCCTGACGTAAGTACCGAGAAGTGAGCTTCATTGGTGGGCTCATTAAGCTGTTTTGTAATATGCGGAAGAATTCCTAAGGATATATCGTCATGGTGAGGACCAGTATGAAGTAAAACCTGGTCAGTTTCTCTTTCTAATCCCTTAGCTATTTTCGCATCCACACTTTTAATGACCTGATTCACTGTGTCCTCAGAAAGGTCAGGAATCATACTTGTGTATTTATCTGATTTTAAATCAGAAAGCTTCAATCTGTGGCCGTACTTTTGGAGTTTCTTGCATAGGTCAATAACAGATCTCTCTGTTTTTTCCCAAGTCCACTCTCCTTTTTCATAATAGGCGTCTACCGAATCTGTGAGTCTTACCGCTGCTCCTTTGGTGAGGTAAAATCTTCCATTTTTGAGCTTTTGAAGCACTGTAGCAGGATATACATTGTTCATCTCCGTTTCGAGAGAATCTTTCACAATCTGAGCCTTGGCTTCGCCAGCGGCTATGATGATTCCAACTGCATCCTTGTTGTAAACTATGGTGTCAAGTCCAATGGTGATGACTAGCCGGTTGGCTGAAACCTCGATTCCTCCAAGATCCCCTGCAGCTACAGCTTGAGTTTCAAAGTTTGTTTCTGTAAGTCTGGTTACCGAGAAAAGGTGCGACCCTCTTGTGTTAAAAGCGATGTGGCCATCTGGACCAATTCCTCCCAAGAAGAATCCTATGCCGCCTGCATCTCTGATCCTCTGCTCATACTCACCACACCACTGATCGATCATATAGATTGACTCTTGCTGAAGTGCTTCAAGTGGGGTCTCTGGCTCTCTGAACCTTAGGGATAGATCAACTTTTAAATCTGGGAACACCTCTGCATATGACATCCCTTTTGCAAGAGGGATTTCATCTGAATTGATAAGTATTGCCTTTTCCTTCGAAAGTCCAAAGCCTTCAAGATAAAACTTGTTTACATAGTCATAAAAGCTATTTGCCTGTTTAGAGGAAATAGGGTAAAACTCATCAATCTGTACAAAAGTAAGGTCTTTCAAGACTGGTTTTGGGGTGTCTCCCAATCCATATTTTGACCTTATCTCTTTTCCTTTTTTATTATCCCAATTATTTAAGAGGAATTGTGTCCACTTGATAAAAAATTCAGGGGTTTTTCCAGTTGGGAGAGAGATTACTCCATTTGGATTAGCAGCAGCCCATTCCAGAAATCTACAAGCTGTGAGTAATCCAAGTTTCGGGAAATTGTCTACCGTCAAATAGGGAATCAGAGTTGAAATCTTGTCAACCCCAGATTCTTTTAGGAAGGCCTTCTCTACTTCTGAAAGTGGGTAATTAGCTAACATAAGTTTAATAGGTTTTTTTGAGCTACTGGGTTAAGCCATATCAAATTTCCTTTTCTCGGTTTGGGTCTGAGCCAACTTTAATCTTTCTATTGACTCTTGGGGCGAATTATCTTCCGAGAATTGGCTATTCGTATACAATTTAAATATCCTGACAAAATTAAAAAAAGTTTTTAAATAAAAGACACTTTTACAAAAAATTTAATAAAGTATTAATATATAATCTTTTTACTTTAAAAAGTCTAGACTCGAGACAGGCGTATAGCCATAGGTTCCAGTTGGGGTCAATAGTTTTTTTAGCATTTTTGGAAAATGCTCATAATTGTTACAGGAGTCTCAGGGACGGGAAAAACTACGATTGGACGATTGATATCGTCAAGGCTTGATATCCCTTTTTACGATGCAGATGATTTCCATACTAAGGAAAATATTGAGAAAATGAGCCAAGGGATTCCGCTGACAGACAAGGACCGGCAGCCATGGTTAAGAATACTATCGCAAAAATTAGATGATCATAAAAGTACAGGTGGTGCTGTTTTAGGTTGCTCCGCCCTAAAGGAATCGTACCGAGATGTTTTATCGGGATCAAAACAGGTTATTTGGATCCATTTACATGGTGAAGAGCAGACCATTTGGGAGCGCATGCAAAAAAGGCAAAACCATTATATGAAAGCGTCTATGCTTTCCTCACAACTGAATACTTGGGAAAAGCCTAAGGAGGGTTTACTATTATCTATTTCTGAAAATCCGGAAATCATCTTGAGTAAAGCCATGGAATACATCAAAAAGTGTGATCAAGGATAAAAGAACCACCGGAGTTGCTTTACTGCGATCAAAGGAAGAAATTAAAAGGACTTTGAATGAGGCCGATGTTTTTTGATGAAGAGAATTGAAAGCCAAATGAAAAACCTAAACTCTGTTTCGATGTCAATAACTTATTTTAATGACTTAATAACTGTAGGCCAAAAATCATTTATTGTTTTTATGGGAATGGCTTTTTTGGTTTCCTGTAATGAGAATAAAGTAGAGCAACAATCCACAGCTTTAGAAGAAAAAAGCCTTATGATTAAAGAAGAAAAGGTAGCAGACCATAATGGGAAAGATGTGATGGCCTATATCCTTGAGAACAAGGATATGAAAATTGAACTCAGCAATTTTGGAGGTTTGGTCTTTAAAATTTGGACTCCGGATCGAAATGGGAATTTAGAAAACATTGCTTTAACAATGGAGTCCGTGGAGGATTTCATCACTAAGCCAAATCCATTTTTTGGGGCGACAGCAGGAAGAGTTGCGAATCGAATAGGGGGAGCAAGTTTTGAATTGGACGGCGAAAGGTATACTCTGGCTAAAAACAATGGCGAAAACACCTTGCACGGTGGCCTGGAAGGATTCAATAAGAAGGTTTGGTCAGCAGAGATTTATGAGTCGGAGGAGGAAGTAGGAGTAAAGATGACCTATGTGAGCCCTGATGGAGAAGAAGGTTTTCCTGGAGAGTTAACTACCACCCAGTGGATGGGACTTACAAATAATAATGAGTTGAGGATACGCTTTGAATCAACAACTGACCAAGCAACTATAGTAAACCTGACCAATCATACTTATTTCAATCTTGGTGGAATGAAGAGAGATGTACTTGATCATGAATTTACTTTTCAGGCGGATGCTTTTACTCCGGTGGATGATGAACTGATTCCTACTGGAGAAATAAAGGATGTATCAGGTACCGCTTTTGATTTTCGTGAGCCAAAAGTTTTAGGCGATCAAATTCAATTAAATGGAGGAGGGTTCGATCATAACATGATTATGAAAATGGAGGCATCATCTGATTTGATTCCTTTCGTTACCGTGATCCATCCAGAATCTGGAAGAAAAATGGAGATGCTTTCAGATAATGTTGGTGTTCAATTCTACACCGGAAATTTCCTAAATGACTTTGGTGGTGCTGATGGAAAGACATATGGAAAGCATTGGGGTTTTTGTCTGGAGTCTCAAAACTGGCCGGACGCTATAAACCATGACAATTTTCCAAGTCCTATCCTTAGGCCTGGAGAAAAATACACACACGAAATCATTTATAGATTTTCAGTTCAATAAAAAAGGCTCCGTCATGGAGCCTTTCCTTTATAATCCGGTGTAATTAAACGGTGTGATTTTACCTAACTCTTCTTTGATTTTATCTGAGACATTTAGGCCTTGGATGAAATTTGAAATAGAGTCGGATGTGATTTTGGTATTCGTTCTGGTTAAATCCTTCAGTGCTTCGTAAGGTTTCGGATAGCCTTCTCTTCTAAGAATGGTTTGAATTGCTTCCGCGACTACAGCCCAATTTTCTTCAAGGTCAAAGTCGATGGCATCCTTATTCAGCTCTAGCTTGTTCAGACCCTTTTTCAAGGATTCAAAGGAAATCTGCATATGAGCAAGAGGCACCCCGATTACCCTTAATACGGTGCTATCAGTTAAATCTCTTTGCAGTCTGGAAATAGGAAGTTTTCCTGATAGGTGCTCAAGCAACGCATTAGCTATTCCCAAATTTCCTTCGGCATTTTCGAAATCAATCGGATTGACTTTATGCGGCATTGCACTGGATCCAATTTCGCCAGCTTTAATTTTTTGCTTGAAATAATTCATAGCCACATACTGCCAAACATCTTTAGAAAGGTCGAGCAGAATGGTGTTTAGCCTTTTAAGTGCGTCAAAGACTGCGGCTAGATTATCATAATGCTCAATTTGTGTGGTGGGGAAGCTCCGAGTTAAGCCTAAATAATTACTCACGAAGTTTTCCGCGAACCCATTCCATTCCAGATTGGGATAGGCCACCATGTGGGCGTTCATATTTCCTGTAGCTCCGCCAAACTTCGCTGAAAAAGGAATTTGAGCATAAAGTTCAAGTTGTTTTTCCAGACGATTTACAAATACCTCGATTTCCTTTCCGAGTCGGGTAGGGGAGGCCGGCTGCCCATGAGTCTTGGCAAGCATAGAAACTCCAGACCATTCCTGAACTCTTCCTTTTAAAAGCTCAAGGACTTCAGAAAGCGAAGGAAGAATTACCTTTTCTAATCCATCTTTTAGCATTAGGGGAGTGGCCGTGTTATTGATGTCTTGGGAGGTCAAGCCAAAGTGGATGAACTCCTTGAATTGCTGAAGACCTAACTCATCGAACCTTTCCTTAATAAAGTACTCAACTGCCTTCACATCATGGTTAGTGACCTTCTCCGTCTCCTTGATGGTTTGGGCGTCAGCTAAAGAGAAATCTTCAGTGATTTTTCTAAGCTTAGGGAAAAAGTCAGAATCAAAGCCTTCAAGCTGAGGAAGTCTAAATTCGCATAGAGCGATGAAATATTCGATTTCTACATGCACACGATATTTGATCAAGGCAAATTCGGAGAAATACTCTCTCAGTTCCGCTGTTTTACCTGCATATCTGCCATCCACAGAAGTTACAGCAGTTAAGGCGTTCAATTCCATCATGTTTTTTGTTTTAGGTCTGGTTTGAGGATCACAAAGTTAGATTTTCTCATAGAAAATTTAGAGTTAATAATCTAAAAGCAACATTTTTTGCATTTGAAGCAAACCAGTTTCTTCAAAGAGGTGTTTACTCATGGATTGTCGCAAAAAGCAAGCTTTATTAAACTTTGAGCCTTATTTTTGCCAAAATTTCAAATGAGCTAATTCACAGGAATGTTTAACCTATTCAAAAAGAAAAAACCAGAAGCTGCTTCAAACCCTTATTTGGCATTGAAAGTAAGAGAAGTTGTGAGAGAGACATCAGAAACAGTGTCTTTGTATTTTGAGCAACCAGAACCTCATTTGGAATACAAACCAGGGCAGTTCCTGACTTTGGTCATGGAGTTTGAGGGTAAAGAAGAAAGACGTTCTTACAGCCTATGCACTTCACCCTATGTGGATTCTTTTCCTGGTATTTCTGTGAAGAGAGTAGAAGGGGGTCTTTTCTCAAACCATTTGAATGATAAAATCTTCCCTGGCAAAACGATTAACGTTTTGGAACCGATGGGGAATTTCACAACTGAATTCCATTCTCAAAATCAGAGACATTTGGTGATGATTGCTGGAGGAAGTGGAATAACTCCAATCATGGGAATCCTGAAATCTACACTTATCAACGAACCGAATTCGAAGGTGACCCTTCTTTACTGCAGCCGTAATGAGGAGCAGATAATTTTTAGAGATGCGCTTAGCGAATTGGAAAAGAAAGAGGAGGGAAGATTAGAAGTAATTCATATTTTGAGTCAACCTCAAGCTGGATGGACGGGAATTACCGGAAGAATCACGAAGGAGCTTATCACGGCGGAAGTGGCTAAGGCTGAAGCGGATGAATCCTTTAAAGCGGAGTATTTCGTCTGCGGGCCAGAAGGAATCATGGATCAGTCCATTGATGTAATGGAGGCACAGGGAATTGAAAAGGATAGAATTAATCGCGAAAGCTTCTATTCTTCTGCTGTCGAAGAAGAAAAATCATCTTCAGCTAAGTCTGGTGGATTAACCAGAGAAGTGCAAGTGGTTTTGGAAGGGGAAGAGCATACAGTGGAGGTATCTCCTGAAAAAACTATTCTTGAGGCTGGATTGGACCAAATGCTTGATATGCCCTATAGTTGTCAAAGTGGACTTTGCACGGCTTGCCGTGGCAGACTATTGAATGGAGAAGTGAAGATGGTAGAGGATGCAGGTCTCAGTGACAAAGAAAAGGCGGATGGATATATCCTCTGCTGTGTATCCAAGCCTTTGACAGATGATGTCAAAGTCACCATCGAGTAAACTGTGGAAATAAGGGATTTACGGAAATTATATAAGGTCGTCGAGGTACGGCTTTTAATCATGTTGGGTCTGACGCTACCTATTTTTGGTGTGGTTTACCTCTACTATAACTCTGGTAATCTGAGTTGGGAGCTACCGGCTTTGTCTACCACAGTCGAAATAACCATGTTAGGTTTGGGAGTTTTTCTTTTGCTCGCGCAATTTTTACTCTATCGAAAGCGATTCAAGAGAGTATTTCAAACAGAAGATTTGCATCAAAAAATGACTATTTATAGTCAGGCGGCTCTTCAGCGCATTCATATTTTGACCGTCTCTTGTCTGGTAGATGCCGCAGGGCTGTTGCTTTTCAAGAATCCATTATTCGTGGTCTTTTTTGCGGTGACATTGGTTTTCTTCTCTTTGGCAAAGCCGAGTCCTGACAGGATAATAAGAACGATGAAACTCAGTAAGTCAGATGGAGACTTAATTCGCCAGGCATCCAGGCCTGAATGAGCCATAAAAAAAGCGCTCAAATACGAGCGCTTTCTAAATAGGCTAGGTAGAGCCAGGTTTAGTTTTCAATTACAATTTTTCCTGAGGAAATATTTCCTTCAATAGTTGCTGAAGCTCCATTGTCGATCTTCAAGGTTTTTGTGGTTGATGAGTTACCCACTACCACTCGGCCAGAAGATGCTTTGAGGTTATAGTTAAAATCCTGAAGATTAGAAGGAGTAGTAATCCTGAAACCACCGGATGTGCCACTAAATGAAGTTTCAGAGCCTAGTCCTGCATTTTCAGCTCTGATATTGCCAGAAGTAAATTTCAATCTACCAAGCTCTCCTATATTCTCAAGTTTGGCATTGCCAGAAGTAAAGCTGGCACTCAGCCTTCCACCTACTTCCATGGCTGTTAGGCTTCCACTGGTAGCCTTGTATTCAACAGACCCAGATACATCTTCAATAGTTGCATTGCCGCTAGTAACGCCAGCTACCACATCTCCATCAACACCGCTAACCTTTAGATTTCCGGAAGTCGCTTTGATCGTAAGATCACCACCGATATCCAGAGCGGATATCTTTCCAGAACTTACACTAAGTTTTGTGTGATCGCTATTCACCTTTGAGACAGCGATTTTTCCCGAACTATTTTTAACATAAACTTCTATGTCATGAGGTCCAGTAATATTGATATAGCCTTCGTTTTTGTTATTCCATGAATAGCTATTCCTCTTATCTCTTTTGTATTGAATTTTTAATACATCACCAACGGTTACAAATAAGATATCCTGATCATCATCATTGGATTTAAGATATGCTTCCACGTCAACATCACTTCCGGATCCACCTTCATAATTGACATCAAGCCATCCTCCTTCTACTTCTACTCTTGAGATACCAGGATAGCTTTTGGTAACGTCCACAAGAACGTCCTGAGCAAATGCGCTCACCGCAATCATAGCTAGTAGTGCAGTGGCATAAATTGATTTTGTGTAAGTTTTCATCATGTGTAGGTTGTTTAGTCTAAGTCATTTGTTGTTATTCCAAAGCTAATCGCCTGAACCTGAGGCCCTAGATTTTCCTGGAATAGGTCATTCATGTCATAATTTATGTAAAAATTAATGGATCCCACACCCACTTCACCTCTAACTCCATATCTGAAATCTTGAACGTACATGTTAGATTTTTCATAAAGCTTTTGCTTGTTTCCATCAAGATCATCGTAGACAAATTTTCCTCGTCCACCAATTCTATATCCCGCATATGCACCAACGCCCAATCTCAGTTTTTGGTTGCTGGTTTTTATGGTGGGAACCACTGTGAGGTTCACGAAGGATGCAGAGATTTTGGACTTGGTACCCACTCCATCTCCATTAAATTCTCGAAACTCCAATCCATCTGGGGTTTTTACAGCTATGGTATTTTTATCTTCAAATTTGAAATTGTACCAGGAAACGCCTGCCGTAGTTTTGATTTCGAAGTTTCTACCAAATGATTGGATGCCACTTAGATTCAAGGCTACATTCCAAGAACCCCATGGTTTAACCTGGGGAGCATCGCTGTCCTGAGGCCAAATGTTTATTCCAAGGTCAGTTGCGATTCCGCCTCTGAAACTGTTTCTATTTCTGGATTTGATGGTTACTTCATTTCCATCACCTTCTTCAAAATCCAGTACCCATTTACCTTCTTCTGTTTTGGTGTAAGACCAGGAATCTCCAAAAACTGTGATGACCTTGTCTTTGGTATAGATCACGGTATCAGGCTCTGTTGGCTTAGTGGGCTTCTGTGGTTTCTCAGGTTCACTTTGCGCCCAAGCACTAACAGAAACTAGTAGAATCATGCAAAGAGATAGGATAGTCTTCATAATTCAAAAATTTAGGGGAAGGCAAGGGACCTTCCCCATTGTGGTTTAGTTTTACAATACGATTCCGAAAGTGATGGCCTGTAACTCAGGTCCTTTCTCATCCTGGAAAAGGGTATTTAAATCATATGTTGTGAAGAATGTAAGGCTTCTAAATCCGATTTCTCCTCTCACACCATATCTGAAGTTGTTAAGAAATAGTCCAGTAGCTTCTTTGTCCTTTTTTCTGCCGGAACCCCCTAGTTCTCTATAGACGAATTTAGATTGTCCTCCTAATCGGTATCCGGCATATCCACCAGCTGCGATTCTTAGCCCTCTTCTTCCGTTATCATTCATTCTACCGAAGTCAAGCTCGAGCATGGTCTGCGCCATCAGATAAGAGGCTGAAATCTTACTTTTAAATCCATCGACATCAGTTCTCTGCTCGAATTCAATCATGTCTTCACCTCTTACAGCCTGGAAGTCACGGTTCTCAAACTTGAAGTTGTAGAAGTTGAATCCAAGACCAAAGTCCCAATAGAAGCCTTTCGAAATCCTCTGTGAAGCCATCCAGTTAAGGCCAACGTTCCAGCTTCCCCAGCCTTTAACTGCATAAGGTTTATCTGACGTTGGGAAGCTCCCATCGGCATCGAGATAGTTATTCACACCCAGGTCAATATCAAAATAGGTTCTGAAGGGTGGGTCGGATTTCTTTTTGAGTCCGGATTCGACTTTGACCTTTGTGTTTACTCCGGAATCGTCGACGAAAACTCGCATACCCCCGATATAAACTTCGGTGTTTAAGCCATCTTCACTTACCCGAACTACCTCTTTCATGTTTCCATCCTTATCACGGATCTCAACAATGGTTAAGTCTCCGGTATCTTCATTTTCAGCAAGATCAAGTTCCCTAACGATTTCATTAATATTCATCGTCTTGAGCTTTTCGAAATCTTCTTTGTTGTCAACGATGATGACAACTTTACCTGATTTCCCGAATTCTACGATCACAGAATCAGAGGATATCTGATGATCGATGGATGGCATGCTTGTCCCGGCGAATCCTACTTGAACCAGGGCCATTAGGCAAAATAATAGCAAGTACTTTTTCATGATAGTGTATTTAATAAAGTTGGTGGTTTTAATTATTTATGGTTTTTCAGTTGGTCGACCTTTCTTTGAGATCAGGTTATTAAAGAAGTCATCTTTTTTATCCTGAAGATCACCAAGTCCTTGTCCTGCTTTTCCTAGAAAGCCTTCAACTTGATTTACTCTCTTGCCAAGGCCGGCAATTAAATTTTTATTTGGTGTGTCTTTAATCCCGTCAGAAATTATAGTCAGCTTATAACTGGTGCTCTCATTCGGAGTTTCAGCCACGGATGACTCAGCAGTCTCTATCACATTTATTTCTAAAGGTGCTTCAGCAATCAGAGGTCTTTCCACATCGAAAGTCATCCTCACAGGTTCTTCAACAATCTCCCGGTTATTTATCGCCTCTTCCTGTACCTCTTCTTTTTCTTCTGGAGTATTGACTGCCAGATATTGAATTGGTTTGGTCGAGCTATCTTCCTTTTTCTTTGTAACAGGAGCAGGAGCATTCTCCACTTCCTTAACTTCAGGTGTCTCTATCACCATGTCTGGTTCTGCCTCTTCCTCAATTACCACATTGGTGTTTGAGGATTCGTTGCTCTCTTCAATTACTTGAGTATTTTGATCAGCGACAAAATCTCCATTTTCAGTTTGATCTGTACTTTGGAATATTGAGTAGCTGGCTACAAGTACCAGGATTACTGCCGCAGCGGCCCACCAATAAGTTTTGGGCTCTTTTTGCTTTTTTGGCAGCTGATTCTCTAGTCTTTCCCAAGCAAGCTGACTAGGCTTTATTTCGTGATGGCTAAGCTTTTCTTCAAAAAGCTTGTCCAAATTTTTAGGTGCATTAGCCATTGATTCTCCTTTCGTTTAATTGTTGGGCGATAATCTGATTTTTCAAAACGTTTCGAGCTCGATTCAATTGAGACTTCGAGGTGCTTTCCGTAATTCCTAGTAGCTCAGCGATCTCTTTATGAGAGTAGCCTTCGATTGCATACAAGTTGAACACGGTCCGATATCCTACTGGCAAGCTTTTAACTAAGGTCATAAGCTCTTCAGCTTCCAAGTGATTAGTCTCGTAATGTTGGTTATCTGGAAAAGAAGAATCCTGTTCTACATGCACCTCCATCATTAGGTGCTTATTGCTTCTTAGTTTCATCAAAGCTTGTGTAACCATGATTCTTTTCATCCATCCTTCAAAACTTCCCTTTCCCTGGAACTGAGGTAGTTTGTCAAAAATTTTCATAAAACCTTCGATCATTACATCCTCAGCATGCTCTCTGTCTTTTAAATACCTAAGACAGATGGCTAGAAACTTTCCGGAATAGGACTCATACAAATGTCTCTGAGCGAGTCGGTCTCCTTTCAGGCATCCCTGTATGAGTCCAGCTTCTTCCGAAAAATTTGAGTTGTTAAACATGTTGGTTGGCTTTCAAATAGGTAGATGTCAGGTATGCCAAATTAGTTGCTCAGATATTGTAAAAAACTTTAACTTTTTTTGAAAAAATCATCTAACTAATTGAAAATCAATAATTAAAAAATCTAAAAAGATGAAGATTTTCTTAAAATTAGTAGGCTGCTTTATAGTCAATGAGAATTTCTAACTCTACCCATTCACCATTTTTTATGTATACAGGTTGAATATTTCCATCTGTGTCGAAGCGATTTGCAAAAAGGCCATCTTCCTCTTTTGTGAAGATTGAGTAAGCACCAGGTTCAAGCTGAATAGAGAATGCACCGTCCTTGTCAGATTCAATTTCTTTGATTGGTTCTGCTGCCAAAGATTTAAAGAGCCCATTTTCCATAGTAGCATCGCCCAGATTTACTAATGGGCAAATGATCAGGGTGCGCTGTACTTTCTCTTTCTGTCTTCTCACCTCATCACCTTCCTCAGAAATGACTGGCATTTGATTTCCTTCCAGCCAATAAATCTGGCCATTGACACCCTGATCACCATTTTTCATTACTGCACATGATGAAAAAATAAGTATTGCAATGATGAACCAGGTTCTTCCTTTTTCGAATATTTCTTTAATCATATGTTTCTAAAAAGCATAAATGATTCCAGATAGTTAGGGATTATCGTGTTCCAGCCAAGATCTGTTTTCAGTTTTTCCGCTAGAGTCTCTGATCCTTTCCCTTCTCCATGTACTATAAAGGCTAATTTCGGTTTGTCGGTAAACCCCTCTGCCCAATCCAACAATTCATCTTGATCCGCATGGGCTGAAAGACCTTGAATCTGATGAATGGATGCTTTGACTTCTAATTCCTGACCAAATATATTGATATAGGGTTCTTTGTCCACAAGGCGCCTTCCTCGTGTTCCTTCTGCCTGATATCCCACGAAAATGACTCCATTTTTCTCTGATCTGAGATGATGGTATAAATGATGAAGAACTCTTCCTCCTGTAGCCATTCCACTAGCGGAAACAATGATCGCATTTCCGCTATATTCATTGAGCTTCCTTGATTCTTGGGCCCTACTTATGAAGTGAAGATTTTTATGTTGGAACGGATGCTGATCCTTCTCATCAAGAACAGCAATCAATTTGTGATCCTGATGAAACTGTTCATAGACTTCAGTCGCATTTATGGCCATCGGAGAGTCTAGGAAGATAGGTGCTTCAGGTATTCTGCCTGATCTCATAAGCTGATATAAGTAGTAAAGAACAAGCTGTGTTCTTCCCACTGAGAATGCAGGAATAAGTACTACCCCACCTCGGTTGAATATGGATAGAACGTGTTCGGCAAGTTCTTTCTGTGGCTTCACAGCTTGAGAAATTCTATCCCCATATGTTGACTCAATCCAAACTACATCTGCTTTAGGAATAACTGTAGGTGGATACAAAATTGGGTCCTTGTATCTTCCCAAATCTCCACTAAATACAAGGGTTTTAGATTGCTTTTCGCCTTGAATTTTCACTTTGACTGATGCCGCGCCAAGAATATGACCGGAGAAATAAAAGGTCACCTGCACTTTTGGATCTATTTCAAATGAGCTATTAAATGGCTTTCCCACGAACAAGGGGAAAACATCTTCTGCATCTTTTCTGGTATAAAGAGGTGCTGGGTCCTTATGCCTTGAATAGCCCTTTTTTCTTGCAAATTCAGCTTCCTCTTCCTGAAGTTTACCAGAGTCCAAAAGCAGGATTTTAGCTAGCTCAATTGTTGATTCTGTAGCGTAGATCGGGCCAGAAAATCCTTGCTTTACTAGTCTTGGTAAATAGCCGATATGATCCAAATGGGCATGAGTAAGTATAATAGCCTCCATTTCTGGAAGAGGCATCGGGAATTTATCCCAATTTCTTTCCCTTAGGTTACGCCTTCCCTGAAAAAGCCCACAGTCCACCAGGAATTCGAACTCACCAATATCAATCAAATACTTTGAGCCCGTTACTGATTTGGCTCCTCCTAAAAATTTCGCCGTTATATCCATGTTGAATTCTTTTCAGAAGATACAAAAAAAGGGGCATCCAAATGGAGCCCCTTTTTTCGAGTTGGTGGTTGGTTTTACTTAATTATTCTTTGAGTTATCTGCTTCAATGATTAGGTCTCCATCTACTTTGACACCTGTACTATCTATTTCAATAGTCATTGAAGTACCCTCGTCGTTTGTAATATTTACAGTTGCTGATGCTTCAGCCTCAGTATCTTCTTCTACTTCTTCCTTTTTTTCACACGTCAGGCACTGTAACCCGTCCTCATTGAATTCCCATACATTTCTATAACTGACATCCGAAGTTCTATAGCCATTTCTGTAAATGGTGTTTCTAATAATATCGAGGATGGATCTCTCCATGATGAAAGCTTGACCATAAGGTACCTCAAGGATCAAGTTTAATTTTTGGTCACGGAACATATCTAGTGCATCAATATCAAAGCCCTCATCGAAGGTAATTACTGAGTCTAGGACGGTGTATTCATAAGTCAAAAGCTTGGCGTTTTCCATTGCTTCTGCACGATTTCGTCCTTTTGAATAGGCCTCACGCTTTAAGGTAAGGGTGCTATCCGCCGTTCCAACTATTTTCAACCCAACTTCATTGAATGTGGCCTCATCACCTATTTCATTCATTTTTAGAATCAAAGTTCCTCCAGATGCAGGAATGGACTCTTGAGTACTATAGGTGTTCTCAGATCGGAACTGCGCGGCTATTCTCGGGATTTGGAATGCACAAATACCGATGCATAGTAACCACAATCCAAGTGCGACAAGAGCAAAACGGCCATTGATGATATTCTTTTTTGATAACACGCTAATTCCCAAAAGAATAATTATGATCCCAGGAATAATCATCAAGAATGAAGCTCCAAATATTAACCAAACCGGGACAAGGTTCGAGAATAGTTCGATTGGGAAATCATCTATCAATGCTTGATAATCTGGACTCTGTAGTATTCCAAAGTACACAGCCATAGTCAGCAAAGGAGCGATGGTGATCCCTAGTCCTATCATGAATACAATCAATCCAAAAATTACTCGGAAGATGTTTAGGATGAATAGCCCCAATGGACCTAATGCTTCACCAATAGCGTCAATAATCTGACCTATCACACGGAATGGGGTAAGAAGCACCTCGCGGACTCTAGACTTCTCCTGAGGCTGCTCAGGATTCATATTTTCCTTAATGGTAGTATCAATATTATCTAGTGTGATCTCACCACCCTTCATTTTAATTCTCTGAGTGATGGATGCTGCCACTGGAGTTATGATCCAGAGTATCAAATAAATCAAAACACCAGAACCGCCGAGAATAATCAGTAGAACAAATGCCAATCTGATGTAAAGAACATCAATACCGAAATAGGCGGCCATTCCTGACGACACCCCTCCTAATACACGGTCGTCAGGGTTTCGGTAAAGCTTCTTTATATTCTTATCCTCATCCATTTCATAGGACACAGGTAAAATAATCCAGAGGACTATGTAGGCTATTACAGCCAAAAGACCCAATCCCAGATTGAATCTGAAATTATCAAAAGGGATTACATTGAATAGGTCAAAATTGAAATTCAAATTGCCACTGAATAATAGGAGTATAGCGATAAGTCTGGTCCATAAAGGATCAATGGAGAAGTATTTCGCGAAGCCAGCACATACCCCGCCAAGAATCTTTTTGTTCTCCAGACGCACGAGTTTTTTGTAACCTCTCTTGTCCTCGTTTGGAGGGGTTACATACTTGTAATAGTCTTCTCCTTTTGCTTTATCATCAGTCTCGACTTTTTCCTCAATGACATCTTCATCACCAATAGAGAAATCTTCAATGGTACCCATCTTTTCGATGAGCTTCTCCACATTATCAGCAGTGATTACTTGCTTATTATTTTTCAGATTGCTTAAGAAAATCTCAGCTATCCGATTTTCTATGTCAGATATTATCTCATGATTGTCCTTGTAAGACGAAAAATGCTTGTTTATCGCTTCAAGGTATTTTCGTAGCGTATCATATCCATCTTCTTCGATATGGAAGAGGATTCCACTAATATTTATGCTTATCGTCTTTTTCATTTCTTAGAGGTGATTTGTGTGGTAGACTGCACTAGTGATTTCCAGGTATCTGCAAGAGTATCCAGAAATGTCTTTCCTTCTTCGGTGATGGAATAATACTTCCGTGGTGGTCCCGATTCCGATTCTACCCATCTATATTCCACTAGCTCGGAAGACTTAAGTCTATTTAGCAGTGGATATAAAGTACCTTCGACCACTATCATTTCGGATGCTGTTAGTTCATCAATCAGGTCGGAGGTGTAAACCTCACCTCGTGAGATGATATACAGCACACAAAACTCCAAGAGGCCCTTGCGCATTTGAACTTGTGTATTTGCTACATTCATGTTTGACTTTTTTTCTTTTTCAGGGAGCAAAATTCCCCTTGCTCGCTATTCTTTAAGAAAAATGATACCATGTTTTTTACCCGCTACCTTGTATTACATAATTCTAGGTAATAATCAGAACTTTGCGAATGCGAATTCAGAAAAGAATGGCTTTTCTTTCCATTTGAGAGGGGTTTATCGTCCTTTTTATTCAATTGAACTTTTTTTCAGGAGTATTTTCATCGTGACCTTTGAAATGAAAAAATGTTAAATACTGGACATATTTCTGTACGAATTCGTACACAGGGCCCATACTTTTTTATTTAAATTCCACTCGGTTTTAATCGGTTTAGATTTTAGTTTATTTTCGGATTGTGATAGGGAGTAAATTTTATAGGCTGCTTGGCGTGATCCTCCTCGCCAGCGTTCAATTATGCCTTGGCCAAACCGTCGCTCCCAAGTATTCCAATGAGTTTCTGAATATAGGCGTAGGAGCCAGAGCCCTCGCGATGGGCGGTGCTCAGGTGTCCGCAGTGCGGGATGTCACTGCCTCTTACTGGAATCCGGCAGCATTGACCGCCATCCAACATAAGTATGAATTCAGCTTAATGCACTCTGAATACTTTGGCGGAGTAGCTCAATATGACTATCTAAGCTTTTCTACTCCGATAAAATCCGAAAGCCAGGTTGCAGTTTCTTTGATTCGTTTTGGGGTAGATGATATTCCAGATACCAGATTCCTTTACGATGCCAACGGTGCACTGAATTATAACAATATTCAATTTTTTAATGCAGCGGACTATGCCCTGCTTCTCAGTTATGCCAGAGACATAAGTGAGAATTTTAAGGTGGGTGCTAATGCAAAAGTTGTGCATAGAAATGTTGGGAAATTCGCAAAAGCCTGGGGTTTTGGTATTGATGTAGGAGCCATTTATACCAAAGAAAAGCTTACTCTTGGTTTGATGCTAAGAGATATAACCACCACATTTAATGCTTGGTCTCACAATGCAGAGCTTGTTCGAGATGTATTTTCTCAAACCAATAATGAAATTCCAGTTAATAATCTGGAATTGACCTTGCCTCGAGCAATTCCCAGCATATCCTATCAATGGGGACTTGGAGAACAATTTTCACTTCTCACCGCCCTTGATTTAGAGGTGACATTTGATGGAAATAGAAATACGCTGGTAAGTACCTCAGTTTTCAGTATGGACCCCAGAGTTGGATTGGAGTTAGGATTTCAAAAATTGGCCTACTTAAGAGCGGGTGTAAGTAATTTTCAATACATCAAAGATTTTCAAGGAGAAGAATCTTTGAATTTTCAGCCTAGTGCTGGTGTAGGAGTTTTGATAAGCAATAGATTCCAAATTGATTATGCTTTGACGGATATTGGGAATGTTTCCGAAACGCCTTACTCACATGTTTTCAGTGTAAAGGTTAGTCTTGAAAAACTTGAAGAGGATTTTAAAAAGTTCGCAGCCTGGTGATATGAAAAAAAGACTCTTCATAATTGCCATTCTTTTTATCAAAACCATGTTGGTTTTTGGTCAGGAGAATTCATGGATAAACTTCGATCAAACCTATTATAAAATCAAAACGGGTAACGATGGGATCCATCGTGTAGCTGCCTCAGCACTTGAGCAAGCCGGCTTAAATCTGGCAGATGTAGACCCTAGAAGTCTTCAGCTCTTTCATCGTGGTGAAGAAGTGGCAATTTTTGTGTCAGGTGAAAATGATGGTTCCTTTGATGATCAGGATTTCCTTGAATTCTTTGGAAAAAAGAATGACGGCACTCTTGATTTCGATTTGTATAAAACTGACAGAATACCAAATCCTTTTTTCAATACCCATAATGATTCTGTTGCCTATTTTCTAACCGTGAATCCTGCAGCACAGGGTAAGAGGATGGCGACTAGAAATGCACCTGAACCTGATTCACCAACAGTTACGACTTATCAAACAGAAGAATTAAAAGTATTTTCCGATCAATATTCCCTTGGCTCTGCGTATACCCTTGGATTCAGGCTCTCTTCATATGATGTAGGTCAGGCATGGATGAGTCGATTGATTCGTAAAGGCCAAAGCTTTGAAGTGAACTTCTCTGACCTGGGACAAGTAGCTAATGTTCCTTCTATCATAGGATTGGGATTAGTCGGTAGATCTGGAAATACTCATTCTGTACGAATTTCTGTGGGCCCCAATGCCAATAATCAAAGAGTTCTGAGTACTGAAGTTTTTTCAGGTTATGAATTTCCTCAGTTAGAATTAAATGTTCAGCCTGGAGATTTCTCTCAGGACGGAAATTTGGTCCTGGTCCTTCAGCCCAATGGACCTGAAGATGTGGATAATGTTTCCATTACCTACGCTAATCTAACTTACACAAAAGGTGTTGGAACAGGAGAATTTGATAATGAGCTCATAATCTCAGAGCAGGCTTCTTCAAAGATTTCAATCAACGAAGTGCAGGGAAATTACATTGCTTATGACATCCATAATAGGGAATCGCCCATTCGGTTGGACCCTTTGGATCAAGATGCAAATTTGTCTTTTGCCACTGGTGCAAATTCAGAAACAAATAGAATCTGGGTTGAAAATCTTACTAGTGTAGTCAACATTCAGGAAACGGAACAAATCATTTTTCGAGATCTATTGGGTATTGAAGCCGACTACATTTTGGTAGGCAACCGAGAGCTTGAGAAAAGCTCATCCCTGTACGACAACCCTATCCAAGCATATGAGGAGCATAGATCTTCTCCTCAGGGTGGAGGCTTTAAGGTTCTCTCAGTCAGAGTCGAAGAGTTATATGATCAATTCGCCTTTGGAGAAACTTCCCCAGTAGCCATCTTTAATTTTCTTGAAGCCTACTATCCTCGGTATAAGCCTTCACATATGCTTTTGGCAGGAAGGTCCATGGCTATCTATTCAACTCAGAGAAGCGAGGGGGTGACCTATTTTTATCGGAATAACCCTGCCGTATTCCCATTTCAGGATTTGATTCCTCCTGGCGGCTATCCATTTTCTGATAATTCGTATGTCATCGGCTTAGATCCAGAAAAGCCTCTTGTGCCGGCAATGGCAGTAGGTAGAATACCTGCAAGAAATTCTGAAGAGCTTGCTGGATACCTTGAAAAAGCGATCGAAAAAGACCAGGTGGGTATTTCTGAACCCTGGCAAAAGGAGATAACACATTTAAGTGGAGGAATTTCTGAATTTGAACTCGCAAGATTCTTCAATTACCTGAATGGCTTTGGCGCGATAGCTCAAGGTCCGTTTTATGGTGGTAACGTAACGACTTATAGGAAGCGATCTAATTCAGTCATAGAGGTCATAGATGTAACTGGAGATTTAAATGAAGGAAGATCTTTAGTTACCTTCTTTGGTCATGGTTCTCCGACCATCATTGACATAGATATAGGATTCGTATCCGATCCGACTTTGGGATATGAAAACAGAGGTAAATATCCTGTGATGCTATTTAATGGCTGCGATTACGGGAGTGCTTTCGGGAATAGTTATACCCAAGGGGAAGATTGGGTGATTACCCCTAGGAAAGGGGCAACTAATATTATGGCGAATACCTCCATAGGTGTAGATGTAATCTTGCGTAGGTATTCTGATTTGTTCTATCAAAAGGCCTTTGCTGACAGCTCCTTGATTTATCGAACTGTTGGCGAAGTAAAAAAAGAATCTGAAACCGCATTCATAGAAACATTTGGAATCTCCCCTCTCACTTACTCTCACATGGAGCAGATGGTGATGTTAGGAGACCCTGGATTGAGAATGTTTCCTGCGGACAAAGCTGACTACGCTATACTAGAGGAGGAAGTGGAAATAAGTGGATTTGATGGTGAATTTTTAAACTCACTTTCCGACAGTATCAACTTAGCCTTTGTAGCCAGAAATATCGGGAGAGTGGATACGGATTCCCTCGATTTTAAGGTAAGCAGAACTTTGCCCGATGGGCAAATTTTAGCTTATGAGCCAGTTGATATTGCTTACATTTCGAGAGCTGATACATTACAGTTCTCCCTTCCAAATCAAGGATTTAATTCTGCAGGAGAAAACTCTTTCACTGTTGAATTGAATACCTTACGGAAGGTTGATGAGCTGACTTTCGCGAATAATTCAGTGACTGTTTCAGAGTTTATTCCTTTGAGTGGTTCGCTCAATATAAGCCCAAATGATTTTGGGATTGTACCTTCCACAGATGTAACTCTGGTTTCTCAGGTTCCTGGTAAATCTACCTCCGAGCGAACCATAATCATTCAGCTTGATACCGCTTCTGATTTTTCATCAGCTTTCAGAAAAGAGACCAGAATATCTACCAGAAATCTTGCAGAGTGGGATTTAAATCTTGAAAATGATCAAGATAGCTCGACCTACTATTGGAGGTCCAAATTCCAGGAAATAAAGGAAGGTGAAGCTGATGTTTGGACAAATTCGAGTTTTTCAGTTATTAAAGATTCTCCCCGCGGATGGACCCAGAGAGATGCTGCACAACTGGATTATAACCAAATAGATAATCTCAAGATTTCAATCGAGAATGGAGAGTGGAGTTATTTGGATCAAGAGTTGGGAATTGAGGTTTTCACCTTTGGAAGTGGGGTGGATTCTCTCGACTTCCAAAACACCCAATTTTATCTGGATGAGGTACCTCAAATTCTGGATAATGTGAATAATGCCAATAGTAGATTATGTCCTAATGGTTCTTTGGGATTAGTCGCTTTCCAGCAAAAAACACTTTTCCCTTATCTAGGCATTCCCATCCCAGGCTTTGACATCCTGGATGCTCGAGCCTGTGGAAGAGTCCCACAGATTATCCAAAGTATCCGAAATAACTGGATTGTTGATCCTGCTAACTCCATTCTTCAGGATTATGTCCGTGGAATTACTGAAGGAGACTATGTCGTTATTTTTTCTGTTGGGGATGTCAATTTTGAGGATTGGCCGGATAGGGCATTCGAGAGCCTTAGGGAATTCGGTGCTAATGAGGCGACTCTTAGGAAACTAAAGAGCGGAGACCCTTACATTCTCTATGGAAGAAAGGGTATGAGCCCCGGTGAGGCGATTGAAATAGTGGGAAACCCTGATTTTGAAGTTCCAGAAAATGAGCAGGTTCTGTCTTTCGAGACGGATCTTACCGGGTACTTCACGAATGGTTGGATTTTGACGCCTAAAATAGGTCCTGCTAGGAACTGGGAGAGATTCTTCCAAAGCGTTAATGCAAGAGATTGGATAGATGAAGAGAATACTACTCAGTTTGAAATTTTTGGGGTAAAAGACAATGGGGAGGAAGATCGCCTCAGAATGGGATTCTTTGAAGAACAAGTAGATTTAACAGATATTTCGGCTAGCACATATCCATATTTGCGGTTACAATATTTCATGGATGACCCAGAATCTACTGCCCCGGCTCAGCTTGATCGATGGCAAGTGAACTTTGAAGGTGTTCCTGAAGGAGTACTTACTGTGAATACGGACAGAGATCGGGTTGAACTTCGAGAAGGAGAGGAGGCTAGTCTTGAGTTTACTTTTACTAATGTATCAAGTCAGGATTTTCTTGATAGTATTCAAGTAGAATATATTCTTGAGAATGTGAATTCAAGTAGAGAGGAGCAGACAGTCGTAAAAATTCCTGCCCTGAAAGCAGGTGAGAATCATACCTTCCGAATTGATTTCAATTCAGTAGAAAATGTGGGAGCCAATACACTTGAGGTATTTGCAAACCCGAGAATTCAGCGAGAGCAAACTTTCCGAAATAATCAGATTGATATGGGAGAATATTTCTTTGTGGAGGGAGATAATTCATCCTCGATTCTCGACGTTAATTTTGACGGTATCTACATTATGGATGGGGACTTGGTTTCACCCAATGTGTTAATCACAGCAGCCCTCAAGAATGATGAAACTCTGCTTTTCAAGACCGACACCATTGGGATGGAGCTTTTCTTAAAGCAGAATTGTGAAGGATGTAATTTTGAAAGGGTAAACTTTTCGAATCCTAATCTGACATGGACTCCTGCTAGTGAGGATAATGATTTTAAGGTGTCATTCTTACCTGGACCTCTCGGCGATGGAGAGTATACCTTAAGAGTGGTAAATGAGGATTCCAGCGAACCTTTCGAAATTTCTTTCGAGGTAGTTAATGAATCTCAAATCACTAATTTCTATCCATATCCAAATCCTTTCAGTACAAGTGTGCGATTTGTTTTCACTCTGACAGGCTCGGAAATCCCAGATGAGATTAAAATTCAGATTATGACTGTCACTGGCAGGGTGGTAAGAGAAATCCTCCAGGACGAATTAGGCCCTATTCGGATAGGTAATAACATTTCTGATTTTGCTTGGGATGGGAAGGATGAATTTGGAGATCAGCTGGCCAACGGAGTCTATATTTATCGGGTTTTAGTGAGGAAAAATGGTCAATTCTTTGAGCATAGACCAACAGCTGGAGATCGAGGTTTTAACAAAGGGTTTGGCAAAATGTATTTATTACGATAGCAAAGCAGTAATCGCTGAGTTCAGATTGAATTTACTCTTCAATTTTATCATCTTTATCCCCCTCTAGTTTGAAGAAAGGAACCATTCTGAGAAATATTTCCTTTCCGAGAAACAAGTCACCTTTCAAGAGATTATAGACTTTAAGAAATAAGATATTTATGAAATTTGGAACCAAAGTCATCCACGCAGGAATCAAGCCCGATCCCTCAACTGGAGCTATTATGACACCTATATTTCAGACTTCGACCTATGTGCAGAAGTCTCCGGGTGATCATCAGGGATATGAGTATTCTAGAACCCATAATCCAACGAGAACTGCTTTACAGGATAATCTGGCAGCTCTAGAGAATGGTAAACATGGAATTTGCTTCTCCTCGGGACTAGGTGCTATCGACGCGGTAGTAAAATTGTTTAAACCAGGTGATGAGATAGTAAGCACAAGTGATCTTTATGGCGGGACATACAGACTTTTCACCAAAATATTTGAGCAGTATGGGATCAAATTTCATTTCGTCCCGATGGAGGATCCAGCGGCGGTCGCTGAGAAAATCAACTCAAATACCAAGTTGATTTGGGTAGAAACCCCAACGAATCCGATGATGAATATCATCGACCTTAAGAAGATGTCGGACCTTGCAAAAAAAGCAGGTGTGCTATTGGCAGTGGATAACACCTTTGCCTCACCTTATCTTCAAAATCCTTTAGATCTTGGGGCCGATATAGTTATGCATTCGGTGACAAAGTATCTTGGGGGTCATTCGGATGTAGTGATGGGCGCGTTGATCGTTAATGACGATGATTTGGCTGAAAGATTGGTTTTCATTCAAAATGCAAGTGGTGCGACCCCCGGTCCACAGGATTGTTTTCTTGTCTTAAGAGGGATTAAGACACTTCATCTTAGAATGGAGAGGCATTCACAAAATGGTAAAACCATCGCTGCCTATTTGAAAAATCATCCTAAAGTTGACAAAGTTTACTGGCCTGGATTTGAAGATCATCCGAACCATAAAATCGCCAAAAAGCAGATGAAGGATTTCGGAGGAATGATTTCTTTCACCCTTCATGGTAATCAACTTGAGGATGCTAAAAAGGTGATGGAAAACTTTAAGTTGTTTTCTCTTGCAGAGTCTCTTGGAGGTGTAGAATCCCTTTGTGGTCACCCTGCATCAATGACTCATGCAAGTATTCCCAGGGAAGAACGTGAAAAGGTAGGGTTGGTAGATTCGTTGATTAGACTTAGCGTAGGCGTAGAAGATGCGGAAGATTTAAAAAATGATCTAGCCCAAGCGATGGCAAATATTTAATCAGACTAGGAGTTTATCGAATAATGACTTGGCCTGTTGCTCTGCTTTGAGTGACAGGTCTTTTTTTTCATTTCTTAAATCTTTGACCCAGTTAATATACTTGCCAGGAGGTGCGGGTAAATCACTTAGATAATAGGAGAGAGCCTGAAGAGTGAGATGGCTCTTGTACCATGTCTTTAATTTGTCCTTGAGCTCGGTTATTTCCTGATGGGTTTCTGAAGGAAAGATGGAGTTAAATCCTAATTTCATCAGGAGGTTTTCTAGAATAATGATTCTTCTCAATCCTTTGTAAATCTCCTTAAGTTTCTCAGTCCCAAGAGTTCCATCCTGGTCAAGATGGAAGTTTTCCAATTCTTCTTGCATTAAACTGTTGATTCCAGAATTGATCATTAGAGGTTTTAATCCTTGACTCAATTCGAGAGTTTTTTCTCTGAATTGTTCCCAAGGACCGTAAGTACTTCCTACAATCATTTCATAGGTTTTATTGTAGAGGTCCTTTTTATACTCATTCAGTTTTTCTTCGAATGCAGCGTATTTTTTCCCTGAGGATAATTTCCTCTCTTTGAGTTCAGCTTCCACCAATTTATGATGGTAAATTTTTCTAAGGTTTTTATGCAAACCTCGATAAGAAGAAAACGGACCAGGATCGGAATGAAGATCTTGCTGATGGGTAGATGCCATAATTTCTGACATCAATTCAAGAAAACTCATTTTACCAAGCAGTTCAATCGCGCTTTTCGATTTCATATGCTTGATTAGACGCAAAAAAATTGCTTTAGCCTCCGAATGTTGTGAATCGAAAATGTCGAAAACGGGAGATATTTTCCTCGGCATTTATTAGGATATTCTTACTAGTGTGGCTCCGTATCCCCAGCGATCTTTCTGAGTATCCTTAAAGTACTTAATATTTTTTATTTCGCTTAAACGCTTTTGTATTTCTTTTCGAAGAACGCCGTTTCCAATACCATGAACAAAGGTGATTTCGTCCATACCAGAACTAATGGCTTGATTCAGATTTTTCTCAAAAACCTCAAGCTGGGTCCTTAAAATTTCGGAATTACTCATTCCATCATGATTATCAATGAGCTCTTCAATGTGCAGATCTACCCTCGATAAAGGTTTTGGCGTGGGCGATGTTAAAGGCTCAATAGTATCATTTAAATCCCGATTTAAAGATGATATATCCAACTCCTTCTCCTTTCTAAATAGCTCAAAGGAATAGCCTTTTTGCTCAATAAGAGGAAGTTTTTCACTAGCTCTTGAAAAATTCTTGGGTTTAAACCTTAGGAAGGAGTCAAAACTTGGTTCTTGTTTCGAAGGGTTATTGGAGATGGGTAGACAAATGAAGTGCAGAATTGGCCAGTCGCTTATTTCCTTCAATCTAAATCTGTCCAGCTGGGCCCATTGATTAGATGGTAATGTGTTTGCGAAAATGGTTTTCTGTAAACCATCCTTTTCTGCATTTACCCTTATCAAAAAACTCTTACCTGATGGATTGATTAGGTTAGCGATTAACTCATTATCATTTTGAGGAATGAGTGCAAAGAATGGCAGAAGATCAGGTGATGAACTTGAATTTTGATTTTCAGTTAGCTCTGGCTCCGAAGAGTCGTCAAAAAAAGTCTTTTCAGAGCTATGGATAACGACAATTTCATTCTTCAATGCAGGGATAAGAAACCCATCTTCAATTTCTATTTCAACTCGACTCCCTGAAATTTTTCTGATGATTCCTTCTTCATTTCCATGAAGCATCCTCACCTTATCGCCTATGTTCATTTACCCAAAGCTTTTTTATAAGTATCTATCGCTCGCTGTCTGGCAAATTTATGATCTACTATTGGTTTAGGATACTCTTCGGTGCCATATTCAGGGACCCATCTTTTGACATATTTAAGTTCCTTGTCGAATTTTTCCATTTGGGAGGTTGGGTTGAACACTCGGAAATAGGGTTGTGCATCCGTTCCAGTTCCTGCTGCCCATTGCCAGCCGCCATTGTTAGATGCTAATTCAAAATCCAGTAGTTTTCTGGCAAAGTAGGCTTCGCCCCATCTCCAGTCAATCAAAAGATGTTTAGTAAGAAATGAAGCTACGATCATACGAACCCGATTATGCATATACCCGGTCTGGTTTAACTCTCTCATTCCTGCATCAACGATTGGATAGCCAGTTTTACCATTACACCAGGCTTTGAATTGTTCCTCATCGTGTCTCCATGGAACCTGGTCATAGGCTGGTTTAAAGGCCTTATCAACCACATGAGGATTTTTTGCAAGGATCATCATGTAGAACTCTCTCCAGATTAATTCATTAAGATATGTTCCGTTCAGCTCTTTTGCCCGAAGGGCCAAATGTCTTATCGAAATAGTCCCAAAGCGAAGATGGATCCCCAGCCGAGTCGTACCCTTAATAGCAGGAAAGTTTCTCGTCTTGTCATATTTACTGATCAAGCCGTCTGAGGTTTCGATTGGTGGAATTTCAATTTTAGAAGGGACAAATCCCATTTCCTTCAAAGGAATCATTTCTTCCGGGGATTCCGACTTTCTAAGATTTTTGAAATTTAGCCTATCGAGCGATTCGAAATTCAACTCTTCAAACTTTGCTTTCCACTGTCTGCTGAATGGAGTAAATACCTTGTAAAAATCTCCTGATCCATTCACAATTTCATCCGGCTCAAATATCATTTGATCCTTGAAGCTTAAGAAACTCGCTTCATTTTCTTTCAGAAGTAGATCAATAGCCTGATCTCTCTCAGTGGCGTAAGGTTCGTAGTCACGATTAGTGAAAACAGAATCTATCTCGTACTCATTAACCAAGTTTGAATAGATTTCTTCGGGTTTTCCATATCGAACCCATAAATCACCTCCTTTAGCCTGAAAGGCCTTCTTTAATCTACCAACGGTCTCATGGAGAAAGCTTACTCTGGCGTCATCCTTATCTTCCAGCTTATCAAGGATGTTCCTATCGAAAATGAAAATGGGTTGCACATTAGCATTTTGCTGAAGAGCATGGTAAAGACCAGTATTATCTTCCAGGCGAAGATCTCTCCGAAACCAAAAGAAAGAGATTTTTGACATGAACTTTTTCTTTTCATAAGTCAAGTCAAGCATGCTTTGTTTATCAATTGTCGCTTTCTGGTGGTATGTTTTTATTCACCCTCTGCAAAGAATCGTACCTCTCATCAATTCTAGTTAAATCGATAGGTGTCCAGTCATATCCATCTTGATATCGAAGGAAATTATCGTCATCATTAAAAAGAAGTTCATCATCCTTCTTTCTAGTGATCTTATTGAAAAGCTCAGAGAACGAATCGAAGGATACATTTTGAGAAACTGCCACTCCGTAAGTCGCCACATTTTGAGAAAGGGAGAGTGAGGTGAAAGTATTGAAGTTATTTTTATTAAAAATTCGGATTCGATATACCCCATCTTCGGTCAAAGTGTACTCTGCTTGCCAGTCCCCAATAATGGATGCTGCGTCTGCATTTCCATTGTTATCTGTGAACCCTCCGTCTCTTGACACCCTGAGTCTCCCGTCCAGGAACGTATAGGCTACACTTAATTGAAATGTTTCCAAAGTGTTTTCGTCAAGACTGTTCAAGTCTACATCCACTTCAAGGTTTTGATCTACCTGGCTGATAAAATTGTTTAATTGAGCAGATAAGAGTTGACCAAGGCTAGAAGATATAGTGTTAACTCCGCTAAACTGGCCTTCAGGAGAAAGAGAACGAGTGAGAATTACAGAAAAGACCTGCCTATTCATTTCCTGTTCATCATTTGCTACACGGTTTTGGAAAGCTGCAATGGTAGTTTGAAAATCCCCACTACTCGGGAACTCTGAAAAATCAAATCCGAATTCGATGTCAGGTGAGAGCAGTTCTCCTCTGAGATCCATGGTCACCTTTAAGGGGTACCTTCTGCTATTCTGGGAACTTTGGTCATCAACCGTCGATGAAGCCAATATAGGTTGCAGTGATACATTCTCGACGTATTCTGCGGTCAAATCCATGATGCCTGCATAGGGATCGCCAAACCAGGTAATTCTTCCTCCGGGCTTAATGTTGAACTGCTTATTCACCACATTGTAAAGCGAAAAATTATAAAGACCCTCAACAATTTCATAGGTTCCGTTCAGTTCAAAATTTCCCTGAGTATCAATCTTTAAGGTAAGAGCTCCACGACCTCTTCCCTGAATTCCTTCATCCGTTTTAGGATCGATTATTATTTCCGTCAAGGCATCCGGTGTGATATTCATAATGAAATTCATGGTAACATTTTGAATATCTAATCGGTCTTCTACAGCTATTACTTCCTGGATTCTAACTGTATCTCGAATGTTTATGATATTTATGAAGTCCTCTTGAATCTGAGAATCATCCGAGGTCAAGGGTATGTAGATTTTTGTGTTTGCTTCAGACTCTACATTGGCATTGATATCAAGATTCGTGGTGCTACCCTTTAATTCTAATGTACCGGTCACATAAGCTTCTCCATAGAAGCTCTCATTATCATCTTCGTCAGTATTTAGTACCTGGAAATTTGAAAGATTGGAATCTATATCCAGGTTGAAATCCCTGAAATTTTGATGATTAATTCCACCCCTGAAATCAGCTTCATTCCCGAAGGAATCAAGAATTAGTAGCTCTCTAAAACTTATTTGGTTTGTCCTGAATACAATTCCTCCATCAAGCTGATAGCTTGTTTGAAGGTAATTTATTTTCATTTTTCCTTGTTCTATCTCGGTCGAACCTTCCACCACTGGGGCATCCAAAGTACCAGAAACCTCAAGATTTCCAGTTGTAGTACCACTTAATTCTGATACATATTTAGAAAGGAAGGGCTCTAAAGCTACCAGGTTGGTACCTGCTAACTTGACTTGAAGTGCCAGGTCCTGATCTTCCAAACCGATGGACCCGGATAAGTCAAAGGTCTTAGTTCTTTCTCTTACGTTTTGAAGGTTCACCACCATTCGATCACCCTCAATCGCTGTAGAGCCGACAACATCGCCTATTGGGAAGGCATTTATTTCCAATGCCTCAATTCCTAAATTACCTTCAATAAGGGTTGATTCAAAGCCATTACTCACCGTAATTAAACCATCTGCAGTTCCATCGAAATCTTGAAGCGTAAGGGTATTTAAAATAGAGACATCCACATTTTGGATGGCTAGATTCATCTTCTCTTCCGGATCTTCACTTATGCCACCTTCCAGAGATATGAATTGATCTCCATTATAAACTTTTAGGTTGGTTACCTCAATGTCCCTTGGTTTAAGGACTATTTCATTCTCAGAATCAATCTGCCAATCTTGGTTTAAGACTTGAAGCTTTGAAGGAAGGAAATTGATGGTTGTATTCTCACTTGAGAAACGCGCTGCAGCATTTATTCGGGCAGAGCTTTGGGTGGAATCCTGATCTAAAGAAAAGTCGAGATTAATCTGATTCTGGTCCCAAATAGCCTCGAGTCCCAGGTTTGTAAAGTTTAAATTTTCACTCAGGGATTGTTCTTTGGAATAAATGTAGAAGGAAGCGAGGATGTCTTCACTATTGATGATTTTTGAAGTATTAAAGTCAATGTTAATATCTTTGGCAATGCTGTTGTTGTACTTTAATTCATCAATGCTGGTAAAGATGTTGAACACCGTATTTTCCGGTGTCTGATAAAATGCTCCCTCAACAATCGTGTTTGGCGAAAGGGTTAAGCTAGGTTCAAAAAGCTGAATAATAGGATTGATATCCAGCAGATTAATATTTATGTCGGCGCTATAGTTTTCCGAGAAATTCTTCTCTAAGTCTGCGATAGGTTGTTCCTCATTTAGAATAATGGAGAGATATTGATCAAAAAGCACCGGTAAGTCTTTGCTCATCCGCTCTAAATTGAATTGGCCGGATGCTCCAGCTACCAAATAATCAGAGTTGATCGAGATAGTTCGGGTACCACCCGCAAAAAGGGACTGGAAATAGAAATCGCCAATGTCAAGATATCTATCCTCGTAGCCTGCCTTTAAGTTTTGAAACCTTCCAATTCCTTCAATTCCATCCAGAGTAATTCCTTTGGTATCCAACTCGATGAAGCCGCTGAGAAAGGCAGGTTTTTCAGTGAAATTGATTGCTTGTAGTGCGGCTGAATCTAGATCTATGGTTAATCGAATTGAATCTACAGACTCTTCCAGATTGACTGTTCCACCCGCTTTTAGGATAAGATTTGGGTCATTAATCTCAATATTCCCCTGAAAAAGATTTAGACCGTAATTGGCATTAGTTACAATATTCGAATAAGAATATCCATTTAGGCCGAATTGTGAGATATTTGCGTCCATTCCCACGATTACATTTTCAGCTCTATTTCCTTCAAGATTAACTCTACCGTCTAAACTAATGCGCTGAAACAGGTCAGGGTTATCGGTAAGAATACCCAGATCAAGTTGATTAACTTCTACATTGGACACTATCTCAGGGATACCTGAAGTAGCATCATACCTAACCCTACCAGAAATGTCTCCAATGGAAGTCTTGAAATCACCATTGGTATCAAATCTTTGCAGGAAACCTGCAAAGTCAGCATTTAGCTCTATCTCCTTAAACTTTTTCACCGGGACTTTTAGAGAATCATTCAAATAATCCTCAAGGTCATTCGCATCTAAAAAGGTATCATCAAGGGAGAGGCGAATAAAAGTCTTATCGATATCAGGTAGTCCTTTCAATCCGAAAGATCCTCCCACTTTCGTTCTTTGCCCAATTTCCAGTAGGAACTCATCTGATGAAAAATCAGAAATGGTACCGCTTACATTACCTGTGAGCTTTAATTGATCTTCTTTTTCTCTAAGGTTTGGAACAAAAAGGCGAATATCCTGCCTGCTCAAAATGCTTTCATCCAAATGGATTTCCAGCATGACCTCTTCTATAAAATTTGAAAATGAGCCTACTGAATCGAATTCAAAACTTAGATAATCCTTTATCTCAGATGCTTGAGTCTTCAAAAGTGCATTTTCAAGAATGAGTTGATTTGGATTGTAAGTAAGATTTCCACTCAGCTCTCGAACTTCTAAATCTGTTTGCGGATTTCTTCCAGTTAGAATATCAATGTCAATGGTGACTTCTCCATTCTTGATATATAATTCGTTTGCATTGCCAGTAATATCGGTTACCCTGAGCTGATTATAGTTTAAGCCCTCTTCGATGACCGGTTTATTGAAATTCAAAAGAGAAAACTTCATCTTCCTTAATTCCATTTCGCCAATTCCAAAAGCTGTTTGATTCGTACCTGATCCAGACCCAAAAAGGTCAGCCATCTCACTAGTCCACATGTTCAGGTTGGATAGACTATCGTTTTCATGGGTTATAATCTGGAAGATTCCATTTTCCGCTCGAACTTGATCCAGTCGAATATCACCTGGCGGTAAAATGGATAAGATGTCAAAGTCGGCATGGAGAAGTTCAGCCGCCATAAGGGTGCTGTCTCTATGATCCAGAACTCGGAAATCCTCAAGCTTCAACATATCCCACCATGAGATAGTGATGTGTCCAATTTCAGTCGTGAAATTACCTGAAGTATTTAGCCTACTCGTGATTTTATCTATCAGATAATTCTGTACTGATGTGAGCTGTAAAGCCAGTCCAAAAAGGATCAAAAAAAGGAAGAAGAAAAAGACCACGCGAATAAGCACTCGAAGGGCTTTCAGCAAAAAATCCGTAACTTTCGAGTTCTTTTCCAATGGGTAATAAAGATATTTCTATTCTAGCAATCGAGTCCTCCTGCGACGAGACATCCGCGTCCATAATAGTAAACGGCAAAGTACTTAATAATATCGTGGCGACACAATCAGTCCACGAAAAATATGGGGGTGTGGTTCCCGAGTTAGCATCCCGTGCTCATCAAGAAAATATAGTCCCAGTGGTCCAGGAGGCCATTTTTTCTTCTGGAATTAAGAAAGAAGACCTATCGGCTGTGGCCTTTACCAAGGGTCCGGGATTGATGGGATCATTACTTGTAGGAGTCAGTTTTGCGAAGTCATTTGCATTCGGTTTAGGAGTGCCATTGATCGAAATAAATCATATGCAAGCCCATGTTCTTGCTCATTTTATTGATGATCCTAAGCCTGAATTTCCTTTTATCTGTTTGACCGTAAGTGGCGGTCATACTCAGCTGGTTTTGGTTCGTGATTTTCTGGAAATGGAAGTAATCGGAGAAACCAGAGATGATGCTGTAGGCGAGGCTTTTGATAAGACTGCTAAACTCCTAGGCTTGCCATATCCAGGAGGACCCATGATTGATAAGCACGCAAAAAATGGTAACCCCAAAGCTTATGAATTCCCCATCACTCGTATGCCAGATCTGGATTATTCTTTTAGCGGAATCAAGACTGCCGTTCTCTATTTTCTTCGCGATGAGCTCGAGAAAAACCCGAAATTCATCGAGGATAACATGGATGATCTTTGCGCCAGCATTCAATATAGTTTGATCAAAATGCTTACGATTAAACTGGAGAAAGCTTTGACTCAGTACAAAATCAAAAATGTGGCAATAGCTGGAGGAGTTTCAGCGAACAGCGGTTTACGAAGTACTTTGGAACAGATGGCAAGAAAAAAGGGTTGGAAACTATTCGTCCCGAAGTTTGAATACTGTACGGATAATGCAGGAATGATTGCAATCGCAGCTCACTACAAATATCTGGCGAGTGAATTCACAAGTTTAGATGTGGCGCCGATCGCAAAAATGAAGCTTTAGTAATGGCAAAAAAGAAGAAGATCGAGGCTTTCGTAAATATTAAAAACCGCAAGGCTGGTTATCAATATGAGTTTATTGATACTTATGTGGCTGGAATGGTTTTGAAGGGCACCGAAATTAAGTCTATTCGGGAAAACAAGGTATCCTTGACAGAGGCATTTTGTGTCTTCCACCAGGGTGAATTGTTTGTGAGACAGATGCACATTGCGCCTTACAGTATGGCTGCTTCTTACAATCACGAAGCCGTGAGAGATAGAAAACTTCTATTGAATAAAAAGGAGTTAGAAAAATTGAAAAGTAAGTCTGCTGAAAAAGGACTTACTATGATTCCGGTTCGTATATTTATCAATGGCCGAGGGTTAGCGAAAATGGAAATTGCCTTGGGTCGCGGTAAAAAACTCCATGATAAAAGACAGGACCTGAAGGAAAAAGATGCCAAAAGAGAAATTCAAAGAATGGCCCTTAATTGACGCATTCGGCATCTGCAGACTTTCCATCCTGCCTGTTTATTCAGCTCCTACGTTTGACTCCTTTCTCGTTTCTCAACTACTTTTTGGCGAATGCTATCAGGTCACTGCATTGACGCCTGATAGAAAATGGTTTAAAATTCATCAAGAGGACTCCGAAATCTCTGGTTGGATTACGAGTGACTCCTTGAAGGAAATCCCAAAGGATGACTATTTAAAATTGAACGGTGGAGATTATCAGGTGGTAAATAGTCCTATTGCCGCCATCGAATACCAAGGAACGAACCTTTATTTGCTTCCTGGTAGCCGATTGCACTTCTCAGAGATTGAGCTTTTTAATTGGAAAGATCACGTGGGATTTACTGGTTCAGTCCGAAGTCATCGGCAGCGAGCTAGTCGAGAGGATTTGATTGAAGTGGCTTTGAAGTATTTAAATACACCCTTTCAGTCTGGAGGTAGAAGTATTTTCGGTATGGATCATCGATGGTTTTTCCCACTTGTTTTTTCGATCTCAGGATATACCCTGCGATTGAGCAGACATATGGGGGAGTTAATTGAGGAAGAGGAAGTGATGCCTGGAGATTTCTTGAGCCTTCTCGATACCTCAAGCAATCAGCTTGGATTGTCACTTTATTTGGGTGCCGAGCAGGTCCTTTGGATGGATAATAAAGTCAAGGTCAGTGATACTTTTGAGTGGGAAAGACAGGCCACGAACAATTACGCAGAGGAGGCCGTTTGTGAAACAAGATCTATTTTAGAGTGATATGGATAAGCGGGTTTTGGTATTGAATTTAGATCATTCACCGGTATCGGTGGTCTCGGTGCAGAAAGCCATCGTCCTATGCTTAATGCAAAAGGCAAACTGCCTCAAAAATTATGATTTGCTACAAATCAGGACAGTTACTCGAAGTTTTGATTACCCAGCAGTTATTCGGCTAAATGAGTATAAGAATATCCCCTACAAAGGGGTAATGCTCAATCGAGCCAATATTTTCAGAAGAGATAAATATCAGTGCGTGTATTGCGGTAGCCCAAAGCAGCTAACCATAGATCACGTGGTTCCCAAATCAAAGGGAGGAAAAAGCACCTGGACCAACTTGGTTACTGCTTGCCACCGATGTAATGTCAAAAAAGGCGACAAGTTCCTGGAACAAGCCGGTATGAGTCTGAGAATCAAACCATTTAAACCGTCGCTTTCCTATTTTTTAGGTGAGTACGCGGAGTACAATGCTGAAGAATGGGTTCCATTCTTGCAAGTGAGAGCCTTGAGTTGATTCCTTTGAAATTTTACAATATCTTGAAAATCAATACTTTAAATTCATTTTTCTGCTAGGCTAGACTTTTTGGCAAAGAAATTGCCGCTTAGTGGGCATGAAGATTTCTATTCTAAGCACGTTCGTACTTTGGCTTATGCTAAGCTCAAGTCAGTACCAATATCAAGATCTGGTAGGCGATTGGCAATTGGTTTATTTTGATGGAATCGAGAGAGTAAAGTCCTCGCCAGAGTATCAAAGCCGAGGCCCGGAATTCAGAAGTGGGGTAGAAGCCAAAATTAAATTTCGACTTGAAAACACAGTTTACAAATTCAAATCAGGAGACACTCTTGAGTATACAGACTTTGTAAAACAGACGATCGTCCTGAAGAAAGCTAAGATCGAATTGGCTCAGGGAAACATCATCAATATTCACGAGGATGGAAAGACCAAACAGGCGGAGATCATAGAATTGGATGATGAGAGAATGGTTCTTCAGCCCATTAGCAAATCAGCAGGAGCTGGAAAGCTAGTATTCGAAAGAATACATGAGAAAGAAGAATAAACACCCTTAATTTATATGTAGAGCGACAGAGAGATTTGTCGCTTTTTTTTATTTACAGGTCCAGGGACATTTGTCTTTTCAGCAAGGTGAAGCTTTGCCTATGCCATTTGCAATCCCCATGTTCTTTGATACCTGCTCTATGTGCTTGGGTGGGATAGCCGGCATTCGTCTCCCATCCATAATACGGGAATTCTTTTGAAAGCTTCTCCATGAATTTATCCCTTGCCACCTTCGCCAAAATGGAAGCTGCTGCAATGCTGGCATATTTTCCATCTCCTTTAATTACACATGTATGTGGCGTCTCCAAATCTGACTTCCATCTATTTCCGTCAATCAGAAGGTGTTCAGGATCCGTTTTAAGCTGTTGAACAGCCCTTTTCATGGCTAGAAATGAAGCATTCAGAATATTGATTTTATCGATCTCTTCAACGCTAGCTTCTCCTATGGCCCAAGCGAGTGATTCTTCTTTGATAATATCCACTAGAGACTCACGATTGGATTTGGTCAGCTTCTTTGAATCATTAATCCATTTATTCGAGAAATCTTGGGGGAGAATCACCGCCGCCGCCATAACCGGCCCAGCTAGGCAACCTCGACCTACTTCATCACAGCCCGCTTCGAGACGATTAGCTTCTAAATAGGGGAGCAGTGTCATGGTGAACTCTCTCAGCCTTTGGTTTATAGTACTTGTAGATCAATTCGGAGACCAGTCCTGTCCAGCCTGTCTGATGGGAAGCTCCCAAACCTGAACCATTATCTCCATTGAAGTATTCGTGAAATAGCAAATAATCCTTGAAGTGTGGGTCTTCTTGCATCTTTTTCTGTCTTCCAAAAGCCGGTCTGTGACCGTTTTCGTCTTTTTTGAAAATCTTGATCAGTCGCATTGAAATTTCCTTTGCTACCAAATCCATGGTCATGAAATTCCCTGAACCTGTTGGGTGCTCGATAGAAAAGTCTCCTCCGTAATAGAAATCAAATCTTTTCAAGGATTCGATAATGAGGAAATTAATCGGAAACCAGATTGGACCTCGCCAATTACTGTTCCCGCCAAACATTCGAGTTTCAGATTCTCCAGGAGTATATTTTACGGATAGCTTTTGGCCGTTTAAGACCATGGAATATGGGTTCTTCGCATGAAACTTTGAGAGAGACCGGATTCCAAATTCGCTTAGGAACTCATCGGAATCGAGCATTCTTTTTAGCACACTCCGCATTCGATGACCTCTGAGTAGTGAGAAAAGTCTTCTCTTATCAAGACCTGGTTGTACCCAGCTAGAAACCAATGATGCTAATGCAGGCTTTTCCCGTAGGAAAAACTCTAAGCGCTTTTTGAATTCAGGAAGTCCATCGAAAAGCTCTTCTCGAACTGGTTCCACCGCAAAAAAAGGAATGATGCCTACAATAGACCTCACTTTCATTTTCTCCGAAGGAGAGCCCGGAATGTGAAGCACATCATAAAAGAACTGATCTTCTTCATCCCAAAGAGAAATGGCATCTTTTGAGATGTTGTTCATGGCTCCGGCGATGTATAAGAAATGCTCGAGGAATTTTGTAGCGGAGAATTGGTAGACCTTGTTGAATTCGCAGAGGTCCAAAGAAATCCTGAGCATATTTAAGGAGAACATGGCCATCCAGGATGTGGCATCGGCCTGCTCTAATTTTCCTTTAAAATGTTCTACATGGCTTCTGTCGAATACCGAAACATTATCCAATCCAAGGAAGCCTCCTTCAAATATATTTTGACCATCGCTATCCTTTTGGTTTACCCACCAGGTGAAATTCAGCATGAGCTTATGGAATGCTCGCTCTAGAAACTCTTGATCACCGACTCCACCATTTCTTTTTTTATCGATCTGGTAGACCCGCATTACCGCCCACGCGTGAACCGGAGGATTGACATCAGAAAAATTCCACTCGTAGGCAGGAATTTGACCGTTAGGGTGCATGTACCACTCATTGAGTAAGAGAACGAGTTGGTTCTTGGCAAATTCCGGATCAAGTCTGGCTAAGGGAATGCAATGAAAAGCCAGGTCCCATGCTGCGTACCATGGGTATTCCCACTTATCTGGCATTGAAATGATATCGTAATTCTGCAGATGTCTCCAATTCCCATTACGCCCATCTTTCCTTGAAGCTGGTGGTTTATATCTTCCGGGATCACCTTCCAGCCATCTTTCTACATCATAATAGTAGAACTGCTTGGACCAAAGCATGCCAGCGTAAGCTTGCCTTTGAATATTTAGTAAATCAGGATCATCTACATGCCTTTGAAGCTCCCCGTAAAATTCATCCGCTTCTTCTTTTCTTCTTTCTATGCAATCCTCACAAATGGATAAGGGGTCTTCTGTTTCTTGATGCTGTAGCCGTAGTTTAATCGTTTTGGATGAATTTGCTGGAATGGTCATTTTATAAATGGCCGCAGCTTTGGTTCCGTAGTCCGCGGGATTTATGCTGCTTTCATCTCCATCTACGACATAGTTATTGATGCCGTCCTTTAGAAATTTCTTCTCGTTTGGGATTTTGTAGAGTCGCTCTCGATTCGTTTCGTTATCACAAAACTTAAGCTCAGGTTCGCCTTCGAAAGTGATGGTGTAGTTTCCAGACTTTGGACTGAAAGCCCTGATACAATTCGAAGAAGTCTTAGAGAGTTTTGGCATGAAAGGTTCATGCCCGGTAAACCAAGTCTTGCGAAACCACAAGGTAGGCATCACCCAAATTTCTCTGTCCTCATTTCCTCGATTATGTATGGTGGCCAAAGCGAATATGTCTTCAAAATCCTTTTTGGCGTACTCTATGAAAATGTCGAAATACTTATCCTCATCGAAAATACCCGTGTCCAGAATCTCATATTCAGGTTTCTTTTTACCTAGCTGGGCATTTACGATTTCGAGTTCCTTATAAGGAAATTCTTCTTGAGGATACTTATAAAGCATCTTCATATAGCTGTGGGTGGGAGTGGAATCCAGATAGTAGTAAAGCTCCTTTACATCTTCACCATGATTTCCTTGGTTTCCGGTCAAACCGAATAGTCGCTCTTTTATAAATGGATCTTTGCCATTCCAAAATGCCCAGGCCAAGCAAAGCTTTTGCTTGTAATCTGAAATACCAGCTATTCCCTCTTCTCCCCATCTATAGGCCTTACTTCTGGCCTCATCATGGGTCACATTTTCCCATGCAGAACCATCTGGGCTGTAGTCTTCTCGGACTGTACCCCACTGTCTTTCAGTGAGATAAGGCCCCCACTTTTTCCAATGTTTTTTGAAGTCTTTATCCTGTCTTAATCGCTTTCTTTCTGCTGACATCAACTAATAGGCTTGAGCTAGGCGGTGAAATTAGAATTTTCCACCGATTAATAATCAAAATAGGTTATCTCTTAGACTGAAAGCTGGATTAATTGTTTTTGACGTTGAAAAATCAAGTGACCCAAAAAGAGGATGAGATCCTCAAATCTGCAAAGATTCGATAATGATAGTGCTTCCAAGTCAACATTTCGGAAGAAAATTCTGTTCTACACTTGTAGAAGTAAAAACTTATTCTACATTTGTAGAAGGTAATATGAAATTATGAAGCTATCTAAGACAGAAGAAGAATTAATGAATCATTTATGGGGCCTGAAAAAGGCCTTCATGAAGGATTTGCTTGAAGAGTATGCAGAACCCAAGCCGGCTGCTACCACGATTTCTACATTGCTGAAAAGAATGGCAGATAAGAAGTTTGTGGGGTACGAGACAAAAGGAAACATGCGAGAGTATTATCCTTTGGTGAGTAAGGATTCCTATTTCTCGAATCACATCAATGGGTTGATCAAAAACTTTTTCAATGACTCACCGGGTCAGTTTGCTTCTTTTTTCACCAAGAAAACTGATTTGAGTTCTGCAGAATTAGAAGAGCTTAAAGCATTAATTGAGAAACAACTAGACCAGAAGAAATAATGGAATACTTGTTTAAATCCATATTGATCCTATTGATTTTTTTGTTGGTGCATAGGCTTTTTCTTCAACAAGAAGCCCTTCATCGATTCAATAGATATTACTTGTTATCCGCGATACTGCTTTCATTTCTGATTCCCTTGAATACGATAGAGGTTGCAGTTGATACTGGAGTTAGCGCAGCTCAAGCTACCAACAATTTCCAAGAAGAGGTTTTTCTTCCTGAACATAACCTTCCCTTAGAATCTATCCATGAAACCCCTACCAAAGAAAAGGGAATGAATTGGGAAAGCTTAATTCTTTACGTGTATGCCTTTGGGTGTATGCTAATGTTGATTCGGTTTTGCTTTCATATAGGAATTATCTGGAATAAGATTTCCAAAAACCTTCATGTGACTTATAGGGGAGAAACTTTGGTTTTACTTCGAGAGAACAGTCTGCCTTATTCATTTATGAAGTTCATTTTCGTCAATAAAAGTGACTTTCAGGAGAATGGTATTTCTGACCCCGTCTTGTTGCATGAAATAGCACATGTAGAAGAGAGACATACACTAGATATACTCTTTATAGAGATTTTGCTGATTCTCTTTTGGTTTAACCCTGGTCTTTATTGGGCCAAGGGCTTAATTCAATTGAATCACGAATTTATAGCAGATAAGGAAGCACTGAAGAAAACCGATTTAGCTACTTATCAACAGCTACTCCTGAATCACCTTCAGGTTTCTACGTCGAAGTCTTTGGTCAGTGGCTTCGGTTTTTCAATAACTAAAAAACGACTTCAAATGATGGGAAAGAAAACTAAACCAACTATTCAAATCCTGAAAGTCGCACTATTAATCCCTCTTTTGGGCGCATTGGTGTTTGGCTTTAGTGAAAAGATTTATGTTTCAGAAAGCATAGAAAGTGAGGATTTGGAATCCGACTCGATTGATAATTATGTGAAAAACGAACTCTCTGTTCTCCTCTTAGGAAATGGGAATGTGGAGGTGGCCAATGTCATTCTGGATGAGGATGAGTTTGGAGCTTTTTTAGATGATAATCCTCAGATCACCTATGTAAAAATTTCGGCTGCACCAACACTGAAAATGGGCGTGATTTCAGATTTTCAAGCTTTGCTTCGGGAAAATGAAGTATATGAGATTTCTTATCAGGACCCGGTTAATGATGACAATCAAAAATATCAGGAAATCGATAAGAAGACTTTTTTTGCTGAGACCACATTTCTAATTAAGTATCCAGATGGAAAGATTTCTAAGGTTTCCTATGAAGAACTATCTGAAGAATTAAGAGAGGATCTTTTGGTACCAAAGATTTCTGCGGATCGAAAAGCTCCGACTGAAGAAAACTTAAATACCTGGGAATCCTCAGATAATCATGCACTTTGGTTGGATGGAAAAGTGATTTCTAACGCGGCCTTGGCAAATTTAGATCAGGTTAAAATCTACCATTTTTTCGAAAGTTTTGTATACCAAAATGCTCGCAGTGAGAAATTTCCGCAGGAATATCAAGTTTCTCTTTATAGCAAAGCTGCTTTCGAAGAAATGATCAACGAGGTAAAATCCGGACCCGCTGAAATGCATATTCTATTGAACTCTCCACCTGATACCGTTTATGTACAGGAGGTTCAGAATTCTGAAAAAGTTGAGAAATATCGGCGAGATGTGGAGGCTTATCATGAAAGTCTGGAAGATGGAGAGCATTTTGTTTTCAGGTCAAAGGATGAGAAAGTTGAGATTCTTGAAGCCTGGTCTGATTTAGGAGGTCGGTATTTTAAACTTTCTTCGGCAGATAAAAAGAAGGTGGCTCGTCCTCAGAGTCCATATCCGCCATTTGTAAGATTAGAGAAAGATGGAGAGGTTTATTATAAACTGAGAGAAGAGATGACTCAGGAAGAAATTGATCGCCTTCCTCCTCCACCACCACCAATGAAAGTTTCAGATTCTCTTCCACCACCACCACCTCCTCCAGTGCAAAATCATGAATCTGATTTGCCTGCACCTCCGGCTCCAGAGCCTCCAGTGAGAGCGAAGGACGCCAAGCAGCCTGTTCCTCCTGTTCCTCCCATAAAAAAGGAAGGAAATTAATTTGAATAATTGAGATCTAAGCTTGCTGGTAGTTCCTGTTCCTTAGATTGATCTTCAGATGCTTCAAACTCGTATTCCGAGCAAAGCTCCATGAATTTGATTCTCCAGGAGCTTTCCCATATTCTGAATTCCTGCACTTTTCCGTCATTACTAGAATCCATTTTGGGAATTTTATGGAAATCGAATTCATGATGTTGCCTTCCTATTTTCAGAAGCTCGATCTCATTTGCATTGCAAACCTGTTCATACTGTCCTTTCACAGGGATCACCAATACAGGTTTTCCTAAGAATAATGCTTCGCAAATGGACTCGAAGCCAGCCGTAGAAACCAAGCCTTCACATTGAGCCATTGACTCTAGAAAATTTGCTTCATGAATAGGGTTAAGCTCTAGGTTTGGCAGGGGTCTTTGAATCTCCTTTTCTCCTTTTCTATCCCAGAATGCCTTGATTTTTATTTCTGGATTCGCACTCGCAAAAGCCATTACCTCCTCAGCGTAACCGTCGTTCACCATGTAAGCCAGGTAGAATCCTGAATTCTGAATAATTTGAGACTTAACCTTTTCCCGAATTAAGGGAGGAAAAATTCGGATATCGCCCCGTTCCTGAATTTCAGTGAAGGAAAGCGCAATTATTTCTTTAGTAAAAAGTGATGTCAGATAAGTATTTAGCCTGTAGAAATTTTTGTCAAGTCCGGATTTTTTGGGAAATGGATGGCCAGGCTGGAAACTGAGATATTGATGACCAATGACCCAATGCTTCACTTTTGGTCGGTAGGTTAGAAAATAGAGTCCACCCAGAATGTCATAGAAATTAAGAATTACATCAGGTCGTCGTTTTTTGACAAGCTTATTCAGTTTTTGAAGGCTTTTTCGATATCGACCTGCTTTACCAAGATTGTAAGTGAGTGTCTTCCAAAGAAGAATCTTCTTACTGTTTTTGTCAGTTTTAAAGTTTGGACTATCCAGCTTATACAAATGGGTACTGAGGCCTTCTTTAACGAATTGCGGAATTTTTCGCCTTTTGCTTTTGCCTATCACGGCGCCGACTAGTTCGTGTCCTTGCTCTTCAAGAATTTGAGCAAGAGTTATGGCCTGAGTCATATGTCCACGACCCTCACCCTGGATAAGAAAAAGAAACTTCATGATATTCTTAGAGAGGGCGTATCTAAATCATCCGGGCTAGTGAAGGAGACTTCCTTTAGAATCCTGGGCCCGGTCAATTTTGCGGTTCTTACAGGGGTAGATTCTAACTTAGTTTCAGTGAAGTAAATAAGCTGCCAGTTGCCTTCATGGTCTTCAGCTAGCGCACTTAAAGTTTCTACCCAGTCGCCTGAATTCATATAGTGGATTCCATTAATCATTCGATTTTCAGCTTTGTGAATGTGACCACAAATGATCCCATCACAGTTTTTGACTTTGGCCATTTTGGCTAACTCAGTTTCATATTCGTCGATGTAGGAAACCGCAGATTTTACCTTGCTTTTGACGTACCGGGATAGGGAAAAATAGGGGAGTCCTCTTTTTACCCGGTATTGATTTACTACTCGGTTTAGCCAAAGCAAAAAGGTATATCCCATATCCCCCAGGTAGGCTATCCAGCGGAAGTGCGTGGTGATACTATCGAATACGTCTCCGTGCGTGATGAAATATTTCTTTCCGTGACTACGGTAGATCATATCCTTTTGGATGCGCAGATTGCCGACTGCCATAGGCAAAATCTGATCAAGAAAGTCATCATGGTTTCCTCGGAGATAATAAACCTTGGTCTCATTCCTCTCCATCATTTTGAATATGCGGTTGAAAAAGCGAGTATGCTTCCTTTTCCAAGCTCCTCTTTTCTTTAATTGCCAACCATCAATTATGTCGCCGTTAAGGATAAGATTTTCGCAGCTAAACTCTTTGAAGAAGCGCGTAACTTCCTTCGCTTTTGAACCTTGTGTGCCCAGATGAATGTCCGACACCACAATTGTTTTATAATGGGTCTTCACTGTTGTAGTTTTATTCTAATTTAATCTTGGAATATGAACTACATTGCCATGAATTATTAAGATTATCTTATTATTAGATAATTGAAGCTATTTAACATGAACAAATGGTTAAGGGTATTTTAAAAATCCGTATGAATTCGCATTTTTGGTTAAACCTGATTTTTTTATGCTGATATCAGTAATCCTTGAATGGGAAAATGCTCTTTTATCTGAATTGGATAGAACCCAAAGGATGTTGGAAGCTTTTTTTTATCAGTCTCGAAAGATTGATTATGATTTTGAAATTCTTATTGTTCATGATCCAACTTTCGTAAAAGAGGAATTCATTAAATCTTTTATTAAGAGTTCTGTTGAAGATATCACTGAGGATGAAGTAACCTCCATTCGGTTTATCCCAAGACAAGGACTCCACTATTTTGCTCTCAAGAATGTAGGAGTGGAAGAAGCTAATGGGGAAACACTTATACTACTCGATAGTGACGTGATACCAGAAGATAACTGGCTTCAGAAATTGTTAGAATCACACCTTGCTCACAAAGAGGCATTAATTGGTGGATTAGCTTACATCGATTATTCTACGTTTATGGGTAAATGCTTTGGCCTAGGCTGGTTCTTCCCTCAAAAAACTGAGGACAACAGTCTTGTCCAATCCAGAATTATTTTCTCAAATAATTTTATCGTAGATAGGGAAACTCTTCTGAAGAATCCTTACCCGGAGCTTGATGGAGAAGTGACTCGGGGAGCGGATCTTTTACTTTGGAATTCACTGAGAGAAAAAGGCTTTCAGATCCTCGTTAATAAGGGGGCAAAGGTATCGCATCCAGCTCCCAATGGAATAAATCATTTTTTGGTACGAGGACTTGCTGAAGGAAGGGATGTGTATTTTAATCAAAAAAAATCTAAGACCCCGGGTAAAATTCCTGCTATCCAATTTTTTAAGATTCAGCTAATTAAATCCTGGAAAGTAATAAAGTATTCCATTTCAAGAGGAGATTTAGTAGAGTTAAAATGGTGGCAAATCCCTTTTGCCATTATTGTTATGCTTTTCTACTACCTACTTTTTCTAATAGGGGGAATTTCTTCAATGATTTTTCCTAAAGCGACACGTAGAGCCTGGCAAATCTGATCTCCCAAGATTTGGTTTTTACATTAGTGGTTTATTTCTGTTGGGGTTGATTGGTAGTTTTGCGGCTTATAAAATTCCAATAATGAAAAAGCTATTCACACTTCTAACCACCCTTTTGTTGTCTGGGATACTAATTGCTCAAGACCGGTTAGGTAATTACGAGCTTGCTGCTCGATTCTCTCCTCAAAAGATAGATAAAATGGTTTTCTCAACTTCTGTCTCTCCTCATTGGCTTAAGAGTTCCGACAAATTTTGGTACGAGTATGAGACTAGTGAAGGCAGATACTGGTACTTGGTTGACCCTGACCGAAGGACAAAAACTGAAATGTTTGATAGGGATGAATTAGCAATGGCCATTACTAAGATGGTGAAGGATCCTTACGATGGTAACCATTTGAAACTGGATAATTTGAAATTCATCGAAGATGAAAATGCCATTTCATTTGAAGTGAAAAGTTCTTCAGAAATGGTTCTGAAGAAGGATTGGGAAGAGATAAAAATGAAGGATGATTCTGCGACTGATTCTTTGGAGAAGAAAACCTTCTTTTTTCAATTTGATATTGATTCTCAAGAGCTGACCGAAAGAGTTGACGCCGAAAAAGACCCTGAAAGACTTTCATGGGCGAACATCTCACCTGATTCTAGTAGGGTGCTATTTGCGAGAAATCATAACCTCTTTATGATGGATAAGGAGAATTTTCTGAAGGCAGTAAAGGATGAAAAGGATAGTACCATCGTAGAAGAGCAACTCACTACAGATGGAGTGGAATACTATTCATATGCTTTTATCCCAAGAGGAGATGATAATGTCCAAAAGGAGAAGAAAAAGGATGATAGACAAGAGGTTAGAGTAAGATGGAATCTGGCTGGTTCCGAATTTGTGATGACTCGGACAGATTCCAGGCATGTGAAAGATCTTTGGGTTATTCATAATACCAGAAACCCCAGACCTACCTTAGAGACCTACAAGTATTCTATGCCGGGAGAAAAAGATCAGCCACAAACAGATCTTTTACATTACTCTTTTGAAGATGGTGAAATGACAGAGCTTCCGATCTGGACTTTTAAAGATCAGAGTGTTGGGTTATGGGCTGCTCCTAGGAAAGCAAGTAGCAGAGATGATGCCTTTAGGCCCGTTTATTGGCTTGGTGATGAGGATGAGGTATATTTTTCCATTACCTCAAGAGATTTGAAAAGAGTGGATGTCTGTCGATGGAATCTGACGACCAATGAAAAGGAGGTGGTTATAGAAGAGAGAAGTAACACCTACATTGATTTCATTCAACCTGCATTAATTAAAAATGGAGAAGAGCTGGTTTGGTGGTCTGAGCGAGATGGTTGGGGTCACTTCTATTTATATGGTCGAGATGGCTCACTTAAAAAACAACTTACTTCAGGAGCATTCCACACAGCCGGTATTTCAAGAGTAGATGAGCAAAATGGACGTTTATTCTTTGCTGCAAATGCTCGCGAAGAAGGTGAGGATCCTTACTATGAACATCTTTACAGTGTGAGTTTAAATGGGGGAGAAATAAGCTTATTGACTCCGGGTAATTACAATCATAGCTCTTCTGTCAATGATCGTGGGAATTATGCTGTGGTAAATTATTCCAGAGTTGATACCACTCCAGTCTCTATTTTAGTGGATAGAAATGGTAGAAAAGTTATGGATTTAGAGACAGCAGATTTGACCCAACTTTTTGCTGCCGGATATCAGTTCCCTGAACCATTCACTTTCAAAGCTGATGATGGGATAACGGACTTGTATGGAGTGATGTACAAGCCTTTCGATTTTGATTCTACAAAGAAATACCCACTTGTCCAGTACGTTTATCCAGGTCCTCAAACTGAAGCGGTGAATAAATCTTTTAGCGCTCGAATGGACAGGACGGACCGTTTGGCTCAATTTGGATTTGTTGTCGTTACCCTTGGTAACCGGGGAGGCCATCCAGCCAGATCAAAGTGGTATCACAATTATGGCTATGGTGATCTGAGAGATTACGGATTAGCAGATAAAAAGGCCGCAGTAGATCAATTGGCTGATCGATTTGATTTTATTGACCGTAGTAAGGTCGGTATTCATGGACATTCCGGAGGAGGATTCATGTCTACAGCTGCTATGTTGGTTTACCCAGATGTATTTAAAGTAGCTGTTTCTTCAGCAGGTAACCATGAAAACAATATTTATAACAGATGGTGGTCCGAAAAGCATCATGGGGTAAAGGAAGAAATTTCAGCGGCCGGTGATACTACTTTTGTTTACCAAATAGAAAAAAACCCTGATTTAGCTGAGAATTTAAAGGGTCATTTAATGCTTTCCACTGGTGATGTTGATAATAATGTACATCCAGCCGGAACCATAAGGATGGCAGAGGCTTTGATCAAAGCAGGTAAGAGGTTTGAGTTTGTAATCTTGCCAGGTCAAAGACATGGCTATGGATCCATGCGGGAGTACTTCTTCTGGAAGATGGGCGATTACTTTACCAGACACTTGCTGGGTGATAATGTTCCACCTCCTGTTGACATGGTAGAAATGCAGAGAGATAAACCACAGGACAAATAGATTAGAAAGCCCAATTCATTTTTGACTTGGGCTTTTTATTTACTTTAGGATAATTGAATCACCCGTTCTTTTTTAAACAATGAAAGTAGTCATCCTTATTTCTGGACTTCGCGGCCTTTTTTATGCGAGTTTAGAAATGGCTAGAAGATTGGAAGCCCATGGAATGAAAGTTATGTTCGCTTCTTCCAGTGAACTGACAGAAAGATTCAAACCCTACAATTATCCCTTCACTAAGCTTCCCACCATGCGGATTGATTATGATCCTGAACCAGGATATGAGTTAGTCTATAAAGAAGCTCTTCAAAGCCTTGATGCAGACACTTTTATCATTGACACTGAATGCCCCGTATACATTATTACTGGAATTGCGATTGATAAACGAGTTTTCATTTTAAATCATTTTCTGCCCTTACCCACTAGGCCGGACTCCCCAATTCCTAATCTTGATATCGCACCAGGTGAGGGTATCCAAGGTTCGACTTGGGTGATTCCTTTAGGCTACGGAGTAAAAAGGTTAAAACATTTTTTAAAAGCTTTAAGAGAGAAAAGACGTGCGAAGGGAAAGGATAGAAGAAGTCTTTTGATAAATCTTGCTAGTCATCTGGGTCTAAAAAAATCAGACTATTTGTATAGCAGAAGTATCTCTCCTGGTCCATACTTATATTTTTCTAATTTACCTATACTCCACATTACGGCTGAAGAGTTGGACTTCAAACATTATCTAAGGCCATTAGAGAACTATGTCGGCCCAATGGTCTTTTTGGATAGAAAAGGAGATGCTTACCCAGGAGATCAAGAGAAGCTTTTAGATTTGATTCAAAGGACAAAATCTTTAAATAAACCACTGATTTATTGCGCTCTCAGTTCTCTAAAAGCCGTCGAAAATAGCTTCATAGAAAAAATTCTGGATGCATATGAAGGCGAAAAATTAGAGGTGGTAGTTGGACTCGGCGAGCAAAGCGAAATTCCCTTACGAGCTATTCCTGAGAATATTCACTTCTTTGAGTGGGTGGATGCACAAATCATTTTGCCTCATGCTGATGTAGCCGTAATTACTGCAGGATTCCATACAATCCATGAGTGCCTTTATTTTGAGGTGCCAATGATTTCTTTCAGTTTTAGTACTACCGATCAAAATGGATTTCAGGCAAGAATCCGCTCTAAGAAGATTGGGTTAAATGGTGATTTTGTGAGTGAAACTGCGGAGTCATTAAGAAGTAAAACTCACCAACTTTTGGAATCCGAGGAGCACAAGTTGGCGTTGGCCAAAATGAAAAAAAGTCTTGAGAAGTATGTTCAAGATATGACTTTTGAAAAGTTGATTTCTGAAAAAGCTAAAAGTTAAGGCTGAAGACTAGCCATTAAAAATCAATTTGAATGTGGTGCCTTCTCCAGGGGAGCTTCGAACCTGGATATTCCCCTTATGTCTTCGCATGATTTGCTTAGACAAACTCAAACCAATTCCCGAACCTCTTTTCTTGGTAGTGAAGAATGGGATAAAGATTTTTCCAAGTGCTTCTTCACTGATACCTTTTCCACTATCCCTGACCTCGATAATTATTTTACCCGCTTCATCAATGTAAGCCGAAAGGCAAATTTTTCTTGTTTCGGTTTCTTCTACGGCTTGAATAGCATTTTGAGCTAAATTTATCAGAACCTGTTCGATTTGGGTTTGGTCTCCAAAAAGAATGAGCTCCGAAGGATTCAATTCCTTTGACATTTTGATCCCTTTTTGCTCAAGCTGATGCTGAAGCAAAACCTCTAGCTGATCAAAGAGATTTGAAATGGATATACTTGTGAATTTGGGTGCCGGTATATGGGCCAGACTTCTGAAATCTGCAACGAAATTAGTCAGGCCTTCGGATCTCTTTTCGATGGTGTTTATTCCCATCAAGTAATCCTCCATGTCGCTCGGCGTCACATCTTGGACATGATCAAGCTTTGACTCCATATCACTGCGAATAGTACCTGCCAGAGAGGAAATAGGAGTGATGGAGTTCATAATCTCATGCGTCAAAATCTTAACCAGGTTTTGCCAAGCTTCCATTTCCTTCTCTTCCAACTCAGATTGTATGTTCTGGAGAGATACCAGCTTAAATTTCTCCCCCCGCATCAACAATTCAATCACATAAACAGAAAGCTGCATGATTCCGTCGGGATGGGCAATTTTGACCAGTTCGCTTCCGCCGGTCCTGAGATTTTCAATTGCGAGATCAAGCTCTTTATTTATTGAAGCCATATCCGAGATATTCTTCAATTCGTCCACGTTAAGAATTCTCTTGGCCGCAGTATTTATGAGCTGAATTTCGCCATCCTCTCCGAAAGTGAGAAGTCCAATACTCAGATGCTTGAATACAGATCTGAAAAATTGGGAGTTGGCTTCTTTTTCGGATTGGTCCTCTTTCAGCTTTGCCAGAATGGCATTAAACTCAATGTGAAGATCATCAGTCTCGGAACCATCAAATTTTACAGGATATAGCTGACTGTATTTATTCTCTTTAATGTTGTCCAGAAAGACTCGAACCTTCTTAAATGAGCTCTCTGCAAATCTTAGTAAGAATACGATTTGAATGACCACCAAAACGAGAAATAGGGAGATCACAAAACCTCCCCAGGAATCGAAAATGGTGTAAGCCAATCCAAATAAGGAGGCTGCCAATAGGGCAATCCTCCCGAGCATCCCTACTTTATAGTCCATACTTTTCTAGTCTTCTATAAAGTGAAGCTCTGGTCAAACCAAGCTCTTTGGCTGCCTTGGAAATATTTCCTCCGTTTTTATCGATGGCTCTTTGAATAGTGGTTCGCTCCATATCATCCAGATTCAAAGTAGTGGAGGTTGGAGCCTTATCTGAAGCTGGTTTGGCCGAAAGGAAGAAGAAGTCTCTCGAATCTAGCAAAGCACCTTCTGCCATGATGATCGCACGTTCGATAGCATGCTGCAACTCCCGGATATTTCCAGGCCAGGGATATCGCTGAAGTAACTCCATTCCTGATTCAGTAAAGCCCTCGAATGACTTTCTATATTTCTGGGCATATACCTTGAGGAAGTGATCAGCTAACAATGGAATGTCATCTGTTCTCTCTCTAAGTGGAGGAAGGAAAATTTCGACCGTATTGATTCGATAAAGTAAATCTTGACGGAAGGTGTTTTCCATAACCATCTCATGCAGGTGCATATTGGTGGCGCAGATCAATCGAATGTCAACAGGAATGGATTTATTGGTTCCGATTCTGGTTACCTCCCTTTTTTGAAGGACCGTTAATAGCTTAGATTGAAGCGGTAAGGAAAGATTGCCTATTTCATCAAGGAATAATGAGCCATTATCCGCAACTTCAAAACGTCCAGCCCGATCTTCTTTTGCATCGGTAAAGGATCCTTTCTTGTGACCAAAAAGCTCACTTTCAAATAAGCTTTCGGTAATGGCACCCATATCTACTCCAACAAAGATTTCATCTTTTCTCATGGATCGATCATGAATGGCCCTTGCGATTAATTCCTTTCCAGTTCCGTTTTCACCCAGAATCAAAATATTGGCATCTGTCTGGGCAACCTTATCAATGATGGAAAAGATGTTTTTCATCGAAGCACTTTGCCCGATGATTTCTGAATATGGCTTCTTAAGATCTGATTGAAGCTGTTTTTGTTTCGTATTCAGCTTTTCTACTTCCTTATAGCTTTCCTTAAGTCTGACTGCTGAAGAAAGCGTGGCGATCAACTTCTCGTTTTGCCATGGCTTGAGGATAAAGTCTGTGGCCCCTTCTTTTAAGGCTTGAACTGCCATCTCAACATCACCGAAGGCAGTAATCAAAATCACCACTGCACTTGGATCAATTTTCTTGATTTCTTTCAACCAGTAAAAACCTTCTTTTCCTGAGGTAGTATCCTCACGAAAATTCATGTCGAGAAGGATCACATCGTATGAGTTATTGTTCACGAGGAAAGGAATCCGTCTTGGATCCTTTTCGATCATTACTTCTTTCGCGTGTTTCTTAAGAAGCATTTTTGCTGCAAAGAGCAAATCCTCATTATCATCAATGATGAGTATTTTTCCTAGGTTCTGACTTTCCATGGTTGACGTTTTAGTTCTTTGATGGGAAAATAATGCCAATAGCAATTTAAGCTCTTATTCACATAATTTGCTAAAAAAGTGTACAAAATCGTACATAATTATCATATGATCGAACACTTGAATTTGTAGGTTGAGGCTAACTTTTTCCCTGTGTTTTTAATGCCTACTTTTGTGCCTCACAAAAAAATGAACTCAAATAATGGAAGCTAAAAAAGGCGATGCCGTTCAGGTACATTATACTGGAAAACTAGAAGATGGAACCGTCTTCGATTCCTCTGTTTCAAGAGATCCACTAGGTTTTACTCTTGGTGATGGAAATATGATCAAGGGCTTTGACGCTGCAGTTTATGGAATGACCATCGGTGATAAGAAAACCGTGACTATTCCTTCTGCTGAGGCCTATGGCGAAAGAAGAGATGACATGATGATCGATGTTCCTATTGAGCAAGTTCCGGCGGACATTAAGCCTGAGATTGGTATTCAGCTTACCCTTCAGGGAGGAAATGGACAACCAATGCCTGTAACTGTAACCCACGTGGATGAGAAGAAGATCACTCTTGATGCTAACCACCACTTAGCGGGTAAGGATCTTATTTTCGATATCGAATTGGTGAAAATCGGCTAATTGATCCAATCAAAACAAATTTAAGCGAACTCCTCGAGTTCGCTTTTTTTATCTCATATTTCCGATCCAGAAGGGAAGGGGGTAAAGGATTATTTTATCCTTCTGTACCAAAGCCAATCGGTTTTGACTCATTTGGAGATATTGAATCTCTGGATTGGGAAGTTTTGCCAGTTTGAAAATGGCTTTGGTAGCCATAGAATAGACCATTAAATCCTCCCCTTGCACCCAAAAGATATACTCTTTATAGAGACATAATCTCTGATCGATTTTAAGCTTAATTTTTTGAATCAAGTTTCCTTGATTGTCAAAAAGGTAGATTCCCTCTTTCGGGATATTCATGAACAATCGATTTTTAAATTCACGAATTTCAACCACCTGAAGCTCCTCAGAATCATCCAGGATAAGATTTAAAGGCTGATTTTGTAAGACAAGGTTTCTGCGATAATCCAAAATCTTAAGGCTCAGGTCTGACTCATCCCAAACCCAGAGGATGTTATTATTTCCAAGCGTAGCTGCCTTAGCAAGAGTAACATCATTTAGTAAGAAACCCTTGTCGGATAGTGGGTTTAAGAATCGATCGAATAGCCGGTATTCCTGCAGGTCAGAAGAAAAGGAAAAGATATTTGCAGTCCAGGTAGCTTCAATCTGATCAAGTCTACCCTGTCTAGGCGGCGAGAAAAGGTTTTGCTGTATTCCTTCGGTATCGAAAAGGTAAATGTCTCCAGAGGTAGTAGAAGCAAAAAGTTGATCCCTTGTATCAAAAGCAATTACATCCACATAAGGCAAAGGAATTTCTGTGATAGGGTCAGGAAGAACCTGCTGTCCAAAACCCAAGCCATATCCAAATAGAAAAGTGGTTAAAAAAAGTACTCTTTTATTCATCCTTTGAATTCTGTCAGACTAGCACCCTCCTGGTCAATCTTTAAAAAAGTATTTTGACTTACCCATTCTCCCAAGTTATAATAAGTAGAAGAATCACCCACAGGAAGTTCTAATGGAAGGTGCCGATGTCCAAAAATATAAAAGTCGTGATGATTTGTAACCTCGACTTCTTTGCAATACTGCCAAAGCCACTCTTTCTCACCTAAGAACTGTCCTTCATTTTTTTCAAGATTTGATATTCTACTTCGGCCAGACCAGGCTTTAGCGATCTTTATTCCCAAATCAGGATGGAACCATCTAAAGAGCCATTTAGAAAAGGGATTTGTGAATACCTTTTTTAAAAGCTTGTAGGATTCATCTCCCGGCCCAAGTCCATCTCCATGTCCAACCATCAAAACTTTTTTGCCCACTGAAACTTGAATTGGTTCATGAAAAACCGGGATACCAAGCTCCTCAGTAAAGTAGGTTTTCATCCAGAGATCATGATTGCCTGTGAAGAAATAGATTGGGATGTTTTGATCTCGAAGTTGTGAGATTTTAGAAATGAAAGGGATAAATCCTTTAGGGATGACCTCTCCATATTCAAACCAAAAGTCAAAAATATCACCGACCAAAAAGATGGCCCTGGCATCATCGGCAATACTGTCAAGCCATCGGATAATTCTTTTTTCTCGCTCTTTAGACTTTATAGGGTCTGGAGCCCCCAAATGAAAATCTGAGGCAAAGTAAAGGCTTTTGCCATCCAGTGAAATGTCCAGAGTTTCATTTGTCATGCCCAAAGATAGCTTTTCATGCCATAAAAAAAGCCCCAAAATCTGGGGCTTCTATATTCATTGATTAAGCTTTAGCTTCCGGGACCTCTTCGCTCTCTGATTCAGCTTTGGGTGGCTCAGGGTCTTTTGCTTCGCCATTTACCTCCTCTGGCTTTTCTTTTTTCTCTTCTTCTTTATCAGTCTTATTTGTGAATGCCTGATAGGTAGTTTCTCTTTCAAAAGGCCTTTTGCCGATCAAATCTTCCAAATCAGACTGGAATAAGATTTCTTTTTCGAGAAGCTCTTTAGCCAAAACTTCTAGCTCATTTTTTCTCTCAGTTAATAAATCTTTAGTCCTTTCGTAGGCCGAAAGAATGAGCTTTCTCACTTCCTCATCGATAGTTTCAGCCGTGGTATCTGAATAAGGCTTGGTCATCTTATATCCGTCATTCTTCGAATCATAGAAGGATACATTTCCAATCTTATCATTCATACCATAGACAGACACAATGCTGTAAGCCATCTTGGTCACTCTCTCGAGATCCGAAAGTGCACCGGTTGAAATTTTACCAAAGATGATCTCTTCGGCAGCTCTACCTCCCAATGTCATACACATTTCATCCATCAGCTGCTCGGTCTGATAAAGGAATTGCTCTTTTGGTAGGTATTGGGCGTAGCCTAAAGCTGCAACTCCTCTCGGAACAATACTCACTTTTACCAATGGATCGGCATGCTCAAGGAACCATCCGGCTACCGCATGTCCTGCTTCATGGTAGGCCACAATCTTTTTCTCTTCTGGAGAAATGATTTTGTTTTTCTTTTCCAAACCACCAATGACACGATCTACGGCATCCTGGAAGTCTTGCATATCAACCGCCTTCTTATTTCTTCTGGCAGCTATCAAGGCTGCTTCATTACAAACATTGGCGATTTCAGCACCCGCGAACCCTGGAGTTTGTGCTGCCAATTTCTTGGCATCCACATCATCGGCGCTTTTGATTGGCTTCAAGTGCACTTTAAAGATTGCTTCTCGACCTACGATATCTGGCTTATCAATAGAAATCTGTCTATCGAATCTACCTGGCCTTAAAAGTGCATTATCCAGTACGTCTGGTCGGTTCGTAGCCGCAACAACGATTACTCCGGTATCAGTACCGAAACCATCCATCTCAACCAATAGAGAGTTAAGTGTATTCTCGCGCTCATCATTGGATCCAGGCATTTGTCCTTTACCTCTAGATCTACCGATCGCATCAATCTCATCGATAAATATGATACAAGGCGCTTTTTCTTTTGCTTGCTTGAAAAGGTCTCTAACTCTCGCTGCACCTACACCTACAAACATCTCCACAAAATCAGAACCTGAAAGTGTAAAGAATGGTACCCCAGCTTCCCCTGCAACGGCTTTTGCAAGAAGAGTCTTACCAGTTCCCGGAGGTCCTACGAGTAAAGCACCCTTCGGAATTTTGCCGCCAAGCTTCGTGAATTTTCCTGGATTTTTAAGGAATTCTACGATTTCTTGAACTTCTTCTTTGGCCTCGTCAAGACCTGCCACATTGTCAAACGTAATTTTGACTTTATTCTCAGCATCGAATAGCTGGGCTTTTGATTTCCCAACGTTGAAGATTTGACCGCCAGGTCCAGATGGACCAGCCATTCTTCGCATCATGAACCAGAAGAATACGAATAGAAGGATTAGGAATCCGAAGCTTCCAAAATAGCTCGTCCAATTTTCCTCAGTCGTTACCTTATATCCTAACCGATCATTTGGATCTCTTGGCTCTTCTAAAACCTTATAATCTTGAGCAAATGTCTCGGTAGATGCTACTTGTAATGAATAATGTGGTCCCGATGGGTCAAAAAAGGCTGAATTAGCCTCCAGCTCGTCCTTATACTTTGCTTCAGCCAATGCTGATGGCTTCAGGGTGATGTCCACCCGATCCATATTTTTTACCAAAGTAACTGCTGCAATATCATCAGCATTGTACATCTGCTCGAAGCGGTTTTTGGTGATATCGATCGTCGAATTCCTTTGCTGAATCCAAGTAAGACCGAGTAAAACCACTACCGCAGCGACGATAAGCCAGATTTGAAAGTTTGGCTTTTGCTGAGGGGCTTTAGGTGCGAACTTTTGTTTTTTATTTTTGTCGCTCATTTTGTCGATTCTGCTTCTTATAAACTTATGCTAAAACGGTAAAGAAGTTCTAAAGTTTGCACCTTAGTTGATTCGGGTGATTTTGGCATCACCCCACAAGTCTTCTAATCCATAAAATTCTCTCTTATCATTGATGAAAATGTGTGCCACCACATTGACGTAATCCATGATTATCCACTGATTGTTATTCTTGCCTTCCATTCGCCATGGTCCTGATTCTCCTGCTTTGACCACTTCTTCTTCGACGGAATCTGCAATGGCTTCAAGTTGCTTATCAGAGCTCCCTGAGGCGATAATCATGACGTCCGTAATGGAATTATTTACTTTTCTCAGATCCATCATCACGATGTCAGAAGCTTTTTTTTCCTCCATACCTTTGATGATAACCTGGCTCAGCTCGTCTGCTGTCATTAGAATGGTTTAAATTTGGCTTGGATTTTCATCTATTCCAAGAGTCACAAAATGTATGTATAAAATCCTTGCCAACACCATTTTCTTAGGAAAAGATATTCATTTCCTGCCAGAGTGTCATTCCACGAATGACAGAGCTCTTGAACTGGTTAAAAATCGTCAGGCAATTGAAGGCAGCATTATCGTCACTGCTCACCAAACAAAAGGAAAGGGGCAAAGAGGAAATGTTTGGTATTCGAGGAAGGATGAGAACCTTACTTTTTCTATGGTCCTTCGTCCAAAGTTTTTGGATATCTCCGAACAGTTCTTTTTGAACATGATGATTTCAAATGCCATCCAGGAGGCATTATCAGAATATCTACCAGAACTTAAGGTTAAATGGCCAAATGATCTTTTGGTACCAGATGAAGGCAAGCTTTGTGGGATTTTGATCGAAAATGTGGTGAGTCAGGAAGGTTGGGATTATGCGGTGGTTGGAATCGGAATAAATGTCAATCAGACGGAGGAATTGATGCCAACTGGAACATCAATGAAGGCCATTACAGGTTTTAATTTTGATCTGGAAGAGTTATTCAAGTTGATAATTACCCAAATCGAACAAGGATATATTCGATTAAAGAAATCAGGACCTGAAAAAACTCTCAATCAATACCATCAGCATCTTTTTGGCTTTCAGCAATGGAGGAATTTCGAAACAGGAGGGGAAGCTTTTGAAGGAAAAATTCTGGGGGTAAGTTTAGATGGTAAGCTGAAGGTGGAATTCAGGGATGGAGATGAAACTCTATTTGACCTGAAGGAGTTACGATTCCTAATGTGAGCAAATTTTCCATTACGGGATTAAAGCGGTAAATTTGCAATCGATTTTTCGAAGAATTAAATAACCAAAATTAGATATGTCAGAAACTACCTCTGCCAAATACATTCCTTACAAGGTGAAGGATATTTCCCTAGCAGAATGGGGAAGAAAAGAGATTTTGCTTGCTGAAGCAGAAATGCCGGGATTAATGTCCTTGAGAGAAGAATTCGGTCCTTCCCAACCATTGAAAGGTGCTAGGATCGCTGGATGTCTTCACATGACTATCCAGACTGCAGTTTTGATTGAAACTTTAAAAGCGCTTGGAGCTGATGTTACCTGGTCTTCCTGTAATATTTTCTCCACTCAGGATCATGCGGCTGCCGCTATCGCTGCAGCTGGGATTCCAGTTTATGCCTGGAAGGGAATGACGGATGAGGAGTTTGATTGGTGTATCGAACAGACTCTTTTCTTTGGTGAAGAAAGAGAGCCTTTAAATATGATTCTTGATGATGGAGGTGATTTGACTAATATGGTTCTGGATCAATATCCAGAATTAGTTTCAGGAATCAGAGGTCTTTCTGAAGAGACTACTACTGGTGTTCACAGATTATACGAGCGAATGAAGAATGGAACTCTTCCTATGCCAGCGATCAATGTGAACGATTCCGTAACCAAGTCGAAGTTTGACAATAAGTACGGATGTAAAGAATCGCTTGTTGATGCGATCAGAAGAGCTACGGACGTAATGATGGCAGGTAAAGTAGCCGTTGTAGCTGGATATGGAGATGTAGGTAAAGGGTCTGCTGCTTCATTGAGAGGAGCTGGCGCAAGAGTTATCGTTTCAGAAATCGATCCAATCTGTGCTTTGCAAGCAGCCATGGATGGCTTCGCAGTGAAGAAAATGGCTGACGCGGTTAAAGACGCAGATATCGTCGTTACCGCAACTGGTAACAAAGACATTGTTGGCGAGAAGCATTTCTTGGCAATGAAGGATAAGACTATTGTTTGTAACATTGGCCACTTCGATAATGAAATTGATATGGCATGGCTTGACAAAAGCTACGGTCACACTAAAAATGTGATTAAGCCTCAGGTTGATCTTTATGACCTGGATGGCAAGCAAATCATCGTTTTGGCCGAAGGCCGTTTGGTAAATCTAGGCTGTGCTACTGGTCACCCATCTTTCGTGATGTCTAACTCTTTCACGAATCAGACTTTGGCTCAGCTTGAGCTTTGGGAGAATCACGAAGATTATAAGCCAGGCGTTTATGTATTGCCAAAGCATCTGGACGAGAAGGTTGCAGCACTTCACCTTGCAAAGCTGGGTGTGGAGCTGGATACACTTTCTGAGGATCAGGCTGAATATATTGGAGTGAAGGTCGAAGGCCCTTATAAGCCAGAATACTACAGATACTAAAAATTATCTGATTGATTTTAAAGGGAGCTTTTGCTCCCTTTTTTTATGGATTCAGAATTAGGTTTCTGCCGTCCGGCAAAATCATTTTCGCTGTGGTTTCACAAACTCCGGCAGTTTCATACTCTAGAGTGTGAGTGACTGAATTCGAATTTCCTCGCTGAACCACCCAAATCTCTTCACCAGAAATCGGTAGATTATTTTCGGCCAAGGAGCATGATTTTGCTGATATGATGGATTGAGAATTGGTGGATTTTACATTCCTTCCAGCAGGATTTCGTCCATTTATTTCTCCTTGAGAACTGATCAAGCTATTCCCTAAATCGAATGGATCATTGATTGAGTGGCTGAATTCTCCATTGATCTCAAAACTTGTTTGACTTTCGGATTTAACTTTTAATCCTTCAAAACTCTCCGTGACTTGTGTCTGAACCATTTGACGGAAGCTTTTAATTCCGTTAATCGTATCTGTATCGAAAGCATAGTCCTTGAATTCCATAAACCAAACCGGATCCGTGGCATCCTGAAGGGCCAAATCCAAAACAATGGTCCCAGTTCTTCGGTCTGATCCCTCACAATCCTCTTTCGAGTCAAAGGTCAGAGTAACCCGCTTTGCTTCTTCTTCTATTAGAATGGTAGGACATCCTGGAATGGATAGGTTCTCCTCATCCTTGAATTCATCAAATGATGTGAGGGCGATAAAAACGCTTTCATATTGAAGCCTGGATAATGAAAAAAGTTGATTGGCTTCAGTTGGTAAATCAGTTCTTAGATCGCGGTCTTCATCCTGTGCACAACCAAAAAAGAAGATTGGAGTCGACAGGAAAAGAAATAAAAAGAGGTTTAGGATTCTTAATCGCAAAAGCTGCTGGGAATTTTTATGCATAACTTCTCAATTACTGAGCCGAATTCATATCTTCGGAAGCAATCAATAAAAAAATCATGAATCATACTGAAGGAATGCTAAAAGAGGGCTCTTTGTCCGGTAAAAATATATTGATCACAGGTGGTGGAACTGGTCTGGGTCGCTCCATGGGAGAGTATTTTTTAAAGCTCGGGGCAAACTTGGTTATCACCTCTAGAAAACTGGAAGTATTATCGAAAACCGCAGAAGAGATGACCGCTGCCAACGGCGGCAAAGTAATTCCTTTGGCTTGTGATGTTCGAGATGCGGGTCAGGTAGAGCAAATGTGGAAAGACGCCAATGAGCAGCTTGGACAGATTCATGTGGTTTTGAATAATGCTGCTGGAAATTTCATCAGCCCAACAGAGAGACTTTCCACCAATGCTTTCAACACCGTTCTGGATATTGTTTTGAAAGGTACTTCTCAAGTAACGCTTACGGCCGGTAAGCATTGGATTGAACAAAAAACACCAGGAGTTTTCTTGAATATCGTCACCACCTATGCATGGACCGGTTCTGGCTATGTCGTTCCTTCTGCTGCCGCCAAAGCTGGTGTGCTCGCGATGACTCGATCTCTTTCGGTCGAATGGGCGAAGTACGGAATTAGAAGTAATGCCATTGCACCAGGGCCATTTCCAACAGAAGGAGCGTGGAGTCGACTTCTTCCAGGAGATCTGGTGAAGAAATTTGACCCAGCGAAGAAGGTACCTGTGGGAAGAGTTGGAGAGCATCAGGAATTAGCAAACCTTGCTGCCTATCTCGTTTCTGATTTCTCGGCCTATGTAAACGGAGAAGTGGTTACTATCGATGGTGGAGAATGGCTGATGGGAGCTGGAGAATTCAATAATCTGGATATGATTCCTCAAGAAATGTGGGATATGCTTGAAGCTTCAAGAGGAAAAAAAGGATGAGCCCCAGCTTAGCCTGGGGCTACATGAAAGCCAAATGGAAAATGAAAAAGCTTTAAACTAAATCAGGGCCTAGGTCCTGATTTTTTATGGCTTTATTTTTCTCCACACTTTGGCGAATGCTTTTCTTCAGCAAAGCATCTAGCATACCAGTCTCTTTTTTTATTAGCCCAATTAATTTTCTGGCTTCATCAGAATCATTTTCTAATTCGGCAATTTCCACTAACCCAGAAATATTGGCAACTTTAGATCGAATGGAATGAGATTGATCAAATACTAATTTTTTCAAGAAGTGTTTGTGCTCTTGCATCCAAAATTCCTGCTTTTTCCGTTCTGTAATATCAAGCATACATCCTTGAAGCTTTATAGGATGACCCTCAGAATCCCATTCATTTGTCTTTCCGAAACAATAAACCCATCGAACCTGATGGTTTTTACTGTTGATTCTGAATTCTGCCTTGAATGGGGTGTTTCCAGCAGTTTTGAAATGTCCCGAGAGATTACGCATCAAATCGGCCATATCCTCTTTGGCAATGTGCTTAGCCCATGCAATTTTGGCATCTCTAAGCTCCTCAGTGTTGTAACCCAACATTTGGGCAAGTCCCTGACTCATGGAATTAATGTTCTTTGAGAAATTAAACTCCCAAAAACCTAGAAGTCTATCTTCAAGGACACTGCTGAGTAAGGACTCATTATCATCCCCACTCCGGTCAAAAATTTCTCCTAGCCCCATGTCGTAAGGAGCCTTTTCACTCAAAGGGTGACCAATTCCTAAACAAGTCCCGAAATCTTCTGTAAGGAAGAAAAACTCCCACTTCGTTTTTATTGTGCTCCCATCTGGATACACAAGTTTGTTTAATTCAATAACGAATGATTGTTGAGACTTCTTCCACGCGTTCAACCTATGATTTTCATATTTTGTCCAGTCAGAAGCTAAAAAGCACTCTGAAAAAGCTAAGGGTTTCTCCTTATCGCTAAAAAGTGTTGGGACAGGCCCGATACCCGAATCCGAAGCTATTACATCTCCATTTTCATCAATTGCAGCCTGAAGAAAGTATTCAGAATTGATGGCAATATGGCTAATATTTTTAAGTGCTTCGTGATGGGGCATGACTTTGAAAAAAGCTATGCAAAGATATGAAAAACAAAAAATAAAATTTAAAATACATAAAAATATATTTGAAATAAACTTAAATCTTGGTAGATCAACATTTGGTAGTCCTGAGCATGAAGGAAATATCATGAGTGAGGAAGAGGCTAAAACTCTTTTGAAGAATTGGGTTAAAAACGAGAAGTTGATTCTTCATATGGAGCAGGTGGGCTTATTGATGAGATCATGGGCAAAGACAAAAGAGATGAGTGCCGAAGATCAGCATAGGTGGTATTTAGCAGGACTACTCCATGATGCTGATTGGGATCAATTTCCTGATCAGCATTGCAGAAGGATTATTGAAGAGTTAGAAAGGAGGGAGATTGATCCTGAGATCATTCATGCTATTGCATCCCATGGTCCAAAGTATTTTGGAGTGGAACCAGAAACGGAGATGGATAAAATGCTTTACGCATTTGATGAACTTAGTGGTTTAATTCATGCCTATTCTTTAATGAGACCTACGGGATATGAAGGCATGGCAATCAAGGGCGTAAAAAAACGTTTGAAGGATAAAAGCTTTGCTGCGCAAGTCAGTAGAGCAGATATATCTGATGCTTGCGAGCGAGCAGAGATTGATCTAAACGATTTAATTCAATTCATCATTGATCATCAGTCGGAATCAATAAATTGAAGTTAATCAGGAAAAATTTAGATGAAATAGATATTTTTATTCAAACTATAAACATTTTCAATATGCTAAAGAAAATTAGCCTTGGGTTAGTTCTGTTTGCTTGTTCGTTCACTGTGAAAGCTCAAGAGATAGTGATGGACACAACAGCTCTGACCATTTTGGATAACATGAGTCAGATTTTTGGGAGTATGAACTCGGTTGGGTTTGATTCTCATATCTCTAGAGACATAGCTTTTTCTAATGAAGTTTTAGTAAAGGAGTTTGTTAAAAATGAAATTAAAATCAAGGGTCCTAACAAATTTGTGACGCGGATTCATGGAGAAAATCGCGAGGAACTTTACAAATACAATGGGAATCAGGTTTTTTATTACTCCTTGAATACTAACCGATATGCGGTAGCAGATGCGCCGGATAATATTGTGGAAACCATGGATTGGTTGTATACAGATTTTGGGATAGAATTCACGGCCGGAGATATTTTGTATCCAAACTTTTCTAAAGATTTAGCTGAGAACATGGATCATATCCAATTCTTAGGAGTTGTAAATCTGGATGGGAAGAGAACCTTCCATATTCTTGCGAGAAATGAGATTATCTCTGTCCAATTTTGGATCACGGACGGAATTTATATGTTCCCCGATAAAATTGTAATGACCTACTTGGACGTGGATAATCACCCTCAGTATGAAATCAGATTCTCAAACTGGGAGGTAAATCATGAGTATCCAGAGAGCATTTTTGAGTTTGATCCTCCTCCAGCATCGAAGCAAATTACCTGGATCACCGAAAACTAATATTGAGAAGAAACCATGAAGAATAGTAAACCATATTTGATAGCAATAGCGATTTTGGCTATGTTTTTTGTTTCGGATTATGCTGAAGCTCAGCGTATGAGGGGTGGAGGAAGAGGTGGTGTGAGACCAGCGACGTCCAGACCTACGACTTCGCGATCCCGTCCCAGCTCCAGGCCGACCACCAAGCCTTCAAATTATTCCAGACCAAAGACAAGTAATTCATCAACAAGGGCCAGAAATTCAAGTAATCGATCTACAGTTAATGGGGGTTCTAACCGTGTCACCAACAAAAAAGAGACTAAAAGTAAAGTGGGTTCGGTTAAGGATAATCGATCAGGCAACCGGGACGTAAGTACCGGGGATCGAAAGATCAATACGGGTGACCGCAACATTAATACAGGCGATCGCAATATTAATTCTGGTAACCGTAACATTAACATTGATAACAGTCGTGACATTAATGTAAATGTTCGAAACCAAAATAATATTGCTTACAGACCTCCATATAGGCCATATCCAAGGCCTCCTTATTTTTATGGAGGTTTCGGGTTCTCTTGCTTCAGACCTTATTATTACCACCCCTACACGCCGTTTTATTGGGGTCCGGTTTGGCATCCATGGGGCTTTTTTGTAGCTGCTTTAGCGACTACGGCAATAATTGTCTCAGTGAATAATCAGGATTACCACTATGACGAAGGCGTGTTTTATGTTGAAGAGGGAGATGGATATGTGGTTGTGGAAGCTCCTCAAGGAGCTACTGTCCAAGTAATTCCTGATGACGCACGAGAAGTAGAAGTGAGTCCAACCGTGAATAACTACTACTACGGGAATACCTATTACGAAAAGTCTGATGGCGGATATACCGTGGTACCACCACCTGCCGGTGCTGTCGTAGATGTCCTACCAGAAGGGGGTGAAGAGGTGAAAGTAGGTGATGAGACCTATGTCAAAATAGGGGATACCTATTACCTCCCAGTTAAGGTAGATGGACAAAATATGTACGAGATAGCATCGGTCGAACCGATGGAAGAGGAATAACGAAAAAGCCGCTTTTTAAGCGGCTTTTTTTATTCTTCAGTTTCAGAGATAGGTTTGAAGTTCCCTTCAGGCAATTCATCTTCTTCCTGCTTCTCATACGGGAAGACGTCCATGATAGGACTCTCCACCACGTCAGGAATCCGGAAACTAACTAGCATGCTGCTTAAACTCTCCTGAATCCTGTCATATGCAGATTTTACATCGTGAGCTGTAATCAGCATAAATTGGTTAACCTTTTTTTCTTTTCCGGTGTCAGCATCCGTCACTAAATACGATACCTTACATTTATACCATATGTCAGCGTCATCATAAAAGAAGACATCGACAATATTACTTTTACTCAGACTGGTCACTTGAAAATCCCCTCGAATTTGAGATCCTAAACGATCGAAGATTACAGCCTCTGCTTCAGTGAAGGAAACAGCATCTAGTAAAAATTGCTCCGAGATATTCTTCAGTAAGCCCTCTTCATTCTCTTTGGCGTACTTTACTTTACATAAAAACCAGGTTCTCATATTCAAAATTTTAGGATGTGAAGGTAGGTTTTAATGGGTTAAGCACAAACCTGATTTAGGGTATTTTTCTCAGAATCTCTAGTCCTACTTTGAGTTTGATTTTTTTGACTATTTTATGACAAAGAATAGCCCATGCTGCATAAAATCTGGAAGAGCTTTCCCATCCAGCTTCTCATGCTACACCTCAAAAAGAACCTGACCCTAGTTTTGGTCTGGGGGATACTCTTCGGGGTTATTCTTCAAAAAATTGGCGTCACTCTCGGAATACCTTTTCTATTTCTTGACCCTGAATATCTCCACAGTGTATCCTGGCTAAGTTTTTTTCTGATGGGTATAGGTGTTGCCATTCTAACCATGGCCTTCCATATGACAACCTATATTCTTGATGGGAGGAGGTTTCCTTTTTTAGCCATACTCGATCGTCCTTTTATTCACTTTTGTATTAATAATTCGATTATTCCTGCCGTTTTCTATCTGGTTTATATTCTGGCATTTTTGAATTTTCAGAATGGTAATGATTTGGGAGATAACTGGGTAATGCTCTATTATTTCCTCGCTTTTTCAATGGGTAGTCTTGTCACTTTTGGAGTAATTTTCGGCTACTTTGCTTTTACTAACAAAGGTTTCTTCATCCTTTTTTCTGGCTCAGTGGATAAAAGACTGAGGCGAGTGAGGCTTACCAGAAGTAGGGCAATGACTCAATATAGAGAGATGAGAAAGGAGCCTCCCAGGGTAGAAAGCTTCCTTACTCTCCAGTTAAGATTCAAGAAAGTAAGGAGTGATATTTCTCGTTTTGAGGCCGCTAAGTTACTGAAGGTATTCAATCAAAATCATCTGAACTTATTCTTCATCCAGATTTTCTTAATTGTAGTGGTTTTGATCCTTGGGTTTTTCAAAGAGGTGCCAGTTTTTCAACTTCCTGCGGCCTTAAGCGTAATGATTCTGTTTTCCATCCTTATGATGGTATTCGGAGCGGTCAGTTTCTGGTTACGTTCTTGGACGACCATAGCCATAATTGGTTTCGCATTAGTGATTAATTACTTCTCCAATTTTGATTTCCTTAATAGGCCTCATGAGGCATTTGGATTAAACTATCAAAATGAGCCGGCCGAATATACCCTTGAGCGTCTGGAAGAGCTAGTGCATCCAGATACTCTAGCCAAGGACAGAGCAATATTTAAACAAATCCTGGATAACTGGAGAGATCAATTCACCTACAGCATCCCCCCAAAAATGCTTATTGTGGCCTCAAGTGGTGGCGGACAGAGATCTGCATTATGGACCCTGAAAATACTTCAGGAGATGTATGCAATTGATAATGGAGAGTTGATTAGACATGTAGAATTGATGACCGGAGCCTCAGGAGGAGTTTTGGGTGAAGCTTTATTTCGCGAAATCTATCTTCGTTCTTTAACTGATGCTGAATTTCACCCTGATTCAAGTATATACCTGGATCAACTTTCAACGGATAATTTGAACCCGATCATTTTTACACTTTTGGTAAATGACTTGCTAATCCGTAACCAATACTTTGAATATAATGACCGGAAATATTTAAAAGATCGAGGGTTTGCTTTTGAGAAACAATTTAATGAGAATACAGAAAAAGTTCTCGATAAGCCACTTTCGAGTTATGCTAAGGCTGAATTTAAGGGTGAAATTCCTTTGATGCCCATATCCACTTTAATCACAAATGATGGCCGCAAGTTGGTGATTTCTCCCCACTCCATGAGTTTTCTTGGGACTTCAATTCAGGGCTTGACTGGTGAAAATGAAAAGCTCCAAAGTGTAGATTTCAGGCGGTTTTTTGCGGAGCATGATCCTGATGATCTGAGATTCTTAACCGCTTTACGAATGTCAGCAACATTCCCTTTCATTACACCCAATGTGCAGTTACCCTCTGATCCCATTATGGAGACCATGGACACCGGGCTTTCTGATAATTTCGGAATTCAGGATGCTTTGAGGTTTATATATGTATTTCAAGATTGGATCGAAACCAATACTTCTGGTGTGGTTTTAGTCACCATTCGGGATTCGGAAAAATCTATGGAAATACCAGAAACTCTTCCACCTAAGATTGCCCAAAAATTATTCACCCCACTTAGAAACATATACTCAAATTGGGATAACATTCAAACAATACAAAATGAAGTCCTTCATAACTATATGAACGAAAGCATGCCTTTTAAGATAGAGAAGGTGGAATTTGAATACAACCCAGAGGCATTGCAAAGTGAGGACCTAAGTGGGAATCAGCAGAACATGCAAAGGGCTTCTTTAAATTGGCGACTGACTGCGAGGGAAAAGAAATCAATCCTTGAAAACATCAATACACCCAAAAATAAAGCCGCTATGCAGCGGCTTAGAGAAATCAGTCAGGAAATGGCTTCTAATCAATAGGCCAGTCCCATCTTTTTATAAATGAAATGCATTAGCCAGGCAGGACCAATCATTAGGAACTGCACGTCCTTTAAAAACGAAGGCTTTTTTCCTTCGATTTTGTGTCCATAGAATTGTACGATCCATGCGATCACAAAAATAGCCACGCTGATTATCCATAAGTTCCCAGGAAATGCAAGGTCCAGAAAATTCGCTAAAGCCAGACAAAGTGCCGAAAAGAAAAACATACCCAACGCGAGGGGACCAGAAAGCGTGACGTAATAGATCAGAACCAAAACTAAAGCGACGGTGGCCCAATTAGCGAAATCACCTAAAAAGGGCAAAAGTTCTGGAAGGGGACCAGCAGGGATGCTATAAACCAAACCCACAATGCTGAAAAAAATGGCCGGTACGCATACCCAGTGAATTAATTTATTGGTCGCATTTTGATGGCTCAAACCGTATTCATGTAGCAGCTCATCTATTTTTCTCATGATATTTGGGGATTAAGTTTTGGATGAATCCTTAAATTAATTAAATCTGGGTAAAATAATCTGACCTTCGATCAAATGTTAAGTTACTGGGAGAAAAAACATCTGCTAAATGCTGATTTACTGATAATCGGAGCTGGTTTTGTTGGCTTGTCTACCGCCATTCACTTCAAGAGAATACACCCTAAAAAGGAGATTCTTGTCTTGGAAAGGGGTGGGCTCCCAACAGGGGCAAGTACCCGAAATGCGGGCTTCGCATGTTTTGGCAGCTTGACAGAGATCCTTGATGACCTGACCAATATGTCAGAAGCTGAAGTGCTGGACTTGGTTCAAAGAAGGTTTAAAGGTTTAAATAGTATTAGAAAAGAATTCGGAGATGTCGGTTTGAATTATTTGGATTCTGGTGGGTTTGAGTTATTGAATAGTGAAAGCCTCGATGCCTTAGAATCCATGGATAAAGTTAACGAGATGCTAAAGCCATTTTTTGAAGAAAATGTTTTTTCATTGGAAGAAGATTTATATCCATATGGGTTTTCAAAAGATATTAAGGCAGTGGTCCGAAACAAATTTGAAGGCGAGCTAGATCCTGGAAAGTACATGCTTAATCTCTGGAAGAAAGCCAATGAGGTCGGAGTGAGGATTTTGACCGGAATAAATGTACAGGAAATTGATGGCGAAAGTGGATTGGCTCAGGCCATTGATCCAGTTGGTAGATACTTAGTTTTTTCAGGGGAGCAGCTTGCTATTTGTACCAATGCTTTCTCAAAAACATTGGTCCCTTCCTTAGGTCTCAAGCCAGGTAGAGGGTTGATCCTTTTGTCCAAACCTTTGAAAAATCAAATACCTTGGGAAGGATCATTTCATGTAGGTAAAGGGTATGTGTATTTCAGGAAAATAGATAATAGGTTTTTGATTGGAGGTGGAAGGAATATTGCTTTTGAAGAGGAGGAATCTGAGGAGTTTCTGGTTAATGCAAAAATTAAAGATTACTTAAATACGTTAACCGAAAGCACGCTTTTGCCAGAGACTCCAATTGAATGGGAAATGGAATGGACAGGTATAATGGGCTTTGGCCAAACAAAAAAACCTATAATCCAAAAGGTGAGCAAAAGAACAGCAGTAGCGGTAAGACTAGGTGGAATGGGAGTAGCGGTTGGATGGCAAGTGGGTAAGGAAATGTCTGATTTGATGGCTCAAATGTAATCTGGCATTTTTTACTTAGATTCGATGTTTTAATTCACCAAACGCTGATAAATGGAAGGAATGACGAAAACCCCAAAAGTGACAGATGCTCTGATTCCTCTCACTTTTCTCATCGTCCTCCTCGTTATAAATATTCAGGTATTTGGTACGGATGGTCTTTCTGGCTCTAACCAGATTGTCTTGATCTTATCTGCAGCGGTTGCCGCTGCCGTTTCCATTTTCAAACTCAAGTACGATTGGCTGACCCTTAGAGAGGGAATAGTGAAAAGTATCAGCTCTGCCATGTCGAGCATTCTGATCTTGTTTCTTATTGGAGCTCTGGCAGGAACTTGGCTTTTGAGTGGGGTTGTTCCTGCCATGATTTATTATGGGCTTAAAGTGCTTAATCCTACTATTTTTCTGATTGCGGCTTGTTTCGTGAGTGCGGTGGTCTCCTTGGCCACTGGTAGTAGCTGGACCACTGTGGCTACTGTAGGTGTTGCACTGCTTGGAATCGGCCGTGCCTTGGGATTTGAAGAAGGTATTATTGCAGGAGCAATTATTTCAGGGGCATATTTTGGGGATAAAATGTCGCCCCTTTCTGATACCACAAATCTGGCCCCCGCTATGGCCGGTACTGATTTGTTTACTCATATCAAATACATGGCTAGAACTACGATTCCATCCATCACGATTACTCTTATCATTTTTGGAATTATAGGTTTTAATTATACCACTGAAGGCGGTTTGAATGATGTCTCCGTAATTTCGGAAGCTATCCAAAGTAAATTCAATATCTCAGGCTGGTTATTCCTCGTGCCTGCAGCTGTTTTAGGAATGATTGTAAGAAAAGTTCCTGCGATTCCTGCCTTGTTTACAGGAGCAATTCTAGGAGGCGTTTTCGCCTTAATCTTTCAGCCAGAAGTTATCAGTATCATTGCAAATGAAGATGCTTCTTTTGCCTATCAGTCCTTTAAGGCTATCATGATGGCTCTTTACGGTGAAATTTCTATTGTGACAGATAATGCCGTAGTGAATGAATTACTTATCACAGGGGGTATGTCTGGTATGCTAAATACCATATGGCTGATCGTCTGTGCCATGGCCTTTGGTGGAATTATGGAAGTAACTGGAATGCTAAGAGTTTTAGCAGAAGCTGTAATCAGTAAGGTTCATAGCGTTGGATCAATGATTGCCTCTACTGCAGCAACCTGCTTATTCTTCAATGTGACCACATCCGACCAGTACTTGGCTATTCTGGTTCCTGGCAGAATGTACGCGAATGTTTATAAGAAGCGGGGACTCAAGCCTGAAAATCTCAGTCGAACCTTGGAAGATTCTGCTACTGTGACTTCGGTTTTGGTTCCCTGGAATACTTGTGGTGCCACACAAGCATCCGTTTTGGGCGTAGCTACCTTAACTTATGCCCCATATTGCTTCTTTAATATAATTAGTCCATTTATGACCATCCTATTTGGCTATTTGAAGTTGGGAATTAGAATGTATGAAGAGGAGAAAGTGAAAGTGACATGATACCATTGAGGATTTCGAAGGAAGAGGTAAATGAATTACCTCTCGGACAGTTTGACGGGGAGATTTTTTTAGTAGATGATCATGATGAGATAGACGATATTGCGGAGTTCTTATCTACCCAGACTATTTTAGGTTTTGACACGGAAACCAAACCTACTTTTAAAAAAGGGCAAAGAAATGAGGTTTCACTTCTTCAGGTTTCGACCTCTGAGCAGGCATTTCTTTTCAGGCTGAATCATATCGGATTCCCTGATAAAATCAGAAATGTGCTTGAAAAAGATAAAATTATCAAAGTAGGGGCTGCAGTTCATGATGACCTATTGGGATTAAAAAGGATCACAGATAGTTTTTATCCTGAGTCCTTTTTTGATCTCAATGATGAGCTAAAGAAAGTAGGATTTCATAATGTGGGAGTGAGAAACCTGTCTGCGATGGTTTTAGGAATTCGAATTTCTAAGTCTGAGCAAGTTTCTAATTGGGAGGCGGAAGAACTGACCACCAAGCAGCAAAGATATGCGGCAACAGATGCCTGGGCTTGCCTTGAAGTATATGAGAAGCTTAAGAATCAGGGTTATCTCGATCAACTGATCAAGAGCTAAGAATTTCTACTTTTTCAAGAAATTTTATTCGTTCCAAAATTCCCTTATGAAGGCTGGCCCTCATCTTAAGAGTCATCTGGCAATCCATACCCATTTCCTGATCTCCGATTGAAAGATCATGACTTTTCACCAATTTCATCACGTCGTTCATGGCCTCATAGGGAAATCGAATTTTCACCTCTTCCATCACATACTCTCGAATGATTTCATTCGCCTCGATAGCCATTTGAGCTGAAGTTTTATACGCTTGGATTAAACCACTCACTCCAAGCTTAGTTCCTCCAAAGTATCGAATCACCACAATGAGAGTGTTCGTAAGGTTAGCGGATTTAATTTGTCCCAAGATCGGGGCTCCAGCGGAGTTATGTGGTTCTCCATCATCGCTAGCTCTATAATTGGCTTGTTCCTTTCCAAGTACATAAGCGTAGCAATGATGTCCGGCATCGTAGAATTCTTTTTTCAATCTTTCCAGAAGGGACTTGACCTCTTCTTCATTTCTAACAGGGAAGGCATGAAAGAAAAACTTGCTATTTCTATCCTTATATAATCCAGAGCTATGTCCTGTAAGGGTTAAGAAACTATCGGATTCAGATTGATGATCTTCCTCACTCATTATTCAATGCCAGTTATAAAATGAAACCGAAAATTAACCTTTCCCTAACTTTAAAGTAGTATCATTTATCTTAATTTTATTCGATGCTAACGCCAAAACAATTAACCCGTTTTAATGCGAAGAAACCTTTCATTTTTGATTTTGGAGTTCAAAATGGCCCAAGCGGAAAGCTTTCTTTTTGGCAGAAAAACCAAGTTTTTCCAAATGGAATCCAAAGATGTTTTTGGGTTTATGATGTAAGTGAAATTCGAGGGAATCATGCACATTATTCCGAAGATCAGGTAATAGTGGCAGTGAGCGGTATTATTTACGTAAAGGTTATTAGCTCAAGTGGTGAAGTAGAGTCCTATACGCTTGATCATCCCTGGAAAGCACTTTATTTACCTCCGAAATATTGGATTGAGACTAGGTTTGAAAAAGGCGCTGTACTTCTTGGTATGTGCAATGAGTCATTTAATGAGCGCGATTATATCCGTGATTTCGAAAAGTTTAAAAATCTTACCTAATGAGCTTACAGGGCCATCAACTAGAGATATCATCTGATCCTTATCCTAACAGGAGGTTTCTATTTGAGGATTATATTTCTGATGAGAATGATGGTTTCATATCCTTCAGATGGGTCAAAAAAGAAAGATGTAGAGCAACCTTAAGCGTGGTTTTGCGGCCTGATGCTAAAGTGGTATCACTACCAAATGCTCCGTTTGGGGGATTAGAACTAATGGAAGAACTGAATTCTGAAGTTCTGGATAAATTTCTGGATGGTGTTTTAGAAAATCTTAAAGGAAGAGGAGTCCGACAAATAGAACTGATTCAAGCACCAAAACCATACGAAGAGCGAGCAGATTTGATTGGGTATTTACTACATAAAAAAGGATTTGAGGTAGCCAATATTCTCAATCACCAATTTTTCCTTGGTAGAAAAAAGATTAAAGTTTGGGTCAAAGAAAAAGCTCAAAAGATTATAAAAAAGGCAAAAAATCAAGGCATAAGATCGTATTCAAATCCAATTAGTAACTTTGATTTTTTGAATAAGATAGCTCAATGGAATCAATCTAGGGGGTATGATGAAAACTTGAATCAAACCCAAATCATCCAGCAAGTCTCGCTATTTCCAGATAGGTATTTTGAAATTTCCATTACTCAAGACGACAGGGTCGTTGGTTCTGCTTTAGCCGTCAGACTCACTGAAGATTCCATTTATTACTATAAATCGGCAATTGATCCAGATTCAAAAATTAAAAATGGGGGTGATGTTCTTCTAGCTCAGCTATTCTTTCTGGCTGCCGAATTAAAGGTTAATTTCATAGATTTGGGTTCTTCAGATATGGTTACCTCGGCTAATCATCAGTTGATTTTCTTTAAATCCAGATTTTCAAATGATCAGTTCAACAAGGTGACCTGGAGCAAGGACCTTTAAAAATGAGAGTTTCGGATCGGGTAAGTATCATTTGCATCGCATATAATCATGCGGAGTTTATTGAAGAGACGCTGGAGAGCGTTCGTCTTCAGGATCACTACAGTAAAGAACTGATAGTCATTGATAACGCAAGTCAAGATGACACTCTTGAGATAATTGAAAATTGGGTAGAGAATAGTGCTGGTTCCTTATCCGTTAAGATAATCAGGCACCAAGAGGAGAGACCCTATTGTCAGGTCTTTAATGCCGCTTTGGAAATGGTCGATAGTCCTTATGTGGTAGATTTATCGGGTGATGATGTTTTGTACCCAGAGCATCTTTCACAATCTGTGAAAAGACTTCAAAGAGTGAATTTTGCAGCTTTTGTCTTTTCGGATGCCTATATCCTCGAAGAGAGTGGAGAGGTTACTACTTTTTACAAGAGAGACTCTAAGGGAGATTTGGTAGAGGATATGGAGGAGCTAGGTGATATCTATGTGACGCTTATTAAAAAGAATTACATCTGCTCTCCGACCATTGTCTTTCAGACCGATATTCTGAAAAGAGAAGGCGGCTATGATGGGAGTCTTACATATGAGGATTTTGACATACAAATTCGTTTGGCAAGGAAATACCCCATAGCTTTTTCGAATCATTTGGGAGTACTTAAACGAAAACATGCGAGATCACTCTCTACTGGGCAATATCGAAGATATCAGTCCATAATGCTTCCTAGTACGGTGGAGGTGTGTGAAAAAATAAAAGGTATGAACACCCATGCTTCGGAGAATGCAGCATTGGGAATAAGAATCCTTCATGAACTTAAGCATGCCTTATGGAGTGCGAATTTTGAGCCAGCCGATGGACTTATTCGGATCGGTGAGGAAATTGGGCTGTCAGGCCCCAGGTATTCTTTTTATAAATTATGGTATCGGAAAAAGTGGGACTTTTCCTGGCTGTACCAAAAAGTAAAGGGCTAACCTACCGTAATCTGAATTGGAAGTTTTTCCGAGAAGTATTTCTGACCGACTTCCATAATCTCCTGACCTTGGAAAATCTTTAGGTATGCGAGCTTCTTCTCATAAAAGTCCATGCCCAGACCTTGCCTGTGAACTGCTTTAAATCTATCCAATAGATCAAAAGAATTACTAAACTGAGAGAGCATTTTTCCTATTGAGTAATTCCTGACGCTACTCAGTTCATCTATCGGAATAGGAGTGTCCCTAAGTTTTTGTATTTCTAAATCCACTTCCTGAATAACCTCCTCCTTGAATCCTTTCTGGATTTCTGCTCCAATTAAAACATAATCTATGCCTCCAATTACCTGGAGAGATGAATAAATACCATACGTGTGACCTTTATCTTCACGAATATTTTTTATTAGCCGTGAACCGAAATAACCCCCTAAAAAAGTATTGAAAACGCTTAAGGCTAAAAAATCTGGATGTTTCATCGAGATACTTGGTCCTCCCATTCTAAGACTTACCTGGACCGAATTTTCATCTCCTTGATCGATTGTTTGGGATTGAAATATCAGGGAAGGTTTTATCGTCTTTTTTCGAATTCTGTTAGGCAAGCATCCTAAGAGTTTAAAAAGTTCTTTTAATTCTGATTCAGAGAGATTTCCTGCAACAAAAAACTCCATGTTGGACCACAGATGGTGGAAGTAATAATCCTTCAGCTTCTCGGCATTGATAGCTTCAATATTTTCCACCTTGGTCTCGTATCCAAATGGATCTTCAATTCCAAATAGAGCTTCTCTAAATCTTGCATTTGCTCGACTTGCGGTTTTTTCCTGATCTATTTTTATCGCAAGAGCTTTCTGTTTCTTCTTCTTATCAAGATATCTTTCCGGGAAACTTGCTTCTTCAAACAGGGTCAGATAAAGGGGGAGAATATTCCAAAATTGCTTCTTTGTACTAATTAGTCGCAACCCTTCATGCGTAAAAGAAGAAACGGGTGAAATTTCAGTCGCATAGAAATCAAGTTTTTCAGCGATCTGATCAGCAGTTAGATTATTCGTGCCTTCTAAAATCATTTCCAAACACAGCCTTGGAACAAGTTGATCTTCGAGATGCAGAGTTCTTCTAGCTGAAGTTCCTATTGCCTCCAATTTAACGGCATCGATTCCAGGAGTTGAAAAGAAATAGAGCTTGGCACCATTAGAAAGCTCATAACAATCAGGTCTCCCAACTTGAAAGTCCTGAGGAATTTGAAATTTCGGTGCTACTGACCGATCTAATGCCATTGATTAATTCGGGATGGTATATAATAAACCAAACCTCAAGGTCTCAGCAAGAGGGTGATTTTGAGTTTGCGGGACTAAATAAGAGAAGTCAAACCCAACCCTTTTTATATCGAATCCAAGACCCATGGTGAAATATCTTCTACCACCCTTGTTCGGATTCTCGTAAAAATATCCGGTGCGTAATGAGAATTTCTCATCATAAGTGTACTCTACACCGAACGAAATCATGATTTCTTGAATCTCCTCAGAAAAGCCACCTGGTGCATCAGCAAATGAGCCGAACATGCCAGAGAGAAGTGGTCTATTTGGGTCTTTCCCCGCTGCAATGATTAGATTCCCATCTTCGTCAGTTGCAAGTGTTCCATCCTCGTTCGTTTCATAAATTGGAGGAGTTGGAACAAGAAGTTTATTGAAGTCCAGAGAGAAAGTTAAGGAATTGAATTCATCAAAATTAATGAGGTAAGAAGTCCCTATTCTTAAATTAGTTGGGATGAAATCAAGATCCTCAGCACTATTATAAGTGATTTTTGGGCCTATATTCGAAATATTTACACCCCAAGACCAAACTCCGTCTTTGTTGCTTGTATAGACTCTCTTCTGGTAGAAAAGACCGACATCTGCACCCACACTAATTCCAGGTCTACTTTCTGAACCACCAACGGAGGAGATAGCACCGGATAAGTTAGAATGAATGAATCGTGCAGAAATCCCTAGACCAAAATTTTGCGAGAGCTTTCTTGAATAAGTTCCGCCAATGGCTATATCTCTCGGATTAAATTCTCCGACTTCGTTCCCCATCCCATCCGTGAGTTGAATGTCTCCCATGTTGAAATATCGGAGGTCGAAGCCAACTGCAGACACATCATCAATTTTGAAGTACCCCGCCAGATAGCTTAATGACATATCATTAACAAGATTCCCAAGCCATGGAGAGTACGAGAGACTAAAGCTCATCTGGTCTTCGACAAAAGCAAGCTTTCCTGAATTCCAATGTGCGCTATTCGCATCTGGGGATGTTGCCACACCCACGTCACCCATTCCTGAGTGTCTACTATCCGGAGCGAAGTTCAAAAAAGGAACTGCTGTGGTAATGACACGCCTGTCGGGGTCCTGACCAGAAATTATGGTACTGTTTTGAGCAAAAGTAGAAAAGGAAGCCAATGACAATACCGTCACCAGAAGTGATTTTCCTTTAATTAATGCTTTTAATTTCATTCAATAATGAGTTTTCCGCTCGCAGAGGCCTCACTGCCGTCAATTTCTGATAAAAGCGATAATTTGTAAATATAAGTTCCTTTTGCTGGATATTTCGTGCGGGCTTGCAAAAATATCCAGTTGATTCCAGTGATAGTGGGCCCAACGCCCACTAAACGCTGTTCATCGGAAAATAGTATACGACCTTCCATATTATAAATAGATAAAGTCATGACAAGGTTTTCATTGGGCCTATTATGTGTGATTTCGAAGTTAGATTCGACGCTCGCAGGATTAGGGTAAACCTTATGAGATAGAATCTGAATAAACTCACTCCCTCTTACTTCAATAATCCTTTCGATCGAATTACTATTACCTATATTATCCCACGCTCGAATAGTTATCTTGTTTTCTCCTTCCACCAGATTTTGCAGAGTAGTCGTGAGCCTACCTTTTTGGAAATTACCATCTGAGGATAGGAATAAGCTGTTCAAGCTTATAGGCGGATTAGCATTAATTTGAACTTCTATGTTTTGACCAGGATTTAGTCCAGAAACATTGATACCGCTGATATCTTCCAAATCCAAATCCATATTGAGTTGCGTAGATTTGAAAGTCAGGTTTTCATTTTGACCATTGAATAGGGCCTCTATTCCAGGCCCTTCGGTGTCACTGGGTTTATCTCCCGAACCTCCAATGATTGGAGTCGTTCCCCCAAAGGCCTCTGAAATTCCGTCCTCTTCAGTTCCTAGTATTCTTAGTGCGCCCTTACCAAAGTCGTAATTGATATTTGAAGAAATAAGAAATGTGGATTTCAGCTCACCAGAAAAAATATTACCTCTTCCCCTAAATAGGGATACTTTCTCCTCCTCAAAATCAAAAGGATTACTTTCGTCGCCCAAAGTAGTAGAGGTATTGGGCTTATCCCTTAAATCAATTATGTATTCTCCATCAAATGAGCTCAGTTTGGCACCTGTGAGAGGATCTATAACCTGACCTTCCAATTCGATTTCCTGAAAGGCCGAGAGGGTATCAGTTTCAGCCTGGCTACTGAGATTCTTTAGGGATGTCACCTCTATTTCCAGTTCGGGACTGGCTAATTTCATACTCGGGTCTCCTAGCAGAGCAAAATTCCGGTTTAGTGCTCCATTCAGGCTTTTATTCTTGGTGTTTTTGAAAATTTCTCCAAGACTTCTGCTTTCTCCATTTTCTCTTTTGAATACCTCTTGGATGAAGGCTTCATTTAATCTAAAGTTAACGCTGCTGAAAACCGGTCTCCCTGTGGTTAAAAGTCCTATTGCGCCTTTATCAGGGACAATCATGAGTTCTTCTGCGGCAGAACGTATGAAAGGACTATCATGTCTTCCAAATTCGCAAGTTGCTGTAACCCATAATGCCAACTTTTCTTGAGTAGGCCAGTCACGAATATCTTCCACCTGAAAGACTTCTTCTGCCGTCAGGGTGGTTTCATTTCCATGTCCAATGTAATTCAAGAGAAGTGTACCTCTTTCTAGCGTTTCTAGAAGAGCATCCTTGGCCTCTGGCGATTCCTGACCAGACCCGGTGCTCAGCTGCTCATATCGATCGAGATAGAGCTTTTGTTGAAAATATCCTTGGTGGTTTTCAAATAGATATCGACTATGTGCTTCAGCATCTCTCGCATGAATGTTATTGTCAGCATCATCTGCGAAAAATGCCAAGGTTCTTTTCCAATCCCCGGGTTCTGGATTTAGCTCATATTCAATGATTTTATCAACGACAATTCTAGCTTCAGTTTCATTTATGACAGGAATCCTTCCAACCCCTATAGCCATTATTTCATCGCCTTCTCGACTTTCTTCCCAATTTCCTTGGCCTTCGTCTAGTAAACCAAAAAAGTCATCTGAACTGAATGTGGTTAGAGGGTTCAAGCTTTCCCTACTTGTATAGGTTGGGATCAGGTTAGGCCGTCCTCCTAATATTTCTTTGGTATCAAAAGTACCCTTTCCAAAAAAGAGGACATTCTTCAATGAACCAAATCTAAAGCGAGCGGCAATTAAATTCCGAATACCATTCACATCTCGATTTCCATAGGAAAATGAATTAAACACATCGTCTAAAATCACTAATTCGGTACTTATGCCAAGGGCAAGCTTATGAGATTGTAATCTGGAAGCTGAACTGGATAACTCTTCTGGAGTGATGATAAGCAGGCTAGCATTCGATGCAGTGTTTCGAAGGGAAAGATTAACGGTTTCAAAATCTGAGATCTCAATTGTACCTGAAAAGTCAAACGCCACGAGCTTCCTTGAATCACTACTTCCTGCATTCGCTATTTCCAAAACCTTTGGCTCAAAGAAGTCTTCCACATCCCATATTTCCAGCTCTTCATTTGCGGAAATTTCTTTAAAGTCATTATCCATACTATACCAAATCCCGGGATTCAATTTGGTTGAAGAAGCAGGTATCCCTAAAGTGATGAACTCTATATATCCTGAGGAATTTGGTACAGATGCCGAGTACGTTAATTGAATTTCACCGACTTGGTTATTGGCTGGATTGAATGTGGAATTGATAAAAAAAGAATCTCCTTTTACCCCATAAATAGCATCTGGTATAGCATTAAATTCCACCTCAACGATGGACTCTCCATCCACTGCGACCATCATTTCAGAGTTAGAGAGTGACTGGGCCATGAGGTTACCTGTAATGAGCCAGGGAGAGTTTTGATTAGCGACCAGGTCATACGAAATAGTTTCAGAACTTCCAGAGCCGATGGGTTCACCATACCAGACCCGCCCGGAATTCAATAGATTGGTGCTTTCCTCTCGGAAAGTTGTCAATTCATACATGGTTGATGTTGAGGCTTCAGAGTCTGTGATTTCAATTATTTCTAATCTCTTCGGATCGTCCGTTTGCCCTATCAAAAATGATATTTCATCTACTCCTAGGTGATTTACTTCCTCCCAGAATTCGCCATTCCATTCTCGTCTATCCGGGCCACTCAGAAAAACGAACAAATCCCCATTTTCAAAGTGGGTAGGAATTTGATGAAGTTCCAGATCTTCATAGTTTAAAGTTTGAGGGAGTTGTCCTGGATATCCAAAAATTCCGGTTTGACCGGGATCAAGAGAAAGTGTTTCTAGCTGAGAGGCGGAAATTTTATAAACTCCCTCCTTAACAATGGAAAACTTGTAATAATCGCTTTGTGCTAGCAAAAAAGAGGTCACTAAGCTAAAGCAAAGCCCTAATGTCCAACTTCTCCAATTCGAAATCATTTCTCTCCGATGCTGTTTTCAACAACTGATAGTCCAATGTAGGCAAGGATAATAAAAGGAATACCCGCCAGGCCTAGCCAAATGGCAACTGCCAATCCAAGAGCAATCAATAGATACCTATATACATTATCCTTGAAGGAAAAGTTTTTGAATTTCAGCGCTATCAGTGGAAGTTCAGCAACCAAAAGGAATGAAATGATTATCGCAATGCCCGCAAGCACAAAAGGTGAAGAGATCAAATCGCCCATAGCGGGCCATTTAGTAGCCAAAAATGGAAGCGTGGTAATAAAAAGTGCACTTGAAGGAGTTGGTAGCCCAATAAACCGATCTGTTTGCCTGGTATCCAAATTGAACTTTGCTAGCCTGTAAATGGAAAAAACAGGAACTGATAAGGTAAGATAGGTGAGCCAGTTCGCCTCAGAAGAGCTTTCTGACATGGCGAATAGAACAATGCCCGGGAGCAGACCAAAAGAAATCGCATCAGCCAAAGAGTCCAGCTGTTTCCCTAGCTCTCCTTGAACTTTTAGTATTCTGGCTACAAACCCATCGAGAAAATCAAAGGCCGCAGACAGTATTACAAAATATGCCCCGTAATAGATATTCCCGTCTAGGACTTGAATTATACCAATACACCCAGAAAGTGCATTGAGCAGGGTTAGAGAGTTTGGAATATGTTTTTTAAAACTCAATAGATTGCGTTTTGACCAACAAAGGGATTGTGTACTTTTTCAAAACCTATGGTAGTTTCAGGACCATGACCTGGATACATAACAGTTTCTTCTGGAAGCTGGAAAAGTACTGAGTTTATTCGATCAAGAAGTTGTTGATGATTCCCTCCTGGAAGATCGGTTCGTCCAATACTCCCTCTGAAAAGAGTATCGCCACAAATGGCAAAGTTTGAATCAGGATTGTAAAAAACCAGATGTCCTGGAGCATGGCCTGGTACAAAAAGACATTCAAGTCTATCATCACCGATTTCGATGATGTCACCTTCGACCAAAAGTTGATCATGAGTATTAGGCTCATAGGCCGGAAGCCCATAGCCAGCTGCGTAAACTTCAACAGACTTTAAGACTGGAATTTCATTTTGATGAATCCATAATTCAAGATCGTATTTCTGCTTTGCCCAAGCATTCCCTAATACATGATCTATGTGACAGTGGGTATTTAAGAGTTTGGAAATCTTTATACCGTTGGCTTGAATGAATCGGTCCAATTCGTTCCTTTCTTCAATCTCGTAACAACCCGGATCAATAAGTACACCCTCCAAGTTTTCGTTGTAAACAAGGTAGGTGTTTTCCTGAAGAGGATTAAAGGTGAAGCTCTTGATTGAAAGCATAAATTCTTTGCTGAGATACTGGGCAAAATAACTAATAATAGCCTTAATTAGAGCGATGAAAATCGATTTTTTACTTGTTGGGCAAGGTCTGGCAGGCAGCATTCTGGCCTACCGATTGATAAAAAAAGGGAAGTCTGTTCGAGTTTTTGATACTCCACAGAAAAACCTTTCAAGTCGTGTAGCCGCTGGTCTTTACAACCCTATCACAGGCCGAAAGATGTTAAAGACCTGGAGAGCGGACGACCTGTTCCCTGAGATAGAAAAATTCTATTCTGAAATTGAAAATGAAACTCAGTCCTCGTTTATAGAATCTACCCCTATTTACCGTCCTTTCCTAACTATTGAAGAACAAAATGAGTGGATGGGTAAAAGTGCAGAGCCAAATTTCAAACCTTATGTTGATCGGGTCCTCAAAAGCTCAATGGACCCGGCTGTTAATGATCCCTTTGGGGGTATTTTACTGAAGAATTGTGGTTGGCTAGCAACAGATAAATTTTTGGATGCTATGGTAGATTGGTTGGGAGAATCTTTAATTCAGGAAAGATTTGATGAAACCCTTCTGGTTAAGGGGGAAAACGAATGGTTATACGGAAATGATGAGTTCTCATCCATTATTTTTTGCAATGGTTTAGGAGCAATGAATTCTAAGTTTTTCGGCTTTTTGCCCTTTGCCCCTTCAAAAGGCGAAATCCTTGAGGTTAACCAAGAATATGACCCTGATATTATAATTAATCGTGGAGTTTTCCGAGTTAGTTTAGGTAAAGGAAGGTTCAGAGTTGGTTCCACATACACTAAACATGATCTTGATCAAGGGATCACCGAAAAATCAAAAATTGAACTTATCAGGAGATTGGCTGATTTAATGAATGAGCCGCTTGTGGAAATTATTAGCCATAAGTATGGTATTCGACCTGCTACTAGGGACAGAAAACCCTTTTTGGGTAAACATCCTCATGAAGAAGGCGTTTATTCTTTCAATGGTTTTGGTGCCAAAGGTGTATCTTTAATTCCTTTTTTCAGTAAAATTATGGTTGACTTCATTACCGAAAATCGTCCTCTGGACAGGGAAATAGACATCGAAAGGTATTTTAATTATATTTAAACAAATCAATCCCAACGAATGCACAGACAGATTTTACGTCTTCTATTCATATTTGGATTTCTATTTACCCCATTTATCACCCAGGCTCAATTTGACACGGAAAGATTTGGTAAAAATCGAGTACAGCATAAGGAGTTTGATTGGTATTACTTTAGCTCAAATAATTTTGAAGTTTATTACTACGATCGTGGTGGGGCCAATGCCAAAATGGCTATCGAGTACCTGGAAAGTGAGTTCGATCGGCTGACTCAAATGATAGGCTATGTAGCCTACACCAAGCCAAAGATTTATATATACAATTCGCCTGAAGAACTCCTCCAATCAAATTTAAACCTGAACAAAGACGAGTTTACCGAAGACGGTCAGACGACATTCAATCGGTTAATCGCGGAAGTGTCTTATAAAGGACGGATAGATCGGTTCAAGCAAGATCTCATCTTTGCGACCTCTAAAGTGATCATCGAGGAAATGCTTTATGGTTCATCTGTAGCCGATGCATTTCAGGCAAACCTAATTAATAGTTTCCCTGAATGGTATCTTGATGGAGTTGCTCTCTATTTAGCAAAGGGATGGAGTAGGGAAATGGATGATTATGCGCGTCATTACTTCGCAGAAATCGAGAACCCTAAATTGCTTAGATTAAAGCAAAGAGAAGCCGCGCTCGTAGGCCAATCAGTGTGGAATTATATCGCTGAGAGGTATGGTAGAAGGTACATTTCAAGTATCCTCAATCTCTCTAGAATTAATAGGAATGAGGAGAATAGTATTGCTAATACTGTAGGTCTAGATTTTGATACTTTTAAGACGCAGTGGAGGGAATATTATACAAATATCAATAAGCAGGTATTTAGCACCTTCCAGACCGTAGACCAGGATAGGGCATTTGTCACTACTTCTCCTAAGGTTATTGGCGCCATTAGTGATATTGAATTCAGTCCGGATGGATTGAACCTGGCTTATGTCCTGAATAATGGTGGGAAGTTCAAAGTGATTGTAAGGGATCTTTCTAATGGAAGCGAAACCATCATATATCGTGGAGGGTCCACCTACGAGGATCAAAAGCCAAATTTTATCTCCCCGATAATCGCATGGAGAGATTCGGCAAACGTGGCAATAGCCTCCTTTAAAAGAGGCTTTACCACCCTTCGTCTACGATCTTTGGATGGAACAAATCAGGATAAAATCTTCCTGAGAAATATTACTCAAATCCTGAGTTTGGATTTCAATAGTACGGGAAGGAATATGGTTCTTTCGGCCATTTCAAATGGTAAATCGGATATTTACACCCTAAATACAAGAGGAGCCGGAAGGCGATTGACTAATGATCGTTTTGATTATTTGACTCCCACGTTTCTGAATGATTCCACTATTATCTATTCCTCCAATTTTAAGGCTTTACCAGATTCTATCACCGATAAGAATCTGAAAATGGATAATCTTCCAGATATCTACAATTTGTACAGACTGGATGTTGGCGACTCTTTGGTTACAACCCAACTCACTAACACAGCTAGTAAAAACATAAGACCTGAAAGGCTTAACGCGAATTCTATCATTTACCTCAGTGATTTAAGTGGAATCAATAATATGATGAGGCTAAGTGTTGGGTCAAATGTCTCTAATCAAATCTCTGGATTTGATAAGAGTATAGAAGTATTTGATGTGACTGGTAGGATGAATAAGGTAGCCTATGCTGTTAGGGATGGCAGACAAAGCTTCATTGTCGTAGAGGGATTCTCTGCTGGAGATCGCTTTACGCCAAGTACTCCTAGGGTTCAGCTGGCTCAGGCTAAAGATCTCAACGAAAGGATCGCTGCCAGAAGAAGGCTAGAAGAGCAACAGAAAAAAGACGAAGAAGAACAAAAAGCGATCATAACACCACCGTCCACTAACTTGGGTGTTCCTGAACCATTAAAAGTCGATACTACAGCAAATGCGAATCGTAGCTCATCCATTAATGTGAATCGATTGAGATTTGAGAACAAGGGTGGAATTGATACCGATAATTACACCTTCGATTCCTTGCCGAATCCTGTTCTAGCAAAAGAACGATCCAGCAGTAGGAGTAATAAGATAAATCTCCTAGAGACCTTTAGGAAACAGAGTCTTCAGAAAAGGGTGACTGGTCCTAGGGAAATGGAACCGCAGTTCTTTACTAATAACATCAATACCCGATTTGTGGTAGACCCTCTGAGAGGTTTTGGTATTCAGCTTACAGGTAAAATGACAGACCTGTTGGATAATCATTCCTTTTACGGTGGAATTATGACCACACTAGATTTCCGATCAGGTGGAGATATTTTCTTCGAGTATGAGTATTTGAAAAGTCGCCTTGACTTTAGAGCGAGGTTTGATAGACGTACTATTGAGGTATCGGAAGGAGATATTACTTTCCAGAGATATGCCCTAACAAAGATAGAAGCGGGTGTCTCATATCCATTTAATATCAATACAAGATTTACTTTAGCACCTTTCGTAGCTAAAACTCAGTATTTCAATCTGAATCCTGATTCTCTTATTCTGGGTCAGGTACCGGAACAGAATAGATTTGATGTTAATTATCTAGGAGCCAGGGCGGAATTTGTGTATGACAAAACTCAGCAAGTTGGATTGTATTCTCAAGCTGGAGTGAAGGGTAAAATTGGATTTATGCATTACCAAGGATTGAACCATGGTGATCGCTCATTCAGCCAATTTTACTTTGATCTAAGAAACTACCAAAGGATTCATAAGAACATCATCCTAGCTTCGAAACTCTATGTAGGATCCTTCATGGGTAACAATCCTCAAACATATCTAGTGGGAGGAATGGATAACTGGCTGTTTAATGAATTCTATAATCCTCCATCAAACAGACCTGAGGCATCACCGGTGCGTAATCCTACCGGAGCTGAAAATTCCAATATTCTCTTTGCTGATTTCGTAGACCTTAGGGGTTACGACTATGATGAAATAAGGGGTCGAAATGTGATTACATTTACTACAGAAATAAGAGTTCCAATATTCTCTTATTTAACCAGAGGAAACATAACCTCAAATTTCGTCAGAAATTTCCAACTAGTTGGTTTCTATGATATTGGGTCTGCATGGAATGATGCTGCTCCGTGGGAAAGAGTAAATGATCAGAATACTGAGATTATTGATACAGAAGGTTCGCCGTTTGAAATCACTTTGAATAATTTCAATAATCCATGGCTTCAGAGTTATGGTGCTGGCTTAAGAACCGTACTTCTGAACTATTACGTGAAGTTTGATATGGCGCGGCCCGTTAGAAACTATGAGCGGGAAGACATGAGGTACTATGTGACCTTAGGTTTCAATTTTTAATCATCAAACTTTTCAAGTATGATAAAATCAATGACTGGCTATGGAAATGCCGGCTTTGAAGATGAGCAAATCTCCATTAATGTTGAGGTAAAAACTCTGAACTCTAAATTCCTGGATTTCTCTTTTAGAGCTCCCAGGCAGTTTTCTGATCGAGAGACTGAAGTGCGAAATTTAGTTCAAAACTCACTTGAACGAGGTAAGGTGAGTTTAAACCTAGATGTCTCCTCTAAAAGCTCAGGCGAATTACCAGTTCAGATAGACGAAGAGCTTTTTCAGACATATTACTCAACCTATAAGACTCTTGCTGAGAGGGTAGGAGATGAGAGCACAGAATTATTTAAAATTGCCTTGCAAAGTCCTAATGTGACCACAAACCTATCTCCCGATTCCAGTGATTTGGAATCAGAATGGGACAAAATTCTTGAAGTATTGAAAGAGGCTCTGTCCAAATGCGTTTCGTTTCGAGAAGATGAGGGAAATGCTTTGGAAGTCAAACTAAGTGAAAATGTGGAGACTATCCGTAGGGGATTGCTGGAGGTGAAATCTCTTGAAGGGGAACGCGTTGAGAAGATAAAAAAGCGAATAAAAGGGCATTTTGATGAATGGCTGGAAGAGCAGCAATTTGATGCGAACCGATTCGAGCAGGAGCTTATCTATTACTTTGAAAAACTTGACATCACTGAAGAGATAGTCAGATTAGGAACTCATTTGGATTACTTCCAGAAAACGATGAAAGAGGGAAAAGGCCAAGGAAAAAAACTAGGTTTTATCAGCCAGGAGATGGGAAGAGAAATAAATACCATAGGCTCCAAGGCTAACGATGCACAACTCCAAAAACATGTGATCCAGATGAAGGATGAACTGGAAAAAATAAAAGAACAGACCTTGAATGTTCTCTAAAGCGACAAGCACCTGGAAAGCCGGAATTGATTCAATTCCGGCTTTTGTGTCTTATGACTAGTCAAGTTTAAATCTAATAGGCATCACCATCCTTGATCGTACTGATCTTCCATTCAACTTACCCGGATTCCATTTAGGAGAATTTTCAATAACTGAAAGCGCCTCTTTATCACAAGCTGGATCAAGGGACCTCACAATTTCTGCATCTTGAATAGAGCCATCTAGATTCACTACAAACCTTACAATCACAAGCCCTTCAATGCCCATTCTTCTTGCTTGACTTGGGTAAGTCATGTTCTTTAATAGGTACTTGTACCAAGCTTCCATTCCCCCTTTAAAAGAAGCCTGTACATCTGTGAAATCCTCTATTTCATCGGCAACCTCAATTACTGGTGGAGTGTCTGAAATGTTTACATGTGGAATCGCTTCCTCAGTAGGTAGGTCGATGTCAATTTTATCTAAAGAAATATCTACGATTTTATCATCTGGAACAGGTTTGAGTATAACTGGTGGGGATGGGGGAGGAGGAGGTGTTTGAAGAGTTATAGGGACTTCCTCCAAAATCCATTCAGAATTCTCGTTAGGAATACTCTTCATTTCATAGTTGAATCCTGATTTCCATTCGAAAGCGACTAGGGCTAAGGCCATGCTACACATTAGACTGAATTGGAAAATTGTACTGGACCATCTGCGAATACTTGCTTTGTCTTTTTTCTTTAATTCCATGATAGTAAGGTTTAGTAATTTCGAATACTAGAAGCTACCTATTCCTGGACAGAGAATAATGGAATTAACCCTATTTAACTAAGTTAAAAGTTGATAAAGAGCATAAAAAAAGGGCCTGAAAATCAGACCCTCAAATATTCTATTTTGATTAGCTCAATTTGAACCTAATCGGCAATCTCATTCTAGTTCTTACTGGTTTACCTCGTTGCTTACCAGGCTCCCACTTTGGTGCATTTTCAACCACTCGTATCGCTTCATCGTCGCAGCCTCCACCGATTCCTCTAAGAACATCAACGTCCTGAATGGAACCGTCCGTGTTCACTACGAATACCACGATCACCGTACCTTCTATACCCATTCGTCTTGCTTGAGTAGGGTATTTCAAATTCTTTCTTAAATATTCATTCCATCCAGACATTCCCCCCGGAGGATTTGGCTGTGTTTCCACCACATCAAAGATTTCATCAGCTTTCTCCTCTACTGGAGCTTCAGCAATGACAACTTCTTCAATCACAGTTTCTTCCTGAACATCAACGTCAAAGTTCACTTCAATTTTTTCTTCGATCTCAACCTCATCAGGAATCTCCTGGATAATTGGCTGCTCTACTGGCGGTGGTGGTGGCGGTGGCTGCTCGGTAATAGGGATATCTAAAAGCTCTTCGAAATTATCAGTCACCATTCCGAGGTCCTTTAAAGAACCATCGTCGAAGGACTTATATTCGAAGGCAAATAGCGTAGCACCCACAGAAATTGCCAATCCCAAGTTCAGGAACATTCCCGACTTTTTGGCCAGATCAGCGTTAGGAGTCTTTTTTGCTTCCATGACGAATTTTGGTTGAGTTTACTTTTATACTTTGAACTAGACTTACAAGATTAATGATATTTGATCAGTAATCCAATACTATTTGGGCTTGGAGATGTTTAAAAATGTCAAAATCCCAAGACTACCTCCAATGATATTGGCGAGTATGTCGTACAGATCAAATGTGCGATTAGGCACTTGAGTTTGAGCAGCCTCCAGAAGAATTCCAAGTAGGAGTCCGAAGATCAAGAAGTTAAGTCTTCGTCCCTTTGAACTATCCCTAAATATAGGCTCCCTTACTCCAGCCCAGATGAAGCTCAGGACCGCAAAACAAATAACGTGAATTAGCTTGTCCTGAAGGCTGAAATAGTCCACCTCTGGAAACTGATCTCCTGGTGTCAGCATGGCAAAAAGTAAGACTATCAGCCAGCCTATCCCAAGAACTAATCTCAGCATTTTATTTACCTACTAATTCAGCGTATTGCTCTGAAGATAATAGGGTGTCCGGAAGATCTCCATCGATCTTTACCTTTATCATCCATCCTGATTCATAAGGAGAATCATTTACCATTTCTGGACTGTCCTCTAGTTCCTCATTCAGCTCTAGAATTTCGCCGCTTATGGGCATAAATAGATCAGAAACGGTTTTCACGGCTTCCACAGAGCCAAAAACTTCACCGCTTTCCAAGGTGTCTCCGACTGTTTCTACTTCGAGGTAAACGATATCACCAAGCTCACTTGCGGCGAATTCAGTAATTCCAATTGTCGCTACATCACCATCGATGCTGACCCATTCGTGGTCTTCCGTGTACTTTAGATTTTCAGGAAAATTCATGTGTTAATTTTTAAAAGCCTTCAAAAATAAAAGGATTCCAAATAGGATAAAATCTATTGCGATAAATTAAATCGAACTTGTCCACCAAAGGCAGTAGATGATCTACGGAAGGCTGTAGTGACCTTTGGATCATTGATGGTTCGATCAAAATAGAGTGTGACACTTAAGTTTTGGTTGACTATGTAGGTCGCGGTTGGTCGAATCTGAATATTGAGATTTCCATTTGTAATGGTACTTCCCTCATCTATTTTTCTTTGAATTTGAGTTGTATTAACGACTTTCGCATCCATCCTCAACGTAAGATCATTCTTCAAAATAGCCTGTTGACCACGAATTTTGAATGGAACCCTAACACCCGCTTTGGTGTAGCCAATGTTAATTCCGAAGTCTGAGCTTTTTTGCTCTGTGATCTGAGAATTTGAGAAATTCATTCCTAGATTTCTTTCCCGGTTATATAAAACAGCTACGTTCAACCGATCCTTTGTGAGAACATCAATTCCTATTAATGGGGAGAAACGCTCCGAAAGAACCACGTCATTCAAGACATAGATTGGGATAAATTGACCTGATTCATTGATTTCATTTGGCAATGGAATATTCTGTAGCGAATTGAAAAGCTCCAGACCCTGTTGGTATTGTAGCGAATTGCTGAAGTTACTTGCGTCGTAGGTCGAGGTATACCCGTGTTGAATATTAATACTCGTGAATATTTCACTTAGGCCTTTGAGTCTTGACAAACCTCGATAATCTACTCTCCAGTTTGGTAAAGGAGTTTTAGGGAATGGATTAAGATTAACCTCCTCAGCATCCTGGCCCCGATAAGCTGCCAGGAACGAAGGAATCAGAACATCCTGACCATTGATACCATACTCACCTCCACTTACCTCTGAATCTAATCGGCCTTTTATTATTGCACGATTTTCCTCGAATTGATCGAACAGAGGAGAATTGTTATCTGCATCAATCCCAGCAAAAGTAGTACCTATCATTATAGTTGTAATGGAGTAGGAGGATATCCTGTTTGGACTGATCGACAAATATTCACCTGGATTATCCATTGAGTTTCTAAAGATTTCGCGGTAATCACCACTTTCCCTTTTATCGGCATTTAAGGTAATCCTGAAGTCTTGGAAGGGCTCTACAATACTTGTAAGGCCTAAATTAGTGGCCCTATTTTGCCTAAAGGGCTGTGTTAATTCAGAACTAGGAGCAATCAGGCCATCTTGGGCTAATCTGGTACGAATCGCCGGATCTTGACTACCGAAAAGGAAGGCCAGTCCAGGATTTTGGAAAGCTCGGTCCATACCCAGTAATCCTGTATTTGGCATGTAGCCTGGAAGGAAAGTTCCTTCTATGACTCCATAGTTGAAATTCAGGTCTTTGACCATCATTAAGAATTTCAACAGCTTATTACTGAACGGTGTGCCAATCGTATCTTCTGCTGCAACTGATGTCCTACCCGGTATTCCGGGCCGTTTGGGAGCATTTAGCGCTGCCAACTTTTTATTCTTATTGTATAGTTTTACAAAATCGACTTTTCCGATGAGGCTTTGCTCTCTCGTATTTTGAATGGAGTTACCCAAGGTATCACGTTGACCAATGGCGCCGGTAAGCCATGTATAGGTAGTATTGTATCGGTAATCTGCTGATATCCAATCTGTCACTGCAGATTTATCAAGTGGTAACTTGTAATTCAATGTGACCTGATGATTGTAATTAGTTCTACGACCGAACCTCCATGCATTACTTCTTACGGAGTCTTGTTTAGCCTCTGTATCAAGATCTCCTTGTGGCTCATCTACCACAGCAAGGACAGTTCCTGTATAATCCACCCTTAGTGATCTACTTAAATCCCAATTCAGACTGTAGAATCGATTCATAAAGAAGCTTTTCTGGAAAAGAGGATCAACTCCAGCTGTGCTCAGCTGATCATTTCGGTATTGAGACCTGAGAAGCCTTCTGTCTATGTCTAACCTTGCCAAAACCTGTGTTGGAGCAAGATTTAAGTTGAACTCCTTGAGGAATCTTAGATTTGGTGATTCAAGCCATTTACTGTTCTTGAAAGGCTCAAACATCAGAGGTTTCAAGGGATAACTATAAGTAATATTCCCATTGTAGGTCTTGAACGTATAATCCTGAATTTGTGCATTGGTTTGCTTGACCACACCATAGGAATAGCTAAATGAGAAATTACTAAGATCATAGAAATGGCTCTTAGCTTCTGGGTTAGTCTTTATCTTTCTGACATTAGCGAAGCTTATATTTTTTCTATTCGTCTGATCCAAAGCTAATTCCCTGTAGGCGTCCCGTTCGGCATCAGTTTCAAATTTGCCCAAAGCTACTTCAAAGGGAACGTCAGGGTTGAGTGGATCATATTCTGGTCTTGTGGTAGAGTTTGCAACACTGAAATACATGGGAATACTTACTCCCAGTGCTTCCGGCAAAAGTTTGTCTACGTCCACGTTGGTGGAAATGTCATATTGGGTGATGGCTTCCCTTGACCTTTGGGAAAGCCGAGTCTCTAACCCACCGAATCCAATAGAATTATGTCTTACAGAGGCTGAAACGACCGCAACATCTGCAATTTTCGCATTAACGAAAGCATTGGCAGCCCAACCATTGGACTTAGTGAAACCGGTTACTCTCAATTCATTTGCCCAGATACAAATACTTCTGCTGCCACCGATACCTGTACCAGGATTTCGTACACCAATCATCATTCCCTGAATTTGGCTTAGTTCAGGTCTTCCGACCACGGTTACATTGTATTGTCTGATTTGCTGAGAGAATGGAAGATTCTGCGGAACCTGATTATTGTCTCGTTCTACCTTTACACCCACAATTTCCTGAATAGCTATATCGATTTCATTTTCCAGGGGCCATATGGCTCGAGGATCACGAGTACCTTTTGGTGAAATGGTCAAAGGTACTTCGATTTCGTAGTAGTTATCAGTGTAGTCTGTTCCTAATCTCAGGAAGGCTGTAATCTCACCGTCAATAGCATCCTCGCTATCGGCATGCAAGAACATTTTAATCCGCTCAAACTGAACAATATCCTGACTGATATTTCTGAAAACGGCTCTTGCATCTCGGGCGCCTAAATCTTCCACGCAGACTCTCAAGGATTGCTCATTAAGTCGTCTTTCTACTGTGGAAGTATTGTCTCTATCTCTTTCAATTCCAGGAGGCAAGACATAAGGACTATCTGTTTCACTTCCTTGACTATTTTCCTCGATGGACACAACGTCCACAGTTACATTGGAATTATCAGGCTCAGGAATTTCAAAAAATCCTTTTTCAAAAAGGGATTCCTGGAAAACCCTCCACTGGCTTCCAATCATTCGGAAATTTGCCATCCGTAGAACGACAGGTTGCTCAAAATCAGTCAGGTAAGTTCTGATCCAACGGATAGATTTGAAACCAGTAATATCTCCTTGCACGCGATCAGGTTGCCTTACAGGAATCCTGAAGAGATACCAATCAATATTATCACCATTTTCGTTGTGAGTGGTTTTATCCACGATGTAGTTCTGTCCCACAACAAGATTTCCTGGCTGAAGATCAATTTCGTACTCATAGTAATTTTCGAGTTCGTTGATCGTATTATCCGTGTTCAAATCCTCATTATCAGGATTATTTGTTCCAGTAGGAGTGTATGGAAGATTTTCATTTTGTTCTACTGGGGTGTTACCCTCCATTCCATTGAACTTTTTGTACCGCTCAAGAATCTTGATATCCTGATTATCAAAACTTTCATTCAGGTAGTATTCAAATCTATCTGCTGATACATCTGCCAGAATGGTATTTAAAGCATCTGGTGAAACGTTAATTCTATCAAGGAATCTTTGTTGGAAATAGTCGGCTTCAAAATCATTTCTCAATCCATCCAGACCAACGTCTTGGTTTATTCTTGACTCTTCCGAATTATCAAATGCTGGTAATAAGAATTGCTCTCTTGTAATCCTACCCCATTCATTCTCAAGAGTTTCAGATGGGTCACCATCGGCGGGCAGTCCATTTTCAAAGGAATGACTACCATCCCTCATGATGTCTTCTGCAATATCACCCAAATTAAAGAATAGCTTTCCTCCGGTGGTATTGTTCTCATTGAATATTCCATCCAGGACCCGACCATTCTCGCCTTCTATGAAAGGATCCATTAGCCAGAATTCTAGGTATTCGATATTGGTTCTGTCAAAATCGACTTCCGTAGTAATGGCACGCGTGATGGCTCCATAGTTACTTCTTGGGTCTCGCAAAAGCCCATTAAAGTCGAGATCAGGACTATAATTAAACATCCCTCTTTCCGAAGGGAAATAGGCCAATTCGAAAAGAGGTTCGGGGGTGATAATCACATCTCTGTCTTGCTGAGGGAAGATTTCCTGTGGAATAACACGCCTCACATAATGGTTTCTTCTATCCTCACTAGTGATATTGGTCGGTACCCCTGGACCGCTTTCCCGATAGAAAATATTGTCAATATTGTACCAAGCGACTCGGGCTCTTTTATAGGCATAGCCTAGATTATCCTCTGTCTGGTTACTCTTGTCAAATTTATTCGTTGGTGTGGCCGGCGTCCCCCCTAGCTTCCAGTTCTGGTTCGCTGCACCACCCAAACCAAAAGGAGTAATCGCAGCTTCAAAATCATCGATATAAGATGCTGGGTCACCATCTACATTATTCGAAGTGCCTGGGATAAGATGTGCAAATTCACCACTTACCTGCACCACCGAAGTCTCTTTTGTATCAGTAAAAGGAAGAGCATCAGCGAGCTTTGTCAGCCATCGAGATTCATCATTATAATTTGCATCCAAGCCCCAAAGGCTATTTCTCAATGTTTCACTACCAGTTGCAATTCGGGTTACGTTTGGTCGCTCGTTCAGATAAAGGAAAGTACCTCCAAGGTTGAACTTATCGCTTGCCAAATAATCCAATCTTGTTCCCAGCAAACTTCGAGTCTGGAAACTCACTAGATCAGCTTTCTCAAAACTAATCGAAACCTGTTTTCCAGACTGGAGGATGGCATCATTGATGATAACGAGTCTCCCGGAATTATAATCAATCGTGTAATCTACACCTTCCGTTAATGGGATGTTTCCAGCTTGGACTATGACGGATCCAGGTGAAATATTCAATCCAGGCAATTTGATTTCGCTCGCAGAGCCCGAGGTCAAGCGCCCTTTGATGAAATATTTATTTAATCTAGTAACTAGTTCAGCATCAGCTTGAGTAGTTCGATAAAGTGTGTCATAGACGAATTTGTCCTTTAGAATAGCTTCACTTGGTAGAAACTCTTTTTCCAGATTGGAGCCAAAAGGCTCCAAAACGGGGAAGATCAAAAGCCCTCTATTAGATATCATGGTAAGGCCCTCCACGTAGTCAAAGTTTCCATCGGGAGCTGGATCATTTTGAGGGTTTAGATTATCTAAACCTGTCAGTCGAATTAGAGGGATATCTTTTACATTCTCACCTTCCAGAAGTGATGGGTTGTCCAAACCAGTTCGGTCATCCCGGTAGATAACCTGAAGCTGAAAACCTTCACGCAAAACCTGGCTTCGGTTCAGGTTATAAACGTTCTTCATCATTAAATCCCAAGTTGGAATTCGCGTGTTGATTCTGGCTGGTCTGAGGAGCTTCATGAAGATTAATTCATCTTCAGGTCTATCCTGGTAATCCTCGGTGAGTTCACCAACCTTATAAACCTGACCATTGTAGGTGTATTCATAGGAGACTGCTAGAACCTCGTCATTTTGGAGTTTTCGGAATAGGGATAAATAACCCAGCTGGGGGTTAAAGAAGAATTCAGTTTCCTGTAGTTTCCTCGCTCCATTAATCTGTTCAAAGTCGATACCTTTTCGGATTCCTAAAGTCGCTTCCATAGCCCTGGAACCAGTGTCAAAAGGACGGAATGACGGATTTGATGAAATATTTCCGTAGAGACTATTGGCATCGTTACTAGCCGGTGAATTAGGATTTCCAGGTCCAATGTTTGGGTTTGAGGGATTGAATATCACTCGCCCTTCACCCAAATCAAGAAAGGCAGCAAAGTTTCTAAGAGTCTCTGTATTGGTGGCCCGATTCATAATATAGACCTCAATTCTGGTCACATTTACCCCAGAGAGAACTTGAGGTAAACCCCTGAGCCATCGCTCATAATTATCACGGAAGAAGTGAGATAAAAAGAAGTGCCTGTTTTCATCGTATCGGGACGCCTGAATATCGAAGCTAGCCCCTTGGCCATTTGCATCGATCACTAAGTTATCTCGCCGTCCTCGTTGAGTAGAAGCAACAGCAGTCACATTCAATTTTCCGAACTGCATTTGGGTTTTAACCCCGAATAAGTTTTGAGCACCTTGAATCAATCGATTCTGAACGGGCATACTCACATTTCCGATCTCAACTTTTTGGAGTATATCCTCCTCGAATCCGTCGTATTCGAGTTTCAGCTGATTCTGAAAATCAAATGAGTTATTTGAGTCAAAGTTGGCACCGATATTAACCTTCTCTCCCAAGGATCCATTCACAGCCATTTGGATCTGTTGATCAAAGTTAAAACCTCCATTTTGCTGCTGACGAATAGGAAGCGTTGGGTTATCAATTCTGCGAAAGATTGCGCCAAAGTCTAGGTTCACATAGCCTGTGGGTACAATGCTGATGTCGCTACCTCCAAAAATTCGATCGAAGGAAGGACTTACTGTCAAAGGAGGAATGAGTCCTCTACCTTCTACAGCACTCTCTCCATCTCCACCTCGTGCTCTGGAATTCCAGTAATCTTGCCTGACCTTGTACTCTTGAGTTTTGGAGAATAGCTCAAAATCGTATTCCTGTTCATTTCCTACCCGATTACTATCGTATTCATCAATTATGCGATACCGTAGTGTACTATCGATTTCAACAAGAATGTTTTGCCTGGTAAGGGAGTTGGGTAGAAAAGGAGATCTAGGCCTTAAAAACGGATTTTGATAAGGGAAAAGAGGATTAGTCCTTAAGCTATTCCATAACAAAAAGGAAGGGGAAGACCTTCTCTGATTCAGAGAATCAATCTTGGAAGGAATGGAATCGGTCTGGGTGTCCTGGGCTTCGGAAGTAGTATAGGCCAGCATGAGCCCAAAGAGGATGAAGCATTTGAGCCAGATACCAAAAAACCACCTCCTTTTAAAAGTCAGTAACTTCCAAAAGTACAATGCAACTTTAAGTTATGGTGTCTTTAAAGATGCCTTAATTAAATCTTCTAATGAAATTTCTCCATTGGTTTTTTTAAGCACCTTATCTAAATTTTTCTCAGCCGCAGCTTTCGGAAAACCTAGCGTAATTAACGCTTGTAACGCTTCCTGACGTATTTTATTGTTTGGATTCAGGAATCCTGTGGAGATTTGTGTGTTGCTGGAATCTGTTTTTCCGATTTTGTCTTTCAGCTCTAAAATAATCCGTTGCGCAGTCTTCCCTCCGATACCTTTTACCTTCTGAATGGTTGCCACATTTCCACCTAAAATGGCATGCTCAATTTCTTCTGTGCTTAATGACGAAAGTACCATCAACGCAGTGTTAGGCCCTACACCATTGATGCTGAGCAAAAGAAGAAACATCGCCCGCTCACCTTCTTCCTTGAAGCCAAAGAGAGTGTGTGAATCCTCTTTGATATGAAGGTGGGTGAGCAACTTGATGGCTTCCTTATCCTTTATTTTACTATAGGTCTGGAGGGAAACCTTGACCAGATACCCAATACCATTTACATCAATGATCACATAGGTGGGATCTTTAAATGCAAGCTTTCCTTCCAGATATGCAATCATTGTTGATCTTTAGTTTGAGCGTCAACCACAGCAATAGCAACCATATTGACAATTTCTCTAATAGAACTACCAAGCTGAAGAATATGAACAGGTTTATTCATTCCAAGAAGTACAGGACCAATGGCCTCAGAACCTCCAAGCTCCGAAAGTAACTTATACGCAATATTTCCAGAGCTTAGGTTAGGGAAAATCAAGGTATTGGCACGCTTCTTATTAAGGCTTGTGAAGGGATAAATTTCACGTTGTATCTCTTCATTGATGGCAATATTGGCTTGCATTTCACCCTCGATAATCAAATCAGGATATTTCTCTTTAGCCAATTTAGTGGCAAGTGCTGTTCTCGTTGGAATTTCTCCTTTAGCTGAGCCAAAGTTCGAATAGGAGAGAACCGCAATTCTCGGTTCTACATTAAAGAAGCGAACAGCATCTGCAGTCTGCCCAATGATATCTACCAAAGCTTCCGCCGTTGGGTTTTGATTTACTGTGGTATCTGCAAAGAAATATGGGCCACGAGGGGTATTCATGATGTACATACCCGCTACTCTGTTTACTCCTGGATTTACTCCAATCGCATGAAGTGAAGGCAAAATGGTTTTGGGGTAATCACGAGTGAGCCCCGAAATAAATGCATCTGCCTGACCGGTTTCCACCATCATGGCACCAAAGTAGTTTCTTTGGGTCACCAATCTATGGGCCTCGATTGAGGTCATACCCTTTCTATGACGCTTCTGATAAAGAATCTCTCCAAACTTATGAACCATTACATCTTCCTCGAGGGGATCGATGATCGTAGCATGGTCTAATTCAAGCGAGTTTTCCTGAATAAGAGCAAGAATCTTTTCCCGGTTACCTAATAGAATTGGTCGGCCGATTCCTTCCTCACGAATGATTTGAGCAGACTTAAGAATTTTAGGATTATCTGCTTCCGCAAAAACCACTTTCTTCGGATCCTTTTTGGCTCTCGCTATTACCACAGACATCAATCTCTGATCAATTCCAATTCGCTCCTGAAGTTCAACTTCGTAAGCCATCCAATCCGTGATTTCTTTCTTAGCGACTCCGGATTCCATGGCAGCTTTGGCAACTGCTGGGGCAATGGTGGTAATCAGTCTTGGGTCTAGAGGTTTTGGGATGAGATAGAACTTTCCAAAACCTATATTGTCTGATCCATAGGCCTTATTTACCATATCTGGAACTGGTTCTTTCGCTAGCTTTGCGATTGCTTTGGCTGCCGCCAATTTCATTTCCTCATTAATGCTAGTGGCTCTTACATCAAGCGCACCACGGAAAATGTATGGGAACCCAAGGACGTTATTTACTTGGTTAGGATGGTCTGATCGACCGGTAGCCATAATAATATCATCACGAGTAGAAATAGCAAGATCATAGGCGATTTCAGGATCAGGATTTGCTAATGCAAAAACGATCGGATTAGCTGCCATCAATAGCAATTGATCAGGTGAAACCACGTTTCCTGCGGAAAGGCCTAGGAAAACATCGGCATCAGTCAGCGCATCAGACAAAGTCCGGATGTCACGATCACAAGCAAACTCTCCTTTGACTGCATCCAGGTTTTCTCGGTCCTTTCGGATGACACCTTCTTTGTCGCACATGACGATATTTTCTCGCTTCACGCCAAGTGACATGTAAAAACGAGTACAGGATACCGCCGAGGCTCCGGCACCGTTTACCACAAGCTTGATCTCTTCGATTTTTTTATCGACTACTTCAAGTGCATTGATAAGAGCGGCCCCTGAAATGATGGCTGTTCCATGCTGATCATCATGCATCACAGGAATGTTCATTTCCTTTTTGAGCGTAGTTTCGATCTCGAAACACTCAGGAGCTTTGATGTCTTCTAGATTAATTCCACCAAAAGTAGGCTCAAGGGACTTGATGGTTTGGATCAGTTTTTTAGGATCTTTTTCATCGATTTCAATATCGAAAACATCAATTCCCGCAAACTTCTTAAAAAGTACTCCTTTTCCTTCCATCACAGGTTTTGAAGCGCTAGCGCCAATATCACCTAATCCAAGGACAGCGGTACCATTACTGATTACACCTACGAGGTTACCCTTGGCTGTGTATTTATAAACGTTTTCGTGTTCTGCTTCTATTTCCTTGCATGGTTCAGCCACTCCTGGAGAGTAAGCAAGTGCAAGGTCCATTTGACTGGAAAGAGGTTTAGTAGGAACTACTTGAATCTTACCGGGAGTGCCTTGAGTATGATAGTTCAGGGCATCCGCTTTGCGAATTTTAAGGGCCATAAAAAGGTCTAAATTGGGTTTTTAAGCCCCTTGGTCCTCCGAATAGCTGATGTCGGTTTTAAGTAGGATGGTCTCGATTTCACGAAGTGCGTCTCTGTGAACCTCATTCGGGTAGTACACAAAGCCCTCCATGTAATAGAGTCGTCCCTTTTCTTCATCCACCATGAAGTACCCTAAATAGGATCCTCCCATGCTCAGATTGTTCGTTTTCCAAGGCGCTCTTAATTCGACGGTAAAATTATCATTTATCACCATGTTTCTGAACGCTGGGACGATTTGTTTTTCAGTGACCATAAATGAGGTAGGGTCTTCTGGGTCTCCGAATATGTGCTTGCGAGCAATGGAATCTCTGAGTTTCAGGATGTTTTCTGGAAATGTCTGTTCTTCGTTTATGTAAGGAGCTGAATAAAAGAATAGGCTGATATCCGCTCTATTTGCACTTGGGGTTGGTTGCCTCAACCAAAGAAAGTCCTCATCGGTCTTTGCGATTTGATAGGAAGCAGGTACCTCTATCTTGATTCCCAGATTATCCCTTGCCTCTACCGAAGCTGCTGAATTTTTTCTGGCTAGGATAGCCCTTTCAAGTCTTCCTCTGGCTCTGACTTGAAACAGATTTTGAATCTTGGCTTTGTTCTTTTCAAGATTTGCGATTAGCTCATCTTCATTATTTCCGAAGAGGTAGAGGACGTCTTGACCAATCGCATACTCATCTTCAATTCTTAAAGAATAGAGACTTGGATCTGCTGCAGCTCTGTCTTTTGATTCTTTTGTGAACTGAGCATTAACGGCTTGAGATCCACCGCTTTTATCATCGAAGGTGGTGACATAGATAATGTTTGTAGACATTTTGAGCATTCGGTTCATTGCTCTTGGATCCACTCTATGTACATTAAACATGCTCTCTGATCGAATCATCCCGGGAATATCCTGTAGAAAGATGTCTCTCAGTTGATCTCCTACAGGCCCAGCCCATTTGGTTGAATCAATAGCCAACATGATTTCACCAATAGCTCCACGAGCCTTCGGTTTGGTGCTGTCAGGCCTATCTGCAGCGTCACATGCGAAAAGAAAAGCGACAAGTAATAATGCTGGGACAATATTTCTTAACAGTCTCATTTTTGGCTCTTTGATTGTTCTCTAAAATAATGGAAATAACCGTTTACCCTCGCCGGCAAAAGGTTAAAGAATTTGAAATTACATGATAAGGTAAATCAGATTAGCCAATTACAAGTTTTTGTCCTGGCTTAATGCTATTGGAGCGAAGATTATTTATTCTTTTCAAATCTGCTACACTGAGTGAAGAATGCCTTCTAGAGATTATCCATAGTGAGTCCCCGGGCTGTACCACGTACGTTTTGTTGCCATTTTTATCTGTGGTAGCCACTGCTTTTCGAGGGGGTGAATCTGTTTCTATGTATAGCTTTTGTCCAACTCTGATCAGATTTGAGGAAAGGTTATTCCAATATTTGATTTCTGAAACCGTCACGCCATGTCTTCTGGCAATGGAACCTAAAACATCCCCTGATCGAACCCGATAGGTTAGGGGTTCACGATATGGCATCCCTGGGTTATCTTCATTCCAAAGTGAAGCGGAGGCGATGAGATTTGTAGGCTTATTTGCTAATGAATCTTCAATCCAAGCTAGATTTTCTTCCAGATAATCCATTCTTGCCTCAGGAATTCTAATGGCCATGGTCTTATTGGTCTCTGGAACATATCGATTTTTAATCGAGGGATTCAAAGTCTCTAGATCTGCAACGCAAAGTTCCGTCAACTCAGCAAGCTTCTCCAGGTTGAATGCTTTATTCAATCGTACCTCCCTGGAAGCCATAGCATAAGTAGGGTCTTCTAAATGAAGATTATGTTCATCTAAATGGTTGAGTAGATAAAGCATGGCTTGGAATTGAGGAACATATCCACGGGTTTCCCTTGGTAGCCACCGGTAAATCTCCCAAAAGGTTTTTTTTCCTCCAGATCGCCTGATTGCCTTTCTCACATTTCCAGGTCCACAATTATACGCAGCCATTGCTATTTCCCAATCACCGAACATCCTGTACAGGGATTTTAGGTACTTGGCTGCAGATTCAGTGGCTTTGATTGGGTCCATGCGATCATCGATATCCCGATTATATCGCATGCCATACATTCTTCCGGTGGCAGGCATAAACTGCCAAAGTCCCATGGCGCCCACCCTTGAACGGATTTGAGGGTCAAGACCTGATTCAATAATGGAGAGATACTTGATTTCGATGGGCATCTCATGTTTCTGCATTAAGGTATCAAACATCGGAAAGAATAGATCCTTTCTTTCCAGAACCATTTTCGTGTAATCCCGATTTCTAACAGCGAAATAGTGAATGAATGCAAAGATTCGCTCATTGAGCTCAAAGCCCATTTCCGTATCCATGGCATTTATTCTTTCCTTCACCATGTCGAAGGTGAAATCAGGAATAAACTCGTAATGATAATTGGCCGTGAGAACTTCCTCCTCAGGATTCATCGGTAACTCCTGATTTGGATTTACAAATGGATTTTCAAGGCTTTGTGAATAAGAAAAAATGACTGGGCATAGAGCAAAAATTAAACTTAAAATTGTCCTTCCTCTCAACGTCATCTTCATTTTTTCTTAGGCAGTTAGTTTGGTCAAATATTCACTGAAGGCATAGAGCTCAGCCTCTTTGAACGAATTCGAAATAATCTGAAGTCCGATTGGCATCCCATTAGAGTCTTCCCCATTCGGAATGGAAATCGCCGGGGTACCTGAAACAGACGCCTGAACAGTGTATAGGTCTTCTAAATACATTGCCACTGGATCCCCACTATGCTCTCCAAATTTAAACGCTGTAGTCGGCGTAGTAGGCATAATGATGTAATCATATTTTTCAAAAAGCTCTTGGGTCTGCTCCTTGATTAAACGCCTGACTTTTTGTGCTTTGGTGAAATACGCATCATGGTAGCTGGCACTCAAAACAAAAGTTCCCAGCATGATCCTTCTCTTCACTTCTTCCCCAAACCCCTCAGCTCTGGTCAGCTTATACATGCTTTCCAGATTATGAGCATGTGGAGTTCTGTATCCATATTTCACACCGTCAAATCTTGAAAGGTTGGCGCTTGCCTCGGCAGTGGTCAGAATGTAATATGTCGGCAAGACATATTTCAAAAGTGGAAAGTCAGTCATTTCCACGGTATGACCCTGATCTTTAAGACTTTGAATTACATGCTCCGTCTGACTTTTGATCTCCTGTGATAAGGCATTGGACTCTAGCGTTTCTTTCAAGCAAGCAACTTTGACCTTCTTGGTCAAATTGAGTTCTTCTGAGTAGGTAGGAACCGGGGTTTGGCTTACTGTGCTGTCTTTTTCATCAGCACCAGCGATTACCTCCATGATTAAGGCATTGTCCTTAATATTTCTGGTGAAAACGCCTATCGTATCGAAAGAAGATGCATAGGCAATTAATCCCCATCTGGAAATTCTTGAATAGGTTGGCTTCATTCCCACCACACCTGTGAAGGCGGCAGGCTGCCTTACGGATCCACCCGTATCCGTCCCTAATGAAGCCGTGCAGAGTCCAGCCTGAACTGCTACTGCAGAACCTCCCGATGAACCACCCGGAACTCGGTCAGGGTCCTTGGCATTTAAAACAGGTCCATGGATGGTGTTCTCATTAGAGCTTCCCATTCCAAATTCGTCGCAATTCAGACGTCCAATGATGATTGCATCTTCATTGATAAGTCGTTCTACGGCTGTACAAGAAAATTGAGATTGAAATCCTTCCAGGATTTTGGAGGAGGCATTGACCTCATGGTCTTTAAAGCAGAGGACATCTTTGATTCCTATGACCATTCCGGCCAATTTACCTGCTTTTCCCTTTGATAGTTTTTGGTCAACTTCTTCAGCTTTCGCCAAAGCATAGTCCCTATAAACTTCAACGAAGGCGTTGAGAGTCGCCTTCGTTTCAATTTTTTCTAAATATTTGCCGACAATGGAGCGACAATCGATCTCTTTATCTTTGAGTGATTGCGCTATGGTATCAAATGTGTCGTGCGTTTCCAATTAAGGTTTAAGCTTTCTTTTTGTCGTTATCCTTTAAACCTTCTTCTAAATCATTCTGGATATCCTTAGTGGCATCCTTAAATTCTCTGATTCCTTTGCCAAGTCCTCTGGCAAGATCTGGAATTCTCTTCGCACCAAACAACAATAGAATGATGAGGGCAATAAGAATAAGAGATCCCGGACTCATATTTTGCAAAAACGCTAGCGTATTCATGGTAATCCTTTTTTATAAATGTAAAGCAAAGATAGAATAGTAACTCACTTCACACAAAGAGTTCTAGCCTGCCGGCCTATCTTTTTTAATGAATATACGAAATTTGTCTTATTTGGGTGCGATCCAGGTAGCTGGATTCATTTTTGTAAGGCCTTTCCACGTCTGGAAGTGCACTTCTGTCTGACCATCGGCCTGAGTGGCTACTTCCCCGATAATATCCTTAGCCACTACTTTCTGCCCAGATTTTACACTGATGGTTTTCAGCTTGCTATACATGGTGTAGTATTCGCCATGTTTGATAATGATTGTTCCTCCATATCCGGGCATATTCGTGATTTTGGTAACAGTTCCATCGAATACACTTCGAACCTTTGACCCCGGTTCGGTACGGATGTCCAGGCCATCATTTTCAGTAGTAATCCCTTTTAAGGTTGGATGGGCATGAGTCCCATATCTTTGAGAAACTATGCCTGTGGCTACAGGCCATGGAAGCTTTCCTTTATTTCCAGCAAAGGAACTTGAAAGTGCTGCTGCTTCCGGGGTAAGCGGCATGGACGATCCAGCACTTTTCTTGACTGTCGGATTCTCTTTTCTGGCTGCGGCTTCAGCTCTGCGTATTTCTTCAGCGATTACCTCGGTAATCATTTTCTCTAATTGAGCTTGCTGTTTTTTAGTTTGGGCTATTTGATTTTGAACCTGTCGCTCTTTAGAAGTAAGGGTATTAACTACTCCTTGTCGCTCTTTACGCATAGCTTGAAGCTTTGCCCTTTCTTTTTCAGCTTCTGCCAAAACAGCCACTTTTTCATCTTTTTTGGAATCCAAAAGGACTCGCTGTTCAGCAAGTTCAGCTGTTAATTTTTCAATCTGAACCGCTTGCTGCTTACGACTATCCGTGTATTGCTTTAGATACCGCATACGCATGTAAAGCTGATTGAAATTTGAAGAACTGAAAACGAATGCCACTATGGAAAGGCCTCGGTTCATTTTAGAGGCATTGTAAATCATTCGAGCGTATTCTTCCTTGAGATCAATCAGTTCCTGCTCATTTTTCTTGATTTTACTTTCGGTTTCAGCGATTTCTTGATTAATAAGCTTCACCTCTCTATCCAGCGTATTAACCAATTTATTCTGAGCTTGAAATTGTCTGGTTATGGCATTAAGCTCTCCTATGGTTGCCTTTTTTGTCGCTGTCGTTCTTCTAAGGATTCTATCAAATTCCTTTAATCTTTCCTGAACTTCTCGCTTTTCACTTTCAAGCTGGGCACGTGTCTTCTTCGTTTGGGCTTCTGCTGGTGCCACCCAAATCAAGGCCATCAGGAGTATTGCTGGGATGCTAAAAAAAAGTCTTTTCATCTCCATCAGAATCTAAACGGGAAGCTCATGGGGTCATTGTAAGGAGAAATCGAAATCCACTCCAGATTGACAATAGTATCCTGAGGACCACTTTCTGTCTGATAGTTCAATTTGAAAAGCACATCAATCGGGAATGGCTGATTTTCAACATCCTGAAAAGTAGGGAAGCTGGCGAGCAAAGAGCCCCTGTCATCTAATGAATTACTGACCAACTCAGATACCTTTCCATGAGTTACATCGATTTTTGAGAAGTATCGTACTTTATCTCTTACCTGTGTGAGCTCGAAATGATCCTTAACTCGTGCTAGTCGGTCCTGATAGTCAAAGTCATGTGGAGGATTTGCCCAAAGTACATTTTGGAAAAGGTCAAGGGAAAGGGTTAGACCAAAAATGGTTTTGAACTCTTCGTAGGTTAGGTTAATGTCGTCGCCTCCGACTCTGTCTCGAATTTGGATTTTATCCTGAGTGATAAATCCTCGAAATGCCTCTACACCCATCCCCGGAGATACAGTGAACCAAAGGACGGAATCTTTCTTGGCTCTAAAGTTTACAGTTCCTCGAGTGACTTTTCCTGATTCTTCCTCGATGACGATTTTAGCTTTGCCCGTCAGGTAATCATAATCGGCGATCACAGGCTCAAAATCTTCCATTTTGGTTGAGCTGCTGTAGAGGTTGGTTTTCTTAGCACAGGAGGCTAAAACCAGCACCAAAAAAATTGAGAGCACTCCCCAAAAACGTTTACTCATGGTATTTCTTTTCTTGAATTTTTAGTGGCAGCTTTTCTGATGCCTCTGGACTTCCTTCTGCTTTTTGCCAATAGGCCAAAGCTTCACTCATCTTTCCAACATGATATAGAATGTCACCATAATGCTCAAGCATGACCCCACTAGGCTCTTCTTCAGCTTCTATGGCTCGAAGCATATACTTCTCAGCTTCGGTGTATTCACCCATTTGGAACAGAATCCAAGCATATGTATCAAGGAAAGTGCCATTATCGGGGAATCGAGCAACGACTTTTGCAGACATTTCCCTGGCCTTCGCTAATTCCCGATTCTCAAGTGATAAGAAGTAAGCGTAATTATTAAGCACAGTCTCGTCATTTGAGTCAAGTTCTAGTGCTCGATCAAAGTTCTCAAACGCTCTCTCGATTTCACCAATATTGTAAAGAGAACTACCTAGAGTACCTCGCGCTACTTGTTCTAATTGCTGGTTTTGACCTGCATTTATCTCCAGAGCTGTTTCAAGAGAAACCACTGCCGATGAGTCTTGCTGCGTCGCTGATTTTACCACTCCATCATAGAACCAGAAATCCGGGCGCCTTGGGAACTCATCCACAGCCATTATGGTGAACTTTTCTACCGTACTCAAATCAGCTGAAGGTCCAAATGAGCCAAGAATGACTTCTTCAAGAATCTCTTCATTCTTCGCATCCAAGCTTAGAGACTGTTTATAGAGTCTTACGGCCTCCTCCTGATCTTGGTCTTGTTTTGCTCGGTCACCCAAAGCTTTGTAGATATATGGGTCATTAGGATGCAACACCAGCATCGAACCTGCCAAAGTATCCAGAAGATTATCCCTTTCCTGGGTTGGTATTTCGGCTAATATGGCTTCGAAAGTCTTGGCTTTAGCTTCGCCCTCTAAATCGGGGTGTGCAAATCCCTGAAGTAAAAAGGGCTTTGCTTCTTCCTTCATTCCAGCATCATCGTAAAGCGAATACGCGGCCATTTGAAGCTCTGGTTGGTTTGGGTAGCGTTCTATTTCCTTAAGTACCAGTGCTAGAGCTTCTTGAGCGCGGTTGTTATTGAAAAGAATCTCTACAAGATTCAGCACATATTTTGGGTTTCCTGGTCTCGCCTCAATTAATGCTTCTCCTTCTTTGATCGCACTATTCAAATCATTTTTTGAAAGATAGATCCTTTGTTTCTGAATGGTGATTGGCTCATAAACCCCATAATACTCTTCGGCTCGATTCAGTACCACCAGAGCTTTATCCAGTTCATTGGATTGCAGATAAAGGGAAGCCAAATCTAAATTATACTGCTGGTTACTCTCACCATCAGAAGTTAAGCTGTCAAGTATTTCTGCTGCTGCTAAAGGTTGTTTTAAACCTCTATAAATCTCAGCAACTAGAAGAGAATAATATTTATTCTCTGGATTTAGCTCCGCCGCAGTTTTGGCGTAAGGAAGTGCCTCCTGAGGTTTATTCGCTCGTGTCAGGACTTCAGCAATCTTGTAATAAATGGCCGGCTCATTCTGATCATACTCCAATGACTTCTGAAGATAGAAATAGGCCTTGTCCAGATCTCCGAGAACCAGTTGCTTTTCGCCTTCAATGTAATATCTGCTCGCACTTCTTTCTGCTTCAAGAGCTTTCCTTTCTTTTTTTGAAAGTTTTTTCTGAGCATGGATTTCAGGACTTCCCAAAATCAGGCAAAAGAATAATATGATGAGTTTGGTAAGCTTCACTTTTTAAGGGTATTTCTCAGGTGCAAACTTAATGCCTTTTGTGGAATCTCATGGAGGATTCGGGCGCTGAGCTTTTAGTATTTTGATCTTTAACTATCTGAAGGCCCAGAAAGATTCAGAGAACTGTTAATTTTTCTTTTTCAGAAACATAAGAAGGTCTTTCCGCTCTAATAAGTAAATGCCCCCCAACATTGCCAATACCACAGAATTCCTAACAATGAAACCTATGAATTCATTATCCATTTCTAGATAGAAGCCGGCATAGCTCAACACGAATCCAAGGATCAAGTAGAATACCAATTTTAAGGTGGGATAAGGGATGGGATAGAACTTTTGTCCGAAGAAATAGCAGATGATTACCAATAGGGAATAGGATGCTAAAGTACTTAAGGCTGCTCCAATGTATCCGAACCTTGGGACCATTAAGAATATGACTAGAATGCTCGTTAATGCTCCAGCTAAGGTAATCCAAAGGCTATAGGAAGTGCGATCGGTGACCTTGAACCAAATGGAAATGTTGAAGTAAACTCCGAGTAGTAGATATCCCATCAGTAAAACTGGAACGATGTACAGAGCTGCTGAATAGCTTTCCTGTCTAAGGAATAGCGGGCCGATCCAATTCAAATTTACTGAAATAGCCACCATTAAAACGCTGGTGAAAATGATGAATCCGTGAGTCACCTTTGCATAAAGTTGAGGTGAATTAGGATCGGAGGCTTTTTTGAAGAAAAAGGGTTCAGCAGCGTATTTGAATGCCTGAATTACCAAATTCATCAATACAGCTAGTTTGAAATTCGCTCCAAAAATACCGGTAGCTTGCCTTGAAGTTAATCCAGGATAAAAATCGGCTGGCAGTAAGTATTCAAAGAGTAGCCTTGAAACCAAATCATTGGTGACTCCGGCAAGTCCCATAAAAAGAAGCGGGAAAGCATATTCCCACATGGGTTTGAGAATTTCTCCATTGAGTTTGAAGCTAAAGAACCCGGCCTTCCACCAAACCAGTGGAATGATTAGCCCATTTGCCAGGAGGTTGGCCAAAAGAATATATTCTACACCCCAATCTGTTCGATAACCCAAAAAACCTTCTTGAAGTGTTCCTGCTTCGATCATTTGCGGGAAGACCACTATTAAAATGATGTTCAGACCAACGTTTAGCGTGATGTTAAGGAGCTTTGCCCCGGCAAAAACCCAAGCCTGATTTCGTAGTCGAAGCCTTGCAAAGGGTATAGCCATGATGGCATCAAAGCATAAAATCAGCGCCATCCATCTGAAGAGGTAGGCCTGTCCAGGGTAATCCATCCACTCGGCTAGAAAAGGTGCAAGCAGAAATACTGTGCTTCCAAGAATTAAAGATGTGGTGACTAAAAGGCTTTGGGTGGTATTGTATACTTGAGTGGCATCAAGGTTTTTGCCAGTGGCAAATCTGAAAAAAGTCGTTTCCATCCCGAAGGTGAAAACGATATTCAGAAAACCGATCAAGGCATAAATACCTGTGAATGCACCAATAGCATCTTCACTAAGAAAGGTAGTGTAGACGATGATCAGGAGAAAGTTCACCGATCTCCCAAGAATACTACTCAGACCATAGATAGCGGTCTGACCTGCCAGGCTTTTTAAGTTACTCATTCAAGGTGAGCGTACTTATTCCCCTCGGAAGACTGGTTTTCTTTTTTCTAAAAAAGCGGAAGTGCCTTCTACATAATCTCCGGATTTCACACATCTGGCAAATGAGTTTGCTTCTGTCTGATATCCATTCTCCTCCGAGAGATACACTGCATTGACACAATCAATAATCATCCCAATTGCTAGTGGAGCCTTCTCCATAATCGTATTAAGTATGGATTCGGCCTTTTGGATGGCTTCTTCTTTAGTACCCAAAACATGATTTACAAGACCTAATCTTTTTGCTTCCTCTGCATCGATAAGGTCACCAGTCATCATGAGCTCATTGGCTTTTCCTCGTCCTACAAGCATGGTAAGTCTTTGAGTGCCTCCATACCCTGGAATGATTCCAAGATTCACTTCTGGCTGTCCGAATTTAGCATGAGCTGTAGCTATCCTCATGTGACAAGCCATGGCAAGTTCGCATCCTCCACCGAGGGTATAACCATTAGTCACTGCGATCACGGGTTTTGTACAATTTTCAATCATGGAGAAAATCTCCTGACCATTCTCTGCAAACTTCCGTGCATTAACTTCATTCAGCTCAGCGATTTCTTTGATATCAGCTCCAGCTACAAAAGCTTTTTCACCGGCTCCAGTGATGATAACAGCCTTGATTTCTTTGGTATCAATAATCTCATCAAAAATGATTTTGATTTCTTCAAGAGTATTGAAATTCAATGCATTAAGGCTGGATTCTCTATTTATAGTGAGATATAAAATCCCATTTTTAGTCTCAGTAAGAATATTTTGAAAGTCTGTCATAATTGTTGCTTTCGATACTCGGCAAATATACGTGAAGGCCCTAATATCACAAATGAGCTCTTAGAAAAACCCAAATTCATACGGAATTTGACTAATGATTATTTATGCAAACCATCACCCAAATTTAGGATTTGCCAAAGGCCCCTTCCCGCTTTTTTTCTTACTTTTGCAGCATCAAATTTTAAACTAATTCATCTACCATATGTCTTCCAAAAGAAAAATTACAGTAGCCTACGGTGACGGAATCGGGCCAGAGATTATGAAAGCCACTTTGAGAATTCTCGATGCGGCAGAAGCAAATCTCGAATACGATGTGATCGAAATCGGTGAAAAAGTATACTTGAAAGGAATCAGCTCCGGGATGGAGCCAAAATCAATTGATTCTCTGAGGGAGACAAAAGTATTTTTGAAATCACCAATTACCACTCCTCAGGGTGGTGGATTTAAGTCACTGAATGTGACAACGAGAAAATCTTTCGGTCTTTATGCCAATGTAAGACCATGTAAGGCTTTCTCGCCATTTGTGAAAACTCACTTTCCAGAAACTGACTTGGTGATCGTTCGTGAAAATGAAGAGGATCTTTATGCAGGGATCGAGCACAGACAGACGGACGAGGTATACCAAACGCTAAAGCTTGTCTCTGAGCCAGGTTCTGAGAAGATCATCCGTTATGCTTTCGAATTCGCTAAGAAAAATGGCAGAAAGAAAGTGACTTGTATGTCCAAGGACAACATCATGAAGATCGCTGATGGGCTTTTCCACAAGAAGTTTGACGAGATCGCGAAGGAGTATCCAGAGATTGAAAACGATCATAAGATCATTGATATCGGAACGGCTTTGATCGCAGAGCGTCCAGAGACTTTTGATGTGGTAGTAACACTAAACCTTTATGGAGATATCATTTCGGATGTGGCAGCACAGGTTACTGGTTCTGTAGGACTTGGTGGTTCTGCGAATGTGGGTGCTGAAGTAGCCATGTTTGAAGCGATCCATGGTTCTGCACCTGATATTGCGGGACAGGGAATTGCAAATCCATCTGGTCTCTTGAACGGAGCGGTGATGATGCTTGTGCATATTGGTATGCCTGAGAAGGCTGAGCTTATCGCAAATGCATGGATGAAGACCTTAGAAGATGGGATTCATACCGGGGATATTTATCAGGAAGGACTCTCCTCCAAAAGAGCATCTACTCAGGAATTTGCTGATGCGGTAATTGAAAGATTAGGACAGGAGCCAGCGAAGATGACTCCGGTTCGCTATGACAAGGAAGATACCGAGCCAATGCAAATCAAGCTTAAGGAGAAGCCAAGAGCGAAGAAGGAATTGATCGGAGTAGACGTCTTTATTGATTGGGATGAAGCTGGAAGAGATCCTAATGTTATCGGGGAGGGCCTCCGAAAGGCTGATGCGGATGGCTTGAAACTACAGTTAATTACTAATCGTGGAGTGAAGGTATTCCCGGATCCGATGCCGGAGACCTTCTGTACCGATCACTGGAGATGTCGATTTAAGACTGCCGATGAAAAGGTAATCTCGAATGATACTGTTCTAGAGCTTTTAAGACAGATCAAAGAGCTGGGTTTTGATTTCATTAAGACTGAGCACCTATACTTATTCGATGGAAGCCGAGGTTATTCACTTGCACAAGGTGAATAAAAATTCATAACAAAGATTAAAAGGGGACGGTGATAGAATCGTCCCCTTTCTTTTTTACTTGACTTAATGGTATTTTGACCCCGAATGAAGAAAAGGGTTCTCATTATCACATACTACTGGCCTCCTAGCGCAGGTTCAGGCGTTCAGAGATGGCTAAAGTTTTCTAAATACCTTCCCGAATTCGGATGGGAACCCATCATTTACACACCTGAGAACCCGGATTTTGACCTGAAGGATGAGAGCCTTTTGGAAGAAATAGGAAAAGAGACTACCGTTTTAAAATCTCCTATTTGGGAGCCATACCAAATTCTTGATAAGATCCGAGGCAAGAAAGAAAAACACGCAGCTCGGCTCATGGAGCAAGGTGAAAAAACTTCTCTGGAAAAAGCCGCCATTTGGGCAAGGGCAAATCTCCTGATTCCTGACCCAAGAATTTTCTGGGTGAAACCCTCTGTCAGAATACTGCTTGAAAAAATTGCAGAGCTGAAAATTGACGCGATGATTACCACAGGGCCGCCACATAGCATGCACCTGATCGGTAACCACATTCATGACAAAACCGGCTTGCCATGGATTGCGGATTTCAGAGATCCCTGGTCCGAATGGGAATTGTGGGATGAGCTTGAGGTCAAGCCATGGGCCAGGAAAAAACATGAAAGATTGGAGTCTGAAGTGCTAGCAAATGCAAACGCGGTTACGACGATTTCACCAACTTTCAAATTTGATTTAGAACGAATATCAAATAGAAATATCGAATTACTCACTAATGGCTATGATCCTGCTGATATGCCTTCCCTCTTCAAAAAGAAGGAATTTAAAAGTGGAGGATTTCATTTAGTTTACACAGGTATCATTGATTCAATTCGTAATCCAATACCCATTCTCAATGCTTTTAAAAGTGAGTTTGCTCCCACAATGGAGGAGGTCAAATTTACCTTTGTAGGTCAGGTAAGTGATACCGTCAGGACGTATGTAGAGATGGACGACTGGCTTAAGAAATATGTTGAATTTCCCGGGTATGTCTCACATGAGAAAGTCTTTGATTTTTATACTCAGGCCGATTTATTGGTTCTTATTCTAACCAACACCAAAAATGCTAAAGGAAATATTCCTGGTAAACTTTTCGAATACATCTCCACCGGAATTCCTGTTTTAGCGCTTGGAGACTCTGATGGAGATTCTGCAAAAATTCTTTCAGAAAGTGGAGGAGGAGAAGTAATCTCACACTCAGATGAGCCTGAGATTCAAAATACGATCCGAAGACATTTTCTTGGTGAAGGAAAGCCATCGACAAGCGGCTCAATAGAGAAATTCTCTAGAAAAAATCTTACCCAAAAACTAGCCCAAATTCTGGATGATTGTACCCTTTCTTGATTTAAAAAGGATGCATAAGGCTCAGAAGGAAAAGCTGAGTTTTGCTTTTGGGAAAGTACTAGATGAAGGGCTATTCTCAGGAGGAGCTGCAGTGACTGAATTTCAGGGCGAGTTAGAAAGTTGGCTTGAGGTGAAACATGCCATCGGACTTGGTAATGGGACCGATGCCCTTGAACTCGCGCTGAAAGCTTTGGGCATTGGTGTAGGTGATGAGGTAATCGTTCCTGCTCTGACATGGGTTTCAACCGCTGAGGTTGTTAAACTCGTAGGGGCTGAACCAATATTTGCAGATACAGACGAGAATGGATTAATCTCAAGGAACTGGACAGGATTATGCACTGAAAAAACCAGGGCAATAATTCCAGTTCATCTATATGGTAAAATGGTACCTATGGAAGCCCTCGTTCAAGAAGCTAAAAAACGAAATCTATATGTTGTAGAGGATGCTGCGCAGTCTTTTGGCGCAGTTCAAAATGGAAAAGCTTCTGGAACATGGGGTGACATTGGGGCTCTCAGTTTTTATCCGACGAAAAATTTAGCTGCACTTGGGGAGGCTGGAGCATGTGTGACCAATGATTCAAAATTGATGGGGTTGATTTCACTTCTTTCGAATCATGGTCAGCCAAAAAGAGATGATCATGAATTAGCAGGAAGAAATGCCAGAATTGATTCATTGCAAGCCTCCTTTCTTTCAGCTCAGCTTTCCTTCTTTTCAGAATTTCAAGTGCGAAGAAAGGAACTTGCAGAGGCTTATCTAGAAGCTTTGAAGGATATTCAGGAATTAACTTTGCCAGAAGATATACTCAGCAAAGATCATAATGCCCATCTATTTGTCATCAAAACTAAGAGGCGAAATGAACTTATGAAATATTTAGAAGGCGAAGGAATAGGAACTGCCATCCATTATCCCAAAATTCTTCCGGACCTGGAGCCTTTTAAATCTGAAGGTAGCTTTGCGGTAGCAAGAAAAATAACTGAAACTTGTCTATCTCTTCCTCTAAATCCCTATCTCTCGGATAAGGAAATTGAGTATGTTACGGACTGTATCCGCAGGTTTTTTACCAAGAAGTAGTTCATAACCCATGGGACTGGCACCTCGAGAAGATGAATTGGAATTACCAGCGAACAGGCCCGCCTCCATACACTCCAACATTCATCGTCGGAGTAACTCTTGGACCATACGGACCACCTGTAAAGTTTAAGCCTACTCCTCCAGACATATGCATGTTTGAGCAAGAGTAGTACAGGAAGCTTGTACCGATAACAAATAATATGATTACTATTTTTTTAAGCATGATTTCTGAATTAAGGGTTGTAAACCTGAATGGCCATTGGGGCACCAGTTGGATCAATGAAGAGAGCGGCCGTCCCACCTCTAATTTCAGGAGCTTGTTCGATAAGCATTTGGCCTCCTGCGGCCTTAATTTTTGCCACTGTAGCATCAATATCTGAAACCCTTACGTAAGGAACCCAGTGCGCCCTTGTGGCTTCCGCAGGACTTTGCATGACAGATGCACAATTTTTCCCATCCATCTGGAGCATGGTATAGTCAATTCCCATCCCATCCATTTTAGCTGTTTTATATCCAACTATGTCTGAGTAGAATTTAATTGAGGACTCAGGATTTTTAGACCATAGTTCAAGACCAAGGAACTCATCAATACCTCCCAACTCAGGCTCGGGATCTCCATTGGTAAACTTGATGAAAGAAATGTTGGCGCCTTGATCATCCTGAACAAAGCCTACAGTTCCTATACTCTCAGAATCTCTGGTATCTTCCAAAACAACCGCCCCCAAAGACCTGGCCTTTTCTACAGCAGCATCCACATCAGGAACTGAGATTGCACCGATCCATTCTCCAGTACCATCTTTAGTCTGATATTTTGCCATCAAAGCAATGGGCTCACCATCTTTCTGAAACACCCAAATTTGTCGATTTCCATCTCCATAGGGTTCGGCTTTCCAGCCAAAGACAGATTCGTAAAAACTCTTCGATGCCTCGGGATCTGGTGATGCCAGGTCATGCCAAACCACTCTGCCATGTGTATAGGTGCTAGTAGATATTTCCGATTCAATTGGAGGGGCCGCGCTTGGAGAGCAGGCAAAAATTGTAGCTCCGAGTAAGGCGGCGATAAAAATTCTTCGCATAAACAATTCTTTTTGGATCTTCTGAATATAAATTTTAAAAGCTTACTCCAATATAACGATTGAGTCTAAACCATTCTTCATATACTGATATTTTAGAGATCAGCGGATTATTTATTTTTTCTATTTTTCAGAATGAACTTCATTCAAAGCCCAATCTATGTGGCGGGCATGCTATGCTTTTTTCTTTTTTTATCCGTATGGCTGGGTAAGTTCAAATGGGGTAGAACGATCGGTTCACCTATCCTAATTATTTTGATCACAGCTATCGCAGCAAACATTGGGATCGTACCCGCAGCGACGGATGGAAATGGCATTTACGATGGAATATTTCTCTTTCTGGCACCTCTTGGAATATTCATAACACTATTAGAAGTTGATCTGAAAAGCATCAAAAACGCAGGTTTACCTATTCTTTTGATGTTTGCACTTGGGGCAGTTGGTACAATCGTTGGAGTATTGGTTTCCTGGTGGATCATGAATCCTGAAGAGGTCATCGGAGAGTATGCCAATGTCATGGCTGGAATGTTCACTGGGACCTACATCGGAGGAAGCATCAATTTCAATGCGGTGGCTCTGCATTACCAAATGAATGAAAATGCAGACCTTTTCGCTGCCACCACTGTAGTTGATAATCTGATCGGTACACCTTGGATTATTATTACCCTGATTTTGCCAAAATACCTTCAGAAGTTGCTTCCAAGAAAGAAAGTCATTCGGGAAGATCAGGCAGGGAGTCATGAATCCGTCAAAGAAGAAATCTCACTTAAAGGCCTTGGAATGATTTTCGGGTTAGCATTTATGGCCCTGGCCTTGTCGAAATGGATATCCGAGTGGGTTCCTGCTATTCCTGAGATAATAACTCTGACCACTTTGGCTTTGATTTTGGCGCAAGTTCCCATGATTCGAAGTCTAAAGGGAACTCGTACCATCGGGTTTTTCCTGATTCTTTTATTTTTAGCCGCTATAGGTGGGCTTTGTGACTTGAGCACTTTACAGGGCCTCGGAGAATTAGCTCCCTTTCTCTCTGTTTTCGTGGGATTGATTGTAGTCATTCATGGATTGGTGATCTTCGGGATAGGTGCAGTCTTTAAAATGGATTGGGATGTAGTGGCTGTGGCCTCCATGGCCAATGTAGGTGGAAACACTACTGCTTTGGCGGCAGCCGAAAGTTTGGAAAGGCCAGATCTTTTGATCCCTGGAGTACTGGTAGGAAGTTTGGGGAATGCCATAGGAACCTATGCGGGATTTTTGGTAGCTGGATATTTTGGATAAAATGATAACGAATGGAAACTAATCTGCTTACTCAAGTCTTTTTGCCACTTTCGCTGGCAGTGATCATGTTCGGAATGGGGATTACTCTAAAACCCATTGATTTTAAGCGAATATTTATTTTCCCTAAAGCCGTGACTCTTGGATTGATTAATCAATTGATCATTTTGCCTGCCATTGCATTTGGGTTAATAATACTTTTTGGAATGCAGCCTGAATTGGCAGTTGGTATGATGATTCTCGCCGCTTGTCCAGGTGGAGCTACCTCAAACCTAATCACTTACCTGGCGAAGGGTGATGCGGCTCTTTCTGTTACGCTCACAGCCATAGCTTCTTTGGTTACGGTGATTACCATTCCCATTATCGTCAACTTTTCTATCGTCTATTTTATACCCGGAGGAGAAGAGCAGCAGTTGAATGTGCTGAGCACTGTGATTGCAGTACTTTTTATCACCATTATCCCGGTAGCCCTTGGAATGATGGTACTGAAAAAAGCTCCCATGCTAGCGGGAACTTTGGAAAGACCCTTTAAGATTATTTCCACCGTATTCTTTGTGGTAATCGTAGTAGCGGCTCTACTAAAAGAGAAGGAAAATATTGTCAACTATTTCTCTCAAGTAGGGCCAGTTTCACTGGCCTTGAACCTTACTACTCTGGCTGTGGGATACTTCTCAGCTAGATTTCTTGGCCTTAGTATTAAGCAAGCCAAAACCATTTCCATCGAATCCGGAATACAGAATGGAACCTTAGGCATCACCATCGGAGCCACTTTATTGATGAATTCTACCATGACTATCCCCTCTGCAGTTTATGGATTGCTGATGTTCTTGACTTCAGGAATCTTGATTTATGTCGGGAATAAGATGGGGAATTGAGGTAAAAAGTGTGTTAGGACACACACCGAATGTATAATTGAGATGGGATTGTCATTCTCTCGTTGTGCTGCTTCTCCAGAAGGAGCACAATAGTTTCAGAAACAGTGAATGGTCTGTGAGAAACAGACCAAGGAACGAGATCACGATATTACTTTCTCAGTTATTGTTCCAGCAAGGAAATCTCTTTGTCAATTTCTTGTATTAGGGACTCAATTCTTGGCCTGGCAGATTCTAATGGTTTTTCTATCATCCAGCCTATATGATTTCTCTGAGTTTTTAAGAAGTATAGGTACTCCTGATCTGATTTAAGCTTATCGAAATCAAGAGGAATCATTTCTCCACCAAAGGAGGAATCCGTATAATCTCCCTTCCAAAATTCTTCAAAGCGGGTAGGAAATAAGGTTTCGCTAGCATCCATCAGGTAATCCATATAGTCATCCTCAAATTTTCTTATCCATGGATCATAGTAGCCATAAATCAGACTGATTTCACTCCTGATTTCAGTGTTGGTAATTAGATCAACCCCAATCGATTGAAAGGACTCAAAGGTGGTGTTATCCAAATCCGAGGTCCCCCAGGTTCGAGTGGAAGTGAAAAAATGATACTTTAAGGAATCTCTGTATGGTTTGTCTGCCTCTAGTTCTTCAATAAGTAAATTGATTGATGCTTTTGCTCCTTTGTAGAATTGCAGACTGGCCTCAAATTCATTAAGATCAAGCTGAAATTGATCTCTGAAGGATTTAAGGATTTCAACTTCTTTTTTTACTCTGATTTCTTCTTCATTGATATTGCTAATCTGAAGGGCAATCAAAATTCCGATTACTACCAGAATGATTTCACCAAAGGCATAGAGCAAGTATTTGGTGAATCTGTTTTCGGAAATCAATTCTTGACGAATCCGACGAAAAAATTTAATCATAGCTTATAATTGGGCGAAAGACCTATCCATAGGTTCAATCAAATTTTAGGTTTTCCCAATTGGATGATATGGGAAACCTCTCTTCTTGCAAATCAATCTAACAAATTGAAAATCAATATGCACGATGGATAACTAGATTTTAGTTTGAATCTTGTAGAGGTTGTGGTGTGTGGAGACGCCACCAAGCCAGTTTTTAGATTGCTTCGTCTTTCGCTGCGCTCATTTCTCGCAATGACGATTTAAACATCATTCCCTGCCTGGACAGTCGGACAGGCGAGCGAAGAGAAGGAATCTCAGAATCAGAACAGATTGCTTCGTTATTAGCTTTGCTCAGTCCTCGCAATGACGATTTGAACGTCATTGCGAACGCAGTTAAGGAATCTCAGAATTTAAGAAGGTTGCTTTGTTAGTTGCTTTGGTTATTCCCTGGCTACTATATGCAAGCCGGCTAAAACCAAAAAAAAGCCACGTGTCTCCACATGGCTTTAATTCGATTGGTTTAGTTTTCTGGGATTAAATCCCGAGCTCTTTTTTCTTTTCTTTGATCAGGGCGCCAACATCCAGAACTTCTCCGTCTTCGATGTTGTCATCCACAACCAAAAGCACGTATTTCTTTCCTTTTTCCTTAAAGATGATTTCCTGTCCGTAGGCAAGGTCCACTCCACTATTGGACATAGGAGAGAGGTTTGGGTTCATCACTCCAGGAATAATCAATGGAATGCTCTGGGCTCCATTATTTCTAAGGGTAAAGGTCACGGATTCATCAGGATCCATGGCATAGGCTTCAGGAGCTCCTCTTTCCTCAAACTCAACCTTGACAGAGATATCCTTATCATGTGGATTAGATAGCATTAGCTTTCCACCTTCAGAGATATAGATATCGGCCTTTCCTTTCATTCCTAGTCCAAATCCGGATCGGAATTCCTCGGTATTCTCATCCATCACTTTTACCTCCAGATCTTTCATGGACTTGTTCTTGATATAAGCCTGGTAATGGGTAAAGTCAGGTGCTTCTACTTCTACAGTTTCAGAAGCTGGGATAGAAACTGTCACTTCTTGGGATGCGCATGAGGCTAAAAGCAAAAGACCCATGCCGTAGATTAACTTTTTCATTGCTGTTTAATTTGTGGTGTTTAGAATTTTTATTTCCCAGAGACTAATTCTGTGAAATATACTTTTACAACAGCTATAAAAAATGAAATGTTTTTCTGTACGAAAAGCTGTGCGTTTGGTCGGGAGCGGACGAATTATTTTGGGTGGTTTTTATAGCCCCCGGTTTAAACCGGGGGCTTTGATGGATTGCAATATTGAAATGAATTCTCTTTAATCGTTTGTAGTCTGATAAAATAGATTTGTCCTCCGGACAGAAAAAAAGGATGACCTTCCAGCCATCCTTTTTCTAATTCATCTCAAAACTTACTTCGCCTTATCATATAGCTTTTCCAGATGTGGAATGCCCTTGATCATCCAGTCAGGGGCTTCCTTATCCATCAGGTAATGATCGAAATACTGCTTCATACGAATCTGGAAATCCTTTTGGTTGGGCTCCTTAGCCAGGTGATGTGGCTCTCCAGGGTAGGAGAGGAAGATCACCTCTTTGCCCAGCCTGCGGGCAGCATTATAAAACTCAAGACCCTGCGTCCAGTCTACCGCACCATCCACAGTTCCGTGAAGGATCATAAAGGGAACCTTGATATTCGGCGCATGGAACATGGGGTTTTCACGCTGATAGATCTCACGATGGGACCATGGAGTCACGCCTCTTCCCATTCGAACCTGCCCGATCTCCATAATCCCGTTGTGGTTGGTTCCGGTATTCCCATAGATATTATTATAAAAACTCTCAAGATCTGTAGGGGGAGCTCCGGTCACCACACACTTAAACATATCGGTCTGGGTCAGGATAAAGGAAGACTGATAGCCACCCCAGCTATGTCCCTGAAGGCCGATGCGCTCAGGATCAGCATAGCCCTGATCGATCACCTCCTGAACTGCAGAAGTGATGCAGTCCAAGGAGCTGGTCCCCGGTCTGCCTTCCTCGTAGACATTATCCGGCTGGAAGAAAAGGTACCCATTGCTCGCATAGGTGGAGGCATGCGGTCTATCGTCATAAACCGGCATGCTGTAGACATTATGCAGATTTGACATCTTTTCGTAGAAATAAACCACCATAGGATACTTCTTGCCCTCCTCATAATCCGGGGGAAGAGTCAGCGTTCCTTGAAGCTTTTCACCTTTGCTATTGGTGTAATCGATAAGCACTTTCGAGCCCCATTTGTAATCCGACTGTTGAGGGTTGGCATCGGTCAGCTGATTGGTTTCTTTAAAGGAGAGATCGCTGACATGGTAGTCCCCGTACTCCACAAATGACTGTCGGGTAAATATGACCTGATCAGAATCTTTGGCTTTTTGCACTCTGCCAAAGGCATAATCATCATGAATGAGCTCCTTTGGCTTTTTACCCATATCCAGCTCAAAGAATCCAGCCTTTTTGGTCCATTCTCCATAGCTGCTGAGCAGCAAAGTCTCTTCCGTATCGATATAGGGCTGATCAAAGTCCAGGTTCACATAGCGGAATCGAATCTCTTCATCATCTCCCATGCCCTGTGTGATGTTCTCCGCTTCGGAGCCATCCAGCTTCAGGGCCCATAGATCATACTTATGATTCAGGATGATGGATTCTCCATCTTTGGTCCATCCGGCTGCGCCAAAGGGAGGTTTCTCATGCGGATAGGGATGCTCCAGATTCATAAACTGAACACCCGAAACCTCGGAGATATTGGTCAGAGAATTCGCGGCGATATCCAGCACATGAATGGCAGAATCCTTCTGCAAAGCATAATAGTTTCCATCTGGGGAATAACCCAAAGGTCTTTTTACCAGCTTGACGATTTCTTCTCTTTTTCCGGTTTTCAGGTTCACCCGATAAAGGTCAGCCGGAGATACACCCCAATTTACATCGTTGATATAAGGCTTAGGATCACGACCAATCCAATAATCCGAATTTCGGGAAACCATCAGCTCTCGCATGGAATCATCCGTAAGCTGGGTGAAAGTCCCGTTTCCAAATTGAAAAGACGCCCAATAGGTAAAGTTTCTGTTTCGATTGGCTCTGCGTCTCTGTACCGAATTAATGGTCTCATCAATCCAGTGGAATACGTCTAGATTAGCAACCGTATCCTTACTCAGTTTCATTTTTTCTTCCTGCTCTTTGATGCCAAAAAGCACAAAGCTGCCATCATCGCTGAATCGAAGATTTCCTTTTTCCGATACCACATAGTTCTCTGGAAAACCTGATACAGACTCCGCATCTAATTCGTATTTCTGAGGATTTCCACTCACATCGGTAAGCACCAAAAGGGTGTTGATCATCTGCTCTAGAGTATCGGCCTCTGTTCCTTTGAGCACGGCGATTTGGTTTCCCCGATCCGCCCAGTCCTCTTTCAAAACACTGGCATCATCCCAGGTGAGATCGGAGTATTTCTTTCTGTCGCTATCCAAATTTTTCAGGTTGCCACTCTGCAAATCATACAGGTATAATCCATTGCCGACCATCTCTGCTGCATCCACGGTGTAGGCGAGGAGATTGGAGGTTTTATTGAACCCATACTGACTTACATTACCAAAATTCATTGTGGTCATATCACTCAGATTTACCAACACTAAATCCTGCCCGGCATGCTTGGACTTATCACTTTCGGTCTTGTCAACTGAAATAGCCAAGAATTTTCCATCTTCCGAAAAACTCATGGATTCAGCTCTCTCGAAATGGGTAGAATCTCCTGTTTCCAGATTTCTAAGTTCTGCTGTTCTGAATACCTTCTTATTTGATTTTCTGAGTTTTTTCTGCTCATCATCAGATGGAGAAATCAAAAAAACTGCCCATTTGCTGTCGTTTGAGAAAGAAGGCGATGAACCATAAGGTACCTTGAATTCGAATGCTTCGGTTGCAGCCGTGGTCTTTTTGATATAGAGGGTATCATCTCCACCATTTGGTCGCAGGCCATAAGTGAACCATTCTCCATTCGGAGATAGCTGAGTGGAAACAATTCGGCTCCATTTTTCATAGTCTTCCAGCTGCAGAACTTTGTCTTGTGCTGAAACAAGAGTTGCGCTAAGCATAAGCAAAGCCAGGCTCAAAACTTTTAGATATTGTTTCATAATTATTGGTTAGGGTTTTGGGTCGAATGCTAATAATTGGAAGGGTCAAAATTCAAAATGGTAGTATCATTTTTAACTATAAAAACGACCTTATTGTCGAGTGACCCTCCATTGGTATAATAGCCGCCAGCGCTGATTTCATTTTCTCCGGACGATCTACTGAAGGTTAATACATATATTCCGTCACTTTCATTTTCCTCCATAGATAAAAACTCTTCTACAGTTTCATTTGGATCAATCCGATCTATTTTCAATACTTCCAATTTTTCGCTGGTTGTAAATTCTAGATTTGTTATTGCCTTGTCTGATGCATTTTTTATCTCAACATCAATTCCATCAGCATTCAAAAAAATGCAGGAGCTTAAGATCAATATTAAGACGATAGAAGAAAGCTTTTTCAAAATCTTACTGGATAGGCTTGAATCTACAGAATTAGGTTTGAGGTCTCAATCCTTGAAGGATGCTTTTCTATAAGCGGTTAATTCCCTGTCCCGGTTTGTGTCTACAAAAATCGGATTGAAGATCAGTACGAACACACACACATAATGATTAGAACAGAAAGAGCGGCTTCTGGAGAAGCTGCTCAACATAAGCTCAACGGAAAGTTTTATTTATCGATAGAGTTGTCGATTTCTGCAAGGATGGCTTCAATATCAGCTTGAAGGGTAGGGTAAAAGCCTACCTGAAGGGATCTAAGGACTATGGTATAGAACAATATATAATTGTCCATTTCATCATTATAATAAAGTTCGGGATTGATGTCCGAGGAACCTTGAGATAAAATCTCCCCAATGAATTGCTCATCAATATCAATCATGTATTTCCTAAATGAGAACTGCTTTTGCATGAAGTCAATCGCTTTTTCCCGGTGCATCCAGAATTCTTCCTCTTCATCCCTCACTTCTTCTATGGTGACTAACCAATTTTGAATTCGAGAACGGAGCTCTTCATTTTTTAATTTACTAAGGTTACCGGAGCTAATGAGCTCATTTAAGATTCCGGGACTTTGGTTGAACTTGGGCGGGAAACGAAAAGAATTCATCAATGCCTTCTGTAATTCGAAATCTGTTAGCTCCCTTCCATTTTCATGCTTTTTATTGATGATTCTCTTGCACGCCAGGTAGGTTGAATCACTCAAAGCCATCACCCTTTCAATTTCTTCCAGGTTAGCATTGAATTCTTCTTGCAGAGCAATGAGATATTTTTGCTCGCTATCATCTAGTTTTCTTTGTTCATTGGAGTTGTTAATCGCCAAGGCGATTAGAATCCCGATTACCACTAGAATGATTTCTCCAATGGCGTAAAAGAAATATTTTCTGACTTTGTTTTTTGACACTAGTTCTTTTCGGATTCTTTTAAAGAATTGAAGCATTGTTCCTGCTTTTTACCCAATAATTATGATTGCCTGAGATTCTCATAGATTCTTCGAAACTTCAAAAAAAAATAACCCAATCCACTTTATTCAAAAATGAATATTCATTCCTCACTGAGAAGTAAAATAGGATTAATTGGCTAGAAATCAGTAAGATGAAGCGAATAATCAGGTAAGAGTCATGAATAGTGTGTAAAGACACATTCTATGTCTACAAATAAAGACTGGCTTCGGAAGAAGCAGCTCAAGCCTTGAGTTAAAGTAAAAAAACTAATCTATTGCTGGAATTTGCATGGTTTGACAATGGATGCCGCCACCAAACCAATTCAGCATCAAAGCTTTTTTTATACCTATAATTTCTCGATCCGGGAAGTACTTTTTAAGGATAGCTTTCATCTTTTCATCCTTTTCTTTTTCAGATTCTGGTAAACCTTCTTGCCAGTACTCCGATACCAGGACAGCGCCATTAGTAATAAGAAAATTAGAATAACCCATAATAGGTACATAGGTTATGAGGTCGCCAACCTCGGATGCATAAAACATTTCCTGGAATTCTTCCATTACCGGATATTGATATTGGTAAAGGGTCAAATCAGGGTAGGGAATTTCTACAATATGAAATGGCTTGCCATCCACATTCCTTTCATTCTTTAATTGAGTCAGGTTGGCCTGAGAGGCTCTGTACTCCTCCGCCAACAAAGGACTCTTATCCTTGATGGACTCATCAATCATGGGAATCAGGATGGTACTGTCATTGACAAATCTTAAATAAGCATCCATATGAAAATTGGCACCCTGCCCATAGGTATTATCTATTTTATGCCAATTTTTATCGAGGAGCATGGGTTCCTTAATCCAGATTAGTTTTTCCAATCCAAGAGCATCAAGATATCTGTTTTCTATCTCCTCAAGGCTAAGCCCCTCGTTTCGGATTTTTGCATATTCTTCAAACATTAAAAGAACCTTGCTGGAAGCAATAAACCCACCTCCCTCGCTTTTCAAATCGACGTTTTTAACCTTGTATCCCAAAGAATCTGCGATCAGGTTGTCTATCACGTCCCTTGCCATCACAGAAGAATCGGCGAACATGGCCCCACCAAAATCACTAGGTCCAAAATCTGCCATTTGGTAATCCTTTCCATTGGTCAAAAGAATAGGTCCATAATCACGTATTGCAGCGGCATTTACCTTTGAGTTTTGCATGATGTTTATGTTACCCCTGTCAATATTAGCTTCAGTGAGCATGCTATCAAGTATAGCTCTTGTCCTATCATCAGGCAGAATAATATTGACAGGAACATATTCGATCAAGTTTTCGATGATTTCAATTCTGGCCGGATAATCCGGAGGAATCGTTCCACCTCCCCAGTCTCTTTCATCCGGGAAGTCGATCCAAACGGCTTTTTGCGGTTCCCATTCTGGAGGCAAAGAGTAGGGTCTGTCTTCACTTGAAGAGCAGGAGATAAAAAGTATCAGGTAGAGCGGGAGGAAATATTTATGCATGGTAGTCAAATAAAAGTTTGAGAGGCACATCCTTTTCAAGCTAATTAATTGATTGCTAAAGTTTAAACATTGGCTTAAAAAATAGGATAAGGCTTACTTACCCAGCTTCAAGATTCTTCTTGCTCCCTGAATGACCAGTACAAAAACAATAGTCCCGATAATCAAATCGGGCTTATTTGAATCCAACCAATTGACCAAAAGAGCCGCGATGATCACTCCAAGATTAATGATCACATCGTTTGATGTAAAAATCATGGTGGCTTTCATATGCGCCTCTTCCTTGCTCTTTGACCGTTGAAGTAGGTAGAGACAGAGGCCGTTTGCGGCCAAAGCCAGGATCGATACCACGATCATGGTAGAAAAATCTGGAAGCTCTTCTGCTCCTAAGAATCTTCGGATCACTTCAAAGAAACCAATCACTGCTAAGACGATCTGAAAGTACCCAGCCAATCGGGCTATTGTCTTTTTGCGCGCGATCGTTCCTCCTACGGCAAAGAGGCTAATTCCATACACAAAGGAATCAGCAAGCATGTCCAGGCTGTCTGCCACCAAACCCATGGATTTGGAGATCAAACCGGTGGTAGCCTCGATAATGAAAAAGGCGAAGTTGATCGCAAGCACGGTCCAGAGAAGTTTCTTCTGATTTTTATTCTCTTCGAACTGGGTTCGCTCGGAAATCTCTGATGCTATCTTTTGACCTCTCAGGTCCAACTCCTTAATGGATTGCTCGATCTTTGAGAGTTGTCCTTCGTGATAGACCGTCAGTTTTCTATTTGGAATGTCAAAGTCCAGATTAGCTATTCCAGAAATACCATCGAGATTTGCCCGAATGAGGTTCTCCTCAGAGGGGCAGTCCATTTTAGTGATCTCGAAGGTGGTTTTTTGCATTTGTCATTTTAGGTCTTTGTGGCCATTCTCCTGCTTATCAAATATAACCCCGTTCCTATCAAAATCAGAACCCCAGTCATCCAGATGGAAGTCCAAGAAACCTGAAGCATCAGCCAAAGGCAAGCTAGTATTCCCAGAACAGGAATTATGTAACCTCCTTTAAGTCTAAAGACTTTTTGATCCTTGAACTTTGGTCGTAAGACCGGGATACTGGCACAGGTCATGATAAAAAGGAAAAGCCTGGAAAGAACTGTCATGGCGGCCAGGAAAGTGAATGATCCCATGGCTCCAAGGATGAAAGCTATGATTCCAAAAAACAGAATCGAATTAGCAGGAGTGAGGTACTTTTCATTCACCACCCCAAACCAATTTGGGAAGGACTTATCCAAGGCTAGAGCATATGTCACGCGGGTAGCAGAGAACATGGCACTGATCAGATTAGCAATCACCGAAGTGGTTACTCCAACCATCAGAAGAATAGCTCCAGTTTCTCCAAAAAGAGAAGCAGACGCATCTAGCAAAGGAGTTTTAGTGGAGGCCAAATCTGGAACAGCAGCTTGAGAAACCAATTGAATAGCCATGTAGAGAAACACAACTACCGATAGTCCAAGGATCAATCCAAGCGGCATATCACGCTGTGGGTTTTTGGCTTCACCTGCAGGAATAACCGCTCCTTCAAAACCCACAAAGGCATAGATCAAAAGCAAAGCGGCAGCTCCGATATCAGATCCAATTGGCAAGTCTGAATCAAAACTTGGGATCACATCCGGACCCAACATCATCACACCACTAATCACCAAACCAATCAAAACGGTAAACTTGATTATGGTAAATAGGCCCATGGATTTTATGGATTGGGAGCTGCCCACAATATTCACCAGAGTCAATACTCCTATAATGACAAACAAGGTCACTAGTCGGCCGTTTCCTTCAGCTAAGGATGGAAAGAAATAACCAATACTATCCGTCAGAAGAACTGAATTCGCGGAAAAGGAAATAAGCCTGGCGAGATAGTAGAGCCAACCACCCTGAAAGCCGATGAATGGACCGAAAGCGGCTGTTCCGTATTTAGTAGGCCCGCCCGTTCCTTTGAAATAACTGCCTACTTCTGCAAAGCTTAAAATCACCGGAAGCATCAATAGCGCACAGATCACATAAATGAATACACTGTATTCTCCGGCTAGTGCAGCAGCCCCTGAAGGCAAACCAAAAATTCCAGCACCGATAAATCCATTGACGACTAGCATCCAGACTCCCCAAAGTGTGAGATTTCGGGGTAGCTTCTCCTTGATTTCCTGGCCGATTTGATTTGACATTAAGCTTGAGTTGGGGTGATGAGCTGATTATAAGGCTTGGAAGATAAGTCAAAAATGAAGAAGATGACAAGCCATTTGTCAAGTGAGTATTGGTAAAATAAAATGTGGCGGATTCAACATTTCAAGATTGGGTTTTGATTAAATCCTTTTTGGAGAGATCAGGTGCTAAGATTATCTTCGGCCAAAATCACATTCACTTTTTAGATAACTATGGCCTCTGGACTGATTGCACTTTTAGATGATGTTGCCACCCTTATGGATGATGTATCCGTAATGAGTAAAGTTGCTGCGAAGAAAACTGCAGGACTTCTGGGTGATGATCTGGCCGTGAATGCTGAGAAAGCCTCTGGATTCGTGGCTGATCGGGAGCTTCCAGTTCTTTGGGCTATCACGAAAGGGTCCCTGCTGAATAAGGTCATTATTCTGCCGCTGGCCTTTCTTCTCAGCGCTTTTCTGCCATCAGCCATCACTATTATCTTGATTATTGGCGGATTTTATCTGGCCTATGAGGGAGCAGAAAAGATCTATGAATATTTCTTTCCCCATGCCCCAAAAAAGAAGAAAGAAAGGCTGAGTAGACTCACTGAAGAGGAACTGAAAAAGCTTGAAAAAACAAAAATCAAGTCCGCCATCCTTACAGATTTCATCCTGTCGGTGGAGATAATCATCATCGCACTTGGAACAGTAGTGGACTCAGAACTTTCTACGCAGATTATTGTGGTTTCTCTGATTGCCCTGGTTGCGACGATAGGAGTTTATGGCCTTGTAGCCCTTATCGTGAGAATGGATGAATTCGGTCAAAGCCTGATTGATATAAACGAAGAAACCAATAGCTTTTCTGACAAGATGGGTCGATTTCTGATTGGGGCTCTGCCCAAAGTCATTAAAGGGCTCACCATCGTCGGGACTATCGCATTGCTGCTGGTGTCAGGAGGAATCTTTGCACACAACATTGACTTCTTCCATCATATTTTGGAGAGCTGGCCATCCTTAATCCGTGATTTTTTGGTCGGACTTGTAATGGGCTTTATTACGCTTTTGGTCGTGAGTGGAGTAAAGAAATTGTTTGGGAAGAAAGAGATTGCTTAATCCTCCTTCCTTTCACCAACGAAGCTTCCGCTGGCCATTCCTGCCAAATCCACCTGCCCAACTATTTTTCCATCCTCGAGCTTCCCGTCATATTTGACCGGATTTCCCTGGACAGTGAACCTTATCGCAACGATTCCTTCTGCATCGATGCTTCCTTCTATTTCTGCTTCGCCCAAAGCACCCGAATACGTTCCACCTAGATTTCCTGAGTCATCCTGTTCGATAGTGAATAATGGACTTCCATTTCCCATGTCTGTTTGAACGTTGAAAATCCATTCTCCTGAAATGTCTTCTTGTGCCAAAGCCGTGAAGCTTATCAGCGCCATAAAGCTGAATAGTAATGAAATCTTTTTCATGTTTTTTTATTTTGTTGTTTCTCCTCCCATATCTGTAAAAACCTGGTCAATGGGTTCCCAGAGTTCGATTTTGTTTCCATCGGCGTCCATGATATGGATGAACTTTCCATAGCTGAAAGTTTCAATTTCATCACAAATGGTGACCCCGTTTGCCCGAAGATTTTCAACGAGCTTTTCTATATGCTGAACTCGGTAATTCACCATAAACTCCTTCTCGGAAGGGTTGAAGTAATCCGTGTCTTTTGAGAAAGGGCTCCAGCTTAGATAGTTGATTTCATCAGGCCTATGTGCATTTCGAAATTCGAATGCAGATCCCCATTGATTTACAGCGAGTCCAAGGTTTTCGCTGTACCATTGCTTGGTGGCTTCTGGGTCTTTGGTTTTAAAAAAGACACCACCGATTCCGGTTACTTTTGGTTTTGAATTGTCCATAGCTATTGGGTTAAATCATTTTTTCGATTAGCTCTTTCATTAATTTATATCCGACCATCGCCGTCATATCATTCAAATCTCTTTTGGGATTGTACTCCACCAGATCCGCACCTATTGGCTTGTGAGGAAGCTTTAAGAGAAAATCAATCAACTGACGAGTACTTAACCCTCCGGGCTCATGGTGTGAAACCCCTGGAGCAAAGGCCGGATCTAGCACATCAATATCTAATGAAATATATAGAGGGTCCGACAGCTCGTTGAGAAAGGAATCACTCAAATCTCTCATTTCAATTTGCGTTACCCCATACTTTTTGGCCTGCTCAATTTGATGCGTATTTAGAGTTCTTAAGCCCACCTGAGTTAAGGAAGCAATCTTCCCAGTTTCCATTAGCCTCGCAAAAGGAGAAGCATGGGAGTAGGGGTTGCCATCAAAGTTTTCATAGAGATCCCCATGCGCATCAAAGTGAAGAATATTCAGGCCAGAGTATTTCTCGGCATGTGCCTCAATTATTGGGAAGCTGACGGAATGATCTCCACCGATCGAAAGTAGCTTATCTCCATTTTGAATTTGCGCATTTACTTCCGTCTTGATATGATGATAAACCTTTTCAGCTTCAATGCTTGGAAAATCCAGATCACCAAGATCTGAATAGGTTTCCCCAGGAATAATTTCACTTCCATTCTCACTGAAACGATTAGCAGATCCTTCGGTGTCCATGGCCCGGATTCGATTAGGAGCATATCCAGGTCCTCTCAAAAAGGAAGAGTTTAAATCATATGGAATACCTAAAATCTTTAGCATAAAATTTTATTTAATAGGGATCCAAATCTCTTCTTCAGACTCAGGTGATCCAGGTTTATAATTTTCTCCGAGTACTTCGAAATGAGGTCGATCATCTAGTTCAAAACTGGAATTCTGTATCCATGGTCCATAGATGTAATGAAAAATACCGGGATCGCCAGGCATTCCTTTGTATGAAAATACAGCGTACTTCCCTTCTTCAAGTTTAAAGGTTTCTAATCCTTCAACAGAGCTACTACTTTCAATTTCTACGCTTGCCCATTTTGTAAAAGTTCGGGCTGGAGAAAAGCTTGCATAGTAATCACTTGGATAAACCTGCAGGGAATACCGAAGCTGGTTCTTTCGATTAGAAATATCCTTGATTCTAGGTCCAAAGCTACCCCATAAAATCCCTGTCTTATTGTCAATGATGCTCATTTCCATCTGAAGTCCCATCAGGAGTTTTTCAGGGGTTGATTTGATTTCTGGCTCTGGGAAGTTCATTTTCAGAATATAGTTGTTTTTGATGGTAAAACTTTGGCTGATAAGGCCAAAAGAAAGACCTAAATCAAGTGAGCGTTAAGTATTTCGCCATCAGAAACCCTCTTCAAGGCGGTTCTCATGGTTCCGCTTTCATCAAGCTCAATTACACGATAGCTAGGAAATGGATTTCCCCAGCTTCCACCAAAATGTCCACTCCAGAAGTAAGGCTTCTTCCGGTTCCACATGATTCCATCCACGTCATGATCATGGCCATGGAAGGTGGCTTTTACATTCGAGTATTCAGAGATGGTGGCCAGAAAATCATCGCATGCGATACCATGTTTGGTCCAGTCATTTTGAGATATATGGATGAAAACCAAAATATTCTCGAGCTCCCTGTATTGATAAAGTTTCATTTTGAGGAACTCTAGATTTGCACAGAGATAGTCTCCCTCTACATTCGAGCAGTTAAGAAGAACTACTCCGAAATTCGCATCGTGAATGAAGCCCATATCCTGATCTTGTCCCCAAATAGCTCTCCATTGCATGGGGTCTATTCGATCATGGTTGCCCTTGTTCACATAGTAAGGCATTTTGATCGAATCGTAAACCTTCTTGACTTCAGTCATAAACCGTGGCTCGTCATGAATCAAATCTCCGTTAAAGACGATGAAGTCAGTTCCTTTTTCCTTCCAAATCGCCTTTTTCAAGTTGGAATGACTGCTTTCATAATCCGTATCCGGCTGCCCATAATGACCATCTGAAGCCGTGATTATTTTGTATTGACCAGCGAAGTCATCATCGAGCTTCCGATAAGCTTTGGCCGATAGGCTGGTGAATGATCCCATGGCGAGCGTTCCGCTCAAAGCTGTGAGATTCTTGAGAAAAGGTCTTCGTTTCATTTGAATCAGTTAGAAATAAGATTTTGATCCTCGAGATACCAGAGGGTCAGCTTTTCAGTCTGTCCAATTAAACCCATTTCAAAAAAATCATCCCGATTTGCGAATAGTGCAATGGTCAATGGCTTATCCAGAAATCTTTTGGTGTAGGTGTTTGTGCCAATCCATCCTCCGGTATGTGAAGCAGAATTTTCGCTGACTCCCCAGCCCATTCCATACTGCTCTTTTTCACCATCCTCTTCATATTCGGAGCTGGGTTGAAAAATGAAATCATGAAGTTCTTCTGATAGTAAAGCCTTATTTCTCAAAGTTTGATCATACCTGAAGTAATCCTTGGCGCTGGTATAAACAGCCCCGTCACCCATTACTCCATTCATGAAGAATCCATCGCCTGCGGCAAAACTTCCTAAAGGATTCTTCTGGTAGCAAAGTGATCGCTCAGGAATATCCACGGGGCTGGCAAGATTAAAGTAGTTTGTTGAAGCCATACCTGAAGGCTTGAACACATTCTCCTTCGCATAAGCTGAAAACTCTTGTCCACTCACTTTTTCTACGATCAAAGCCGCCATCAGATAGGCAGTATTAGAATATTCCCAACCTTCACCGGGTGGGAAAACTGGCTCCGGACCAGTCGCCAACCAATCCAAAACATCTTGATTTTCTATGACTTCGAATTCTTCCTTCTTATCCTCAAAATACCTGTAGTAATCGGGGAGCCCAGAAGTATGATTCAGTAGCTGCTCCACTTTTATTCCTTCAAAAATCGGGTAGGGGAGATAATCCGATGCTTCATCGTCAAGTGAGATTTTTCCTTCATTGACGAGAGTAAGCATGCAGAGTGCTGTGAATTGCTTGCTTACAGAGGCCATTCTCATATTGCTCGTTGGCGTCAGCTTTTCTCCTTTTTCCACGTTCCGCATTCCAAATCCTTCAGCGAATAGCACTTCACCATCAAAGGCTACCAGAACCACGATTCCGGGTTCATCCTCTTTAACCTTCGCATTGAGAACAGAATCCATCTTTGCCTTATAAGTAGTTGAAGTAATGGGTTCCGAAGGACGCTCTAGTTTTTTCTCTTCCTCACTACAGGAAAATAGGAAAATGAGTGAAATAAGAGGTGTGAAAAGTCTTCTCATAATGAAGGGGTTTTGTCTTTTTAAAAGGTAAAAAATTCAGGTGTCAATCGAAAAGATTCATGCTATCTCGATTATTCGAATCCCGGTGGTGTCTTTTTATGAAAGTATGTCTTTGATTGAATTAAGGCTCCCAGCTCAAGGATTTTCTCTTCTTCAAAGAGGTTCCCAATTAAGGTGATACTCGTGGGATGATTCGTGGAATCTAAACCTGTGGGTAAGGCCAAAACTGGATGACCTGTGAGATTCGTGACGATCAATTGTCTGAAATTCCGGGTAGGGGTGAGAATTACATCAAATTCTGAGATGGTTTCATGAAATTTTTCAATCAATATCTTCCTATGCCGATTTGCTTGAAGATATTCCACCGCAGGAATAAATCTCGATTGTCTCAGCGAGTTGGCTCTGGAGCTTTCCCCTTGCTGGACCAAAGTGCTGCTATTTCCGGATAGGACCAGCTCATCGAAAAATGCTCCAGCTTCCGCACGCAAAATCACATCGTAAGCTCTCGTGTATCCAACGTCTGGGAAGCTGACCTCTTCCAATACATACCCGAGCTCTTTAATCTTATCGATCATCGCTGAGTTATTTTCTCCAGAGCTCGAAGAATCTGATTCGAAAAATTCTTTGAAATATCCCACTTTAAGGCTTTTGTTCTCCAGTGCATTAGAATATGAAAATGGAGCTGAGATGGTCATTATATCCTTTGGATCCTTTCCATAGATGGCTTCAAACACCAAAGCGCAATCCTCCGCTGATCGAGCCATGGGACCAATTTTATCCATACTCCAGGAAAGTGTCATGGCCCCATATCGGCTTACTCGGCCGTAAGTCGGTCGGAGACCTGTAATTCCATTTCTGTTGGAAGGGGAGGTGATGGAGCCTAGTGTTTCAGTACCTAAAGCAAAGGGGACCAGACCTGCGGCAGTAGCTGAACCTGAACCTGCAGATGAGCCACTTGCTCCTTGCTTCAAATCCCATGGATTTTTGGTTTTCCCACCAAACCAAACATCTCCTCGTGCTAATGATCCTGAGACGAGTTTTGCGATTAAGACTGCTCCCGCTTCATCCAGTTTTTCGATTACAGTGGCATTTTCTTCAAAAACCTGATTTTTATAGGCTTCCGAACCCCAGGTGGTGGGATAATCTTTGACTGCCAGGAGATCCTTGGCGCCGTAAGGAATTCCATGAAGTGGACCTCTGTATTTTCCTGCTGCAAGCTCTTCATCCATTTGCTTTGCTTGCTCGATTGCCCGCTTCTCGGTTATGGTGATTACTGCCTGCAGCTTGGAATCATATTTTCGAATCCTATCTAAAAAGAACTCGGTGAGTTCAAGGGATGAGATTTGCTTTGTCTTAATTAAAACAGATAAATCAACTACTGAGAAATATGCAAGGTCATCCTTGTTCTCTGGGAGTTTGACTTCCTGATCGAATTCGAATTGAAATTCTGAAGGGGAGTCGCTGAACTCAAATCCCTGTGGCAAAGGGTCGAAGGTCATTGCGGGAATCACTTCAAATCCAGGAGGAGATTGCCTCAGGGAGTCATAGCCTCTTAAGTTTGAATTCAGATAATCCTGCATGGTTGAGATTTGAGATGGAGTGAACTCCATTCCAAAGATTTTCTGTGCATGTCGGATATCTGATTTGGAAATTCTTTGCTTGCTGCAAGCAAAGCTAAAAGCCATAAGTGCCAGTAAGAAAAATGTAGATCGCTTCATTAAGCTTGAAAAGTGAGTGGTTTATTCGTCATCAGGAACGGCCATGGTATGATTTGCCAGAAGATAGCAATTTCCATTTATCTCGGCATAAGTTCTCATGAAACTGTATTTGGTTGGCTTAGGTCCACGATCCACTATGGTGAATCCATTCACCACAGCCGTATTACCTAGAATCATAACTTTTACCTCTTGAGAATTTCTGGATCGGGTATTATTCTCGCCGCTTTCTAGCTGTCTTGCGGCTCTTTGAATTACACTAGATTTTCCTTCTACGAATGAGGAGTGATTATGCACCCATAAAAAATCTTCTGCTAAAACTGATTTGAGAAATGTGGTGTCAGCCTCCAGCTGGGCCTTTTCCCAGGCTAAGTCTAGTTCCAATAGATTCTTTTCGGAAAGACAATTGCTTTGGGCAAAAAGGAAATGACTCAGAAAAAGGAGAATCAAGGATAAGGCGATCTTCATTGGTAGTTTGATTTTACCCAATATAACCTTTACAGATTCACCTTTCTTTGAAAAGCAAAGCTTAATCTAGATTTGCCAAGGCCTTCTCGATATCCTCCATGTATATTTTATCCACCTGAGGACCGTAAGGATCTATAAATCGCATCCCTGAAACATACTTCTCTTTAGCTACTTCAAGATTTTCTTTTGCTTCAGCCTTTCTACCCTGGGCTTGATAAACCTTGGCAAGGTAATACCGGTTTTCGGCCAGATCATTTTCTTCCTGCTGTTTGAGAAGGCTTTTTTCAGCTTTTGAATAGGACTTTTGGTCCAGATAAAGAACACCTAGATGCGTATTGAAATAGGGTCCGTAAAAGAATTCAGGATCCTTAAGCTTGGTCTCTAAAATGGAAATAGCTTTGGCTGGCTGGCCCAACTTCTTATAACATAAAGCCCGGGTAGTCTGAAGGTGATAAAAGCCATTCTGGCCAAAACCGATATCGTAATCAGCTAAGCTGTCTAGTAGCTCAATATCTTGAATGGCGCCCTTGTAATCTCGGAAAAACTGGAACCGGCACCAACCTCGATAGATCAGGTGCTGCTCAGGATCGAGCTCTACGGCTTTATCCATCAGCTTCATAAATTCCAGGAAATTGCCAGCTTTCAGATAAGCTGTGGATTTGTATTTATAGGCGTTTGAGAAAGTGCTGTCGATTTCGATCGCATTGTCCAATGCATGCTGATATTCATAGCTGAATTGGTAATGTCCAGCTCGCTTCTCTGCTTCCTTGCAGGCCTCGTACTTCAGCGTATCTCCCATGTACTTATAGGCATCACAATTCACTTGTGCGAGAGCCAGGCTGGCCAAAGAGGTGAGAAAAAGTAGAGTGAATATTCTTTTCATGGCAGTATTTCTAGGATTTTACCCTTTTCTATTTTAAAAATCAGGTACTGATAGTAGTCTGTGGGGATATCTGGATCAGGTAAGATTTTCCAACCATCCATTGATTTGGTAATACTGACGAGCTGATCCACGATGGCTGGATCGAATTCCATTTCTTCGAAATTTTCATCAGAACTGATCACCCGAAATCTGCCAGTTTCTCCTTTGCAATTCACGATGAACCGAACCCGAATAAAGCCACTTTGATCAGTTTCTACTGGAGCGTAATTTTCTTCAAAAAATCGATAGATGGCAGGTCTTTCTCCTTCATAGGAAGTTTCATCTCCAATGTTGAAATACTGCTTTACCGTGAAATCACTGTAGCAAAGCTCAAAGCTCGGATCATCTATTTCTGGATCATTTTTTATATCATCTACCCACCTGTAGGGTTTTTTGGGAGTTACACTTTTGAGCTTCTCGACCACCTCGGTGGTCTTTTCATTGCCACAGGCAAATAGTAAACAACCGCAAAAAAGTAGAATTAGGGAGCGTTTAATCATTCAATGTTGGTGAAGTAAGTAGGGAGTTCGTGAAAAGATCCCTGACATTCAATTTCTTTGATTCAAGATTTTTTTCATAAATCCAACCAAGGAAGTTCTTCATTTTTTGTTCAGAAATCACACCCCAATTAGATTCTTTTCCAAAAGCTGGAGCAGAAAGCTCAAGGCATCTTTTCAAGTCGAAAGACTTGTCCTTTTCTGGAAGATACCTTCGGAGAATCTCACAAGATTCATCAGCATGATCCACTGCGTGTAGAAAACCTCTTTTCGTGGCCTCTATGAATTTGCGGTAAGCATCCTCTCTGTTTCTTAAGTTGGGCTCATCCGTTACCAGCATGGGAGAATAGGAGTAAGGTATCTGAAAATCTTCCATTTTAAAATAGCGGAGATCGATACTTTTCTGTTCTGCCTCTACGCCTTCCCAGTTCACAAAAATCCATGTAGAATCAAATTTACCACTGGTCAAGGTATCCCAAATCCCGAGCTTCTTTGGGTAATGCAATTGGATATCTCCTTTTCCACCATCGTTGATAATCATTTGCTTTACAATCTCATCTTCATATCGAGCCTCATAGGAAGCGTAAGTTTTACCATCCAAATCCTTTGGAGAATGGATGTCAGAATTTGAAGAGACCACGATGGCACTGAGATCAGTCTGCAGAATAGCACTGACGGCAACAAGTTTGAAAGTCTTCTTTTTCGTCTGGTAGCTTATGATACTTTCCGTCGGACAAAGAGCAAAATCGGCGATTCCTAATTCCACCTTTTTTGCAGGAGTGATTGAATAATCGTCAAATGAAGGATCTGAGATATGAAGGTCTATCTCGGATTCGGAATAAAAGCCCTTATCCTTAGCTACAAAAAAGCCAATGTGATTAATGTTTGGAGTCCAGTCCAAAGCTAGATTGATTCTGTCCATGACAAAAAATGAATTTGGGTTTATCTAAGTCTTTAATTCCGAACCACCCGGATCGAAATCACCGTAAAATTTACGAATGTCAATTGCTTAATGTTGTGAGATTTATCCCGAGATCTATTCATAGATAAATTGATACTATAATCGAGCTAAAAGATTCACTCTAACTCCTTGATTATTTTTTCATGTACTTCCATTATTTCTACTTCGATTGCTTTGTAATATCTAAGGATGAATTCTCGATTTCGTTTAATTTTTGCGAGGTAAGATTTGATCAGATTGACTTCATCTTGAGAAAGGTTGATCTTCCTGTAATTGGAAATATTTAGATTTTCGTCGAAAATGAAAAAAGGAGAGAGGGTGGAATTTATGTCTTTGAAATAATTTTTGTGAAACTGCATCTCATTATATTCCTCTTCCAGCTTCCTAAGGGTGTTGTAATTGTATTCATAAAGTGAGATAATCTGAAGCCGCAATTCATCATTTTCAATCAATTCCAATCCTTTGGATTTAAGTGTTTCGTAGCCTGCTACATTTTGAATACTTACAAAATCCCGGAAGGCATAGTGAAAATGGAAATGTAAAGAGTCTGGGTTCGCAGGAAGCCCTGAGACAAGAGAATCCAAATATGCGATTGATCTCAGGCCGTCTTTATGACCTTTCATATTCAGTTTTGTGTCAGCCAAATCAGCCATGAGGCCATTGGCTATTTCCCTTAAAATTTTTGTCTCAGATTCGTTTTCTTGATTCTGTACTCGCCAGTTTTCTAGAGCGAATGCCGACACCACGGCAATAAAAATAGAAAGGAATTCGAAGCTGTATTTACGCCAGCTTTTTGGCTTCTTTTTGGAATTAGTTGGTTCAGTTCTCTGCTCTTCCATTAGGCTAAAATACAATTTATTCAACCTGATAAAAGCATACTTTTTCCTGAATTAATTCTAAAAGAAAATCCCTGAAAAATGAATTCCAGGGATTTTTATATTAGTTAACGATTAACCTTCAGTGTTTTTCAACCCACTTACGAGCGTTAATGAAAGCATCTAACCAAGGGGTGTAATCATCAGATCGATCTGAAGGATAATGTGGCCAATTCCAAGGTTTTAGACTTCGCTCAATATGTGGCATCATGGCTAGATGTCGGCCATCTTTGGAAACAATACCGGCAGCTGCATGATCAGAACCATTAGGATTTCCTGGGTAAGCCTCATAGCTATATTTCATAGCAAATTGATATGCTGTCATATCGCCCGGCAAGGAGAACTTACCTTCACCATGCGCCACCCAAACTCCCAATCTTTGGCCTGAAAGGCTTCCTAACATCACTGAGTCGTTTTGAGGAATAGTCACATTTACAAAGGCCGATTCGAACTTATGACTCGCATTGTGAAGCATTTTTGGTTTCTCCGAAAGTTCTGGAGTTACTAATCCAAGCTCCGTCATCAGCTGGCATCCATTACAAACACCAAGACTTAGAGTGTCCTCGCGAGCATAGAAATTATCAAGAGCTTGTTTTGCTTTTGGATTGTAGAGGAAAGCACCTGCCCAACCTTTGGCGGAGCCAAGAACATCTGAATTTGAGAAACCACCAACGAACACAATCATCTGAACATCTTCAAGGTTCTCTCTTCCTGAAATCAAATCAGTCATGTGCACATCCTTCACATCGAAGCCGGCAAGCCACAGTGCATAGGCCATTTCTCTATCTCCATTCACTCCTTTTTCACGGATGATTGCTGCCTTAGCCTTAGCCTCAGATTTTCTAAAAGGATCTATTTCGGTGGTGACAAAGTTGCCTTGCCATCCTTCGGCAAAGGAGTAGGATAGAGGTTGGTTTTTATAATTTTCGAAACGCTCTTTCGCGAGAGATTCACCGCTCTGCTTTTTATCTAGCAAGTAACTTGACTTAAACCAAAGGTCTCTCATGCTTTCCACATTCAGGGAAATATCAGAACCTTCAAATTCGACGCTTCCAGAATCTGTGACAGTGGCCAATTCCACATAGTCAATCGCTGATTCAGCTAGCAGCTCTTCCACCGCGTGATCATCTGCTACCTGGATTAGAACTCCTGGATTTTCAGCAAAAAGAACCTTGGTGATATCCTCTTCGCCGATTCTGTCAAGATTCACGGTTAGGCCAACTCCTTTGGTTGGGAAACACATTTCAAGTAAGGCGGTAACTAATCCTCCGGCCGAAATATCATGTCCTGCAAGAACCCATGTTTGATCGATCAGGTCTTGAATCTCCTCGAATGCTTCTGCGAAATAGACCGGGTCTTGGACAGTTGGGGGTTGATTACCAACTTTATTCAATACCTGGTAGAAACTTGATCCTCCAAGTTTGTACTCGTCACGGGAAAGATCAATGTAAAGAATTCTGCTGCCATAGGCTGGCTTCAAGGCAGTCTCAACCGTCTTTTTCACATCTGAGCATTCGCCTACTGTTGAAATGATCACTGTCCCTGGAGAATACACGGTTTTACCCTCTGGATATTTCTGGGCCATTGAAAGAGAGTCCTTTCCAGTTGGGATATTGACGCCAAGCTCAATAGCGAATCTTGAAACCTCCTCTACCGCTCGATACAACCTATCATTTTCACCAGGATTTTTCGCAGGCCACATCCAGTTAGCTGAAAGGGAAACTCCTGAAAGTCCATCTTCAATATGAGCAAAAACCAAATTTGTTAATGCTTCAGCAATAGCCAACCTGCTTCCTGCTTCAGGGCTGGCCAAAGCTGCGATAGGGGCATGACCAATGGAGGTAGCAATTCCCTTTTCACCCGTATAATCCAACGCCATAACGGCAACATCATTTAAAGGAAGCTGTATCTCACCTGTTGTCTGTTGAGTTGCCACTCGTCCTGTCACAGATCGATCCACTTTATTGGTCAACCAGTCCTTGCATGCAACTGCTTCAAGCTGAAGTACTTGCTCCACGTAAGACTTGATGTCGTCCTGGCTGTATTCTGCTTCTGAGAAGGTATGATCAGCTCTCTTGTCTTCCAAAATAGTTTTTGGCGATGATCCGAACATATAAGCCAAGTTCCAATCAACTGGCTTCTCACCAGTTTTTTGGTTTTCGAACTTGAAATGCATGTCTCCGGTGGTTTCACCCACTACGTAGAATGGAGCTCTTTCTCTTTCAGATATAGTTTTAAGCGTTTCTATGTCTTCCTTGCCGATGACTAATCCCATTCTTTCCTGGGATTCATTACCCACTATTTCCTTGGCAGAAAGGGTAGGGTCTCCCACTGGAAGTTCATCGATATGGATGGTTCCACCTGTGGTTTCGACTAATTCGGAAAGACAATTCAAATGGCCTCCCGCTCCGTGATCGTGAATAGAGACGATAGGGTTCTTGGAATTCTCTGCCATCGCACGAATGACATTTGCCACTCGTTTCTGCATTTCGGGATTTGATCGCTGAATGGCATTTAGCTCTATGGCATTAGAAAGCTCACCGGTATTTAATGAGGAAACCGCAGATCCGCCCATACCGATGCGGTAATTATCGCCACCCATGATGACGATTTTGTCACCGGCTTTTGGGTCGTTCTTTTTAGTGTATTTGGCATTGGTAAAACCGATACCACCTGCTAGCATGATTACCTTGTCAAATCCATGATGCTTATCGCCTTCCTCATGTTCAAAGGTCAAGACCGATCCCGAAATCAATGGCTGACCAAATTTGTTTCCAAAATCCGAAGCTCCATTTGATGCTTTGATCAGGATATCCATCGGGGTTTGATAAAGCCACTTTCTCGGTTCGAGATTCTTTTCCCAACTTCTACCTTCTTCTGTTCTGGAATAAGAAGTCATGTAGATGGCAGTTCCCGCCAAAGGAATGGAAGCCGTTCCACCAGCCATTCTATCTCTGATTTCACCACCTCCTCCTGTAGCCGCACCATTAAAAGGCTCCACGGTAGTTGGAAAATTATGTGTTTCAGCTTTAAGCGAAATTACGGTATCAATCTCTTCAGTTTCGAAGAAATCTGCTTTATCCTGAGTCTTGGGGGCGAATTGTTGTGCCTTAGGTCCATCTACGAAGGCCACGTTGTCCTTGTAAGCTGAGGCAATTCTATTTGGATTAAGCTTTGAGGTCTCTTTGATCAGCTGGAAAAGTGTGCTTGGCTTTTCTTCACCATCTATGATGAAAGTACCATTGAAGATTTTATGTCTACAGTGCTCAGAATTCACCTGAGAGAATCCAAATACTTCGGAATCTGTTAGGGGTCTTCCCAATTTTTTGGAGACGTCCGTTAAGTATTCAACTTCCTCTTCACTAAGTGCAAGCCCTTCTTGCTGATTGTAGCTCGCTATGTCTTCTATTTCTTTTATTGGCTCAGGGTCAAGCTCGATTTTGAAGATTTCCTGATCTAATCCATTGTATGCCTTTTGAAGCATGGGATCGATTTCTTCGCCCTCTTGCATAGGTAGAAATTCCTCAATTCGACTAATACCTTCCAGACCCATGTTTCTGGTAATTTCTACCGCGTTGGTAGACCAGGGTGTGATCATTTCTTTTCGAGGACCGGAAAATTTTCCTGAAACCGATTCTGCTTTGATTTGAGTGGCTTCGCCAAAAAGCCAGGAAAGTTTTTCTATTTCTTCTGAGTTAAACTCTTTCTCAGTTTCGACTGCAAAAATTCGTTTTTCGAGGGATTCAAAGAAGAAGATCATGTGCGAGTTTTGATAAGTCGCAAAGGTAAGTATTTCGCCCCTATCTTGGAAGTGAGAATGAGGGTTAAAATCAGCTTGATTTTTCCATTACTTTTTGAAGAAATTCTGCTGCTGCCTCTGTTAGCTGACCATGTCCCACAGGTAGAATTTTTAGGTTCAATTGAGGTATTTTTCTTGAAAAACGACCCACATTCCTCGGGGTAATCATAGCATCATACTTGCCTACGATCAGCTTGAATTGGGTATTTCTGGCTCTTGCCTCTCTGATAATTTGGCCTATGCTCAGCTGGATTCTTCCGAAAACCTTCCAAACAAAAAATACCTGAGCTCTTTTAGATCTGCTCTCCATTTGTGTGGTTACAAATTTGTAGATGCTCTTGTCCATGGCACCTACTTTGTTCAGACCTTTCACAACCTTAAATACTCTCTGCGGCTTAAAGACCACTCTTTTTAAAGCAGGGCTGAAAAAATCAGGATAAGTGGAGGTGTTGTACCAGTTTCCTGTTTTGATTCCGTCGGGACCAATGAGAGTAAGCGAATCAACTTTGTCCGACAGGACTTCATAAGTCAAAAGGGAGAGCTTGCCACCCATACTAAAACCGATAAGGTTGAATCTCTCGGCTTTAAGCTCATCGAGAAGACTCGAAATTATGCTTTTCCACCTATTCTTATCAAGGGGAGTCTCCACATTTCTCCAGAGTGACTTACCATGATAAAACATGTCAATGTAGATAAAAGAATCTTCTTCAGTCCTGATTTTATCCATTACGAGCATGTCTACATGCGTCTGCCCAAAGCCATGAAAGATTAATGTCACGTTTCGGCCAGTACCTTTCTTAATGAAGTGAAGCTTACCCCAAGGGCTATTCAGAAAACTCATTTCTCAAAGATAATTCAGAGTTGTAGGCTTCGCAATCGATTGCGAAGCAAAATTATATTTTGTCTAAATATGTTATTCGAATAAAGAAATCTGCTTTTGAAGCATTATTAATGTTAAGACAACATAAAATTTTTGTGAAAAACCAGGGAAACTTTGAACTCTTTGATAGTTTCCGTAGTTTTGATTTGAAATTTGCGGAGATATGCGAGATAAAATTATTGATGCTGCGTCAGAACAGTTCACCCGATTAGGTGTCAGAAATGTAACCATGGATGACATTGCTCGGAGGCTGGGTATTTCTAAAAAGACGATTTATCAAGACTTCAAAGACAAGAAGGATCTGGTGAATTCGACTTTTAGAAGGATGCTTTCTAGAGATCATGATCATCTTCAGGCCATGTTGGATAGCGAAGACGGTGTAATTGAAAATCTGCTTTACACCTCTCAAGCTATGAGAGAAAGGCTTACGAATATGAATCCGATGGTGATTATAGAGATTCAGAAGTACTTTCCTCAGACCTGGGCGATATTCCAGGATTTCAAGGAAAATGTGATCCGAAAGGACATCGTGAATGTGCTTGAAAAAGGAAAGAGACTAGGCTATTTCAGACCTGAAATAGACAGTGATATTCTCTCCAGAATGAGAATTAATCAAATCAATACTGTTTTCGAATCACGTGAATTTCGAGAGGGAAATAAAAATATCGTGGATATCCAACTTGAAATGATGGATCATTTCCTCCACGGGATTTTTACGGAGAAGGGGAGAGAAGCTTATAAAAACAAAAAAGAGAACAACCCAACTGCTAAAGTTCTATGAAAAACTTAATTACCACCTTCATTATACTTCTTTCAGCCGTCGGTTACACGAGGGCTCAGACAGAAGTACTCCAGCTAAATCTAAAAGAGAGTCTGGAATATGCATTGGAGAATAACGTGGACGCAAAGAACGCCCAGCTTGAAATGCTCATTTCTAAGGCAACGGTAAAAGAAACCACTGCAGACGGACTTCCGCAAATCAACGGTTCATTTAACTTGAATTACAATCCTGAGATTCCGGTGGTCTTTCTTCCAAATGAACCACCATTTGGTGATCCAAGTAATCCAGGCGATGTCATACCGGCTAGATTTGGCGTTAATTACTCCTCTGGTCTGGGAGTCACAGTTAGTCAGATGATCTTCGATGGATCTTTCTTTGTGGGTCTTAGAGCTGCGAAGACTCTAACAGAATTGACCCAGTTTGATCTTGAAAAAACTGAAAACGATGTAATCGAAGCCGTAAAGAAATCTTATTACGGGGTTCTCGTCAATAAAAGGAGCATCGAACTTTCAGAAGCCAATCTCGGCCGATTGGATACACTTTTGATGGAGACTAAAGCCTTAAATGAAGCAGGATTTTCCGAAAAAGTAGATGTGACCAGAATTCTTGTTCAGAGAAATAATACATCCTCTTCTCTAGCAAGAGCCCAGACCGCTTACGAAGTCAGTAAGCAAATTCTCAAACTGAATATGGGCATTCCAAAACAGTATGACATCGAGATTACTGAAACTTTGCAGGACTTAAATCCCGAAGAGGAGCTGAATGCACTTCTTGCCATGGAGGGATTGAGAAGAGTAGAGGAGGATCAACTGCAGAAGAATCTGGAATTAACGAGACTGGATTTCCAGAATAATCATGCTCAGTACATGCCTAAAATTACCTTCAATGGTAATTATCAGAGGAGCGGAGCAGGGAACTCTTTAGGCGGGACATTCAATTCGATCAATTGGTTTAGCAGTTCTCTTTTAGGAGTTACCATGTCCATCCCGATATTCGACGGCCTCTCTAAAAGTGCGAGAATTCAGAAGAACCGAGTGCAGATGCAACAGTTGGAAAACCAACAATTCTTCTTGCAGGATAATATTGCTCTGGAGATTTATGAGGCGAAGCAAAACCTTCAAAATGACATCAGCATTCTTCGTGTTCAAAATGAGAACATGAAGCTGGCACAGGAGGTATTTGACATTGCTCAGATAAAATATAACGAAGGGGTTGGAAGCAACCTTGAGCTTGTGGATGCAGATGCTGCTTTGAAGCAAGCTGAGATTAACTATATATCATCTCTTTATGATGGCTTAATCGCAAAAGTAGACCTCGAAAGAGCCCTCGGAATTTTACAACTAGACTTAAACTTTTAACTAACCACCATTTGAAACATAGCTTTCAAATCTAAGAATACAATCATTATGAAAACGACCTTAAAAACCTTACCAATTCTTGCTCTAGCTGGCATATTGTATGCTTGCGCGGGAGCAGCCGATGGCGGTGCTGTAGAAGAGAAGGTAGCCCAGCTTGCTGCGTTAAAAAGTCAGGCCAGCGACCTTCAGGTTCAGATCACAGAACTCGAAAAGGAGATAGCAACGTTAGATCCGGAGTTTGCTCAGGCAAATAAGAAATCGGTTCTAATAACTACGGCGGATGTTAAGCAAGAAGCTTTTCAGCATTATGTTGAATTAACAGGATCAGTTCTTTCAAAGAAAAATGTGAGTATCAGCTCTGAGAGTCAAGGAACCATTTTGGAAATTCCAGTAACCGAAGGAATGAGAGTTAATGGAGGCCAACTATTGGCTAGAATTGATTCTGAAGTTATCCAAAGGAATATCGATGAGGTTAAGACAACGCTAGACCTTGCAACTACTCTGTTTCAAAAGCAGGAGAGATTATGGCAGCAGGAGATCGGTACTGAAATTCAGTATCTCGAAGCAAAAAATCGTAAAGAGGGTCTCGAGAGAAGCCTCGCTTCTTTGGAAACCCAATTAGATAAAACCATGATTCGGGCTCCATTTACGGGAACTATTGAAACAGTCAATGTTCGAATAGGAGAGCTTGTACAGCCTGGTGCCCCAATGTTTCAATTCATTGGTGAAAGCGATCTGTACATAGAAGCTGATGTTTCTGAAAGCTACATTGGTGTTTTGGATAAAGGAGATTCAGTGAATGTTTTTTTCCCCAATCTTGACAAGGAATTGGCCACCAAGGTATCCTCCGTTGGTGCTGTGATTAATCCTAACAATAGAACATTTAAAGTGGAGGTATTCCTTCCTCAACTAACCAATGTGAAACCAAATATGATCTCAGTCTTGAAAATTAGAGATTATGAAAACGAGAATGCTATAGTGGTCCCAAGTCACTTGATCCTAAGTGATAATAGAGGAGATTATGTTTTTGTAGTCGAGGATGGAGTAGCGAAGAAAAAATATGTAGACCGCGGGCAAACTTTTGAAATGGAAACAGAAATACTATCTGGCTTAAATGCTGGTGAGGTGCTTGTAGACAAAGGTTTTAGAGAAGTAGGAGATAATTTTAATGTAAACATAGCCCAGCTTTAAAATGGCTAGTTCAAACAAGAAAACCGTCAGAGAATTTGGGTTGTCTAGCCTCAGTGTGGACAATGCAACTTCTGTAGTTATCCTGACCTTAATTATTTCGGTTCTGGGACTCAGTGCCTATAGAACCATGCCGAAGGAAAGTTTTCCGGAGATCGTAATTCCAACTGTTTACGTAGGAACTCCTTACCCTGGAAATTCTCCAGTGGATATGGAAAACCTGATCACTCGTCCGATTGAGAAGGAATTAAAGTCCTTGAATGATATTAAGGATATTACTTCGACTTCTGTCCAGGATTTTTCATCCATAGTGGTTGAATTTAACCCGGGTATAGAAATCACAAAGGCCCTTCAGGATGTAAAGGACGCGGTGGATAAGGCCAAGAGTGAACTTCCGACCGATCTGGATCAGGATCCAAATGTCTTAGAGGTCAATACATCTGATTTCCCAATCATGAATGTTAACATCTCAGGGGATTATTCTGAAACTGAGCTAAAAAAGTTCGGTGAATACCTTGAGGACGAAATTGAAAAACTGAGTGAAATTTCCAGTGCTGATCTGGCAGGAACTGTTGAACGTGAGATTCAAATTAACGCGAACCCATATAAAATGGAGGCCGTTGGTGTCAGCTTTAATGACATTGCTCAAGCCATTCAGCAGGAGAATGTGACGATCTCAGGTGGTAATATTCGGGCTGGTGATTTCCAAAGAACTCTTCGTGTTGACGGAGAATTCACTGATCCGATGCAGCTTGAAAATATCATTGTTAAGACGGATAATCAGAAGATTGTCTATTTGAGAGATGTGGCTCAAGTTAAGGATACCTATAAGGACCGAGCTACCTATGCCCGAAGTAAAAATCTACCAGTAGTGACCATTAATGTGGTCAAGAGATCAGGTGAAAACTTGCTTGATGCAGCTGATAAAATCAAGGAGCTGATCGATGAAACTCAGGCAAACAGGTTCCCACCAGACTTAGAAATCACGATTACAAATGACCAGTCCAAGCAGACTAGACTTCAGGTTAGTGACCTGGAGAACTCCATCATTTTCGGGGTAATCCTGGTGGTTTTGGTTTTGATGTTTTTCCTGGGTTTCAGAAATGCGCTTTTCGTGGGTATTGCGATTCCGCTTTCCATGTTTATTTCATTCCTAATTCTAAATGCATTTGGAATCACCTTGAACCTAATGGTTCTATTTTCTTTGATTCTTGCATTGGGGATGCTCGTGGATAATGGGATTGTGGTAGTGGAGAATGTATATCGATTGATGTCCGAAGGAAAGCCTGCGATTCAGGCTGCTAAAGAGGGTGTTGGTGAAGTGGCTTGGCCGATTATCACATCTACAATGACTACCCTTGCTGCGTTCTTGCCACTGGCATTTTGGAATGATTTAATCGGGGAGTTTATGAAATTCCTGCCAATCACTTTGATCATCGTTCTTTCTTCATCTCTTTTTGTGGCTTTGGTAATCAACCCCGTTTTGACATCTCTTTTCATGAAAGTGGAAGACGTAATGAAGGAGAAGCCGAAGAGAAAAGGTCTTATCGTGGCCAGCGTTCTTGCTATCCTTTCAGTGATTTTCTACCTGGTTGGAGTGACTGCCCTTGGTTCATTGTTGGCGGTAGCTTCCATCTTGACACTCTTTAATCTTTTCGTACTTCGCAAAGCCATCAAATGGTTCCAAACTGTATTTCTGGTAAGGCTTGAAAACATATATGAATCTACCTTGAAGTATGCTCTTACCGGTTTTAGACCTTATGCATTCTTTGGAGGAACGTTTGTTCTTTTGATTGCTGCGATCATGATCTTCTTTGTGAGATCACCCAAGGTTCTTTTCTTCCCAGACAATCAACCTCAATTGGTGAATGTCTTTGTAGAGTTCCCGATCGGAACTGATATCGAAGCTACCAATGACTTTGTCGATGAAATGGAGGATGAAGTAATGGTCGCGTTGGCTGACTATCAGGATATTTTGGAATCTGTGATTACCCAAGTCGGCGAAGGAACAGGTGATCCAACGGAAGGTCCATCTAACGAGGCAACGCCTCACAAGGCCAAGATTACAATTGGATTCGTAGATTATATCGATCGTCAAGGGGTAAACACAAACCTTGCGATGGAAGAAATCAGAAGTCTGGTTGAGAAATACCCTGGAGTCCTAATTACCGTCAACAAACAAACCAATGGACCTCCGGTAGGTAAGCCGATTAACCTTGAATTTGTAGGAGAAGATTACGAGCAGCTTATTGAATTTGTGGGGCAAACTCAGGAATTTATTGAGCAGCAGAATATCCCTGGAATTGAAGAATTGAAGACGGATCTTTCTCTTGGAAATCCTGAATTGATTATCAATGTGGACCGAGATAAGGCAAGACGATTTGGTCTTTCTACTTCGACCATTGCCACAGATTTGAGAACCTCTCTCTTTGGTTTAGAGGTTTCGAAATACAAGGAAGGCGAAGATGATTATCCGATTCAGCTAAGACTGGATGAGAATTATCGATATGATGTGAGTACCCTTGTAAATAAGAAAATCGGTTTCAGAGATAAGTTTGGTACCAAAAGAGAAGTGCCTATATCGGCTGTAGCTGACATTGAGTATGGATCTACTTATGGTTCTGTGAAGCGAAAAGATCTGGAGAAGGCAATTACACTTTACTCCAATGTCTTAGATGGGTATAACCCGACTGAAATCAATCAGCAAATTCAGGCTTCCTTGGCTAGCTTCGACGTACCGGATGGGATTTCTGTAAAGTTTACGGGAGAGCAAGAAGAGCAAGCTAAATCCATGGCGTTCCTTGTTCAAGCCCTTTTGATTGCTGTTTCTATGATCTTCTTGATCATCGTAGCTCAGTTTAACTCGGTAACTACACCATTCATTATTATGGCCTCTGTCGTCTTGAGTACAATTGGTGTATTCCTTGGTTTGACAATATTTAACATGGAGTTCGTTGTGATCATGACAGGGATTGGAATCATCTCTCTGGCAGGGGTTGTGGTGAACAATGCAATTGTATTGATTGACTATACAAACCTGGTGAGAACTAGAAAACGAGCCGAGCTTGGAATAGCCGACGGGGAGTCATTATCCTTTGAAGATTTGACTATGAGCATCGTAGAGTCAGGAAAGACACGTTTGAGACCGGTATTGCTTACTGCGATTACAACGGTACTTGGATTGATTCCTCTTGCGATAGGTATGAATATAAATTTTGGAAGTTTGCTGTCTTCATTTGATCCTCAGTTTTACATCGGAGGAGATAATGCAGATTTCTGGGGTCCGATGGCCTGGACGGTAATTTTCGGGCTAACCTTTGCAACCTTCCTTACGTTAGTAATTGTACCGGTTATGTACTTGCTGACGGATCGGATGAATTTGAAGATTCGCAAATTGAGAGCATAATCGAATTAAGGTTGGTGGTTTTTTTTATTAACCTCCGAGGCATTGCTTCGGAGGTTTTTATTTGCCTTTTTTCTCTTTAATTCAAAGATTCCATAATTTCGTAGACCCAAATTTGAATAGAGATGGAAGACTTGAAATGGTATGTGATGTATACTACCTCCAGATCCGAGAAGAAAGTAGCTAATCGACTTCTGGAGCGAGGATGGGAGGTTTATTTACCTATTGTGGAAGAGCTTCGACAATGGTCTGATCGAAAAAAGAAAGTGCAGAAGGCCCTCTTTAATGGGTACGTCTTTGTTAAGACTCGCAGAGATCAGCTTTGGGAATGTTTACAGGTCCCCGGTGCGGTGAAATTCGTTCACTTTTCAGGAGAACATGCTACTATTGATGAGCGAGTAATCGATGTGATCAAAAGGGTAGTGGAGACCGGAGTAGATATAGAAACTGATGGCTCTGAAATTGCCCCTGGAGAGCAAGTTAAGGTCATCGCCGGACCACTTCAGCATATGACAGGCGAATGCATAGAAAAAGGTAATAAGGATTACTTCGTGATTCGTGTACCAGGAATTGATCAAAACATGTTGATCAATGTTCCTAGAAAATTTCTTGAAGTAGTCAAGTCAAAATCCCGAGTTTAATTCCCTGCGAGAGACTTTGGAATGAAGTACCTGCGATAAACTATCTGGGCCTGGAAGAGATGATCGCCCCATCTGTTGAAGCCAATGTTTCCGTCCAGATTATCTGTAAATGTAAAGAGTGCAGTTCCTTCTCCTGCAATATCAGAGTAAGGTCCAATCTTTATGCTTAATCCAGCACGAACAGGTACAAAACCTGTTGTTATGGAATTATCTGTTGGTCGCTCCTCCTCACTGAAAGATTTTTTTTGTTCAGTTTGAGTAAACATGACACCGAGTCCAGCACCTCCATAAAAGTTTACTTTACTTCGATAAATATGATTATCAAAGGAAACTAAATTGAATGTGGGCATCACATCAAAATAGACTGATGAACCTTTGGCAGTGAAGGAGGATCCGTTTAAAAACCACTCATCTCGGGCTTTAGTAGAGGGGTTCCCACCACTCTCGATCCACTGAATTCCAAGGGTAGCTCTTAAATCAATAACTGGGGTCATCCGCTTGATTACAGAGGCTGAAATTGAAGGCTTTATCGCAAAATCAAAATCACGATACTGGCCTCCATTATCAAGGTAGGCAAAGGAGGGGCCTACTCCGATGGACACTATATGATTACGGGATATTCTTTCTTTATAGAAGTTTTGTCCAAAGGAATCTAAAGTGCTGAAGCACAATAAACTGCAAACAAGAATAGCGAATAGTTTTTTCATCAGAAGGAGCCTTAAGAGGTCTTGCTTTTGCTTGATTTTCAGGGCACAAGAAATATGCCAGCAAAAGTAATTGACTTTTCACTTAAAACTTGGATTTACTAGAAATATTGTATTTCAATCCTCTTCAAATGCTTTTTGAATGTCCTCTTCTGTGGTCTTTAACTTGGCCTTACAGTCTTTGACTAGCTGAGCGGCTTCTTTTACCAGTTTTGATAACTCATCCACTCCTTTTTCACCAGATTCCAATTGAGATTGAATTTCCTGAAGTCGGCTAAGTGCCTCGGCATAGTTTAGTTTACTCATGGCTTTTTACTTTTTTTACCTCACTGTCTATGGTCTTCGAAAGTGTATAAGTTTTAATAGAATCCCCGGGTTCGATATTCACTTTATTGATCGGAACGCCATCCAATTCTGTTCTAGAATACCCTCTTTTCATTATCGAAGCCGGATTGAGGTTTTGGATTGTGCTCTCAATTTGTGAAAGTTCCAAAGACCTTAACTGTAGTTGATTCTTAGAAATCAATTCAATTTGACTCCCTAAAGAATTTACTTTCTCAAGGCTGGATTGGGTCAATCTTTCAGAAACACCTTGGATGCTTTTGAGAAAATTGTCCAGACGGGTCTGTTCAAACTGAAAATGGCTTCTCGTCAATCTTTCGATTTGGATTGAAGCTATTCTTAGGTTTTCCTCATACTCCCGAAAGCTGCTGAGGACAAATTCAGCAACAGCGGTTGGTGTTTTCAATGGAGTATGTGCCACCAGATCAGCTACCGTTTCATCTCTTTCGTGACCAATTCCAGTCAATACCGGAAATCTCATCGTAGCTATTCTTTGCGATAGCCCATATTCATCGAAGCAATCCAAATCCAGCTGTGCCCCACCTCCTCTGATAATTACGACCGCGTTGAACTGATAACTCATTGCATCAATTTCTGATGCATCTAAGGCCTGAATAATACTTTTTGAAGCGGTGTTTCCCTGTAGCGTAGCCTGATAAAGCTTATGATAGACCTTAAATCCAGAAGAATTAGACTCAAGCTGCCTGACAAAATCCTGATAACCTGCCGCCGAGGAGCTACTGATGATAGCTACTCTTTGGATGACGGGAGGGAGTGGAATTTCAGAGTTTAAATTGATCAGCCCTTCTTTAGAAAGTCTGTCAATGGTTTCCTGTTTGATGCGTGCTCTCTCACCCAAGGAGAATGAAGCATCGATATCCTTAACATTCGCACTGAGGCCGTAAACGGGGTGAAAAGTAACTGCAACTTTGGCAAGGACTTTCATTCCAGTTTTTAAACTGGTCCCCGTCATTTCTTGAAATCTTTGGCTGATTTCTCGATAGCTAAATGCCCAGATATTTGATCTAATTTTGGCTAGAATGGAATTCCCAGACTTTTCCACCAGCTCAAAATAAGCATGGCCCTGACCAGCCACGCGAAAATCAGTCAATTCACCAACCACCCAATAAGTAGGTTCCAGATTATCTTCAAGTGAAGACTTAATCAGAGAGTTTAATTGGGAGATGGACAGGGCATTTTGCACACTAAAGGAGACTTTTGATTTTCTGATCTAGTTCTGCTGTGGCTCGAAGCAAAGGTAGTCTCACCTGATCTCCGCAAATCCCCAGATGCTTTAAGAGGTTCTTAAGTCCAACAGGATTGCTTTCTGCGTACATCCATTCATTGAATTTATCCACTTCAGCAAGCCCTTCATTTTTTTCAGAGTCAGAGCCGTGACACATCTTTCTGAATTCCTCCGGAATGGCATTAGCCAAAACTGAAATTATTCCATCACCGCCGAGCTCATTTATAGCGACCGTCATAGCGTCATCACCGGAGATGAGAAGAAAACCTTCAGGTCTTTGGGAAGCAATTTTTCTGCATTGATCCAGCTTTCCACTGGCTTCCTTGATACCGATTATATTGGGATGTTTGGCCAGTGCCAAAGTGGTATCCGCTTCCATATTCGACATGGTCCTGCCTGGGATATTATAAAGAATAATTGGGAGGGGACTACTATCAGCTATCTTTTCAAAGTGAGCCTGAATGCCTGCCTGAGTAGGCTTATTGTAATATGGACTTACGGAAAGAATAGCATCCACTCCCTCTAAATTCGAATCTTGTATTTCGTCAATTACGGCTTGAGTACTGTTTCCACCGATGCCATAAACTATGGGTAGTCCGCTGGTATTGAATTCTTTGGCTTTGGCCAAAACCTTAACTTTCTCATTCTTCGATAGAGTGGGCGCCTCACCTGTGGTACCCATGACCACTAAATAATCAGCCCCGCCATTACTGACATGTGTGATTAGTCTCTTCAATCCATCAAAATCAATGGAAAGATCCTCGTTGAAGGGTGTAACCAAAGCGACTCCTGTACCGTAGAATTTATTCATGCTGAAAATTTCTCTTTTTAATTCAATTTTCCCAGAAATGGTTTAATGATACTGAAATTACTTTCCAACCATCGCCAAGAATTCAGCCTCGGATATCATGGGCACCCCAAGCTTTTCAGCCTTTTGCTTTTTGCTAGGTCCCATATCCGCTCCCTCAATGATGAAGTCAAGATTCTTCGATACGCTACTCACATATTGACCGCCATGTGACTGAACAAATTCTTTAATTCCATCGCGTGAGAAGTTCTCTAATTTTCCACTCGCGAGAATTCTCTTTCCAGTGAGCTGATCACCAAGCTTCTGATTATCCTCTTCCGATATCTCAAAATTCAATCCGTGAGACTTTAGGGCTTCAATCGCATCCAGATTATCCTGGTCGGAAAAGAATTCCTTTAAGCTTTTTACCAAGGTTTCTCCCACGCCATTGATCTCCAGTAGCTTTTCCTCAGACGCCTCCCTCAAGGCTTCCAGGTTACCGAAATAGGTGGCTAGAATTTTAGCTGTATTTTCCCCAATGTTTCGAATTCCCAGCCCAAAAAGAACCTTGTCAAAAGGTTGAGCCTTGGAAGTATCTATTCCTTCGATCATGTTTTTGATCACCCCTTCCTGGAAAGTATTCGCTTTCAGCTTTTTAATCTTTTCTCTGACTGAATCGCTCATTTCTAAATCCAACATGAGCATCATGCCGTGAACCGTTCCCTTTTTCTTACTGATTTCAGTAAGCTCTTCGATGGATACTCGCCGGCCTAAAAGCAAATCAAGAACCAATGCCACTGGTAGGTAATCCTCAAGCTTCGGGAACTCAGGGTGATCCTGAATGTGAGCTTGCAGATATTCCACCATTCCCGTGTTGCTTGGGACTTTCTTCTTCCAATTTCGGATAGCTTGCTTGAAAAGTTTCAGGGTTTCCTGGAAAGGCATTTCGGCATGCTCCTCCAGAAAATCATGGATTTGCTTCACCGAGATTCCATCCGTTAGTGCATACAGGGCCTTTTCTACACTGATATAAAGAAGTCCCTCACCCTCTTTTTCATATTGACCCTGAGACATCTCAAGGCCTAACAGGCTGGCCTGCTTGTCAGCTAAAGAATATAGATCTGAATAGTTTTTAATAAACCCTCTTTCGAGCAAAGCCCGAATTCTCTCAGACCCCATGGAGTCGATATCCATGGCTCTTTTGCTCACAAAATGCTCAATTCGCCCCAGAACCTGAGGTGGGCAACTTTTAGTATTTGGGCAGAAATGCTTGGCTTCGCCTTCTCTACGAACCAACTCGGTACCACACTCCGGACAGTGTGTAATGTATTGAATCGGCTGTGCGTTTTCTTTTCTTTGGGAAAGATCAACCGCAGTAATCTTGGGGATAATTTCTCCGCCTTTTTCCACATGAACGAAATCACCTTCTCTGAGATCAAGCCTAAGGATTTCATTTGCATTATGAAGAGAAGCTCTTTTGACGGTAGTTCCCGCTAAGGATACAGGAGCCAAATTAGCCACAGGAGTAATCGCTCCTGTTCTTCCTACCTGATAAGTGACTGAGAGTAACTCAGTGATCGCACTTTCTGCCTTGTATTTATAAGCTATGGCCCATTTTGGAATTTTGGCAGTGAATCCGAGTTCTTCTCTTTGATTGTAGTTATCGACCTTTAATACCGCTCCATCTGTCTCCAGGGGTAAAGAAAATCTCTTTTGGTCCCATTCGCTGATGTACTCAATGGCTTCACTCATAGAGTCCACCTTTCGATATGTCGGGGACACATTGAAACCCCAATTTTCAATTAAGTGAATGGCGGCTTCATGACTTTCAACCCCAATTTCATCTCCAAGCAATTGATAGAAATAGCAGTTCAACCTTCGCTTAGCCACAACGCCGCTGTCCTGCATTTTCAAGGTGCCAGAAGCAGTATTTCTCGGGTTAGCTAATAATGCCTCACCGGCTGCTGCTTTTTCAGCATTTATCTTTTCAAATTCAGAAACCGGTAAGAAAATCTCTCCTCGAACTTCAAACTTTGCCGGAACGTTCTCATGATCAATTCTCAATGGAATATTCCTGATGGTTTTCACATTCTCCGTGACATTATCTCCTTTGAAACCATCACCTCTAGTTACCGCCCTGATCAGCTCTCCGTTTTCATAAACCAATGAAATTGCCACTCCATCAAACTTTAGCTCACAGAAGTACTCATAAGCTTTGGTTCCAAGACCTTTTTCTACTCTTTCATCGAAAGCTTGTAATTCCTCGAGGGTATAAGTGTTGCCCAGAGACAGCATTCGCGTTTCATGCTCCACCGTTTCGAACTCCTTGGTAATCGTTCCACCAACTCTTTGCGAGGGGCTATCTGATTTTAGCAGCTCAGGAAATTCTTCTTCCAATCCAATTAGCTCATTCAGTAATTGATCAAATTCATAATCGGATATTTCTGATTTACTCTCCTGATAGTATAGCTGATTGTGGTGATTGATCTGCTTGGAAAGCTCTTCGATTCTGGACTGCGCCTCTTGTCTGGTCATTTTTGTGGTATTGGGAGGGTAAAAATACAATTTGAGTACACAAAGGACAATCAATTAAACCTTCTAAATACCGCTCTTGGATTAATCCAAAAGAGGCTATCGGATTTTCTATCTTTGCCTTTGATTTATCCCCATGAGTACGCACGGCAGCAACGAAACCAAGGTATTATCTAATGCTTATGATCTTTTCCTTCAGAAGGGATATAAGCATACAACTATGGATGATATTGCTTTGTCTTTAGGCATGAGCAAAAAAACTTTGTACAAGTACTATCCGGGTAAACTGGAGCTTTTGGAAGCTTCCTTCGAAATGCTCAAAACCAAAATGACTTCAAAAGTCGAAGCCATCAAGGATAACAAGTACATTCCTTTTCCGCTCAAGCTTAAGTCCACACTAACTACGATCGCCACCTACCTAGCCCCAATCAATCCCGAGTTATTCGCGGATTTACGAGAATTTGCGCCAGACCTTTGGGAGGATTTAAGGGAGTATATCAATGAGTCTGCCTATGTCAGATTTTATGAATTGATTCTTCAAGGGGTGGAGGAAGGCTTGGTAAACCCAAAGCTAAATGTGAGCTTAATCGTGATGCTTTATGCTTCAGCCGTACAATCTCTTATCGATCCGAACTTTCAATCGCAGTTTCCTGACTTGATTAGGAGTGGAATGAACCTGACGCCTGCAGAGCTTTACGAACAAGCTGTTTCCATTATTTATCAGGGTGTTTTGACCGAAGAAGCGCGTGAGGAATTTGTGAACGGATAAGGTTTCCGCTCACCTTATTTTTCTATCTTTGCAGTCGAATTTTAGCGGCTATCGCCTTATTTTCAAGCACCCAATGAGCAAAAAGAATTTCAAACGATATACTGTTACTTCAGCACTTCCATACGCGAATGGCCCATTGCATATAGGTCATCTGGCCGGATGCTACATTCCCTCGGACATTTATGTTCGATACCTGAGAAGTCGGAAGCGAGATGTGGCCTACATCTGTGGTTCTGATGAGCATGGAGTAGCGATTACTATCAAAGCGCGGAAAGAAGGACTCACTCCTCAGCAGATCGTCGATCGCTACAATGGAATGATGAAGAAGAGTTTCGAGGAATTCGGGATCAGCTTTGATAAGTACTCCAGAACCTCAAATAAGGGTCATCACGCTACAGCTCAGGAACTTTTTAAGGACTTGCATGACAAAGGAGAGTTCATCGAGCAAGTCACAGAACAGTATTATGATGAAGAGGCCAAACAGTTTCTTGCGGACCGATACATAGAAGGAACATGCCCTGTTTGTGGTCATGAACATGCTTATGGAGATCAATGCGAAAATTGCGGAAGCTCTCTGAATCCGTTGGACTTAATCAATCCGAAATCTAAGCTGAGTGGATCAACTCCAGTTCTTAAAGAAACCAAGCACTGGTTTTTGGATTTAGCGCGTTACTCAGATTTCTTGAAGGAATATATTCTCGAAGAGCACAAAGACGATTGGAAGAATAACGTTTTGGGTCAGTGCCGATCCTGGCTAGAAGCCGGGGATGGTCTGCAGGCCAGATCTATGACACGAGATATGGAGTGGGGGATCCCGGTTCCATTAGAGGGAGCCGAGGGCAAAGTGCTTTATGTTTGGTTTGATGCGCCTATTGGCTACATCTCCGCTACCAAAGAATGGGCAGCCGAGACAGGAAAGGATTGGGAGCCTTACTGGAAGGATGAGGAGACGAAACTCGTTCACTTTATCGGCAAGGATAACATCGTCTTTCACTGCATTATTTTCCCGGCGATTTTGAAAACTCATGGTGGTTTTGTGCTTCCGGACAATGTACCTGCGAATGAATTCCTGAATCTTGAAGGGGATAAAATTTCCACTTCCAGAAACTGGGCCGTTTGGCTGCATGAGTATCTGGAGGAATTTCCTGGAAAGCAGGATGTCCTTCGCTATGTGCTGACAGCAAATGCCCCGGAGACCAAGGATAACGACTTTACCTGGAAGGATTTCCAGGCTAGAAATAACTCTGAGCTTGTTGCCATTTATGGGAATTTTATCAACCGGGCCATTGTGCTAACTCATAAGTATTTTGAGGGGGCGGTTCCCGCCAAAGCTGAGTTGTCCAGCTACGATCAGGAAGTCTTAGATGAGCTGAAGGTATTTCCTGAAAGAATTGCAGATTCACTGGAAAGATATCGATTCCGCGAAGCTTTGGCTACCATGATGGAGCTTGCAAGGCTTGGAAATAAATATCTAGCAGATACTGAACCCTGGAAAACTATCAAAGCTGATGAAGCCAGAACGGGAACTATTCTAAACATAGCCCTGAATATTGCGGCTAATTTGGCCATCCTTTCTGAGCCATTTCTTCCTTTTACTGCCGCGAAGCTTTATGAGTCTTTCGGTATGGAAGATAAGAAATGGGAAGATGCGGGAGATTCAGAATTGGTTAAAGCAGGTCAGGCTGTTGGGAAAACCGGGTTATTATTTGAGAAAATTGAAGATGCTGTTGTTGAAAAGCAAATACAAAAATTGATGGACGCTAAGAAAGAAAATGAAATGGCAAATGCTCCTGCTGAGCCAATGAAAGATATTATCTCATTCGATGATTTTGTGAAATTGGATATGCGGGTTGTTACCGTACTGGAGGCCGAAAAAATGACAAAGTCCAAGAAGCTGATCAAACTAAAGGTAGATACAGGTCTGGGAGAGCGAACTGTCTTGAGTGGTGTGGCTGAACACTTCACTCCTGAGTTTTTGGTAGGTAAGCAAGTGACCATGTTGATCAATCTAGCTCCTCGAAAAATGATGGGGATAGAGTCCGAAGGAATGATTCTGATGGCAGAGGATAAAGATGGAAAGCTAAAGCTTATCGAGCCCCACGAAGGAACTGCTCCCGGTTCTACAGTGTCTTAATTATTCAAGCCTCCTTTATGGAGGCTTTTTTAATGCAAAGGCCTTTTCTTAATCATCCCACCTTTGGTGTCTTTGATTGGGTATTGGATCACAAATGCCTTGGGGTCCAGTTTTTCGATGGCGGAAAGTAGCCGAGTGACTTCTAGTCTGGTAATCACGCAGAAAAGCACTTTTTTATCAGGTAAATGCTCATTGTTTTTCCCATAGCCAGCATCAGATTTTAAAACAGTGACTCCACGACCTAAATCATGAGCGATCATGGCTTTGATGTCATCTGATAACTGAGACATGATCATCACACCCAGGTATTCTTCTACACCATTGATGATAAAATCCACCGTTTTAGAAGCCGAGAAATAAGTGAGCATGGAATACATAGCCGTTTCCAGATTCACAAAAAGGGCTGCAACTAAAAAAAGAACCACATTAAAGACTGTAATGAAGTCTCCTACCGTCAGACTACCTTTTCGACTTACTGCAATAGCAAGAACTTCAGTTCCATCGATTACAGCTCCACCACGAATAGAAAACCCGATTCCACTGCCAAGGAAAAATCCTCCAAAAACTGCTATCAGGAGCTTGTCAGAAGTCACTGCCGGGATTTCAATCCAATGAACCAGAAATGCCAAAGCGAAAATGGCAAGGCTACTTTTGATGGCGAAAGGGATAGAAAATTGCTTTGCGCCGAGCAGAATAAAAGGAAGGTTTACCAGTACGATCAAAGTGGAAAGCCCAAGAGGGGTAATGATCTGGAGCAGAAGCGAAACTCCCATAGCACCACCATCGAAGAATCCGTTGGGAAGTAAAAAACCTTTCAGACCTATGCTCGCCATGATAACCCCGATAAGAATGAAAAGGAAATCTTTAAACCTCTGCCATGGGGTTACTCCGTTTACCCAACGTGTGAGAGCTGAAATTCTTGACGGTCTTTCCATTTGGGAAATTACTTTAAAATTCGAAATGGAGCGGTTTCATAGAAAAAATTATAAAAATGAAATCCATCTTTCCCGGATATTTAGGCATATTACTATTCATAAGATAATCCTTGAATGTGTGTTATTTTTATAATTAATTTTTATACTCCATCACCAAACCTATTAAGATTTTTACCAAATGAAATTAGAAAATTATTCTGCTGGAGATCATTGTGATGAAATGATCACAAGTGACGGGAAGGTAAAATCTCATTATCAGGAATTTTTCAAACGTTTAGAGAAAATTCCTCAAAAAAAGATGAAACACCTTCAGCACTCTGCGAATCAAACGCAACGTTCAATGGGCATGACATTCAATGTCTACCATGACAATGAGGGGCTTGAAAAGATATTGCACCTGGATATCATTCCTAGAATAGTTCCGAATTCTGAATGGAGAGAAGTGGAATCGGGCTTAAAGCAAAGAACGAAAGCCCTGAATATGTTCCTACAGGATATTTACAATGAACGAAGTATTCTCAAGGATGGTATAGTTCCAAGTGAATTAATCCTAAAGAGCAAAGATTATCTGGAGCCTTGTATTGGTTTAACTCCTCCAAAGGGCGTTTGGTGTCATATAACCGGAACGGATTTAATTAAGAATCGAGATGGTAAGTATTACATCCTTGAAGATAATTTAAGGTGTCCATCTGGAGTTTCGTATATGTTGGAAAGCCGAGAGATAATTAAGAGAATCTATCCAGAGCTTTTCCATGAACAAGGGGTCATGCCAGTTTCAAACTATCCTACAAAGCTTCTCAACATGCTCCAATTTTTGAGTGATAAAAAGAAACCTGTTGTAGGTGTTTTGACACCGGGGATATATAATTCTGCTTACTTCGAGCATTCCTATTTGGCACTTCAAATGGGGGTAGAGTTAGTTTCTGGTGTGGATTTATTAGTGGAGGGTAAGAAGGTCTATATGCAGACTACCCATGGACTGAGGCAAATAGATGTTCTTTACCGACGAATCGATGATACATTTCTCGATCCTATGACCTTTAATCCGGATTCAATGCTAGGCATACCTGGAATTTTTGAAGCATACAAAGCGGGAAATATTGCTTTTGCCAATGCTCCGGGTACAGGAGTCGGGGATGACAAAGCGGTTTATGCGTATGTTCCTGAAATCATCAAGTATTACCTAAACGAAGAGCCCATCTTAAATAATGTGCCCACTTACCTCTGTCGGGAGGAAGAACAGAGGGAGCATGTGCTAGAAAATATACATGACTTGGTTGTTAAGGAAACCAATGCTGCTGGTGGATATGGGATGTTGATAGGGCCGAAGTCAACCGAAGAAGAGCATGATAAATTCAGGGAATTGATAAAGAATAATCCGAAGAATTATATCGCTCAACCAACGCTTTCACTTTCTACAGTTCCCACCCTTTGCGAACAGGGAATAGAGGGGAGACATGTAGATCTGAGACCATACATCCTTTATGGAAATGAAATCGAAGTGATTCCAGGTGCTTTGACAAGGGTTGCCTTGAAAAAAGGTTCACTGGTGGTGAATAGCTCCCAGGGAGGAGGTAGTAAGGATACTTGGGTTTTGTACTAAAAAAAGAATTTATGCTTAGTAGAGTAGCAAATAGTATTTATTGGTTAGGTAGGTACCTGGAAAGAGCTGAGAATTATGCACGATTTATCGATGTGAATTTTAATCTTATGCAGGATTTGCCTGTAGGGCTAAAAGAACAATGGAGGCCATTGGTGGCTGCTACTGGTGATTTGCATATTTATGAGTCGAAGAGTCAGGATTATACAAGCGAAGAAGTTTTGTATTTCCTTGGATTTGATGAAAACAATCCTAATTCCATGTTTTCGGCAGTTCGAAATGCTCGCGAGAATGCCAGAATAATCCGTGAAAATTTAAGTAAAGAGACCTGGGAGAAGACCAATGAACTGTATCATTTTATGCAGGCTGGCCAGAAGAAGAAAGTTTGGAAGAAGGATGACCCAAGGGAATTTTTCTCACTAATCAAAAATCAAATTCTCCTTATTTATGGATTAGCAGATAGTAGTGTGGCCAGAGTAGAAGGCTGGTATTTTAGTCGTCTGGGTCAGTATCTTGAGCGGGCTGATAAGACCTCGAGAATTCTAGATGTAAAATATCATATTCTACTTCCCAATCAGGATCAAGTGGGAAGCCCACTTGATTTTCTACACTGGATGGCACTCTTAAAATCGGTAACTGCTTTTAATACCTATAGACGTGTTTATGGAAATATCGATCCTTCTAGTGTGGTAGAATTCCTGACCTTGAATAAATATTTTCCAAGATCTATTTATTTCTGTATTAGGGAAGCTGAGAAATGCTTGCATAAAATTTCAGGAAGCGATGCGGAGGGTTATAAAAATTCAGCTGAAAAAGCCATCGGAAGCTTAAAATCAAAGCTGGAATATGCTGATGTTGAGGAAATTATAGATTATGGACTCCATGAATATCTCGATGATTTGCAGATAAAAATCAATGGTATTTCCGATAAAATAGATAGTAATTTCTTCACAATTAGGGATAACTTTGCGCAGCATTCAACACCACAATAATGACCTTCTGCCTCGGGATCAAAACCAAGAATGGGATCGTCGGATTATCAGATACCCGCATCACTACAGGGACTGAAACGACCTCTGCCAAAAAAGTTTTTACGGTAAATCGGGATAAGCATTCCTTTTTCATCATGACCTCAGGCCTTCGCTCGGTAAGGGATAAGGCCATTACTTACTTTACTGAAGTAATTGAGAACAAGGATGAGTCATTTACCAAACTTTATCATGCGGTGAATGAATTTGGTAGCCAGATTAGGGCTGTGGCTGATGAAGACAAGGATCATCTGGCAGAATCGGGACTGGATTTTAATCTATTTTCTATCATCGGAGGGCAACTAGAGGATGATAAGGAACCCAAGTTGTATCTACTTTATCCTCAAGGAAACTGGATTGAAGTTATGCCGGGAACACCATTTGTGATTATCGGGAATTCAGGTTTCGGTAATCCTGTGCTGAAAAGGTCGCTTTCCTATGAAAACTCCCTCGAATATGCGCTAAAGTGTGCTTTTCTTTCTTTTGACGCGACCAGGATTTCTGTTAATGATGTAGATTTTCCTATCGATACGGTTATTCTGCCAAATGATCAATATCGAATATCAGAGCGACGGTTTACCAGAGATGAACTAGAGCACATTTCGAACTTTTGGAATGGGAGGCTGAAAAATGCCATTAAAGATCTTCCTGCAGAAATTTTAAGTAATTCGCTCGATCAGCAGGAAATCCCATGGCCCAAGGATTAATTTATGCTGAGGCTTAAGATTTCCCATTTTACAAAGTATGAATACGAGAAAGAAGTGAGTCTTTCTCCTCATAATTTATTTTTGATACCTCAGATTCAGTCTCACCAACGCTTGATCGAGAGCGATCTGAGTATAATCCCAGTGCCCGATGGTCAGACTATTCGGACTGATCTTTTTGGCAATAAGTATTCCCAGATCTGGTTTAGTGAATTTCTTGATTCCTTATCCATTCAAAATGAAATCACCATCGAATCAGAGGAATTCAACCCCTTTAATTTTTTGATAGATCCTGAGTTTGAATCCAAAACAGAAGGGGTAGGGATTCCAGCATTCACATACTCTGAAGAGGAGGACACTTTTTTAAGGCCATTTATTCGAAAAGAAGATAGTCCTCTTTATATAAATGAGGTGTTGGATATTTATGCTAACACTCAAAATCTTTTGGACTTCCTAGTGAAGCTCACTTCTCGAATCTACCAGGGTTGGACGCATGTGATTAGAGAGGAGGAGAATATTTGGACTCCAGAATTCACATTTTCTAAAAGAGAAGGATCATGCCGTGATTTGGCCAATTTACAAATGCATACGCTCGGAATGCTTGGTTTAGCCACTCGCTTCGTCAGCGGATATGCATTTAACCCAAAAATCGAAGCAGGACATGAATTACATGCCTGGCTAGAAGTCTATGTCCCTGGAGCGTCTTGGATAGGACTTGACCCTAGCTTAGGTCTTTTGGTAGGAAACAATTATGTCCCTTTGGCATTTCATGCTGATCCTATAAAGACACTACCAGTACAGGGTAGTTTTTTTGGCGAAGCTAAATCAAAGCTGACGACTGAAGTAAGAATTGAGGAAATAAGTTAATCAGTCACAACCCCATTTTCCGGCTTTTCGAAGAGACTCTTTTCAAATTCTTCATCCAAAACCAATACATCAGCAAAGCTTACCTGGTATCGAATTCTACCAGTCGAATCATTGTCATACGTGTAACCAGTAAGGATTCTTGGGAAGGAAAGTCCGCCAGAATCCCGATAATCCTCATATTTCAAAGCACTCAAACTTGGATTTGGGTTTCCGTAGTAGGTGACGGTGTAAAGCAAATACTCCAATCGATTAGTCTCAGGATTAATGAGCATTAGGTATTGGTCTTCAGGACTATCACCCTTATCAGGATCAAAACTCGCAGAGTAGGTTTCGTACGAAACTCCATTCATCATTTTGTTTTCCACCTTGCTAACAGTTACCCCTGGGTCGGTGAAAATGTAAGGAATTGCATAAAAGTAGAAATAAAGGTTGTGGTAAAATCTCACGGATTTCCCTGCGAATGATTCCCGGCTTGGGCTAATCCAAACGTCTTTTCCATCAAATCCAATCTGGAAATTGGCTGCATCAATACGGGTTTCTCTTGTTTGAAGATTAATGAAGTGCGTTTCCTTGGTCAGGTTAGTCTCATGAATCATCTGATAGCTCATGGCTTTTCCATTGTGGAATTTCTGCCAATCTCCATGTGCCTCCAGCACTTTTTGGAAACCGGGATCAAGATTTGGAAGAGCTTTTTCTGCGGGTTTTGAGCAAGCAGAAATCAGGATTAGTAGGAGCAAAGGGAGGAAGTAATTCTTCATGACTAGTGGATTTTTCAGAAAGATACGAGGTCGGACAAGATGGTCCAGTAGAATTTTGGATGATTGGTTAATTAAATTTGATCTAAACAAAAACTTTTTTTGGATTTAATCTAAATAATGGATCTCATAACTTATTTTTGTCAACTGTAAAACGCTTTAAATCATCCATGTCCAAGAAAAATTCTCCCTGGAAGTCGGTTAGAAATGTTTTCAACCAGATCCATCTCTATGCTGGTTTAATTTGTGGACTAATTGTAGTCGCAGTTTGCTTTAGTGGGACGATTTACGTCTACAATACGGAGATAAAAGAAACCTTCGACTCAGAGCTCTATTTCGTGGAGGTAAGTGGTGAAAAGCTTTCCGCAGATGAGATCAAGACTACCCTGGAACAAGAGTTAGACAAGGATGTAATACAAGTCTTTTGGACCTCTGAAGAGGACCGAAGCGTACAATTCACAATGAAAGGTGCGGAAGAAGAGGGGAGGGGCACCACTTATTACGTGGATCCTTATACAGCTGAAATTCTGGGTGATAATTCGGTTAGAACTTCTACCCAAGAGTTTATGAGCAGTATGTTCAGTCTACATCGTTGGTTGCTGATCGATCGAATTGAGGAGCCAATTTTTGAGGGTATGAGCAATAGAGAATTGGGACGATTCATAAATGGTATCGCAACAACTTTGTTCCTGCTTGGTGTATTAACTGGAATCGTCATCTGGTTTCCCAATAAGTTGAAAAGTTGGAAGCAAGGATTGAAAATTAAGTGGTCGGGAAACTGGAAACGAGTGAACCATGACCTGCACAACACGCTGGCATTCTATTCTCTTGCCTTGTTATTTATCATGTCAGCCACAGGGCTATTCTGGTCTTTCCAGTGGTACAGGGAAGGCTGGCAGAAGACATGGGATACCTATCAAACTGAAGCAGAAAGAGAAGCTGAGAAAAATAAACCAAAACCAGTTTTCACCTCGGCGACTGCACATTCTTTAGATCATATTTTGGCGGTCTCAAATGAAGTGGTTGACTATGAGGGCAATACCCGAATAACCATCAATAAAGAGGTCTCCAAGCCAATTTCGGTTCGTAAATACCAAACCGGAATTTTTGCTCCGGCTGGCTCTGATAACCTGGTGCTTTCCCCTGAGGATCTCAGTGTAGTTGAGGCAAATCTTTTTTCTGAATTACCTACTAGACAGCGAATCGGGCGATCGGTGAAATATCTTCACACGGGTGAAATCTTTGGCAAAGCCACCAAGTTCATTTGGTTTCTGGCCTGTCTAGTGGCCACCTCCTTGCCGATCACAGGTACCCTGATCTGGTGGAATAAGAGAACTAAGAAGTCCGAGAAAAGAAGAAAGAGCTCGGCTAAAGTAAAAGAGCGAGAATTGGAGATGGCGTAAACTTGCTTGCATTGCATAAATCCTGAATACTTATTTTTTCGATTTGGGATTTTGGGTATAATTTGCTGCCATGCGTAGCATTTTCTTTTTCTGTTTGATGTGTCTCACCCTTCAGCTCGTTGCTCAGACTGGATATCGGGATGAAATGGGACGAACCGTAAGTCGGGAATACTTCGAGAAGCAGATTTTGGAAGGTCCTTACTTCGGAATTCCATATGAGGAGGGCGGCAAAATTTTGGTGAATCGAATGCCCTTTGGGAAAGTTGATCCTGAAAAGTTTTATGAGGCCACGGGAAATTCAGAAGCTTTTCAATCCGGAAAATCTCTTCTTGTAATTTTTTACCCAGGAAAAGACGAATGCAATTCTTCCGGTGCCGGAGACAATGCTAATTCCTTTGACAAAGAGCATAAATCTCTAATGAAATGGTCTGAAAAGTTCAATGCTACTCCTCCTGTTTACCTTTATTCAAATGCAGCAGGTCTGGAGAAATATGCAAATCCAGGAATGTGGAAACCTGATCCAGGAAATACTTTTTCAGAGGAATTTTTCAAATATCCTTATCCCTGCGGAAGCTTTGTGGTAATTCATCCAAGTGGAAACTATCGCGCCATTCTTGGTGGATATCCGCTGAGCCAAGTGCAAACGGCCTTGAAAAAATTGGATCGGGAGTATAATTGATTTTTCTTAGCATTAGACCTAATCCAATTTATTATATCCAAGGGAAGATTTAAATGAAAAATATCAAACCGACGTATTGGGTTGTTTTGATTGCCCTAATCGGGTCATTACTCTACATTCATACCCATGATTATGGATATAGTGCCGACGACGGTATTTACTCCCACTTTAATCGAGTAACCAAGCAAGGACTGGATAACTGGCAGGAACTTTTTGAGTATGGTTCGATGAATTTTATTCAAATAAATCCTGTCAATACAAGTATCTATCGACCATTCACCCTGTTGACTTTTGCCATTGAAAATGAATTTTCTGGCGAATTTTCTGCGCCTATTGGTCACAAGGTCAACATTGTCCTTTATGCCTTGGTTCTCACCGTGATTGGGCTTCTTTTGGTTCATCTCTTTGAGTTGAAGAAGCTACCCATTTGGCTGGCGCTTTTGGTACTTCTGCTTTATGCGGTCCATCCTATTCATACCGAGGTAGTTGCTTCAGTGAAAAGTAGGGACACCTTGCTCTGTTCCTTATTTGCATTTTCTGCCATTTTGATTTGGACCAAAGCAGGTCCTAAGCCACCTCTTTTGATTCAGGCTTTAGCGGGAACCCTATTCTTCTTTTCTCTGATTTCAAAAGAAGAATCCATCCCTTTGATGGCTTTGGTAGCGTGCATCGGGTATTTTTTCTTCAATAAAAGCTTACTCGATTCGATCAAAGGAGTGATTCCATTCTTGGTTGCTGTGGTAATTTATATGGGGATTCGGGCAGTGATCTTAGATGAAGCGAGTACAGTTTACAATTCCATGATCAATAGTGTCCTCTATGATGCTGAGGGAGCTGAGCTGATCGCCACCAACCTTTATATTTATCTCCAATACATCAAGCTTCTTTTTGTCCCTCATCCGCTTTCCTGGGATTATTCGTTTAGCCAACTGACCGTTCAGACTTTCTCGAATCCCATCGTTTGGCTGAGCTTTATTTTCTTTGCTGGGCTTATCTACTTTGCTTTTAAGCTGGGAAAAAAGAGAGAAATAATCAGCTTTGGGATTATCTTCTATTTAGCTACTTTCTCAATTTTTGCTAACCTAACCCGCTCATTAATCATAGGATCTAATCTCGGAGAAAGGTTCCAGTTCGTACCTTCGTTGGCATTTTGTTTTCTGATTTGTTACGGGCTATATCTATTGGTTAATAAGTATGCTCCCGCAAAGCTTCCCTGGATTTTCGGGATCATTTTTGTTCCAGTTATTCTAGCTTTTTCATGGAAAACCATTGATCGAGCCAAAGTTTGGGAAAGTAATTTTACATTGTCTAAATCCGGTGTAGAAACTTCTCCAAATAGCTGGAGAACCCATATGTTTTATGGAGATGAGTTGAGACAGCTAGGAGCTCAGATTCGGAGAACTAATCCAGATTCTGCTGAATTGTATTTCCAAGAAGCGGTTAATGAATTGGATAAAGGTTATGAAATCATTGCGGGTAGGGTAGGCGTATCACAATTTCTTGGATCGCTCGCCGAGTCTTATTTGGGTCTGGGTGATTCGACTAAAGCCATTAGTATTTTAGAACAGAGTACACGAGAAAACCCAAGCTCTTCCTTTGCCTTTGTGAAATTAGGCTATGTAGAAATGAGTAGGAATAATATTCCTAAAGCAGAGGAGTGGTTCATTAATGGTTTGAAAGCACCAAAGCCCAATCATTTTGCACTTTATAAAGCCCTGGGTACTCTGTATGATAAACAAAATGAGAATCTCAGAGCAATAGCCTCCTTCAAAAAAGCATTGGATTACAGTACAGATCGGGAGGTTAGCAGAGCATTAGGGTTCTTGTATTTCCAGGAAGGCGATGAACGGACGGCAAGACAATACTTTCCAGACGACGAAGAGATCGACATGGAGGAAGTGAGATTTGTGAAAGATATGAAGCTGGCTAATCTTGCTTTTAAGGAAGAGGATTACGTAAAAGCCTCCGATGGATATGAGTCCATTCTCCCTCGGTTTGATGACTTTGGAGGTGAAGAAAAGTATCCATCCTTTTATGGAGCATTTGGCGAATCACTGATCGAAGTAGGTGATACGATTCGTTCAAAGGAATATCTCTTAAAAGCATATGATTTAGGAGGCTATCAAGGGGTGGTATGTACCAACTTAGGGGTGATTTCTTATTTCTATGATAAGGATTTCGAAAAGGCAGAGGACTATTTCGCCGAAGCTATCGAGGTTGGAGTTTCGGATCTTTATGCTTCTTTAGTGAACCTGGGGTCCACCCAAATTGTCAACGGAAAAGAAGAGGATGCTCTCGCGACTTTTGAGAGAGCTTTTGAAGAAAAACCCACAGTCACGGTGGTTAGAAATTTATATCTGCTCAATAAGAATCTTGGGAATCCGGAGCAAGCAGAATACTATCTTGGCCTACTTCAAGGAGCGAGCGGATAGGATCAGCTAAATAGTGCCTCAATCTCAGCTAGGTCCTTTCGATGTGCTTCTACAACATCCATTGTGTTTGGACTTTGATTTTCAAGACATTGCTCAATCACGATATGTGGGCGAATTTTCTTCTGTTTTAATTCATTCGCAATTCTTCCATAAGCGATATCACCTTCAGCGCTAAAGACTTCTTGCCATACCCCATTTTTGGATTGACGAAGATGCAATTCTACTATTCTATCCCCATACATTTTCAAAATATCAAAGACAGCAAGTTCTGAGTTATCAGATCCGCGATATACCCAATGCGTGTCGAAACAGAAGGCAACATTCTTTGGGTCAGTGTTTTGAAGAACATGATGAATTTCTCTCGCTCCAGCTCTCAATTCCATATCATGCGTGTGGTAGGCTAGGGTAATGCCTTTTTTCCTCAACAGTTCACCCAAGCGATTCATGGCATAGGCCTGCAGTCGGAGTTCAGAATCGGATTTATTTACAGGATTATTCCAGTCTATCGGAGAGGGATTTGTGACAAATATTTTACAGCCAAATGGTGCTGCTACTTCTGCGATGGATAGAATATTCTGAATTGATTTTTCTACTTCTTTTTCATCATGGAGAATTGAATTAGCATACATGGAAGGCATAGAAATACCATGCTTTCTCATTTCTGGAATAAGTTTTTCCAACATTTCAGGGTTTTCGATCCCGGGTTCAAATGCCTTCAGACCCGATTCTGCATATCTGCTCATGTCCTCTGCAGGGTTTTTCCCCCAAACCTTTCCCTCTCTTCGATAAAATGTACTCCAATTATAGCCATTGCTTGAAATGGGTGATTTTGTAGCATCAATGCCACTCCATTCGATACTGGCAATTAGTGGTAAGGCGGCGATAAAACTTCTTCTTTCCATTTTATTCTAGACTAAATGACTCTCCAATTCTTAAAACCTGATGGTCAATTTCTCGCTCTCTTGCCGCTGTCAGGAAGTTTTCTGGATTCTCCGTATTGAATTCAAACATATGGAAATGGTGAGGGATCACAGTTCCTGATCCTACAGCCTTTCCGAATTCTGCTGCTTCTTGGGCATTCATGTTTCCAGCTACTTTTCTTTCAGGTTTGTTGCCGTTGATGGGTAAAAAAAGGATATCCGGTTTAAAGGCTTTAACCTTTTCTTCCAATCCTTCATACCAAAGAGTATCTCCTGAATGGTAAAGTGTGTAGGGACCTATTTTTAAGATGAATCCAAGGAATTTATTGTTCCCAAATTCATCCTGATCCAATCCGTTATGAGCAGAAGCCAATGCTGAAAAGCTCACATCGGCAGAGAATGAGATTTCGGTTCCTTCAGTCATTCCCAAAGCAAAACTTGGAGCACAATTCACTCTGTCCGAAACAAATTCCCGATTTGCTTCTGGGATGATAAACTTGATGTTTGGATTCTTTCTGAAAATCGGTTTTAAGGTTTCCGCATCGAGATGGTCTGTGTGGTTATGCGATGAAGTCACGACATCAATAAAATCCAACTGGTCAGGATCGATGGCTCTTTCACTCATTCGAACATGCGGTTTTTCGGTCCCTGCATACTTTTTTGTCAGGCTATCGGAGAGGTAAGGGTCGAAAAGTATGTGGACCCCATTCCATTGCACCAGAAAACCACTTTGGCCAAGCCACCAAGTCCGTAAGCCTGTTTTAGCCTCTTTGGATTTTAGGATATCCTGTAGAAGGGCGTGATCTTTTTGAAAGGCTTTTATCATTTCAATATCCAGAATTTGCTGCTAAATCAGTGGCTTTACCTGGGGTCATGCCTAGGCGCTTTTTTGCCTCTTCCAGAATGGAAACGGTTGCCGAGGCACCAAGTCTGGAACATCCGAGATCCATTACCTTGATTAATCCATCGAGTGTTCTTACCCCTCCGGCAGCTTTAATTTTCACTTCAGGGCCAGCATGCTTTTTCATAAGTTTCAGGTCATGCTCAGTCGCTCCCTGATAGGAATATTTTCCATCTGTCCCTTTCACAAAACCATAGCCTGTGCTTGTTTTGATGAAGGCAACTCCAACTTCAGTACAAATTTCGCAGAGCTTGATTTTGAACCTGTCTTCTGTTAAAAAATCATTTTCGAAAATGACTTTGAGAATTGTTCCATGTTTTAAGCATTCGCTATTTATAGCTTGAATTTCCTGGCTCACATAATCCCAATCTTCACCGAGAACCTTTCCTGCATTCGCAACCATATCGATCTCAGTCGCCCCTTCCTCACATGCTTTTTTAGTCTCTAGGACCTTTAATTCTGTAGTACTATTTCCGTGAGGAAATCCAATCACCGAGCAAACGGCGACATTCGAGCCTTTAAGAATTTCTGCTGTTTCCTTGACGAAATAGGGTTTAATACAAACCGCGGCCACATCATAATCTAAAGCGATTTGGCACCCTTCAACCAGCTGCTCATCTGTCATGGTAGGATGAAGCAAAGAATGGTCAATCATTTTTGCCAATTGTTGATAGCTATATTTCATTTTTCCCAATTATCGCATTTCAACTGCAGCCTGGCACATAGCAGCAAGTTTCTTTTTCGCTGCCCATCGAGCAGTTTGGCTAAGCCCACAATCCGGGGCAATGGCTAGCTTTTCAGCAGGAACATATTTCAGACAAGCTTTCACTCTTTCCTTCACATCTTCCACAGTTTCGATGTAATAACTTTTCACATCGACCACACCAACTCCAACATCCATTTTCTCTGCAAATGCAGCTAACAGTTCAATTTCATCAAACTCCCGATTAGCCATTTCCACATGAATTTCATCCACATTGAAATCCAAGAAGTCAGGAAGCATGGGATAAAGTTTTCTATATCCCACGGCTCTTCCTTTATAGTTTCCAAAGCATAAGTGACTGGAAAGCCTTGTTTTGCCAACCGCTCCAGCGATCGTTCGATTAAAAATATCCACAAATCGTTTTGTGTCTTGTTTGTAGGCATAGCAGGACATCGAGGGTTCATCCACGGTTATTTCTTGGCATCCTGCATTCACTAAAGCCACGATTTCATCATGGACGAATGGTAGCAAGGCTTCAGCAACATCTAAACGGTCTTTGTAGATTTTTCCGTCAGGAATCATTCTGCCCGACAATGTATAAGGACCTGGAATGGAAGCCTTGAGGGTTGGTCCTTCCGGTGCAAGTCTTGCCAGTCGATTATATTCTTCCACCGCACCCAGACCGTTTGGTGCAGTCAGCTCTTCGATTATAGAATGCTTTCCTCTCTGATCATGTGCTGGAGGTCCAAATTTCCTGGTTTCTTCATGATTTGGTTTCAATCCCTTGATAAATCCATAGAAAGAAAGATTAAAATCAAGTCTGGTCTGTTCACCATCCGTGATTACATCCAGACCTGCATCCACTTGGTCTTTGATGGCTATGGAAACCGCATCATCGATCATTTCTTCGATATCGGCTTTTCCAAATTGATTTAAATTTTGGGAACCGAATTCCAGCCATCCTGGGAAAGGGTAGGAGCCAATTACTGTTGTTCTAATAGGTATGGGTTGCATGTTGCTGAATTAAAAATTTTCAAAGGATTCCTCTTCCTTTACTAAGAATGATTTGAAGTTAGAAGAATTCAAGTCCTCTGCAACCTCTTCTGTGTGGACGACTCTTTTCCCGGATGTGATGATTCCTAAACTTAATCAGTGAGAATAAAATTCTCCCTTTTGTAGAACCTTACCTTCGAAGCCTTCAAAGTAAATGGGGATGGATTTATTGTCGTCCCTTCGAACCACAAAGTGCAAATGTGGACCTGTGGAATAGCCTGTGGAACCTGAATATCCCAATAGCTGGCCTCTTTCCACCATTTCACCAGCTTCTACTACGGCTCCTTTGTATTTCAAATGAACATATGAAGCAATCGTCCCATCTTCATGAATTACGACCACTTCATTTGCAGCCGCACTTAATTCGGCCCCTCCTTCTTTGGTAAACCAATCAATCACTTTCACTACCTGACCTTCACGAGCGGCATGAACAGGCTCACCAGTGGCCAACTGAAAATCTACTGCATAATATGAATCTGGGGTGTAATGTGTGGCTCGTCCTCCCCAGGTTTGTCCGATCATGTAGCTCTGGCCTTTCTCAAAAGGCAGGGCATACAAATAATCCTCATCGATATCGATCACGTCTGGATGGCCCATGTGGTAACCGATTTGATAATCCAGCTGGATGGTACCTGACCTTTTTCCAACAATCACCTTGGGTTGACTGATTAAAATGGTTTCTCCTTTCGCCGGTACCAAAAAGGATTCGCTTCTTTTCTTTTTGATGGTAAGGATAACCTCGAGGGGGGCATAAATCTTGTTTTTGGCTACGAGATATGCGGTGTCCTCGCTGTCTCTCCATTCCAGCTCCAGATCATCTTCGAAAGCAATCGGAGTGTCTTTGGCCTTCTGACCAAAGCTATTTGAACAAGCCAGAAGTAAAAAAAGTAAAAGAAGATAAGAGTAAATGTTCTTCATTGGGAGCAAAGCCGAATGCATTAAATACGAATCAGCCCGGTATTTATTGCTTTTTATAGATCCCAAGAAAGATGGTTTGAATTAGGGTCCCATCTTCTTTAAGGATGTCCCATTGTTGAGTGACATCATCATTTTCCTGTTGAGTCCAGGTGATCTGATTGATCTGGCCATTTGATGGCTCAGAACTCATTCTTAGAAGTCCAGGTTTTTCGATTTTACCTTTTAGCTTGAGAATTCCTCCAGAATTATCCAGCCAAAGCTGATTCCAACTTGAATCCGATGGATCGAAATAATTAAGGCTGGTCCCATTAGAACCTGAAGTGCCTTTCCAGCTTTCTTGAAGAGAACATCCATTTTCGATTTGCTGGATTTTATTTTCACCGATTTTGTTTCCAAGAGTATCAAATACCTCCCAATCACCCACCCAAAAGTCGAAATGGCGTTGTTCAGGGCTTTGACATGGATTCGTTTGTGAAAATGACTTTGGCGAAGCCAAAATCAAAAAGGCGATTAGAAAGTAGAGTCTGGACATACTTCAATATACAATCAATGAGAGGCCATTGTCAAATGAGGTGAAGAGACTAATTTTACCGCTAATGGATCGCAGAGATATTAGAGATCGAAAGGATGTGGATTTTCTGGTCAGAAGGTTTTATGCTCAAGTTAGAGAGCATGATCGACTGGGACCGGTTTTCAATCATGTAATTGAGGATTGGGATCATCATTTGGAGCATCTCTCTGATTTTTGGGAAATGATTCTATTCCAATCGGGACCTGGAAGAGGAAAGTTTAATCCGAATAAAGTCCATCGAGATGTTGATAATAAGGTCAAAAATACCATTGACCAGGTGCATTTTGGAAATTGGCTAGAGCTTTGGTTCGCTACTGTGACCAGGTATTTCGACGGAGAAAATGCAGATTTTGCAAAAGAACATGCTAGGAGAATGGCTCATATGTTATTTATGAGAATTTGGGAAGCCAGAGAAAATCCTTCAGGGAAGTAATATTTTTTTATATTTCTGGGAGCATTAGTTCGATGCTCATGATTGATTTTTTGAATCTGCTAAATGGAAAAATATTTATCCATCATCAATAAGAGGACTTTCATTGCTTTAGCGATAACGGCTCTCGCTGTTTTTCTGACAGTCACCTTTGATTTTGAATACAATTTTGACTTGACGATGATCAGTATTGCGATCATCTTTCCTCTGGTGTTTACAATCCGAAGTGCCTTCAAAAGGCGAGAAAAGGCTCTTGAGTTTTTATCAAGATTTCGTACTGGCTTAATTACTACAGATGCTGGAATTCAGAGTAATACAAAAATTAGTACTGAAGAAAGAAATCAAGTTAGATCGCATATCCTGGAAGTCTCAAGGTTATTGACAGTTTATTTAGGACCTGAGACCTTAGACTTTGAAGCAGTAAGAAAAGAGGTTGGAAAGATCACAGCCTTCTTAGATGATCGTAGAAATCTATTTAAGATTGGGCCATCATTAAAAATTCATGGATTTCTTCGTGATGTTTACGTAGGGATCGAAAATACAGGGGCCATAAAGGAACATAGGACCCCTACAAGTATTCGAGCTTACTGCTTGATTTTTATTTACTTATATCCGGTTATTTACTCTCCTTCTTTGTATTATAGGATGAGTTCAGGAATAGGGGAATGGGATATTTGGGTGCTGTACTTTTTGTGCTTGTTTTCCACCTTCATTTTGATATCCCTATTTAATGTTCAGGAGCAGTTAGAGAATCCCTTTGATCAGCATGGTCTGGATGACATCCATTTAGATGAGTTTCAGGTCAAAGAGGATGATTTGGTGAGAATAGATACCAAGGAAATTTAAAACTATAGAGATATGAAATGTTTTTTGAGAAGAATTTTGGTCGGGTTGATCACAGTATTCTTTGTAATATCAGGTTTAAAAGCCCAGAAAATGGCTCCACTTTTTGCGACGCAGGAGCCACTGGAAATGAAGATGTCATTTTCTATCAAGGAGCTTCGCAAAAAGACCAATGATTCCACCTACATGGACACTTCGGTGGAGTTTATGACAGAAGATGGGACTTGGGAGCAAGTAGATGCAGAGATTCGAACCCGGGGGAATTTTCGATTGGAAAACTGCTACTATCCGCCCATGCGTCTGAAGGTAAAGAAAAAGTCACGTGAAGGAACTCCATTCAGTGGACAGAAGGGCCTGAAAGTAGTATTCCCATGCTCTAAAAATAAAAATGCCCTGGACTTTGTAGGTAAGGAATTCTTAGCTTACAAACTCGCTGAAGAAGTAACACCTTACTATTTCCCTACGCGTTTAATTAAAATCACCTTTGTCAATGGAGATGACAAGAAGAAACAAGAGCAAGAGCTAATCGGGTTCATAATCGAGGACGATGATCTAGTGGCAGAGCGATTTGGAGGATCGATTTATGATGAGAAGAAGATCGGGCCAAGCTTTATGGAGGCCGAGGCCTCAGTTCGTCATGATATGTTCCAGTATATGATTGGAAATACAGATTGGTCCAGCCTATTTACTCATAATCAGAAAATCATGCGAATAGGCGATGATACATTCATTCCATTGGCATATGACTTTGATATGACAGGGATTGTAAATCCGCCCTACGCTCAGGTTAGTAATCTGGTGGAATTGGAAAGTATTACCGATAGGTTATACCGGGGTTTCTGCAGAGATCCGCAGCTGATGCAACAGGTTAGACAGGAATTTCTTGCTAAGAAGGACAGGATTATGGCACTTGCAGAGGAGCAATTATATTTAGATGCTTCAGATGTGAAGAATGTGAATTCTTTCCTTAAAGACTTCTTTCGAGTTTTGGAGTCTGATAATTTCTTTCAAAAAGAGGTGTTGGATAAGTGTAGAACCTACTGATCTGCACCATTCAATTTTATCCGGTACAGAGCCATGGGATTCAGGTGCGGTGATTCTTTTAGCTCCGGATGATCGAATTCCTGCCAATATTCCATCCCTATTTTTTCCATGATTCGAATGGAAGCTTGGTTTCCTATGGTTGCCATTGATACTATTTCACGAAGTCCAAGTTGTTTGGCATAGTTCAGGCATGCCTTGGCTCCTTCGGTACTCAATCCTTGATTCCAAAACTTCTTTTGAATCCTCCAGCCTATGTCTGTGCATGGGGCGAAATCAGTATCAAAATCCTTGTAGCCTAACCCAATGGTTCCCACAAATTCTCCTGTGAATAATAGATTTACGCAGAAGTAGCAATAGCCATGATCCTCATACATCTTATTCATCTGGATCATTTTCTTTTTCGAGGCTTTATGATCCATTAACTCAACAAAGAACCGCATGGTCTCTGGATCAGAATTCATTTCAGTAAATGCTTTCAGATCGTTTTCTCCCCAAAGTTTGAAACCTAACCGTTGAGTTTTGAATAGATAGGTGACTCCACACATACTTATATTACTGAGCCTTTTCTGCTCTCTCTAACTCTGCTTTACCTTTGCCAATTGGCACCATCAGAAAAACAAAGAAGCCCTGGTTGGACAGGTTTAGGTTGTCAGCTTTGTAGATGTCGATGAAACCGTAATAATATTTCAATCCAAAACTCATACCTAACCCTGATTGAAGTTGATAACCTAGATTACCTGTAACGCCAATATCAAATCTGGTGAAATCATCTTTATTATCTTGTTTTATCCTAGACTCTACGCCTTCGAAATCCGAATTGAATTCAATCCATGTCCGATTCCTTAACCCTGCCTGTGGACCTGCAGCAATAAAGAACCTGTTATCGAATTTGTATTTTAAAAGTACCGGTACAGAATAATAGCGAACTACCTGACTATAATCACCTGGGTCAACATATGTTCTGGCACCAAGCTCGGCCAGATCTCCCTCAGTGAGCTTATTGCCACCCATGGCACTTTTTACCAGGACGCCAGTATTTAGCCACCAATTTTCCTTCATTTTGATATCAAAATAGAAACCAAGATTAAAGTTTGATGAATATTTATTGCTTTCAAGGCCAGATAAATTCGAGAAATTATATCCTCCTTCCAGACCAAATTCTAAACCATCAGAGTTTAACTTGTCTCCAAGTAGTAATGAAATAAGGACTTGTGAATTAGCCTGGTAGCTGAATAGTCCAATGAGGAGGGTGATTAGTATTTTTTTCATCTTAATCTTTCAATTCAACAATAACCTCTATTTCAACAGCTATGTTATTAGGGAGGGCAGCAACTCCAACCGCGGAACGGGCATGTTTTCCATCTTCACCAAATACCTCCACCATTAAATCTGAAAACCCATTGATGACTTTTGGATGATCCGTGAAATCAGGTGCGGAATTGACCATCCCGAGGACCTTTACAAATTGCTTGATTCGATTCAAATCTCCACCACAAGCCGCCTTCAACACTGCCAAAATCTCTACGCCTGTTTCTCTAGCAGCTTGGTAGCCTTCTTCTAAAGTGAGGTCGGCACCTACTTTTCCGAAGACATCTGGACCATTTCCTGCTAGATATATAACATTACCTACTTGTCTCCATTTCACATAGGTTCCCATCGGTTCGCCCACCTCTGGAAGCTCAAGACCTAACTCTTTAATCTTCTCCTCTGGAGTTTGTGCATGAGATGTGAGTGTCAAAGAAAGAAATAGGAAGAATAGAAGGCAGAACTGCAGATATTTCATGGGGATAAAACGTTTTGTTGATCCTAAGCTAAGATTTTCTAATTAATTTGAAGATCAAACCGAATGATCATGAATAATAGTGCAGAGATTCTTCCTTTTTCAAATGATCTCAAAGATCACTTCAAAGAGATAAACTTACCTTGGGTGGAGGGTTTGTTCTCCGTTGAGGCTATTGATCAGGCTCAGTTTGATGACCCTGAGTCTGTCATTATCGATAAAGGGGGAGCCATCATTTTTGCCAAAGTACAAGACAAAATTGTTGGAACAGTTGCCTTGGCAAAAGCAGATGACGCCACTTTTGAAATGATAAAGATGGGAGTGAAGCCAGAAGCTCAGGGTTTGGGCATAGGTCGAGTTCTAGGTGAGGCGATTATCCAAAAAGCGAAGGATATGGGTGGAAAGAAATTGGTACTGTATAGTAACTCCAAATTAGGACCAGCCTTAAATCTCTATGAAAAGCTTGGTTTCCATAGGGTCATCCCTGAAGAAGGTAAATACTGTCGCTGCGATGTAAAAATGGAAATGGAACTGGTATAGATTTACCAGAATCTGAATGCCTTCTCGTTCACTCGGTTTCTGAAAATGAAGTTATCCCAAATATCCCTTGGGAAGTATATTTCCACGCCCAGATTCACGGTCAGGTAGCCATCAAATCTCTCGGTCAGACCTGAACCTCGCCGAATCCTACCACCATTTTGCAGTATTTTATCGACATCTGGTTCTCCGAATTCATCTATAAAATTGGGATTCCGAACAGCTAGGCGGAGACGATCTGGATTTTCTCCAGTAACATAATCATCAACCAGGTCAAGGTAGAACTCGCTAATATTATACGCAGAAATGTCATCCATGTAATCCGTAAATGTCCACCTATAGCTTGCTTCTAAGGTTAAGTCCATGTAGACATTCAGCTTATATTTAAAACCAGCACCGGTCGGAATGACGACAATATATTTTTCGTATGGATTATTCTCAAGCTGATATGGCCTTAGATCGACCCATTCGCCTCGAAGTCGTGTTTCAGGATTATTGGTGGACATTCCCAGCCCTGCGAAAATGTAGAAATTCCAGAGCTCTCTCGTAATATTATTTACTTTGACCGGTTTGAAATAGTATTCGATTGTACCGTTTATCTCCCAATTAGTAGCGCGGAAATGTAAATCTCGCGGTTCTCTATTACTTCTGGGGTCAGCTGGGGGATCCTGCCCAGACATTTTAATGTATGAGAAATTTCCTTTTGCCCGAAGATTTGTACCAAATGTATAGCTGAAAGCGGCATTAACATTCCAATCTGGCTGAATACCTTCCTGATACTTCCAGAAAGAATAAAGCTCCCCAAAGTATTGAGTAGCACCCGCACTCACAGAGAAGGACCAAGGTTCTTTATACTTAAATCTGTAGAAACTCTGAGAGTAAGCCGAAACAGACGAGAAGAATAATATTAGAAAAAGAAATTTTTTCATTTTGCGTTTCTCAGGCCGGCGTTAGCTGGTACTTGAATGCGAAAAATAGGCTATTTCCGTCATTTATCAAATCCTGATTTTATGTGTATATCTCTCTGAGGGAAAGGTATTTCAATACCTTCCTCGCTAAATCTCCTGAAAATTTCGAAGTATAATTGACTCTGTAAAATTTTTGGCTTGTCAATGTAATCTGAAGTCCAGACCATAAGAACAAAATTTAAACTGCTATCTCCATATTCTTCGAAAAGAACATCAGCCTTCGGAGACTGAAGGACTCCATGATTACTTTCAGCTACTTCCAAAAGTATCCTTTTAACATGATCTGGATCCTCCTTGTAAGACACGCCGACAGGAAATCTAAACCGTATATTCCGATCATTATGCGACCAATTAATTACTTGATTATCAATAAATTGAGAATTCGGTACTATGATACTAATATTATCGTTTGTCACAATCATGGTCGCTCTTGCGGAAATTTTAATTACATCTCCTGAAACATTTCCAACCTCGATTCGGTCGCCTATTTTGATGGGTTGCTCAAAAAGAATAATCAGACCACTGATAAAGTTATTAGTAATGTTCTGCAGGCCAAAGCCAATACCTACACCAATGGCACCTGCCAGAATACCGAAAGCACTTAGGTCAATTCCATTAGTTTGAAGAATGGAAAATACACCGGCCAGAATCAGGAGGTATTTTACAACTGTCCCTATGGTCAATCTCGTTCCAGCCTCCATTTGGTATTTGACCAAAACCCGATTGACCAATATTTTTCGCAGCCACTCCGAAATAACAAACAGAGCGACGAAAGAAATGATTAAGGTGAGAATAAGTCCAATGGTCAACTGTGTTTCTCCCAGGTGAAAAATGCTATAATTTAAGATTCGGTCTACCCAATCCAGAACTTCACGTATGGGTTCTTGCACTACATTCAACAGGTTCTCCTGCATTTGATTTGATTTAGTAAAAATTTCAATTTCAACTACCCAAAAATCTTGCTAAACTTTAAAATTCTTTGATTTGAGGTCATGCAACTTTAATACGTAATTCTATGGATTTAGCTTAAATTTGAATCATCTTACTTAAGATGTGAATTCCAAAAGAGTCAAAAGAATCATTGAGAATCAGATATACATAGGGTTTAATGGAAACAAAAGAATTGATCGTTCAGGCCATGTCTAAAGTTCCGAAAGATGTCATTGAGGCCTCTAAACGCATTAAATTGATTATTACGGATATCGATGGAGTTTTGACTGATGGAGGAATCATTTATGATAACTCCGGTATGGAGCTTAAGAAGTTTAATGTAAAGGATGGCCTTGGAGTAAAGCATATCAGGCAAAATAAAATTTTGGTTGGAGCAATTACTGGAAGAGCATCAAAAGTGGTAGAAAGAAGGTGTGAAGAACTCAACTTTGATTTTCATTACCATGGTGTCAAAGACAAAGGTAGGCGCCTTGATGATGTATTGGATACTTTGATGCTTCAGCCAGAAGAAGTAGCATATATAGGTGATGATTTGATCGATTTGCCTATCCTTTCAAGAATTGGATTAGCAGTGGCTCCAAAGGATGCTATTGATTATATCAAACCCAAAATGCATTACATTACCAGAGCCAAAGGTGGTAAGGGTGTATTCCGTGAGGTGGCAGATATTATTCTTTTCGCTCAGGGTAAGCTTGAGGAGATTTTTGACTTTTATTCGAACAATAAAAAATGAAGACTTCGGGACAATTAATGAAAATCAATGAACAAATCACTCTTGGTGCTGAAAGACCTGTTCTCTTTGCCGGGCCTTGTGCTGTAGAAAGCCTTGATATTTGTCTTGAAATAGGATCCAAAGTAAAATCCTGGGCTGGTGATAATGGATTTGATTATGTGTTTAAAGCATCCTTTGATAAGGCCAATAGAACCTCATCTGGCTCTTTTAGAAGCATAGGAATGAACGAATCATTGAAGGTTCTTGAGCGCGTAGGAAAAGAGCTTTCCGTTCCTTTGGTTACTGATATTCATGAGAGTTATCAGGCGGATGAGGTAGGTGCGGTAGTGGATGTTCTTCAGATTCCCGCCTTTTTATGTAGGCAAACCGATTTGATTTTGGCGGCTGCTAGAACAGGCAAGGCCGTAAAAATCAAAAGAGGCCAATTTATGGCTCCAGAGGATATGCAATATGCCGTAAATAAGGTTAGATCTACTGGAAATGATAATGTTTGCCTGACTGAAAGAGGCTATTCTTTGGGTTATCACAATCTGGTCGTGGATATGAGAAGCCTTCCAACAATGCGACAGTTTGCCCCCGTGGTTTTTGATATCACACATTCAGTTCAACAGCCAGGTGGTCAAGGTGGCACTAGTGGAGGTCAAAGGCAATATGCCCCATTTCTGGCTAGGGCTGCAGCTGCTACGGGTATAGACGGCTTTTTCGTAGAAACGCATCCTGAGCCGTCTAAAGCATTGAGCGATGGGCCAAACTTAATTCCATTGGATAAGATGGGAGGATTCTTAGAGATGCTCAAGGAATCATGGACACTTGGTAGAAAATATTCGGAATTTGATGTGTAAGATGGAGTATCACCTAAAGAAGCTTTTATTCTCTCTTTTAGCATTGTTAATTTTCGAGGTCACTTCTGCTCAAGAACCAATCTCTGAAGTTCTCAGATCCAGACTTGAAAATTCACTTTCCGGCGAACCTAATTCCGAAGCTCCGATCAGGTTTTCTTATGGGAATACTATCCATAAATTCTATTCAGAAGAGAATTTTCAACCTGTTTGGATTGAAAATCAAAAAATAAGTAAGCGGGTTGACCAATTCATTCAAAATCTGGAGCAGGTAGAATTTGATGGATTGAAACCGGAGGAATACCATTTGGAAAGGATTAAATCTATTGTCCAAGAAGGACCAAAAAATGATATAAGACTTGCCGAATTAGAATTGATTCTGACTGACTCCTTTTTTAAGGTGACCAAGGATCTCCATCAGGGAAAAGTTGATCATAATGAATTTAAGGCGGATTGGGAGATTAATTCCAAAGTTCCTAGATACGATTATTTGGAGCTTCTCAGGGAGGTACAGAGAAATGGTGACATAGCAAGAATATTTCAAGAGTTGCATCCAGATTTTTTCATGTATGAAAATGGAAGAAAGGTTTTGAAGCAACTCAGTGCCTATGCTAAAAATCAGCCTGATGACTGGAAAAAATTAAGTCTCAATGGGGCTATCAAAGTAGGTCAGTCTAATGAGCTGATGCCTGAAATTAGAGAGAGATTGGCTTATTGGAAATTTATGGAGCCGAGAGCAGACCAGAATATCAAAATGGATTCTCTGGATATGGTCGCTGTAAAAGCCTTCCAAAAAAGAAATGGGATGAATGATGATGGTGTGATTGGAAGGATGACCATAGATCGACTTAACTATTCTCCTCAGGATTTAATCAACATTGCCAGGGTCAACATGGAACGACTCAGGTGGCTGCCAGACACCGTTAAGACAGGACAGATTGTATTGGTAAATATTGCCAATTACCAGATGGACTTTCTCAATGACAGAGATACCCTTTTGACCGAGAGAGTAATCGTGGGAAAACGTTACCACGAGAGTCCAATATTTGCTGCACAGATGAGTTATATCGTCTTCAGTCCTTATTGGAATATTCCTTACTCCATTACTCATAACGAGATCTTACCCAAAGCAAGAAAAGATCCGGCTTACATATCCGCTAAAAATATGGAGATAGTGGATAACTCGGGAAAAGTGATCTCCGCCAATAGTGTTGATTGGGAATCAGGAAAGTTTCCTTATCGAATTCGACAAAAGCCAGGAGAGACGAATTCCCTTGGTTTGGTAAAATTCATTTTCCCAAATAATCATAGTGTCTACCTTCATGATACACCGGCCAGGTATCTTTTTGAAAAGGAGGAAAGAGCAATGAGTCATGGATGCATCCGGGTAGAAAATCCAGCAGATTTAGCAGCCATTTTATTGAGAGACGATCCTGGGTGGACCCAGAAGAAAATTTATGATGCTATGCATCAATCCACAGAAAAGACTGTTTACCTCAAAAACAAGATTCCTGTTGTGCTACTTTATCTAACATTTTGGGCTGATACCTCTGGAAGGGGGCATTATCGGCCTGACATTTATGCGAGGGATGAGGCCCTTTTGGCTGAATTAGATAAATAATTAAGTATTGAGGATTTGGGAACCTCGTAAATATTCTTCGTTCGGCGCGAAAGCGAAAATTAAGCTTCCATCCTTGATGATATCAATCAATTCTCTGGAGATTTCTTTCGGTACAGCAGGACATCCCAGACTTCGACCGAGACTCCCTGTTCTCATGGCAAATTGCTCCCTCGCATATATTGAGCCATGAATGACAATAGCTCTTTTTCTTGCCTGATCGTTGAAATTGGGCTCTAATCCATCGAGTTTGAGTGAATATCCATGCTTCCCGTAATAGGTCTCACCCGTTTTATAAAAGCCTAAACTGCTTTTAAACGATTGATGTCTATTGGAGAATTTGGTTGGAGTTAGGCCCCCAGAATTTCTTCCATGCGCAACTACAGTATGCAGCAATATTTCTTTTGCTGAAGGGTCAATAACCCACAGTCTTCTCTCAGTAGAAGGTAGGCTAAAATCAATAATGGTTAATAAACCTGAGGAGAGCGTATCCTGCAATTGACTCCAGCCGTTATAAGCTAGTTCAAACACTTCCTCATTAGGAATATTAGCATGATTCTCTTTGAGTGATATATATAATTCCTCACCCGGATCTAGTGGATCCGTTGGTAGGATTACTTGATCGTAATGAGTCATTGGAAAAGTGGTAAAACCCACTAAGACCAACATAAGCAATAATCTAATCATAGGGGACGTGTAGTGGCAAAGTACGCGCCAATTTTTAGGTTTTGGTTTGCTTTAAATCAAATAAAATCGGAAGGATCAAAAGGGTGTTGAGCTTCGGTTTTTGAATGATTTTACAAAGGAATTGGTTCTTTATTAGAATGTCAACGGGAGGCCCGAAATTATATTTTGTAAATTCGCGCTTTCTTTCACATAAATAAACAACTGAAAAACAGGAACTTATTTTTTTTGTTTAAAGTTTATTTTAAATAATTAAACAAAATGAAGAAAAACCCTGTTCAATGAACCGATGAAAGTATCCGTATTTAGGAAAGAACATTTTAACTGCGCACATCGTCTTCACAACCCAACATGGAGTGATGAGAAGAATGAGAAAGTATTTGGCAAGTGTAATAATCCGAATTATCACGGCCATAATTACAATCTTATCGTAGAACTGAAAGGTGAAATTAATCCAGACACAGGATACGTTTATGATATGAAGCTCCTTAGTGATCTTATTAAAGAGGAGGTTCTGAATAAGTTCGATCACAAAAATTTAAACTTAGACACAGAGGAATTCAAGGAGCTGAACCCAACTGCTGAGAATATTTCAGTGGTGATATGGCAAAAGCTTCGGGATAAAATTGACTCCAAATTTGAGTTGAAAGTAAAACTCTATGAAACAGAAAGAAACTTTGTCGAATACGATGGCAATTGATTTAGAAAAAAATTTATACGAAGAACTAGGGGATGAGCACGTTGGAACCAGCGTAGAAACTCCTCTAAGGGAAGATGCTTTTGAAATGGACGACGATCTCAAGATCGAGTTGATTCAAAAGCACTTCAAGGAAATAATGAACATCATGGGTCTTGACCTTACTGATGACAGTTTGAAGGGTACTCCTTACCGAGTGGCGAAGATGTATGTGAAGGAAGTGTTTAGCGGGCTTGATCCGAAGAATAAACCTTCTATTAAGGTGTTTGAAAACAAATACCAGTACAATCAAATGTTGGTGGAGAAAGACATCACATTCTACTCCAACTGTGAGCATCACTTTGTGCCGATTTTCGGTAAAGCTCATGTGGCTTACATTTCTAAGGGTGAAGTGATTGGTCTTTCAAAGATCAACAGGATAGTTCAGTACTACGCGAAGCGACCTCAGGTACAAGAACGTTTGACCATGCAGATCGGAAATGAATTAAAGGAAGTTTTGGGGACAGATGATGTGGCAATAGTGCTTGACGCGTATCACCTATGTGTCAGCTCTCGAGGCGTTGAAGATACCAATAGTTCAACCGTCACTTCGTTTTACTCCGGCAAGTTCGAGCATGACGAGCAGTCTCGAAATGAATTCTTGAAATATATCCAATTGGAAAAATAATATTTTGAATTAGTGCTAAACCAACATAAAAAATCGGGTTTTTCCCGATTTTTTTTTGGAAAAACGACAAACAAAAATCTTAGACAAAAGCTTTCCATACTATAAATAATGAGGATGACTGGTAAAAATATTGTTGTTATCGGAGGAAGTACCGGGATAGGAAAAAGTGTCGCGCAAGAACTAAGATCTTTAGGGGCCAATTTGTTCCTGTATTCAAAGAGTGGAGACGGTACCACGGCCTTAGATGTTACAGAGGACAACCCTTCTTTTGAAGGTTTGCCAGAGGTGATTGACGGATTAGTCTATTGTCCAGGCACGATTAAATTGAAGCCTTTCCACAGATTGAGTATAGAGGATTTTCAATCGGATATGGATGTCAATTTTTTCGGTGCGGTCAAAGCTTTGCAGGCTTGCCTACGAGGATTAAAAAAATCTGATTCGGGCTCTGTGGTTTTATTCAGTACTGTGGCTGTTCAAATGGGAATGGGCTTTCATGCAGGAATTGCTTCAGCAAAAGGTGCGGTCGAAGGTTTGACGAGATCTCTTGCTGCTGAATGGGCACCACAGAAAATTCGTGTGAATGCGATTGCTCCATCTTTGACTGACACACCATTGGCATCCCAACTTTTGAGTACACCAGAAAAGAAAGAAGCATCAGACAAGAGGCATCCGCTAGGTAGGGTGGGAACTCCCGAGGATATGAGCAAAGCAAGTATTTATTTGCTTTCCGAAGATTCATCATGGATGACGGGTCAGATACTCCACATCGATGGAGGAATGTCAGTAGTGAGATAATTCAAACAAATTGAAGTAGTAATTGTAATAGAAGTGGGTATAGTCCCGAGTAGATAGAATTGTGAATATGAAGACTCCGCCTGAATCTTTCCTTCTCTTTAAAGAAGAACTCAAGAAAGTCCAACTTGAGAAGGAACGGCTTAGCAAGCAATATGAGGAGAGGATTGCCGAGCTGAACGCTGAACTGTGTAGATTGAAAGAACAGATTGGTTCCCAACAGGATATGTTGAGAACTACTTTGGATTATGCTTCTCAGCTCGAATCAAACTTGGATAAATTCAAAGAAGAGGTTTCCGAGTCCGAAGAGCAAAGACGAAATGGTGTTTATTAATTAACTCTGATCCAATGACAGATTTACTTACCAAATCAGCGATTAATAATTTTGAATTAGTAAAAGAATTCAGATCGGCACGAATCTATGCGAGCAGTGAACACAAATCCGTGATCTGTGAGCTTCTTTTAGATTATATTCCCATTGAAGAATTTAAGGCTGTTTTTAACGACGTAGCTGAAATAGTAGAAGTAGGAGACTTTGAAAAATTCATTTTTGACAAGCGTTCCTTAAGGGCTTTCCATCAACCTACCATGGAATGGTATTTTATTCACTGGAAAAAGGATATGCTGGCACACGGAGTTACTAAGCATAGAAAGATACTTCCTGCTGAAAAATGGTTTGAGAAAATGGTCCAAATCGCCAAAGCTCAAATCCTCGAAAATTACCCTGATAATATTATTGATCAACTCGATATTCAGTATTGCCAATCTGTCGAGGATGCTATCGTGAGATGACACGTCATTTCAATCATGATGAAATATTAAACTCCGATTCTTTTTATCGGAGAAACTTAATCAACTGCCTTTCAGGTTATAAAAGTCTAAATCTGATAGGTACCCAAAATGGAAATGGTGAAACCAACCTTGCTCCATTTTCGCAAATTTTTCATGTTGGAGCTAACCCACCTATGGTTGGGATCCTATTCCGGCCTCATACGGTTAAAAGGGACACCCTTGAAAATATCCTCGAGACGAAATTTTTCACTCTCAATCATGTGACCCCTGAATTTTGTAAAGAGGCGCATTGGACCTCTGCAAGATGGGAGGGAAGCGAATTTGAGAAAACTGGCCTTAAAAGTGTCTATCAGAATGACTTTCCCGCACCTTTCGTTGAGGTTAGCCCTTTAAAGGTGGGTTGTAAGTTAGTGGAAGTTCAAACGCTCAAGGTGAATCAGACTGTTTTGGCTATAGGTAGCATCGAGCATATTTTTGTAGATGAGAAAGGTCTGAGAGAGGATGGTTCTCTCGATTTGAATATCTTAGATTCAGTGACTGTTTCTGGTCTTGACGAGTATCATCGGGGTGAGAAGATTGCTCGATATGCTTACGCAAAGCCAGATCAGGATTTATCTGAGATTTAGACTTCCCACGTAAAATTTTGCAGCTTCTAGAATTAACTAAATCTGGTCTCTATTGTCCCCAGGCTAAGATATTCATAGACCCATGGAGGTCTGTGGACCGGGCTGTCATCACCCATGCGCATTCGGATCATGCGAGGTGGGGAATGAAAAACTATTTGGCCCATCAAAATTCCAGTGAGGTTATGAGGTTAAGGCTGGGCAAGGATATCAATCTGGAAACCGTTCAATTCGGAGAAGTCCTGACTATCAATGGAGTAAACATATCTTTTCATCCAGCTGGTCATATTCCCGGTTCCTCTCAAATTAGGTTAGAATACAAGGGGAAAGTTGCTGTAGTAAGTGGGGATTATAAGGTGGAAGATGATGGGCTTTCAACAGCCTTTGAACCCGTGAAGTGCCACGAGTTTGTTTCTGAATGCACTTTTGGGTTACCCGTTTACAAGTGGGAATCACAGGAGGAAGTGATGAATCAAATAAACTCCTGGTGGAAGGAGAATGCCTTTGAGAAGAGAAATTCTGTGCTTTTTGCTTACTCTTTGGGCAAGGCCCAAAGGATAATCCAAAATCTCGATTTATCCTTGGGGACGGTTTTTCTCCATGGAGCAATCTGGAACACGAATCAAGCGCTGATTGCCAATGGAATTAATATCCATGATTTGCCTAAGGTGTCTCAGGAAACCCCGAAATCTGAATTCAATGGGGCCATGATCATTGCTCCACCCTCTGCTATGGGAACGCCATGGATGAAGAAATTTTCTCCATACAGAACTGGAATTTGTTCTGGTTGGATGGCAGTTCGGGGGACTAGAAGAAGAAGATCTGCAGATCGGGGTTTTGTCTTATCTGATCATGCAGACTGGGATGGATTAATTTCAGCCATCGAAAGCACTGAGGCAGAAAAGGTCTATCTCACCCATGGAAATACCGCTAGCTTTGCGCGATTCCTTAATGAAGAAAAAGGAATAAACGCAGTAGAGCTAGAAACGCTTTTTGGGACAGAGGAGGATGTTTAGGCTTACTTTTTCAATTGATTAATTTGTCCATCTGAAAATTGCCTTAGTTCCTCCTGAAAGGCTGATGTTCTTGTTGATCCCAAATGATCAATTGAACTCAAGGCTCCTAAATACCAATCTGTCCATGTTTTGATAATTTCTATTTCAGCATTCGGATCATTTCCTTCCTGAATGGACACCATGCTTAAATTAAACTCTGTTTGGAGCCTTTCCTTGGCCTTCGTAAGGGTGAGTTTGGCAAGCTGATTTGCGGTTTCTACATTGGCATTCAGTAGAGTGAATGCACTGACTAATGCTCCTGTAGCAACATTTTTAAGCGTTTCCTGAGAAACCTTATCTAATCGATCTTGATCTGTGTGATAAAATTGATCAGTGAAATGCCAAAGCAAAAGACCAGGGATATCAGCATATAAAAATGGAATATGATCGCTTCCTCCTTCGAAAGGATTGGTGTTCACTTCCCAGCTCGCGTATTCGCCTTGCTGCTCAAAAATATTGATGATGAAATCATTAAAATAATGTGGAGTCATTTCGTCCTTTTTCATTACAGAACCTCCCCACTCAGAATGTTTATCCTCTCCGCGAGTCCAGATAGCACTCGGATCAGGCATTTTCTCAATTAAAAAAGAGCCACCTGTCAGGTCTGTATTTTCACCTACCATATCTAGAGAAATCCCCCAGATAATTTCTGACTTTCTTCGTTCTTTATCCTCAATGTAGCGCTGTGTGGATCGGATTTCATCACCCCAGAGAAAGGTTAGGGTTCTATTAAGTTCAAGATCCTCTTCGTCAATGAGCTTCGCGGTTAAGGTAGCCATCTCTAACTGTGCGCCTACACCACTGGCATTATCATTCGCTCCGGGTTCCTGGATATGTGCTGAGAAGACAAGACTTTCATCTGGCATTTCGGAGCCACGAATATTCGCAATTATGGTTAGCTCCTCGGATTCATAAATCTTGGTATCAACCTTTACTCGGACTTTGGTTCGTCCTGATTCATAGCGCTTTTTCAGAGCTTCTTTTGATTCGTAGGAGAGGGCTAAAGCCCAAACAGGTTTTTCTTCCTGATAGCGAATTCCTCTAAATTGAATGGATGTCTTATTTTTCTCGGGTTTAAGGTATCCGGGCATATCATAAATCAACAATCCAAGTGCTCCTTCATTTAGAGCAGGAAGCAGATTGCGATAACCGAACGTATCGGAGAAAACTATCTTTCCATTTAAATCCACTCCCTGGAGATCACTTTTATCTCTTACATACAAAAGTTCACCTACCACTCCTTCCTCTGAAGTAGAGGAGGAATATTGATAAATCATATTTCGATTTGATTCGAATGAGAGCAATGGACTTTCTTCCCCTGCAATCCAAAGTTCTGAACCCTTAGGCTCCCATGTGGGTCGGTTCATCTTCCTCCGTTCTATGCGATAGGTTAGTCGATGTGTTTCTTTGGCATTTTCCTCAAGAATATATCCAGCTTCTTCAAGTTTTTCTGCTATCCAATAGACAGACTCATTGAAACCTGTATTACCAGCTACCCTCCAGTATTGCTCCACGAAGGCTACTGTATTGTAGGCAAGTTCGCCCGTATAATTTGGCCTAACTAGCTCAAAATAGGGGTCTGATGTCTTTCTAATTTCTAATTCTTGAGCGAAGGATTGCTGAATTAAGAATAAAAAAAGGAGTAAAAGTCTGGTTCGATGCATGTAAATAAACTTTGACATAAAGCTGAATAAAATGTTAAAATCTACCTAGTGTTTGTCAAATTGATTGGACCTCAGGTTTGACCAAATTATCTTCTGTTATTTATGCTTTCTATTTCTTCGTTTTGATTCACCTGCTTACCTTTGCGCATGGCAGAAAAAATCTTAATCCTCGACTTTGGTTCTCAATACACCCAGCTCATCGCCCGAAGAGTACGAGAACTGAATGTTTATTGTGAAATTCATCCATATAATAAGGTTCCTGAAGTGGGTTCAGAGACCAAAGGCGTGATCCTTTCTGGATCCCCTTGCTCCGTCAGAGATGAGGATGCTCCGGATTTGGATCTTGATGCTCTAAGAGGGACGCTCCCGGTATTGGGGGTTTGTTATGGCTCCCAGCTGCTAGCGCAAAAATACGGAGGAGAGGTTTTGCCTTCTGAGATCCGTGAGTATGGACGAGCTAACCTTTCTCATATTGATAATCATTTCGACCTGCTTAAAGAAATGAGTCATGGTTCTCAGGTTTGGATGTCTCACGGTGATACGATTAAGAAACTTCCCGAAAACTTTGAGGTCATCGCAAGTACAGATTCTGTGGAGGTGGCTGCCTTTAAGGTGAATGGTGAAGATACTTTTGGTATTCAGTTTCACCCTGAGGTAACCCACTCCACTGAAGGCAAAAATCTTTTAAGAAACTTTGTGGTTCACATTTGTGGCTGTTCTCAGGATTGGACTTCAGATGTATTTATAGATTCGACAGTTGCTGAATTGAAGGAAAAGATTGGCTCTGATAAAGTGGTCATGGGATTATCTGGGGGAGTGGATTCTTCAGTTGCTGCTACTCTTATCGATAGAGCGATTGGCGATCAATTGACCTGTGTATTCGTTGACAACGGGCTTCTGAGAAAGAATGAATTCGAAGAGGTTTTGGATTCCTATAAGCACATGGGATTGAATGTCATTGGAGTTGATGCGAAGCAAAGATTCTATGATGCCCTCGAAGGAGTTACAGAGCCAGAAGCCAAAAGAAAGGCCATCGGAAGAGTGTTTATCGAAGTTTTCGATGATGAAGCACATAAGATTGATGGGGTAAAATGGCTTGGTCAGGGAACGATTTACCCTGATGTAATTGAGTCAGTTTCTGTTAAAGGACCTTCTGCTACCATTAAGTCTCATCACAACGTGGGTGGGCTTCCAGATTTCATGAAGCTATCGGTGGTGGAACCTTTGAATACATTATTCAAAGATGAAGTGAGAGAAGTTGGCCGTGCATTAGAAATAACCGAAACGATTATCGGTCGTCACCCATTTCCTGGTCCTGGCTTGGGAATTAGAATACTTGGAGATATTACAGCTGAAAAGGTTCAAACTCTTCAGGAGGTGGATCATATCTTTATTCAAGGCTTAAAAGATCATGGATTATACGATGATGTATGGCAAGCTGGCGCCATGCTTCTTCCAATTCAATCGGTCGGGGTGATGGGTGATGAAAGAACCTATGAGAAGGTGGTAGCCTTGAGAGCTGTAGGTTCTGTCGATGGCATGACTGCCGATTGGATTCATCTTCCTTATGAGTTTTTAGGAAAAGTTTCCAATGAAATAATTAACAAGGTGAAAGGAGTCAACCGTGTGGTTTATGATATTTCCTCTAAGCCACCAGCAACCATCGAATGGGAATAATTTGAGATATTAAAACCTGTGAAATTTCACAGGTTTTTTCTTTGCGATAGCTTAATGGCTCAAACTTTGGGTTTGGAAAATATGAGTTAAATTTGTCCAGCTCAGCCCACCCTAGTATAATTTTATGAGACGATGTATTCTTTTCTTTTTAATTGCTCTCCTTCCTTTGGTCACGGAGGCCCAGAGCAATGCTCCTCAGGATTATCAGACCGCATTACGATACTTGAATGCCAAAAATTATGGTTCGGCTATTCCACTTTTTTTGAAATACACCGATGAAAGCCAATATGGAAATCTTGCGCTCTTTTCATCTCTTCATTTGGCTCAGGCACAATTAGGGCTACAGAGATATCAGGATGCCATCAACACCGCAAGTCCTTTGGCTAGCCGGAACTGGAGCAATGCAGATGAGGCAAAGTATTTACTCAGCCTGGGATACTTTGGAAATAGCCAAAATTTAGAAGCACTTAGGGAAATAAGTGGGATTGATGATGCAGGTATTATTGAGAAGGCTCATAATGCAAGTTTCGAAAACCTAAAAGATGAAAGCCCAAATTTTCTAGTGAGCAACCTTGAAGAATTTAGTGATAATTCAGGCTTTATGGGTGCACTGAGATATGTTTTGGCAAATGCAGAGGTGCTATCCGCTTCTGAAAGAGCAGCATATTATGAACTCAGAGGAAAGCAAGAAGCGTCTAAATCCAAAGATTTAGTACTGGATATTGTAGTTTTGCTTCCCTTTAGTGGAGGTGCTAAAAATCAAATTGAGACAGAGGGCTTTGTTTATGAATTGTACCAAGGTTTAAGGGTCGGTGTCGATAAGCTCAAAGCCAGTGGGATAGATGTCAACTTCTCGACTTTTGATACTAAAAGGGATTTAAATCATCTTCAGAAAATACTTAGTGAGCCCGCTATAGCCAAGGCCGATATTATTGTAGGACCTATTTATAGAGATGAATCGGAAGTCGTGAGTGCCTTTGCTGAAAGTCAGAGCATTCCTTTTATTCACCCTCTTTCAAACCTTCAGGATAGGTTCGAAAACCGAGACTACTCCTTTCTTTTCAGGCCTTCGGTGGAAGCTCTTTCAGAGGGTGTTTTAGCCTCATTGAAATCACAAAGTTGGGGCGACACAGTAGCTATTGGCTATGGAAGTTCGACCAGAGATAGAATGCTGGCTGGAATGCTGGATGAGAAGCTTAAAGCAGAAGGATTTAGAGTAGTGGAGAATCGGGAGATTAATGGCTCTAATGTTCGAGACTTCATGCAAGGCTTGGGTATTCGTCCTAGTCTAGACAGTGTTTCTGTAGACACGAATCAGTTAATACTACTTACTGATAATCCAAATATTTCACAGCCGGCCTTCTTTATGATGGAGTCTGTGACTACCACCGTTCCTATTCTGGTCATGGATTCATGGTTAGGATTTAACTTCACAAATTTTGAGATTCTATCTACTCAAAACTTTCACTTCATTAGTAATAACACCCTCAATTTCGGTAGTGAATCTATGGATGAATTCCGTTCAGAGTTTTACGAGAATTTCAGCGAATATCCCGAAGTGAACACAGCCTTGGGTTATGAATTGATTTGTTGGGTTGGAGCAAACATGTCATCCTCAAAAGGGTTTGATCTAAGAAATAATTTGGACCGCCAGGCATACCAAAATGGCGAGTTGAGCTGGGGCTTTGATTTTCAAAATTCCAATTCAAACAGGTACGTTCCTGTGTTCAAACTAGAGATGGGAGAATTGAAACCATTGAACTAAAAATGAATATTTCAGAGAGTAAGAGGCTTTTTTCAGAAGCCCAAGATTATATCCCAGGTGGGGTTAATTCCCCTGTGAGAGCATTCAAGGCTGTAGGAGGGAATCCTCTATTTATAAAAAGTGCGAATGGCGCATTTCTTTACGATGAGGACGGGAATGAATACATAGAAATGATTAATTCCTGGGGTCCGATGATCCTCGGACACAACCATCCCTTGATCCAAGAGGCTGTGATCAAGGCTATGGAATCTGGAACGTCTTTCGGTGCACCCACTGCTAAAGAGGTAGAAATTGCCGAGCTGATTACTAGTATGGTTCCTTCAATCGAGAAGGTCAGAATGGTGAATTCAGGGACAGAGGCTACCATGTCTGCCATCCGTTTAGCCAGAGGATTTACGGGTCGTGATAAGTTCATCAAAATGGAAGGTCACTACCATGGACATGGAGACTCCTTTCTTATTGCTGCTGGATCTGGAGCCATGACCATGGGGAATCCTGATTCACCAGGGGTAACTTCAGGAACTGCCAAGGACACGCTTTTGGCGCCTTATAATGATCTAGATGCTATCAGGAAATTGGTAGAGGCGAATCCAGGTGAAATTGCCGCGTTGATTCTGGAGCCTGTTCCAGGAAATATGGGGCTCTGCCTGCCACAAGTAGGATATTTGGAAGGGCTTCGGGAAATCTGTACAACGGAAGGAATAGTTTTAATTTTTGACGAAGTCATGACAGGTTTCAGACTTTCCAAAGGAGGGGCGCAAGAGCTTTTTGGAGTGACTCCAGATATGACCACCCTTGGAAAAATCATTGGAGGAGGAATGCCGGTAGGTGCTTATGGGGGTAAGAAAGAGATTATGGATTTTGTCTCGCCAGCAGGGCCAGTTTATCAGGCAGGAACCTTATCTGGAAATCCCATAGCCATGTCTGCAGGTTTGGCCATGCTTAATGAGCTTAACAATAACCCTCAGGTCTACAATGAGCTGAACGAAATTGGGGTCAAGATTTCCAGTGGAGTCAAAGAGATAAATTCTGATTTAGGTCTTGATTACACCGTTAATCATCTTGGGAGTATGTATTCCTTATTCTTCTCTAATCAAACGATTCAGAATTTTGAAGATGCAAAAGGTTCTGATTTGAAGATGTTTGGCAAATATTTTCAAGCTATGCTAAAGCGAGGAGTTTATCTTGCCCCATCTCAGTTTGAAAGCCTTTTCTTATCCACGGCTTTAACTGATGATTTGATAGGAAAAATTTTAGCAGCGCATCAAGAAAGTATCAAAGAAATTCATTCATAAATTACCGCCATGTCAGTAACTGTTTACGGAATTAAGAATTGCAATACCATGAAGAAGGCTTTCACTTTCCTGGAGGAAAGGGGAGTTGAATATGATTTTGTGGATTATAAAAAGCAAAAGCCTACGGCTGACTTGCTTAATGGATTTCTGGAGAAAACCGATTTAGATTCTCTAGTGAATAGAAAGGGAATGACCTACAGAAAGCTAAGCGAAGAAGAGAAAGATGCCACCCAGGCTGTAAATTCCGCTATTCCTCTTTTAATAGAGAAGTCAAGTATGATCAAGCGTCCCATCATTATTTATCCAAATGGTTCGTTAACTCTTGGCTTTAACGAAGAGGAGATCGAGGCGAACCTCTGAGGCTTCGATTCAAGGTAATATTTTCAAGACCAATGAAGAGCTTGTAGCTCTTCATTGGTCTTTTTTTTTGGTTTTCACTCGTTTTACCCATTAATCAGTTTTCATGGATTCGTCTTTTGAATTGACGAATCGACTTTTTGAATTGACCGCTGATTCTTTTCGCTCTTTCCCTGGCTTTTAGCTTCGATATTTTTCAAAATCAATTGAAATCACACCTCTATCAATCGACTTTGATAGTGAGTGAATTATGCGCGAATGCTTCGAAATGCACCTTATATGTTTGGGATATCGGAAGTGAGAAAAAAGCTTCCAATTCTTTTAAACTCTAAAAAATTCAAAAACAATTATGAAAAAGCTATTTCTTTTTATGGGAGCTTTTGCTATCGCAACATCAGTTTCTCTAGCGCAAAACACTAGCACAACCAGTCAGACTGGTACGGATAATAGTGTGACGGTCTCTCAAATTGGAGAAGACAACAAATCAACGATCAAGCAGAATGGTTCAATGAACCTTGGGAATGTTCAGCAAGGTGGATTCGGAGATGGAAATATCCAGTCAAACAACGCGACTGCATTCATTGATCAGGTGGGGTCAAAAAATAATGGAACAATCAGCCAAAGGCAAGGAGCTCCCAGTGGAACCGAATTGAGCTATCATCGAATTGAACAAAATGGACGAGATAACTTCTCCAGGTTGACGAGTTATGATGGCGGCAATAGTGGTTATGTGGATCAGGATGGAATAAGAAATGATGCCAAGGGTAATCAGACTAATTCGGGCCACTATTTAAAAATTGCTCAAACTGGAAATGATAATGAAGCCCTGGTAGATCAGCTAGGTGGATTTGATAATTCATCCTACGTCATTCAAAAGGGGAATGAGAATAATGCGAAAACCTGGCAGCGAGGAGAAATGAATTTTGCTCGAGTAGAGCAAGATGGTATCGGAAACCTGGCTACTCAAGTGACTCAGGATGGAACGTTCAATAATTTGAACATACTTCAGGATGGTAACTCAAACACATCCATTCTAAATCAATTGGGTGATAACCATAAAGGTACTGTAGATATCCTAGGGGATGGAAACACGACCATTCTTAACCAAAGTGGAATGGGTAATATTTCGACCCAGAATATCATGGGTAATGGTAATGTTTCTCTAATTACTCAAAACTAAGAATATACTAGCCAGCTCTCATTTATAGAGGGCTGGCTTTATTTATTCAGGTTTTTTCGAAGTCCAAAACAAAGAATCCAGATTTCTAATCTTATGAAAAATCTACTGATCGTCTTTTTGCTTTTTTCCTCTATTTCGGCTTTTGGTCAGGAGCAAAATAGGGTTGGATCAGACCCCGTACTGAATCCATCAAGAAATGTGAGCTTGGCTTCAATAGAGCAGATTGGTAGTCAAAATGAATCTGAAATTCTTCAGCAAGTCGAGGGGCCTGGTTCTAATGAAGCATTGATTATGCAGCAAGGTGAATTCAATTCTGGATACCTCAATCAAACGGGTTCTAGATTGAATTCTCAGCTTACTCAAGCTGGAAATTCAAACTCTGCTAGCCTATGGCTGATAGGCCAAAACCTTTCAGTTTTCACAACTCAAAATGGTCTGCTTAATTCTATTAATGCTTATGTGGAGGCGGAGAGCGTAGATGGAATTGCAGCAAAACTGAGTCAGGAAGGAAATCAGAATTCCATTGATTTAGCCATCCGAAATTCGGCCTCATTTAATCCCGGATTTGAACAGAATATAGGAATTAGCCAGTTTGGAAATAACCATTCGGTGACTGCTCTTTTTGAGGATTTAGGTGCGCCAGTTATCAATATCACTCAAAACCCTGGTTTTGGTGGAGCTGGAATGTCGCTCAATGTATCAACTCTACCTGGATTCACTTTCCCAAATAAATAGAGCTGAAGATGCTTGCTCTTAGATCTACATTTCGAATGATTCAAGCAAGGTTTACTCTTGTTGTCATTTTATTTATGATTATTCGATTAGACGCTGTTTGTCAGTCGGAAATAGAGAAAATTAAAGCTGACACTAGTAGAGTTAAAGCCGATACCATAAAGGTTCAAAAGGAGGCTCCCGATGAGTTAAAAGCTCTTTTGGAATCCATCACACAAACTGTGGTCAAGCCAGAAAAGGGAGATGTTGAATTGGAAATAGATGGGTTAGTAATAGATCAGACCAAAACAAAAAGCGGAAGAGAATTTTATGATCTCTTTTTTAGAGATTGGAATCCACCGCAAGGGGCCAAGAACTACTCGATTTTTATTGTAGAAAAGCCTTTTAGACTAAACCAGACTTTTATTGAAATCTCGATAAATGAGACTCGGGTTTACCAGTCCTTTTTGCAGCCTAGATATGATTTTATAGAGAATATGGCCAAAGAGTCAATCGCTTCTACGGCCTATTATCTAGCTCAATACGAAGAAATTTTAAGACAACTCGGAGGCGAAGATACCTCCGGAACAGGAATCTATTAATTATGAAAAAGATAATACTTACACTAGTTTTTCTATGCGCATTTGCGAGCGTAGACTCCTTTGGTCAACAGCTTAGGTTTAGGTTTACTAATCCTGCTTTTGGAGGGGATACTTTCAATTATCAATGGATGCTCAACTCGGCCCAGGCCCAGGATACTTTTGAGGATCCGCAGACAAGCTTAAATGATCCTTTCGGAAGAAATGCAGATCCACTCTCAAATTTTTCAGAAGATCTGAATAGGCAGATCTTGAGTAGGCTTTCCAGGGAGCTGGTCACTCGTCAATTTGGAGAAGACCAGATTAATGAAGGAAATTATGTCCTTGGGGATTACCAGATCAATATCGGTAATACAGGATCCGGCTTAAACATTACCATCACTGACTCGCGTACGGGTGCCAGTTCAGTGGTTGAGGTTCCATTTTTTTAATTGGCTGGTTGTGAAAAATCATAAAAGTTCAAATACCATCATTTTGGTTCTTTTGATAACTATGATCGTGGCGAGTTGTACCCCTGCCATGTATCAACCTTTGAATGAACGAAATGCAAGACTTGGGCCTGAATCTCCAATGAAAAGGGAACTTCTTGATCTTCCAGATCCTCAGGAACCAGTTTATGTGGCGGTTTATAAATTCAGAGATCAAACAGGCCAGTATAAGGAATCAAATGTTGGTGCCAACTGGTCCACCGCTGTGACTCAAGGTGCTACTAACATTTTGATACGAGCTTTGGAAGAATCTGGATGGTTTGTCCCAATCGAAAGAGAGAATATTAGTAACCTACTTAACGAAAGGAAAATAATTAGATCTAGCAGGGAGCAATATGAGAATGGGAATGGTAACGTTTTACTTCCTCCTTTGCTTTTCGCGGGCGTCCTTCTAGAAGGTGGTATTATTTCTTATGAGACAAATGTATTCACTGGTGGGGCTGGAGTTCGTTATTTCGGAGCGGATGCCTCGGCACAGTATCGGGAAGATAGGGTAAGTATTTATCTGAGAGCTGTCTCGACTAACAATGGTAAAATTCTCAAAACGATTTACACCACTAAATCAATTCTTTCTCAAGAAGTATCAGCCGGTTTTTTCAGGTATGTCAAATTCAGGAGGTTGCTTGAAGCAGAAACGGGGTATACATACAATGAACCTACTGAAATGGCTATCACTGAAGCTGTAGAGAAGGCTGTTCACTCCATGATCTTAGATGGAGTTATGGATGAACTTTGGAACTTTGAAGAATCCAACGAAGAAACTGAGGCCTTGCTTGCTGACTACAGACTGGAAAGGGAAGAGAATGTGAAAACCGATTACATCGGTAGACCCTTTGATCCTGTCGGTCGCTCCAATGTGTATCTAGGAGTTTATGGAAATGGTCAGAGCTTTGTTGGTGACTACTCTGGGACGACCATCCGTCCGGGTTTCAACATGAATTTAGGGATAAAAATATCCAAGTCTCTGTTTGTTGAAGGCGGCGCTGGGGTCCAGCAAATAGAGATTCCAGAACTATTTCAGTCTGTCGATTACTACTCGGATTTAAGTCTTCTTTATCTCATTAATGGAAACGGGAAACTCTCACCATTTCTCTCGGTCGGGGGAGGTACATATTTCGATGTTTCCGATAATGTAGGCGTATCAGATAATGCCTGGCTGCCTTATGTCAAATATGGAGCTGGTGCAGAATACCTGGTTTCAAAGAATACCGCCCTATCAATCAAGGCCAATTTAAATCAGCTCTTAAACGATCGGTATGATGGTATAGAGTCTGGGTCATTTAATGATGTGATTTGGGGCGTTAACCTTGGTTTTAAATTTTACTTAGGAAAATAAAATGTTGAAGAAAATATATACCTATTGTTTTTGTTTGCTCATGCTGGCTATTACTTCCTGTGAAGAGCAAACTTTTGATCTGGCCAAGTACGGTACAATCTCAGGCTTGGTAGTAGATGGAAACACTTACGAACCACTTCAGGGCGTACAGATTACTACCGCTCCTGCGAGTACTGCTCTAATTACTGATGCTTCTGGGGCATTCATTTTTGATAAGGTGGAAGAAGGTGATGTGGTAATTACGGCGAGGAGAAATGAGTATCTGTCAACATCAGTAAGCGTTGCCGTATTTGAAGGGGACAATACACCTGTAACCTTCTTCCTTTTGGATGATGAGAATAATATTGGGAATGTCACTTTCTTCGATCCTGTCCCAGGGAATGGAGCAGTGGGTCAACAAACCGACCTCACACTTCAATGGAATGTGGAACAAGATAATCGAGATATTGATCTGACGTATACTGTGTACCTTTTTGAATCAAACTCTACGGTCCAAGAATTAGTGGGCGAGAACCTTTCAGAAAAAGAAGTTATAGTTGCTGATCTCAAGGCGAACACTACGTATTTCTGGTATGTAGTTGGTCGTTATGACGGTAGTAATGTTGCAAATAGTCCAACATGGTCTTTCCGAACTGGATCTTAAAGACCAAGGAAAAGTACATGTGAATTATAGTGGTACTTCAAAACTGAAAATTTGGAAGATTGACCAGAATATCTCTGGTCATTTCTTTTATGCCAAATTGATGATTCCAGCCCCAGTCAAGTCTTGCGTGTGAATCGTCTACACTATCTGGCCAGCTATCAGCAATCTCTTGTCTAAAATCTGGTTTATAGAGAATAGAGAATTCAGGGATTTCAGTTTGAATTGCTTCAAAGAGTTCCTTAGGCGAGAAACTCATAGCTGAGAGGTTATAGGAGGATCTAATCTTAACGCTTTCACGAGGTGCATTCATTATGTCCAAAGTAGCCTTAATAGCATCTGGCATATACATCATGGGTAAGTAGGAATCCTTATCCAGGAAGCATTCAAAAGTTTCTCCTTCTATCGCCTTATGAAATATATCTACGGCATAATCTGTAGTTCCACCTCCAGGTAAAGATTTATATCCGATCAGTCCTGGATACCTCAGGCTACGTACGTCAACACCATATTTCTCAAAATAATACTGACACCATCTCTCTCCAGCCTGCTTTGAAATTCCATAGACAGTATTCGGTTCCTTAACACAGAATTGAGGAGTATTTGTTTTTGGAGTATTTGGTCCAAAAACAGCTATTGAAGATGGCCAATAAACCTTATCAAGGTTGGACTCTTTAGCTATTTCCAGAATAGACAGGAGGCTTTCCATATTTAGCTGCCATGCAAAAAGTGGCTTCTTTTCTCCGACTGCTGAGAGGACTGCCGCTAAGTGGTAAATTTGGGTAATGCTCTCGCTTTTTATCAGCTTTTTCAAGCTATCGTTGTCCATAACATCAAGTTGCTGGAACCGGCAATAGTCAAACTTGCTTTTTGCGGTTTCGTGCAAATCACTCGCTATGACAGCATCATTTCCATGTTGATCACATAGAGCAGATGTAAGTTCCGAGCCCAATTGTCCACCGGCTCCAATGATTAGGACTTTTTCCATTCTATTCCTTGAAAAACACCCAACTTTCTCCTTTGGGTTTTTGTTTATATTTGGGTTTGCAAGGGCAAAACTAACAAAATTGAGGTCACTCTCAGGAATATTCTTTGAGCGGAGATCTCTTTATTTTTGAGCAATAAAAACTAAAGTATGTACGATACATTAAAACCCAAATTAGAGAAAGAGCTAAAAGAAATTGAGGAGGCCGGTCTGTTCAAAAGAGAAAGAGTCATCACCTCTCCTCAGGCAGCGGAAATTGGGATTTCTGGTGGTCAGGAGGTTCTAAATTTTTGTGCTAACAATTACTTGGGGCTAAGTTCTCACCCCGAAGTCATTAAGGCCGCTAAGGCCACTATAGACACTCATGGTTTTGGAATGTCTTCCGTTAGGTTTATCTGTGGAACTCAGGATATCCATAAAGAACTAGAGAAGAAGATTTCGGAATTTTTAGGCACTGAAGACACCATTCTCTATGCTGCTGCTTTTGATGCCAATGGAGGTGTTTTTGAACCTATCCTTGGCCCAGAGGATGCTATTATTTCAGATACACTGAACCATGCATCCATTATTGACGGGGTAAGACTTTGCAAAGCTATGAGATTCAGGTATGTCCATAATGACATGGCTGATCTTGAAAAGCAACTTCAGGATGCGAATTCAAAGGGAGCCAAGCAAAAGATTATCGTTACGGATGGAGTTTTTTCCATGGATGGGACGATCGCGCAACTCGATAAAATAGTTGAGCTCGCAGAAAAGTATAATGCTTTGGTGATGTCCGATGAGTGTCACTCCACTGGCTTCATGGGAAAGACTGGTAGGGGAGTGCATGAGCATTGTGGGGTCATGGGAAAGATAGATATTATTACAGGGACACTTGGAAAAGCTTTGGGTGGAGCCTCAGGAGGGTTCACATCCGGTAGAAAAGAAATTATAGAGATGCTTCGTCAGAGGTCAAGACCCTATTTGTTTTCTAATACGCTAGCACCATCCATAACAGGAGCTTCGATAGCGGTTTTGGACTTGCTTTCCCAAACCACGGAGCTTCGAGATAAGCTGGAAAGAAATACCCTGTACTTTAGAGAAAAGATGGAGGAAGCAGGTTTTGATATCAAACCAGGAACCCATCCCATTGTACCGGTTATGCTTTATGATGCGGTACTATCTCAAAAGATGGCAGAAAAACTTCTCATGAGGGGGATTTATGTGATCGGTTTCTATTACCCAGTAGTACCAAAGGGTCAGGCAAGAATTAGAGTACAGCTTTCAGCTGCGCATGAAAAGGAGCATTTGGATAAGGCAATAAATGCCTTTGTTGAGGTGGGTAAAGAATTGGGAGTTGTATCATAAAAAAAAGAGGCTTGAATTATTCAAGCCTCTTTTTTTATTCTTGAAGGATCAGGTTTTACTGGTCATCGCCATTTTCCTTCTCTGGAGGGTCTCATAGTTTTCAAGGTTATCAAACTTAGCGTCTACTATCAAATCATCTAAGTAATCATTGAGAATCTCCCTAACATCCTGGAATGAAACGTTGTGAATGATCATTCCATTCTTTGCTAAGGAAACCTGTCCAGTCTCCTCCGAGATGATAAGCACCAACGCGTCTGTTGCTTCAGACATTCCTATGGCCGCTCGATGTCTCAATCCAAACTGAGCAGGTACTTCTTTTTCGGTTACGGGTAAAATACAACGTGCTGCTTTGATTTTACCTTCGTGAATAATTACGGCTCCATCGTGAAGTGGAGAATACTTATTGAAAATTGAAACTAATAGACGTTTGGATAGGTCAGCATCAAGGATATCACCACTTTCGGCGTAAAACTTAAGTTCTGTGCTTTTGGAGATCACCATTAGGGCTCCAGTATTTCCTCCTGCTAAAGTTTTTGAAGCGTCGATTATAGGAGAAATATTAAATGACGATGATTCTTTCTTTTTCCAGAAGAAAAGAAGATTCCTCAAGGCATTGTCTTGTGACAATAAAGATGAACGACCGATCAAAAGTAAAAACTTACGAATCTCGGGAGCAAAAATGATGATTGCGGCAATCACACCGACTCCCATGAACTGCCCAAGTATAGAGGAAAGGAGCTCCATCCTTAATGCCCCTACAAGGAGGTAAATCAAATAAATGGAGAGGAAACCGAGAAAAATTTTGATGGCTACGCTTCCCTTCAGCAATTTATAAATCTGGTATAACAAAGCAGCTACCAACGCAATATCGATCATATTGACAATGGAGACTTCTAAGAATCCAATTTTAAATAAAAGGCTCAAGGGTAAAGTTTCTTATATAATTCTATCGTTTCTCTTGCTTCTTTAACGTCATGTACTCTCAGTATGTTTCCCCCATTTCTGAGGGCGACCATATGAAGGGCTGTTGTGCCATTCAGTGCTTCTTCTGAGGTGATATTCAAGGTCTTATAAATCATAGATTTTCTCGAGAGCCCAACTAACATGGGACAAGACAAAGACTTAAATACACTCAAGTTTTTTAAAAGCTCGTAGTTCTGATCGATACTTTTAGCGAATCCAAAACCTACGTCAATTACAACATCATTAATGCCAAAAAATTTGAATTGATCTAATTTTTCAGAGAAATAATACAAAATTTCTGGAATAAGATCCGAATATTTTGATTGACTTTGCATCGTTCTTGGATTTCCCCTCATATGCATTGCTATGTAGGGAACCTTTAGACTCCCTACCGTTTCAATCATTTCTGAGTCAAGTTCACCGGCCGAGATATCATTAACGATATTAGCACCATTCAAAATGGATTCCTTGGCGACTTCGGCTCTGAATGTATCTATAGATATCGGGATATCAGGAAATTCTTGAGCTACCCATTTAATAGCAGGCAATACCCGATCTAGTTCTTCCTCAACTGAAATGTCTTTGGCCCCCGGTCTGCTACTGTATCCTCCCAGATCCAAAATATCCACTCCATCTTCGACCATAGTTTCGATTCTCTTTCCAAAGTCAAGGTCATTGCTTTGGATTCTACTTCCCTCATAAAATGAATCTGGAGTGAGATTCACTATTCCCATTACCATCGGAGAATTCCAAGTCGCCAACCTTCCCTGTAGATTGACTGTAATCTTTTGTGGAAATAATTTATCTTCGATTCTTAATTCTTTTGTCACTTCAAAACACTTAATCCGAACTAGATTGGAGACCCAAACGAGCAACGAATATACTGAAGTAATAAGGCGTTGTAAAGAACTGTTTCGAAAGAAAACCATCGATTATGGTACTGCATGGAGGGTGCTCAGACTCTCGTCAATTACAGATCAAATTTTCATAAAAGCTCAAAGAATTCGATCCATTCAGGAGAAAGGAGACCAGAAGGTTGACGATCCTATCATCGATGAGTTTGTGGCTATTGTCAATTATTGCATCATTGCTTTGATTCAGATAAGCCTAAAGGAGGAGGAAGAACTTTCGATCTCTTATGAGAAATTAGAGCCACTTTACGATCAATGGGCGACTGATACCAAAACTCTTCTGGAAAATAAGAATCATGATTACGGAGAGGCATGGAGAGACATGAGGGTTAGTTCCATTACAGACATCATCATAATGAAACTTTTACGCGTAAAGCAAATCGAGGATAATCAAGGAGAGACCTTGGTTTCTGAGGGAATCGAGGCTAACTATCAGGACATGATTAACTATGCTGTTTTCTGTTTAATCAAACTTGGGTATCATGGTTAAGCAAGGGTTACTTTGGGTACTTCGGCTGCTCGTTGGAGGGTTGTTTATTTTCTCTGGTTTGATCAAAGTAAATGACCCGGTGGGTACCTCGATTAAGCTTGAAGAGTATTTCGATGTATTTTCAAATGATATTGCTGGCTTCTTTTACTATTTCAAGCCATTTGCATTGTACATCGCGGTGTTCCTGGTCGTCCTAGAAGTAGTACTAGGAATAATGTTGATTCTTGGGGTCAAAAGCCGCTTCACGGTTTGGTCTCTGGCTGCGATGATTCTGTTTTTCACCTTTCTCACTTTCTTTTCCGCATATTTCAATAAGGTCACTGATTGTGGATGCTTCGGTGATGCTATAAAACTCACGCCTTGGGAGTCTTTTTATAAGGACTTAATTCTGTTGGTTTTGATCTCAGTGCTCTTCTTGTTTCAAGCAGATTTACCCAAATCCTCTCCCAAATGGGCAAATTACTCAGTCTTATTTGTTTCAGTTGGATCCTTAGTAATTTCCATTCTGGCCATTAGAAATCTTCCATTTATTGATTTCAGGGCTTATAAAGTAGGAGTAGATATTGAAAAAGATATGCTGCCCTCAGCTCCCTTGGTGTATGATTACATTATGAAAAGAGGCGAGGAGACTTTGGTCTTCGAGCAATACCCAAATGATGAAACGTTGGAGTTTGTCGAAATGAAATTGAAGAACCCTGAGGCTTTGCCAAAGATTTCTGATTTCTCTGCTTGGAATATCGATGGAGATATGTCTGCTGAGATGTTTGAGGGGAATAAGCTAGTGTTATTAATTAGCAAATATGCGAAGTTGAACTTTGAACAGTTCGACCAAATTGACACCCTTTTTGAGTCCTTGGCTTCAGCACCTATTCAGGTGGTTGTTATGGCGGCAGCTACTCAAGAAGAAATAGATAAACTAATCTCCGAGAGGGGTTGGAATGCACTAGGAGTCCAAGCGGATGCCACAGTGGTGAAAACCATGATAAGGTCAAATCCCGGGATCATGATGCTAAAGGATGGTGTAGTGGTAGGAAAATATCACGTGAATAACACACCTTCTGCTGACCAAGCACTAAATCATTTCTTACAATGAAGGTAGTACTGGTTGGATTGCCTGGATCAGGCAAGAGTACCTTTGGGAAACAACTTGCTTCAGCAATGAAGGTTGATTTCTTTGATCTCGATCAGCTTATAGAAGCAAAAATGGGGCAATCCATTCCTGATATTTTTCTAATCCAGGGCGAAGAGGCATTCAGGAAAATTGAAAGCAAGATTCTTCAGGAAACTCTCGAACGTGAAGAATCATTGGTGCTGGCCTCCGGTGGTGGAGCTCCATGTTTTCATGATAATATGGCGATCATTAATAGGCTTTCGACTTCCGTATATCTGGATTTGCCCCTAGACTCAATCAGCTCACGACTGAGCAATTCTAGAAATAGTACCCGACCTATGTTCGTGGGGAAAGATAGAGATGGAATTAAAAATAAGCTTTTAGAACTTATTGAAGTCCGAAGAGAGTTTTATGAGCAAAGCAAAATAAAACTCAGCGGAGAGGACTTTTCCGCTGAGTTATTAATCTTTGAATTAGCCAGAGAGCTTAAAAGTTAAGGCCAACAGTTAAGAAACCAGTGGTTATACTGTTTTCCAAAAATGTACTTGGTCCAATATTATTGTTGTTTTCATCCAATACCTGATAGCTTCTGTAGAGCCCATCGCTTTGCTGGTTGAGGATGGCAAAGTCTATTGAAAAATTGTTCAGTCTGACACCTATACCTCCAGATACTTGTTGAACACTTCTATCTATGTCAGATTCTACAAAAGGATCACCAAACATGGCGTAACCACCTCTTAGCCTAATCATATTTAATACGAATTCTGCACCCACGCGATAATTCAGAGTACTTCCATAAAGTCTGCTGATAGCCTCATTATCAGGTCTGACATCAAAATCATTGGTTCTAAAATTGGCATTACTGTAATCTACCCAATCAATATCCGCTGAGATAAATCCATTTTTTCCAAGGAAAAAGGTGGTCCCACCTCCAAGTCTGAGAGGAGTATTCAAATTGTATCTGTTCAAGAAGATATCTGTAAATGCCTCCTCCTGGTTTAGGAATCGATCTTCAGGCTCGAAGTAGTAGTTCGCATAATTGGCGACTACACTTGCACTATATTCCTCATTCATGGAAAACCAGGTAGGGCTTTGGAAATTGAAACCTATATTCCAATAGTCAATTGGTTTATAGATCATTCCAATACTCAGATTAACTCCTGTTCCATTTATGAATAAATTTTCCTGCAACGATGAGTTATTTAAAGTAGGAGGATCATCAAAAAACTCTTCCGAATAAATCTTTCTTGAGCTAAAAGAAATGGTTCTAATACCTAGAGATCCACCAATAAAGAATTTATGGTTGAAATTGGCTCCATATGCAAAGGTCATTTGGTTTGCACTTCCTTCTTGAACAATGGCTTCATCTTGAAAAGGGAAACCCAAAACAAAGGAATCATATGTATCAGGATTAGGAATTATGTTTCCATCTTCATCTTGAAAGATTGGATTGATTTGATAAGTAGTATATGCCAAACCTGTAAGGCCAAAGTTTTGAATTTGATTCTCAGGAATTCCGAAAGCATCCTGGATGTAAAAGTCAATGATTGAAGTTTCTCCGGGAGTGTCACTAAAGTATCCAAACTCATTATTAAAGTTGGCTATACGCTGTATACTCACCCCGAAACTACCTCCTTTAAATGCGCTGCGCTCAAGAATATCTGATTTTGGACTAGCCAAAACAAAGCTCAGGTTCGGTAAATGGAAATTAGGAGTTGAATAAGACCTTCTTTGTCCTAGGTAGGTGGCATCTACATTGCGGGATGTATAACCTAGTGTAATGCTTGCTTCTGATGTTCGGAAAAAGCCCAGCCCAGCAGGGTTGCCTGCAATGTTTGAAACATCGCCTCCTAATGACCATTGAGTTCCTCCAATGCCCATAATCCTTGAGTTGCCAGAGGGCATGGCGTTACTAAATCTAAGTGCATCTTCAAAATACCCACTTTGAGCCTTTGATGCCCCTAGGGTGAAGAAACTAATCAAAACAGCAGATAAGAAAATCCTCATTTAATTTGGGTTTGATTCAATATTCTAAACGGACAAGTCGGTTGGTGGGATGATTTGAGGCAAAAAAAAAGGGGAATTAATTCCCCCTTCCTCCTCCACCTCTGGAGCCTCCAGAACTTCCTCCCCTTGATCCACCACCGGAACTCATACGAGAACCTCCGGATGATCGAGACATACTTCCTACAGATGACCTTCCACTGCTGCGGCTAGGGCTATATGATGATCGGGAAGATGATCTGCTTGGGGTAGAATAATTTCTCATACTTGAACCAGATCGACTGTTATAGTTCGAAGAATTTCCGGTTCCATAACTTGATCTAGAACTTCGTCTGTTATAAGAAGGGCTTGAACTTCTGCTAGTGGCAGATGAACCTCTGCTGTAAGAAGAACGAGCTGAATTTCTTGAATAAGCGGACCTAGGTGAAACAGCTGAAGATCTTGTAGGTACTGTGCTTCTCGATCTCACAGCACTTGATCGGCTAGATGCCGCAGAATTTACGTTTCTAGTTCCTCTGGATTGAAGTCTAGACCTTGAGCTATTGTAGTAGTCATTTTGAGATGAGCTGAAATCTCTGGCAGCTGTTCTCGCAGAACTATTATTAATTACACTTCTATTTGCCGAAGCATTATTTGTCGCACCTCTTCTGGCTTGCGCTCGTGCCGTATTAGGCAATGCCGCTGAAGTTCCGGCATTTGCTCCGGCAAATGTAGCTCCTCTCGTAGGTCTTGGACCTCTGACCACTCTGCGGTCGCCATATTCACCTCCAGGTAAAACATAAATTGGAGGTCCGTAGCCATAACCGGGATAACCCCATCCATAGCCTGGAGCTCCCCAGCCCCAACCTGGATAACCCCAACCTGGATAACCCCAACCTGGACCGATAGGTACTCCCCATCCAAGACCAAATGAAGGACCCCAAAACGGACTACCCCATCCAAAACCAAATCCAATTCCAAAACTAGGACCCCAACCCCATGGACTTCCCCAGCCCCATGGACTAAAACCTCCCATGAATCCAATATTCATGGAAAAGGTTGGGTTAAAACCGCCATTTGCACCAGCTGGTGCACTATAGAAATTATTATAAACGTCTATATCTGGATCTCCTTCTCCTTCTAACTCTGGCTCTTCTCCCTCATCAAAATAGACAATGTCACCCTCCTCAGTAGGAGTGTCGGACTGGTATCTAGCTATGTAGTCAGGATTGACATTTCGAGAGCTGAAACTCTCCTCACTTGGAAGATCAGTTTCAAGTTCTGATAATGATTCAAATTGCTCTGGATTGTTGTTTTGTACGGCATATTCAGTCGCTAATTTTTCGTCTGAAGCCATAAAATAAAGGTTATCCGCCCCAGTAGAAGCCATCTGGCTTGAGCTACAGGAAGCCAAAATGACTGAACCTGCTAGCATGGGTATAGATAAAACTCGGTACTTACTCATAGGTGAACTGTTGTTGACTGTTTTCTTATACGGTGATAAGAGGGTGAGGTTCTACTTTTTGAATTATATTTGCCTCGCTCAATTAAGCAAAATTAACATCTATTCGTATTTCCACAAATTATAATGAGTAAAGGACTTCCAAAAAGAAGTGAAGACTATTCACTTTGGTACAATGAGCTAGTCAAACGGGCAGATCTTGCTGAAAATTCAGCAGTTAGAGGTTGTATGGTTATCAAACCCTATGGTTTTTCCATCTGGGAGAAAATGCAAGCTGAACTCGATAGAATGTTCAAAGAAACGGGCCATACCAATGCCTATTTTCCTTTATTCATCCCTAAGTCATATTTAAGTAAAGAAGCCAGTCATGTGGAGGGATTTGCGAAAGAATGTGCTGTCGTTACTCATTATCGACTTAAAAATTCTGAGGAAGGAGATAAAGTAGTTGTTGATCCAGAAGCCAAGTTGGAAGAGGAACTTATCGTAAGACCGACCTCTGAGACTGTGATTTGGAGTACATACAAAAATTGGATTCAGTCTTATCGTGACTTACCAGTTTTAGTTAACCAATGGGCCAATGTGGTCCGATGGGAGATGAGAACGAGATTATTTCTTAGAACAGCTGAGTTCTTATGGCAAGAGGGTCATACTGCGCATGCCACGGCTCAGGAAGCGATGGATGAAACCGTGCAAATGATGAATGTGTACGCAGACTTCGCGGAGCAATTTATGGCTGTACCAGTGGTCAGAGGAGTAAAGACTGAGAGTGAAAGATTCGCAGGTGCAGATGAAACATACTGTATTGAAGCGATGATGCAAGACGGGAAGGCGCTACAGGCTGGAACTTCCCATTTTCTAGGGCAGAATTTTGCCAAAGCTTTCGACGTGAAGTTTGCAACCAGAGAAGGCGGACTAGACCATGTTTGGGGAACTTCTTGGGGTGTGAGCACCCGTTTGATGGGGGCTTTGATTATGGCTCATTCTGATGATAATGGTTTGGTATTGCCTCCAAAACTAGCTCCTTTTCAGGTGGTTATAGTCCCAATTTATAGAGGTGAGGAAGAACTGGCTATGGTTTCTGAAAAGGCTCAGGAAATAATGAGTGAATTAAGAAAAGAGGGAATCACAGTAAAATTCGACAACCGTGATACCCATAAGCCAGGATGGAAATTTGCCGAGTATGAATTGAAAGGTGTACCGGTAAGAATTGCAGTTGGACCAAGAGATTTGAAAAATAATACCATCGAGATTGCTAGGAGGGATACATTGACCAAGGAGTCATTTGACTTAACTTCTATGTCAATTGGACAAAAGGTTTCCGAGCTTCTTGAGACAATTCAAAATGATATTTATCAGAAGGCTCATGATTTCAGAGAGGAGAAAACTACCTCAGTTGATGAGTGGGATGAATTCAAGGATGTTTTAGAAAACAAGGGTGGGTTTCTTGCGGCGCATTGGGATGGAACCTCTGAAACTGAAGAGAAAATTAAGGAACTCACTAAGGCCACCATTCGCTGTATTCCAATTAATCAAAAAGAGGAGGAAGGGGTATGTGTGTACTCAGGGAAACCTTCCAAAGGAAGAGTTCTTTTTGCGAAAGCATATTAAAAATTACCCGGCTTGTCCGGGTTTTTTTATGGATTTTCTACTTTAATCTTCTTAAACGTCTATTTTAGAATATCAAAAAATGACCAAGTGACAATTCTAATTCTATCAACCCTTTTAATTATCGGACTTGTTCTGATGTTGGTTGAGGTCCTATTCGTTCCAGGAACCACTTTCGTAGGAATTTTTGGATTGGTAATTAGTGTAGTAGGACTTGTTTTTGCTTTTGCAAATTTTGAAGCTGGAACAGCCTGGACTATTACTGCTATTGCTGTCATGGCCAATGTAGGAGCTATTGTTTATGGTTTTCGGTCGGGTGTTTGGAATCGATTTTCTCTCAAGACTTCCTTAAAAGGAGGGACCTTCGACGGACGGTTGGAAGGACTTTACCTTGGAATGGAGGGAAAAGCAATATCCGATTTGAAGCCTATTGGAAAAGGTATGTTTGGCGATAACATCTATGAAGTGAAATCAAAAGGTAGTTTTATCACCGTTGGGTCAGAAATAGAAATCATCAAGATTGAGAATAATACAATTTTAGTTAAATAATTATGGATCTATCAAATTCACTGTTTTTACTGGTTGCTGCTTTTGCAGGGGTCATTTTACTTTTCATTTTCCTGTACTTCGTTCCAGTCAATCTTTGGATTACAGCTCAATTCTCGAACGTTAGAGTAGGTCTTCTTGAACTAGTTGGGATGCGAATAAGGAAGGTACCCCCGAGTGTTATTGTGAATTCATTAATTACCGCAACGAAGGCTGGGCTTGAAAGGACCACTAACGATCTTGAAACCCATTATCTGGCAGGAGGGAACGTTCCAAATGTGATCAGGGCTCTGATTTCAGCAGATAAGGCGAATATCTCACTTAGCTTTAAACAAGCTACTGCTATTGATCTGGCAGGTCGTGATGTTTTTGAAGCGGTTCAAATCTCAGTAAACCCGAAAGTTATTAATACTCCAAATGTAGCAGCCGTGGCTGCGGATGGTATTCAGCTCATTGCAAAAGCCAGAGTCACGGTACGAGCGAACATTGCGCAGCTCGTAGGTGGCGCTGGTGAGGAAACCATTCTAGCGAGAGTAGGTGAGGGGATTGTTACATCCATTGGTTCTGCTCATAATCATAAAAGTGTTTTGGAGAATCCTGATAAGATTTCCAAGCTGGTTTTGGAAAGAGGCCTTGATGCGGGCACCGCCTTCGAGATTCTTTCTATTGATATTGCTGATATTGATGTGGGAACGAATATTGGTGCTAAGCTTCAGATCGACCAAGCATCTGCGGATTTGAAAGTGGCAGAGGCTAAAGCTGAGGAGAGACGAGCAATGGCGGTTGCTCTAGAGCAGGAAATGAAAGCCCGAAATGTGGAGATGAGAGCCAAAGTGGTAGAGGCAGAGGCGGAAGTACCAAAAGCGTTGGCAGAAGCATTTAGATCAGGAAGTTTGGGAGTTATGGATTATTATCGAATGGAAAATATTAAATCCGATACTTCCATGCGAGATTCTATCGCAGATTCGGATGACGAAGATTCCTCAGGAAAGGGTAAATAAAAAAGGGGCTTAGGCCCCTTTCTTTTTTTTCTTCTTTTTAGATAACTCTGGTTCTACCACCACTACTGGGATGTATTCGCTTTTCATTAAGACCTCATCCGTTCCATAATCAATGAGTATCTCCTCATAAGCCACAGGGAATATCAGACTTCCTTCCGCATCAGCGAGCCCATACTTCCCTTCATTATTCACAAGAAAAAGGCCTTCTTCCATTTGCTGGATGGCATCATAATTCACATCCAAAAGAGATTTGCCATTTCTATCAATCATACCAACCTTGCCTTCTTTCTCTATCAGGAAGTTGTCTGAATCGATCCTTAAAATGTTTTCATAACCCTCCGTCATTACCTCTTGTCCAGAGTTTGTGATAAGGAAAGAAGACTCATTGACAGAGGAGATGGCTAAACCATCTTTAAAATCTTTGACATCATTCCATTTAGGACTGCTTAAGATTTCTCCATTGATAGAAATGAGACCAGTTTTTCCTCCATCCAGATAGGCAGCCATTTCTTCAGAAAGTAATTTAATTTCATCAAATTCTGGTTGAATCGTCCAGTTTCCTGCATTATCAATTACACCAATTTTGTTTTCAAATTGGGCTGGGAAATAGCCGTCTGTACCAGGGAAGATTTTTTCAACATTCGAGACGGGTTTAACTTTCCACCCAGTGTCCCCGAGTAGTCCTATTTTTTCATCTCGCATCTGAACCAGCATATTACCTTTCGAGATTAACTGGACATTTTCCATTCCTATTGTATCCAAAATGATACCTTCCCAGTCCATGACCCGTCTGAGCTTTCCTCTGATGTACTCGGTTAATAAGTCACCTTCCTTACGGATTTCATGGTAACTATTGTACCGGATATCCGCACTTAGTTCGGTACCCTCAATAAGGAAATATTGGTCCTCATTAAATCCGTAAAAGAAATTACCTGAAGTGTGTTCCAATTTTTCCAAAACTGGTTCCATGATGTATTTACCATCAATATTGATAATTCCATAACCCGAGGACTCTTTGGCTAAAAGATATTTTCCTTCGTTTTCTTCAAGCAGTTCGTATGGTTTTTCAGGTGTTTCTGAAAAAGGGATAAAATATTTTCCATCCTTTTTGGTTAAAACCATTCCCGTGTGGGTTATGGATGCCCATTCCAAGAGGCCCAATTCAATGGTTTTTCCTGTGCCCCGTTGAAACACGAAGTACTCATCTCCTTTTTTAGCCAAAAGGAAGTTTACGAATGTTTGGATTTCATCGTACTCGTTTTCAAGGCTTTTACTTCCATATTCATGGTAAGCACCAATTTTATCTCCGCTTTTGACCAAAATCCATGGAGCCAAGTATTGATAGATTTCTTCTGCCTCTATTTGAACCGCAGGCTTGTTATCTCTAGATAAAAGAAAAAGGCTACTATCCCGTTTTCCAATTTTTACCGTTTCACTTAATAATTGGATATCCTCATAAATCAATCTTGATTTAAGCTGGAAGTCCCTGTCATACACTTCCCAGGATTGCCCAAAAGACTGGAAAACCAAGCAAAAAAACAGGGCCGAAACCCCGATAATTCTTTTCATCCTTTTCATTACTCTGTAACCTCTAGAAACAAAAATGGCCAAAAAGTTAACTTCCTGGCCATCCTCTCAATATTATTTGAGGAATTACTCCGTTGTTTTATGCTTTTCTAAATCAAAAATATCCGAAATCAAATCGATCATTTGTTCTGCCTGATCCTTTTGGCAAGCAGCTTTTAGTTGGACTACCGGGACTTTCAGAATCTTCTGCATCATACTTTTCGTGATTCTGTCCACTAGCTCGATTTCTTTCTGATCAGCCTTTTTTAAATGTCTTTGAAGCTCTTCCTGTCTGATTTTTTCAAGTGACTCCTTCAATTTATTGATGGTAGGAGAAACGAGCATTTCCTTTTTCCAGGAATAAAACTCATCAATTGCTTCAGAGATAATCTGCTCTACTTCAGGAATGGCTGAAAGTCTTCTTTCCAGTGCTTCTGATGCTTTGCTCTTAATGTTATCGACATTGTAAAGAATAACACCAGGAACTTCTTCAACTGCCGTCTCTACACTCCTTGGAACAGAAAGATCTATAAATAACTTGTAGCTCTGAATCTTTAGATTTTTAATAGAATCCTTTGTGATGAAAGGTTCACTCCTTTGAATAGAAGATACGACAACATCACTCTCAGCTATGGCGTCCTCACAGTCTTCAAAATCTACAACTTCAAATCCGTGCTCTGCTGCAATAGCTTCTGCCTTTGATCGTGTGCGGTTGGTAATTTTGACTTTGGCATCCGGAAGGTAAACCATATTCTTTACCACGTCCTTTCCGATCTCACCAACTCCTACAATCAGAATCCTTGGTTGGAATGTATTGGATGTGATGCTTTCAATCAGTTCGATGGCCGCATAAGAAAGTGAAGCTGCTCCATCTCGGAAGCTCGTTTCCTGCACTACTCTTTTGCTACTGAAAAAGATGGTGTGCATCAAGCGATGCAAAAATGGGCCCGCCATGTCAAGGTCAGCAGAAGCTTGATACGCTCTTTTGACTTGATTGGCTATTTGAATGTCCCCGATTACTTGGGCTTCTAATCCGATAGAAACTCTAAATAGATGATTAATAGCCTCTCGGTCATCTTCGTAAATCTCAAAGTATTCGCTGTAGTTTAAAATGTCAGCTAGTCCTTTCTCCAATCCCACCAGCTTAATGATTTCTGTACTTAGATCAAGTTCATGACTATAGTAGACCTCAGTACGATTACAGGTGGAAAGAATCAGCGCATCACCAAGACTGAAGAAATCCTTCAGCTTCAATAAAATATCATGGATGGTTCGATCATCCAGAGCAATGACCTCGCGAATTTTAACGGGGGCAGTTTTGTGTGATAAACTTAAAGCTCTGAACTTCTGCTGCATGCTCGCTTTCATCTATTGCAAAGGTACTAAGCAAAGAGGCTTTCTCGAAACTAGGGCTACCTCTACCACTTAATTTGGAATTCGTCTAAATAACTTTGAATTATCAAAAAAGGCAACAGGAGATAGCTAGAATTGATTTCCGATTTAATTCTTATTTTTATAGTTATTATGAGTAAGATATTTTTTTGGCTTAAATCAAATTTTGGATTTTCAAGGAAGGAGTCCAGAGGATTTATTCTGGTTCTTCCAATTCTACTCATAGTTTATTGGCTGCCAGGGCTTATGAATTCTTCCAAACATCCTGACAATACTGAAATAGTTCAGGCAGAAATTGATTCTCTTTTGTCCGCAGGTTGGAAACCGGTAAAATCAGACCTGAATTTCAATCCTCAGGATACATCCAAAGTGAATAAAACCGCAAAAAGCTCGGCCTTTAAGGCGATTCCGATTTCAGAAGCTGATTCTATCGTTCTTCAGATAGTTCCTGGAATTGGCCCCAAACTGGCCGGAAGGATCATTCGGTACAGGGAGAATTTGGGAGGATTTCACTCAGAAAATCAACTTGCAGAGGTTTATGGTTTATCCCCTGAGGTTTCAGAAACCGCGTGGGACTATTTCTTTTTGGCTGAGCCAAAGCTTAAAAAAATACCGATCAATCTGGTCGAGAGAGAGGAACTGGCTGCACATCCTTACATTTCTTATGGTGCGGCAAAAGTGATCATCGCATATCGGGAACAGCATGGATTTTACCAATCATCATCTGATTTATCCAAGATTAAGATTTTTGAGGAATCATGGATCGATCAAATAGAACCCTATCTAGATTTCCAGCAGTAAATTGATTTGGAGTTTTAAGATCAAAGATTTGTCCACATCTTTGGTTTGTGGATCGATCATTCCTAAACCTCAACTTACCAGTTCTTAATCTTCCCTCGCTAAATCCGAGAATTAGTCAAAGGGAAAATCAAACCTATATCTGGGATCAAATTCGGATGAAGGACCTGGTTTTGACTCCAGAAGAATGGGTGAGACAGCATTGGATTGAATTTTTGATTACCTCTAAAAAATACCCCAAAGGCTTGTTTTCAGTCGAGAGAGGACTGAAATATAATAAGCTGCAGAAGCGGACGGATATCTTAATTTACGATAGGTTGGGTGAGCCTTATTTATTGATTGAATGTAAGGCTCCTGAGGTTAGCATTACTCAAAAAACAATGGAGCAAGCCGCCATCTATCACCAAAAGCTAAAAACTCCATTTCTTATTTTATCAAACGGGATTAAGCATATTTCTTTAGAGTGGAATGTTGCTTCTAGTTCCTTCACCCAAAATCAGGAAATCCCTGCAACTCCTAAATAATCAAATTGTTTGACTGACTTTTGTCAGTCTTTTTGTATATTCCTGAAGATTAAAGTACGAGTACCCACAGCACATGAGTTCCAAGTTTTCCAATACCCCATGCGAGCTTTGCGCAAGCAGAAAACATTCCCTCTTTTCTGAATTATCTGCGCCAAGTGTATGCACCATTTCAGAATTTAAGAATTCCATTTCCCACAAAAAAGGTCAAATCCTGTATTATGAAGGCACCCGACCATTGGGAGTTTTCTGTATAAAATCGGGAGTGGTTAAAGTGTATAAAACCGCTTCAAATGGTAAATCTCAGATTATCCATTTGGCTAAAGCAGGAGATTTTCTTGGATATCATGCTCTTTTGAGCGAAGAAAACTACAGCAATACAGCGACAATAATTGAGGATGCTACCATTTGTTTTATTCCTCGCGAGGCATTCTTAAAAACGCTATTCACAGAAACGCCATTTTTTAAAAGAGTGACCAAGGCCCTGAGTCATGAGATTGGTGTCATGGAGGAAAAGCTTACTGACGCTTCTCAAAAAAGTATTCGAGAGCGTTTGGCCTTCGTGCTCCTTCAGCTTTCTCAAACTTTTGGAGTCGAAGGGGATGAGAATAGGAAAATTGATCTAATTCTTAGTAGAGAGGAGATTGCTAGCATCGTGGGCACAGCAACAGAATCAGTAATTCGACTTCTTTCAGAGTTCAAAAAGGATGGAGTGATCAAACTTGAAGGAAAGAAGATCATCATAATGGATCCAAAAGGTTTGGCTCGGATGTCAGATTTTTATGCCTAGTGAACTAGAGCTTAGCTTATCAGGTTAAAATGATATGCTAGATTCCACTCGACGGTATTTTAGATTTCTCCCTTTCATTTTATGTCTGGGTCTGGTATTCTCTATTTCCAGTCAAACTGTTTTTGGGCAAAGTCTTGCATATGAGACTCTTTTGAAGACGCTTTATGAAGATGGAATGGAGGTCTTGAAACCCGAAGAAATCGAGGATTTAAGCCAATTTCAAATTCTCGATACCCGAGAGTATAACGAATTCAAAGTCAGTCATTTAAAAGGTGCTACCTGTGTGGGTTTTGATGACCTTGATTTGGATAAAATCAATAAGCTCGATAAGACAAAACCAGTTTTGGTTTACTGTACAGTAGGGGCAAGATCTCAGGATGTTGGCTTCAAGCTAAAGGATCTTGGATTTGAGAATGTGTACAATCTTTACGGGGGGATTATTCATTGGGTAAATGAAGAAAATCCAGTTTTTGAAGGTCAGGAAGAGACCGATCGTGTACACACATATTCCAAAATCTGGAGTATTTGGCTGGATAAAGGAGAAAGAGTTTTTGATTGATTAAATGGTCAAATGTCCGACCAAAAGAACGAACTACTCTATGTTTGATTTCGATTATCACCCTATCATAACCCAACCAATCAAACTTATGAAACCTATTATTTTAATCTTCGCAGTCTTCTTTGCAGTGGCTTGCGGAGGACCCTTGCCAGGAATGGCAGACAACACAGCTCCGGATCACTCAGGCTGGAATGCATTACTGCAAAAAAATGTAAGCCCAGATGGGCGTGTGAACTACAAGGGCTTTGTGGCCGATAAGGCCGCTCTTGAAAATTATTTGAAGCTTCTTAGTGAAAATGCTCCGGATCGAAATTCATGGAGTGAAGAAGAGCAACTCGCTTATTGGATTAATGCCTACAATGCATTTACAGTAAAACTTATCGTGGATAATTATCCTACGGAAAGTATTCGGGACCTGGGTCCAAAGCTTAAAATACCTTTGGTCAAAGACGTTTGGCATTATAAATTCTTCAAAATCGGTGGCCAAGAGTCTAGCTTGGATGAAATCGAGCATAGCATTTTGAGGAAGGAATTCGAGGAGCCTAGGATACATTTTGCGATTAATTGTGCATCCGTTTCTTGCCCACCACTTCTAAATGAAGCTTTTCTGCCAGAAACCTTGGAAAGTCAGTTAGATAAGGTGGCCAAAGATTTCATTAATGATTCAAGTAGAAATAGAATCACTTCAAATGACATTGAGATATCAGCAATTTTCTCCTGGTTCAAGGGGGATTTTACCAAAAATGGGACACTGATTGATTTCTTAAACCAGTACAGCATGACGAAGATCAGCCAAAAGGCTAAAGTTTCGCACATGAAATATGACTGGAATCTAAACGAATAGCCTTAACTTTTAGCTACTCGACATCTCAACCAAATTAAGCACATGTCAAAATCCCAGCACATTGCAATCATTGGCAATGGCATATCCGGTGTGACCCTAGCTCGCCACATCAGGAAAGCCGATTCCAATGCGCAAATCACCCTGATCTCTGGAGAATCCAAATATTTCTTTTCCAGAACGGCGCTCATGTATATCTACATGGGGCACATGAAATACGAAAACACTCAGCCTTATGAGCCCTGGTTTTGGGAGAAGAATAGAATTGATCTGAAGGAAGCCTGGGTGGAAACGGTCGATTATTCTACCAAGGATTTGATCTTCGCCAATGGTGAAAAGCTCCGCTTTGACAAACTGGTTTTAGCAGTAGGGAGTAAGCCTAATAAATTTGGTTGGCCCGGTCAGGACTTGAAAGGAGTACAAGGACTCTATTCCAAGCAGGACTTAGAGCTGATGGAGGAAAACACCAAGGATCAATTTGATAGAGCAGTGATCGTGGGAGGTGGATTGATCGGAATAGAAATGGCAGAAATGCTGGCCTATCGAAATATCCCAGTCACTTTCTTGGTTCGTGAAGAGGGGTTTTGGACGAATGTCCTACCTAAGGAAGAATCAGATTTGGTGGGGAGGCATATTCGAGAGCATCATATCGATCTGAGGTTATCAAGCGAGCTTGATGAGATTCTGAGTGATGAATCAGGACGAGTAAGAGCCGTAAAAACCAAAGCTGGTGAAGAAATCGCCTGCCAATTCGTAGGATTAACTGCAGGAGTTTCTCCGAATGTTCAGTTTCTGAAAGGGTCTGAACTCGAAGTAAATCGTGGAATTAAGGTCAATGAATTTTTTGAGACCAATATCCCAGATGTGTATGCAATTGGCGATTGTGCTGAATTTCAAACTCCGCCTGCAGCGGATCGGAGAAACCTTGAGCAGGTTTGGTACACCGGAAGAATGCATGGAGAAACTTTAGCTCAGACACTCACTGGCAAAAGGACTTCCTATCGACCGGGCCACTGGTTTAATTCAGCGAAGTTTCTCGACATCGAATACCAAACTTATGGAACGGTCCCTTCATCATGGGATACGGAAAAAGTAGATTCTTTTTACTGGGAGCACCGAAACGGGAAAGTCTGCTTTCGAATGCTGATGGATAAAGAAGGACGTTTTCTCGGAGTTAACAACTTTGGTTTCAGACTCAGACATGAGTTTTTTGATAAGGCACTTACTCAAAAATGGACAGGCGCCAAAGTCATCAAGAATTTAGATAAAGCGAATTTCGATCCTGAATTTTTCGCTCCTTATCATCAACTTATTCAGGATCAATTTCTCAATGATTACGGTGGCGACTTTGCGGTAGCAAAATCATCCTTCATTCAAAAATTATTCGGAGCAAAGCTATGAGTATCATACAAAAAATAGGACTCGGACTTTTCCTGATTGGGATGGCAATATTTATTTCCATGCCCTTTATTGGAACATACACGCTTTCAGAAGATCAAGTCATCTCTGGAACGAAAGACATTCATCAAGATAAGATGGCTGAAATTTTAGCTCCCATGTATGGAGTCGAATATGGAAGTAACTTTTCCTTTCTCTCCGCATTCAATGATCATTTCTCCTCGTATAATGATGCGTTAAAGGATCAGGGTGCTTGGGATCAAGTGATTTGGGATGATTATGGCTTTCCCTTGGCTATGTCGGCCCTGGAAAGTCCGATAAAATCGCAACCCTGGCTTTTCCTAGGATTAACGATTGGATTAGCAGTCCTAGGTGGGTTGATGTTCATTTTTCCTCAATACAGAGGTGAACCAGAAGGAATCAAAAACAATGGAATCTTCCATTCGTCAGCTACTTCCCGAGGCTTTATTGGAATAGCTACAGGGACATTTCTGATTTCATTCTATGTGTTGCTTTATTGGTATCCGGCCTATTTGGCCAATCATGTTTGGATGGTCAATCCGGTAAGTCTCATTCTTAGTGGGAATCCAGCCAGTCAATGGTTCCTTTATGGCTTTATCTATACGATTGCTATTGCGGTGATGGGTTTCCGGATGTTTAGAAAATATCGCGGGAACAAGTATCAGATTCTACGTACAAGCTCTGTTATATTCTTCCAAACCGCTTTTGCATTCTTGATTCCAGAGATTCTTGTTCTTTTGAATCAGCCATATTTTGACTTTAAAAATATATGGCCACTGGATTATGACTTCTTCTACAGTTATAATCTGGATACACTGGTTAGTTCCGGCGGATTTGGGCTATTCATGCTTATGTGGGGAATTCTGCTCATTATTATTGGTGTGCCTACCTTCACTTATTTCTTTGGTAAAAGATGGTATTGCTCTTGGGTATGTGGATGTGGAGGCCTGGCAGAGACCGTCGGTGATCCCTATCGCCAGCTTTCTGATAAATCCTTGAAAGCCTGGAAATACGAGCGTGTGATTATCCATAGCGTCCTAGTGCTGGCCGTAGTGATGACTGCACTGACTTTGGCTAATTATTTCTCTTCTTTCGAATTGCTAGGAAATGTCACCAATCAGCTTCATGCCTTTTATGGTTTTGGTATTGGAGCTGCATTTAGTGGAGTAGTAGGAACCGGGTTTTATCCATTCATGGGTAATCGGGTTTGGTGCCGCTTTGGCTGTCCTCTGGCAGCCTACTTAGGAATGGTTCAGAAGTTCAAATCAAGATTTAGAATTACCACGAATGGGGGACAATGCATATCTTGCGGCAATTGTTCTACCTACTGTGAAATGGGGATAGATGTGAGGTGGTATGCACAGCGAGGTCAGAACATCGTTCGATCATCTTGCGTGGGCTGTGGAGTATGTTCAGCCGTGTGCCCAAGAGGTGTATTGAAACTAGAAAATGGTAGTGAAGAAAACCGAATCAATGACATGCCAATTATCATTGGAAATGATTCGATAAAGGTCAACGCATAAATGCTTTTGTTGTACATTTTGGTGGGAGTATACTCTCTGGGTATGCTCTTTATTTTCTTTTATAGCCTTGCTCAGGGGCATTTGCTATTTCACTTTATCAAAGCTCGGGGAGAAGGGATCAAGACTCCTGAACCTCTGTCAGAACTTCCTCCAGTCACTATTCAGCTCCCAATTTTCAATGAGCTTTATGTCACAGAAAGATTGATTGAGGCAGTGGCCAAAATCAACTATCCAAACGAGCTTTTGGAAATACAAGTTCTGGATGATAGCACCGATAAAACGGTAGACCTGATTAAGGAAAAACTCAAAGATTTTCCTGAAGTAAATTTTCAATATATCCATCGTGAAAACAGGCAGGGTTTCAAAGCGGGTGCCTTGAAAGAAGGGCTCGAAGTGGCTCAAGGAGAATTTATAGCCATTTTTGATTCGGATTTTATTCCTGATCCGGATTTTCTACAAAAGACATTGCCCTATTTCACAAATGATAAAGTGGGGATGGTTCAGACTCGTTGGACTCATTTGAATAGAAACTATTCGATATTGACACGCTTGCAAGCCTTTGCTTTAGATGCGCACTTTCTTGTGGAGCAGATGGGCCGAAGTCATCAATCGGCCTTTATCAATTTTAACGGAACCGGTGGAATCTGGCGAAAAGAGTGCATTCTGGATGCAGGGAATTGGCATTCAGATACCTTGACGGAAGATTTAGATTTGAGCTATCGAGCACAAAAAAAAGGATGGAAATTCGTTTACCGTCCGGAGATAGAATCTCCGGCAGAGCTTCCTCCGATTATGTCCGCAGTGAAATCTCAGCAGTTCCGTTGGACAAAGGGAGGAGCAGAGTGTGCTTCCAAGCATATTGGGAGTGTCCTTGGCGGAGATTTTCCCTTTCATACTAAAGTCCATGCCCTTGCTCATCTTTTCAATAGCTCTATTTTCATAGCCATTTTATTAGTCAGCCTCACGAGCATAGCTGTTTGGTGGGCTGGAGTTTTGGGTTTAATTCCCGAAGGCTTGTTTAAAATAGCTAGTATTTTCATGATTGGATTCGTGATTATAGCTGGGGTTTATCTGGTTTCCTTTTTTTATGGAAGAAGGAATTTCTTCCAAAGTCTTTTTGGTGCATTCTGGCAGCTTCCCTTATTTCTGTCGGTATCCATGGGGCTTGCTCTTCACAATGCTCAGGCCGTTTGGGAAGGTTTATCAGGCAAGAAATCCCCATTTGTACGAACTCCAAAATTCAATCTGGAAGGAGGAAAAGTTCGACTCAGAACTAATAAATATCTCCCAAGTAAAATTCCAGTGACTACTTGGTTTGAAGGCCTTTTGATGTTGGTTTTTATAGTGATGGTAGGTTTGAATATTTGGGCTGGAACCTATGCCATGCTTCCATTTCACCTCATGCTTGCAGTAGGATATGGGCTGGTATTCATTACTTCCTTCCAGTCATACGGCTTAAGTAAATAGCATGAGCCTCCAAGATTCACCCATCATTGACGTGATTATCCCTGCCTTTAATGAGGAAGAATCGCTCCCAAAAGTCATTGCCGAAATCCCATCATTTGTCAGACACATTGTGGTGGCTAACAACAACTCTACCGATAGGACTTCCGAAGTGGCAGAGAAAGCTGGTGCTGTTGTGGTTTTTGAAGGGCAGAAAGGCTACGGCAAAGCTTGTCTAACTGCAATGGACTGGATAAAGAATCAGAATGTCCAACCAGATATTGTTGTCTTCCTAGATGGAGATTATAGTGATTATCCTGAGCAAATGAAGGATCTTGTCAAGCCTATTCAACAAGATAATTTTGACATGGTGATCGGTAGCAGGGCTCTGGGCCAAAAGGAGAGTGGGTCTATGACGGTACCGCAGGTCTTTGGTAATTGGTTAGCGACTACCATGATGAAATACATTCAAGGCGCTAAGTTTTCAGATTTAGGACCTTTTCGAGCAATTAAATGGCCAGAACTTCTTCAAATAGGAATGCAGGATGAAGACTTTGGCTGGACTATCGAAATGCAGATCAAGGCCCACAAAGCTGGATTGAAATATACCGAGGTGCCTGTGGATTATAAAAAAAGGATAGGAGTATCGAAAGTCAGTGGAACGGTCAAAGGAGTCTTTGGCGCGGGCTATAAAATTATTTTTACCATTTTTAAGTATTGGTAAAATTTAGAGCCATGAAAAGAGTATTACTATTTGCCCTTTTACTGGGCTTTTTCAGCTGCCAGGACAGGAAAAGAGATAATATTTCCGAAGAGGAATTTGGAGGATACTGGTACCAAAATAAAGCTGAAATCAATGTCTACGAATTAGATCAGATTAGATACGGACAGTCCCGAAAGGGTGAGGCCGTAATGATTTTTGTCACTGAGGATTTTTCTAAGAAGGCTCAGGTGAAACTGGACGACCCCCAAAGAAATCCAGCAGATGCCAGCAAGGTGATGAAAATGAATAAAACGCGTTCGTTTCAGACTGGAATTTATCCCTATGAGACCATGCTTTCAGTATTTACCCCAGTCTATGAAAATGCAAAGAGCCCAAAGATTGTTGCTTCCATGACTGAATGGTGTGGGCAATCCTTCACTCAGATGAACTGGAAGAATGGTGGTTATAAAATCAAGCAATTCTCCTATTTCGAAAGTGAGGGTGATCAGGAAGCCAAGGTGAATGCGCCAAGTGAAGATGAGCTTTGGACCCTACTCAGACTTGATCCTGAGGCAATAGAGGAAGGTGAGATAGAATTATTCCCGGGATTGATTTATCAGAGATTCTCTCATATCGATTTGAAAAAGCAAAAGGCCACTATCTCAAAGTCATCGGTTAATGCGGAGACTTCAGAATTGGTGATTGATTACACAGATTTGAGCAGAAAGCTTTCCATCAGGTATCAAAAGTCCTTTCCGCATGAGATTCTTTCCTGGGAGGAAGAAGAGATCGGAAGAAATGGGGATACGCTAGTCACTCGAGCCCTTAGAAAGAGGGTAAGGCAACTTGATTATTGGAATCTGAATGGGGTAGAGAATAATGATTTGGCAAAGGCTCTTTCCCTTTGAAATTAGATAAGTCCATAGCCTATTGTGGTTTGGCCTTGCTTGCATGCCTATCTTATGTCTGGATAAGCTATGGTTTGGATCGCGAGAGCTTCGCATTACTTTTTTTCCTTTACTCTTTCTGTTTTGTATTAGGTCTGTTTCTATCGAAACTAAGCGAGAATTTTTCCTGGCAATCAATCTTGTTAATTGGACTGATATTCCGCTTGAGCCTTATTGGATCTATTCCAAATCTTTCGGATGACTTTGCCAGATTCCTATGGGATGGGGAACTCTTGGGCTTGGGGTCAAACCCTTATGAATTGACTCCTGAAAGCTGGATTCAACAGAATCAGGAATCGATGAATGCGTATTTGTCAGAGCTTTTCGACTTGATGAATTCTAAGGGCTATTTCTCGATTTATCCTCCGAGTAATCAATTGATTTTCTGGTTATCTGGCTTGGTTTCGGATACCCAACTACTACATCCGATTATCCTACTGAGAATTATCCTCATTCTGGGAGAAGTGGGCGTGTTTTTTCTACTTCGGAAGTTGGTCTTAGCCTTGAATTTACCTCAATCCAGAATAGGTTGGTATTGGCTGAATCCTCTTGCCGTTCTTGAGATAAGTGGGAATTTACATTTTGAGGGACTGGTACTCTTGGGCGTTTTAGGATCTGTGTATTTCCTCAATAAAAGTAATGTATTTGGCGGCACAGCTGCTTTGGTGGCAAGCATAGGAATAAAACTGGTTCCTTTGATCCTTATCCCAACTCTGTTCTTTAGCAAGAAAATCAGGAGTAATTTTGGTTTCTGGCTCGGTGGAGGCTTGGTCTTTATATTAGCTTTTTCTCCTCTTCTTTTTGATCAATCCTATGAGAATCTCTGGGAAAGCATTCGCTTGTATCAAGGTAAGTTTGAATTTAATGCCTCGGTTTACTTTCTGCTTCGTGAAGTTGGATTCTGGATTAAAGGATACAATACAATCGCTACTCTAACCAAGATTTTAACCCTGATTACTTTTGTCTGGATAGTATGGGTCAGTGTTAAAAATAAGACAAAGGATACCTCAGCGTTCATTCATCTTTGGGTGAGTATCTACCTAATTTACTTAATTCTCCAACCCGTCGTCCACCCTTGGTATCTTCTTCCGGTTTTGGGCTTATCCTTGTTGAGTGATTCTAAAACAGCCATTCTTTGGTCCTGGACCATAATATTTTCATATCAAGCCTATGGAAATCCTGATTTTTATGAGAAACCCATTTATTTGTGGATAGAGTATGTACCGGTTTTCATTTTCCTTATTTGGGAATTCAGAGAGCAAATTTTACCCCAACCATTTCACACCAAAACTGATGTCAATTAGAAATTTATCGCTCCTCGTTTTAATCAGCCTTTTTATTTATTCCTGTGGAACTGACGGAAAGGATTCAGAGGCAATTGCTCTTTTAGAAAAATCAGCCGAAGCCCATGGCGGCCAGGAAAAGTGGTCCAAATTAAAAGGGGTTAAATTTCAGAAATGGACTCTTCTCTTGGATTCTTTGGGAAACACTGAGACAGAATCTGATCAGTTACAAAGCTTCCAGATGGATCCTGTTTTTCAGGCTGAAATCAGTTGGACAAAGGATAGCCTTCAGCATGTAAGTAAATGGGATGGGAACAAGATGACCTATTTCATGGGTGAAAATGAAGTTCAAAATGAAGACTTCCTGGCCCAGAGGAAAGAAGATATTGATGCGGCCTTTTATGTTTTGGCCCAACCCTGGAAGCTTTTGGAAGAACCGAATGCGGAGCTAAAGTATCTCGGAGAGGGAGTTTTTGATGGAGGAAAAGAAGTGTTGACCATTGAGGTTACTTATGGTCCGGAATCTGACATTTGGTGGTATTACTTTGATCCTGAAAGCTTCCTTATCGTAGGGAATGAGGTGCAATTGAGCGATCATCGGAGTCTGATCATCAACGGCCAAATGGAGGAAGTAGATGGAATGATTCTCCATGGGGCCAGAACCAGCTACCGGGTTGATGAACAAGGTCGAAAGACTTTTGTGCGTGCAAGATATCGCTACTCGGACTATGAGTTAGTTTTTTAGTAAGCATTTAAAGGAACTATCTGTAGTCTAATTTCATTTCTCTCCAAACCTTTGATATGAGAAAACTACTTTCGCTCTTGTTGAGTACTTTGATCCTGATTTCAGCCTGGTCTTGTGATTCAAGAACTGAGGCAGAAAAAATTGTTGGAAATGCTATCGTGGCCCATGGAGGTGAAAAGTATTTCAACGCTAAGATCAGCTTTGACTTCAGAGACAAACACTATAACATTTTCAAAAGCCAGACAGACTATGAATATAGCCGGGAGTTCACTGATTCTACCGGCCAAGTGAAAGATGTACTGAATAATTCTGGTTTTATCCGAACGGTGAATGGTGTACAAATTGACACCCTCACTGAAGAGCGGATAGGAGCTTTTTCCAGATCGGTTAATTCCGTTGCGTATTTTGCTTTTTTGCCCTACGGGCTAAATGACCCGGCGGCTATCAAGACCTACGAAGGTATCACTGAAATTAAGGGAGAAAACTATCATAAAATCAAGGTGACTTTCACTGAAGAAGGTGGGGGAGATGACTTTGACGACATATTTTTGTATTGGATTGGCGTGGATGATTTTTATGTAGATTATCTCGCCTACAGCTATCATACCGATGGTGGTGGGGTAAGGTTTAGAGAAGTTAGTGATGTGATAGAGGTGGGTGATCTCAGGTTTCAGAACTATTTAAATCTGAAGCCGGCAGATGAAACCACTCCAGTAGATAAAATGCAGGAACTCTACATTTCTCGAGAATTAGAGTTACTTTCAGAGATAAATCTTGAGAATATCGAAGTCAAATAAATCCTACTCCCCATGAACCCTCAAAAGCTCAATTTCGAAAATAGCCGGGGGTTTGAACTATCAGCGGATTTATATCTTCCTTTGGACGAGAGTCCAAAGTATTTCGCGCTCTTCGCCCATTGCTTTACCTGCTCAAAGAATTTTTCAGCTGTAAGACAAATATCTAGAGCCCTTTCCAATGAAGGAGTCGGTGTTTTGAGTTTGGATTTCACTGGATTGGGAAGGAGTGAAGGCGAACTTGTCGATTCCTCTTTCAGCGCCAACATCACAGATTTGTTCGATGCCGCCGACTACCTATCTGAACATTTTAAAGCTCCACAGCTATTGGTCGGTCATTCACTCGGCGGAGCGGCTGTATTGTATGCTTCCGCAAAGTTGGAAAGTGTCGAGGCTATTGCGACGGTAGGAGCGCCTTCTTATCCGGCACATGTTAAGCACTTATTCAAGGATGGTCTGAAAGAACTTGAGGAAAAGGGTTCTGCAGAAGTCCATATTGGTGGTAGACCTTTCAGGATTGATAAGCAGTTTGTGGATGATTTAGAGCAAAGGCCTCTGAGTTCGTTTTTGAAGAAACTTCGAAAGTCCTTGTTGATTTTTCATTCTCCACAAGATGAAATCGTTGATATCGAAAATGCCGCAGAGATTTATAAGGCAGCCTTCCACCCAAAAAGCTTTATCTCTCTGGATGGTGCTTCTCACATGATTAATGATGATGAGGATAGTAAATATATCGCACAGGTCATCGCTTCTTGGGGAAGTCGATATGTCAAGGTGAAACAGCCTGACGGTCCAGTTAATGACTTGAAAGGCAATCAGGTCTTAGTTAGACTTTCTGGACAAGGTTTTACCACTGAAGTGAAGACACCTTATCATCATTTAATAGCAGATGAGCCTGCTGAAGTGGGCGGGGCGAATTTGGGTCCAACCCCCTATGATTTGCTTATGTCATCACTTGGTACATGCACTGCAATGACCATGAAGATGTATGCAGAGAGAAAGAAATGGAAACTTTCAGAGGTGAATGTCTATTTAAATTTTGAAAACGTTCATAAGGAAGACGCGTTAAATCCAGATAAGCCTAAATCTAAAGTGGGTCAGTTTACCCGTTTGATTAAAATGGAAGGGACTTTGGATGATACGCAAAGGGCAAGACTGATGGAAATCGCAGATCGTTGCCCCGTTCATCGAACGCTTTCTGAGGAAATTGAGATAATTACAAAACCGTACTGATTTGTTCACCAAAGGCAAAACGTATCTTTTTAGTAGTATCGGCTTGATTCTAGCCTTGTCTTTGGTCTATTTGTTCAAACCTGAAACAAACCTCAAACCAGCTGTAGCTCAGGAAAAATGGAAAGGAGTTTCCTGGGTTGGTTCGCCTAGGCCACTTGTGGGTGGAGAGGTAGGAAACTTACTCACGACTGGTGCAGATGCAATTTCGCAAACTCCATTCGCATGGCAATCTGACATTAACAATCCTGACTTACGATGGAGAGTAGAAAGTGATGAAATGTGGTGGGGAGAATCTGCAAGGGGTATTGCAGCTACGCTAGATTCCACTGAAAAGCACGATATTCTGAATGTGCTCAAACCTCATATTTGGGTACGAGATAGCTGGCCAGGTGAAATCGAAATGATTGACGAAGGGGATTGGGAGCTTTGGTTTAAAAATTATCGAAGCTTTATTCTTGATTATGCGGTGCTGGCTGAAGAATTAGGAATCCCTGTGCTTTGCATAGGAACAGAACTGGAAAAGACTTCCCATAGAGAAGAGGATTGGAGGAAGGTGATTTCTCAAGTGAAGAAGGTTTATTCAGGGAAATTGATCTATGCCGCAAATTTCACAGAATTTGAGCATATCGAATTCTGGGATGAATTAGACTACATCGGTATTCAAGCATATTTTCCACTTTCAAAAAAGAAAGATCCGGATTTAAAGGACCTGATTAAAGGTTGGGAAGAACCCAAAAAGAAAATCGTTAAAATCTCTTCAAAATTCCAGAAACCTATTCTTTTCACGGAAATAGGGTATTGCAACACTGTGGATGCGGCAATGGAGCCTTGGGTTTGGCCAAAGGATAGAAAAGAAACACCCATGTCCGAAGAGATGCAGGCTCTTTGTTATGAAGCATTTTTTCAAGCCGTTTGGGACGAAGAATGGATGGCTGGAGCTTTCTGGTGGAAGTGGTTCCCGCATGGTCCTAGACAGTCCAAAGGTTTTACTCCTCAGGATAAGGAGGCAGAAGAAGTACTTCGGAAATACTATTCTGAATAGGACAAATCAGGTTCTTCGCTGACTTTTATCACAGGTTTCAAATGTTGGTTTGGGTAGTTTGGTTTTGTAAAAGATTAGAATTGACCAACCAAAAACCTCAAAAATCATGAAAAAGAATATGGGAAGTTTAGACCGTGGGCTGAGACTATTTATAGCCCTTGTTTTAGTGATCCTATTTTTCTCAGGACAAGTTTCTGGGATTCTAGGTATGATTGCGCTGGCTGTGGCTTGTATTTTTATTCTGACCAGCTTGGTAAGTTTCTGTCCGCTGTATGTGGCTTTGGGCTTAAAGACCTCAAAAAATTAGCGGATCAAAAAAAGCCTGCTCCAAAGGAAGCAGGCTTTTCTTAATTATACTCGATTATTACATTCTTAAATTCTCCATTTCCAATTGTGGAGCGAAGGGCTGTTCGTAGTATCGCTTACCTGTAGCTTTGTATAAAGAGTTGGCCAAAGCTGCAAAGACAGGAGGGAAGAGAGGTTCACCCAAACCGGTAGGATCTTCATTATTATCAACGAAATCTACTTGAATTTTCCTGGGAGCTTCTTTATGCCTGATCATTCGGTATCTATCGAAATTCCTCTTGGTAGGAGCACCATTCTCAAAGGTCATTTCTCCATAAAAAGCATTGCCAATCCCATCTACAATCGCTCCTTCCCCCATATTTCTAGCAGCATCAGGATTCACGACTATCCCGCAATCAACAGCAGCAAACACGGACTCTACCGTAGGTTGGCTATCGACGATTTTTAGATCCACTACCTCGGCTACGTAGGAATTATGGCAGAAATAGGCTGAAACACCCCTGCTTACCCCAGCTTGAGGATTGTTCCATGCTGAGGTTTCCCGAACAAGTTCCAAAACCCCAGCATATCTCTTAGGGTCATAATCGTTTCTCTGCCCTACAGGATTTGTTTCTGCGCGCTCAAGAAGTTCTAATCGAAATTCGATTGGGTCTTTTCCCATTTCTTCAGCAAGCTCATCAAGAAAACTCTGCTCAGCACCAGCGATAAAGTTAGACCTTGGGGCTCGGAAGGCTCCAATTGTGATGTTGGACGGTATTTCCCAGGCTTCCGCCAAATAATTATCAATGGCTCCTGCTGGGAATCGATTGGCATGTAATGGCGTTTCTGGAATTCCTCCAGCCTTCACATGGAAAGCCAAAAGATTATTATTCTCATCAAGTGCTGCACGGTAGGTGGCAGAGTAGGTTGGTCGATACACCCCCGCTGACATGTCATCTTCCCTGGTGTAAACCATCTTTACCGGGGTCTGAATTTTTTGGGAAATCAAAGCCGCTTCCACCATATGATGACTATAGGCTCTTCTTCCAAAACCACCTCCCATTCGAGCTAAATTGATTTGTATATTTTCCCGTGGAATACCTAGACTGCTGGATAGGGTGCCCATGATAAATTCAGGAGCCTGAGTTGGGCCATAGATCACAGCTTTATCTCCACTTACATCTGCAAAGCAATTCATGGGCTCCATGGTATTGTGTGCCAGGAAAGGAGCAGTATAGGTTCGTTCCAGTACCTTGGCTGCTTTGGCGAAAGCCGATTCAGGATCTCCATCTCTGCGGACCACATTTCCCGACTTCTGGATGTATTCTTCCATTTTCGATTTATGCGTACCTGAATTTTCCAAGCCGCTAGGAATGGTTATATCGGTTGTGCCACCGCCTCTGCCTGCCATAGGAAAAGTGCTTTCTGGCGCTTCTTCCCATTCTGCTGACAGTTGTTTCTTTGCTTGCATGACTTCCCAGGTTGAGTTGCCTACCACAGCCAAAAGTTCTGGGAAAGTAGTGGTGTCAAAGAAATTTCTCGCGTAATCCTCCTTGAAAACTTGAATAGGGAAAACATCCATGATGCCTGACATTCCACTCACAGAACTCTTATCGAAAGACTTTAACCGCATACCAAAAGCCGGTGGATGAACTATGGCTGCATATTTCATTCCTGGTACCTTATGATCAATAGCGAACATGGGCTTCCCTGTTAGAATTTTCTCAGCATCCACATTCTTTTTTGAGGTACCAATAATGGCAAAATCACTCACGTCCTTCATAGCAACCTCCTCCGGAATTTCTTGAGTTGCTGCTAAGGAGGCCATTTCTCCATAATGGGCTTTTTTACCACTCGATTTATGTTCTATCTGACCTGCAGAGGTGGTGATCTCTGTGGCTGGAACGTTCCAACTTTGTGCAGCAGCACTCACGAGCATCGCTCTGGCTGTGGCTCCTGCCGTTCTCAAAGGTGTCCAACCCTGACGTATTCCCTGACTTCCACCGGTAAACTGTCGATCAAATCGCTCAGGATAGAAATCCGCCTGCTCTACCATTACATTCTTCCAATCGGTATCCAATTCCTCTGCTAAAATCATGGGCATGGAGGTCTTCACATTTGAACCGAATTCTGGGTTTGGAGAGTAAAGGGTGACTACTCCATTTTCGCCTATTTTGATATAGCTATTTAACTCAAACCATTCTTTAGGCATGGTGAGCATCTCTTCTTCTGTAGGTTTACATCCTGCCAGCCAGCTGAAGCTGAGCATCATTCCCCCACCTGCTAAAGCAGAAGCTTTCAGAAAGGATCTTCTATTAAGTTTGGTATTTACGGTTTTCATGATTCTGGAGGATTAGAGGTTTTGAGAGGCTGTTTTTACGGCTGCTTTTATCCGGGTGTAGGTACCACATCGACAGATATTTCCATTCATCGCATTTTCGATTTCCTCGTCGCTTGGATTGGGATTACTCTTAAGCAATGCCGATGCGGTCATTATTTGACCCGCCTGGCAATAGCCGCATTGAGGTACATCATGCTCCTTCCATGCCTCCTGAACAGGGTGATCCCCATTTTCTGATAAACCTTCAATGGTTGTGATTTCAGCATCCTGAGCTGCGGACACCGGAAGCTGGCAAGAACGAACTGCATTTCCATCTAGGTGAATGGTGCAAGCTCCGCACTGGGCGATTCCGCATCCAAATTTGGTTCCTACTAAGTCCAAATAATCTCGTAAAACCCAAAGCATAGGAGTGCCAGGATCTACATCCACCTGCTTGGATTTACCGTTTATTGTGAGGTTGTAAGTTGCCATAAGTGATTGATTTCTTGCTAATTTACCATAAATCTGACCAATGAATTTACGAAAATCAAACAATCCGTGAGACGGTCTTTATGCTAGTGTCAGGCTTGATTTTTTGATGGCTGCCCCTGCCTTTTTATAAAATTTTAGTATCTATAGGTTCTTTAAAATCAGCTCAAATCTTATGAAAAAGAACCAACGCAGAGAATTTTTAAAGTCTACAGGTATTGCAGGGCTTGGTCTGGTAGGAATGCAGGGTGCTTTAGCGGCCGAATTTACTAATCGACCCAATCATGCTAACCGTGCTGCCAACCGAGTTTCTTCATTTAATATGTCGGGCTTTGCAGCTCCAAAGCTAGAAACTGTCAGAGTGGGAATCGTAGGACTTGGTATGAGAGGTCCGGGAGCTGTAAATCGGCTAAGCAAGATTGAAGGAGTAGAGATCAAAGCCCTTTGTGACTTGATACCTGATCGTGTTGAAAAAGCTAAAGCTTTGCTCGAAGAGACCGATCATAAACCTGAAGGTTACTCAGGAAGTGCTTATGCATGGAAGACCATGTGCGAGCGAGATGACCTGGACTTGATTTATATCGCCACCCCCTGGGAATGGCACACTCCCATGGCCGTTTTTGCGATGGAATCCGGTAAACATGCGGCAGTAGAGGTTCCAGCCGCCAGAACTCTGGATGAATGCTGGCAGCTAGTGGAGACTTCTGAAAAAACTCAAAAGCATTGTATGCAACTGGAAAATTGCTGCTATGATTTTTTTGAGCTGATGACGCTCAAAATGGCTAGGGATGGATTTTTTGGTGAGGTGGTACATGTGGAAGGAGCTTATATCCATGACTTGCTCTGGTTGAACTTTGATAAGGATAAAGGCTACCAGGGTATGTGGAGGCTAAAGGAAAATTATCGAAATGGAAATTTGTATCCCACCCATGGTTTAGGGCCTATTTGTCAGATATTAAATATCAATAGGGGAGATCAAATGGAATATCTAAATTCCATGTCGTCTGATGATTTCCAGATGAAAAAAGAAGCTCAGCGACTTGCTCAGGAGGATGCTTTTTGGAACGAATACGCAGCCAAAGGCTATCGTGGAAATATGAATACCACGGTCGTAAAGACTAAGCTTGGGAAGACTATAATGATCCAACATGACGTGACTTCTCCAAGACCGTACAGTCGATTACATGTGGTCAGTGGAACCGAAGGTTATGCTCAGAAATACCCTGATCAAAAAGTCTCTAAAGGCCATAGCTGGATGAAGGAGGAAGAAATGAAAGAGCTTGAGCAAAAATATACACCAGAAATTGTTCAGAAAGTAGGAGAGTTAGCCAAAGAAGTTGGCGGTCACGGAGGAATGGATTTTATGATGGATTGGCGTCTGATCGATTGCCTAAGAAATGGACTTCCTCTGGATCAAGATGTTTATGATGCAGCGCTTTGGAGTGCTATCAGTCCACTAAGCGAATGGTCTGTGGCGAATCGATCGAATTCTATTGATGTTCCTGATTTTACTGCAGGGAATTGGAAGAACAATAAACCTGTGCCTGTGACTTTGAGAGAAGGATAAAATTCAGGTTTATCCTAGACCGAGGAACCATTGGGGTGATTGACAAAGTACATGTTCATCATCCCTTTATTTTTTACATCTAGCTCACCTCGATGCTCGCATACGAAGTCATCTTTAATGAGCTGATAGAGGTCTTCTGAAATATTTATTCTATTGGGCAAGGAATTAGACTCCATCCTCGAAGCGATGTTCACCGTGTCTCCCCAAATATCATAGGCAAACTTGTTATTCCCCACGACTCCTGCGACTACAGGACCAATATGAATTCCTATTCTGATATTGAAAATTGGCAGGTTTGATTCTTCATGCACCCTGTTTAGCTCGTCCATTCGGCCTAGAATTTCAAGAGCCGCAAGAATTATTTTGACGTAGTGATTATCACTTGGACTTGGGACGCCTCCTGCAGCCATGTAGGCATCACCAATGGTTTTTATCTTCTCCAGACCATATTTATCCATGATGGCGTCAAAAGACCCAAAAAACTCATGTAAGGTTTTTACCAAGTCATTTGGAGCCATCTTTTCTGCAATCGAAGTGAAATCTTTGATGTCAATAAACATCACGGAAACTGAATCATGATGTCGTGCTTTTGCCTGGCCTTGTTCAATTAATTCATCAGCAATTTCCTTCGGTAGAATATTTAGAAGTAGAGAGTCACTCTTCTTTTTCTCCTCTTCAAGTTCTGCAGTACGCTCCTTTACCAAATTTTCCATGTTTTGGTAGAGAAGGGCATTTTCAATTATTCCGGCTATCTGGCCTGCCATTAACCTCATTAGGTTGATGTTTTCCTTTTGGAACGCATCCGGCGTTTCACTATGAGTCAGGTAAATAATACCTGAACTTTTGGATTGGTTAATAAATGGGATGCATAGTACAGATCGAATATTTTTTGATTGGACTACGGGGTCTGAACTATATGGGGGAGTGTTCTTCGCATCTGCAATTAAGAGGGATTCCTTGGTTCCCTTTGCATAATTAATTATCGATTGACTTATCTCATCACTTTCTGAAAGTTCAAGCTGAGGGAAACTTGTTACCACTTCGGTGCTGGTCTTTGCAGAAACTTCCAGTACCCAGCCATGACTTCCATTGACGATAAAATGTCCTTCCTGCGCGCCTGAGTTTTCCATTGCAAAGGTCAAAAGCTTTTGAAGCAGTGGCTCAAGTTTTATTTCTCCGATCAAAGCCTCCATGGATTTGATCAGAGTCATCGTGTCTATTGAACTATGCTCAAAGGAAGAACTGCTTGATGTTATGGAGTCAAGGCTTTCAAGCTTGACTTTTTCTTTCTCAGTTTTTGATGTCAAGCCTAATAATTCTTCAACTTTTCCATGTGCTCCCATTTTCTTTGCTGCTTGAATAGCTTGGTTTAGATATGATTCTTTCTCCTTAGGGGAGTTAGCTATTTTACTGAAAATCTGTGCAAACAGGATCTCATATCGACTAGTATCCGTTTCCTTTATAATTCTCAAAGCATCTCTAAATGCTGATTCATTCACTTCTTTGGTGGTCAAATAGAGGTAGTAGTTTTTAAGGAATAAATAGAACGCCTTGAAAGGATAAGGATTTAGCTTCTGAAGCTTATCCATAGCCTTTATTTGACCTTTGATCACTGATTTGATAGAAACCCCATTGAAAGTCCAAACCCCTTCCTGATCCGCTAAAATCGCTGCGTTCAAGGCATGATTAAACTCCTCATAGATGGTAAAGAAGCCACTAGGCTGATCCTTCATATGAATTTTATGCAACTCATAATTTTCAAAGGATTCTCTGTGTTTTCCAACCCATAGCCCGGAATTTCCTGCATGGCCGTAATACGTGTAAAGGAAGACCTCGTTTTTAGTTTCTTTAGCCCTTAAAAGCTCTTGGCTTTCGTTATTTATCCATTCAGAGTAGGAGGTTTTTGCCTTGTCATGTGGCATCTGCATGATCAGAACAGATTTTTCCATCATGGCCATCATGCTCACCTGATTCTCGAAATTGTAAAGGCCTGCAAATCGTTTTACTCTTCTTATGGATTCTAGAGTCTCAGTTATATTTCTCCCTTGATGGAAGTTTAAGGTTGCCTTGAAGAATATATTCCACGAGGCATACTCCATGTTTCCATACTCAACACCGTTCAGGAACCCTTCTTCAAAGTATGGGTAGCAGTCTTCAGGTCTGTCTTTCACATAGGAAGCGAAACAGACATAAACCATATAAACAGTGGCAATATTTTTAGTTTGTTCGGGACTTCTTGAAATCTCCATGGCCTTCTGAATGATATCATAACCATTTTGAGGCTGCTTCATTGCAGTGATTAAGATGAGGCCATAACTCGCAATAGCGGTGGGAGATTCATGCGACAAACCCTTATTCAAGGTGAGTTCTAGCAATTTCAAAATTGCTAGGGGGTAGGTTTGAGGGTTGGCAAATAAAAACGCTGGAAAAGATGAATACAGGACTTTGGACAACGCGATGAATTCTGGGTCCTTGGTCAGGGGTAGTTCTGTAAGGGTATTAAACTTTTTAGCAGGTAATTTAATCCCCATTTTAATCAGATTATATAGAATTTGGGGAACCGAGGCTTTTTCAGGTAGACTAATACCGACCTCTTTCAATGCTTCAAAAGTCTTTTCAACAGCAGATTTTGGACTGTTTTGAAGAGCTAAACATCGAATTATAACTTCGTAAACACGAAGTCTATATGGTGCACCAGTAAAACCTGCCAGGGCTTCTTTTTCAAGTTTCTCTTTGAGTTTTTTATTTCCAGTGAGGTAGGCATTTTCGAGTGACCTTACCAAAACATCAAACCTCTCTTCTTCAGAGATGTGCTTTTCCAGAAGTTCTAACCCAAGCAAGTCGAATTTCAGAGCACTTTCAAAGGCAGCAGCTTCGGTGGATTGCTCTCCTGCGAGCATCATAAGTTTCCCAATCTTTTCGAGGTTAGAACTGGTACTTATATGAGATTTGCCTAGTCTGAAGTGTACTGCCAGTTCTACTGCATGATCATCCAATTCATGATCCGGGTATTTTTCAATCAGTATCTCACCTATTTCAAAATTGAGTTTCTTTTTTTCCTTTTCATCAATCAAAGAATAAATCGCCTGCTGAATCCTTGAATGAGCGAATTTGAAAGTGATATTCTTTCTGTTTGACTCATAGAATTCTGGTAAGAATTTATAATCATTGGCTAGAGGGAGTATGGTACCCTCTTGGATTAATGACCAAAGCAATCGATGTGCTTCTGCTTCTCCAATTTTGCTTACCAGAGCTAGGTTATCTAATCGAAACTCTGAACCGAAGACGGCAGCGGATTTGATTATTTCCAAAGAATCTTTTTCCAGAGTTTTGATTTTCGTCAGCAGAATATCTAAAATATCCTCACTTAGATCTGCTTCGCTCAAATCATCCAGTTCCCAAACCCATTTGGAAGTTGGGGCGTGAAAACGAATTAAATTCCTCTCATAGAATGATTCAAGAAGCTTGTTTATTGCGAATGGGTTACCCTTTGTTTTTTTGTGGATAAGGTTAACCAGCTCACTTTCTTCATCTACTTCTTCAAGTAGTGTTTCGGATACTAAGCGTGCAAGGTTTTTCTTGTTTAGAGGAGGGACGTCAATGATAGAAGTCTGGAAGTCGTTTGTCTCTTTGGCAAAAATTACGGCATCAGAAATACATTTATGAAGTGGATGAGTTTCGTCTACTTCATTTGACCTGAAGGTTATCAGGATCAAAATATTTTTCAAATTCTCGTTCTTGAGAACTGAAGACAGCAGATCTATTGAAGCTTCATTAGCCCATTGAAAATCATCCAAATACAGAACAATACTCTGATTTGTTGAAGTAATCGCTTCAAAGAAAGAATTGATAGCAAATTGTATTCTTTGCTGATTTTCAACACCTGAAAGAGGAAGTAAATCAGCCTGTTCGCCTAGTGTATGCTTTAGATTCGGAGCGAGTTCTACTAAGACCTGACCAAATCCGCCTAAATGCCTTTCAAGGATATTCTTCCATTTTTTCTGCTCCTCGGGATTAGAGGTTATAAGCCAATCTGAGAATTGCTCAAACGCTCGAGTGAATCCCAGATATGCACTTTGTCTGTCCATGACATCAAAAGATCCTGAGATAAATACACCGTTAGTAAGACTTATTTTTTTGTATAACTCCTTACAAAGCTCACTCTTTCCGGCCCCACTTTCCCCGCGGACTATACAAAACTCTTTGCCACCTTGGTTTGCTCTCTCAAATGCATCCTCAAGGGTTTTGATTTGAATCTCACGTCCAAAAAGCTTCTGGGAGACTAAAAATTTTGATGAAGCATCGACCAATCCAGGAGTAAACTCTCGAAGCTGCTCCGAATGGTCGAGGTATTTTTTACAAAACTCAAGATCATGGATAAGTCCACTCAGAGATTGATATCTATCCTCAGCATTTTTTGAAAGCAATTTGAGGATGATATTGTCTACTGCAGGCAAAATCGAATCTCTGTGTACCGAAGGAGCTTTAGGAGTGACCGCCAAATGTGCATGTATCATTCCTACGAAATCATCACTTTTGAAAGGGGGGTGCCCTGTGATCATCTCATAAAAACTAGCCCCAAGCCCGTATAAGTCACTTCTCTGGTCAATCTTTCGGTTCATCCTGCCAGTTTGTTCTGGAGAGATGTAGTCAGCCGTACCTGTTATCTTAAGTTTGCTGTCAAAAACCAACCTTTGCGCAGACATGCTGCTCGCGAATTCATAATCAATTAGAGTAGCTTTTTTACTTTTCAGATTGATGATGAAATTCTTCGGATTAATGTCATTATGCAATAACCCTTTGTCATGGACCCGCTCTAATTCCTTACAAATCTCTACAGCAAGTGATAAGAAATCTTCCAGTCCCATACCGTCTTCAGGAATGAGTTTATTCAAGCTTTTGCCTGGTACAAATTTCCTGACAATTACTTGGCGTCCTTCATAAATCAGGATTTGGGGATTAAGATCATGGAAAGCTACCTTTTCGGTCAGGGTAGCTTCATTGTAAAGTCGTCCTTTTTCACCGGTCGTGTCGTCCTTCAAAAGGATTACTTCTCCCTTATGGGAGACCCCTTTGTAAAGCTTTGATCGGTTACTTTCGTAAAAAAGCTCTGCCTCTTTTACTTCTATGGACTCGGTTTGCATTTAGTCTTTCTGTTCAAAATGAGGATAGACATTTTCCTCAAAAAACTTTTCCAGGAAACCTCGATCTACTCCTAATTCCAAATCTTTTATAGCTTGATCATAATCCTCTTTGGTATCAATAATATACTCCTGATCAGAAGGCTCAACGGTCGGTATCCAGCTAGTGTGAAGTGTGAATGCAAACTTGACATCTTCATTTTTCAATTTGCAGATAGGACCCTTTGCTACATTGGTAGCATCGAATATCCAAAACTCGGAGCTGTATTTAGTAGGTCTTGAATCGGTAGAATTACCCACCTGGACAGGGCAGAAAAGATATCCATCCATTTCTTCAGGAATACTTTCATTACGGACTTTCCTGTCTACGAATTGGACTCCACGAATGAATGTGTTATTCGCACATTGGTAATAGTCTTCAGGTTCCATGGTCTCGGTATTCACTCGTGTCAAACCAAATGGAAGCTCTCTCTCCGTGGCGTCTTTGATATCTTCCAGACTCAATTCTCTATGCGGGTAATCCTTATAAAGTTTGTAAACGAATTTTGTCAATAGATTCTTCACTGTTCCATCACTTACAAACCAAATCTGCTTGATTTTATTTACTGGCTTTTCAGCTGACAAAATCCCTCTGTAGGTATATAGCGCTACAGCCCAGGTATTTGGGCCTAAATGCTCTTCTTTCCATTTTCCAGGCTCTTCAAAAACCTTTGATTCATCCTTTAAAAGCTTCAGGTTTTCAGCATCAAACTTCCATTTTCCAAAGCGGCTGATATCCATACTTCCCACAGCAAATAAGCTGTAGTAATCAGGGTCTACTGGCTTGTTATCAAGTGCTCTTCTGTCGTAGGTTCTTACCCACTCAGCAATACAAGTAGCTGCATTGTGCACTCCATAAAGCGTGACCACACCATCAGGGTTATCATAGTCGCAAGAGTAGTGAATGGTTTCAAGAGGTATGGGTTCATCTAGGCGATAGGCAGTCGCCTTCCCACCTTCAGGCTTTAAATCTCTTCTTCGAATCACATATGTGGTGGTGAAAGGCTCCATCCGTACTGTGGCAAGTCTTCTGATCAGTCTTTCAATCACTTTGCTCTCAGGGAAAGGATTATCAAAAAGCATATCAAGTGAGAACTTGAATGAGCAATCAGTAAGAATAATGTAATCTTTGGTAAGCCCCATTTGATGCATGCATTCGTAGATGGCTAGCTTATCTCCAGTTTGATCACTTAGCTCCCAATGCACAAAAGACCCTGTGCCATCCCAACGAAGTAGGTTCATAAAGACATCGCCTTTTGGCTCATCTTTATCGTGTGGCTTTCCATCCACATGATGATTTAATTTGTCAAAGAAATCATCAACTTTTGATTTCACGTGATCATCATCGTGGTGGTCAGCGATCTCATGCGCCAGACCTTCCAATTTGGCTTTGAAATCCGCTCTGTTATGTTTGAGATGATGATAGGATTGCTCAAGATGGGTATATGCCTGCTTATTTTTCGAATAATTGACAGTGAATAATTCTTGGGTAACAGGGTCAAAGCCTGGATGAGCTGAGGTTTGAACTATGCCAAATGGCCAAGGAACCATGGGAGGCTCCGCAGTCATCCATTCATTTACCTTTCCTACTGGACTTAATAACTCAAGAGATTTTGGATCGACTAAGTAGGGTCTTCCTACATCATATGTTGCCATTAAACTCCCAACCTTTTGACCTTTAAATTTCACTGGTTGAGTAGCTGTGTTCAATTCATTTCTTGAACCTAATACCATACTCATTCTAGTGATGCCCATGTTATGAAATCCCATCAGGCCGTGATGTTTTGTCCCCTCTTTCGTGGCTTCATCCGCATAATAGCATGGGGTTTTCATAAGCTTTGTTTTTACCACCGGGGTTTCTGGTGTTAGGTCCACCTGAATAACTAAGCCATCACCATTCATAATTGGTGATCCATATTCTGGGTTACGATGACCTTTATGATTTTTGGCCGGAAAAGGAAGGCCTCCTGAATTTACTGTCCCAACAGGAAGGGAGATTTGACATGCTCCAAACAAGTCATTAGGGAGTTCGCCTTCAATCACCTCGAGTGGTCCTTCTACTTCTTTTCTTGAAGTTTTCAGCAAAGGTTCCCGGTTTGGATCTGGAGCAGGTAAAGAATCGTTTTTGCCTGAGAAGAGGTTCTTGAAAAAATCAATCACCTTCGAGAAAAATCTCTTCATGGGTATGAGCGTTAAGTCAAGGAGTTAATTGGGTAATACTATCTTCCTTTGCCTAATATGCTAAAAAAATTGGAGATAACCCGCAGCTAAGAAGGTTCTGGAAAAAGGGGTCAGTTTTCCATTTCTTCAGTTGGTTTTTGACCAATTAACCGAAGGGTAACTAAAACAGGATAATGATCTGAATAGTCAATTTTAATTACTTGATAATCAACTAATTCAAAATATCTGGAATCGAAAAAAACATAGTCAATTCTCTTTCCATTTTCCCCGGCAAAAGTTTGATCTGAGACGCCGGCTACTTCTCCTGCGTCTTTCCAATGAGAAGGGATACTGTCATAAACTGTGGACTCCGGGTCGAAATTAAAATCACCCGCTATAAATGCAGCCCTGTCCAGGGAATCTGCATAAGAGAAAAGCTCTTTCATTTGTGCCATCCTGTTTCCTTCAAATTCATGACAAAGATGTGTGCCTCCAAAATATAGCTCCTCTTCAGTTTTGAGCTCAATCTTTGCCCAAGCTACTGCGCGGGGTTCACCGCCTTCGGGATTCGAAAGATTCTGTGTCTTATTCTCCAGCCTTTTTTTCATAAGAAGACCTTCTCCATATCCACCTCCATCGTAATCCATGGCTTTCGCGAAATAGCTTCTATAGCCCGTCTCTCTCATGAATTTATACATCATATCTACCTTTTCTTCAAAAAATTGGGTGCTTCTACCAGTCATACTATCCACCTCTTGAAGAGCGATTACCTCTGGCTGTTTTTGGATAATAAGATTTACAACTTCATCAAAATTACTCTCACCCATTTTACTAGGGTTTTCACCATGATAAATATTGAAGGTCATCACCTTAAATTCTTGGGCTTGAGATACAAAGCTCAGAAAAAGCAAGGCTAGAAAAAGAAAAACTGATCTCATTTTTTGTCGATAACGGTCTGTAGTTTTCTGGCTAACTCATCCCGCTTTTTAGGCATTTTGTCTGATAGATTTATGGATTCCTTTTTATCCATTAGGGAGTAAAGTTGGGGCTTTTTTGTGAAACCTGTTTCAATTTTTGGCCCCCAAGGAACAATAGCTTCTCCTTCGCTAGGTGGAATGTACTTAAATCCGTCTGCACTGACATAAGAAAGTACACCTCTTATTGCTTCTTGAACCAAGCCATCCCGGCCTTCATCAGTTTTACCGAATAAAACCTGATGATGGTCTTCACTATCTGTAGCCGATTTGCTATCCACTTTCTGATTGAGAGCTGACGCAAAGCTGGAAAGTAAATCAATTTGAGAGAATATGGCATCTTGGGTTTTACCCTCAGGGATTCCGCGTCCAAAAACGGCGAATGGAACCCGGGTTCCCGCCTCAAAAGCAGAATACTTACCACCTCTTAATCCTCCTGCTGCATCATGATCTCCAATTAATTCAAAGGCTTGATCAACATATCCATCATCCCAAACCGGGCCATTATCACTACTGAAGATGACAATTGAATTGCTGAGCTTTCCTTCTTTCTCCAAGTGTTCGAGAAGCATCCCGACGGCTTCATCTAATTGGACTATAACATCACCTCGAGGTCCAAAGCCACTTTTTCCTTGATACCTTTCATGAGCAATTCGGGGGACGTGGATATCGTGGGTGGAGAAATAAAGAAAAAACGGTTGATCCTTTGACGCTGAAATGAATTTTTTGGATTCCTCAACCAACCGATCTGAAATGTCCTCATCTCGCCAAAGTGCCGCTTTGCCACCGGTCATGTAACCTATTCTGCTGATTCCATTCACTATCGTCTGATCATGTCCGTGTGAGTACTTAGTGGTGAGTAGTTCTGGATTCTCTTTGCCAGTGGGCCAATCTCCTATCTTCTTCCCATAACTCACAGCAATGGGATCATTTGGATCAAGCTCCAGAACCCTATTATCCTTCACAAAAACGGTTGGGACCCGATCACCAGTAGCTGGGATAAGAAAAGCTTCATCAAATCCTATATCTAGTGGCCCTGGCGTTATAACGCCATTCCAATCAGGGCCTTTTTCACCTCCGAGTCCTAAATGCCATTTCCCAATAACCGCGGTTCGATATCCCGCCTCTCTAAATATGCTTGCTAGTGTTTGCCTTCCTGATTTGATCAGTGCAGATGCGTTCCCAGGAGCTACACCACGTCCTTTGGCTCTCCAGGCATACTCTCCAGTGAGAAGACTGTACCTAGATGGCGTACATGTTGCAGCCGTGCTGTAGGCCTGGCTAAAGCTTAGCCCTTGTTCAAAAAGTCGGTCGATATTTGGTGTTGGGATCTTTCCTCCGGAAAAAGATAAATCGCCATATCCTAAATCGTCTGTGTAGATTAAAACTACATTCGGTAAACTGTCTGTTCCGAATTGAGCTTTCGCAGAATTGCAAAGTAAAAGCGAGGTGAGACAAAAAAATATAAGCGTCAGATGTTTATATTGGATCATTCAAAAAGGAAGTAAAGGCCTTTTTTTAAACCTAGTTACTCGTGAGTTTACCCAAAAAAAGCAAGAATTTCAAAGTCAAAACTCTGGTTGTGATTCTAGTTTTGATTATTGGTATATTCCTCTCATTCCAATACTTCCTGGTCCAGCAACTTCAAAACCAATTTCAAGATTTAATTAATGCAAAAGAGGACCGCTCTTATGATATTAGATATCAATCCATAGGCTTTGATCTTCTAAATACTCAAGTGACTATGGAGGATATTACTATCGTCCCAATCAATGTAGATAGCACAGCTCCGAATGCAATCCGAGGTGAGGTAGGTTCAGCTCGACTGAATGGATTTGGCATAGTTGAATTCCTGACTAACAAAGTCGTATCGATCAATGAATTAAAGTTTGAAGAACCGAAATTTACCATAGTTCATTCCAGAAGAGAGCAAACAGCAAAAAGCTCTACGTCTTTACAGGATCTATTTAAAGATGTTATTTCAAGAGGTGAAATAAAAAATTTCACACTCACAGGAGGCGAGGCTACCATTTTCTTAAGAAATGACACACTCCGTCAAATTGGGCATTTTGAAGATTTTTATGTCCAGGCAACAAATCTCTTTACGGATACAGTAAGAATGAATTATGCCATTCCCTTTCAGTTTGATGATTTGCATACGGCCTTCAGAAATCTCGAATTTGAAATTAAGGAAGGTGAAATATTAAAATTAGACCATTTCGATTTTGATTTCCAAGAACAGAGTTTAATGCTGGAAGGATTATCTCTAAGCCATGATAAAGATTGGACTTCGGTTGCCAGAGAGCAAGATTATCAAAAGGATATAATTGATTTCTCGATTAAAACTATAGATATATCACGATTAAGCCCTCTGAGTACTTTTTATAACTCGTTGGTCTTTATCTCTGACCATGTATTGATCGACTCCCTGGTGTTAAATGACGGTAGAGATAAAAATATTCCTCGTCCACCTGATGAAATCAAACGCAATTACACTGCGATAATTAAGTCAATTGATGTTCCTATTCGAATTGACACATTAGAAATAATAAACTCCAGAGTCAAATATTCTGAAATAAATGATGGGAGCAGGGCTGTGGGTTCAATCAATCTCACTGATCTCAATTGCAGCCTTTTCAACTTGTCATCTATTGACTCTGTTGAAATGAATGCTCCCTACAGGATGGAGCTTACGGCTTTAATTAATGGAGCAGGTAAGGTTCAATTAAGAGCAATAGAAGACTATAACACTTTAAATGTAAATGGTGAACTCTCTATTGGTCCTATGGATATGAAAGCTTTGAATCCTACCTTAATAAATATGGCAGGAGTAGAGGTTATGAATGGAAAGCTGAATAGCCTGAGGGTTCAAATGAAGTGGGATAAGGAAGGATCTAAAAACAAGTTCATAATTGATTATGAAGATTTGGATGTGGAGGTACTTAAAAAGAATTCTCGAAACAAGGATAAATTCTTAACAAAATTGGGGAGAGCTGCATATCACGAAAGTCATACAAAAGGCGATAAGCATTACAAGGAACCAGAGTACTACTCCTATCGAAATTTATATCGAGGCCCATTTAATTTTTTATGGCTGAATATAAAAGATGGGGTCTTTCAGACCGTACCTAAGGGTTTAGCAAGAAAATTTGTACCCACTTCAAAAAAGAAAAAGAAATAGTTTTTTGCCTACAGAGAAAGGAAGAATTCGATAATGATGGCATTAACGATATCGAGGAAGAATGCTCCTACAAGAGGAATAATAATAAATGAAATAGGAGAGGCTCCAAATTTCTTGGTCACTGAGCTCATGTTGACAATGGCAGTTGGAGTAGCACCAAGGGTGATGCCAATGAAGCCAGAAGTAGTGACTGCTGCATCATAATCTTTGCCCATAAGTCTAAAAATTACAAATACCGAGAAAAGGATAACGGATAGAAGTTGAACAACTAGAGTAATTAGCATTGGTCCAGCTAGCTCCGCAAGCGTCCAAAGCTGAAGGCTCATAAGCGACATGGATAAGAAAAGCCCTAAGCATATGTCCGAAACGAGGGCAAGGGTAGGTGTTCTCGATGGCCAGACAATTTTTTTAAAAAGGTAAGGTATTGTGTTAGTTAGAATTATCCCGCAAAAAAGAGTGACTACAAATTGCGGTAGTTTAACACCAACGCTGATTAGGTATTCCTCTAGTCTAATCCCAAGCCCCATCGCTACACTTACTACTAGGAGGGTATTGAATACCGAATAGGCAGTGATGCTAGGTTTGTTTTCGTCCTGGACACCTACTTCCAAAGCTTCATCGCCCGATGTCTCAATTTTATATTTATTGATGAGCCAGTTGGCAATAGGGCCACCGATTACTCCACCCATGACAAGGCCGAAGGTCGCGCTAGCAGCACCAATTTCAATAGCATTTTGAACATTGTATTCATTTACAAAGGTGTTTCCCCAAGCTATTGCTGTTCCATGACCTCCGCTAAGGGAAATTGATCCAGTCATTAGTCCAATTTCTCGAGAAAGACCAGTGATACTTGCTACTCCGGTTCCAATGATATTTTGTATGACCAAATAGCCTGCTGTTAAACCCAATAGTACTACCAAAGATTTCCCTCCTTTTAGGAGGTCAGCTATTTTTGCATTTAAGCCAATGCAAGTAAAAAAAGCTATCAAGAGAATGTCTCTCCAAACTAGTGTGAAATTGATCGAAAGATCAGAAACAAGATAAATCAGAAGGCTCAAGACACAGAATATCACTCCACCTGTCACAGGCTCCGGGATGTTGTACTTGTTTAGAAAACCAACTTTTTGAGTGAGGTACTTTCCTAGAAAGAGGACCAGGATGGCTACAATTAATGTTTGTCTTCCATTAAGCTCAAGCATATGAAAAATGAACCTTTAGGTTTTTAAAAAATAAAAGATACTGATTTTAATTCTTGGAGTGGCAATGTGATACTTCTAATCGACTAAATTCTTTAGTTTCGAGTGATGCAGAATGAAACCACTGATAAGCTTGAGTTAGCAGCAAAATTTGTCAACAATACCGATGCTCCAATATTTTTGACCGGAAAGGCAGGTACAGGTAAAACCACCTTTCTTAAGGAACTCTCAAGGACCACCCATAAGAAAATGGTTATTGTGGCTCCAACTGGTATCGCAGCTTTGAACGCAGGCGGAATTACTATACATTCTCAGTTTTTGTTTCCCTTGGGTTTTTTTCTTCCAGTAAATGAACCTGAAGGTACGTTCAGCGATCAATATGGCTGCTTTACGCAATATACTTTGAATCGAAAGCATCCTATCAGTGCCCTTAAGCGGAATGTATTAAAGTCCATTGATTTGCTGGTGATTGACGAAGTCAGTATGCTTCGGGCAGATATTTTAGATGCGATAGATTACAGGTTGCGTTCCGCAAAGCGAAATTATTCCCGACCCTTCGGAGGAGTTCAGGTTTTGATGATAGGGGACCTGTATCAGTTACCACCTATTGTCCGCGAGAATGAATGGTCAATTCTGAAAAATTTCTATTCAAGTATTCATTTTTTCGAAGCGAAAGTTCTCAAAGAGTCGGGTTTGGTTTATTTGGAACTGGATAAAATCTTCCGACAAAAAGATTATGACTTTATTCAGCTCCTGAACAATCTGCGAGATAATAAGGTCACAAGGCAAGATATAGCTTTGCTCAATAGCCACTACAAATTACCGGCTGAAGCAAAGGAAATTAGGGACTGCATTACCCTGACCACCCATAATTATAAAGCCGATCAAATCAATAGAGAAAGGCTGGATGCTATTGCAAAGCCATCTCACTATTATGAAGCCCAGGTTCAAGGAGACTTTCCAGAGAATCTTTTCCCTGCCGCCGAATCTCTGGAATTGAGAGAAGGTGCCCAGGTGATGTTTATAAAAAATGACTCCAGTGGAGCGGGTGATTATTTCAACGGGAAACTTGCTCAGGTGGATAAGCTACGAGAGGATGAAATCGAAGTGATCTTCGAGGATTCCCATTCTCCCTATTTGCTGAAGAGAGAGATCTGGGAGAATAAAAAGTATGTCATCGATTCGGATAGCAAAGAGCTTGATGAAGATGTGGTGGGGACTTTTGGGCATTTTCCGATCAAGTTGGCTTGGGCGGTCACTGTCCATAAAAGCCAGGGTTTGACCTTTGATAGAGCAATTATCGATGTTGGAAGAGCTTTTGCACCGGGACAGGTTTATGTCGCCTTGAGTAGACTGAGGTCACTTGAGGGATTGATTTTGTTAAGCAAGATCGAAGATGATGTTCTTTTTGCAGATGCAGAGGTAAATCGATTTGTGTCTCAGGTTTCTGATCATGAGAAACTCCCAGAGTTGCTCAAGAACAGCGAGCAAAACTACCTTCATCAGTTGGTGATTGGTGGCTTTGACCTGGAAGGTCTGGATAGAGATTTTAAGGCATTTCTTAGAAAAAGCGATAGCTCCATGGAATTCGAGGATCCTGAAATGCGAGAAGCCATTCCGGCGATTTCGAAAAAGGTATCTGAGCAAGTATCCATTGGTAAAAAGTTTACCAATCAGCTCCGCTCTCTTCTTGTGGACCAAAATATTTCCATGCTTCAGGAGCGTCTTGAAAAGGGGACAAAATATTTCAAAGACTTTCTGGAGGCTGAATTACAGGCTTTGCTTATCCATGCGGCCGAAGTAAGCCGATTTACTCGAACTAAAACATATCTCAGAGAAATGGAAATTCTTGAGGTTTCTCTTCTCAAAAAATTTAGTGATATCAATAAGATTTCTGAGGTGGTCGATTCTATTCTTAATGGAACTGAGACAAAAAAGAATGAGGAGCTGGATAAAGAGCGGTCGCGGATGCTGATGAGATTAAGGGAGAGAGCAAAATATCTGGCTGAGGAAAATCCCAAATTCACATCCAACAAGTCTGGACGGAAAAAGGGAGGTAAACCAAATCTCAAAAGAAAAGTAGGGGAGACCTATGAATTGACCTTTGGTTTGATCAAAGAAGGGAAAAGTATTGGAGATATAGTAGTGGCTCGAGGTCTTGCGGAATCCACGATTAAAAGGCATTTGGTGAAGGGAATCAAGGAAGGCAAGGTGGAACTAGAAGAATGTCTGCCACTAGAAATAATCTCCGAGATAAATTCAGAAGTAGAAAGTGGGAAAGGTCCACAAGAGCTCCGAAGACACTTCGAGGAAAAATACGATTACGATACCATTCGAATGGTCCTGGCTGGGAGAAGTTATAATTAATTCTTATTAGGAGATACTATCCTGCATGATTTCAATCCGAGCATTGTTCAGGGATAATATTTTTCAAAATCTGCTTCCAGTTTGAATAATAGCAGCTGAGTATTAAGAATAAGTCTTTGGCGAACTCTGGAAATAAACTTTAGCATAATAAGTTTGGAAGTAATCCTACTTGTTACTTTCCTGGCGATTTCTTGATCGTCCATTGAATCCCAAATTTCATCTTGAAGCTTTCCGTTGATTCCATAGGCTTGACTGGCAGGATGACTACTTGGTCCTAGGGCGGTTCTTTCCATGGTGGCTAAAAAGATCTCTACATTGGCATCCATGATTTTGAGACTTGATATTTGTTCGCTGTCATGTTTAAGAATTAAATCTCGAAGTTCCTTCGGGAATTGACCAATTTCACCTGTGGCCGAAAGCGCTTGCATGGTATTTCTGTTCAATTCATTGCTTGGATCGAAGTATGGCGCGAATTCATACCGAGCAATTTTTCGGACTGTATCCATGGTCGCTCTAGGATCACTCATCCGGCTATTAAAAGTCTCGATTTGGAGTATTTCGATTGAGTCAATTCTATTCCTTTCAGCTAGATCGATTAAATCAGTTTTTAGCTCTGAGATTAAAGCAATTAAGTATTGTTTCTGTCTTTCTTTTTGCTTCCTGTTCTCATTAAGATTATTGATACTAAGAGCGATCAATATCCCAATTACAACCAGAATGATTTCTCCTAGAGCATATTTGAAGTATTTCCCATTCAGATTTTTAAGCCGAAGCTTTCGGAGGAAATTAAACATGACTCAAAGATTATTTATAGGGTTCTGTGAAGATGGAAAGGAAGGTGGTGATTCCGTTTCTGTAGTTTTCCAGTCGAATATTTTCATTTGGACTATGCTGGTTGTTGTCTGGGTTAACCGTAGGTACAACCACTGCAGGAATTCCTAAAGCATCTACAAATGGAGAAATGGGAATTGAACCGCCCATGATTCGAATTTCAACTGGCTCTGTCCCAAATGCCCTTGACATCATGGAACGTAACCATTCTCCAGATTCTGAGTCAATGGGTGTACGGAATGCCTGGTAGGAAATTTCAGAACTCATTTTCACGATCTTTGGATATTTCATTCGCTCCTCCTTATTAGGCTCATGATCCAAAACTGTAAAACCCTGTTCTACAATATGATTTTCTATCAATTCAAATAATCGTTCTGGATCTGATTCCTTTACCAGTCTCACATCAATTTCCGCAATGGCAGTAGCAGGAACAATTGTTCTCGTCTCCTTGCCTACCCATGCAGATTTCAAACCCCGAATATTCAGAGAAGGATATTGAATACTTTCCTGATAAAAAGACCCCACATCATCTATTCTACCAATTTGCAACCTACTTCTGATTTCATCTTCATCATCAGGTACTGATTCCAACACTTTTTTATCCTCAGCAGACAATTCTATTCCATCATAAAATCCGGGGATGGAAACTCTTCCATCCGGAGTTTTCATTGAGGATAAGAGTTGTGATAAGAGAAGGGCAGGGTTTGGAGCATAATTGCCATAATGACCACTATGCTGGGGAACTATAGGCCCATAGGTTGTTAGCGTCATGGACGATATTCCTCTTGCTCCATAGGTAAGCGTTGGTTCATTACTTACATGATTCGGCCCATCCATTATGATCATCATATCAGCAGCAAGTTTATCCTTATGTTTGACCACTGCATCCGGAAGTAGTGGTGAACCCTGCTCTTCTTCGAAATCTAAGATGAATTTGACATTAAAGTCAGGCTCAAAGCCCATTTCTGCCAAGGCATCCCATGCAGTCATAAACATGGCGATGGGACCTTTATCATCTGAGGTAGAACGCCCAAAAATTCTCCATTCTGGATCGTATTCACTTTCAAGCTTATCGTAGGAAATGGTTTCCCATTCATTTTGACTATTCTTTTGTTTGAGAACAGGGATGAAAGGGTCTTCCTGATTCCATTGGCTCGGATCGACTGCCTGTCCATCAGCGTGAGCATAGAAAAGAATTGTACGAGAGAATGCAGATTTATTCTTTTCCACAAGTAATAGAGGAATTCCACCAGTTTCCAGCTCTCTTATGGTAAAGCCTCTTTCTTCAAACTCCTTTTTGCACCAATCCAAATTGGCCATTGCCTGTTCTGGGTAGGCAGCATCATTTGGTATGCTCACGATCTCTCTTAGAATATTTAATCCATGCTGCCAATTTTCACTGGTCATGGTTTCGAGTTCAGACTGAGATGGGCTTTGCGGAAATACCGCAAAGGATATTAAAAGTAGAGGAAGGAGGATGATTCTCTTCATAAAGTAGTGGTTGATAATTTTAGAAAAGATAGGAAAAAAGCTCTCAAAGGCAATTTGGATGAGATTGAGTATGTTTTAAACAAGATTTAGTTTAAAAATATGGAGAATCACCTTTTGTAAAATAGCTCTATTCAATTAATTTACAGGACGTTAAACTTTTTAGAAATGGGATTTGAAAGTGAAGGAAGTGTATCAGCTGTAGCCTCGAATTTTTCTGCCAAAAGGAATATGTTTTTGGCCTGTTACGAGGAGCTTTCAGCGATGGCCAGCCAGAAAATTAAATCTGAATATCAGGCTTTGACCTTGGATACTTCTGCTTTGGTTCATGAAGCCTACATGAAAATGGATAAGCAGAAGAAGGAATTGGCGGACAAGAATCATTTTTTAGCGATCGCAGCCATCGTTATGCGTAGGTATCTGGTGGATTATGCTAGGCAGAAAAATCGGCAGAAGCGAGGAGGCGATCAAATCCAGTTGACCTATGGCCAAGTGAATCAAGCTGTAAACACTACCCCGGAAGAAATTATTAATCTCAACGATGCCTTGACCAAATTGAAGGGTTTAAATAATCGTCATTGCAGGGTAGTAGAGTATCACTTTTTCGGAGGCTATAAACATCATGAAATTGCCAGCATGCTTGGAGTATCTATCGATACAATTCGACGAGACTGGAGACTCGCAAAGGCATGGTTGAGTAATGAATTGAGCGAGGCTTAAGATGAGTAAAGAAAATAGCTTTGACAGGATAGAGGAGCTCTTTCATTTGCTCACACAAAAAACTTCCGAACAAAGGAAGGAATTTCTTAAAGAGATCAGAGATACAGATCCTGGAATTCATGATTCTCTGGTTGCTCTGCTGAAAGCAGATGATAATTCCAATCCAATTTTTGGACAAAGTCCCTCAGAGATCATTGAAGAATGGAGTAAGGATCCTGACCTAATTGGTCAAAGAATTGGTGCTTTTGAACTGAAGGAAATCATTGGTCAGGGAGCCATGGGGTCAGTCTTCAAGGCAGAGCGTGCCGATGGTCAATTTGATCAGGTAGTTGCCATCAAACTTCTGAAATCTCAAATGCTGAATTCGAGGCATAGAGAGTTTTTCGATCGTGAACGCCAAATTCTAGCAAAGCTCAATCATCCGGGCATAGCCAGACTTTACGACGGTGGTTTTACAGATTCAGGTAGACCCTTTTTTACCATGGAATGGGTAGAAGGAGAGTCGCTCACGGATTATTGCAATTCTCAGGAGCTAAGTATTTCAGCAAGGCTTCAACTTTTTTTAAAGGTTTGTTCGGCTGTTCAATTCGCCCATCAATCTCTCGTTGCTCACCTGGATTTGAAGCCCCAGAATATCATCGTCGATAAGAGTGGTCATCCAAAGCTACTTGACTTTGGAGTGTCCAAACTTGTGGAAGATACCAAACTGAAAGAGGGGAGCTTTACTTTGCCCTATGCCTCTCCTGAGCAAATAAAAAAGGAAGAGCCAAACACAACTTCGGATGTTTATTCCTTAGGGGTGATTCTCCATGAGCTATTATCCAAAAAGCACCCTTTTAGGGAATTTTTTAAAGATCGGGACAAACTAAAGGATGCGGTTTTATCTGGAGGTGCTACCAGACTAGATCTTTCCTGGGAAAAAGGAAAAATTCCTTTCCCTGAAGATTTAGAACTAATTGCTCGAAATGCAATGGACACTGACATAGCCGAGCGCTATTCCTCAGTAGATGAGTTGATCAGGGATATTCAGGATTATCTGGGCGATTTCCCGGTTTCGGTCCATTCCAGAGACTGGAGCTATGTCGGGCAGAAATACTATCGGCGAAATAGTAAAGTTTTGGCTTCTATTGGGGTGGCTGCCATGATCTTGATTTCTATGGGTATCTACTACACTGTTGAAATCACTGAACAAAGAAATATTGCTCAAGAGGAGGCCGAAAAAGCACAGAAGATCACTGAACTAATGACGGATGTGTTTATGGCGGCAGACCCAAATGTGGGAGGCGCAGATACTATTACCGCAGTGAATCTTCTCAATGCCGGAGTACAGGATATAAGGGATAACCTTAAGGATAGTCCATTGCTATATACTGACATGCTTGGGAGGATGATTCCTATCTTCTACAATCTTGGGAGTTACGAAAAGGGACAAAGTTTAGCAGAAGAAGCTTACCAAATCAATGTGGAAGAAGGTGCTGATAATGATGCATTAAATTTAAGCCTGACCCAAGTTGCACTTGGGTACTATTATCAGGGCGCTTTGGATACCGCAGTTCAAATTTCTCAAAGGTCGGTCGAAAACCTGATTAAGGTGGAAGGAACTAAGCCCTTAACACTAGCCCATGCTATAACCGAGCACGCTAATACAGTGTATGAATTAGATGATTATGAACTTTCAGATTCCTTATATAGGCAAGCCTATGAACTTTATTTGGAGCATTCTGAAAAGCCTAATAAAGATCTGGCCTTTACTACTCAAATGTTAGGCGCTACTGCCCGTGGCTTGGGTGATTTTGAGTTCGCCGAGGATAAGTTATTGGAATCACTAAAGATGAAAGAAGAACTTTTTGACGCTCCACATCTTGAGATCGCCTATACCTATAACTATCTGGGTAGTGTTTACATGGACATGAAAGATTATGAAAAGTCCAAGAATTACATAGAAAAGTCTCTAGATCAAAGGCAAGCCATCCTGGGAAAGTACCATGTGGAAACGATGGCGAGTATGTCGAATTTGGGAAGGGCATATAACCGCATGGAGAAATATGAGGAAGCAATTCCTCTATATAAAGCCTGTTTGGAGGTGATTGATTCATTAATGGGTAAGGAGCACTATTACTATGCGGGAATTATCGGTAATCTAGGAAATTCTGAAACGCTTGCTGGAGAATATGACTCCGCTCGGGTTCATATTACAGAAGCGCAGCTCCTTTACAGGCAGTTACTTCCAGAGAAGCATAGACTTCATGCCAACCCATACTTAGCTTTGGCCAAGCTTTCAGAGAAAGAAAATAACCCTTTGGAAGCCAAAGGATTATATGAGAAAGGGTTAGCGATAAGGGAAGACACTCTTCCTGAAGGTCATTTTCAAATTGCCCAGAGCCAACAAGCACTCGGAAAGTGCTTGATGACGCTTGGGGATTATTCTACCGCCATAGAATATTTTGAGTCGGCTCATCAATCCTTCGAAGATAATGGAGGCTTCGACCAAGAATTACTCTCTATCAAAAAATCTCTCGTGGAGTCTTATAAGGCAGTAGAGGATAATGAAAAAGCCGATTATTACCAGTCACTCGTAAGCTCGCTGGAATAACCGGCCCTGTCTTTAGCAATTGACCTCTTTCATTTCAATTTTTGTACAAAAGTTTTTCATAGTGGTCTCTAAGCAAACTTTAGTGGGTTTGCTGTACGTTTTATCTCCGAGGAATTTCCAACTAAACCCGTCCTGAAATTCCACTGTTACCCGAATTCCAAAGGCTCCGGCAGGAATAGTTTTTACCTTCTTCTTATTCTGTCTGATCTCCCCGCTGGATATGGTTCGGTTGTAGGTAATTCCATTCTCTATGGTCTTATAGGTAATGGTAAACCTTACATCAATTCCACATATTCCGTTCCGGTTGTTTAGAGACACCTCTCTAGCTGGATGTTTCTTTTCTGAACAAGTTTTAACATCATACTCCGTAGTATACCCAAGTTTGGCTGTCGTGTTGTCTTTCAGGTAATGAAGTTTATAGGAGATAGGAACCCCAGGATTATTTCTTGAGTAGACCGCATTTTCTCCTGTGATGATATAATTCAAATCAGCGAAGTTTTTAGCGTTTACAGCCTCAGAAGCTACAGAAGCATTACCACCTAAAGTGACCACGGTGATACTCGACTTGTTGAGAATGGACTTGTACTTTGCTTCGACCGTACCCGAAACATTCGTTAGTCCGGTGGCATAATTCATAGCTCCCTCAAGCTCTGCATCCGTAGCAGATTCGGTAGTAGTCATTCTGAACATAATGATTCGACCATAATTAACCGCCTGTACATACGCAGGTGGGGTATCAGCGCCAAACTTCTGTTCGATTTCTGTAAGGCTCGCATCAGGTCCAAAAACTTCACCTGGATTGGTTGGTGCGTCCATTGTTACGGAATAGAATACCTGCTTAAATGACATCATGGCCACTCGCTCGGTTTCGGTAGATTCAAAATTAAATTGAGTCTCTACATCTCCTCGGGCCCATTCCACGTTGAGGCCGATATCCATACTTACTTGTCTACTGCTATATGATGTACGGGCCACATAACTTGAATTCGCGGCATTAACGTAGCCCTCTTGATAGGCATTGGCATTCCACCATTCTAGTGCATCATCGATTTGACTCTGAACTCCTGAGTTTGAAGGTTTATCAATTCGCAGGGTTCCATTTTCGCCCATGCCCGGAAGATCTAGTCTCAAAATCATAGGACCTCGATCCACACCTGCTGGAGTAGGGAGCCCACCCAAGGTTGCCTCATCAGCGATTACTAAGGCTCCTGGATAGATTATTCCATTGGTGGGCCTTAGAATCGCAATGTCTTCAAAATTGTTTTGCAAATTATATTTGACCGTTCTGCACTCAAGAGTTCCTCCAGGAATTGCCGTGCCATTGGTCCGATCACTAAGCTGGGTTCTTTGAGAGCCTCCAGAAATACTCTGAACATTTAGGAGTTCATTATTATCCCCAGAAAGGTTTCTCAGATAGTCAGTAATTGTTTCTGAATCTGGAGAAATTAAAATAGGCTCGTCATCCCCTCCTAAATCACAAGAGCTAACGATAATCAAGAAGGCTATTGAAAAAATTACCTTTAATCTGTTTTGAAATAATGCTTTCATGGCGTATAGAAAATTTGGTTACATTTCTATAGGCGACAAAAGCTTTCAGAAGTGGTAAGGGTATTTGAAAATTTTTTTAAAAAAAATAAGAAAATAGCCTTAATGTGATTCTGAGGCCGTTTTTGTGATCTCTTTTCCTCCTAATATAAATCCATTATAGCCATTCATGCTAACATTCACCATGGAGTCACTGACTTCATCTAGCGTATTAAATCCTTTGGGATATAAAGCTCTTCCAAGGGGATAAAGCCAACTTAGATATTTATAGGAGCTCAAAACGTGAAGGGATTTATCCGACATTACTTTCATCATAGCTGGCCGATAGGCATACATTTTATCAAAGCCCAGTTTTGATAAATCATTCTCCACTTTTCCCTTTACCCGAGCCCAATGAGAGCTTCCTTTTTCACTGGAATCTGTTCCTTGACCTGAGAGGTACGTGAAGGTCATTTTTGGATTTACCTCCAATAGAGTTTTTGCAAATGAAAGGGTGAGATCGTAAGTGATTTTCTCGTAGTCTTCTTTCGAAATTCCAATGGAAGAAATACCAGCACAGAAGAAACATGCATCATAACCATTGATCCTATCCTTCACCTCAGTTAAGTCAGATAAATCAGGAATAATCAATTCTTCCAGCTTCTCATGAGAATGGCCATTTGCTCGCCTGCTTATGGCCAAGACCTTTTCAACATTAGGATTATCAAAACAACGAAGCATGACTCCTTCACCAACCATGCCTGTTGTACCTGTGATTATTACTTTGATTGCCATCTTATCTTCTTTTTACCAAAGGATAATTTAATCCATTGACAACATTCTTGACTACAGAGAATTCCTCCAGACTTCTAAATAGCTCGGTAAGATTTTTAAATCCATAGGACCTAGGGTCGAAGCTAGGATCGATCTTTCTTAAGGCTGCTCCAATTTTTGATACGTGAACCTCCTCGTCCTCGTCACTAGCAATATCGTAAGCTTTCTTAATCAACTTTAAGTCAAGCTCATCACTCTCTTCTAGATGTGGAGTTGCCTCCTCATTTTCTGATTTTGCCTTCTTGGATTTTGCTTTTTCTCCATTCCCACCTGATAGGTTTTCGGCATAAGTGAATATCTCACAAGATTTTATAAATGCCTTCGGAGTAATCCTTCGCCCTATACCCATGACAAACATACCCTCCTCACGAATTCTTTTTGCGAGCCCTGTATAATCACTATCGCTGGACACTATGCAAAAACCTTCGACACTTTTGCTATGCAAAATATCCATGGCATCAATGATCATAGAGCTATCCGTGGAGTTCTTGCCTGTGGTGTAGGAAAACTTCTGGATCGGGCTGAAAGAATGTTGGTTGATAGTTTCTTTCCAACTGTTCATCTGAGGTGTGGTCCAGTCACCATAAATTCTTCTTATCGTGGCTTTACCATATTTAGAAACCTCGGCCAGCACTTCCCGAATAAGCTTCGCCTGCGCATTATCACCGTCGATTAATACGGCAATGTGGAATTTTTTTTCATCCATGGATATGGCGATTAGGATAGAGTTTCCTTGAAGAATTTAATACTTCGATCCCAAGAGAGCTTTGCGGCAGCTTCATCATACCTGGCTGTGGTATTATTGTGGAAGCCATGATTCGTCTCTGGATAGAAAAACGCTTCATAATCAATTCCATTAGCTTTTAATGCCTCCTCATAATCAGGCCAGCCTGCATTCACACGCTTATCCAAACCTGCATATTGTAGTCTTAATGGAGCTTTGATTTTTGCCGTTTCTTCGGCACTCGGTTGACCTCCATAATAAGGCACCGAAGCTCCCAAATCTGGACATCTTACCGCCATCATATTTGAGATCCATCCTCCGAAACAGAATCCTACCACACCTACTTTTCCTGTGCAATCTGGATGATTTTTCAAGTAGTCGAAAGCAGCGATGAAGTCTTCCAGCATTTCATTTCGATCTCGCTGTCGCTGCATGGTTCTTCCTTCATCGTCATTTCCAGGATAGCCTCCTAGAGGTGTGAGTGCATCTGGAGCGATGGAAATGAAACCATCTACTGCGGCCTGCCTCCCGGTATCTTCAATATATGGATTCAATCCTCTGTTTTCATGAACTACCACTATCCCGGGTTTCTTTCCTGAACCTTTGGGTTTGGATAGTAAGGCTTTGATTTCTCCTCCGCCTTTTGGAGAGTCATACATGATATAATCGGATTCGATTCTTTCGTCATCTGCAGCTACCGTTCGGGTGGTGACATAATCCGGCATCATTGCGGACATAAGAGCCGCCACTGTTATTCCACCCACGGCGTAGGCAGAAAGCTTTTCTACGAAAGCCCTTCTATCCAATTTATTATGAGCATAAGCGTCATATAGATCAAAAACTTCCTGGTCGATGTCTTCTTTTTTGAGGTGTTTCATATTTGTAGTGTTTGGGAGAAGTTAGTTAAAATTTGACTGCCATTTCTTTCTTCTTAGATATGCGGAAAAATAAATAGTCCTTTGGACTCATTATTGCAAGAAGCTGCGTGAATAGGATGATAAAGATTAAAATATTGAAAACATTCTATAAGATTAGTCTCTTGGATATTTTTGTATATTCAAGCGTTCCTTAAGTCATCGCTATGTTAATGGAGGAAGTCAAAACCAAGAAAAAGAGGAAAAAGACCGCAAGGGAAAGGCAAACGCTATATCGAGTTGCTTTTAATAACAATACCCAGTTACTGAAGATCGCTGATAATAAGGCGAATATTATCATCAGTATCAATGCTTTGGTTATATCCTCTATGGTAGCACTAGTAGGGTATGGATCCTTGAATAAGGAGGTGGATATAAATAATATTTACACATTCATCCCCATGCTGTTCTTCCTACTATTTAGTTTGTCTTCTACCATCATTGCTGTGCAGGCAGCAAAGCCAAAAATCTTGGGTAAGAATCAAGCCAATGTACAGGTGAAGAGATCGGTCATATTTTTCGGTTCAGTCTCCACTTTTACAAAGGATGACTACATCAAAGAGTTCAATGAAACCTTGACCTCCAGAAGAGAAATCCAGGATCAGATGTCTACCTCTTTGTATTATCAAAGTATGGTTCTAAACCAGAAGTATAAACTTTTAAGAAGAGCCTATCAGTTATTCAGCCTTGGTTTGATAATTGGTGTTGGGGCTTTTTTGATAACGCTCCTGGCTTAATTCTGCCGAATATTAATGGTGTAAATTCTTTTTTGGCTAGCGTCTGAAGTTCTTGATTTTTTGAATTCTAAAATGACAGTTTCCTGTCCTGTCTTTATCGCTTCAAAATCCCAAAGCTCAATTCCAGCTTCGTCACCTGTTCGAGTTTGAGTAACTTCTTGAATAAAGCCCACTGAATCGACAAGAGTAACCTCTGATTTATTAGTCCAGTACCATTTCTTTCCAGAAGTAGGTTGAGAGGGTAACTCGATATAAAACTTTTCTCCCTCCTGGGTTTCAATCGTCTCTAATCTCGGGTTTTGTGGTGAACAGGCAGATACCAAAAGGGCAATTGAGGCAATAAATATCCCAATACTTGTAATTAATTGTTTGGTATGGTTAACAATATTCATGGTTCAGAAAAATCCCTACCTTAAGGTAGTTGGTTTTGACCATTTTCACTAATGCCGTTGCCTCACATGCATCAAAAGAATTATGGCTTTTTCTGATAGAATACACCAAAAGTCATTTGACCTTTCGAATATTCTAGGCGGATTAATAAGTGTATTTAATCAAAACACGCTTGGTGATCTTTTGATCATCTGGATTAATCGTCATTTCAGCATTATCAGCAGAGGCGGACATAGCCATTTTCATTCTGGGTGCTAACCTGGATTCACCCAAGACTTGAACTCTATGCACACTCAAACTCCTCAATCCCAAAGTGGCTGCCATAAGTCTGCTTCTGTCCTGGGCATCTTGAAGTGCCTCTGTCAACAAGGTGTTATCTAGAGATTTCCTCGTAGCTTCAGAGATCTGAAAATGGAGATTAAAGCTCATGTCTCCGGCATCTTGAATGGATTCCACGATGGATTGAAGATCCTCATTTTTGCTATTTGTGATTATCCTGAGCGTCTGTCGAGCTACATAGCCGCTGTCTCGAGATACACCTTTTCGATAGATTCGATTCAGATCAACAGAGTAGTTGTCAGCAACAAGCTTGTAATCCTTGATTCGATTTCTTTTTAGCTCCTTGGCCAGGCTTTCAGTCTTTTTATTCAAGACTTCCACAGCCTCATTTACCTTCATGGATTTCTCCTGAAGCATAATGGTGAAAATAGCTTCATCAGGAGCAATGGCCCGATCACTATACCCTTGAACTTCGATAATTGGAATAGTGGCCTCTTCTTGCGCATGCGCAAAGGAAACCGCAAATAGCAATAGGAATGTTGTTAGTATTGATTTCATGGTGTTTTCTGTTTTACACCAATTTATCAAAACTCCCGCCAAGATCGATGGCCTACTGTTAAGTTGTGTGAATTAGCCTATCCTCAAGATTGGAGGTCCAAAATATCTCGGATGGAGTTGATTTCAGCCATTTCACTTTTCATATCCTCTCCAGAAGTTGCATCTATTTTTAACCTGAATTTTTGAAGATTTTCGATGTATCCATCCAAGGCCTCCAGGATATTATCCTTGTTTTCGGTGAAAATAGGAGCCCACATGGAAGGGCTTGATTTCGCAAGTCGAACTGTGGAAGCAAACCCAGATCCAGCCATGTCAAAGATGTTTTTATCATCCTCCATTTTCTGAAGAACTGTTTTGCCAAGCATGAACGAAGAGATATGGGAAAGATGGGATACGAAAGCCAATTGCTTATCGTGCTCATCAGGCTCCATAAACCTTAATTTAAGATTTAGCGCATCAAAGAGCTCATAAGCCTTTTCTTTTAGGTGAAGATCCGTTTTTTCCATTTCACAAAGGATCATCACCTTTCTATCCAAAAGCTCTGGAAATGCGGCTCGAGGACCTGAATATTCTGTTCCGGCAATTGGGTGCCCAGCCAAAAATTGCTTTCTCTTTGGGTGATCAGCAAGAGCTTTGCAAATCGTACTCTTGGTCGATCCCAAATCAATGACAAGGCTTTCCGGCCCAACTTTATCCAAAGTTGCACTCACCAGGCTCGCCAAAGTATCAGCTGGGGTAGCAATAATAGCAAGATCAACATCCTCATCTGGAAGTTCCTGTGCTTTGTCTATCATACCCAAGGTATGAGCATCTTTGAGGTTTTGCTCGCTGGTATCCCAACCCGAAATCTCTAATTCATGAAACTTTTGCCTGGCGGCCAGTGCAAAAGATCCTCCTAATAATCCTAAACCTGTAATGTGTAATTTTTTCATTCTAACTATTGTCTTTGATCCTTTGGATCGCTTCTTCAAATTTTTGTTCAGGAACGCAAAGTGAGATCCTTACAAAGGATTCTCCATTGCTACCAAAAATATGACCTGGTGTGATGAATATGTTTTTGTCTTTTAAAATTCGATCTGAAAATTCTTCAGAACTTTCATCCTTTGGGACTTTCGCCCAAAGAAACATACCAGCTTGATTCCTATCGATGGATAAGTCTAGATTCTCTGCTAATTGCATTGCGAGTGCCTTTCTTTTCGAATAGGTGTCATTCAAACTCTGGAACCATTCTTTACTGGATTTTAAGGCTTTGATAGCGCCCATTTGGAGTCCATAAAACATTCCAGAATCCATGTTGCTCTTCACCTTCAGGACAGCATCAATTTTGTCTTTCGACCCAGCAAGCATTCCTACTCTCCAACCTGCCATATTGAAAGTTTTACTCAAGGAATTAAGCTCAAGACAATGCTCCTGAGCACCATTAATTTGCATTAAGCTGAGTGGTTTTTCCGTGAGGATATGAGCATATGGATTATCATTCACCAGCAGAATATTGTGCTTTTTGGCAAAGTCAAAAGCCTTCTTAAAAAGAGTCAAACTTGCTGTTTTCCCCGTTGGCATATGAGGGAAATTGATCCACATAAGCTTCACCTTACTTAGGTCTTTCCCTTCGAATTCATCTAGCTCAATACCATCTTCACCAATAGAATAATTTCTCACCTTGGCTTGAGTCAGCTTTGCGGCAGCTGAATAAGTTGGGTAACCAGGATTCGGGATTAGCACTTCGTCCCCCGGGTTCAGGAATGCCATGTTGATGTGCATGATTCCTTCTTTGGAGCCGTTAAGAGGTAAAATTTCTGAATCCGAATTAAGCTCAACGGTGAAGTGATTCTGGTAATATTCAGAAATCGCGCTTCGTAATTCAGGTATTCCACGATAGCTTTGGTAACCATGAATAGATTCCTGATTGGCAGCCTTGTTTAGAGCTTCTATCACTTTTGGATGCGGAGGAAGATCAGGATTCCCGATCCCCAGATTTATCACATCCTTTCCCTGAGAGATCATTTCACTGATCTGCTTCAGTTTTGTGGAAAAGTAGTATTCGCTTGCGCCCGCTATACGATCTGCAAAACCCTTCATTTCATTCCCCGCTCATACGTACCTAAAACCTTGACCTCTCCTAATTCTTTTGAAATCTCCTCCATGCAAAGCTCAAAATTCCTACCCTTATCAAATAATGTATCGATGAAAAAAGCATATTCCCAGGGCTTCTCCATCACCGGAACAGATTGGATCTTACTCAGGTCAAAATCATACTCGTGAATTTTGGTAAGAAGTTTTGCCAGTGATCCGGGTTGATTTTTTATGGTGATTTTAAGGGAAGCTTTTGAATGGCTAGCTTCCAAGCTTCTATTTCCCTTCCGGAGGAAAATAAACCGAGTGAAATTATTTTTCACCGTTTGAATATCCTCAGCGAGAATTTCCAGTCCGTAAATATCCGCAGCAATTCTACTTCCGATGGCACTAATCTCCAAGGTCTTAGCTTCGCTGATTTCTCTGGCTACTGTCGCAGTGTCTTTAGCTGCTTTGGTTTGGAGGTTGGGATATTTAGAAAGAAAGCTTTTACACTGTAGAAGTGCCATGGGGTGAGACTGAATCTGCTTAAGGTTTTCAATTTTTTGCCCGGGCAAAGCCATCAATTGATGGGAAATGGGCAGGTAATGTTCTCCAGAAACAGAAAGTCCATGACTATCGATGAGATCGTAATTGGGTAGTATGGCTCCCGCGATGGAGTTTTCAATCGCCATAACTCCTTCATCAGCTTCCCCTAGGGCCACATTTTGGGCTACCTCCTCAAATGAATCCAGATAAAGAACTTCTGCAGTGTCTCCGAATTTCTCTAAAGCAACTTGATGATGGAATGAACCCGGAATTCCTTGGATAGCTACTACTTTACTAGATTTCATGCTCAAGCAACTTGGTTTCTATTCCAATGGACCTGCAATGTTTCCAGAAGCTCGGATAGGACTTATTCACGACTGAAGAGTCCTTGATTTCAACATCTGTTTTTGTCAAAAGTGGCATAAAAGCCATTCCCATCCGGTGATCATCATAGGTTTCAATGGTCACTTTTTGTGGCATTGATACAGAAGGGATCAATTCAAAAACCTCGTTTTCTCCTTCAATTAGTTGTGCTCCGAATTTTCCGAGCTCTTGTTGGAGAGCATAAATTCTATCTGTCTCTTTTATCCTGAGACTTTCCAAGCCAGTGAACTTTGGGTTTTGGCCAAGGATGGCACAGGTCACAGCGATCGTCTGTGCTAAGTCGGGACAGTGAGTAAAGTCCCATTCCTTTAGTCCTTTGACCGCTTGTTTGGTCAACAGAACTCCGCCTTCCTTGAATTCGCTTTTTACTCCGAGTGACTCCATAATTTCTACCACCTTAGAATCTCCCTGGAGACTATTTTCTTTCAAGCCTTCTAAAAAAAGAGAGCCTTTGTCAGCACAAGCTAGAAGGCTGAACCAGTAGCTCGCTCCAGACCAATCACTTTCTACAGCGAATGTGGTCGACTTATAATTTTGATTTTTGATATTGATTTTTCGATCATCCCAAGTGTACTCAATACCGAATTCTGACATCAATTGAAGAGTCATCTCGATATAGGTTCGGGACCCAATTTTTCCTTCAAGTTCAAGCTCCAGACCTTCAGGAAGGGTAGGGGCAATCATTAAAATAGCTGAGATGTACTGTGAAGAAACATCGCCTCTTATTTTAATCTTATCCGTTCTTTGCTCTGGAAAGCCATTTATCGCTAGTGGCGGATATCCTTCTTCGGTTAGATAATGAACGCTAGCTCCGAGCTCCTTCAATGCTTCCACAAGAATTCCAATTGGTCTTTGGCACATTCTGTCAGTGCCGGTCATTACCTTCTGCTTACCAGTGATCGCTGCGTATGCGGTCAGAAATCTCATGGTCGTACCAGCATCCAAAACATCATAGACCGGTGGATCCTTTTTCAGTAACCGAATCATAGTCTGTGAATCTCTGGCCTCAGCAAGATTTGTAATCTTGTTTTCACCTTCGGTCAAAGCATCGATGATCAAGGCACGATTTGATTCACTTTTTGATGCAGGTAATGGGATGCTATGAGCACCAAAGCTTTCCTTTTGTAGCAATAAAATATCAGACATTTTTTAGTGCTTGGTTTTGATAAAAATGGATAGAATCCATGATTTGGGCCCTTGTGACAGGAATGTTGTATGTGCAATCCCCAATAGAATTAAGCAAAGAGAAGAGAAGGGTATTGCCTTCATTCTTTTTGTCCTGAAGACATAAATCAGTGATGGGTTCCATATCTGATTTGGGTATTTCTATCTTTCCAAAAACACTCAGAAAAGCCTCAGAAATTTTTTCAAGATCAGATTCTGACATTCCGTTGATTTCTTTAGAGAGATAGGCTTCGCAAATCATTCCAATGGCTATCGCCTCACCATGTAATAGATGCTTTTCTCCATCCAGATAATAGCTTTCCATGGCATGGCCGACGGTGTGTCCAAAGTTCAAAATCTTCCTCAATCCACCTTCTTTTGGATCGGCAGATACCACCTGGCTTTTTATCTCGACTGATTTTTGGATGAGATCGCTCCAAGTGGAGTCTTTCCAATTTCCAAGGTTTAGTAACCTGAAATAATTTTCGTCTGAAATCAGACCATGCTTCATGATTTCAGCAAAGCCAGATCTCAGCTCTTTATCTGGTAATGTCGCGAGAAATTCGGATGAAACGATGACCTTTTCGGGCTGATTGAAGACGCCTAGATGATTTTTGAAGCTTTGGAAGTCTATTCCCAGTTTCCCGCCAACACTAGCATCTACCTGAGATAAAAGGGTGGTTGGAATATTGACAAAACGGATTCCTCTTTTATAGATAGAAGCGCAAAAGCCACCCATGTCAGTGATAACCCCGCCGCCCAGGTTAATGACTAAGGCTTTGCGATCAAGCCTGGCTTGAGTCATTTTATCCCAAATAGCTTCACAGGTTTGAAGGTTTTTATTCTTTTCTCCTTGCTCTGCAATGAACACCCTAGAATCATCAATGCTCAAGTCTCCGAGTAATGGGAGACAATGGATATGAGTGTTTTCATCACAAATAAGAAATACTTGAGATGGAGCTATTTCCTGGATGATGGTTTGAACATCCTCAGAAATGTGAGTGGAAAAAAGGACTTCCTTCAATTCAAGTTTGGATAGGGTACAAAAAAGGAAAGGCTATTCACTAGCCTTCCTCTTCAAATATCGATTATTTTTTAATCGGCTCGGCCTCTCTAAGTTGCTTTTCTTGTCTTTTTACAGATTCCTCGTGAATACAATACAGCAACTCCTTCATGAACTTAGCGCTCAGATTTTTGTCAACTCCCTTTTGAGTTCGGCTCTCCATTACTTCTTTCCATCGATCTGATTGGAATACGGTCAGGTGGTTCGCTCTTTTATGCTCACCAATCTGGTCGACCACTGCAAATCTTTCCTGAAGGATATCCAAAAGCTGATCATCCATGTGATCTACTGCCCTCCTTAGATCATTTAATCTTTCGCTCGGCTCTTGCTCTTCGAGAGGCTGCTTGAAGTCGATTTGATCCAAGATTTCTTTCAGTGCTTGAGGTGTCACCTGCTGCTTGGCATCGGACCATGCATTATCAGGATCATGATGTGTTTCTATCATTAGGCCATCCAGGCCAAAGTTTATTGCTCTTTGGGATACCTCAAGAATACCATCTCTTTTACCAACGATGTGACTAGGATCATTAATCACTTCCATACCTTCCCACTTTCGCTTAAGGTGCATGGGCATGGACCAATTGGGCTTGTTTCTGAATCGCTTGTCGTAGGCATCAGAGAAACCTCGGTGAATGGCTGCCAACTTTTCTATCCCAACTGCATGAAAACGTTCGATAGCTCCCATCCAAAGATCAAGATCTGGGTTCATCGGGTTTTTCACCATCACCGGGATGTCCACACCTCTGAGGGCGTCAGCTATTTCTTGTACAGCAAAAGGATTAACCGTAGTCCTTGCTCCAATCCAAAGCACATCCACCTTATTCTTCAAGGCTATTTCCACATGACCAGCGTTGCCAACCTCAGTTGTCACTGGGATATTCAGATGATGTCTGACGATTTCCATCCATCTTAAGCCTTCTTCTCCTATACCTTCAAAACTTCCTGGTCTGGTTCTTGGCTTCCAGATTCCTACCCTAAACAGATCAGGGCAAACATTGGCAGTCTTCATATCCTTACAGATCTGTTCGATCTGCTCGGGAGACTCAGCACTGCAGGGCCCTGCGATAATCAGTGGAGAATCTAGTCCTAATCCCCAGTCTTTAATTTGCTTGTGTGATTTCATGGTTGTGAGCATTAATGAAAAAAGCCCGACTCTTTCGAATCGGGCTTTGTAATATTTTTGTTTTTAGTTTCTGGCTAATTGATACACAGCTCCGATTCGTTGTCGATTACGAAAGTAAAAGTAAAAAAAGGTAAAATATAGAGCCGTAAAGATTAACATGCTTCAAATGTATATGGAGGATATTTAAAAACAAAATCAAGAATTAGAGTGGTTCTTTGCCATTTTTGAAATGATTTAACGCTTTCCTTATTTTTTTCTAAATGGATAAAATTTCCATCGATCAAACAGAATAATATTTCGACTTTATTTCAATTGACGTAATAAAGATTTGATCTGTAAAGAAAGAAATTTTTCTAATTCCGAGAGAATAAAATCTATCCAAAGGATTAATCTTGACTTTCTTTCGGGTTTTGATCCAAAATCTCGGTCTGCTTTTTTATGGATTCTTGATGGATAAGTCCAAACATTTCTTCGATCATTGAGGGGCTCAGTTTTAATTCATTGGCCCAAGCAGGCCGGGTCTCAAGAATGTGTTTCCACCGGTCCATATCCAATACTGCCACATTGTTCAGTTTTTTGAAGTCCCCGATTTTTTCTACCAAAGCCATCCGTCTGTGGATGGCTTCCAGAAGGTCATGATCCGCCTGATCTATCTGAGCCCTGATTTCATCCAGTTTATGTTGTTTTCCTTCTTCCTCAAAATGTACTTTTCTGGTTTGAAGACTTCGGATCATTAGACCTAAAGACTGAGGTGTCAATTGCTGAGCGGCATCCGACCATGCCTCGTCTGGATGGATGTGCGATTCGATCATTAACCCATCGAAGTTTAGGTCTAAGGCCTTTTGAGAGACAATTGGTACCAAGCTTCTTTTCCCTGAGATATGACTGGGGTCGCAAATCATAGGAATTTCTGGGAGGGCAGATCTGAAATCAATTGGAATCTGCCAATTCGGAGAATTCCGATATTTCTTTTCTCTAAAATTGCTAAATCCTCGATGGATTGCCGCGGTTTCAGTGATTCCTGCTGCTTGGATTCTCTCGAATGCACCCAGCCATAGACTTAAATCTGGATTCACCGGATTCTTAATTAATACTGGAATGTTGACTCCTTTAAGACTATCAGCTATTTCCTGAACGGTGAAAGGATTCACAGAGGACCTGGCACCGATCCATAGAATATCAATTCCAGACTTGAGAGCCTCTTCCACATGCTGGGCGGAAGCCACTTCAATGGCAAATTCAATATCAAACTTCTTCTTGACTTCGGCTATCCATGGAAGTGCAATTGCCCCCACACCTTCGAAGCTTCCGGGTCGGGTTCGAGGTTTCCAAACTCCACCGCGAAAAACTCTGATTCCTTCTTTGTAAAGGACTTTTACTGTTTGGAAAAGCTGATCAGGGGTTTCTACACTGCAGGGTCCAGAAATTATAAAAGGCTTGATAATTCCTTCTTTTTTGTGAGAAAATAGTTCTTCTATCATTGGGTGATTTCTACCAAAGTTAACGGCCAAATCAGTATATGATTTAGGGTATTAATTCAGAGACTTTTTTGAGCTCGCAATATTCATAACAATTCAAAACCTGAAGAGGTTTTTTTGATATCTTTGCACCTTTATTTGGAAGCGATGGCTGTAAAACCCCAAATCTCTTTTGACAATCTTGAAATTGCTTTTGCCTCAAAATCTGACTCAGAGCTAAGGCGAGTTCATCTTGTTTTTTCCTTACTGAATAACAAGTTTATTTCAGATCTGGGAATTGCCTTAACCAACCTCTCTTTCAAAATTGGTTTGCCTGTCAAAGGCATTATGAAGGCTACAATGTTTGGTCATTTTTGCGGTGGAGAAACTATTGCTGAAAGCATTAAGGCCTCGAAGAAACTCGCCGATTTTGGAATTGAATCCATTTTGGATTTATCTGTGGAAGGGAAAGGAGATGAGAAGAGCTTTGACGAAACCACGGAGGAAATCTATCAGACCATGGTCGAGTCTGCAAAAACCGATTATATGCCTTTTGGGGTCTTCAAAGTGACTGGGCTTGGTGATTATCATTTGATGATCAAGGTGCAGAACGGTGAGGCTTTGGATACCGATGAACAGGCTGCTTTTGATAGGATGAGGGCTCGAGTGGATAAGCTTTGCAAAGCTGCACATGATTTAGGCTTAAAAATCCTTGTCGATGCAGAAGAATCCTGGTTCCAGAATGTGATTGATGATTTGGCCTATGAGGCCATGGAAAAATACAATCAGGAGCGATGTGTGGTCTACAATACATTCCAAATGTACAGACATGATTCGCTTGAGCGACTAAAGAAAGCCCATGAAGTTTCCAGAGAAAAGGGATACTATTTTGGGGCAAAGCCGGTACGAGGTGCTTACATGGAAAAGGAGCGGGAAAGAGCTGAAGAGTTAGGCTATACGGACCCAATCCAACCTAATAAAGCGGCTACCGACAGGGATTATGATTTGGCGTTGGAATATGCAATGGCTAATAATATTTATCTCGTGTCTGGTTCCCATAACGAGAACAGCAATTATCATTTAACAGAGCTCATGGAGGAGTATGAGATTGATCCGAATTCGGATCGAGTTTTTTTCTCCCAGCTTTATGGAATGAGCGATAACATTTCTTATAACCTCGCTGATGCGGGGTATAGGGTGGTGAAGTATGTTCCCTACGGACCTGTGGAAAAAGTGATGCCTTATCTAACCAGAAGGGCTTCTGAAAATTCTAGCATTGCAGGGCAAAGCAGCAGGGAATTCCAATTAATAAAGAATGAGATAGCTCGACGTAAGTCGGCCTCGAAATAATTCAGATCAATTCACAAACACAACAAAGACTAAATCGAAGAATGCAAAATCTGAGTGAACAGGAAATAGAAAGAAGAAAAGATCGGGAAGAGCTGATGAAAATTGGGGTGAACCCATATCCACCGGAGGCATATCCCATCAATGTCACCGCGGCCGATATTCATAGAAACTATGAGAATCGAAAGAATGACTATAAAAATATTTCCATTGCTGGTCGCCTGATGAGTCGCAGAATCATGGGTTCTGCTTCCTTTGCGGAGATTCAGGATTCTACCGGAAGACTTCAGATTTATGTTCGTCGAGATGATATTTGCGAGGGCGAGGATAAGACTTTATACAACTCGGTTTTCAAGAAGCTCTTGGGTATCGGTGATTTCATTGGTATTAAGGGGTACATTTTTACTACTCAAACAGGTGAGATTTCCCTACATGTTACTGAGCTGAAAGTGTTGGGTAAATCGGTGAAACCACTTCCAATTGTCAAAAGAGACGAAGAAGGAAATGTATACGATGGATTTACCGATCCTGAACTGAGATATCGGCAGAGATATGTGGATTTAACGGTTAATCCAGATTATAAAAAGACTTTCATAACGCGTTCCAAGATCATCTCTCAAATGAGAAGATATTTTGATGATCATGGCTGGCTGGAAGTGGAAACCCCAATTCTTCAGGCTGTTCACGGTGGGGCAGCAGCTCGTCCTTTCGAGACGCATCACAATACTCTGGACATGCCTTTGTTTCTCAGAATCGCAAATGAGCTTTATCTCAAAAGATTGATCGTTGGTGGTTTTGATGGGGTTTATGAGTTTGGAAAGATGTTCCGAAATGAGGGCATGGATCGAACTCATAATCCAGAGTTTACATCCATGGAAATCTACATTGCCTATAAGGACTACATCTGGATGATGGAGATGGTAGAGGAACTTATCGAGCAAGTCACTGAAAAAATCCATGGCAAGACTCAGGTAAAGGTAGGAAAGAATGAAATCAACTTTGCGGCGCCATATAGAAGGCTGACCATGTATGATTCGATCAAAGAATATGCAGGAATCGATGTCTCCAAGATGGGAGAGGCTGAACTCAGGGAAGTTTGTGCGGACATGGGGATCGAAGTGGATGACACCATGGGCAAAGGCAAACTGATTGATGAGATCTTTGGCGAGAAGGTTGAGGCACATCTTATTCAACCTACTTACATCACCGATTATCCTATAGAAATGACTCCGCTTGCTAAGAAGCACAGAAGTGTGGAAGGGCTAGTGGAGAGATTTGAGCTTTTCGTGAATGGAAAAGAAATCGCTAATGCTTATACGGAGCTTAATGATCCAATCGATCAACGAGAGCGATTTGAAGATCAGTTGAAGCTTGCGGAGCGAGGGGATGACGAGGCTATGGCCATGGATGAGGACTTTCTTCGTGCTTTAGAATATGGTATGCCTCCAACATCAGGACTAGGAATCGGGATCGATAGGCTAACTATGCTGATGACGGATAATACTACTATTCAGGAAGTGCTTTTCTTCCCACAGATGCGACCTGAGAAGAAAGTGGTAGAAATGACTGATGATGAAAAATCAGTTTTTGAAAAGCTTAAAGGAAACTCCCCGATGAATCTTTTAGACCTGAAAACTGATTCGGGTTTGAGTAACAAAAAGTGGGATACCTCCATCAAGGGATTGAGAGGAAAGGGAGTTATTGAGGTCAAGAAAGAAGATGACATACTCATCATTTCTTTGACAGATTAAGAAATAGAAAGAATTACCCAGCAAGCAATATGAATTTAAGACTGAACTCCGAATACGGAACTTTACGTGCTGTGCTAATGCATAGGCCTGGCAAAGAAATAGATCGCCTGACGCCATACAACAAGGAGTTTTTGCTCTTTGAAGACGTACCTTATTTGGAGGCTCTTCAAGTAGAGCATGATGCTTTTTCTAATTTGATTAAGGAGTCTACGGGCGCCAAAGTTTACCAGCTTCGGGAGCTGCTGATTAGGGTTCTTTACGACAGGAACCTTCTATTCAAACTAATGAGTGATGCTCTTGAAAAATCAGGATTAACTCATTTAGCTGAAATCATATTGGAAAGGTATTCTACGGCAGAGTGTGCAGGACTTCTGACTGGAGGGGTGAAAATTCATGAGCTTAAAAGAAAGATCCCAAATCTTGATGCAGGTGAATTAATGGATGCGGCATTCGCGATCACTCCTTGTCCAAATCTCTATTTCCAAAGAGATCCAATGGCTTTGACCCCGGGTGGAATCATTTTTTCAAGTATGAAAATGGAGGGAAGACAGCGCGAGGCTGATCTATTGAGAACTATCTTCCAAAACCATCCGGACTTCAAGGATAATGTTCATGAGGTATTTTCCCCAGCGGGAATGAAAAATGCACCATGTATTGAGGGTGGAGATGTGATTGTATTGTCTCATGATGCGATCGCTATCGGTAATTCACAGAGAACGGATTCCAAGGCTATTTATGAAGTTGCGAAGTCGCTAATTGCCCAAGGAGAAGTGAAACGGGTTTATGAAGTTCACCTTCCGGAAAAGCGAAATTTCATGCATTTGGATACTGTTTTCACCGTTTTGGATGAAAATCTCATGCTGACTTATCCTGATGCCATGCATGCTGTTTTACAAACCTCTTTGTACACTTTTAAGGATGAAAAGGATGGGAAGGCGAACATCCAAAGGGAGGTCTTAAATGAGTCTCTTCTTTCTGTAATGGAAAGGGAAATACCTCATCTGGAAATTCTTCAAACTGCTGATGGAAACCCAGATTACTCCATGAGAGAGCAGTGGTTTGATGGAGCCAATGTATTTGCCATAGGGCCTAGAAGAGTAATTTCTTACAATAGAAATCTTCATACCAATCGAGCACTCAGGGATCTTGGAGTGGAAGTGCTGGAAATTCCTTCTTCTGAACTTTCCAGAGGTCTTGGAGGTCCAAGATGTATGACAATGCCACTAAGCAGGGCAAGGGTATAAGCTTAAAGATCGAAGAAGGATCGTCTTCTGGACACTTTTAAATCCTGAAGGATGCTGGACTTGACCCGAATGTCAATATTATAGGAGGTGAATCTTCCGAAAGGAACCCAATTCACATTCATTTGCCAGCAGTGGAGATCTCTCGCGATCCCAATCATGGATTGCGTGATTTCTTGAGCTTGTATATCGAAACCAGTGTTGAAGTTAATCTTCCACTTTTCTGAAATGGAGACATCTCCGCTCAGGTTTATGGCCTGGGTAACGTTAGTTGTACCATTTACATTTTTTCTGTAGGCCAGATTATATCCGGCATTCAGATTCCAGGGTATATTCCAGTCTATGTATTGGCTGGGATCAGAAACAATTCGATTTATTTCCGTTTCAACAAATTCATTCATTACACCTCCGTTTTGCAGGAAATTATCAGTGACTTGATCTCTTACTTCTCCTGGAGTTGCAGCGCTATTTGGATTGAATGAAATATTCATATTCATCGATGCACTTCGGATAGTTCCGAGACCTTGTCCATTTTTCCAGGCGAAGGAGTTGATTCTACGGGTAGTTACCTGCTCGCCATTCACAAAATCGGCAGTGGCATATGGGTCTATGTTTGTGGACATGGCCACTGAAAGCTTCCTGTTAAAAAAGCTTGTTCTAGCGCTGATGTTGAATGGGGCTAGCTGGAATGAGTCCGCTGCAAAATTATAGCTCGTATTGAAGTTCAAGGTTTCCAAAAGCGGAATCTTCTTTGTTTCAGTTTCGGCAGTGTCGGACTTATTACGAATTTTCGCTTCTACCACACTTCGAATATTGATACTCATGGCTCTCGATTCCCCGAGTGGAGCTCCACCAAAAATAAAGCCTTGGTGTCTTGAGAAAAGCTGGGTATTCCCCTCGTTATCAATTTGAACTTCCTGGTAATACCCAAATGATGGATCAGAAAAATCAGGAGTAAAATTGAACCCAATGGAAGGCTGAATGTGCTGTCGAATGGTCTGCACTTTTCCATCACCCTTAAAGTTAAAGAATCCGTAAATGTTTGTATTCAGATTGAAGGAACTGTTGAAAAATGCAACACGATTAAACCTGTCTTCAATAATTCTATCAACTCTTTCTTGCGAAGGGTTGTAGTAATAGTTGATTCGTTTGTTATACCAAAGCTCAGAGTAGTTTGCTGAAGCTGTACCTGTAAAATGCTTGAATAGTCTAAAATTGGAGCTAACAGGGATAGTGTGTCTAGCTCCATTTCTGGCATTTTCAAAAAGTAGACCGAGATTTGCCAGGGTAAATGGAATGATTTCCGGATCACCCGCGTCTTGAATCAAATCGCTTGAGACTCCAAACTCCTGCTGAACACGGTTAGTAATGGTGTTTTGTAAGTTGAAATTATAGGCCAGGTTGAGTGTTTTGAGGGGCTCGAAGCTTACATTTTTGAATGGACTTTGCCGGTTCATGTTCAAGGCGATTGTAGGCAAGTCAATTCTAACTTCACCCGTTTGAACACTTTGTGAGTGCCTCAAATTCGCTGACATGGAGAAAGGAGTATTCGCAAAAGTTTTTGAATAACTGATGTTCGAATTAAAGTCCGAAGTCACGTTATTCTGAAAGTTATTCTGGCTTATGATATTATTGAAATAACTCGTTGTACCGGCATTGACCGTTGCGGAAAATCTGGAATTTCCTCTCGACTCAGGAGTATGTCTCCAGGCTATTTTGAAAGTGTTATAATCTACAGGATTGAGTTCGGTCTCCGGAGATTTAAATTTTTGAAAATCGATATCGAATCCGCCACTGAAGCGATATCTTTTTTTGTAAACAGATTGGGATCTTACTCCCCAACCACCATTCGAATAGATATCTCCTGTGACTCTTGCGTGGATATAATCATTGATAGCAAAGTAATATCCCATATTTCTCAGGAAGAGTCCACGGACCTGTTCGTTACCGTAGCTCGGGAAGATAATTCCAGAGGCCTTTTCTTCAGGAGTATTGGGTAAAATTCCAAAAGGAAGTCCAAGGGGTGTTGGTATTCCATTGAAATACATATTGAAGGGGCCGGTTACAACTTGCCCATTCGATACAGACTTGATTTTATTTGATGAGATATGCCAATGTGGTGTAGTGAGTTTACAGGTAGTGTAATATCCATGACTTAGGTACACATCCCCTGCACTGGTCTTTTTGATGGTCTCACCTCTTAAGATTCCATCCTGTTGTTCGGTAACAACATCCTTGATGATCGCTTTTTGAGTTTGGAAATTATATCGCATTTCCTTTCGAATCTCATATACTGTTTCGCCTTCCTTGAAAAAGGGGTTGCCAGTGACATTGCCAAGACTATCGGTTACACCGGATGCAAAAACCTCATTTGTGGTCATGTCAATGATGATTCTTTCAGCATCAAGTCGCATGTCCCCGTATTCAAACCATGCCTCTTTGTAGAGGTAGACTTTGTTATTTACAAAGTCAGAAACAATACTATCCTCAGCGAAATACACAATGTCCGTCAAAATTGGACTTGTGGGCATAATATTTGCAACTGAATCAACTGATAAAGTATCAGCTGGAATGTTCAGCGTATCACTCGGAAATTGAGGGAGACTTGAATTCTCTAATGTGTCGGGAGGGACCAGAACTCTTTCTTTAGGCGGATTCACAGATTCCTGTGAAACCACATTTGCGGAGAACAGAAATACTGCAAGAAAGGATAAAAGAAAGAATTTAGAACTCTGCACTTGGCTGCGCTTTATTCAAATTAGGTGAAAGATCGTGTAAAGTTAATTGTATTGACCTGATGGAAATACCCAAAAACAAAAAAATTATACTTCCTCTGCTTTTGGTGATCCCCTTTATTTTTGGTGGATTCATACCCGATGAAACGATGATGCCGGCATTTCGGATGAAAACTATCGTTTTGGATGCCGGTCATGGAGGCAGAGACCCTGGAAATATTGGCTCCAGAGCAAAGGAAAAAGACATAAATCTGGCCGTAACACTACTTGTGGGTAAGTATATTGAGCAATACTTGCCAGATGTTAAAGTTATTTACACACGAGATGATGATAGCTTTCCGACGCTAAAAGAGAGACCTATGATCGCCAATAATAATAAAGCTGATCTCTTTATCTCCATCCATTCTAACGGTGTTGCCAATCGCTCTCCGTACGGAACGGAGACCTTTGTGATGGGTACGAAACATTTCGATAGGAACTTTGACATAGTCAAAAGAGAAAATTCGGTAATCCTATTGGAGGATAATTACGAGGAGAATTATGAAGGTTTTGACCCAAAGTCACCTGAATCGTACATGCTTTTCAATCTTGCCTCAAAAGTAAATTTCGAGAATAGCCTTTACCTGGCTGATCAGATTGAAACTCAATTTAAGGAGAGAGTAGGGAGAAAAAGCCGAGGGGTGAAACAAGGACCCTTTTATGTGCTTTGGACCCCGTCCATGCCTTCTGTCTTGGTGGAGTTAGGCTTTCTTTCTAATCCAACTGAAGAGAAGTTTTTAATGAGCAAGCAAGGTCAGGAATACATGGCTTCGGCGATTTTCAGATCAATCAGAGATTATAAAAATCACGTGGAATTGAATTAATCTTTCCTTTTGATTTTGAAGTATTTAGCCCTTTAGATGTAAAATAGAGGGCTTTTTTTATCTTCGGTGCTGAACAGAAGAAGAGAACTTCGTGTTTCCTTGACAAACCCAAATATATCCATGAACTCCACCCAAACTAGCACCTCCATACATGAGAAATTGATTGCTGAGCTGAACGCAAAGCTAGATGTAGTGAAAAAAGGAGGTGGGCAATCGAGAATAGATAAAGAACATTCCAAAGGAAAACTTTCCGCCCGAGAGCGGATATCCTATTTGATAGATTCGGACGATGATTTTCTCGAAATCGGAGCTTTAGTTGCCGATGGAATGTATAAAGATGAAGGAGGCTGTCCTAGCGGTGGGGTGGTTACGGGAATTGGTAAAGTTTCCGGTAGATCATGTGTGATCGTGGCGAATGACGCCACAGTGAAAGCAGGAGCATGGTTTCCGATGACTGCAAAGAAAAACCTCAGAGCTCAGGAGGTGGCCATGGAAAACAGATTGCCGATCATTTATCTCGTAGATAGCGCAGGAGTTTACCTTCCTATGCAAAATGAAATTTTCCCGGATAAGGAGCATTTCGGTCGTCAATTCAGAAATAATGCGAAAATGTCCTCCATGGGAATTGTTCAGGTAGCGGCCATCATGGGTAGCTGTGTTGCTGGAGGGGCTTATTTGCCGATTATGTCTGATGAAGCTTTGATCGTAGATCAAACAGGATCCATATTTCTAGCGGGTTCATATCTGGTGAAAGCAGCCATAGGCGAACAAGTGGATAATGAAACTTTGGGGGGTGCAACGACCCACTGCGAGATTTCCGGAGTAACGGACAACAAGTACGAAGACGATGAAACTTGTCTTGATGCTATAAAAAATATTTTCAGAACCTTAGGAGCAAATCCAAAAGCCGGATTTGATAGGGTGGCAAGTAAAGAACCTGAACTTTCTCCTGAGCAGCTGTTAGAAGTTTTTCCCACGGAACGGGTCAAGCCTTATGATATGCATGAGGTTTTGAAAGGCCTGATAGATGCCGGTGAATTTGAGGAATACAAGAAGGATTATGGTAAGACCTTAATCTGCGGAACCGCAAGAATTGATGGATGGGCTGTGGGGATCATCGCTAATCAAAGAAAGATCGTCAAAACTTCGAAGGGTGAAATGCAGATGGGAGGGGTGATCTATTCGGATTCAGCAGATAAGGCTGCACGTTTCATTATGAATTGTAACCAGCGAAAAATCCCACTAGTATTTCTACAGGATGTAAGTGGTTTTATGGTGGGAAGCAAAGCGGAACACGGAGGAATAATTAAAGATGGGGCCAAAATGGTGAATGCCATGGCGAACTCCGTGGTACCGAAGTTTACCATCGTGCTCGGAAATTCTTATGGAGCAGGTAATTATGCCATGTGTGGCAAAGCTTATGATCCTCGTTTGATTTACTCCTGGCCTACTGCACAAATGGCCGTGATGTCGGGTGCCTCAGCGGCCAAAACACTTTTACAGATCAAAGTGGCTGCATTAAAAAAGAAAGGTCAGAGTATTTCTGAAGAGGAAGAGCAGGAATTACTCAAGGAGATTACAGCGAAATACAATGAGGAGTTAAGCCCTTATTATGCGGCTTCCAGACTTTGGGTGGATGGAGTAATCGATCCACGAGAAACTCGAAAAGTAATCAGCAAAGGCATCGAAGCAGCCAACCATTCTCCCATTACGGAGCGATTTAATGTGGGTGTGATTCAGACTTGATTTTTTTCCGTAATTTAAAGGATAGGCTTTCGTTAGAGTATCTGAATGGAATTATCAAAGGGAGAATTAGAAGCACTGGTTTCACTGCTGGATGACAGCGATCTCGAAGTAAAAAATCACGTTCGAGAAAAAATCATTTCTCTTGGTAAGCAGATCATTCCTTTCTTAGAAGAAAAATGGGAGAGCAGCTTCAATCCAGACATCCAAAAAGAAATCGAAGAGCTCGTTCATGATCTTCAGTTTTCTGTTTTAAAGGAAAGATTACGGGAGTGGAAAGAATCTGAAGATCAGGATTTACTTACTGGACTTTGGATCTTGAATACTTACCAATATCCAGATGTAGAGTATGAAAAGCTTCATGCAGAGATGCATCAGATTTACTTTGAAGTCTGGACCGCATTTAGCAATGATCTAATGCCGGATGAGCAAGTAAAAGCCATCAATTCAGCGCTCTTCGGAACCCTTCGATTCTCAGCGAATTCGAAGAATTTTCATTCTCCTGCAAACAGCATGCTTTCGGCAGTTCTGGAGAGCAAAAAAGGAAATCCTATCACCCTCTGTTCCATTTATTATTTGGTAGCCCAAAAATTAGGTCTTCCTATCTATGGGGTGAATCTACCTAACCTCTTTGTGCTGATTTATAAGTCCTCAGATACTAGTTTCTACATCAATGGCTTCAATAAAGGATTGATTTTCAGTAGAAAGGATATCCTCAATTACCTCGATCATTTGAAGATAGAGCCAAGAGATAGCTTTTTCGAACCTTGTAGCCATTTGGATATCATTAAGCGATCCCTCCGGAATTTGGAGAATTCTTTCGAGAAGCTGGGTGAGGTAGATAAGGTGAATGAAATCAAGGAGCTGCTACAGATTCTAGAAGACTAGAAGGTCCTCACATTACATCCCATCGCTCTAACCTGAGAAGGTGTTGGTTCCTGTCCTTTTAGGATCTGGTTAATTGCTCGCTCAAAGTGCCTGTCTGTCACACTTCCTTCCACCTGCGGATTATTATCAAAAGCCCCACGGTAGCTTATTTTCATTCCTTCCTCGGATTTGGTAAGAATCACGATCTCTGGAATTTTGGTGATCTTGAAAAATTTGGTCAAGGTCTGTCCTTCATCGAGTAGATAAAGAAGGTTGATCCCAATATTACTCAAATAATCTTTTATGGATGCTGGGTCAGAAATCTCTGATGAATTCGGGTTAACAAAGACAAAAGAAAAGCCCTTTGAGGTATAAGTATCGAGAATAAACTGAAGTCTATTTTTATACATATCCACAAATGGGCAAGCCATTTCATGAAAAATCAGTACCAATCCCTGATTAATTTGAGCGTTACCCAAAATGTAGCTTTGACTTGATTTTAATTCCAAAGCACTTAATTCTTCTATTTTTTGAGCTTTGACCTGAACGGTCCAAAAACAAACAAGAAGAGTAAAAAGAATTAGGTTTTTCATGCGCTTACCAAATTGTATAAGTCAAAATAAGGTTTTCCATCTGAGAAACCTGAATCTGGTAGTCGTGTCCTTGGACTGTACCAGATATGGTTTCTGAATTCATTTCGAAAGGTGCCAGTCTGATGTGTTCTCTAAATGAAACGCCTCTTTTGCCCAAACATTTGAAGATGGACTCTTTAGCCGACCAGGCCATGGTAAAATGAACTGGGTTAGTGATGAGGAATTCTAACTCCTCTTTCGCCAGAAATCTTGGGCCGATTGCTACTACCTTTTCTCTGATGAACTCCAGATCAATTCCAACAGGCCGGACTTTATGGTAAATCGCCGTTGCCACACCTTTGGTGTGAGAAAGAGAAACATGGCCCTTTTCATCCATGGCCTGACTCTTTCCATGTTCATCTTTGAAAAAGCCCGGGTATTCAATACCCAAGGCATTGGTAGCATCAAAAATGGCTCGCCTGGAAGAGATCCATTCCAGCTGTTTTTCCGGATGAGAAATGTTTGCCATAGCAAGTTTTTCCCGAAAGCTTAGAAAGGATAAATCCTCTTCATTTTCCCCTTCAATTATCTTGATGGCTAGGGCTGAGGAGGCATTTATTTTTTCTATTTTTGTTTGCATAGGGCGACTGATCATTTCGAAGATAAGCCAAAAATGCAAGTAAATAAATTACACACGCTGCTCGGGCATAATGACTGTATTTATGCATTATGCGAGGGCAGTGACCCCCGCTATTTTTACACCGGGTCAGGTGACGGAATGGTGGTGGAATGGGACCTCGATGAGCCTAAGGATGGGAAGCTTATCGCAAAGCTGGATCACTCTGTATATGCGCTGGAAGTTGATAAGCAGAGGAACTTGCTTTTTATCGGGCATAATTTTGATGGCGTCCATGCCATTGACCTTGGTGACAACAGGGAGATTTGGTCCCTTAAGCTTACTGATCAGGCTATTTTTGATATCAAAGCTTTTGGCAATGAGCTCTATGTAGGCACTGGCGATGGTGTTCTGATTGTCTTGGATATTGAAGAACAATCCATCAAGAAGCATATTAAACTTAGCTCGAAAAGTATCCGAGTGATGTCCATCGCCTCCGAAAAGAGACAGCTTGCTGTGGGGCTCAGCGATCATTCCATTAAAGTCCTTGACCTCGTGAATGACTTCAAGCCAATCGCTAATCTTACCGGCCACACTAATTCAGTTTTTGCATTAGGCTTTTCCCCAGATGAGAGGTTTCTGGTAAGTGGATCCAGAGATGCTCATATGAAAATTTGGGATACCCAAAATTATTCCCTGGATGAAGATATCGTGGCACATATGTACGCCATTAATTTTCTATATTTCTCTGAGGATGGGAAGTACCTGGCAACCTGCTCTATGGATAAATCTATAAAGGTTTGGGACTTTGAGGAGCGCCGCTTGAAAAAGGTTTTGGACAAAGCAAGAAATGCAGGACACGGTACTTCTATAAATAAGGTTTTCTGGAGTACTTACACTGGACAATTGGTGGCAGTATCTGATGATCGATCTATTTCCATCTGGCAAATTGAAACTTAAAATCTATGAAAATAACCCCAACAGCAATCAGACAAAAAACCTTTGAATCTTCCTTCAGGGGCTATGAAAAGAAAGACGTAACTCTATTTCTAGAGGAAGTGGCGGAAGTCGTGGATCAGCTTCATAAGGAGAATATTGAGCTGAAATCGAAACTTCAGAATACCGAGATGGAGGCAAAGCGACTGAAGGATGTGGAAGATTCTCTTTTCAAAACTTTAAAGACTGCTGAGGATACAGGGGCGAGTATCATAGAAGAGGCAAATGAAGCCGCTGATCAGATTATTGGCGAAGCTAATCAGGCAGCTGAGAAAGCCACGAAAGACGCCAATGAAATGTATCAATCTGCCATATCAAAAGCACAGGCGCAGGCAGATTTGATTTTAGGATCAGCTGAAAAGAAGGCTCAGGAAACCATCGTAAATCTTCAGGATAACATGAGTGATCTGGTTAGGTCCTATGAGGGCCTTGCGGAGCAAAGAGAAGGACTTGTAAAAAGCCTTCGTAGAATCACTCAGGATAGCCTTAATCAAATAGACCTCTCTGAAGCTCATTTTTCCCGATTAGATGCGAAGGCATACAAGCGTGCTATTGAAGATTTAAGTCGATCTAATATGTACACCGTTTCGAATCTTGAGAAGCTGGAAGAGGAAAATGGGGTCAAGATGGAAGAGGAACCACAAGCCGCTGAGTCAGAGGTTGAAAATTCTGTGGAGGTAGAAGCTCCTCAGATTGAAGAACCAATTGAGCCAACTGAAGAATTGAAAGCTTCTGAAAAAATAAAGGATGAAACTGTTGAGACTGTTCAAGAAGAAGAACCTATTATCGAAGAGCAGCAGACTCAAGCCACAGTATCTGAAGAAGAGGTCGAGAAAGAAGAAGAAGTAGTGGCCAGCAATGAAGAGGAAGAGCAAAGGAAAAAAGAGGTAAAAGCCTCAGTAAATCCAGAAGCCGATAAAGACTCTTCTCAATCATTTTTTGATAACCTGTAATGGGAAAGGTTTCACTAGAAGGAATCGAGTTTCACGCATATCATGGAGCATTTCCGGAGGAGTCAATTTTAGGAAATAGGTTCACACTAGACCTTGAATTGGAGACGAACTTCAGCACAGCTATGACTGAAGATAAACTAAGCGGAACTGTAGATTACGCAAAGCTTTATTCTCTCATAAAATCCAGAATGGATGAAAAGGTTAAGCTCTTAGAGCATTTGGGCTATCTCATCATTCAAGATATTTTGGAAACTTATCCGAAGACCGAAAAAGTCAATCTTACTTTAAAAAAGCATCATCCGGCATTAGGAGGATTAGTGAAGCATTCCGCTGTCACCGTCAGGTACCCTGAAGATTTCGAGAAGAATTAACCTTGTATTCAAGAGCCGAAAAAAGCGCGATCCGCAAGAAGTTTTGGTCAACCTTCGGCCAATACATGAAGCCCATTCCGAGTGCACAGGGAAGAAAGATTAGCTGGCAAAATTATAAGTCTGGTGTGAAGGATATCTATTTCCGAATGGAAGCAGAGAGGGGGTATGCCTCTATTTCCATCGACTTGGCTCATTCCGATCTGGAGCTTCAGGAATTATTTTTTGATCATTTCAAAGCCTTAAAAAAACTTCTGGAAAATTCTACCGGGGAAGAATGGGATTGGACACTTCACACCCAAAACACAAATGGACAAACCATTTCCAGAATAAGTAAACGAATCGAAGGAGTGAATGTAATGGAGGAGGAGACCTGGCCTCAGATCATTTCCTTTCTTAAGCCGAGAATTATAGCCTTAGATGAGTTCTGGGATAACGTTAAACCTGGGTTCGAGGATTTTTAAAGAGCACGTTTTTTGAGAACAAGCCTTGCGATATCCTTCTCTTCTCCATCTCCAAAGGCTAAATCATAGGTAAGTTGATCACCTTCTCGATGGATAGTCATACCATCGAACCAAACTGTATCCTCGGTAATTTCGATGAGTTTGAAATCTACCCATTCCCCATTGTCCTCCCAGCTGTTTCCATCAGGATTGTAATGTCTAACTTTTAAGGTGAAAGAGTCTCCCTCAGGAATAATTCGCATGAATTCCAGAAATACGATGTTTCCTTCAGAGAAATGTCTGAATGTGCCTACCATTTCTCCCGACTTTGGGCTGCTCCAGGATTCTTCGCATTCGCCACCAAACCCCGGTCCTTCCCAAAAACCCTGAATCCAGGAAACATCTTCAACTTTCCCTTGGCCCGGAGCTTCTCCATCGGCTAAAAATTTTACTTGTGCTTTGGTTACTGAGGTGAAAAAAAGAAGAATGAAAAGTGTAGAGAAGAATTTCATAGTGCTTGCTTTGGAATTAAAGATCGTGTCTTTTGGGTAATTCAGAATTGACAAATGTGAACCCCCTGGCATCCTCACCTTCATAAAAATCTATGTTCATTCCCATCAGAAACATAAAATGTTTCTTTTCAATCAAAACAGGGATACCGGCAATTTCCAGTTCTTCGTCTTCTTCCTTTGGTTTGTCAAAACCCAGTGCATAGGACATTCCTCCGCATCCACCACCTTTCACACCTACGCGCAAAAAGTAATCTTCAGGGATATTTTTCGTTGCCATGATATGCCGAATTTCTTCCTCTGCTTTTGACGTGATTTTTATAGGAATAATCATGAAGTTGAAATCAAATTGGCAGGAATTTGGTTCGATAATTCTCGAATTTAAAAATCCTTTGGCTTATTATTGATGAGCCTTGACCCATTTCAATAGAAATTACCATTTATGGAGTATGTATATGATTTGCTTTTAGTGCTTTTGCCCGCAGGAGCAGTGATTTATGGGATGTACCTAATCGTAGCTTCCTTCCTTGCTAAGGAGCGGGAGAAGATGCTGGTGGAGCTAAAAACGCAAAACACGCAGACCATTTTGCCCGTGAGATTGCAAGCTGGGGAAAGGCTTTGTCTTTTGCTAGAGCGGATTGCTCCAAATAATCTGATCCGAAGAGCAAATCCTGCAGAAGGAACTGCTCAAGAGCTTTATTCGAGGCTGGTAGCAGAAGTGCGGGAGGAGTTCACTCATAACTTCAGCCAACAAGTGTATTTCTCTGATGAGACCTGGGAAGCAGTCAAAGCTGCTGTAGAAGATGTTATTACGATTTTGAATCAAAGCAGACAGAATATTGATGGAGAGGCAAGTGGGATTGAGTTTGCTAAGACTGTTTTTTCGCTTTCTCTGGAAAGGAACAATGATCCTATAAGTTTTGCCTTGAAAAAGGTAAAAGGAGAGATTCAACTCTATTTCTAATGGCAACTATTAAAACCAAATCCACCGAAATGCTCGAAAAGGCTAAAAAGCTTTTCGGGAAGCAAGCTGAGATTATCGCAAGTCAGCCGAAGAAATTATCAGCTTTGCTCGGAAGAGTAGGGGCCAAAATTGGTAAGATGGCTTCTGACCCGAGAATACAGCAATTGGTGGAGCCCGTGGCAGTTTTTGTAAGAATGTTAAAGGCGCATTACGATGGAGTTTATAAAGTATCCTCTGGAACCCTTGGTTTCATTGTTTTGGGTTTGGTTTATTTCATATCACCGATTGACATCATCCCTGACTTTCTTGGAGTCCTTGGTTTCGCAGACGACGTTTCTGTGATTCTGGCCATTTTTGCGAAGCTTAAAGATGAAGTCGCTGAGTTTTTGGAATGGGAGAGAACTTCTGGTGAGTAGAGTCTGTTAAGGTTGAAATTTCTAGTAATCTCATGGAAACTTTGGCCAATATCGATATTAAGAACGCGTTTGAATCCGGGTATTCATATCAGGAGTTCAAAGATCTCACTGATCAGCTATTAGCGGAAAACAGGACTACAGGTCCAAATCAGTCCGAAACCTATATTGAATATACACGCCTTAATCAGAGGAGGATGAAGCGCTGGGATAAAACTGGCAAGCTTTCTGAGGCGGTTCAAAAAGCTGTTTCTGAAATTAAAGTTCCACAAAACTGGTTGGTGATCACAGAGGCTTGGTGTGGAGATGGGGCACAAAACATCCCATTTATTCAGAAACTTGCTGATCTGAATCCTTTAATAAAAACCAGTTATATCATGAGGGATGAAAATCCTGAGATTATGGATCAATACCTTACGAATGGAGCTCGATCGATTCCAATATTGGTTGCATTTGATGAGTCTTTTGAAAAGGAGTTTTTTGTATGGGGTCCGAGGCCTGAATTCCTTCAAAATCGATTGAGAGAATATAAAATTGATCCGAAGGGTGTGAGCTCCAAAGAATTCTCAGAAGGCACCCACCTTTGGTACGCCAGAGATAAAAATCAAGCTATTGACGCTGAGTTATTGGAATTGATTTCCAATCTTTAAGCCAAATGAAGGCGGCGATAATTTCTGGTACATCTGGTCTGGTGGGTATGCAAACTCTCCATCAGTTGCTTAAAAATCCCGAGTATGATTATGTGATTAGCGTGGGCCGTAGAAAGCTAGCCTTGAAGCATCAGAAACTCGTTCAGCTCTCTGGTGATGTCCTGGAAATTGATGATTGGAATTGGTCAGAGATGCTCGTTGAAGAAGATATTCGAGGTGACTTCCAGAATCTAAAGGCTTCCATGGAGTCGGGAGAGGTAGAAATGCATTCATTTTGTTCCTTGGGTACCACGATCAAAAATGCGGGATCTCAGGAAAGATTTCGGGTAATTGATCACGATATGGTTTTGGCGATAGCCAAATGGTCAAAATCAATCGGAGCCAGTAAATTCCTGTATGTTTCAGCTTTAGGAGCAGACCCGAATTCCTCCGTTTTTTACAACAAAACCAAAGGGCAGGTGGAGGAAAGTCTAAAAGGATTGGACTTTGGCTACTTAGGATTATTCAGACCTTCGCTTCTCATGGGGAATAGAAACGAATTTCGTTTTGGTGAGCAGGTAGCCACGATTCTTTCCAAGCCATTGGTTTGGTTCAAGCTACTTAAGAACGTTCGGCCTATTTATGATTATCAGGTAGCCAAAGCAATGGTCATAACTGCGCTTCAAGAGCATACAAATAAGGTAGAGATTATTCCATCGGGTCAAATACAAGACATCAGTAAATGAAACTAGTTATCCAGAGAGTCAGCGAGGCATCAGTAAAAATCGATGGGCAGATTAAAGGAGATATCGGCCTTGGACTTATGGTCTTGATTGGGATTGAGGACGAAGATGGACAGGATGATATCGATTGGTTATCAAATAAGTTGGCGAATCTGCGGGTGTTTCCAGATGAAAATGAAGTCATGAATAAATCTCTTCTGGATGTAAATGGAGAGGTACTTTTGATTTCTCAGTTCACTCTTCATGCCAGTACGAAAAAAGGGAATAGACCTTCCTACATAAAGGCTGCCAAGCCCGATGTTTCGATTCCCCTTTACGAGAAGTTTGTGGCAAAGATGAATTCCATTTTGCCGACCGAAGTTCAGACTGGAGAGTTTGGGGCGGATATGAAGGTTAGCCTTATAAACGATGGTCCTGTTACCATCATTATCGATTCGAAGAATAAAGAATAAAAAAGCCGGCTATTAAACCGGCTTTTGATATTTTCTTGGAAGTATTATTTACTGTACTTCTATAATTCCGATTGGTCCTCTTAACTCCTCCATGTTTGCAATATCAATTCCATGTTCTCCATGAACCCTGGCAGATACGCCAGCAGTACCCCTTGGAAGATCATACTTCTCCGCTGCAGCAGAAGTTCCATAGCCCATATCTCTTAAAGAACCGGCAGTAATTCTGCTCAATGGATTATCTCCAAGATTCAAAAACCCTGTCATTAGTTCATTATCCAATACTAATTCATCCCAGTGAGAAAGCGCTGACCCAGGTCCTCCTATGAATTGGATTGGAAGAAACTCTGTTCCTCCTTCGTTTTTCCAAAATTGATTCCCCCAGCGGCCATCAAAATATGGGAACCCATCTTCATTGAATTTTCTCAACTCGCGATTAAAATCCCATAGGGTGCCTATACCTAAAACATGGCCCATTTCATGAACGATCACTTCATCAAGTAGTTCAAAAGCTTCTAGTGTTGCTAAATCTGCCACATCAAAAAACATAAATCCTGTTGTGGTGAGATTATCAACGTTTCGAATGAAGTTAGGGCCTGCAGCGCCTAGTGTTCCTCCGGGACCATCAATGGGTGCTAGCACTACCTCTATAAGAAGATCGTCGATTACACCCCCTTCTAGGACAACAGGAGGAAATCCAAAGAACGCTGAAGGAATATCTCCACCAACAGCTTCAATGGATGGAACATCTTTAATGATTACTTTTTCCCACCGATCTATAGCAAGATCAAATGCTGCCCTTTGAGCTTCAGTGGGAGCTGGGAAAAATCCCCCTAAGTCTTGGAATACAAGCTGTATATCAAAACGATTTTTTGCTGCCCCCTTTCCTCGAGAGGCCTCATCGAGCTGATAGTCTTCTATGTTCTCAACGAGTTTTCCCTTAAGTCGGATTAATTCCGATTGAGGTTTAATTAGCTCGACTTTAGTCACTTCTAACTGTTGACTAGGGTCTATTGGAGCCTCTTCTGTGACTTCAGAACAAGAGTACGAAAATGATCCGATTGCAATAGCTAATGCAATCGTTCCAATTTTTCTAAATTGGTTGAATGTGTGTGGTTTTTTCATTTTGTAGATTTTGAGTTTAAAAATTCTGTCATAGGATATTAATTAAAATTGATGAAAACTGTATAGGAATATTACAAAATAATCTAAAATATGTTATACAACACTGTTGCATTTAAATTATAAATAAAAAAAAACGTATGATATCACATGGAAAATGGATTTGGAATGAATCCCTTTTTTGAAATAGATGAGGCTGAAATTTTTTGGAGGGGTAAAAAGGTTTTTTCCAATCTTTCATTTACTATAAATCACGGGGATTGCTGGGCAATCATATCAAAGTCAGGTGAACTTCAATCCGCCTTTTTACAGACGATCCTGGGTAGAACTTTGCTGAAATCAGGTCAAATGTCTTACGACTTCGCTGCAGGGTATTTGGAGAAAATGGAAACTAAAGGAGAGGTTCATAGTCCTCAGGATTTGATTTCATTTGTGTCTCATGAGTATAAATTCAGGAACAAGTCAAATCTTCAGAACTTTTATTTCCAACAGCGATTTAATTCCTCAGAAGTTGATGAAGCGCTTACCGTATCTGAGTATTTGAAAGAGTTTGGCGTCCCTAGTGAAGCGGGTTGGACCGTGGAGAAAGTCTCAGACTTGATGAGGTTGAATCATCTTTTAGATGAATCTATTCTTAAGCTTTCGAATGGAGAAACCAGAAGACTAGCCATCGCCTTAGGGCTTCTAAAGCAGCCAAGGCTTTTTCTAATGGATCATCCGACTACCGGTTTGGATCGAAAAAGCAGGGAAACCTTTGGGGAGGTTCTCAAAAATATTTTAGCTGAAGGGGTTCATGTGATCTTGACTTGCTCGGAAAATGAAATTCCCGATGGAGTTACTGAAATCGGTTTTCTAGATAAATCTGGATTCAATATTTCCTCAAGGGATACCATTCATTCTCAACCAGAAGCTGAGGATCATTTCCCAATGGATAAGAAGGAGCTTCTTGAACTTTCCATTAGAACTGATTTGGTGCAAGGTGAAATGATCAGGCTCCAGAAGGTGAAGATCAAATATGGAGAAAAGGTAATTCTGGAAGACTTAGATTGGAGAGTGGATGCTGGTGAAAGATGGCAGGTTAAAGGCCCTAATGGATCTGGAAAGTCAACCCTAATTTCTCTGCTTGTCGGGGAGAATCCACAGGCTTATTCTCAGGATATTTGGCTATATGGAAAGAAGCGAGGAACTGGAGAAAGCATTTGGGATATAAAAAGACCTGTGGGTTTTGTAGCTCCTGAATTGGCTCGATTCTTTCCAGCAAATCAAACTTGTAGAAAGGTGATTTTATCTGGCCTTTTTGATACCATGGGACTTTTTAGAAAACCTTCAGATGAACAAAATAAACTAGCTGATCGCTGGATTAAGTTGTTTGGTTTGGAGTCAGCGGAAAATGCTTTAATCCAGCGTGCTTCCTTACGAGATCAAAGATGGACTTTGCTCGCTAGAGCCTTAATTAAGAAGCCCAGGTTATTAATCCTCGATGAAGCTTCTCAAGGCTTGGATGATGCACAAAGAAAGGTTTTTAAAAATACCATTGAGACTCTTTGCCAAAATTCAAATATTACATTGATCTACGTGAGCCACTACGATTCGGATGTTCCCGAATCGGTGGATAAGATTTTAGATATGGGCTAATGGGAAATTCTGAAAATAGAAGGAGGTTCATAGGCAAACTAGGTGCGGGTTTAGTAGGCACCTCTTTTTTAGATACTGAGGCCTTTGCCGAAGGGACAGGCGAAAAAAGCCCAATGCCAGATCCGAAATCACAAGATTTTTGGAAAGAGCTGAGAAAACAATTTCCCCTTCGCACTAACCGAGTTTATTTCAATAATGGCACATTTGGTCCCGCTCCTTTCCCTGTGGTGGATGCTTTGAAATCCAGTATAGATGAGATTTATACCTCAGGTGAATATGGAAATTATAAGAAGGAGAGAAAGATCCTGGCAGATTTTGTTGGGGTAAGGGAGTCGGAGATAAGTCTCACTCATAATACCACCGAGGGAATCAATATTATGGCTTGGGGCATTCCTCTAAAGTCAGGTGATGAGGTGATCCTGAGCAAACATGAGCATGTAGGGAATGGCTTACCATGGCTGAATCGAGCCAAATTAGATGGCATAGTTCTGAAGACTTTCGAACCAAAATCCACTTCAGAACAAAATTTTGAGGCGATCAAGAAATTGGTGACTCCAAAGACTCGAGTGATCGCCATACCTCATGTGACTTGTACGACTGGATTGGTTTTTCCAGTGAAAGAGATTTGTGACTGGGCTGCATCAAAGAACATTTTTACAGCGATTGACGGGGCGCATGGGGCCGGGACATTTGATTTGAATCTTGAAGAGTTAGGCTGTGATTTTTACGCTAGCTGTTACCATAAATGGATGCTCGGTCCAGTGGGAACTGGCTTTCTATACGTGAAGGAAGATAAACTTGATCAACTTCAGGCTATTCAGGTAGGAGGCTATTCCGATATCGGTTGGGATATTACTGCTGAACCTCCGACTTTCGAAGGGTATGTATCAACAGCTCATAGATATGATTACGGCACCCAGAGCAGACCTCAATATGTCGGAGCTGCTGCTGCTGCTGAGTTCCAACAAGCCATCGGTAAGACTAGAGTAGAGGAGCGATTGAGAGAATTAAATAATCATCTATTTCTTGGACTTTCTGAAATTGGAGAAAGAATTAGAATTCTAACTCCTGAAGAGGAATCATCTCGTATATCCATGATTTCGTTTCAGTCCAAGAGTCTTGATTATCAGACATTGGCAAAAGAACTGTCAAGGTCTGGATTTAGAATTCGCCAGGTTCCCGAGAGTAATGTGAATGCTATTCGAGTCAGCACCCATATTTACAATAGCCTTGATGAAATTGATCGATTTGTGAAAACGCTGGAGGAACTAGTTTGAGAATTTGGCTTTGGCCGCTAGGCCAAATCAAAAGCCATCTGAATACCTTCGATGACCATGGTAGTACCTATGATGGCGATAATGAGTCCCATGATTTTCCCGATCACAGTAATCACATTTTCACCTACTTTAGCCACAATTTTCTCACTGGCAACGAATGCGATATAGGTCAGCCAACAAATAAAGGCGAAAATAGCGATCACTATACCGATCTGAATTATTCCTCCATCCGAGACAAAATTGGCTGCTGTGACAATAGTTCCTGGTCCGGCGAGAATCGGGATGGCTAGTGGCGAGATGGCAATATTCTCGTCCAAATTAGGTGATTCCACATGCTTGGAGCCGGACTTTTTCGACTCCAACATATCGAAACCTACCTTAAATATGAGTAGCCCACCTGTAAGCTTAAATGCAGGAATAGTAATGCCAAAGAGCTCAAAAATGAACTTGCCTAAAAGAATGAAAGCGCAGACGATAACGAAAGCGGTAAACGTGGATTTCTTCGCGATTCTTTTTTGTTCTTCCGCAGGCGCCCCTTCTACCAAAGATGAGAATATGGGAACATTTGCCACAGGATTCATGATGGCAATGATGCCAGTAAAAACCGAGAGGGCGAAGGAAACTAGCTCGTTCATAATCGACTAATATAAGATTTGCAGGTTAATGTCTCGGAATAAAAGTAAGATGTTCCGGGACTCTGGTTTTCTGTGAAGGAAATTATTGACAATTTTAACCTATGGAAAAAGGAAAAGAAATCACGATTTCTGAAGCCCAGGAATTGGTGGATCACTGGATAAAAACTGTAGGTGTTAGATATTTTAATGAGCTAACCAATATGGCGATCCTTACGGAGGAAGTAGGGGAGTTGGCAAGATTGATGGCTAGAACCTATGGAGAGCAGTCTTTTAAAGAATCCGATAAGGGAAAAGACCTGGGAGATGAAATGGCTGATGTTCTTTGGGTGTTGATCTGCCTGGCTAATCAAACTGGGGTAGATCTTACTGAGGCTCTAAGAAAGAACTTTGAGAAGAAGAATATCCGCGATGTAGACAGGCATAAGAATAATGAAAAGCTAAAATGAAAAAGCCCCGATTGGGGCTTTTTTTAGTTCTCTTTTAGAAAGCTGTAAATCTCGTCTTTAAGCCTTACCCTTTCGGATCTTTTGTGATTCAAGGTTTCATCTGAAGCTGGCTCAGCGTCTGATTCTATTCGGTAAATTTCATGATCCAATTCATCATACTCTTCAAAAAGCTTTTTGAAATGGGCATTGTCAGTTTTCATTGTATGAATTTTTTCCTCGAATTCAGGAAAGGCGTCTATTAGGTTATGCTTCTTGATCATTTTGGTAAAATTTTATCTGATAGACAATACTAACATGAGCCTCCAAGAAAGAATATGACGATTGTCAGTTGGATGAAATTATTTGATCAATCCAAGAAAAAATCCTCGATCTCGAAACGATGTGTTTGTTTGTAAACAGGGATTGTGATAAGTGAATATTGCTGAGCTCCAGAAAAATATAGGTCATTTCCTCGGCGGTTAGCAGATAAATGTTCCCATTTTCGGCCTAGCATCAAGCCATGCAGCATACTATCCGATTCCTCTTTATCTACCTCTCCGGTGAAAGGGTCATAAACGATAAAAGCGGTTAAACCATTAATCATTGAAAAATCCACTTTCTCGGCTTTGATATCCCTTGTGCTAATAGTTCTGTTCCCAAATTCATCGTTAATGGCACTTTTGGAAAAGGAGACGAGAACCAAGGCGACTACGATAAAGCCGAGAACACTACCACGTTTTTTAAGTGTAGCGCTCCAGTTCATAATTAGTGAGAAAATGAAATAAAAAAAGTAAATGAGAATAGCGAAGTTCAAGATGCTCCAAATAAGATCGATCATAACAAAAAGTTTTATTTAAAATAAATAAAACTTTAGTTAGATCAAAATAATTTTCTCTATGCCCATCTGATTAACTTAGATTCTACAACCTTTCCAACCAGATCAAAAGAGTCATTTGTCAAGCAGAAATCGATATCCGCCTCGATATTGTGATTTTGAAGTCGCTTCGCGTGTGAGGCCTGAGACAGGAATCCTTTAAGATCATTACCTTCTTTTTCGAAAAGAGATGTCATAGCCAGAGATGCATCATCTTCGGATGAATGGGTCTCTTCAAGACCTTTGGCGAGAGCTCCTCCATACAGAGAATCCTCAAGGTTAAATTTCCCTTTCCATCCAGCACAAAAAATTAGAATGTCTCTGTCTTTTGATTGTAGATACTTGACGGTAGCAGAGATATTTGGGAAGGCTCCGATAAGGATCTCTTCAGCGTCCTTTGATTTAGAAAGAGCCAAAGTTCCATTAGTGGTGGTCATCGCTAATTTTTGGCCAGAATATTTCCCGTCCAAATAAGCTATTGGTGAATTCCCTAGATCAAACCCTTCTACCTTTTGCCCATTTCGCTCTCCCGCTATTAAATAGCCTTTGGATTTCATCGCCCTGCATTCATCCAAACTGGCGAAGGTTTTGATTTCCGATACTCCATTCCCCAGTGCTGCCACCATAGTAGAAGTCGCTCTAAAAATATCAACTACGACAACAATTTTGCCTTCAAGATTATGAAGATGAATTAGCTCGGGGCTTAGACAGATTTCCAGATTTTTCATCCTTTATAAAGAGGAAGTTTTTCCACCTGTGCCTTAAGGGTTTTATTTCGGACCTGGATAAAGATTTCTGTACCGGCTTTGGCAAACTCCTTCTTCACATATCCTAATCCAATTCCTACGTTCATGCTTGGAGACATAGTTCCAGAGGTCACTTCTCCGATGCCTTCACCATTTTCATTGACGATAGGGTAATGCCCTCTTGGTATTCCTCTTTCCTGCATGATGAATCCCACCAACCTTCTTGTTATGCCTGCTTCTTTTTGAGCCTGCAAAGCTTCTGAGTTTGTGAAATCCTTGGTGAATTTGGTGATCCAACCCAGGCCAGCTTCGATAGGAGAGGTGGTATCGTCAATATCATTGCCATAGAGGCAATAACCCATCTCCATTCTTAAAGTATCTCGAGCCCCTAAACCAATGGGTTTGATATCAAATCCTTTTCCTGCTTCAAAAATGGCTTTCCAAACTTCCTCCGCATCTTCATTTTTCACATAAATCTCAAATCCACCAGCGCCGGTGTAGCCCGTTCCAGATATGACTACATCCTTCTTGCCAGCGAATTCTCCAACTGTAAAATGATAGAATTTTACCCCTGCCAGATCCACAGGTGTAAGGGACTGAACAGCTGCTATAGCTTTTGGTCCTTGCACAGCAAAGAGGGAGATCTCATCTGAAATGTTGGTAAGCTTTGCACCCATGGTGTTGTGCTCAATCACCCAAGCCCAATCTTTCTCAATATTTGAAGCATTAACCACTAGCATGTATTTCTCATCAGAGAATCGATAAACTATCAGATCATCCACTATTCCTCCAGAGGCATTTGGAAAGCATGAATACTGCGCCTGAAAATCAACGAGCTTAGAAGCATCGTTGGAAGTAACTTTCTGGATCAGGTTTAAAGCTTCAGGGCCTTCTACCATAAACTCACCCATGTGGGACACATCGAAGACCCCAACTCCCTGTCGAACACAAATATGTTCTTCCTTATCGGAACTATACCTTACAGGCATATTGTACCCTGCGAAAGGCACCATTTTCCCTCCTAAAGATTCATGAATGTCATTGAGCTGGATTTTCTTGATGTTTTCTTCCATCATTTATGGGTTTATAGTTTTGCTGGCAAATGTAATGTTTGGCAGTGGGATTATGCCTCCATTTAAATAATTTGAATTGGGTTTAGGGCAAAAAAAAACAGCCCGAAGGCTGCTTTATTTGATTCAGATGGGATCAAACTGAGAAGCTTTCACCACATCCACAAGTTCTGTTAGCATTTGGATTTACAAATTGGAAACCCTTTCCATTAAGTCCATCTGTGAATTCCAGGGTAGTTCCTGCTAAATACAGCAAGCTCTTTCTATCCACAAGAACCTTTACACCCTTATCTTCAAACACGTGATCCGTTTCAGTCTGAGTCGCATCAAAGCTTAGATCGTACATCAAGCCTGAGCAACCTCCCCCTTTCACTGAAACACGGATATTTTCATCCTGAGCTCTTCCTTCTTCCTGACGCAATTCAAGGATTCTGTCCTTTGCCTTGTCTGAAACGATTATCATATCTTATTTATCTTTACTTCCACTTTTCTAAACTGATCTTTAAACACTCGTGTTTGCTAAAAGATTCACACAAATATAAGAATTATCAGAATGAGGAAAATCGAGCATATTGGAATTGCGGTTAATGATCTTGAGAAATCTAATCAGCTTTTCGCAAAGCTTTTGGGAAAAGAACACTTCAAAACGGAGGTGGTAGAAGGGGAGGCAGTGGAAACCTCTTTTTTTCAGGTGGGTGAGACCAAAGTCGAATTGCTTCAGGCGACTAATGATAGTTCTGCTATCGCAAAGTATTTAACGAAGAAGTCCGAGGGAGTACATCATATTGCTTTTGACGTAGAAGACATTAACCAGGAAGTGGCTCGGTTAAAGAGTGAAGGCTTTGAGATTCTGAATGAAATACCAAAGGAAGGTGCAGACAATAAATTAGTCGTATTTTTGCACCCGAAAAGCACCAATGGAGTTTTGGTAGAGCTTTGTCAGGAAAAATCCTGATCCCAAAAGAAAAAATTACATGTCGGAAAAAAGAACAGAGATAGGCGATCTTGGAGAATTTGGCCTGATCGAGCACATTAATGAAAAGGTGAAGCTTTCTCAAAAGTCCACCTTGAAGGGAATTGGAGATGATGCCGCAGTTATAGATGCAGGAGATCATGTGAAAGTGGTTTCTACGGATTTATTAGTGGAGGGTGTCCATTTTGATTTATCCTATGCTCCACTTCCACATGTTGGGTTTAAGGCTGTGGCTGTCAATGTCTCTGACATCGCTGCCATGAATGCCATTCCAAAGCAGATCACTGTCAGCATTGCCTTATCTAATCGTTTTAGTGTTGAGGCTGTGGATGCATTGTACCAGGGAATCTATGCTGCCTGCGAACACTATAACGTTGATTTGGTAGGAGGAGATACCACCGCTTCCAGGTCCGGATTAGTGATTTCTGTTACAGCTATCGGTGAGACTAGCCAGGATCAAATCTCCTATCGCGATGGAGCGAAGGAAAATGATATTCTTTGTGTAACAGGAGATCTTGGTGGGGCCTTGGTTGGCTTACAGATTCTCGAAAGAGAAAAGCAGGTTTTCTTAGCCAATCCTGACATGAAACCAGAGCTGGATAAATATACTTTGGTTACGGGTCGACAGCTAAAGCCGGATCCCCGAATGGACATCATTCATGAGCTTAAGGAGTTGGGCGTTAAGCCAACCAGTATGATGGATGTTTCGGATGGATTGGCCTCTGAGATTTTCCATATTTGTAAGGCTTCTAATGTGGGAGCTATGATCTATGAAGATAAGCTTCCTATAGACAAGCAGACATTCGATACCGCTGTGGAATTAAATCTGGATCCAATTACTTGTGTACTGAATGGGGGAGAGGATTATGAATTGCTCTTCACCATTTCTCAGGATGATTTTAAGAAACTAGAGAAGCATCCAGATATTCATTTTATAGGTCATATGACCAAAGCCGAGGAAGGAAAGTTCCTAGTCACGAAGAGCGGAACAGCGGTAAAAATCAAAGCTCAAGGTTGGCAGCATTTTGATTAAAAATTGATTTAATTAAATAGTTATATAAAACTGATTATCAGATAAATAAAAAGCCTCACTAAAACGATTGGTGAGGCTTTTTATTTTGATTTTTTGTTCTTACTCGTTTGGATATGGAACGTAGACAAAACTTGTAAACGCCCCATCAATTACGAATAAGCAGCAGAATTCATCTGGATCTTTATAAGCCTTTTTGAAGTCATCTAAAGTCTCTTCCGGAATAAGCTTTCTTTGCACGAATTCATCCACATAAGTAATGAAGTAATTCCAATCCAAGTCCTTCTCTTCCTTACCCAAAAAGATTTTGCCAATAGGCTGGATATCCTTGGAGATTGGGAAGATCGGATAATCAGAAAAGCCCCTTGATCTAACCTGGTATGAAGCATCTTTTAGCACCTCTGAAATTTTGACAAAATCTGAGGTGATGGTTCCTAAGTATTTGCCACTAAGCTCTGGGTCGTTGAAATCTGAAATCATGACTTAAGAATTAAACGTACGACATTTTCTACATGGTATGTCTGCGGAAACATATCCACTGGCTGTACTCTATCTACTTTATATTTTTCATCGAGAAGCGCCAGGTCTCTTGCCTGAGTAGCTGGATTACATGACACATATACAATGGTCGGTGCCTCCAGTCTGAGTAGCATCTGAACTACCTTTTCATCCATTCCAGCCCTTGGCGGATCAGTAATGATCACATCCGGAGCTGAATGATTCGAAATGAAGTCCTCATTGAGGATTTCTTTCATATCACCAGCGTAGAAAAGCGTGTTGTCGATGCTATTGATCTCAGAATTGATCTTAGCATCTTCTATTGCTGCCTCGACATATTCTACACCAATCACCTCCTTGGCCTGCTTTGCTACGAAGTTCGCTATGGTACCTGTACCGGTATACAGATCATAAACCACCTCATCTCCTGTTAGCGCAGCAAAGTCTCTGGCAACCTTGTATAGCTCATAGGCTTGAAGGGAATTGGTTTGATAGAAGGATTTTGGGCCAATTCTAAACTTGAGACCTTCCATCTCTTCTTCGATATATGGAAGCCCATGATATGTGATCAATTCCAAGTCGTGGAACGTTTCGTTTCCTTTGGTATTTATCACATAGAGGAGCGAAGTGATATCCGTGAATTTTCCTTTAAGAAAATCCATTACTATTTTTATTGACTCTTGGTCAAGTTCTCCAAATTGAACGATGACCATGGTTTGATCGGTACTGGTGGTACGGATGATCAGGTTTCTTAAAAGACCTTTCTGCGCCCTAATGTCATAAAAGCTCAGCTTGTTTTCCAAGGCAAAGGTTCTAAGACTATTGCGGATGTCATTCGATAGACCGCCTTGTAGATAACAATGATCTACATCTACGATTTTATCAAACATTCGTGGTATATGGAACCCTAGAGCATTTCTCTCAAATTCTTCTCCTGATTGGATTTGTTCAAGGGTGAGCCATTTCTTGTTAGAGAAGGTAAAATCCAACTTGTTTCGATAGTATTGAGTTTGCTCGGAGCCAAGGATTGGCGAAATCTCTGGTAACTCTACTTTCGCGATCCTCTCCAACTGATCGATAACCTGCTGCTGCTTGTATTCTTTTTGCAGCTCATAGTTAATATGCTGCCATTTGCATCCACCGCAGGTGCCAAAGTGATCGCAGAAAGGTTCAACTCGATCTTTTGAATAGGTATGGAATGCCACCGGAACAGCTTCCATGAATGAGCCTCTTCCTTTAGTGACCCGAGCATCTATTTCATCTCCAGGAGCAACTCCCGTCACAAAAACTACTTTTTCTTCATGATAGCCAAGGCATTTACCCTCAGAGGCGATCTTCTCGATTTTGAGGTTTTTAATGACCTTGTTTTTCATTTTCCTTGACATGGCCGCAAAATTAGGGAAAATGAATCAGACAGCTTAATGACCATAAACAAATATATCCTGTGAGCCTGAGAAGTTCTATGTAATTGCTTCATTTCCCTATCTTTGATCACATATGAAATCATCACATTTCAACGATAAAGTCGTAGTGATTACCGGAGCAACTTCAGGAATTGGAGAGGCATGTGCAGAAGTATTTGGTGAAGCAGGGGCTAAGTTGGTAATCACAGGGCGCAATCCAGAAAAGCTTAAAAAAACCTCAGAAAGGCTTGAAGACAAAGGTTTTGATTTTTTGGCTGTTTTGGCTGATGCCGCTTCAGAAGAAGATAATCAAAAAATGGCCGATGCTGCATTAGAGAAATACGGTAGAATCGATATTCTCGTTAATAACGCCGGTATATCCATGAGAGCGCTATTTGAAGAGATGGATTTATCTGTTTTTCATAAAGTAATGGATACCAATTTCTGGGGTACGGTTTATGCCACAAAATACTGCCTTCCATCCATTTTGGAGAATAAAGGTTCAATCATTGGGGTGTCGTCCATAAATGGATACCGCGGTACGCCTGCGAGAACGGCCTATACGGCCAGTAAATATGCCATGAACGGTTTTTTTGAATCTCTCAGGACAGAAGTGATGAAGCGAGGAGTCCATGTTTTGGTGGTAGCTCCGGGATTCACTTCATCCAATATCAGAAACAGCGCATTAAATGCAGAGGGGAAATCCCAAGGAGAGTCTCCTCGCGATGAATCAAAAATGATGACTTCGGAAGAAGTAGCCATAGCTTTGCTGAAAGCAACCAGAAAGAGAAAAAGAGACCTTGTTTTGACCTCACAAGGTAAGCTGGCGGTCTTCTTGAATAAATGGATGCCCGGTTTTATGGATGGAATGGTGTACAACGTGATGGCAAAAGAAGCGGACTCTCCATTCAAATAAATGCAGAAATCCATTTTCCAGACTTACCTGAATCGCCTGGTTGATTTGTCTTCAAAAAACAAATCTCTATATCTGGCAAAGGTGGAAGGGTCCGGAATGCTGGATTTACAGGATTTAGATTTTCTGAATGGAGAATCAAGCTTTGAGATGATTAAAAAGCCGATGGAGAGAAAATCGGCTTTTGTAATTCTTCCTGAATCTGATCCTCGTCAAGCACAGACCAATCTTCTTTCCAAAAGCCTTTCTCGACTTAAATTCAAAAGTGATCTTATTGAACAGGAAACAGGCAGTAAGAGTCTGGCTCTTGGTTTTTATTTCGTGGAGGGGTGTTTGTTGGATGGTCAGATCGTTAGAGCTCCTTTGATTTTTCAATCCTGTGTTCTTTCACTTCAAAATCAAAAATGGTTTATAAAGCCTGAGGGCGACTTTTATTTCAATCCGGCATTCATTCTTGCTTACCAAAAGGCATACAAGACGAGCCTCGACACTGAGGGATTGGATGAAGAGCTGGCTGAACTTCCTAAGAATTCAACTGAATTCAGGATTGGCTTGAGCAAGCTCATCCAAAGTCATTTTTCGATAAAAGTGAGCTCCTCTTTATTCGAGGATAGGTTAAATTCATTTCCACTAAGTCAAAAGAGTCTGGATCAATCCAGGTTTCAGGAAGGCATACTCGAATTGAAGTCTTATGCTCTTTTGGGCTTATTTGAGCAGAAAAATAGTTTCCTGTTCCAGGAATATGAAGATTTTGACCAAAGTTCAAATTCTGAAAACATTGAATCTTTTTTAGAAGAAAGGTTTGCCAAAGGAGATCTTAAAACCAGTACTCGAGAGGAAGATCGCTTTCCAGCTTTTGCCATGGATTCTACTCAAGAAGAAGTGTTCTTAAAGGTTCGATCTGGAAAGAATGTAGTGGTGGAAGGACCTCCGGGAACAGGTAAATCTCAACTAATCGCAAATCTCATTTCAGATTATTCCGCAAGGGGAAAGAAAGTTCTACTAGTTTCTCAAAAAAGGGCTGCGCTGGACGTCGTTTATGACAGACTTTCAGGCATGGGGTATGGAAAGTTTCTGGCCTTGGTGCACGATTATCGGAGCGATCAGAAGAACCTATTCAAGCAGGTTAAGGATCAAATTGAATCTATTGAAAAGTATGAAGAGGAGAATCGTGGTTTAGATTCGGTGTCCTTAGAAAGAGAAGCGTCGATCCAGTCCAGAATCATTTCGCGTCTTTCTGGGAAGTTTGAAGATCTTAGAGCGGCCCTCTTTGATGATGAGGTATGTGGAATGAGCATTAAAGAACTTTACCTCAGCTCCGCAGGAAGAAGTGACCATCAAACTGATCTCGGCAATCTGAAAATTCCTTTTGAAGAAGCTCGAGACTTTGAGGAGAAATTCAAGGTCTTCTTCTCCTATTATAATAAGTTGAATTCTAAATTCTGGAGCCAAAGAAAGTCAATGGCCCATCTAAATTCATCAGACTTGGGTCAACTGAAAAGACTCCTCGGAGAATTGGAGAACTTCCATAAGGCCGAAGAAGAAAATGCTGAAGAAAAAAGATATCTACTCAGATTGATTCTTGAACTAGATCGTCCAATCGATGAGCTGACGAAGCTACTTTCAGGATATAAGCAGTTAACCCAAAAAGAACTCCTTCAAAGAATCCTAAGTGAACCGAATACTAAACCGGAGCTCCTCGAGCTACTGGATATTTTGGATAAAACCAAAGCGAAGCTAAACGAAGAAAGCCTAAGTTTTCCATCAAATTGGAATGAAATCCAGACCGAAATAGAACCTGCACAAAAGCTTATTTCCTCTTCGCTAAGCAGTCTCATATGGATTTTTCAGAAAAATAGATTTCCCGGATTCCGCAATTGGATTTCGGGTAATTCTGAGCCTTTTGATCTTGAGAATCTCAAGAAAGCTCTGCGTATTACTGAGTTATTACAAAGCCAGGAAGACGAACTGAATAAAAACCCATTAGTACAAGCTGAAGGAATTGCCTTTGCGGATGTAATCGAAAATGAAGAAGATTTTCAAAGGCTTGATCAATGGATAAGAGATTTTGAAGGAATTGAATGGAAGGATGAAATGGATTTTGAGAATCAGGAAGAAACCATTCTGGAAACACTTCAGAGAATAGAAAGAGAAGGTCAGAATATTCAAAGTCAGGTAGATCGATTTCATCAATTTTTCAGTGATGAGCAGATCAGGATGATCACTTTAGAAGGTGTTAAAGTTTTGAATCCAAATTTCGATCAAGAGCTAAATGACTTACATTCCTTTGACCTCTTTCTTGAAGGATGGAGAAGAAAGGATTTAGGTTTTCGGCTTATAAAGACGAATCCAGAGGAAACTCTGGAAGAATTGCTTGATTCTTTCTGGAGTGGGTGGAGGATTCAATGGATTGATGTGTTGGAACAGAGAACATCTGTTTTGAAAGAAGCTGGTTCTATCACACTTGCGCATGAAATTCAAAAGCTAAAAACGGCCATATTAAAGAAACGGGAGCTAGGGAATCACATAGGACTCTTGCGTTTGAGGGAGAGGATGTGTGCGAATCTTGAGCATAATCGACTTGGAAATCGAACGACCTATCGGGATTTATTACATCAAGTAAGTAAAAAGAGAAAGCGCTGGCCTATCAGGAAGTTGGTTGAAATATTTTCTGATGAACTGTTCAGACTTTTGCCTTGCTGGATGGCGAGTCCCGAAACTGTTTCGGCGTTATTTTCTAGTCAGGACGAGTTTGACCTGGTCATTTTTGATGAAGCCTCTCAGTGTACTGTTGAAAAGGGATTACCGGCTTTGTTGCGAGGAAAACAAGTAGTCATTGCTGGCGACTCCATGCAGCTGCCTCCTTCAAATTTTTATGAAACCAATCTTGATGAGGAGGAGGAAGGGCTAGAGTATGAGGCCGAGTCCATTCTTGAATTGGGGCGTGGATATTTTGAATTCATTCGATTAAAGGGTCATTATCGTTCTGCTAACCCGGCCTTGATCCATTTCTCAAATTCGAACTTTTATGAAAGCCAGTTGGAGTGTTTACCCGATTTGCCAACGGTCATAGAAAATGAACCGGCATTTTCATGGACCAAGACGGAAGGGATTTGGTCCGATCAGAAAAATATTACCGATGCTGAGAAGGTAGTTCAAAAAGTTTCTGAAATACTTCGCGAAAATCCGGATACTTCGATTGGAGTGGTTACGGGTAATTTCTTTCAGATGGAACTGATCTCGAGATTGCTTTGGGAGGATAGAGTTACTCAGGACTTGGTTAAGGTCCGGAATATAGAAAATGTACAAGGGGATGAATTTGATGAGGTGATTTTGTGTCTTGGCTATGCTCCAAACCGGGATGGTAAGTTGAGTACTAATTTTGGTTTGCTCTCGAAAAAAGGAGGAGTGAATCGACTCAACGTGGCCATCAGTCGAGCGAGGAAGAAAATGCATGTCATTAGTAGTCTTAATCCTGAGGACTTCCGTCCAAAGCTCTTGGAAAATGAGGGGATTAGATCATTAAAGGATTATTTATCCTTTGTAAAAGGCCAAAGCCAAACACCAGATATTCCTGTGCCTCAATTCGGTAGGTCTTTCCCTGAAACATATCAATCGCTTAAACAGCAGCTTTTGGCAAAAGAAGAGGGGATGAGTGAAAAAATCCCAAGTGCTCTGATGGATTTGGTAAATGAGACCGATAAAGGCCCTGTTGCGATCTTAACAGATGATCAACGGTTTTTTAATGCCTCATCGGCCAAAGCTGCCCTGGCATATCATCCAATCCTGCTAGAGGAGAAAGGATGGAAGTATCAATTATATTGGAGCAGAAATTTTCTTTTTTAATTGACTGATAAATCATTTAATATGAGGATTATGTCTATTTAATAAATGATTAATCATTCATAAAAATATTTATAAATAGATTGATAAATCATGCATTAAATAGTATTTTTGCATTTAAAGAATGATTTATCAGTCATGTATATTGCTAAAAATACTGATTTGGCCATTTTGGCCATGATCGGTGATTTCATTAAAAAGAAAAGGATAGCCCAAAACAAAACACAAGGGACTCTGAGTAAGGAGGCTGGGATCAGTCGGTCTACCCTGAGTTTGCTCGAAAGAGGAGAGAAAGTAAATCTCATCACCTTGATTCAGGTTTTGAGAGTTTTGGATGAGCTGCAGGTCTTGGAGAGTTTTGAGGTTATTCCTCAGATCAGTCCGATTGATTATATCAAGCTTCAAAAAAAGCAAGAGAGACAGCGTGTTAGGAATTCAGACATGGCTGCCGAAAACCCTCCGAGTGAATGGTAGTTGCTGCAGAGATCTGGCTATGGAATAAGCTGGTGGGAGCTGTGCTATGGGATGAAAGTCAGGGCTTAGCAAGTTTTGAATTCGATTCATCATTTCTGCGATTAGGATTGGATATTGCTCCTCTTACTATGCCAATTTCCTCAGGGAAAAGATTGCACAGCTTTGCTGAAAACAGGAGTGGGAGGAATGATCCCTATGATACTTTCCGTGGTTTGCCTGGGCTATTGGCCGACATGCTTCCGGATAAATATGGAAATCAGCTGATTAATTCATGGTTGCTTCAAAACGGTCGTGCTAGCGATAGTTTAAATCCGGTGGAGTTACTATGCTTTATTGGCAAGCGAGGAGTAGGAGCTTTGGAAATCAGGCCATCGCTCAGAAAAGAATCTGTTCGATCTAGCTCGCTCGAGTTGGATAGTTTGATAGGCGTGGCAAACAAAATTCTGAACACGAAAGAAGGATTTAAAACCGACTTCGAGAAGGAGGAGGAGAAAGCTTTGGCAGACATCCTGAAAATTGGGACTTCAGCAGGTGGGGCCAGGGCCAAAGCTGTCATCGCTTATAATCCTAAAACCGGGGAGGTCAAAAGTGGACAGGTCAAAGCCCCTAAAGGGTTTTCAAATTGGATTATCAAATTCGACGGGGTAACGGATCATCAGTTTGGTACATCCGCAGGGTATGGACGCGTGGAAATGGCATATTATCTAATGGCTCTAGAAGCAGGCATCGAGATGAATGAGTCGAGGCTGCTGGAAGAGAATGGACGAGCGCATTTTATGACCAAGAGGTTTGATCGGACTGATTCAGGCGAGAAAATCCATATGCAGAGCCTTTGTGGGATTCGGCATTTCGATTTTAACCAAGTTGGGTATTATAGCTATGAGCAGGTTTTTGAGACAATGCGAATGCTTAGGCTCAGTTATCCAGAAGCCGAACAAATGTTCAGACGAATGGTCTTTAATGTCCTGTCTAGAAATTGTGATGATCACACTAAGAACTTTGCGTTTCTGATGGATAAAAACGGAAAATGGAGACTTTCTCCTGCCTACGATATCTGCTTTGCTTACAGACCTGGAAGTATCTGGGTGAGCTCTCAGTCTCTACAGGTAAATGGAAAAAGGGAGAATATTTCAGATTCCGACTTTCTTGAAGTTGCCAAAAAAATGAATATCAAAAAGGCGGAAGAAAGCATTTATCAAGTGAGATCATCCATTTTAAAATGGGCCGAGTTCGCTGAAGAAGCTGGGCTCAATGCTCAGATGAGAGATCACATTGTGAAGGAGCAATTGGTTTAGATATATCCCACCAGCTTATAAACTGTAATTCCAATCCATTCTTTAACCAGTTTATGCCAATAGGTTAGGGCATCCGCGCTTGGGAAAAATAAAGCAGGAATGTCGTATTTGGTATCATAGGAGTAGTAATCAGTTGGGAAGGTCTCTGTATTCAAACCAACTTTATCGAAACATCCCTTTGCTCTGTACATATGAAAGGCAGAGGTAATCAGTAGAAAATCTTGGTTGGTATTTACACCATTGGATTCCATGAAGGCCTTTGTAAACTCGGCATTTTGAGCCGTGTTTTTACTCTTATCTTCGATCAAAATATCCTCAGCGGGCACACCTGTCATTTTCAAAAATCGCCGCAGCAATTCTGCCTCGCTTTGTGGATTTACCGGATTTAAACCTTGGCCGCCTGTAATCAGGATTTTCTCGATTTTACTCATCCGATAGAGCTGAAGCGCATGGGTAATCCGATCCGCGCCCTTATTGAAAAATGTACGATCGTAGGCCGTTTTACTTAGGTTAGTCACGCCGGTAAGGACTATTCCTATCTCATAGGAATTAATTTCATCAAACTCCTTGTACTCGGGTTCCCAAGCCAATAGAGCCTGATTGGCGATAAAAGGATTGGTACAAAATACCAGGATTCCAATCCCTATCCAGAGCAGCCTTTTTCCCCATTTTTTTTTGAATTTTAAGGCACCAAGAATTATCAAAATCATGATAATCGTGAGTGGCATTGCCAAAAAACTTAGAAACTGTGAGAGGTAGAAAAACATGTTTTATAGTTGTTTTTAAGAAAGTAAGTTTGGGTTAATGATTTTTGACTGAATTCTTTAAAATTACGAGATGTTAAAAAAAATGTGCTTTATTTTTTTGTTTACAGTCATCGGTTGTGTTGAGAGAATTAGTTCCAGAGAAGAAATTTTCCAGATTTGTGATCGAGGAATTCTCGAACCCTCAAAACGTATCGAGCCAACAAAGTCTTTGGAATTTTACTTAAAGGAAAAAAGCCAAGATGAGTTCTTTTCTGAGAATACCTATCGATGGAGAGAAGCAAAGGCTTGGTTTGAGAGCATAAAAAGCACGGCAGATGATTCGTTAATTCAATGTATTTCTAAGGAGTCTAAATCTACTTTTTTGTATATCCCAAATCAATATCACCTTGAATCTGCAATAGGATGGGAATACATCAAATTCTATTTAATAAACAATTCTAGGGATACTATTAGAGTTTCTTCTTATGACTCAGGTGTGCTAAACATAAAAACTGAAATTTCAGCCATAAGCAATAGAAAGCCACAAAAATGGTATGATTTACAATTGCCAGATTCGGTATTCGAGGATAATATAGGTTTTCATGAACGAATTCTGTTGCCTGATACTTTTATGGAAATCCAATTAGAAAATGATTATCTGGGTTATGGGGACTCGACATGTAATTACAGAATTAAGCTTGAATTAGAAGGAAAGCATATATACTCTAATCCAGTACCGATAAATTTTAATGATACTCAATTGAAGGCTCTCCACCTTTAGAATAATTGGTATAGTTTACCAGCAATGAATTTCTTTAATCTGAGAAGGTAAGCTATTTTTGAGCATGCCTTCAAGTCACCCGAATCTATTAGAACCACTTAAGAAGTTGAATCAAAGACTTCAAGGAGATGTTCGCTTTGATTCTCTGAGTAAAACGCTTTATGCTACCGATGCTTCAGTGTATCGGGAGATTCCATTAGCTGTCGCTTTTCCTAAAACCGAAGAGGATATCCAGGCACTAATTCAATTCGCTCAGGGGCATCAGACTTCTTTGATTCCCCGTACTGCTGGGACCTCATTAGCCGGCCAATGTGTGGGGAATGGTATCGTCGTGGATGTGTCTAAGCATTTCACAAAAATCCTCGAATTCAACAAAGAAGAGCGATGGGTGCGAGTGCAACCCGGAGTGGTTAGAGATGAGCTAAATAGGTTTTTGAAGCCTCATGGACTTTTCTTCAGCCCCATTACTTCCACAGCCAATCGTGCCATGATCGGAGGAATGGTTGGGAATAACTCATCCGGTACCACATCAATTGTCTATGGTGTTACGCGAGATAAGGTGATTTCTTTGGATACCATTTTGAGTGATGGGAGCAAGGTGACTTTTGAAGAGCTAACCAAAGAAGAATTTGAAGAAAAGTGTAAACTCAGCAGCCTGGAAGGCAAAGTTTACCAAGGAATTTCCAAAGAACTCTCCAATGAAGAAACTCGAGAAGAAATTCATTCTCAGTTTCCAAAGAAATCCATTCACAGAAGGAATACCGGTTATGCAGTCGATGAACTGCTGAAGTCAGAAGTTTTCGAAGGGAATGAGAAGTTCAATTTTTGCAAGCTTTTAAGTGGTTCAGAAGGAACCCTCGCCTTCACCACTGAGATTAAGATTAGCCTTGATCCGCTTCCTGATCCAATTGATATTGTTGTTGCTGCTCACTTTGAAACTATCAATCAAAGTATGAAGGCTTCGCAAGTGGCGATGAAGCATCCCGCCACTGCTGTGGAATTGATGGATAAGATTATTTTGGATTGCACGAAGGAAAGCATTGAATATTCAAAGAACCGATACTTCGTCGAGGGAGATCCTGAAGCGATTTTGATGGTCGAATTTCGTGGGAAGACTTTGGAAGAAGCGTTGAGCAAAGGGAAAGCTTTGGTCGAAGACCTGAAGAAATCAGAACTGGGGTATGCCTTTCCGATTATTGAAACTGAAAAGGTTCCTGCGGCCTGGGCACTGAGAGCAGCTGGTCTTGGACTTTTAGCGAATATTCCAGGTGATGAAAAGGCCGTGGCATGTATAGAAGATACGGCTGTGGATATCGAGGATTTGGCCGATTATATCGATGAGTTCGATAAGCTCATGGAGGATTTCAATCAGAAGCCTGTGCATTATGCGCATGCCGGTGCTGGTGAAATTCATTTGCGACCAGTTTTGGATTTGAAGAAAAAGAAGGGTGTAGAAGATTTCTATAAAATTTCGGAGACCTCGGCTAAGTTGGTGAAGAAATATCAGGGATCGCTTTCGGGTGAGCACGGAGATGGCCGAGTGAGAGCTGCATTTATTCCTTTGATGGTGGGTGAGAAGAATTATGAGCTTTTCCGAAGGATTAAGTATTCCTGGGATCCCCACAATATTTTTAATCCCGGGAAGATCGTGGATGCTGCTCCGATGAATGAGTTTCTTCGCTATGAGCCTGAAACTGAAACACCAGAACATGAGACAGTCTTGGATTTTGATCAAGTGGGGGGAATCCTTCGCATGGCTGAAAAATGTAATGGATCAGGTGACTGTCGAAAGCTGCCAGGCTCAGGAGGCACGATGTGCCCTTCATACATGGCCACGCGAAATGAGAAGGACACCGTCAGAGGAAGAGCAAATACTCTTCGTGAATTTCTGACTCTGGATAAAAAAGAAAATGCCTTTGATCATCCTGAGATCAAAGAAGCGCTGGATTTATGTTTAAGCTGTAAAGGCTGTACTGCGGAATGCCCATCTAACGTGGACATGGCCAGTATGAAGGCTGAGTTTCTTTATCAATATCAAAAGACCCATGGTACCCCCCTTCGATCAAAGGCTTTTGCCTACATCAATGAATTGAATGGATTGGGCTCGGTAGTTCCGTCTGTATCAAATTTTTTCCTTGGTAATTCTGTGACTGGAGCAATGATGAAATCCGTTTTGGGTGTGGCACCTGAAAGAGATCTTCCAGCCATTAGTTCGGTAAGTTTGAGAAAATGGTACAAGAAGAACTATGCTTCTTTGCCCGGCGGGCAAAGCCAAATTAAGTCTATCTACTTTTTCGTGGATGAGTTCACAAACCACAATGACACGGAAATAGGTATCAAAGCAATTACTCTTTTGAAGCGATTGGGTTACGAGGTCAAGATTGTGGATCATGAAGAGAGCGGAAGATCAGCCTTATCCAAAGGAGTTTTGCCCAAGGCAAAAAAGCATGCTGAGGCAAATGTGAGAATCTTTGAAAAGCTGATTGATGGGGATACTCCTCTGATTGGTTTGGAGCCATCAGCAATATTGAGTTTCAGAGATGAGTACCCGAGAATTGTGAGTCCTGATCTAGTGGATGCAGCAAAGAAGTTGAAGTTTCATGTACAGTTGATCGATGAGTTTTTAGGAAAGGAAGTCGCTGCCGGAAATATTGATTCGGCTTTGTTTTCATCAGAAAATAAAAAGTTGAAACTACACGGACACTGCCATCAGAAGGCGCTCTCTTCATTGACCTGGACTCAGAAGATTTTATCCCTGCCAGAAAATTATTCAGTAGAGACTATTCCGAGTGGATGCTGTGGAATGGCTGGAAGTTTTGGGTACGAAAAAGAGCATTACGAGGTAAGTCAGCAAGTAGGGGAGTTGGTGCTTTTTCCAGCTGTGAGAGAGAGTTCGGAAAAAGAAATAATTGCAGCGCCGGGTACTTCTTGCAGGCATCAGATCGCGGATGGGACCGGAAGGAAAGCTTTACACCCTGTGGAGATTCTCTTTAATGCGCTGAAAAAATAGCGGAAAGTAGTATTTTAAATTTTCTCAACTATCTGGATAGATTTAATCAAAAACCCTTCAAATAAGCTCTAAACGCTAATGTCGGGCAAATGTCGGGTGAAAACCGAGTGGTTTTCGTCCTTTGTTTTTCATCAATAGAGGAAATTGCTATGGCAAATCAAAAACTATTAACAATGAAACAGCCGAAGTTAGGAAAGCGGATTTCCGAATTGAGAAAAGCAAAAGGACTGACTCAGGAAGAGCTAGTCGAAAAATGCAATTTAAATGTAAGAACGATCCAGCGAATAGAAGCTGGTGAGGTGACTCCAAGGAGTTACACGGTGAAGGCTCTTTTTGAAGCCTTGGGAGTAGAATGGTCGGAAGAGGGAGAAAGAAAAGAAGGTACTTCTTCTGAATTAGGAGAAAGTAAAAAATGGATTATGGCCGGATTCGTTTCCGGAATAATTTACTTCATTGTTTCCTTTTTCGAGATCGCAATGGATACCGAATTACTGGAAGGAATTGGATTTGGAACCGAAGGATATGTTCCTGTCAAGCTAGCGGTTTTAGTATTCTTTACACTATTCATATATGGATACATCCATATTACCAAAGTGATTCCAAACAACATTTTGGCAATAGGTGCATGGGTCTTGCTTGGCCTAAACATTTGTTGGATTGTTGTGGATGTAATCGCCTTCACCATGGGGCCTTTTGGTATTGAGGATTATTTTTTCGTCAAGTTGATTAGTGTGGGGTTAGCTTATATTTTGTTTGGCTTTGGATTCCTACAGTATAAAAACCTGTGGTCGAACGTGGCAGTCATACTTGGCGTATTGGCGATCGTGACTGGGGTGATGTTTGTAACTGTCATCGGTTCGGTGATTGGATTAATCACCTTTACCTTTTTTGAAATCGGTCAATTAGCCTTTATGGTATGGGTATTAAATGATGGTGGAAGGAAATCTCCTTCCACCCTTACCGCAAATACCTGATAATTATCACTTTTTATATTTTTTCCTTAGATTCAAGAAATTTAATTTCTTGAAGATATGTGCAGAAGATTATTACCCGCAGCTTTCTTAATTCTATTTCTTATTGGCTGCGGAGGATCAGAGCCAGATGATCCAGTTCCCACACCCAACCCCTCCAATTTACAAGTCGATGTAGAATTCATCGGTGATGGAATTGTGAGAGTAGATTTCACTGCTACCAATGCACTTTATTACAAAGTAAGCTTTGGTGACCCCGGTTCATCACTCGAAAGAGTGGATGGAAACACCGCAACACACCAATATTCTGACAAAGGGCAATACTCTATAGTAGTTCAGGCCCATTCCACCGAAGATCAATTCGTTGTAGATACGGAGCGAATTGTCATGAATAATGAGAATATGGGGCTTGACCCAAATACGGGTTACGAAACTCCTGATTCTTATCCTGGATATAATTTGGTTTGGAGAGATGAGTTTGATGGAACATCTGTATCTGATGATTGGACTTTCCAGATCGGGGATGGTTGTGATCAGGGAATTTGTGGTTGGGGAAATGACGAGCTCCAGTACTACAAGGAAGAAAATACCAAAGTAGAGAATGGCTTCCTTACCATAACTGCAAAACCTGAAAGCGCAGGAACCAAAGCTTATACTTCCTCAAGACTGATTACCCAAGGAAAGCAGTCCTTCACGTATGGAAGAATCGATATCCGAGCTGTGATGCCAAAAGGGCAGGGAATGTGGCCGGCACTATGGATGCTAGGAGAAAGCATTTCTGAGATTGGATGGCCGAACTGTGGCGAGATCGATATCATGGAGATGGTTGGTGGTACCACAAATAACAATGACGGAACAGTGCACGGAACAGTCCACTGGGACAGCAATGGCAACTATGCGAACTTCGGTGGGAAAACAGAATTGGAGTATGGAACCCTTTCTGATGAGCCTCATGTCTATTCGATTATTTGGGATGAGCAGTTCATTCGATGGCTTCTTGATGATGTAGAATACCACGTAATCGATATTACTCCGGGTGATCTTGAAGAATTCCATCAGCCGCATTTCTTTATTATGAACGTTGCAGTAGGTGGTAGATGGCCAGGTAATCCTGACGGATCAACATTATTCCCGCAAGAAATGAGAGTGGATTATGTTAGAGTATTCCAAAAGCCTTAAGCCTTAGACAAAGCTTCTTGAATTTTTGATTTGACGCCGGATAATATTCCGGCGTTTTTTTTACTCTCTGAAATGATTTCTAAAATTTTTGGACGGTCAGAAGGAGAATAAAAATCTGCTAAGGCATTTTCCAGTCCCTCTCGATTGTTCACTTTTTGATATCCAAAGCCAAATTCTTGAGCGAGGTTCGCGGCACTTAGGGCTTGGTGCGTTTCAAAGTATTCTTCAAGCTCTGGCTGAGATGAAGGACCATTGATTAGCCTGAAAATCCCCCCAGAGTGATTATTCATAACTATAATCCGAAGGTTTGGCTTCGTGTAGTTTTGCCAAAAGGCATTTCTATCATAAAAGAAGGCCATATCTCCAGTGATAAGGGTTACTAGCTTATCCGTTACCAAAGAACAACCCACAGCAGTGCTGTTGCTTCCATCGATCCCACTCGTTCCTCGGTTACAAATGATCTCTGGACCTTCCAGCCCGATAAAATTAGCATAGCGAACCGCCATACTATTTGACAGATGGACCTTAGAATCTTTTGGAACGGAGGATAAAGCTTCTTTGAAAGCTGGGTATTCACCAAAATCAGAATTATCAAGAATTCCTGGTAAGACACCTTTAGCTTTTTCATTCAGCTGAATCCATTTGGATTTCCAATCTGAATCCTTTGTATCCAGGTTATCCAAAAGCCACGAGAAGAATTCATAATTGGTCGCATGAATCGTTTTGGTTAGCCTTTGGAATGGGTCTCGGCCTTCCCCTGATTCCTGAATTTGCCAATTTTCAGCACTTGTGGTTCTGAGAAAGAGCTTAAGCGGCTTTGAAATGACTGACATTCCAAAACTCAGAATCAAATCAGGTTCTAAATCATTTGATAATTCCGCATTACCCAGCCAATGGTCATGGTGAGTAATAGATAGGTCTGATTGAAAATTTGAAATTACATCAGTGACTAAAACGACATCCTTTTCAGTTTTGAGCCTTCCCAAAATTTCCTTTGTCTCCGAATCAGGTTTTGCTTGACCCGCTACGATCATTATCCGCTTGAACCTCGGTAGATCCTTTTCAAGAATGCGCAAGGTTTTTGAATCCATTACTGGCTTTGCCGGAGGCGCTAAAGAGACTTTCGTCGAGGGAAATATGATTTCCTGCTTTTCATCCGGGTAGAATGGCTCTCGAAACGGCAGATTGATATGAACTGGTCCTTTTGGATAACTTTTGGCGAGCGAGATCGCATCCACTGAGATTTCCTTTGCCTTTCCGATTGAAGCTTCTGAATTATCCAGGGATGGAAAATTGTAGGACTTCTTTACATGCTTTCCATATACATTTTCCTGGAAAATGGTTTGGCCATCATATTGATCGATCCATTCCGGCGGTCGATCAGCGGTAAGAACGAGGAGTGGGATTTGCTGAAAAAAAGCCTCCGCAATAGCTGGAAAATAATTTAGAGCAGCTGAACCGCTAGTACAAACGAGTACCACGGGTTCCTGAAGTTGCTGAGCTATACCAAGCGCTATGAAAGCGGCCGATCGTTCATCCGAAACAGTTTTAGTTCTGATCTCAGGATGACGGGCAAAGGCTAAGGTTAGGGGGGCGCATCGGGATCCCGGTGATAGAATCGCATTCCGGATCCCATTCTTTGCACATAGAGCCACCAGATAACTGACAGACTCAATGATCATGCTTTAGGGTTTTTGAGGATTTTGCCAATATTCTCACACTTGAGCTCAGTCTCCTCCCATTCTTTTCTTGGATCAGAATCTTCCGTGATGCCAGCTCCAGCATAGACAGTTGCCTTTGATCCACTCAGAGATGCTGTTCTCAGATTTACATAGATGGAAGTTTCATTTCCGATGTTTACCGGACCAAGGAAGCCGGCAAAGAATGATCTATCGAACTTCTCATTTTCAGCGATGTAATTCAAAGCCGCTTGTCGAGGCATTCCTGATACAGCTGAAGTGGGATGAAGAAGCTTAAGCATTACAGAGCCCAGTTGAGGAAAATTAGTGGCTTTCATGTCCACCTTAAAGTCGGACCTCAAATGTAAAAGGGAGCCGGCTTGAACAGTCTTTGGGCCATGCTCTTCGTACTCACGAAGCCTGATTTTTTTGAAGCAATCAACGATATACCTACTTACCAAGGCTTGTTCTTCAATTTCCTTTTGAGTCCATGCTACTGATTTAATCGGATTATCACCTGATGCGGGCTGGGTTCCAGCTAGTGACATAGTGTAGAAGTGATCTTCTCTCGTCTCAATCAGGATTTCAGGACTTGCGCCTAGCCATGTTCCTACTCCAGGTAAATGAAAGAAATTGACAAAGGCATTAGGGTATTTACTTAGCAAGGCTTCAAAGCTTTCAACCAAATCAAAAGATTCATCCAGAGGAATGCTCTTGGTCCTCGCAGGAACTACTTTTTCAAATAAGCCCTTTTCAATTCCCTCGATACCTAGATTCACAAGTTTTTCATAATGCTCCTGGCTTTCTCCATTCTTTGAATTATGGGAAAGACCCTTTGCATTTTGAGTTCTTTGGAAAGCATTGAAAACTGAATCGCTTTGCTCTTCATTTTCGACGGAGACTTTGATGAATTCAGGCAAATCTTCAGTAGCGATAGGAGAGTCCAGATCAAGCTTGAAATAATTGATGGCATCTATGAAGTAGGCCTCGCCATTAACCTGATCCTCAAAAGGATGTATGATAAATCCTGAGGGCAATTCTTCCAGATCAAGATTCACTTTTTTAAGTGATTCCTCGCTCCCTTGAACCAGTTCCAGTATTCCTGATTTTGGTTTCCGCCAAAGGGCAAAAGGTAGGTCAGCATTGAAATTTTGGTTAAAAATGCTACTTAAAAAATGCTCCTTCGTCAGGACTTTTGAAATCGTCGATTCGCTCATTTCCTGTCTAAAATAGCCATTGTCAATCGACTAATACAAGTCAATTTGTTGGCTTCATTATAAATCTTGATTTCCCAAATCTGTGTACTCCCGCCAAGGTGAATAGGTGATGCTACTCCTCTTACTAGACCTTCTCGTACAGATCTTATGTGATTTGCGTTGATCTCTAATCCTACCACACTTTTCTCTTTTCTATCAACAGTCAAAGAAGCTGCAAGGCTTCCTAAAGTCTCAGCGAGCACTACATTTGCTCCTCCATGTAACAAGCCCATGGGTTGTTTAGTTCTTTCATCCACAGGCATAGTCGCTTCGATGGTTTTATCTGAGACAGCAGTGAATACAATTCCCAAATGATCGACCATTGTTTTGGTGTTGGTATTATTTAGTTGATCGAGGGTGGGTATTATTAGGAATGCCATGAAATAATGTAGAAATGAGCTTACTTTGCTCTGCCAAAATTAGAGAATCTTGAATCCAAAAAAAATATACTTAGTCCGTCACGGACAAACTGATTTTAATCTAAAAGGAGTGGTACAAGGAAGTGGAATCGATGCTCCAATAAATGCCACGGGTGAGGCTCAGGCCAAAGCTTTTTTCGAGGCTTATAAGCATGTCAAGTTTGATCATCTATACCATACTGAATTGATTCGGACAAGGCAGTCCATTCAAAGTTTTATAGATCTGAATATTCCTACGACCACTCTTGCGGAGCTGAATGAAATATCATGGGGTAAGTACGAGGGAACTCCAATGACTCCTCAGGAAGGTGAGTATTACAAGCATATGCTAAGCCAGTGGCAGCAGGGTAACCTTGACTATGCGATTGAAGGAGGAGAAAGCCCAAATGTGGTCGCGGCAAGGATGCGTCCTGGGATTCAAAAACTTAAAGAGGCGGAAGGGGATACTCTTTTAGTTTGCATGCATGGAAGGGCTATGCGAGTATTCCTGAGCTTGATTTTAAATTATGATCTGAGGTACATGGACAACTTTCCACACACTAATCTTTGTTTGTATCTACTACAGGAATTGGGAGATGGAACGTTCAGACTAGAAAAATCCAACGATCAGGAGCACCTAAAAAACATTTAAGGTTTTTCTGCCTTTCGTTCAGCTTTTTTAGCTTGTAAGGACTCTTCATAAGCCGCTAGGAGAGCATTTGTAATCTGTTTAGTTTCAGTCATATCCACCATTCTAAAAGCTAATTCTTCGAGCTTGAGGTTGATATTCTCTCTGTTTCGGACTAAAAACTGCCCCACGAAGCATTCATCAAAATTACCCTTTGGAGTTTCTAATATTAAGGCCAATTCAGAATTACCTCCATAAGTTTTGGTCTTGAAAGCAGCAAATTGGCTTTCAATATCCTTCATGGAAATCTTGTGCTCTTTTAACTCTTTCTTATTAAAGAGGAATAAAAACTTTTTGGAATCGCCATCTTCTGCCATTACGGCTAAAGACATCAAAAAGCATATAACGAGCGACCCCAGTTTTTTCATATCTCTAAAGAAGCAAAAGATTGAGTGGATTAACAAATTGCTTCTTTATTTAAAAAAGAAAAAGCCTCGAAATGTTCGAGGCTTTACACTTATTTCTTTTTGGCTCTTGTTGTTCGCTTTCTTTTTGGCGGCTCTTCAACCACCTCTTCTTCTACGCCGACTAAAATTCTACCACAATGCTCACAAACAATCACTTTCTTCTTCTCACGAATATCGGCTTGTCTTTGTGGAGGAACGGTGTTGAAACATCCGCCACAAGCACCTCTTTTGACCATAACTACTGCTAGGCCGTTTTTAGCATTTGCCCTGATCTTAGCGTATGATTTTGCTAGTCGGTCATCTACCTTCTTAAGCGCCTTTTCTCTGTCACCATTCAACTTGGCTTCTTCAGATTCACTTTCAGCAATGATGGTGTCTAATTCGCCTTTTTTCTGATCAAGATCTTTTTGACGATCATCAAGAGTTGCCTTAAGCTCTTCTAAATCCAGCTTCTTCTGATCGATTCGAATCCCAGTTTCAGCAATTTTCTTTTTAGCAACTTGTATCTCAAGATCTTGAAGTTCCAATTCTTTTGTGAGCGCATCATATTCACGATTGTTTCTCACATTCATCTGCTGCTCTTGGTATTTCTTGATCAAGCGCTCAGATTCTTTAATGGCTTCTTTGAAATCAGAAATTTCGGTATCGAATTGAACGATTTCAGATTCAAATTTTTCTAATCTGGTTTGATAACCAGCGATTTCATCTTCTAAATCCTGCACTTCTTCCGGTAAAGCACCACGTACTTTAAGGATGGAATCAAGCTGAGAATCAATACGTTGAAGATTATAAATAGCGTCTAGCTTTTGTGCTACTGTACTTTCCATGTACTATCTATAAGATGTGGGATTTGTAACTACTTTAGTCAAATAGAGTGCAATATTAGGAAAATTTTGCGATAATAACTCGGAGAGTAATTCTTTTGTAAAAATTTCACTTTCGTAGTGTCCGATATCACAAAGAATTAGGTCTGAATCAGCATCAAAGAACTCATGATATTTGACATCTGAAGTAATGAAAATATCCGCTCCTTTTGCTTTGGCGGAGCCCAAAAGAAAAATACCAGCACCTCCACATACGGCTACTTTTCGAATATCCCTATCCAGCAATCTGGTATGTTTAATTACCTTCAATTCCATTTTCTCCTTTAAGTAGTCCAGGAATTCAGACTCTTTCATTGGCACAGGCAAATGACCAATCATTCCAGCTCCAACTTCTTGGTTTTCATTTTCCAAAGCATGTAAGTAATAGGCCACTTCGTCATATGGGTGAACCTTCTTCAAGGCCTGAAGTACCTTTCGGGATAAATGGGTTGGAAGCATAACTTCTACCCGAACCTCACGAACGTCCTCTGATTGATTTGCCTCTCCAACAGTCGGATTTGCCTGTTCAGAAGGCGTGAATGTTCCTTTGCCTTCAAGCTGAAAAGAGCAGTCCGAATACTCTCCGATCTGGCCAGCACCAGCTTTGAAAACAGCTTTTAAGGTGGTGTCCTTATCCTGTTCAGGAACGAAATAGGTCAGCTTATTTAGAATGTTTTTTTTGGGTTGTAAAATATTAGTGGACTGGAGATTCAGCCTATCCGAAATTCGCTTATTCACTCCATGAGCCACATGATCCAGATTTGTATGAATCGCGTAAATAGCGACATCGGCTTTGATAGCTTTAATTACTGTTCGCTCAACATAATTTTTACCCGTAAGGCTTTTTAATCCTTTAAAAACAATGGGGTGATGAGCTACTATCAAATTAGCACCTAGCTCAATGGCCTCCTGTACTACATCCTCCGTACAATCGAGCGAACAAAGGATTCCAACGCACTCCCAGGATGGACTTCCAGTGATTAAGGTCGCATTATCATAACCCTCCTGATAAGCGGGAGGGGCAATTTTTGATAAGTAGGAAATGATATCGCTAATCTTATATCCCATTATTTTTCTTTTTATTTGATCAAAAATACGAATTCCGCCGAATGCATAAGTTGTCCTTTCTCCTTTACCCATTTGCCGTTTTGTATGGCTGGATTACCGGGGTTCGTAATTGGCTTTATGATAAAAATCTTTTTAGGTCAAAGCCATCTCCTATTCCAAGCATATTGGTTGGTAACTTAACAGTAGGAGGAACTGGCAAGACGCCAATGGTTGAGTATTTGATCTCCGAGTTCTCTTCAGGTAAAAGGGTGGCCACATTGAGCCGGGGATATGGCAGAAAAACCAAGGGATTTTTGAAGGCTAACCAAAATTCAACTCCTGATCAAATCGGGGATGAACCCTTCCAAATATTTCAGAAATACGGAGATGAAGTTTCCGTTTTTGTAGGAGAAGACCGAGTGGCAGCTTTGGAACAGATCAAATCATCAGAAGAAAGAATTGAATTGGTCATTTTGGATGATGCTTTTCAGCATCGTGCGGTCCAGGCTCACGTAAACATTCTCTTGACGACATACCAAAAGCCTTTTTCATCTGATTTTCTTTTGCCAATGGGAAGATTAAGAGAATATCGTTCAGGGGCAACTAGAGCAGATGTGGTCATATTGACTAAATCTCCGGAAGGTTTGACGAGGACCAAAAAAGGAGAACTTAAAAGCAGCATATCCAACTACCTTGTACCTGAGACCCCTGTTTTATTTTCGTCGATTTCCTACGGTGAGCCATATGCAATAAGGGAGGGCATGAAATTCAAGCCTGATATTGTTTTAGTAAGCGGAATTGCAAACCCTAAGACTTTAGAAGATCATCTGGATCAGAATTATAATTTGCTTAAAAGCCTACGATATGCTGATCATCAGAATTATACAGGAACCGATGCAAAAGAAATAGAGAAGATTGTCAGTTCCTTTGAAGAAAAGCCTGTCTTGATGATTACAGAAAAGGATGCGGATAAAGTTAAATTACTTTTAGACTCAGGATTTCTTGAAGAAATTCCGATTTTTGTCCAACCAATTCAGGTGCAATTCTCTCCGGAGGATGAATCTATTTTGCGTGAGCTCATCACCCGGAAAATAGGATAAACTAAACCAAGTGAACCAATTTCGACTTCTTCTTTTCTTTTTGGGCTTTTGGATCCTTGGGAGTTCTTTGAATGCCCAGGAATTAAGAACCAGGAGTCAAACGAGAACAGCTAACCCAAATCAGCGTCAGCAGCGAGAATTAGCGCAGGGAGAAGAAGAGACTGAAGGAAGAAGGACCCTTCTCGACGACAGTACCAGGATGGTTTATGGTCCAACCACCAGTCTTTATTTCTATGAAAAGGACATTAAAAGGAATAGTCTGGTTTTGTACCCGCAGGATACTTCTTTGGTTAATTTTCATAACTATGATCCTGTCGCCAAAAGTGGTTGGAAATATCAGGATCTCGCAAATATTGGGAGTGCTGCCCAACCCGTTTTTTTTGAGCTACCTACTATGATCGGAACTAGATCTGGTTTTGATGTTTATGATCTTTATTTCAAAGCTCCGGAGGACAACAAGTATTTCGACACTAAATCTCCTTTCACAGAGATGTCGGCTTTCTTTGGTGGAGGGAACAGAAATATGCTTGATTTGGCCTTTGCCAGAAATATTAATTCCCGATGGAATGTAGGCTTTAATTTTAATACGATTCGATCTAGAAAGACTCTGAATCCTACCGCAAGGGATGATAATATGGTCGAGAGCACGGCCTATTCAGTCCATACCAATTACCGCTCAGAGAATGGGAAATATTGGTTTATGGGTACTTTTTCAAGAATGAGGCATATTGTAAATGAAATAGGAGGGATTATTCCTCCTGAAATAGATAGCACATCCCTTTACTTTACTTATGAGGATGCAAAGGTTTGGTTAAGCCATACTCAGGCTAGAGACCTCCGTCAAGAGTATCATTTCTATCATGAATACAAAGTGAAGGATGGTCTTCAGATTTATCATGTTTTTGATAATAAGGATCAGGAGATGACTTTAGAGGCCGATCTGACAACAAGTGATTCCTCGTATTTCAATTCTGAGCGTCTCAATATGCAGCAGGATACTACTCGGAATTTCAATGATTTTTCGGAGTGGAGAAACGAGTTCGGATTGAAGGGAACTTTTGGAGGTTTTTATTACAATGCATTTGTACGATCGAGGAATGGAAGAATGAAAAATCAGTTCTTCGATGATTCAGATCAATTCAATGAAGTGTTTATAGGAGGGGAGTTGATTGGGAAGATTTCCGAGAAATGGAGTCTTAGTGCTGATGGCGAGTATCTTCTTCCTGGAGCTTTCAGAATTCACGGAAAACTGGTTTCACCAATTCTCGAGTTGGACTATACGAAAGCTTTGTATAAACCCACTTCCATGCAGAGGATTTATAGGGGAAACCATTATGCGTGGACGAATGATTTTGACAATACGGGTGTAGATCAGCTTAGGGCCAAGCTTATTATAAATTTTGATAAAATTAGGATCAGGCCAAATCTGACTTTGAATAGAATTAATAACTACATCTATTTTGATGAAAATAGAGAGGCAGCTCAAAATTCAAGTGAGGCTTTCATGCTTCAACCCGGCTTGATTGCCAATTTCCAAATTGGCAGGAAATTCAGGTGGGAGAATGAGTTGATCTTTACAGAAATTACAGGCGATGGGGCTGATGCATTTAGAATTCCAAGCTTCTATGCCAACTCTCGGTTCTACTTTGACAGTCCACTTTTCGATGATAATGTTTATGTACAGCTGGGAATTGACGTAAGGTATCATTCAGATTATTTTGCTGATGCATATAATGTATCCACGCAGCAGTTTTTCCTTCAGAATGATTTCAATGTTTACGCGTATCCTGTGGCAGATTTATTCCTCGATTTTAGAATTAATAGAACCCGAGTTTTAGTTAAATACAACCACCTGAATAGCGGATTCATGGCCCAGGATGGATATTTTGTAACACCGGACTACACGGGCTATAAGTCATTTATAGATTTAGGAATCACCTGGTATTTATTCGATTGATATGAGTTGGGAAGAGAGTACAAAAGAAAAGATGCTGAATCTGCAATTACCCACTGACCCTAGATGGGTGAATGTGGCTCAAATGCAGATTGAAGATGTGTTGGTGGATCATGCCTATTGCGAGCAGAAAGCGGCGTCCTCATGCATCAGCCTCATTGTACGCTTCAATGAGTTAGATGAATTGGTCGATACTCTAACTCCGATTGTTGCAGAGGAATGGGGGCATTTTGAACGGGTTATGGATCAGCTTCGTAAACGAGGGATGAAGTTTGGAAAACCTCGCAAGGATGAATATGTGATCAAGCTTAGTCAATTCATAAAAAAGGGGGGAAGCCGTACAGAACAGTTGATTGAGAATCTCTTAATGAATGGGCTGATTGAAGCGAGAAGCTGCGAGAGATTTAAGATTCTTTCTAAAAATATTGAGGATCAGGAGCTGAAATCATTTTATTATGAATTGATGATTTCAGAAGCGGGTCACTATGTTACTTTTTTAGATTTGGCAAGGAAATATGAAGATCCAGAAAAGGTGAATAATCGGTGGAAAGAGTGGCTGGAGTATGAGGCAGAGGTGATTTCCCAACTAGAGGTAAGAGGAGATCGTATGCATTAAAGTGTATCAGCCGCAAATCAAAAAAAAGCGGTTTCAGACATTCTGAAAGGCGATTTTTAGTATACTTACCACTACTAAAACCACTATTTAATAAAACTGTCACAATACCGAACGATTTATGAATCTGTTGCAAAACGTACGGGAAGCCGTTGTTGCTGTTAAAGTCAATCTTTTAAGGACGATTTTGACGGGAGCCATCATTGCCATAGGAATTTCTAGTCTCGTCGGAATGCTTACCGCTATTGATGGAATTAAGGCCCAGATCGCTGAAAGTTTTTCGGGTCTTGGAGCCAACTCATTTGACATTCGAGACAAGGATGCCAGCGGTGGAAAAGCGATTCGAGATGGAGAGAAAGAGAAGGTCTATCCCAAACTCACTTATCGTGAATTAAGAGATTTTAAAGAGGAATACACTTCCATAGGAAGATCTACTTTATATTTTAGAGTGTCAGGGTCGGCTGAGGTTAAAAGAGGATCAGTCACCACAAACCCTAATACCCGTATCTCAGGTGCCGACGATAATTATATGGATATCAAGGCCATAAAGCTTGACAAAGGAAGGAATTTCAGTGATGTTGAGTTGAGATACGGTAATAATGTTTGCATCATTGGGAAAGACATAAAAGAGACTCTTTTTGAAGAAAATGAGGATCCTGTCGGGGATAGGATTTCTTTCTTTGGGAATAAATATCAAGTGATAGGAGTACTTGAAGAGCAAGGTGCTGTGGGTGGTGATTCCGGTGCAGATCGCCAAATCTT
>CAKZRQ010000013.1 GCA_937146645.1 uncultured Cyclobacteriaceae bacterium
GTCTCTGGCTGTGGATTCACAGTTACCTCGGTTGGCTCACTGATACAGATACCATCCTTCTGAACTGTTACATCATAAGTACCTGGAGCTACTCCTGTGAAGGTGGTTGATGCCTGATAGGCTCCACCGATAGAATACTGTAAGTCATTACCTAGTGGCGCAGTCACCGTAATCGTTCCTGTTGCTACCTCACAAGTAGGCTGCGTTACATCTACTGTTGGTGCTGCAGGTGATTGTGGTGCTGGATTTACTGTGAAAGGTGTACTCACTTCACAAGTAGTTCCCACGGTTCTCGCGAACACAGTTCCACTGCTATTCACATTTGCTACAAAGCTACCGTTGATCGGGCTGTTGTAGTCTCCGCTAACCAAGGAATACTCTACTCCATTAGCTGGTGTGAAGGTGATCGTTACCGTCTCATCATCACAACCTGGAGTTGGTACACTCAATATCGGTGCGGAAGGTGATTGTGGTGCTGGGTCTACTGTAAATGGTGCGCTCACCTCACAAGTAGTTCCCTCAGTTCTCGCGTAAAGAGTCCCACTGCTATTTACATCTGCAGCAAAGCTACCATTGATAGGGCTGCTGAAGTCTCCACTAATTAATGAGTACTCCACGCCATCCTCTGGTGTGAAGGTGATCGTTACTGTCTCATCATCACAACCAGGAGTCGGTATGCTAAGAACTGGCACATCAGCTAAATTATCTCCGATAGTGACCTGGTAATCCTCTACCTCACCATTACTCGCAGATTCAGTTGGATTCAAGTCCCCAAACGTATCTATTCTAACTCTTAAATAGGACGTCCCTGCAACAGCGTCACAAGGTACATCAATATCAAAATCATTGTCTGTGTTAACTCCACTAACAACTTCATCATCTAAAATCTGCTCATCTGAATCGAAAGTTCCATTACCATCCCAATCAATCCAAGCATTTAAAAGACCCGCGCCAGTTGTGTTAACTGTAATGGTCTTGCTTGTTCCCTGATCAAAAGTTCCTGCTAGTCCAGTTACTCCATCTTCATCATCTCCAGCAACTTGCGTATCTGATGAATCATTATCATCTCCATCTGCACCCGTAGAAGGAATAGGACCGTCCTCTCTATCAACAAGCGCTCCTAAACGTGGCTGAGGATTACCGATATCAGCTGGATTAATAGCATGATTGGCGGGTCCGTCTACATCGTAAGTCGCAGGTGCATCCCCGTAATCTGCGTCTGCTCCTTCAAATTCAGGTATACAAAGCACATAAAATGAAAACTGACGAGTACTTCTACCGTCGCAGTCATTACAATTGTCCACTTCCTCAGGGTTAACTCCAATCTTCCACCTAAAAGCGCTGACTTCACTAAACTCCACCAGAATCATCCTATCAAAAACGTCAATAGGAATTCCATTGGCCGCTGTATTAGTAATATCCCTATATCTGGTATCAAAAAGATTATCAGGATCGTTATCAGTCTCTTCGACAATGTTACTAATAGCCCCATTACCAAAAGTAATATTACCACCATTGGTCACGGCCTGATATTCTTGAACTTCATCATTTCCATCAATATCAACCAGGTAGGCGTTAAACCCAGGAATCTGAAATGCCGCAGGATTGGAGATGGTACCATCATTATTATAGGTACCTGTAAAAAACTCAATCAAAAAGATTGCATAGCTCCTTTGGCTAGTACTTGTATTTCTGAATTCAGGCTGAAAGGCAGTGGGATAACCAGTGTTTGTTCCTTGAGTATTTCCGGCATCGAATGCCTCAATAGTACCGTTTACCTCTTGCTCAATAGTTATCCTTGCATGAACAATAGTTCCATCCAAGGTCACAACATTTTCAAAGGTGTAAACGTCTCCTGGTTGAAAACCACTACCGCTTCCATCGGTAATTTTAATTGGATTCAAGAAACTTAGATTTGAAACATCACTACAGAAGTCCTCAAAATCATCGCCTTGAGAATATCCTTCAAATGGTGTAAAAACTAATCCTAGGAAAAGTAGCCAGACCGTAAAAACGGTAAAAATCTGACTTTTTCGATTTGTCTCTTTCAAAAATCCACTCAATCGACTTGAGCTGGAAGAGTGACAATTGGATGAATAGTCCATATCGTTAGAGTTTAAAATTATCGAGTTCGTAAACTTGTTTCTATACTTTTCAATTTTTCTCAATCCTCTGATTATCATTCCTTTACAGGTCTAAAATCCATTCTGGATTGATGTTTTTTCAGACATTTCGCATTGATTTCTCTTCACTTTTTCGTCTCAAAATCCTCCGAAGAGACCTATCAACACTAAATATCTGCTGTAAAAATACACTTTTATGTATTTCATATCCAAGCTTTTCAAAAGAATTTTTGATATGTAATGCATTTTTTTTGGGATGAAATTCTTTTTTATGCGGTCAAAACTGTGTTTTGTGGAACTTTTATACGCATAGTTTAAACAAAATGGAATTTTTTGACCTTGATCAACAATTCAAGATTCATTTGCATCCTTCAGGGAAGTTTTTGATTAACAGCCATCTAAATGCCTGATCGAAGCGTATATTTGATCGTACCCAAATACCCCAAAAGGATATGCTGACTGTCGAAGAAAAATCTCTCGATATCACCCGAATTGAGAAAACGTTCGAAAACCAAAAAGAAACTGCCATCCGCTGGAGACGCTCTACCCTCGAAGAAAGAGGAGAAAGATTAAAGCGATTGCGAGAATGGATCCTTCAAAACAGACCCGAAATCCAAAAAGCAATCCACTCAGACTTTAAGAAGTCCCCGGAGGAAGTGGATATTTCTGAAGTCTACCCGGTTACGTCAGAAATCAAGCATACTCTGTCCAATCTTAAGTCATGGATGAAAGGGAAAGCTTTACCCACTCCGATGACTATGATCGGTACCAAAGCCAGATTAATGATGGAACCCAAAGGAGTTAGTCTTATTATTTCTCCCTGGAATTACCCATTCAATCTTGCTGTTGGTCCGTTGGTTTCCGCCTTGGCGGCAGGCTGCCCAGTAATTTTGAAGCCATCAGAAATGACGCCTCACACTTCCGAGATCCTGAGTAAAATGGTTTCTGAAGTCTTTGAACCTCATGAGGTGGCACTATTTCAGGGTGATGCCGAGGTGGCCAAGGCTCTTTTGGAGCTTCCTTTTGATCATATATTCTTCACAGGAAGTCCGCAAGTGGGTAAAATTGTGATGAAGGCTGCTTCTAAAAACCTGACTTCCGTGACTTTGGAGCTTGGGGGTAAATCACCGGCCTTTATTCAAAGAAGCAGTAATCTCACTGATGCTGCCCAGAAAATAGTCATGGGTAAATTCTTGAATTGTGGCCAGACCTGTGTTGCACCAGACTATATTCTGGTTCATGAGCAGGATAAAGATGCCTTTTTGGATAACCTGAAGCTTGGAATCCAGAAATTCTATGATTCTAAATTCCAGGGAATAGAGAACAATCCTGATTATGCCCGAATAGTGAATGATAAACACTTCAGCCGTTTGGTAGGAATGATTGAAGATGCTAAAGGATTGGGAGCCAAAGTTGAATTTGGAGGACAGATCGATCCTCAACAACGATATATTGAGCCGACACTTTTGAGTGATGTCACACTTGAAATGGAAGTCATGCAAGAAGAGATTTTCGGGCCAATTCTACCCATCCTTACCTACTCTGATATGGATGAGGCTATAGCCTTGGTTAATTCTTTCCCGAAGCCACTTGCCCTCTATTTCTTTGGAGAAGATAAAAATGTGAGAGACAAGGTGCTTGAAGAAACTTCTTCCGGCAACACTGTAGTCAATGATTGTGTCATTCATTTTGTGCATACCGAAATGCCTTTTGGCGGCGTTAACAATAGCGGAATTGGTAAGGCGCATGGATTCTTTGGCTTTCAAGCCTTCAGCAATGAAAAAGGAGTGCTTACACAAAGAGTCGGTGTCACCTCCAGTAAGCTTATCCACCCACCCTACACCTCTAAAACACGACAGACTATTAATTTCCTTTTGAAGTGGTTCTAATATGAGAAATTTTCGATCTCTTTTTTGGCTATTCGCCATTGTTCTTGTTTTTCAGTCTTGTTCAGAAAGTGATGATGACCCCATCGCCGGGGAATTACCAGCCATAGACATCTTAGATGATTCATATGGCTCTGATCCGGTTCAATCACTGAACGTGTATTTGCCCGCAGGGCGTAGTGCAAGTGAAACTCCACTCCTTATATATATACATGGCGGTGCCTGGCTGGACGGAGATAAAGACGAGTTCGATTCTTTCCGGGCATTGGCGGAGACATATTTCCCGGATTATGCTTATATATCTATAGGCTACAGACTGTATGATATTCCCACAGGAAGTAATGCATTCCCGACTCAAGAGGAAGACATCATAGATGCCATCGAGTATATCATGAGTAAAACCAGCGAATGGAACGTATCGACTGAGATGGTATTGGCTGGGGCAAGTGCAGGAGGTCATTTAGCACTGCTGCATGGATATAAGCATAGCAACATTGGGAATATAAAAAGCATATTCGCTTTATTCCCCCCTACTGAGCTTGCCGAACTCTTTGATTTCAACCTGATCACTCAGCTTGGCCTAACCCAGCTTTTGGGCGGAACGCCCCAAACTAACCCTGAAGGCTACTCAGATTCCAGCCCGGTTAATTTCATAGGTTCACAAAGCATCCCCACGATGTTCTTTCATGGTACTGAAGATGATGTAGTCCCTATTTCACAAAGTGAAATTCTGGAATCAGATCTTCAAGCCGCTGGAGTAGATCATGAATTTGTAATCATTCAAGGTCAAGGGCATGGATTTGCTCCTTTGACCTATGCTCAGGCATTTGAGCAAGCAGCAGCTTTCTCAGCTAATTATATTCCATAAAAAAACCCCTGACCATGTCAGGGGTACCTTTCAGACTTTCTGAAGTCTCGTAGATTTAGCCATCTGTTTGATGGAGTTTACTACTTTTTCCGAAGGGTAAAGCTGGATTTCGTCCATTTGCTCTATCGCGCTCAGCATTTCAACATATTCTTGCATAAGCGACTCATCGCTTTGCAAGGCTTGCATTAAGAGATCTTGCTCTACCTCCGTCATTTCCTGATAGATATATCTTACCAGGTCATTTGGGGTAAATCGTTTTGTCATAGGCAACGTTTAATTGTTTCATTTTTTTACGTAAATGTATCAGCGCATAGCGCATTCGACCCAGGGCCGTATTAATACTCACTCCTGTTTGATCAGCAATATCCTGGAAACTCATATCCATATAATGCCGCATCATCAATACTTCTTTTTGTGCGGGCGGAAGCTCCTCAATCAGCTTTTTAACTAAATGCACGGTCTCCTGCCTCACTCTTTTGTCTTCTGCGGTTTCATCCGCAAAGTTTAGAGAATTGAACACGTTGGTTCCGTCCTCCATTCTGATCGTGGGATAGCGTTTAGACTTTCTGAAGTGGTCGATGGCCAGGTTATGCGCTATTCGCATAATCCATGGCTGGAATTTTCCCTCTTCATTGTATCGATCGGAGTTCAAGGTTTTGATCACCTTAGTAAAGACATCCTGTAAGATATCCTCGGCGAGACCTTTATCCTTTACGATAAGGAAGATGGTTGTAAACAATTTGCTTTGGTACCGGTCTACCAGTACTTCGAAAGCTTCATCATGACCGCTGCGATATTGTCTAATCAATTCGCAATCCTTCGGACCTATTTGATTACTCATATTAAGTTGGTTAATAGTCAACGTAAAAGTCTAGGCCATATTATTCAGTCAGATGTTTTTTTGTAATTAGTGAATCTTAAAAGTATATCTACCAAATATTTCTACCAAAAGTTTTAGTGCTTTTCTGAAATCGATTTGTCTGTAAGGACAAAGACAAAATCAGACGAAAAAACTCGAATAAAGCCCGTAAACCCTCTTTTAGAAATTTTATTCGGGAAGGATTATTTAACAAGCACTATGCCAAAAAATGTTAAAACCTGCTCTTTAATTCTGAAATTTTACCCGGTGAAGAAATATTCTTTTCAAGGGCAATACTTATCTTCGCTGACCTAAAAGAAAAACGAAAATCATGGATCTCGCTGGAAAAGTAATTCAAAAATTAAAAGAAATCGGAGGGACGTCTAAATCCGGTAACTCATGGAGAAAACAGGAATACATTATTGAAACCGGGGGACAATATCCCAAGAAGGTATGTGTGGCATTCTGGGGAGATCGAATAGATCAGTTTGCATTAAACGTAGGGGATGAAGTCACCTTGGGCATCGATGTGGAAAGTAGAGAGTATAACGGAAGATGGTATACCGAAGTGAAAGCTTATAAAGTGGACCGAAGCCAGGGTAATCCTGCTCCCGCACCAAATGAAATGCCTGACGTCAGTACCTTCAATGATGACTCAGATGAAAATAATCTACCTTTTTAAGGAAGAATAGAAATCAAAAAGGGAAGCATAACTGCTTCCCTTTTTTTATGTCAGATTACTGAAGGCCTCCCGAACCGAACTTAAAACCGAACCAGGCTCCTCCGAGCATTAATACAACGGTAATAATTATAAATAGTATAAAGGTGCCTAGAGGAATATCCCACTTTTCTCCTCCAGCTGTGAATTTTACTCTTTTGCCCTTTTTCAACTCCTATTATTTACCCAATACATCCTTCCAGCCTTTGTCCTCAATGTTCTTGGCGGAAGCTTCCACCTTTTCCTTGAGTGACTTTTTGTAGGCATCCATTTTCTTGCCTACTTCTGCGTCAGCTGCACCTACCATGGATGCGGCAAGGATACCTGCATTCTTTCCTCCATTAAGAGCGACAGTGGCCACGGGAATTCCTCCAGGCATCTGAAGAATGGATAAGACGCTGTCCCATCCATCGATAGAATTCGAGCTTTTAATCGGAACACCCACCACAGGAAGACTGGTCAAAGAAGCAACCATGCCCGGCAAATGTGCAGCACCGCCAGCTCCAGCCACGATCACTTGAAGACCTCGCTCCCTGGCTGATCTTGCATAATCCACCATTCGCTCCGGAGTTCTATGTGCTGAAACCACCGTAAGTTCATAAGGCACGCCTAGTTCCTCGAGAAACTGAGCTGCTTCCGACATGATGGGTAAATCAGATTGGCTACCCATAATTATTCCTACTACTGGCTTCATGATGTTGCTTTTATTTTTATCAAATCTTTAATTCTATGCGCTCTCTTTTTCAAGGTTTCCACATTATCATCCAAAACTGTCACATGACCCATTTTCCTAAAGGGCTTGGTCAGCTTTTTTCCATACATATGAATATAGACTCCTTTTTCGGATAGGGCTTCATCTTTCCCCTCTACCAAAACAGGCCCAGTGAAACCTTCTTCACCCAGCAAATTAACCATGGCTGCTGGCGTTCTCAAGCCCGTCTCCCCTAAGGGCCAATTCATCACAGAGCGCAAATGCTGCTCAAACTGGGAAGTGAAATTAGCTTCAATGGTATGGTGACCACTATTATGTGGGCGGGGAGCTATTTCATTCACCAAAACTTCACCTTCCTTGGTCACAAAAAGCTCCACAGCTAAAATCCCAATCATATCAAGCTTCATGATCACATCCTTCGCAATCTGCTGAGCTTTTTCTTCTATTTCTGCACTGATTTGTGCTGGCGCAAAAAGAAACTCTACCAGGTTCGCAGTAGGGTGAAATGCACACTCCACGGAGGGATATGCCACCAGCTCTCCTCGTTCATTTCTGGCTACGGTCACTGCAATCTCCCGATCAAAATCAATCAGCTTTTCCAACAGTCCCGGAGCATCGAATGCATTTTCTAATTCCGCTTCGGACTTAAGAATTTGAACTCCTCTCCCATCGTACCCTTCTTTACCAAGCTTATTTACCGCTGGTAAAAATGATTTATTGGCGATAACCTCATCCTTATTTTCAGTCAGCATAAAATCAGCGGTAGGAATCCCATTCTCCTTATAAAACTGCTTTTGCTCTCGCTTATCCTGAATCAGTTTTAAAATGTGTGGCTGCGGATATACTTTCTTACCCATGTCAGCCAATGCCTGCAGTGCATCCGTGTTGACATTTTCAATCTCAACAGTGATTACATCACAGTCTTGCCCAAAAGCCATAACGGTATCAAAATCCTTTAGCGACCCCTTAGTGAATTTCTGAGCAATGTCTTTACAAGGAGCATTCTCATCAGGATCAAGAATATGAACGTCCTGATTGTAATTAATGGCAGATTGAATTAACATTCTGCCAAGCTGGCCTCCACCGAGTACGCCAAGAATTCTAGAAGAGTTTGTTTGAGCCATGGGTGTTTTGAAAGGTCAAAAATACAAGTTTAAATCCTTCGGGAAAAACTAACCTTGAAAACGAATTCCCATGAGCTCCATAAGCTTGTGGGCATTAAAACTAGGACATGGACCTTCCTTTAATGTGTAATCAAAATCAATGGTCTCATCCTTCACTTCTGAATGAAAACTGTGATTTCTCACTGATTTCTCATTTTCGGATAGTTCTGCCAATTCTATGTCGTGAGTTGAAATGATCCCCATGGCCTTCGTATTAATGACCTGCTTGATTAAAGCCTCCGATCCAGCGATCCTATCTTCGGTATTAGTCCCTTTTAAAATTTCATCCAATAAAAAGTACAAGGGCTCACCAGACTCTGATCTATCGATCAATTTCTTTATACGGCTGAGCTCTGCATAAAAAGAGCTCACACTTTCACCTAGGTTATCCGTATTTCTCATACTTGTATAGAGTTGGCAGGGGCCAAAGCCAAATTGCTCTGCAAAGGGCCTTAATCCAAGATTAACCAGGACCATATTGATTCCTAAGGTTCTCATGAAAGTGGTTTTTCCGCTCATATTCGCTCCAGTCAAAAGGATTACCTGACTGGTATGATCTTGATGGAAATCATTTGAGACTGATTTCTCAGGAACTAAAAGAGGATGATTAATTCTTTTGGCTTTCACTCCTTCAACCATTTCAAGAACTTCGCCTTGATGCCCTAAATGAGATTGGAAAGAACCCAAAGAACTCCAAACCTCCCATTCGCTTAGGGCTTCTGGGTATTTTGAGAGGCTTGCCCCATGCTTCTTCCTCCACCTTTCAAAACTGATATAAAGCCATAAATCTGTCCAGAAGAGCAGATTGATTGGAATATATAAAAGGTTGATCCTATTCTGCATCCAAAGTCCAAAACCATCCAGCTGTTTCAATACTGACGATGCCTTGGTTTTGGTCGTTAGAAAAGGTGATTGTGATTCATTTAACAAGGAGGAATTGAATTTCTCATCCTCAAGAATTTCAACCCAATAGCGATACGTCTTAAGCTCATGCCTTGAGGGAATATTATCATATGCCTTCTTCAAAGGGCTAAAGACTATTCCAAGAAAGACCATTCCTAGAAGAATCCAGATCCCCAGAATACTTGCGGGAATAATAGAAGCGTAAATCAAACCGCATAAAACCAACCCCCCAAGAGGCCCCAGGATAGCAAAAGGCAAAATCCATAATTTAACCTTAGGTTCTTCAGAAAGCCACTCGGACCACCTCGATTGCCTTTCCTCCTTGTAAAAGGATTTCCCAACGGAAACCATGGAAGTGAGGAAATCAGACTTCCCCGCTAATTCGTCAACAGCTTCTCTCCAATCTTTTGAAACTTCAGGGTCAAAAGAGTCTTTCATCCTTGATGCCAACCTATCCCTACCCCTTTGGCTATTTGTTTCATTTACCAACTGAAATAAAGAGTGGTCTCCGAATAGGTCCAAATCATTAGTGAAGGGATGAGCCTTATCCATAAATTCTGAGCCGGAAGAAAAAGTGGATAGCTCTCTGGCTTTGCGCTGGCGCAATTCAACTTCCATCTTTTTTAAGGTATGGAAGATGGCCTCCTGATCCTTTTGATTATTGTATGCATTGATGAGCCGAATAAACACCCAAGCCACAAGGATGAAAGGAACACCCCAAAGTGGATTTTCCGAAAGGAACAGTATAAAAAAGCCAACAAGTCCAAAAAATGATAGAACCCGCAGAAAAGAAATACTCCCATTTTTACCTTTGAGCTCCTTTATCTTCTGATCTACACCTTCAGATGAAAAGTCAATTTTTGCCATGGGCAAAGATACGCAAGACTAAAGGCTGGCATAATATTTCCACTAATTGTGTATCTTTTATTGAACAACCGAAATCAGGATTTCTCCGTGTTATGTGCTATGAATGAATCTCCCGAGGTAAATAGAGAAGAAATAAAGGAAAAACAGCATTCCGAAAGTAATGCAGAAAACACTTGGGAAGAATTTGATCTGTCCAGTATTCAAGGAGTCCTGCCTGAAGATCGGGAACTGACACAAAACATAGGTTGCGTTGGAAAAAGTCAAATAAAAAACTCCAAAGCAGACCAGAAGGACTGAATTTTTAACTTTGTAATCCATTCAAGAATAATGAACATGGAAAAAATGAAAAATATGACCCGTTCGCTTTATGCGCCTCTGGCGGTTCTCGCTTTAATTTTTGCTGCTGCATGTGACTCAGCAGAGCCAGATCCAATAGTGCCAGAACCAGATCTATCCATCGTTGAAGATGATATTGAAGTAAATAAAGCGTTTGAAGATCTAGACAATATTACCTTAACTCTACTTTTGGAGGAAGGTGACTTTGGAGCAAGAATGCTCGCGATACAAGATGGACCCATCTGTGATGATACGGATGTAACGGTAAATGAAGAAGCGGGAGAAGTAACTATTGACTTTGGCGATGGCTGCACGGTGAATGGTGTGACGAGAAAAGGGAAAGTTATTTTCACTTCTTCAAGGCCTTTAGCACTTGAATCTCTTTTGATACCAGGTTTTGCCTTGGTAACAACCTTTGATGGATACGAAGTGAATGGATTGAAAATAGAAGGAACCAGAACCATTCGGGTTCAAGGCTTTGACATCTTTAGCGGCTCGGCGAACTTAGGAGTTGAAGTTAGAAATGGAAAGGTCACCTGGCCTGATGGTTCCTTTGTCACCTACTCGAGTGATCAAACCAGATCGATAGCTTTGGAAGACGATGATTATACCGTTAGAATTAGCGGTTCTGCGAGTGGAAATAGTCGTGAAGGATTTGATTATTCCGCAGTTATAACCACGGAACTTTTGATCAGACAAAGCTGTGTGGAAACCGGAGTTTTGAATCCAAGCTTCGGAGTAATCCAATTCAACTATAGAGGAATTGAAGTTAGTGTCAACTATGGATTCGATGAGTGTGATAATGAAATTGAAATCACTTATCCTGGAGGCGCCAAAGTAGTCACTCTGGATTAAAACAGTATTTGAATACCTTTTTTGAAAAGCTATCTTTCACAGATAGCTTTTTTTATTTATGGCAGAGCAAAAGACAATCAATGGACACGTCCATATCAAGTATAAGGGCGAAAGATGTCCAGTGGAAGTGGTTAAAAAAAGGTCAAAAGAATTCTATGAATTGATGAACTCAAGAAGAACAATTCGCGAGTTCGAGAAAACTCCTGTCCCAAGAGAAGTCTTAGAAAATATCATAAAAACCGCTGGAACTGCACCCTCTGGTGCTAATAAACAACCCTGGACTTTTTGTCTGATTTCAGATCCAGAAATCAAAAAAGAAATCCGAGTTGCAGCAGAAGAAGAGGAGAAGATTTCCTATTCCAGCAGAATGTCTGAAAGCTGGAAGAATGATCTAAAACCTCTAGATACGAACTGGGAAAAGCCTTTTCTGGAAGACGCTCCATATTTAATTGTGGTTTTCAGACAATCCTATGGCAAGGAGCACGGTGAAAAAATCCAACACTACTATGTGAATGAGTCCGTTGGAATAGCATCAGGCTTTTTAATAGCAGCCATCCATCAGGCAGGACTTGCTACCGTGACTCACACTCCAAGTCCTATGAACTTCCTCGGTAAGATTTTAAATCGACCAAATCACGAAAAAGCATTTCTTCTGTTACCAGTGGGATACGCTAAAGAAGGAACCTACGTTCCAGATATCCATAGGAAAGAAATTGACCAAATTTTGGAATCCTATTAAACCAGCGTACGATGAACCAGTCAAAGAGACAGTTTCATTGAAAAATTAACCAATAAAGCCATGAGAAATTTTAAAACACTTTTTGCCTCCGGACTAGCCCTATTGATGGGTTGGATACTGATTTCCTGTAGCGAAGAATCAGAGACGCCTACTCTCACTTTGGATGAAGCAGATGAAACGGCACAGGAAATTGATTTGACTACCACCTTGGAAGATGTGGATGAAGTGGTTTTAGTAGGTTTCCAGCGAAATGGATTCTCAGATAGGACCACGGTTACTCTGGAAGAGGATTTGTGCCAGTCAGTAATTATAGAATGGGAACCAGATGCTAAAAGAATGACCGTAGACTTCGGTGAGGGTTGTACCAGCCCAAGAGGTATCACTCGATCAGGAAAAATCATAGTAGAGTATACGGGTAGATATTGGGTTCCCGGAACAGTGATTACCACCACTTTCGAAAACTACTTTGTGAATGATAGACAAATCGAAGGAACTCGAACTGTCACTAACGAAGGATTCAATGGGGATGAAAACTTCTTCACCTTTTCAACAAGTCTAGATGGAGGAAAAATCACATGGCCTGATGGCACTTCCAGAACTACGGATGCGAGGCATCAAAAGAGAACCTACCTTCCAAATGGTGACCGTGGGTTAATCCATGCTGTATTGGGTGGTTCAAGAGGTGAAAACAGGAATGGAAATCAATATTCTACTCAAATTTCCGAACCATTGATTTTTGCACAGAGATGCATCCGAACAGGCATTAGAATCCCAAGCTCAGGGATTATGTCCATTGGTTTAGAAGGCAGAGGTGAGATTGAGGTTGACTTTGGTGATGAATCATGCGACCGAGAAGTGACCATCACTCGGGGAGATGAAGAAAGAACAATTACTTTGCCCAGGTCTTAAGAAACAAAAGACATAAAAAAGGGAAGCAGTCTTGCTTCCCTTTTTTTGGATATAGAACTATTATCCATTATGAACCACTCGCTGAGGGAATGGAATTTCAATATTGTTAGCTTCGTACTCCTTATTGATCGCTTCCATTGAATCAAAGAAAACGGGCCAGAGGTTATCTGCATCCGTCCAAACTCGGATCGAAAGGTCTAATGAACTATCTCCAAAATTTGACAGGAACATAACTGGTTCTGGATCTTTATGGACTCTCTCGTCTTTGGCAAAAATCGCCATAGTCACCTCGCGAACTTTTTCTATATCTGAGCCATAAGCTACACCTACAGAAAGATCTACTCGTCTCACAGGCTGAGTACTCATATTGACCACATCTGAATTTGCCAAATTACCATTCGGTATGATAATCTCCTTTTTATCGAAAGTGTGCATATGAGTATAGAGCACTTTGATTTGCTCTACCGTACCAAGATGACCCTGGGCCTCTATCACATCCCCCACCTTGAAAGGTTTGAATGCAAGAATAAGAATTCCACCTGCAAAATTCGAGAGCGATCCCTGAAGGGCCAAACCAATAGCCAAACCTGCAGCACCAAAAATCGCCAGAAAAGACGCTACCGGAACACCTAAAATGGATAATACACCTAGGATCAAAAATAAAGTAAGAACAACTTTTACAAATGCATATAAAAACTCATTCAGTGATGGATTATTATCTCTTTTTTCTAATCCCCTCTTAACTACTCCAAGTATCTTATTAACTATGATCTTACCAATGACATAGAAAACAATTGCAAAGAGGATTTTTGGGATTATTTGCCAAACCAAATCCATGGCTTGAGCTGCATAAGAGTCTATCATTTCTGGTGATACTTCCATATTAAAATGAATTATTTGGTGAAAAGATGGGCCTAAAATAAGACAAATACCCTCCACCGGAAAGCCCAATGCCAAGATATTTCATACTCAGAGATGCCAGCCTTTTTAAAAATCCTTTCCCAATCCCCTGTTCTGAAAGACCTTAAAACTGAGAGTGGTGCATCATTTTTCACCATGGGTGATTTACTAAATAGATTTACTATTGTCTTGATACTGTGGTATGCAAAGGGATGCCGATGTAAGTCATTAATCAAAAATCCCAGCTTTGACTTTTCCTTCAAAGATGAAAAAAGCTCAATTAACTCGTCATCGGTAAAGTGATGGGTAAATAGCGTACAAGTGGTGATATCAACTCTCTGAGAAGCAAATTCCTTATCGAAAACATTCTGGGTTTGATATTTTATATTTTCTCCCGGATTTCTCTCATTCGCAAAATCAACAATATTAGGATTCGCATCGATACCCAGAAAGTTGAATTTTGGAGATTGGCTTTCGGCCCAGGAATTCATCACTTGGATCATGTCACCCCCTCCACAACCAATATCTGCAATCAAGTATTCAGTCTGTGGCCGAAGCTTCAAAAATTTGGCTAAACCAGATGTGGTTACGTAGTTCCCCCCTAACCATTGGTTCACAGTTTTCAGCTCTCTTAATGTCTCATTCAGCACATCTCCAGAGCTCTCTAAATCATCCATGAGCTCCTTTTCATAGCTTCGCTGCGAGAATCTTCCCACTAGGACTTTTTTAGTTTCATAGCTTCCAAAGTCAGCCCGGGGCCAAAGCCTAAAGCCAGAATATTTCCGGTGACTTCTTTATCCTCCATCATCCTTGCCAGGACATAAAGAATGGTAACTGATGACATATTTCCGAAATTTTTTAGCACTTCAAAGGAGTGTTTTGCTTTCTCTGTGGTAATCCCAAAAGCAGACTGTACCTTTTCGATAATCTGCTTGCCTCCCGGATGGATTGCATAGTTCTTAATGGTGGAGATGGCGAACTTATCCTCAAAATCAGATTTCAATCGCTCGATTCCTTTATCCAGTAAACTGGGGATGTATTTACTTAGCATCATTTCAAAGCCAAAGTCGCCGATTCCCCAAGCCATATCTTTTTCCCCTTCTTTAAGGACATGGCTGGAATATTTCTCGATCTCCAAACCCACTTCCTCACTTATACCTAAAACTGCAGCAGCTGCACCATCACCGAAAAGAGAATTTGCAAGGAGATTATCCTCGTTATAGTCTTTTTGGAAGTGGAGAGTACAAAGCTCCACACATACCAGTAAAACTTTGGAATCTGGATCAGATCTTAGAATTCTATCACCCAGCTTCATCCCAGTGAATGCCGCATAGCATCCCATAAAATGAATGCAATATCTTTCTACCGAATTATTTAACCCAAGGCTTTCAATTAACTCAAGCTCGACACCCGGTGCCACCATCCCAGTACAGGAAACTAAAATTAGATGGGTGATCTCATCACTTTTAGTATTTGATTTGCTTAGGGCTTTTTTTGCAGCATTCGCTGCTAAATCAGGTGCAGAATTAGCAAAAACCTCCATCCGGTCCTTAGTTCCTGGAAAAGGCTCCAAAGCTTCATTATTCGGGAAGAATGTATACTCGCTGTAGTTATCTTTTTCAAAATCCTGAAGGACACTATACCTCGCGGATATTCCTGATTTTCTATACAAGAAATTCAATTTCTTTCTTTCCCTATCTTCTAATCCATGAGCTGAAAGCATAAAGTTGGCAATGGAATCCTGAGCTATTGCTTCTCCCGGATTTGCCTCTCCAATGCCTAAGATTTTTGCCTTCATAAAATCAAGTTAAGGGATAATTTCTAAATTGAATGGTATGATAATAACCACATTAAACAGTTATGGTTGTTATTTCTCAATAAGTCACTGATGGTCACCCTATCCAGCATAAAACATCTGAGAATTCCTTTCTCAATTTTCCTCTTACCCATTTTCTTTTTCGCTCTGGCATTAACCCCAAATCTGAACGGGGATAGGATTTTGTGGGTATTCTTAAGCCTTCATCTTTTTCTTTATCCCTCGAGCAATGGATACAATAGTTACTTCGATAAGGATGAAAAGAGCATCGGGGGTTTAAAGCATCCCCCAAAAGTGACCAAGGACCTGTATTGGCTGTCACATGCTTTCTTACTGATTGGAGTAATTCTCGCCTTACAAATCAGTCTTACCTATGCAATTCTCGTCGTTATCTATGCTTTGGTGAGCATGGCTTACAGTCATCCATCGATTCGCTTAAAGAAATACGGTTGTCTTAGCTGGGTCATCACTGGCTTCTTCCAAGGATATTTTACTTTCGCCATGGCCTACATTGCCCTTAGCGATCTTTCATGGCAGGTAATGTTGCAGCCTCATGTCTACATACCAGGTCTATTGACAAGCCTAATGCTCTGGGGCTCCTATCCGCTAACTCAGGTTTATCAACACGAGGAAGATGGAATGAGAGGGGATTTAACCATTAGCATTAAGTTAGGAGTGCAAGGGACTTTCCTATTTTCTTCCATCTTCTTCCTTTTTACTGCTATTGCTTTTGCCTGGTACTTTTTAGGTAGGGGCCAAAATGACATTCTTTGGATTTATTTGACCTGCATGGCTCCTGTCGTTTTATTTTTTTTCGTTTGGTTCACTTTTGTCCGTCAGGACCCTGCTAAACATGTGTCTTTCGGATGGGCAATGGGAATGAACTGGATCTCTGCCCTATCGCTCAATGCTTTCTTTCTCTATTACTTCTTTGCCAACACTCAGATACTTCAGGTACTCGATCAGCTTTAACTCTAGAAGGGCTGGCCGTGGGTATTTCTGATAATCTGATCTGCCGCGAATGGCACATTATGTATAAGAGCTCGAGTGAATGAAGATGCTTTGGGTGAACCAAAAAGCTTTTGTACGGTGCGCCCTAATTTCAATCTTCCTTTAAAAAGCCCTGACCATTGATTGGCATAGGTCGATTCGATTTTTTCTCTTTGGCCTCCGGCCAAAATGGCTTCAGCTGCTAATTTTCCACTTTGTATGGCAATCGCCATCCCATTTCCACAAAGTGGCGTGATTAAACCTGCCGAATCCCCTGCCATAAGCATATGATTTTCTACGGGTGCTTTAGGATCAAAATTGATCTCATTTATGACTTCGGGCTTATCAAAAAGGAACTCAGCCGTTTGGAAAATCTCCTTAAGCACTGGATTCTTAAAAAGAAATTTTTCCTCCATTTCAGGAATATTGCCAGCCGCCCGGAGTTGATCACGGCTTCCTAAATAGCAGAGATTAAATCTCCCTTCTTCTACGGCATTTGCACCGCAGTAACCGCCATGAAAATTATGTAAAGAAACGAGGTCAAGTGGAAGGTCAGTTTTCACATGATACTTCACCCCCAGATATGGGCTTCGTTTCTTAATAAAATCCCGATTTAATACTTTATCCAGCTTCGACCTTTTTCCAAAGGCTCCTATTACATACGTTGAGTTAAGAATATCATGATTTGAAAGAGTTGAAAAAAAACAGTCTGTTTCCGGGTCAAAATCAATCGATTCTACCTGGGTGCTTTGCAAAACACTCACCCCAACTTCCAGGCATCTCTTATAAATCCAATTATCCAAGAGATACCGGCTAATGCCGAAGCCACCTAGATCAAGCTTAATAACTGCCGCCTTTCCATGCGTATCAGTGAATTGAAATCTATTGATCTCAGGTAACGAAATGTCGTCTGGGAGAAGTTTATGTCTTTCTAGAAAATTACGAGTCTCATTCGAAACGTATTCCCCACATACCCTATGAAAAGGGTATTTCTTTTTTTCCACTAAAACAACGGACTTTCCATCTTTAGCGAGAAGAAATGAGGAAACAAGGCCTGCCAGTCCACCTCCAATAACTACCACATCGTACTTTGTGTCCAACAGATTGCCTTTGATTTGCTGATTAAACCTTCCATCAAAAAATTGGTTTTGATGGGGACTCATTTGAGTTTTTGAAGGTTATTTGATTTCCGAAACAAAACCAAGGAATATGTTTAAAAAACTACCAAACCTAATCCGTTTAGGGATTATGGCAATGGGAATTTTCAGCTTTACTCTTTTTGCTGGAGAGGTACAAGCCCAAAAGAAAAAGAAGAAAAAGAAGGGACAAACAGAAGCTCCTGCACCCGCTAAACCCAAAGAAAAGCCAGGATCGAAAAAGGGACCTCAACCCTATGGCAAAGTTATCACCAAAGAAGCCAAGACAAAGGAGGGATTATTTAAGGTTCATGAAATAGACGATAAGTATTTCTACGAATTACAGGATTCACTACTGGGCAGGGATATGCTCATGGTAGTGACTATCTCGAAGACAGCCGATGGAATTGGTTACGGTGGAGAACGAACCAATACTCTAATGGTCAATTGGGAGAGAAATAAGGATGACATCTTACTAAAGATTAAATCTGTAAATAATTTCGCCGCTGACTCTTTGCCAATTGCGCAAGCTGTAGAAAGCTCTAATTTGGAGCCTCTTTTACAAAGGTTTCCAGTCAAAGCTAACGCGACCGATTCTACAGGGGTAGTAATTGACGTGACTGATCTATTTGGTAAGGATGTGCAAGCTTTGGGACTTCCCAGAGGTCGAAGAACGCAGTATAGAGTGACCAGATTAGATGCTGCTAGATCTTATATCGAGCACATTAATCCATACCCAATTAATATCGAAGCCCGCTATGTGAAAACTTACCTGGCAAGCCAACCTCCTTCAAACAGTTCGACTGGTTCCATCACTTTGGAAATGAATACCTCAATGATTCTACTTCCAAAAGTTCCGATGAAGCAGAGACTCGGCGATAGACGTGTAGGATGGTTCAGTCGTTCGATGGTAGACTTTGGTGCGGATGCTCAAAAAGCAGCACAAAGAACCTATTTAGATAGATGGAGACTAGAAGTCAAGGATGAGGATATTGAAAAGTTTAAGGCTGGGGAATTAGTTGAGCCTAAGAAGCCCATCGTATTCTACATCGATCCTGCTACTCCGGAACAGTGGGTTCCATATTTGAAGCAAGGCGTAGAAGATTGGCAAGTCGCATTTGAGGAAGCCGGTTTTAAAAATGCTATCATAGCTAAAGATGCTCCTACCAAAGAAGAGGATCCAACCTGGAGCCCTGAAGATGCCAGATACTCTGTGATCAGGTATTTCGCTTCTGATATTCAAAATGCTTATGGACCACACGTTTCTGATCCAAGAAGCGGAGAGATAATCGAATCAGATATTGGCTGGTATCATAATGTAATGAATCTATTGAGAAACTGGTTCTTCGTTCAGACTGCTGCTATTAACCCTGAAGCAAGGACTGTAAAGTTCAAGAATGAAGTGATGGGTAGATTGATCAGATTTGTATCTGCTCACGAAGTAGGTCATACGTTAGGACTACCTCATAATTTTGCTTCATCGCATTCATATCCTGTTGAGAAATTAAGAGATCCAGAATTTACAAAGGAGATGGGTACTGCTCCTTCAATTATGGACTATGCTCGATTCAATTATGTGGCCCAGCCTGAAGATCAAGGTGTAAGTTTAATGCCTAACGTAGGCCCGTATGATAAATATGCTATCGCCTGGGGTTATCGACCCATCCTGGATGCTGAGACTCCAGAAGATGAACTCTTAACACTAAATCAGTGGATTCTTGATAAGGCAGATGATCCAGTTTATAGATTTGGTCGTCAAGGGAATAGATATGATCCTACCGCTCAAAGTGAAGATCTTGGTGACAATTCTATCCTTGCTTCTGATTATGGTATAAAAAACCTTAAGAGGATCATGCCTAACCTTATGGAATGGACTTCAGAAGAAGATAAACCATATAAGGACTACGAAGATTTAGAGGAATTGTATGGTCAGGTTCTCGGTCAGTTTAACCGATACATGGGGCATGTAAGAACTAATATTGGTGGGGTTGAAGAATATTACAGAGCTACCGGACAAGAAGAGCAGGTATATACTCACACTCCAAAAGATGTACAAGAATCGGCGGTTGCATTCCTCAATGAAAATCTATTCGCAACCCCAGAATGGATGATGCAGGAAGACATTATTTCAAGAATTGGTGATTTTGGTGCTCTAGAAAGAATCAGATCTCTTCAGGCCAATACGCTGAATGGAATTCTTGAATGGGGAAGACTAGGAAGAGTTATCGAGAATGAAGCCCTTAATGGTGATGAAGCATACAAGATGACCGAACTGTTCGATGATCTTCGTGGTGGAATATGGACAGAGCTTCCTGGAGGACGAACGATAGACGTGCACAGGAGAGCTTTGCAAAGAGCCCATATCGAGAGACTAGAGCTTTTGATGACTGGAGAGACGGCGCCTGTTCCAGCCAGATTTAGAAGATTCGTTGGACCTCAAATCAATGCATCTCAGTCCGACATCCGACCAATGGTGAGGGCTGAGCTCAAGACCCTTCAAAGGCAGATAAAAACGGCAATCCCAAGAACTTCGGATAGAATGTCGAAGATTCACCTTGAGGACGCACTCGAAAGGGTGGATATGATTTTAGAGCCTAAATAATCTAGGTTCAAAGCAAAAAAGGGATGCCATTGGGCATCCCTTTTTTTATTCTTTTTATTAGACCTTAGAACTCTACAGGCTCAGGTTTTGGCTTTCGTGTAGGGCTATCAGATGGCCAGATTACTCCTGGAGGTAGATCAATTTTAGGCGGGGAAGTTACTTCTATTCCTCCATCTCCATCATCTCCACTATCATTTTTCCTCCGCAAAGTATTCTTCGTCATCGTGGCCACGAAATAAATAAGGATAATATAGGCTATCCCTAGTAGAAATAAATCAATAACCAGGCTACTCATGACTCGTAAATTTGTAATAATATAATCAATACGAGTAGTAAATCAATAGTAAGGCACTTTGTTTCAGGTTAATAAAATTCATAAGCCCGAAAATGCCTTGCTAAATCCCATGCTAACTTGGATATTTGCAGCCTGAAAAGAAGAATTAATGATTATAAAAACTAAGAAATATCAGCTGGCTACGGGTACCTATATTAAAACAGGACTAGTAAACGTGCTGAAGGAACAATGGTGGGTTATTCTTATAGCTCTTGCCATCTGCGCAGGATACATCTGGATTCCATCCATATGGTGGTTTATAGGTGCTTTGATTGCTTATGGACTTTACGTGCTGTTTTGGACGATCCAGTTCACTGGAGTCACTCAAATGGAACAAAATAAGACCATTTTCGAAAGATTAGCCTATGAAATCGATAGTCGTCAAATTCTGATGAAATTGAATACCAGGCAAGGAATGCCTATTCAGTGGAACATGATCAAAAAGGCTGAGATTCGAAAAGATGCCTTCATTTTATATATGTCAAAAGCACAGTTCATACATCTTCCCTTCCGAATTTTTAATACTGAGAATGAACGAAAATTCCTTGAGACCATTCTCAAGCGAAAAGAATTAATCAAATAAAAAAAGCCCTGAAGTCAACTTCAGGGCTTTTTTAATGAAGTAATGTTTTACTACATCGGTGGGAGGATCACGCTATCAATTACGTGTACAACACCATTTTCAGCTTCAATGTCTGCTGCAGTAACAGTAGCATCATTGATCATGGCTTTCCCGTCCTTAAGAGTTACAGTGATCTCACTTCCTTGAACAGTCTTAGCTTTCATACCATTAGATAAATCTCCAGACATAACTTTACCAGGCACTACGTGGTAAGTCAAAACAGCCACAAGCTGATCCTTATTTTCTGGCTTCAAAAGATTTTCAACAGTTCCGGCTGGTAATTTCGCAAATGCATCATTCGTTGGTGCAAATACTGTGAAAGGACCATCACCCTTCAATACGTCCACTAAGTCTCCAGCTTTCACAGCTGCTACAAGAGTAGTAAGGAAGTCTTGTGAAACCGCAAGGTCCACAATGTCAGCCTCTACTTCGTGTACATTTTCATTTTTTACGGTAAAAGATGACGCCATAAAGACGATCGCTACCAAAAGAATGCTTCCAAATTTTTTCATGATGATTTTAAATAATTGGTTTGGACATTAGAACAGAGGCGTTTGCTGTTTGTTTATTGATCTTTTGTTAACAAATTAGATAATCCCCAAAATCAGGGAAGAGCGGAATTATCAAACTTTAAGTGGCTACTTTTTCTTAAATTTTTTTTCAAAAATCACCTTCAACACTCGGTCAAATGCAAATCAAACTTCTTGCAATTGGTAAAACAGATCAGGCTAACATCAAAGAATTGTGCCATGATTATGAGAAGCGATTAAGCCATTATATCAAGTTTTCTTTCGAGGTAATCCCAGATATCAAAAAAGCCAAAGGGCTGGATGAGACCCAGCAAAAAGATAAGGAAGGAGCACTCATTCTTTCAAAAATTGAAGCCAGTGATATTCTTATTCTCCTGGATGAAAAAGGCAAGGAATATGGATCAGTTGAATTTTCTTCCTTCCTGCAGAAGAAAATGAATAGTGGCCTCAAGCAATTGATCTTTGTAATTGGTGGGCCTTATGGGTTCTCAAATGAAGTATATCAGAGATCCAATGGAAAGGTGTCTTTATCAAAAATGACTTTCTCTCATCAAATGATAAGGCCATTCTTCATCGAGCAGCTTTACCGGGCAATGACTATCCTCCGGAACGAACCATATCATCACCGTTAGAAATCATCTCAAATTAGGAAGCAAAACAATTAGACTTGACTTAATGTTACCGAATTGTTAACTTTATATTACCAAGTTAACATTAGAGTTACATTAAATTGATTTTAAGGTTATACATATTGATTCTTTTGCTTCTCCTTCCAGGAATAGCATCCTCACAAAAAACATCTATTCAAGGGAATGGAGGCGTTTTTTTGTCTGCCTTAGAACAAGATTTATGGCAAAAAGGCAAGATTGAGCCATTTAGTCTTTTCCAAGCTGTGGATGCACAGATGGTGGATAAAGAGAATTGGAATAATCTCATAAATGAGCTCGAAGTCAAACGAGCCAAGACAAAAAAAGACTACAACTTTATAAAAAGTCTTTTTCAGAAAAGCCACAAAACACTTTTTCGCCATTATCAACAGCATGCCACATTCAATGCCACCCTAACCGATGGTAATTTCGACTGTGTGAGTGGGTCTGCTGCTCTAGGTATGCTACTTGAAAGGTTTGGGTATGATTTCGATATAATTGAAACAGATTATCATGTCTTTATCATGCTTCAAATCGATAACCGGGACATAATCTTAGAGAGTACCCTACCGATAGGAGGGATGATTACAAGACCTTCAGAAGTTCAGGCATATTTGAACTCTTACAAACCAAAAGAGAATGCAAAACTCAATTCACTGAATACTCGAATCGGTAATACTGAAATTGATATAAGCGATAACTCTATTTTCAGGAAGGTGAACTTAACCCAGCTAGCCGGATTACTTTATTACAATGATGCCATTTATGATTTCAATTCCCAGAAATATAAGGTGGCAGCTGTGCAGCTAGCGAAAGCTTATACCCTTTACGAATCAGAAAGGATTTTGGGATTGAAAGAATTATCAGAAGAATTAGCTAGCGGGAAAGAATTATTAGCGAATAATTAGTGCTGATGGCCTCCTGGTCCATGAACGTGACCATGCTCGAGTTCTTCTTTATCAGCATCACGGATACTCACAATTTTTCCTTCGAATTGTAAATCAAAGCCTGCTAAAGGAGGATTGAAGTCCATGTGAACACCCATGTAGTCGATCTTAATGATCTCCCCCTTAATCTGTCCTCCCTTATCATCCTGCATAGGAATAACCTTCCCAACTTTTAAAAGATCTCGATTTTTCTTCCCATCCTGCTTGAAGTTAGCCTTAGGGATAATGGTCTTTCGTTCCTCGTAATAATCACCATACGCATCCATATAGCTCAGGAAAACGGAAAACTCCTCTCCGATGGTTTTGCCCATCAAGGCCTCTTCAAACTTTGGAAACACAGAATTAGAACCAATCAGGAACAGGAATGGAGCAGTTTCAGGTACTTCCTCCCAATCTTGCATTCCTGTTTCGCCATTGTCCACTTGAAGCTTGTAGCAAATCCCAACGACCTTTTCCTTATCGACCTTCATGATTTATTTGAATAGGTATGCAAATCCAATTTGTCCTACAAAGTTGTTTCTATCAAATCCGGGGACAAAATATTGGTCCGGCTGATTCTCAAGGAACCACTTATAGTTTAGCGTATTCACGTATTGAAGTCGTGTATTTAGAAGAATATTACCGAATCTCCAATCACCCACTAAGGAGGGAACGATATCCACGTATTTATTTCTGAAGTCCTTAGATGCCTCAAATCGGTAATAATAGAAGTCAAGATTATAAACTATTCGCTCTATTTGGAAACCCAGCCGTTTCATTCCAGATACCCAAGCAAACTCGGCAAAGATGACATTGCTACCAGGACCATTTCCAACACCTAGAACCTGACCATTGTGAGTATAACCGTGGCGAACATGGTCATGGATATACCAAGTTTCCAAGTCTCTAATCTCTTCTCGGATTACTTGGCCCGTTTGTGTCATTTCCGAACTAATCTGGAAATAGTGTCCTGGTTTCTTCAATGACATCAAATGAGAAAACCCAAGCGTCCATGCCCTACCAGATTCCGGGGTAATTAAAAAGTCATTTACTCTTCGGAAATTCCCACGATTTCCATACTCTCCATAGAATTCAAAGTTGCCATTGGTTGAAAGCCATCTAAAGAACCCAGAACTAAACTGCTGACGCTTATCTCGAATGGGGTTTTCAACATTGTAGAGGCCTTTCTGGCCATTGAAAACTGGAACCACATCACCAAGAGTCTCAACATCGGAGGTATATAGATTATTTACGGTGCTAAATCCAAGAAATAACCCAGGAACCCATTTGGGTTGGTAGGTCATAATTAACCCTGATAAATACCGGTTACCATTTTCAGGCTTTGGGACGTAAACAGGATTCTCCTGAATAGAATAATCAGGCAAAGGAGGTAAAAAACCTGATTCTTTGAGTAACCCTGAAACAAACTGACCTTCAAATGCTCCTACCTTAGTTCGAATCGGCTTTCTGGTATTCACTGTAAAATGGAAAAACCCGGGTGCATTATTACCTAGAATCAATGAATTCCTTCTTCCAGGACCCCACCAGAGATTTTCGGTCGAAATACCTACAGAGACTGTATTGAAATTATAGCGAATGCTGGACTGGCCTAAGAAAAACTTGTTATAGGCACCAGTTCCAAACTGCTCAGGCATATCGATTCTATTCATGTACTCGTAATAGAAAAGTACCGTAGCCTGATGCTCAATCGGAAAACCAATGTAGTCCTTATTTTGAGCCATCAACAGTTCAGGTTGGAACTGAATGGACCATCTGCCCATCTCAGCATATGCCCCAAGACTAATGATATTCTGAAAACCCCTATTTGGAATGAAGGCCCCATCATTCACTCCAAAAGCGTAGGTGGAATTATACTGAAGCTTATACGTAGCAGGGAGGATTCGGAATTTAAATTTATTATCCTCTCCGAAATTCCTGTGTATTGGACTCGTGTCTAAATCCACCACCGAGCTATCTAGATCAAAGCCATCCTTGGCTCCAGTAAACTCTGTTGGATAGAGAGGCCTTATCATAAAAGACGAGGTTGAATCAACTTTCCCTAAAAGCTGAGCTCTTCTCAAGTAATCATCCAATACTGGCATACCCACTGGAACAGTTTGAGATCTGACCAGGACTGGCAGGCATGTCAGAATTGCAAATAAAAATAAGGATAGCCGTATTCTAAGCATAATCAATTCACCACAAGTGCCTCCACCACAATATTTGCTATGGACCAAGATTCATCACATATGGGATCTGGATTGCCCTCCTGTCTAAGCTCATCACGAAGAACAATGTCTATGTCATTGTTCGTATGTTCTACTAATTTTGTAATACTATATTGAGTGGTGTAATTTTCAAAAGCTCCGAACAGGCAAAGTCCTGGCATATTAGTCCTGACGGCTCCTGTCTTTGGTTCATTTTGCCGCGCGTAATTATCTGGATAGGATTGATAAAGACAAAAAAGAGACTCACAAGGAGAATTTGAAAAAGTTGTACGAATCACCTCATTTTGATCAATTTCCATTATCCAATAATCAGGTCCAGATTGGTTGTCATCTGGATTTCCATCCCAACTATCATGGGTCAAAATGTCAATAGTTACCCTCATTATGTTGTGGGATGGTAATCCATCGAGCCTCAACCTAATCTCCTCGTTATTATAAAAACCAGAAACGGTATCCTCCTGAAAAACGAATAATCTTGCCCCATCGAAACCTTCCAAATTCAAATCTGAAAAATCGTTTGAGTATACAACTATCGAAGACTCTAATGTATCCGTACAACCAAACGTAAAGAGAATTGGTAAAACTATAAGCTGCCTCAGCCAACGATTAAACTTCATGTACTTTTAATAGAAAAGTGCTCTACAAATAAACAAAAAACAACGATATCTACAGGGATTAAGCTTTTGTTTTTGACCCAACTCGTCGACAATTGCTATTTTTGATTTTTTACACTCAAACATGGCCAAATTTACCTTAGTAGCAGGAGCAAGACCAAATTTCATGAAGATTGCTCCAATCATTCATGCTTTACAGAAGGCTAAAAGAAATAATCCCAATCTCAGCTATCGCCTCGTTCATACTGGGCAGCATTATGACAAAAAAATGTCAGGAGATTTCTTCGAACAACTGAACATACCTAAGCCGGATGCCAACCTTGGAGGTGGTGGTGGTACCCAGGCAGAGCAAACAGCATCTATAATGGTTGCCTTTGAAAAGGAGTTGATTGAAAATCCCTGTGACCTCGTTTTGGTTGTAGGAGATGTCACTTCTACCCTAGCCTGCTCCATCGCTGCCAAGAAACTGAAAATCGATGTAGCTCACGTAGAAGGTGGCATTCGGTCAGGTGATCTTGGGATGCCTGAGGAGATCAACCGCATGGTAACCGATTCCATAACCGATCATTTCTTTACTACCTCGGAGATTGCCAATAACAATCTAAGGAAATTAGGTTTTCGGGAGGATCAGATTCATTACGTGGGTAACACCATGATTGACACCCTCAAGGCCCAAATGCCAAGATTTCGGCAACCAGAAGGAGAGATATTTGATGGTTTAGAAAAGAAAGGCTATTTCATCATGACCATGCATAGGCCTGCAAATGTAGATCAGGAGCAGCAACTCAAAGCTATGCTTGATGCTATTTTGGAAGGAACCAGAGGCCTTCCAATAATTTTTCCGGTACATCCAAGAACTGCTAAAATCCTGGGGACCCTGGGTATAGATGCTCCTAATCTCCACCTATGCGAACCCTTAGGGTATTTAGAATTCAATTATTTGGTTCGGAATGCCAAGGCGGTGATTACCGATTCAGGGGGTATCACAGAGGAAGCATCTGTAATGAATGTTCCTTGCATTACTCTACGTGACAATACCGAAAGAGCGGAGACTATTCATTTGGGAACCAATGAACTTGTGGGCACAGACCCTGAAAAATTAAGGCCATACCTGGACCAAGTCATGGAAGGTAACTGGAAGGAATATCAGGGCATTCCGTTATGGGATGGGAAAACAGCTGAGCGAATCGTTGACATATTGCTTTCCGCATATTAAATGGATAATCAAGAGAGAATAAAATATCTGGTTGAAAAACTTGGGCTTCTACCCCATCCTGAAGGTGGGTTTTACAAAGAAACCTATAGATCAACTGAGTCAATCAGTACTTCAAATGGAGATAGAAATCTCATGACTTCTATTTTCTTTCTTCTCACCTCTGAAAATGTAAGTCATTTCCATAGAATTAAAAGTGATGAACACTGGTATTTCCATGAAGGCAGTCCCTTGACCATCCATACACTAGATTCAAATGGACATAGCCAATTCAAATTAGGGACCGTATCAGAGGGTCATAGTCCTCATCACTTGGTTAAAAAAGAGGTGATTTTTGGAAGTACGGTGGATTCACCCGACAGCTATGCCCTAGTTTCATGCGCTGTCGCACCTGGTTTTGATTTCACTGATTTTGAGCTTTTCAATGCAGAGGATCTGCTAAAACAGTATCCGTCCCATTCGGAAATTATCCAGCGATTAACATAAAAAAAGCCCCGATAAATCGGGGCTCTTTTACTCTCAACTATCTACACTCTCTTAGAAAGAAAATGCAACCCTAAAACTGATTTCGGTTCCAGGAGCAAGACTCGTAAAGATTTGATCCTGAGCCTGGAAAGATTGGAATACCAATTCTCTCTTTGAATTCAAAATGTTCTGAACTCCAAAACCAGCTTTGATTCTCTCATCCGCTCCGAATGACTTATTCATATTAAAGTTCAAGCTATGGAATGGAACGGTAAAATTATCTGTCTGATTTCTAAAACCTACGAAGTTTAAAGTAGGTCCCTGAACATTATAGAATAGACCAGCATCCCAGCCCTTGCCATAATCAATATAGCTAAGACCTGTATTGATGATATAAGGCGCTTGACCAGCCATATCTCGTGTGTCGTCAATGGTTTCTCCTTCTTTAGCCGCAAGGCTTCTGGAAATAAATTCTGACTCAGACATTCTAATCTGAGACTCAGTAATAGTAACGTTTGTATTCCAGCTAAACTTCTCTAAAGCAGGTGACAATAATTCAAGAGATTGTCTGAATTCAAATTCAAGACCTGCAACAGTTCCATCTCCCACATTTCTTGGCTGGAAAGATCCAGGATCAGAAATAAACTGAACGATTTCGATTGGTCGGTCAAAGGTCTTGTAGAATGCACTCACAGAAACCATTCTACCTCTTTGCTGAAATGCTTCCCATCTCAAGTCGAAATTATTGATTCGAGTAGGTGTCAAGTTACCATCCCAAAGCACATCCTGTCCACCATTAGTCGTTTCTGTGAAGAGACCTCCAATAAAGGTTCTACCGGTAATTGGGTCAAGAATCTCTGCAAAAGACAATTCCTTAAAAGAAGGTCGTGCGATTGTTCTGGTTGCAGAGAATCGAAGGTTTTGATTATCCTTAATTGCAAGGATCAAATTTAAAGTAGGGAAGAAATCAGTTTCATTAAGAACCTCATCATTATCTAGAATAATAGTTCCATTCTGGTTGGTACCTGTATATCGCTGCACATAATTCTCCATTCTCAAACCAACCACAGCCTTCAAGTTCTCCAAAGGATTGAATTCCGTAGAAATATAGGCACCTATATTATTCACATTAGAAGAGAATGCATTCGGATTGTTAGGAATAAAACCAGGGTTATATCGAACACCATTGATGTTACCTGGATTCACAAGATTTTCATCATTGAAGATTTCATTAGGATCTCCAGTGAACTCGGTACTTCCTGTTGGAAACTGGAAGTTTTGGATATCGAAATCTCGAGTCTTATAAGTATATGATCCTCCGAACTTAATTTTTGAGTCTCTTTCCCAAATTTTCAACTCACGAGTTAGATCAGCCCTACTTGCGACGTTGTATTCCTCTAGGAATCTCCAGATTCGCTCTGGAAGACCTGCTTCGGTTCCTATGGTATTGCCAGGTAATCTGAATCTTGAAAAGCGAATATCCGGATCGTTAATTACCGAGCGAGTTGGAGATACTTTCCAGTTCAACGCCCACTCTCCGTTGTTAAATAGGTGATCACCCGCCAAAAGAATGTTGGTCATTGAACGCTCAGAATATTCAAGGTTATATTGAGCCGCCTCGAAGTTTGCTCCCAAGTTCGTATTGATAAAATTAAAGATACCAGCCTTTGACTCTCCATTCTGTAAATGCATGAAGTTCATTCTCAGTTTTGAGAAACCCTTTTTCATTGCAATACCAGCCATTCCACCAAGCAATACATTATTCACACCGTAATCACCTCTCTGGCGCTCTAATGGCTCGAGCTCAAATTGATTTGGGTCACTAGGCTTTCCAAATAGATTGAACTGTGCGTCCTTATAATACTCGGTTTCGTTTTTGTAGGTCAAAGCCACATTATACCCCCAGGTAGTATTTGGTCTGACAAGCTGATCACCAAGGGAAAAGCTTAGCCCAAGGTCCATTAGATTTGACCCTCTCATGCCACCCATGGTCTTATTAAAGTCACCAAGTATCCTTTGATACTCCTGACCTTGAGGACCATTTGGATTTGATACAAAGTCCACATACTGCGGTATATCTGTTCTCCCTCCGGTGGGAATATCCCTAGTCCCGTCATCGAAACCTAACCAATCGGTATTACCTCCGTCGTAAGAGATATAATCTGGATTGAAGTGCATAGATGGATTAAGACCACCACTAATGCCAACACTAAATATTTTTTCCTCTGGGAAGTCTTTAGTTGCTATGTCAACCACACCTCCCGTGAAGTCTGCAGGAAGATCTGCAGTGAATGATTTGGAGACGATAATATTATCGATCACATTGGTTGGGAAGATATCCATTTGAATGGTATTTCGGTCCGGGTCCAAACCTGGAATATCCACGCCATTAAGAACGGTCTTAGTGTATCTGTCACCAAGCCCTCTTACATATATGTATTTACCACCTTCGATGGAGACACCTGTTACTCTTTTTACAGCGGATGCTGCATCTCCATCACCTATTTGCTTAAAGGTGTTTGAAGAAATACCATCTACGAGCTGGGGAGCATTTCTTTTCACAGACATAAGTGCTGCCTCAGTTGTTCGGATTACAGTAGAAGAAACCACAACGGTTTCTAATTCTGAAGCCTCTTCTGCCATCAAAATGTCTGGAATAATGGTCACCTCGTCTGCAGTAACTACCACATCTGTTAGGGTTACTGTAGAATAAGAAATATAGGAGATTTGAAGTGAATAAGTTCCTGGGGCCACTTTAACCTCGAACTTTCCATCCAGGTCAGTTACTGCTCCAGTTGAAGTTTCTTTTACTAAAACAGAAACTCCAATAAGAGTTTCTCCAGTAGCTTCTTCATAAATGGTTCCTCTAATGGTTCCATTTTGTGCGATTGCAAATGCCACTATAAACTGGGACAACACAATCAGGGCTAGGGTGAGTGTTCTTTTCTTGAACATTACTATGATAGGTTTTTGTACAGCAATTTTGATTGATTTCTAAATAAGGAAAGGAAGTGGCCTTGCAAACCTCTCCCTTTCCATTTAGAAATAGTTGAGTTTAGAAATCGTCTAGCTCTCCAGCTGCGGAAGCCCAAGACCATCCAGCAAATACAGATACATCTGCACCTGAAAGAGGTGTGGTTACATCAGCCGCATGAACGTCCGTTCCATTTTTAAATACTTCAGCAAGTGTAGTAGCTACGCTTGTAGGAAGAGTAGTTTCAAGAATGGCAAACATCAAGTCACCATTCGCAAAGTTATCTTGAGATTCGTCACCAGAAAGAGAAAAGTCACCTCTTCCGATCTTCTCCATGTCATCATCCAATTCATTTGGACTAGGGAAGTTGAAGAAATAAATTCCTTCGAATGAACCTCTGGCTCCATCTCTGAAATCTCCAAGCTCCGTGTTTGATCCATCGCCTTTAACAGTACCATTTACCAGTGTATGACCTGCAAGGTAAGATCCCTCTGGTCCATCAATCTCAAGAGCATGATCGGTTTCAGAACCTGCTATTACAGCAAAGTTTCTTAAAGTCCCTGCCCAAGCCTGATCTGTATCCAATGCATCATCACCAGCATTCCATACAACAGCATTATCAACGTCTACCGTACCACCGAACCACTCGATTCCGTCATCCTGGTTACCTACAACTTCTACAAACTCGATTTCAGTAAGTCTACCTACTCCTCCAAGAGTCAAACCATTGATCTCGTTTCCTTCACCAATGTTAGCACCACCGTGTCGGATAGATACATACTTAAACATACCAGAGTTATCGTCGTCGTCATTTCCTCCATAAAGTCCATTGGTATCTGATGGTGGAATACCTTCGATCTGAGTCTCAGTTACATCTCCACCTAGAGAACAAGTAGCGTTTCCAAGGATGATTACGCCGCCCCATAGTCCATTGATGTCTGGAGTTAAGTTTGGTGATACGATTTCACCTGGCTGAATTTGATCAGCGAAAGAAGTGAAGATGATAGGATTATTAGCCTCACCAACTGCGTTGATAGTGGCACCTCTTGCAATGATAAGGGAAGAAGCATTTGCGCCAGATCCTGCAGAACCTTTAACAATTACGCCAGGCTGGATAGTAAGAGTAGATCCTGCCTCAACAGAAATTCTGCCTTGAAGGATATAAACTTTGCCCGTTTCCCAGGTTACATCAGCAGTGATATTTTCAGTTACATTAATCACAGTCTCCTCAGCGTCAACGGTAAGGACGTGAGTTGCAACAGCAAAATCACCATCTACGTCAGTCACTCGAAATTCAAATACGAGGCTTTTTCCTGCATCTTCTGGCAAAGCAGTATAGGTGAAAGGAGCAGAAGCAGTTGTTCCAGACAATGGAACAGTTAAGAATGCCGTTCCATCCTTGGTGATAACCAACTCAGCTAAACCATCAGGTGCTGTAGCTGTAGCAGTTACTGGGCCTAAAGTCTCTCCAACGGCAATATTAGCTGTTGGTGGAATGCCAGAAATGGTTACTCCATTGTCTGGATCTTCATCCTCGTCGCAGCTCGTGAAGCCTATCGCCAGAGCAGCAAAAATAAAGGTGTGATAAAGTAATTTTTTCATCGGTTAAAATTGATTTTGTAGTGGTTTGTCCCAATTGGACGCTGCAAAAGTGTATCAATTTCACCTAGCCAAAGAATATTTTTAATTATGCTTTTTTTAACAAAGCTTTAGAAATTTAATATTGGATTAATTTTTTTGGCAAAAAAAAAGACTTCCCCCACGAGAAGCCTTTAAATCTACATTTTTGTGTTAATTGAATGTTACCGACTTGTTTATCGGTACTTTTTCCATTAGTATTTTGACGATATCTCGTGTATTAATTCCGTCTGCTTCGGCTTCATAATTAAGGATAATTCGATGGTTTAATACATCCTCGGCCACTTCCTTAATATCTTCAGGCAATACATAATCTCGACCATCCAGGAAGGCTATGGCTTTGGAAGCAAGATTCAGATTTATACTCGCTCTTGGGGATACTCCAAACTGAATGTATTTCTTTTCTTCCTTCAGACCATATTGCTCAGGGAATCTCGTCGCAAACACCAACTCGATGATATAGTGCTCGAGTGGCTCAGCCATCTTCACGGCATTAATCTCATCTCTGATTTCAAAAATATCCTGCTTAGAAAGAATGGCGTTCACCTCAGAATTGAATTGCATATTCGCCATTCTGCGCATCACCTCCATCTCAGCAGACTTAGAAGGATAGTCGATATGCACCTTCATCATAAATCTATCCACCTGCGCTTCAGGTAGTGGATATGTTCCTTCCTGATCTACCGGGTTTTGTGTTGCAAGAACAAGAAACGGTCGATCAAGCTGATAGGTAGTCTCTCCAATGGTAACCTGCTTTTCCTGCATGGCTTCCAGCAAAGCCGATTGAACTTTTGCAGGAGATCGGTTCACCTCATCCGCAAGAATCAAATTTGAGAAGATAGGTCCCTTTTTCACTTCAAAGTCAGCTTTCTGCTGATTATAGATCATGGTTCCTACCAAATCAGCTGGCAAGAGGTCCGGGGTAAACTGAATTCTATTGAAGTCTAGGTGAAGTACTTTAGCAAGTGTATTAACAGTTAAAGTCTTTGCAAGCCCTGGAACACCTTCCAAAAGAATGTGCCCATTGGTGAAAAGGCCAATTAACAGTCTATTAACCATTCTCTCCTGGCCGACCACGACTTTCGCGACTTCCTGAATGACTTCCTGAATCTTTTCCTGATGCATGTTGGTTTCGTTTTTAGAGTCTGCTAAAATAGAAGATTAGCTACCAAACCACAATCTTAAATCATTAGCATGGGATACGAATGGATGGATGGTGATTTTAAAGTTTTTTAAGAATGCTCGTGAGTTAACAGTCATCGGTTGCCAGTCAACTTGTTAACTAGACTCACCTTCTTGTTTTTCGGAAACCCGTAAGGCCAAGCTGGTGATAAATCATTTTTTCATCCAGCTCTCGCACTTCGCCAGACTGAAACCCTTCGATCGTCAGTTTTTCTATAGACCACCTAACGAGTCTTAAGGTCGGAAAACCTACAGCTGCGGTCATTTTTCGAACCTGACGATTCTTTCCTTCTATTAAGGTTAATTCAACCCAGGAGTCGGGAACATTTTTTCGATAGCGTATGGGTGGATTCCTGTCAGGAAGATTTGGATGATCCTTCCTTAGCTTTGCGATAGCAAACTTCGTCTGATAAGGTTTACCATCGACTTTTATCTGAACTCCCTTAGCCAGGTTTTTTATGGCCTCATCCGTAGGGATTCCTTCCACTTGGGTGAGATAAGTCCTCTGATGGCCAAAGCGGGGATTGAGGAGCTGATTGTTTAAAAATTTATCGTTGGTGATGAGCAAAAGACCTTCGCTATCTTTATCAAGTCGCCCAACAGGATACACGTCCTTCGGAAAAGAAAAAAGAGAGGCAAGTGTCTGCCCCTCTCCGCTAAATTGGCTTAAAACCCCGAAAGGTTTATAGATAATAAAGTAGCGTGCCAAAGCCTTATTAGCTTCCGCAGCCTACGCAATCAATTTTAGAATCCATTGGTTTCACACCTTTGAGCTTCATCTCAAGGTTATGGATTTGGTCACGAACTTCCATGTCTGCAAACATATCTCCGGTTAGCTGTCCCTTCAAATCTGCAATCTGCGACTCAAGCTCTTTCAATTGTACTTCGCTCATAAAAAGGTTGTCTTGGTTAAGTGATAGGTTAAAATAATCAATGCCCCGGAAAAAGCCCGAGAATTTGATATTAGATTTTTTAACAAAAACAGTTCCAATTGAAATTCAGGAGATTAAATTTTTGAACTAAGTTCAAAAAATGATTTACCTAACGCCACCATGAAGCACCTATTCGTTCTACTTTTTTTCTGTTTTGGCTTTTCACATTTAGGCTTCACCCAAAGCAAGGAAGAGGTCAAATACCTGGGCTATTTAAGCGATGAGGGCCTAAATATATGGCTAGATTCAATTTGGAAGGCAGAGCAATTACCGATTCGTAAGAGGGATTCAATAGGCAGAGTTCATGGTTTTGAATCAGAGGAGTTTAATAGGCAGGATAAAATTTATCATCAGAACCATGATATCAACGAAAAGAAGATTCGAGAGCTTCTCGATACCCATGGCTGGCCTGATATAAGTGTAATCGGCTCAAGAGGAAATATCACAATCTGCAATGTGATTCAGCATTCAGAAAACGATGTGAGGATTATGTATCTCCCCATGATGAGGGAAGCTGTGGCTTCAAAAAATCTGGACCCGGCACTGCTGGCAAGGGCAGAAGACAGGATAGCTACCGAAAGAGGAGACCTTCAAATCTATGGGACCCAGATCAAGTATTATCCGGAAACCCAAAGTTTGAACCTTTGGCCCATCAAAGATCCTGAAAACCTGGAAAAGCGAAGAGCGGAAATTGGACTAGAACCCATCGCAGCATTTCTTCAAAGAAAAAGAGTCCCAGTGGAATGGAACGTGGAAGAACAGATCGAAAGGACCAGAGAGTTCGAAGCGAATAAAAAACAAAAGCCGGTCAAATAGACCGGCTTTCATTTACTTGGTAAGCAATATTAATTTCTGCTCTGAGCCCTTTTCATTGGGTTGCTTCCAGAAGAAACTCCTCTAGCTCTACCCTGACGCTTATACAATTCGAATCGAGATGGCTGGTATTGTCTTGGCCAGTAGTTATTTGACTCATCGATATCAGCAGTCTCACGAAGCGGATCCAGAACAACCTGAGCTACCTCCTTCTCCTTTGCAAATACCTTGGTCACTTCAGATTCATTTAGCTTCCAGATGTTCACCGGAATCCTTTCGATTTCAGTAGTTCCATCAGTGTATTGCCACTCAAGGATGATAGGCATAACTAAACCACCCACATTACTGAAGCTGAGTTCATAGAAATTCATGTCGCTATTCATTAGCTCTCTTTCCTGATCATTAAGGCTATTCATAAAGCTCTCGTAAGCTGCCTCATCCTGTGGAGTTACCTCAAATGGGTTGTATGTAGTATAGAAATCAGAGGTTTCAGGATCAGCTTCGGTGTAAGTTTCCGGAACGTCTGTTTCGTTATTCTTGCGACTTACATAGGTCTCTTCTCTTTCAGCTGCAGCTGCAGCCTCGGCTTTCTTTTCGGAAGGAGTTCTATTGTCCAGCTTGTACCAAGCCACATTATCCAAAGAAATATCTACTGGCTCAGTACCATAGAACCAACCTCTCCAGAACCAATCCAAATCCACTGCCGAAGCATCCTCAAGAGTTCTGAATAAGTCTTCAGGAGTTGGGTGCTTAAACATCCATCTTCTTGAATACTCTTTGAAAGCAAAGTCAAATAGCTCTCTACCCATGATGGTTTCTCTAAGAATGTTCAGAGCAGTAGCCGGTTTTGCGTAAGCATTCGCTCCAAACTGGATGATGTTCTCAGAATTCGTCATGATCGGCTCGAGCAAATGCTTTTCACTTCTCATGTATGGGGCAATCTTATGTGCAGGACCTCTTCTGGAAGGATAGTTTCTATCCCACTCCTGCTCAGCCATGAATTGCATAAAGGTGTTAAGACCTTCATCCATCCAAGTCCACTGACGCTCGTCAGAGTTCACAATCATTGGGAAGTAGTTATGCCCAACTTCGTGGATGATTACTGAGATCATGCCGTTTTTGATAGCTTCAGAATACGTACCATCCTTGTCAGGGCGACCATAGTTGAAGCAAATCATAGGATACTCCATTCCATTACTCGCCTCCACAGAGATTGCCACAGGATATGGATAATCAAATGTATGAGCAGAATAAGACTTCAAAGTATGTGCTACCACTCGGGTAGAATACTGACCCCAAAGTGGATTAGCTTCCTTGGCATAGTATGACATGGCCATCACATTATTTCCCCCTTGTTCTACAGCCATGGCATCCCAGATATACTTTCTGGAAGAAGTCCATGCGAAGTCTCTTACATTTTCAGCCTTAAATGTCCAAGTCTTCTTATCAGATGCTTTTCCTTTTTCAAGCTCTTCTGCCTCTTCCTGAGTTCTGATTACGACTGGAGCATCGAACGTTTCTTTCGCCTGATTCCATCTGTCCATCTCAGTACTTGATAGCACATCTTTTGGGTTTTGAAGTTCACCTGTGGCACCTACCATATGATCCGAAGGAACGGTGATATTAACTTCATAATCACCGAATACGAGAGCAAATTCTCCTCTTCCAAGGAATTGCTTATTCTGCCAACCTTCGAAGTCTGAGTAAACAGCCATTCTTGGGAACCACTCAGCCATCGTGTAGAGATAGTTTCCATCTTCTGGGAAATACTCATATCCGGGACGACCTCCGATAAAGCTCATTCTGTCATGAATATTGAAAGTCCAATCGATGGAGAATGTGAAAGAATCTCCAGCCTTCAGTGGCTTAGGAAGATCAATTCTCATCATGGTCTGATTAACTGCCACTGGAAGTTGGTTTCCGCTTTGGTCCTTCACATCCAAAAGCTGGTAGGCATAATCTTCAGAATGCCACATGATTCCTTGGAGACCTCGAAGTGTCATTCCTCTTCCCATTCTCGATTGGGTGACCTTTGGAGTCTCTGAATCTTTACCTCTTTGGTTTTGCTCTAGCTGAATCCATAGATAAGTAAGTTGATCAGGAGAGTTATTATAATATGTAATCGTCTCGGAACCCTTGATAGACTGATTGTCATCATCTAGTTCTACATCGATTTTATAATCAGCTTTCTGTTGCCAGTACATATGTCCGGGAGCACCAGACGCAGTACGATAAACGTTTGGAGAACGAAGCATCGTGCCAAGCTGCTCGAAGCGCTCTCCATGATTTTGTTCTGAATGCTGTGCAAAAACCCCAGTCGTCAGGAGCCCAAGCAAAGCCATAAAGGTCAGTTTAATTCTCATATTCAATCTATTGGTTACCAAAATTTCGTTTCTATCATCAGCATAAATGAAATACCCAGCACAAAAGAGGATAATATCAATGCCCAATCTTTCCGATTTACTCCAGCCAATCCCACGATAATGGACGTAGCAATGAGATAAATTCCCACGATCACTACCTGTCCCAGCTCTAATCCAAGGTTAAACGCAAGTAAGGGTTGCCAAATGCTGGCCTCCTTTCCCAAAAGCTCCCTAAGGTAATTCGAAAAGCCAAGTCCGTGGATTAATCCAAAAAAAAGAGCGTATACATAAGCAAACTGAAAACCTCTTGTCGTAGTAGGCCTTGGTTTGAAAATCGAGGACACTGCCGTAATGGCAATGGTCACCGGAATCAAAAACTCAATCAGAGAAGCATTTACATTTATCAGCTTAAAGGTCGCTAAGGCCAACGTGATCGTATGGCCCACCGTAAATGAAGTCACTAACCATATGATCTTCTTCCAATCTCTCGGCAAAAACACCGCGCAAAGAGCAAGAATGAAAAGAATGTGATCAAAGCCTCGTAGATCTAAAATATGCTGAACTCCGAGTTTGAAATACAGTTCGAATGAATTCATTGGGTGCTGAAAGAAATAAATACTTCCAGAAGAAGTAAATTGCGGCAAGTATACTTGATTCTCCCAAAACAAAACAAGTAAATAGTATTAAATGCAACATAATTACATCGCTTTGCTGATCTGGGGATGGATGGGCCTATTTGCTCACCCATTTTATATTTCCCTCACAGAAATTCGACAGAATCCCCAATCCGGAAGGCTGGAAATGGCTCAAAAAGTTTTTTGGGATGATCTGGAAATAGAATTGAATGAGTACACAGGTCAAACGGTAGATATTTTGGAGACCAAAGACGAGGAAGGGTTAAATCAGATTTTCGCCGATTACTTAATCAAAAAAACTACCCTTAGCGTCCAAGAGAATGAAGTTGAGCTAAACTATCTGGGCTATGAGATTGAAGAAGATGCCATTTGGTTTTATATCGAGTCTGAACCAATAGATGAGATCACTGAGCTATATGTCGATTGCAGGATCCTCCTGGAGAGTTTTGATGGACAACAAAACATCGTGCATGTATACTTTCCGGGCTACTCTACCCCAAAAAGTCTTCTGCTGAGCGAAGGTGAGGAAGGTGGTCTTCTTTCTAAGCAATAAAAAAGGCCGATCCCTGTGGACCGGCCTAATTAACTCGCCACTCAATCAATCAAAAAGGTCAAACTTCAATCCGAAGTTAAATCTTGCGTTATAGAACTCTTCCTGCATGGTTCTTTGACGGATACCCTGATAGTATCTCAAAGGCTGATTCGTCAGGTTATTGCCTTCGGCAAAAATCCTCCACTTTGGTGTAACCGCATAAGAAGCATTCACATCAAGGAAGGTCTGCTCTCCATAATATCTGTCTTCGAAAGGCTCCCCTCCAAGCTCGTCAATGTAATCCGAAGCATAATTCAAGGATACTCGTAATACTAATCGCTCAGTTTCATAGGATAAGGAGGCATTAAACATGTTTTGCGCAGTTCCTGGCAATTCTAAATCTTCGCTTTCTCTTCCCTCTATTCCAGTAGTAGAAGACTGTGTATAGGTATAGTTTAGGTAAACACCGAAATTGGTCCAAAACTGTCTCTGAATAGAAGCTTCAAAGCCATAAACCTCTGCTGTACCTCCATTCTCTGGGCGAGAGAATTCAAGGTCATTTCCAAAGTTTGGATCATCGAAGCCTTGGGTAGTGATGGTGTAAACGAAGTCGTCAATATCCTTATAAAAACCTCCGATGGAAATCAGTCCCACATTATCATAGTATCGCTCCATCATCAAGTCAAAGTTCATGGCAGTTGATGGCTGAAGGTTTGGATTTCCTCTAGCCAATTCATCATCTTCAGGACTGAATTCTGCATAGGGTACTAAATCAAAATAGTTTGGTCTGGCAATAGTATTCGTCCATGCAAATCGAAGAATAGAATTTGGTGTGAAATCATACTTCAAGTGAACGCCAGGCATCACATTCGTATAATCCTGATCACCTACAGCAGGACTAATAGTTCCATTGTCCAAATCAAGGATATTCCCTTCATAATCGATCATTGTTCTTTCCAGTCTCAAACCAGCTATGGCAGAGAATTTATCCGAGAATTGATGATCCGCTTGTACATAACCCCCAACAATGTTTTCGGTCGCAGTGTAATTTCCTGGGACGTATTCATCTAGGATATCTTCTTCTTCAAAGAGAGACGCATTTTTCACGTCCAAGCCTCCCAGGAATTCTGGAGTGGCAAAATAACCCACTTGGTATTGAGACCCATTGAGATAATCTGGATCAGAATAATCTCTATTTGGTACATCACCTAGAGTTGGACCAAAGGCATCCAAATCTACTGGCTCATAGCCAAAGAAGTTATTATCTCTCAATTTATCCTTTCCTCGATATCGCAAACCAAACTGAAGAATACCTCTATTACTATATGGAAGTTTGAAGTCTAATCTGGCATTCAAATCCTGATCATCTGTGTAGTCATATTGCTCACTGATCTCGTTGAACCCGATATTGAAATTATCATTTCGATTAGTCAGGTAAGCAAAAGGCTTTTCCGGATTTCGAATATCCACAGTTACGTTTTGTCCACTTTCCCGGTAAGAAATGTATCGCTCAAATGGTCTTTCTTCTGAAGCTTTGGCATAGGTCACATTCCAGTTCATTTTTAATCGATTGAAAAGGTGATCACCGCCAAGAGTCACATTATAAACTCTTTGATCTTCAAGCCTAGTGGCCTTTACCCGATCATTATCTAGGCCCCCTTTGGTTTGATATTCTACCCGACCTACTGTTTGGAAAACTCCAGGAGCTGTTTGAGTGAAATCCCCATCATCGAATGAATCATCCAATTGACTGACTCTCATTCTAAATCTATTCTCCCAATCATCCCTATGATTATACATGCTAGAAATGTAGATTTTATGATCATCATTGATATCATAATCCAAAGCTAGGCTCACTGATCTACGAACCCTTTGTACTCTGTATTCACGAATGTCGAATTCTTCCAAAGCCAAGCCATTGTCTGAGTCATACCAAACCGCTTCAATATTGTCTGATCCGAAATCGTGGTTATTATAAGATGCAGAAAGAATCACACCTAGCTTATCATTAGCGAAGCGGTCTCCTATAATTAATCCTCCTGTCCAGATAGGCTTATTTGAAAGGAGATTAACACCTCCTGCAGCTGTTCCAGAAATTCTTAAAGAATTCGGAGCTTGGCGAGTAACCAGATTTACAGCTCCACCGATAGCATCAGCATCCATACTTGGTAGAACCGCTTTATTCACCTCAATGGTCTGGATCATATCAGATGGAATCAGATCCATTTGAATATTTCTGTTATCACCTTCTGCCGAAGGAATCCTTTCTCCGTTTAAGGTTACAGAGTTAAGCTGCGGTGCCATTCCTCGGATAATGATATTTCTCGCTTCACCCTGATCATTTTGCATGGTGATACCGGGAATTCTCTTCAGTGCGTCTCCGACATTAGCATCTGGAAATCTTCCTATCTGATCACTGGAAACGATATTGGTAATGTTCGCATTGGTTTTTTGCTGATTAAGTGCTTTGGCTTGACCTTTCAATCGGTCACCAATGAGCAAAAATTCAGCGCCTTCGATCATTGTTTCATTCATTTTGACATTGAGGACAGTGGTAGCTCCTTCCGAAATTGTGACCTCCTTGGACACAGTTTCGTATCCCAAATAAGAAATTTGAACTTCATAATCCCCAGCTGGAAGCCTTAATATAGAGTAGTCACCTTGCTGATTAGTGACTGTCCCTGTTTGCTTACCTACCAGAAGAACATTTGCCCCTGGTAAGGACAAGTTTTGATCATCAATCACCCTTCCGGTCAAAATTCCCTGTGCCCAAACACCCGAGGAAGAAAGGATAAAAAATGCCAAACAAATCGATTTGAGTAATTGTGTTTTCATACTACTTATTGGCTAAAATTTAATTTTTGGTTTTGAGTTGTTCGCCGGCGATATCCTCCCAGCGATAAATCTGAAAAGTCTTATCATCCGACATGGCCACGAAAAGCCCATTTGGGAAATTTTGTCCCAGTCCAAGACTGACAGCTTCGGAACCGTCACTTGAAATAGTCGAAGTGGAAATGGTGGTGATTAAGGGGTGAGCATGGGGATTCTCCCCTTCACCTTCCCTAGGGAAGACATGGAATTTATTGGATCCCTGATCTGAGACCAAGATGTATCCAGTCCCATTATCTAGTTTGTAGAAGGAAATACCTTCATGATCGTCAGCAAAGCCCTCCTGAGCAAAAAAGGCTAACTCTTCATTTCCTTTTTCAGGATCTGCGTAATATTTCCTTACCCCAGCTCCTTCATCCGAATAGTAGATAAAGCCTAATTCATTATCCACAGCTAGAGCTTCTATTTCTTTCAGCCCGGAGTACTGACCGAACTTTCGAACCAACTCAAGTGAGATTTCATCATCTTCGGTTAGGATTTCATATTGCCAGAGGTAAGTACCATCGATAGGTCCATTTTTCCTGCCGGCAAAAACATAGTTCTTCCCATTTTTTGTATTCTGGTAGAGAGCTATTCCCATCAAATCCCGAAAGCCTTCACCAGTTTCACCCTGATAAACCTCCAGGCCTCCGGGCATGAGCTCTGTCATATCTGGTAGTGAAAAGAATCGAATTCTAGAGGTAAACCGCTCTCCTGTCACTGCAAAGTCGACATTGCCAGAAGCAAGCTGAAGACCATATCCCACGTCTACATTATTAGGTCGCTTAATATCAGAGCGAATCAGTGAATCAATTTTATTCCCTTCCAGATCAAAGACATAAATAGCCCCATCCATATCTTTATCAGTCCCCAAAATCAAACTAGAACTCGGGTCTGAGGGGTTCACCCAGATCGCAGGATCATCTGAATCGTATTTTACTGTGTCGGTTACGAACAGTGGTTTAATGGGTTCTGAACTTTCAGCCGAATTCTGTGGCTTTTCCGCGTCAGTTTCTCCATTTTCCGGTTGACAGGAAAAAAATATCAACCCTGAAAGTAAGGCGATTGGGAGAGGTGTTTTAAGCATAAATTGTAGGTTAAAAATCACATACAATTTTAGCGAGGACTACTCAAGCCAATGGAAACTCAAGGTTAAGTAATGAAGATTTTGAAAAAAACAAAGCGTAAACAAAACGCTAACAATTTGAGGGAAAATTATACTTAATTGATTGATTTTAAACCTATTAGATTTTGTTAACAAGAAGTTAAAAAATCATCAATCAAGCACGAAGAAGGAATTGCCTTAGACTTTCTTGCTTTTCCAATCTAAGCTTCTTTCTCAATCGATACCTTGAAATTCTAAGACTTGCAGGAGTAATACCCATGTTCGATGCAATCTCCTTTGAACTCAAATCCATCAACATCAAATTCGCCAACTTAGTCTCGCTTTGCGTAAGTTGAATTCCCCGTTCTTTCAGCTCTCTGAAGAACCCAGAATTAAGATGATCCAGATTTTCTTCTAGCTCATGCCAATCACTGTCCTTGCTGAATTTGAAATCAATCTCTTTCATCAAATTCCTAATCCCCTTCCTTTGGTCACGCGCTTCAGCTTGGAGAAGTCTATCCAACTTTTGGAGGATAGTCTCTAATAGTCTGTTTTTCTCGATCATATGAAGGGCCTGAGCTGATTTTGATCTGGCAAAGGCCTTTTCTTCTTGATCCAATCTCAATTCGACAAGCCTCCTATTTTCCTTTTCTTTCTCGGCTAAGGTTTCTGTCAGCTCGATCATGGATTCCTTCTGCTCCAGAATCCTTTGACTGTTTTGAATCTTCAATTTCTGACGATTATAAATTAGCCAACCTAAAATCAAGGCAAGAACAGCAAGGGATAGGAATAGAGATTTAAGCCAAAGATCCTTAGTGCGTAGGTTCTCCAGTTGCTTAATTCTTTGATTTTGAATAATACTCTCAAATTGAGATTCCAAAACAGCTAGATTATTGGCGGCTTGGTTCGAAAATAATTCTTCTCCGAGCTCACTGGATTGCTCTAAAATTCTGTAGGCCCTTTCAGTATTACCCAAAGCAAATTCGATTTCCGCTAAATCTTCCAGGGAACTTCTCAATTCCTCAAAATTTCCAAGTTGCTGGCTTTGGAGAACTGCCTTTTCAGTGAAGTATTTTCCGGAATCCAAAGCCCCAGATTTAAAATAGGCATCACCGAGATTATTCAGAATACTGATCTTTCTGTTTTCGGACAATTCGGTGCCTGAGTTATTCAAAGCCAGCAAAAAGTACCATTTCGCAGAATCGTAATGCTCTAAGTCTTCGTGTATGCTTCCGATATTCTCAAGAATTTCAGCCCTCAGCTCAGATTCGCGGGAAAAACCCAGAAGTCCCAGGGCAGTTCGCTGATTCTCTAAAGCCCCTTTATAATTTCCTGATTTTTCATACATACTCCCGAGCAAACCATACGAATGAATGAGGGCTTCTACATTTTTTGTTTGCCTGAAAATCTGGATTGCATCTTGGTGCTGTTCCAAAGCCTTCGGCACCGAACCAGATTGATAATAGAGTTGACCCAAAAGATTTTTACTAGCAGCTAAGCCAGCTTCAGAATTCAATTCCAAGAAGAGATCTTGGGCATTCGCGAGATTTTCGGATGCCAACTCATAAAGTCCAAAACCGATAAGGTATTCAGCTAATTGGAGTTGAGTTTCTGCCTGTAAGTACGGGTTTCCTTCTTCTTCAGCGAGAGAAAGGTTTTTTTGAAGAATCGTCAGAGATGAATCTTCCGTAATTCCAGAATCAGGAACTGAATTCAGACTAAATAGCGAGGTAACAGTAAGGCAAAAAACAGCAAACATATGTTGTAATTTCTGATTTGCCCGCTGAAAAACTGTTACTTAAACATTTCCATTTCTTTAATTTTCAGGAGCTTTCATTTTGATTCTGGAAATTTCGACCCATCGGTCTTCGATTCGCTTCAAAAGACTCAATTCGTTCGCAAGAAACTCATCCGAGATCTGGGACTTTCGAACCAATTCCATCACATTATCAAAGTTCTTCTCCTTCAGGTCTTTAAAAGCTATGGTCATGTGAGGGTGATAGTTATTGTCAGCAAGCTCGTCTACTAGCTTTAGCTCTCGCTTACAAAAGACCTTCAAATCGGATTGAAATGAATGCAGGGCTGAATTCGGAAGGATGTCCCAGAAAATCACCCTTCTTCCGAACGTATCCAATCCACTGACTTGAACACTAAAAGGCTCATATAGCCTGGTAAAGTTTTGGATTGATTCAATTAGCACTTGCTCTTTCTTTTCATTAAAAATGAAAGGCATTTTTACAGTGACATGGGCAGGAGATTTCAGGGCATATTTCACTCCGAAGTCAGACTTGATCTGATCTTTAAGAATTTGAGCTTTTTCCTGAATGGTCCCTTTTGGAACAAAGGCCAGAAAATACTTCGCTAATTGTTTCATGAAACTATTGCCTGCTTATCGGCCTAAAAAACATAAAACTATTCTATTTCCAGAAGCAATGCCTTAAATTAAGATTTGAAATAACCTAAGCAATGAAGCAATTTTCAACAGCATTGGTAGGTCTCGACCTAACCGAAATGGATGATATTCTGATCGAAAAGACTATCATTTTTTTAGAGTTTTTGGGTATAGAAAAGTGCTACTTCATGCATGTGTCCAAAAACTTGGCTATTCCTCAAGACGTACTGGACCGATATCCAGACCTTTTGGCACCCGGTGATGAATCCATCGAGGCAATAATGGAGGATAAGCTAAAGCAGCATAAATTTCCAGAGTCCGTAGACATAGAGATTTTTGCGGAAGAAGGAGAACATCCCCTGGATACCTTTTTGAGGTGGGCAAGAATTAAGGATGTGGACTTAATCATCATGGGTCGAAAAGAAACACTTGATGGCAAAGGCACTCTTGCAAAAGGAGTGGCAAAAAAAGCCCCTTGTTCGATTCTGATGCTCCAGGAAAAAAGGCCTCCTGGTTTGCCTAAAAAAATCATGGTCCCCACGGATTTCTCCTCTCACAATCATATGATTTTTGAGTTTGGTGAGAGAATTTCGGATGAAATGGGTGCAGAAATGGTTCCAGTCAACATCTTCGATATCCCACATGGCTACTCGAAAACTGGGAAGAGCTATGATGAATTCTCTGAAATCATGCAGGAGAATGCGCATAAAGACTATGAAAAATTTCTGAAGAAACATGAGAAAAAGGTTGAGTGCAGTTTCATCCGAAGAGAAAGCAATCATGACGGTGAAATCCTATTAGACTATGCGCTTGAAATTGATGCTGATATGATCCTGCTAGGATCCAGAGGAAGATCAAAATCTGCTGCCATAGTTTTAGGTAGCACAGCAGAGGACTTAATCGCAGCAAATAATAAGGTCCCTATGCTAATCTTTAAAAAGAAAGGTGAGACGATTGGATTTTTTGAAGCCCTGTTTAAAATCTAGTCTTTCTTTACCAGATAGAAACAAACCTGATCGCCAAGGCCCTTCTCGTTATATAGAAGGGCTTTTTCTTTGTACTCCATTTGCTCCTCAGGCGTGAAGTATTTATCCAAGTTCTCCGGACTCAAAGGATAACCCTTCTTATATAATTCGGTGCCTAAAAACTGAAAAGCTTCCGAATCAAAAACTACTTCTTTGAGGTCAAAACCAATCTCCTCAGCGACTGATCTAAAGCCTTTTATTGATGGTATAACCAGATGCCGTGGAGCATCTAGTTGTACCCAGAGTTCCATTTCCTCTTGAAAAACCTTTGCATCAGAAATGGGAGTTCGGACCAAAAGCTTCCCCCCTGGATTCAAATGATTGTAGCAATCTGTCAAAACCTGCTTCGGATCTGACATATGCTCGAAAGAATGGTGCATCATGATGATGTCAAAAGAATAATCCGCCTCGCTTAATTCCTTTTTCCATAGGTAGCAATTCTCCGCGAGCATAGCATCCCCCTCAGCGAATGGATCGAATCCATGAAGATTTTTAAAACCCCCAACATGGAGCTCATAAATAAGCTGACCATTCCCACAGCCCACATCCGCAATCTTATCCTTCAAATTTGGTTCTAGCCTGTTCAGCCAATACCCATAGCTAGGGGCCAAACCAGCCACCCCAGATAGAAACAGCTTCATCCGAACCTTTTTTATCAGGTTTTTTAATGGGGATGATTTAACTAAGGGTGAAAAAGAATAATAATCCTTCGGATAGTAAGTAGATAGATCCTTGGGAATATTACTCAGCTGTAATGAACCACAGTTCCGGCATTCCTGATAAATAAATTTTCCACCCAAGCCTAGCATCCTTTCTTGGGCTTGGAATTCATGAAGAGAAGAAGAGTTGCAAAATTTGCAGATTCCAGATGGCTTAATAAGCATCATCCTTATTGGAAATCACCTCATTGAAGGTCTTAGCCATGATACCCATGTCTAATAGAAAAGACCAGTTATTGATGTAGAAGGAATCCAGACGAACACGGTTTCGAATCTGGTACGGGTTTTCTATCTCACCTCTATATCCTCGCACTTGGGCTAACCCTGTAATTCCTGGCCGAATCTTATGTCTTGAATCATAGCGAGCCACTTGAGTTTTAAAATCTTGATTCATGGGAACCGTATGTGGGCGAGGCCCTACAATCGACATATCGCCAAGAAGGACGTTTATGAATTGTGGCATTTCATCCAATGAAGTACGTCTAAGAAATGCTCCAATTCGGGTTACCCTTGGATCATTTTTAGTGGCCTGTTTTTCATCCGAATAATCATTGGGAGTCATGGATCGGAACTTCAAACAATTGAAGACGGAATTATTGATACCATTTCTCTTCTGAATAAAGAAGATAGGCCCTCTGGACTCCCATTTAATTAAAATCCCTACCAGTGGTATCATCCATGACAATACTGCGACAAGCATAAATCCACTGAAAAGAATATCAAACACTCTTTTCAATACCGAATTAAGGACATTGTCAAGTGGAATTTCATTAACATTGATAACGGAGAAATCACCATATCGTGAGAAGGATAGGTTCTTCTCAAGTTGAAGGCTCCCTCCTGGAATCATCTTAACCTTTATATAATTCTCATCTGCGTAGTCGATGATACTCTTGACTGTCTTGGGATCTAGCTGCTCATGGATATAAATAAGATCAAGATCTAACTCTTCCGCCTGATCAAAGAATGCCTCTACATTACCTCTTGTCTGCTTACACTGAGCTTGATTATCAAAATAGCCCAGAAAGTTGATTCCAAAGTCTTTACGAATCCTAAAGACATCCGCAAGTTTAGGACTTGTACCGCCCTTACCAATTATGACTGCATTTCTATAATTATGCCCGTGAGAACGGTAATCCCTGAGGATCATATGAACTCCTACTCTGAACATACCCATAAACAAGGTTATGCCAAGGCCAAAGAGCATAATTGGGATTAGCTGGAACTGCGGTTTATGAAGAGGTATCCAAAGCACAGCCATGGCTCCAATAAACCAGAAAACTGTAATTAACAGATGTTTTAAAGTAACCTCATACTCATCTGTTCTACCGATTTTGTAATCTTTCCTTAAACCAGAAATCAGCGCCCAAAGAAAGGAAAGAGGCAATAGTGCACTCGAACTCACATTTTCGAATAAACCAAATGTGTTAAGTGCTACACTACAAACCCAAAGAGCTAAACACGAAGCAAAAAAATCTGCGACTAAAAAAAGCCATGGAAAATATGTGTCGAACCTTCTTTTCATAAAAGTATTCAAAAGTGAATCCCAATCTTGATTAGTTCAGGAAATCACCCAAAAAAAGTAAAGTCACTTTTCGAGCTTAAAATTAAGAAAAGAATTCTCAAGCCTAATTACTTTTGAGTTTATTTGTGTCCTCAAAGTTTCAATATATCTGATGGGCTCCATTTCTGATCTTTTTAAATCTTCGGATCAACCCAATTCTTTAGGGGCAAAATTTCGTGCAAAAAGGCTTGAAGATTTTGAGGCCTTATTCTTTGAAACCTATGAAAAAGAAGCCAAAATCAGCATTCTTGATGTAGGTGGAACCGATTATTTCTGGAGAGACAGCTCGATAATTGATCTACCAAATTCACAAATCACCCTGCTAAACCTTCATCTGGAGGAATCTTCTCACCCATCAATCAAGGCAATGACGGGTGATGCGACTGATATGAGTCAATTCCAAAATGATGAATTTGATCTGGTATTTTCCAATTCTGTGATTGAGCATCTATACACTTTCGAAGCTCAAAGAAAGATGGCTGATGAAATAATGAGAGTTGGTAAAAAGCATTTTATCCAAACTCCGAATCGGTCTTTCCCAATTGAGGCGCACTATGCTTTACCCTTTGCTCAGAACATGCCGAAATCATGGGTTTATTTCTTATTGACCAAGACTCGATTTAGTAGGCTACAGAAGTGGGAAGACGATCATGCCAGACAATATCTGGACGAAATCAGGCTTTTGAATCAAAGAGAAATGAAGCTGCTATTTCCAGAAAGTGAGCTTTACTTTGAAAAAGTATTTGGTCTGGTGAAATCATTCGCTGCCCACAATTTAAAAGGGGCACAATAAATCAGCGAATCTCAGGCAGGGTCAAATTCTGACCCATTAGCTTCTCTGCTAGCTGTTCTCCCAAGGCCGCAGCATGTTTAAAGCCGTGACCCGAGCAGGCTGAAACCAAAAATCCATTTTGCTTTCCAGGTAACTCTTCAATGACAAACCTGGCATCCTCTGTGACTGTGTAAAAACAAACTTCGGACTTAATAAACCGACCCGTCAAACCATTTAATCGGCCTTTTATTTTGGCCTCCCAGAATTCCTTTTGCTCTGATGAGCTTACCTCACGGTTTAAATTATCAGGATGTTCCACATCAATAAATGCCTCGGAAGCCACTTTTATCGATATCCCATCCAATGAAGGAAATCCATAGATAAAATCTTCAGCTTTGCTCCCAAAGCCCCACATAAATACAGGGTAGTTCTCCCAATCTGAGTCTCGATCAATTTCAAGCCAATGCAATATTTGTCTGCAGATTTTGAAGTTCCTTTTTCTGGATTCGGAAATAAAATCCTTAATCCAGCCTCCAGCGCTAATTAGCACCTTCTCAGCTAAAAAAGAGCCAGCTCCGGTTCGAATTACATTTAGCCCTTCAGATTCTGTGATGGAAAGTACTGGGCTATTCACCCTGATCTCAGCAGAATTCTGCTTTGCCAAATTCAAAAATGAGGTGATGCATTTTTCAGGGTAGACGTAACCAGCACTATTTTCAAAGTAAGACTTCCCGGTTTTCTCAAGGAGAAGATTTGGGTAAGATTCTTGAATCTGGGTTTGATCATACCTTTCATGAGAGATTTTTGCTTTCTCAGCAAAAGACACGGTTCGCTCCAAAAATCCTTGCGAGCCATGTTTATCCCATGGAACCTTGCCTGAATCCATCAAAATTCCTCCACATGGAAAAAAGAACGAATTTCCCGACTGCCGCTCGATTCTTTGCCAGATTTCTTGAGATCTTTTTGCTAGAGCAACATAATCCTCACCCTCTCCAACCGCTAAGCGCGTAATCCTTGTCTCTCCATGAGAAGAGCCCATAGAATGAGGTGGATCAAAGCGATCAAAGCCAATAACCTTAGCTCCTGAGCCACTCAAATGGTAAAGTGCTGAGGAGCCAACAGCCCCGAGGCCGATAACCGCAAAATCGAAAACTGGATGTTCGGATTGCATAAACTAAAAGTAAACAATCCTAAGAAGGACAAAACTTATTTTTTACCCATTTGGGCATCAATAAGTTCACGTTTCATCTTTCGCTCTCTTTCAAGCGTATTTTTTCTGTGTTGATCAAATTCCGCCTGAACTTCTTCTAAATCTTTTTCAGCCTTCTTAATCTTTTTGAAGCTGCGAGAATATTGGAGTGAGAAAAACCCTAAAGCCAAACCAAGAATCGCAACTATCACCCACATCATGCTTGAGTAGACCGACTTATGGATCCCAACTCCAAGAAAACTGAAATTGTCTTTCTCAGCTATGGCCTCCAGCTTCGCTTCTTCTGCACTCTGGAGTTGACCCTCTAAATCATTAATGGTTCCTTCTTGGGTTTTTATTTGAGCATTGAGCTGAACTGCCTCTTCTTTGTCGACTCTTAATGAATCAAGAATATTTCCCTTCAGCTTCTCAAAGCTAGAGCGTCTGATGACTTTATATTCCTGATAGTTGTTGGAGCTTCGATATAAGTAATCAATCTGACTCTCAATCGTTCCAGAATCGAGTGAACCAGTGCTCTCTTGAGCGAAAACGGGTGATAAAACACTAAAAGATATCAGTGCGACTAATAGGGTAAATGACTTCATGAACTCGTGTAAATTTCCTTGCAATCAGAATGCGGCAATCCTCAATAAACATGCCTGCCTGCAAAAATACGCTCTTTTTTTGATGGATAAACTCAAACTAATTTTTGATTAATTCGGCAAAGTTGATTTTCAGTCAATTAAGGGTTAGATTCTAGAAGGATTTTTTGATTATGAAGCTAAGGACTTTCAAAATTTGGCTGGTTTTATTACCCCTCATTGTACTTCTGGGAGTAATCCTTTTTTTACAATCTACTAATAACCAAAAGGAACTAGAGAGCCAACTAGTAAGGAGCGTAGATGCGAGCAGAAATGATGCATTACGGGCACTAGAAGACTATTATTCTCAAGTAGATAGCTATTTCCTACGTAAAGGCTATTCCTACCTTGAGGGAGATAGTGTCATGAAAAGTATGGCTGGAATTTTAGTTGGAAAATTCAAAGCTGCAGACCCTAGCTACTCAAATCTTTCCTTTAATAAACCTGACAGACCTACAGAGCTAAGTTTGGCAGAGAAAGGATTAAAAAAATATTCCTTTGCCCTCAGGCTAAATGAAACGCAGATAAGTGATTTCAGCCAGCAAGGACTCAGAGATAGCTTAGGAGTAGACCGAAGCTTTTCTATCAGCAAAGGTCTCAAGGCTTACATGGATTTGGATATTCCTTTTGAATCGCTCTTCCGAAAGCAAGAAAGTAATCGTCAATTCGATCTATTGGTCATGACGGATCAAAAAGGAACCGTGATTTACCCAAGCCAACTCAAAGGTATCTCACTACTTGCGCCAAAGCCGATTGTTAGTGATTCTCTAAATACTAGAAGTGGAAGCTACATCGAACAAATTCAATTTTCAAACACACAGTACCGCAGTTTCATTGCTCCACTGAATCTAGAAAACCTGAATCTTTATGTGGTAGGAATGTTTGAAGAGGGCAAGTTTCAAAAGGTCGGCCTTAGAGTGGATTTCTTGATGTTGGCCATTCTAATTTTCGTTCTTATAATTCTGCTCGCGAGTATTCCCATTCTGAGCATCTTTAATCTCGGAAAAGGAGATCGGCTCTCCCAAGCCAAAGTGATTAATGTTGGAATATCTTTGGTGGGCCTGGCCTTATTAATGGGCTTTGCTTCCTCATTTTTCAGAAATCTTCCAAATAGCAAGGAGGGCTTAGATCCCGTCATTAATCAAACTGCTGAGAACTTCAGACAGGGATTAATAAATCAAAAATCATCCCTTCAGGAAAAAGATCTGGATACCAAGTCACTAGAATCCTCAGAAATTATCAATGAATACCTTCTAATCACCCTCTGCGAAAATGATAATCCAAAGCATCTGATAGAAAAATTTGTCTTCCCGGGAGATGGCAATGTGCCGGTTGATTTTAGGAATGCACTTACCAAATCGTTTATAGATGTCTCAGATCGTGAATACGCTAATTATTATTCATCCGATCAAGACACTAGTAAAACCTACATCGGCGCACATTATAGTCGAGGATCGGGTGGTCTTGAAGCGGTCATATCAGATAGAATTAGTAATGGTTATTTGAACGCGATAACCCTTAATCTTGGTAAAATCTTACCAAAAGAGTCCTCTGCTTTTTCCTCAGACTTTAGCTCAGATTATCGATTCTTGCTTTTCAAGGAGGACGGTAAGATTCTTTACAAGAGCCAAAAAATTCAGATCCCAATCAGCTATCTCTCGGAAGGACTGAGTACGGATAAATGGGTGCAGCTTAGCTCCCTGCTCCGAAATAATTCAGAGATTCGAAAGGATCAAGAGATTCAGATTCAGCTTTATCTTAATGGATACCAATATACCGGCGTATTGAAACTTGTGGATGATGGCAGTTTTGACCAAAAAATCTGGATGGTATTTCTGGTCAATGAAAACCTAACCCATGTATTCTCATCCCTGACGAGCCTGGAATCCTTTTCATGGCTGAGTGTCTATTTCATTTTTCTTTTTGTGATCCTCGTGGTTCAGCGGCTAAGCACCCAGTCCGTATCAGATAAGGGATTCAAGGTGTTTTTATATAATTGGCTGAAACCCACCGACCAGAACAGTTTAAAAATGGCCTTCCTGGCTATCACCATGCTTTTCTTGGGTCTTGGCCTTACGATGATTTATTATTTCGCCAACATAAATCACTTGGCCTTCGTGATCTTCTGTTGTTTCACTGCAGTATTGGTCGCCTTATTGAATTACCTCATTAACTTTTTCAATTCTGAGCAAAGTATCTGGGTGCAACTCAAGAATAGAAAATCAGCCCAGCTACCACTTTTGTTTATGGGCATCCTGTTGATTGTGCTCACGCTGATTGGCACCCTAAGCTTTAAGGCAGAGCCTTGGATTTTTGTTAGTTTTTTGATCATCACTTTGATCCTCTCCTTTATTTGGCCTAACATCCAAAAAAGTGGAAGACAGCCCATGCTCTCAGGAAGTCAAATCCTACCGCTTTATTTGTCCATTTGGTTCATCGTAATTGGCTTCCTTCCTGGCTACATGATCCAATCTAAAACCCAGCTATTTGAAACAAAAATCTGGCATTACGAGAGCATTGAACAAGAAGAGAACGACGATATATCCTTTAAGGAATATGAAAAATTCAGGAGAACGTTAATGAGTGGAGTCTCCGATCTTTTTGATAAACAGATTCAAACATTTGTTGCTCCCGACGCCTATTTCTTTGGAGAGAAATTAGAAGAGGGAATCCGCCCCCATCCAAAACCTGCAGGTATTGCAACAGTTATTTTGGGAATTTTACTCGCAGCCATTGCCTTTATTTATTTCATTGCCATGGTTCAGGATAGTATCTTTTTCAGGTTTGGGAACAAAGCTGCCTCACCCACCTCCTATCAGAAACATCAATTATCATTTCTGACCTCCTTGGATTCAGATGCTTTGGATTCTAAAATTCCAGATGCCGTCATAGTCAATCTACTTAGCGATCCACAAATTGAAGGAATTAACATTATCCAAAGAAACCAGACCTATTATCTAAAAAACTTCCATACGCAGGAAAACTTCACCCAATCCATCCCTAAAATCCAAACCATTAAATCAGAAATACTCGAGAAGGGTGGAAAATTGATCATCAGTTCTGGGCTCAGCTGGAAGGAGATTTTCTTACTCTTGAAAGAGGATCGCGATAGGGTAGCCTTTTCTGAAGTATTCTCGGATTTCTTTTTTGACTTTGTCCCTCTTAAAGCCGAAAATACTGAGACGAATGAGTCACTTTCTCCTGATGACCTATTCCAAAAATTGCGTAGTAGGAAATCATATTATGCCAATGTTTGGTCAGAATTGAATTTCGAAGAAAGGATGGCATGTCACTCATTCGCAGTGGAAGGGTTTTTCAATCCAGCACAAGACGACATTCTCTCATCATTGAAACAAAAAGGGGTGGTCATTCCTAAAAAGGAGAACCGGACTCATTTAAAAAATGTAGCTCACGGCTGGAAAGAATGGCAACTTTTCAGTCCAATGTTTAGACGTTTTATTCTATCTCACGTATCTGAAGATGAACTCAAAAAATTCAAGAGCTTCGAAAAGCGCTTCGGAAATTCCAACCTCATTCAGATTTCCACACTCAGCTTTGTACTTATCTGTTTTGCCATGATTGGAATCTTTGATCGCAACTTCTTCAACGAAGCCTATGCCTACCTCACGGGAAGCCTAGGCTTGCTAGGGAGTTTGTATGCTCTCTTGAACCAAGGCCTTTCAAGACTTAAATTTGGCAAAAGCGATTCCTGATTTTCACATGCGCGTACTGATTTTCCTCTTATTACTTGCACTTCCTACCTATGCTTTTTCTCAGGAAAAGAATTCTTATGAAATGGCAGTTGAAGCGTTTGACGATGAAAACTGGGAGTCTTCCATTCGTTACCTAAATAGCTGGATAAGAGACAATACAGGAGATGCTGAAGCCTACTTGCTGAGAGGACAATCATACCAACAGCTGGAGGATCTGGTAAAAGCAAATACAGATTTTTCAATTGCCATTAACCTTAGACCCGAGCATGCAGAATCGTATTTCATTCGTGGAAGAGTGAGGTATCAAATGGAATTGTATGAAAGCTCGATAGAAGATTTCGCCAGTTTCTTAAAGCTCCCGAAAGGAGAGACTAATCAGATTATCTTCAGAAAATCTCCAGGAGATAAGGGGGTTTCTCAAATTATCACTGCTCAAAATGAAAACCCTGCAGAAGCTTTCTATCATATGGGACTATGTAGCTTCGAACTGGAATATTACGAGACAGCCGCCTATTATCATGACAGGGCTATAGAAAACGACCCTGGGAATCCTAATTACCATTCGGAAAAGGGAAGGGCCTTAGGACGAATCGGAGAGAATGATCTAGCTATTGAGTCTTTTGAAATGGCCCTGAATCTAGACCCGGATAATCAACTGGCCAGACAAGGGCTTCGAGAGGTGAATAATGGCGGTTCAGCCGATTTTCTGGCTGATCTGGATAGAACGGTAGAAGAGAATTATGCCAATTCACAGACCTTCAAACAAAGGGGATTCTATCGAATGAACCATGCTAATCTAGAAGGTGCTATCGAAGATTTCACAGAAGCTTTGCGTTTAGATTCTGGTGATCCTGAAGCATGGTTTTACCGTGGAAGAGCATTTTCATCACTCGAAAATTATAAATCCGCCGAAGACGATTTGTCAAAATCAATTGAAATCGATAGCCAAAATCTTGAAGCCTATTTGGCAAGAGGCCAAGTTAGATATAAGCAAAGTCGTCTAAATGAGGCCATGGCGGATTTTATTATGGTAATCACATTAGATCCGACATTAGCTACTGGCTACTTCCATAAAGGAATTACTCACCATAGGTTAAAACAAATGGATTTAGCCTGTCAAAACCTACAAAAAGCGGATGAGTTAGGCATGGAACAAGCCTCGAACATCATCAAAAAAATCTGTGGAAATTAAAGCTCTTTTGTGGTTTCTACCTGAGAGGCAATCCAAGCGGGTCGAAAGGATGCGAGATAGGTGATCCCAAGAACAGCCATGGCAATCCATAAAAAGTCTAACCAAACGACCTTCACAGGATAGGCTTCCACCACGGCTGACGAAATTCCTAAAGATACAAGTCCGTAGGTCTCTTGTAGTAAACAAATGAGATAGCCCAGCACCAAACCAATTATAGCTCCACTTAATGCTATCAATGCCCCTTGCTTGATAAATATCTGTTTGACAAGTTTTTCAGATGCTCCCATAGCTTTGAGCACGGCTATATCCTTTTTCTTTTCTATCGCCAGCATACTGAGGGAAAAGAAAATATTAAATGAGGCAATGCCCAGTATAAAAGTAAGGGTGAGAAATACAAAAAGCTTTTCAAGCTTAACTGTTCGAATCAGCCCCGCATGTTGCTCATCAGCATTTTTTACCAGAAACTCCGGCCCAAGGAAAACTTTCAGCCTCTCCTGAACTTCATCTATGCTTTCACCATCATCCACCTTGACTTCAAGCGCGGTTCTTTTATCTCCGTAGCTCAATAACTCTTTGGTGAATTTCAAAGGAGCAATGACATATTCATCATCAAACTGTCTCTCAATGCTGAAATAGGCTCTTGGCTCAAGGTAGCCAGTTCCGTACATCTGATTGGGGTCTAATGTGGCGGCACTTCTCGGGGTTTTAGGATAAAATACCTTCAAAGTTGAATTGACACTTTCTAAGTTCACCGAAAGAAAAAACCCTACTCCTCGTCCCAAAATAGCTCCTGGTCTAAGGTCGGTTCCCAGAGTTGTGTCTCCCCAAAAGTATCCATTTGCGAATCTTCCTTGATCGAGGAAATTATCAGAAACTCCTTTAATTCTAGCCACCATTTGATTGCCCTGATATTCAAAAAGAGCATTATCCTCAATCACCTCTGTGAGTACTAAAACACCTTCAACGTTTCGAATTTCTTCTAGCCATTCTTCATTCACCTCAAAGCTTTTCCCTTCAGCCGCCTCTATTTTGAGCTCAGCGTCGAAACTAGCGAAGAGACCTCTGATCAAATCTTCTAGGCCGTTGAAAACGGACATGACTATAACAAGGGCCATGGTCCCCACAGCCACCCCTGTCATCGAAATGATGGATAAAACTGTAATAAAGTTTTTGCTCTTTTTACTCCGAAAGTACCGGGTCGCTATGAATGAGCTGAAGTTCAAATCGAGGAATGACCCAAATTAATCTTGCTCTTCATCATCTTCTGATCTCTCTGGAATATCGAGATCATTGAAAATCTGATCCATATGTTGGGCGTAGGCGGCAGAATCATCTGGAAAAAATGCAAGCTCAGGGATGATTCTCACGGATTTCCCAATTCGCTTGGCAAGCTGATGCCTGATTTGCTTTTTATGAGAGTCGATTTTATCGAAGGTCTCCTCCGGATCAGTAATCAAAATACTCAGGTAAGCTTTCGCAAAGCCCAAATCAGGACTAACCATTACTCGCGTGACAGTAATCATGCCTCTTCCCACCAAAAGCTTGGATTCTTTTTGAAAGATTTCTCCAAGTTCCTTTTGAATAAGTCTGGCGTATTGTTGTTGTCTTTTACTTTCCATGATAAGTATTTAATGCAAATTTAGCGAAATAGTTGGGCAAGGCTTAATTTCGTTTTTGCTTCATTTATTAGCTCCCACATTTTGCTGAACTTCTTTAGAGTTAACGATCCATTTAGACTCTTGGGTGTACTATTTTATATCCTTGGGCTTGGTGTACTCTATTATTTTTTGGATCCATTTGGCTTGACGCAAACTCAGATCTCATGGATAGTGTCTGGAGAAAGGGCATTAGAAGGTTATCTGCCTTTTAAAGACATCATAGATGATACAGGGCCTCTTTCTGTGGCAGTCTTTGCTCTCTTTGAAAAGGTTTTTGGAAGGGATCTTTTGGCTTACGAAATCGCAGGGCGCCTCCTAATACTTTGGCAGGCCATCTATTGGAATCTGGTTCTACTTAAGTATCGGGTTTTCAGTGAAACGTCTTACCTGCCTGCTGTTTTAGTAGTATGCCTTTTCCACTTCTCATTCGATATGCTAAGCCTTTCCCCTGCTCTATTGGGGAGCTGTTTTCTCATGCTTGCTATCGGTCAGCTTTTCTCCAAAACAGTTTTACAGAATAAGCAAAGTGAGTCAACTCTGCTCATAGGAATATATGCTGGACTAGCTTTTGGCTTTCACCCAGTTTTCATCATTTTTTTACCCTATATGATTTTCTCTGGTATTGCCATCAGCGGATTTTCATTTAGGGAGCTATTGTTATCGGTAACTGGTTTTCTATTACCAGTCCTGGGTATCTCAACTTTCTATTTCTGGAATGATGGTCTTTTTGAATTATTCCGCGTTTGGCCGATGAGCTTCTTCTCTCCAAGAATATCATATCAGGATCTTCTTTCTTGGGGCGTTCTAGCAATCTTCCCCATCATTTTAGCTGGTGTAGGTTATTTCCTTTGCGCAGTGGTTCGAGGGTCTACGATAAATCAACAGAAGCAACGGCAGCTTCTAATGCTCTGGCTGATCGTATCATGCTTCGAACTATTTCTCATAAAAGATCAGGCGGGCTTCCAATTGGTCATATTAATCCCAACGCTGAGCTATCTGTTGACCCAATTCTTTCATTTATTCAATAGGTCAATGGTTGCGAATGGATTATTTTTTGTACTGGTTTTTGGGCTTCCCATTGGTGCTATATTTTTTTGGAGCGATTATTTCGCAAATAACCCTGAGTATCTCATATCCTCAGAATTAGAAAAAAACCCTTCTGAAGGAGTTATGAGTCTGCAGTCGGATTTAAGTCCATTGGCTACCAAAAAACTGGACGGCCCTTTTTTAAATTATGGAATGAGTGAAGTGTATTGTTCCAATACTGAAACGCTAGGAGAAAAAGCCAAACTCTTCCAGCTTTTGGAAAACCAAAAATCTCAGGAAGTACTCGATCCAAATGGAACATTCCAAAAAGTCTTGGAAGGGCTTCCGGCGCTACAGTCCCAATACCGAAAAGAAGGACGATCTACTTATCTATTGAGGTGATAATTAAATATCTGCAGCCTGCACATGCATCCAGTCAAAATTCCTTTGACGGCCCAAACTAGTCCAACCTTCTGCTTCCCACATTTTCCACCAAGCCTCGTACTCTTGTCTCGCAAAAGTAGCCTTATCTCTTCCCCATCGAAGCTGATTATTTGACGGATCAAAATCTATAGCCACTGCCCAACTGTGCATACTCCATTTAGTACCACCACGAATCCGTCGTTTATTGAAACAGCCTCCGAAATAATCTAGTCGTAGCTTTTTGATTCCATCCAAGCCATAATGTTTAAGAGCCTCTGTTAAAACGCGTTCCGCACTATCTTTGACCTTTTCATGAATACTAAAGGACTGAACAATTTGATTCGGGTTCCATGCAATTCTTAAAGGATAAGGAGAAGTCAGCCTTACCATGTTGGTTGCTCTTGGACCAAAAAAACTATCGAACTCAGATGTATAAGCCTTGGGCCATATTTTGGCCTGATTGATATCCTCTGGTCTCCATATGGGTGGCTCCTGCCCTTCTTTCTGCTTGAAAGCTGCACGCTGATACGCATTATCTGTAGTGGGCCCATAGTACCCATCAATCTTTCCTGCATCCACACCCATTTCATGGCAGATCACCTGTACGGCTCCAACCAGCTTTCGTCTGTCTGACCAATTATCAGGGACTTTATTGAGTTGAGCCACTGCCTGCTTTGTTTTAGGTCCAAAGTCGCCGTCGATGCGTCCGGTATAAAGGCCTTTGCCCTTAAGCCAAATTTGAATAAATGTGGTGAGTTCGTGAGTATTCATCATCATTGAAAAATTTAGAGGATTTAAAAAAGATCTCTATTAAAGATATCATTTTTATTCCTCTCTATCAATGAGATAAAGCCAATGTGCGCTATGCTGAATTAGGTGCAGGCAATTTTATTTACCCGATTGAGATGTCTTCCTCCTTCAAAGTCTGTGGTTATAAAAATCTGAACAAGCTTCTCTGCTAGTTCATAGCTGATAAACCTTGCAGGCAAAGCGATAACATTGGCATTATTATGCTGACGCGCCAAAGCAGCTAGATCTTCATTCCAGCAAAGAGCAGCTCTGATTCCTTGGTGCTTATTAGCCGTTATGGCCACACCGTTTCCGCTGCCACAAATTACAACTCCAAGATCATGATCGTTATTTTCAATAGCCGTGCTCAGCGGATGTACGTAATCTGGATAGTCTACAGAATCTGTCGAAAAAGGACCGTAATCCTTGACTTCATGGCCAAGCTCTTCCAACTTCTTAACAATTCCTTCTTTGTATTCAAACCCAGCGTGATCTCCTCCAATGGCTATTTTCATAATTCAATTATTTAAGTGCATCCTCTGCCTCTTCTTCGGCCAGACGCTTATCTCTTTTTTTCTCTAATCTCAAAGCGATCTGAATCCCTGCTTCATAAAGAACTAAGATTGGCAAAGCAATTAGAATCTGACTAATCACATCTGGAGGTGTGATAATGGCTGCAAGCACAAGAATCACCACTATCGCATGTCTCCTGTAAGTCTTGAGTAAAGCAGAGCTTACTAAGCCTGACATGGCAAGGAAATACACCACAACAGGAAGCTGAAACATAATGGCTGAAGCCAAGACCAACATCGTAAGAGTACTTACATATGACGTAATATCAAACTCATTGAGGATAGTGGGATCCAACTGATAGTTCGCAAGGAAATTGATGGAAAGTGGAGCGAGGACGAAATATCCAAAGGCGGCTCCCATGAAGAAAAGTAAGCTTACGAAGAAGACCGCTCCTCTGGCAGCATTCTTTTCTTGATCGTATAATCCGGGACTGATGAACCTCCACATTTCCCAGAAGACATAAGGGAAAGAAACGATGAAGCCTACCACAAAACTAGACGTCATGTGCATAGAAAACTGTCCTGTCATTTGCCTACTCTGGATAATGAAAGGGAGTTCGTCGATACAGAGGGGAGCAATATTTAACATATCACTCAACTGACAAAGCCATCGATAAGTGGCAAAATCAACTCTGGAGGGTCCAAGTATAATTTCACCAAAAACTATACTCTTGGATACAAAAGCCAGAATGGTGAAAATGAAGATGGCTGCAACAGAACGCACCAAATGCCATCGGAGCGCCTCCAGGTGCTCCAAAAAAGACATTCCTTCTTCTTCCTCTTCGACGTATTGGTCTAAAGCCACTTTTCTATTTTGGAAATGTTAATCAGTATAAAGGAAATCCTACCATCCACTCATTCACAGCTGCCTTTATCTCCTGAAGTTTAGCTTCATCTGCATGGTTTTGCAAGGCAGAATCTATAAACCCAACGATCTTAACCATATCGGATTCTCCAAGGCCTCGCGTAGTAATGGCAGCAGTCCCAACTCTCATTCCAGAAGTCACAAAAGGTGATCGGGTATCGAATGGAACCATGTTTTTATTAATAGTGATATCTACCTTTCCAAGAGTCTCTTCTGCAAGTTTACCCGTGATGTCCTTGTTTCTAAGATCGATCAACATCAAGTGATTATCTGTACCTCCAGAGATCAATTGATAATCGAGTTTTACAAACTCTTCCGCCATCACCTCAGCATTCTTCTTCACCTGAAGAATATAAGTCATATAATCATCTGAAAGAGCTTCTTCAAAAGCCACAGCCTTGGCGGCGATAATATGCTCCAAAGGTCCTCCCTGAGTACCTGGGAAAACTCCTCCATCTAGCAAAGAGCTCATCTTTCTTAACTCGCCCTTCATCGTTTTGATTCCGAAAGGATTTTCAAAATCCTCACGCATCAGGATCAAACCGCCTCTAGGCCCTCTCAAAGTCTTGTGAGTCGTAGTGGTCACGATGTGACAGTGATCCAATGGGTCATTCAACAACCCTCTAGCGATCAAACCAGATGGGTGTGAAATATCGGCAAGCAAAATAGCTCCAACCTGATCAGCGATATTTCGAAGTCTCTCATAGTCCCAGTCCCGGCTATATGCAGATGCTCCGCAAATCAAAAGCTTTGGCTTAACCTCCAGGGCCTTAGCCTCAACTTTATCGTAGTCTATTACTCCTGTGTCTTCTTCGACTCCGTAAAAATGCGGGTCGTAAAGCTTCCCGGAGAAATTGACAGGAGATCCATGGGTGAGGTGGCCTCCATGAGAAAGATCAAATCCCAAAATTGGATCACCAGCTTTCAAGCAAGCCAGGAAAACTGCAGCATTCGCTTGAGCACCTGAATGCGGCTGTACATTTGCCCAGGTAGCACCAAAAAGCTCTTTCGCTCTCTCGATCGCCAACCTCTCAATTTCATCCACTACTTCGCAGCCTCCATAATATCTTTTGCCTGGAAGACCTTCAGCATATTTATTAGTCAATACACTCCCCGCTGCTTCCATCACTTGCTTACTCGCAAAGTTTTCAGAAGCAATTAATTCTATCCCTTCTCTTTGACGTTTTTCTTCCTGATTGATTAAGTCAAATACCGCAGTATCTCTTTTCATAAATATTCTTGAATGGGTTTGAAAGACGCTTTTTGTCGGTCAAAAATAGCCCGAAACTATCGATAATCCAATCTAAAAAACTACCTGAGTAAACTTTGCCAAAGCAGGCCTGTAATTAGTAATTTCACAGCATGTATGACTTCAAATTTTCACCGGAAAACTACTTTTCAGAAGGGACTAATTCTGTTCTTTTGGTGAAGTTGAGTTATCCGGAAAGTCAGTGGGGTGAGCAGATCAGTATTTATGCTCACTACCTGAACTGCAGGATCGAATTTGAAGCGGTGGACTTCTATGGGAACGATTACATACTTTATCCCAGAACGGCTGAAGAACCACTAAATTTTGAAGATATGGTTTATCTCATCGAGGGGATGCAGGTTAATTCCGATGAGATTCAAGGTGGAGCTGATCTCACCTTAAACGGAGTACCAAAAGTAGAAAGCTCATTCTACCCCGAACTCAAAAAATTCTTTGATGAGAAAAGAGAAAATTACGATCTCGATTAAAAATCGCTGGTAAGGGAATCACTGGAAGAAATCTTATAATTCCGAAACCAGTAATCATAAGATGCAAAATCCACGCAATCCTTTACCTCCATTCCTCCTATTCGGAGATTTTTTATCCGGTTTTTAGGAAGCCAATTTTTAAATCGGATGGCCTGTTTTGCCGGCAACTGCCCCAGCTGAATCCAGCGTTTACCGTCGATGAATATTGGAATAAGCTGTGTCATAGGTTTATTCTATAAAACAAAAGTATGCTGATAAACAGGTAGATACAATATCGTGCCATTTACCTTTCTGTTAATAAAAAGTAACCGCTATATTTCGTTTATATGCTCGCTGCCATCCTTGGAGTTTTCTGTTTCGCTCTTGGTATTTTACTGCAAAAACTCCCCAAGCGAGCCTCCGCCTCCATCTCCAAGTGGATAAATAAGTACCTTTTTTACATCGTATTACCGGCACTTGCACTCCTTCACATTCCGCCCATGGAACTGACATGGAGTGTGCTCACACCGATCAGCGCCGCTTGGTTTACATTCCTGCTGAGCTGGCTGGTCTTTGGAACGCTTGGAAAGTATTTCCATTGGGATAGAACCTTGACGGGATGTCTGATTATTGTTCCGGGCTTGGCCAATACCTCATTCATGGGGTTCCCAGTCCTTGAATTCATATATGGTCAGGAAGCTTTACCCACTGCGCTTTTAATAGATCAAGCAGGGTCCTTTCTACTGGTTTCCTCATTAGCGATCGTCGTTGCCTCGATTTATGGAACTGGATCCGGTAAACCAAAGCTGATTTTCTTCAAAATCATCACCTTCCCTCCTTTCTTCATGCTGCTGGGAAGTCTCGCTTTAAGTCTATTTCAAATTTCCTTACCCGAAACGATTTTACCTGTTCTGGAAATCATAGGAAAGACCATGGCTCCGGTGGCTTTGATAGCTATTGGAATCAAATTACATCTGGATCTTCCATCACTTAAATCAAAATTCTTTTGGCTTGGGATGACTTTCCGGATTATTCTGGCTCCAGCCTTGGTATTATTGATTTATTCGGAGCTCATGGAGACTGAATCTCTGGAGTTCCGAGTAACCGTTCTTGAAAGTGGGATGGCACCTATGATTACTGGTTCCTTGGTAGCGATTGAGTATGAACTGAATCCAAAGCTTGCCTCTCAGCTAGCCGGAATTGGGCTACCAATTAGTCTGCTCACAGTGCTGATGTGGTATGTGATACTTGGAGGCTAGCTCCAAATAGTTTTTACATTTCGTAAAAACTCTTCATGGATGCTTGAATTAGAAGCGACCACTTCGCGCCCGAATAGATAATCATCTCCGCCGGCAAAATCAGTCACATGGCCTCCGGCTTCCTGAACCAGAATAATTCCGCCAGCCACATCATATGAATTCAAATTATACTCAAAATAGCCTTCAAATCGTCCACATGCTACGTATGCAAGATCTACTGCAGCACTACCCATTCTCCTCAGTCCATGTGTCTTTTGCATCAGGGATTTCAAGGCAATCAAGTACTTATCAATCTCCTCAAAATTATAGTAGGGAAAACCAGTTGCGAGAAGAGAAGCTGATAAATCAGGCGCAGCTGAAACAGAAATTTTTTCCTCATTGCAAAATGCCCCGCCACCCTTTCGCGCTGAAAAGCATTCATCTCGATTGACTTCGTAAACCACCCCAAGGATTACGGCCCCACCCAATTCCAATGCGATGCTCACAGAAAAAACCGGTAGAGCATGAATAAAATTTGTGGTTCCATCCAATGGATCGATGATCCAATTCAGGCTTTCCGATCGTGTAGATTTGGTGCCTTCCTCCGTGATGAATCCCGCCTCTGGAAGCAATTCACTCAAGCCATCCACAATAATCTGCTCGGCTTCTTTATCCACATAGGAAACCAAATCATTGAAGCCTTTATGCTCTATGGCCGAAGCATCAAAATTTTCCCTTTCCTGACGGATGAAAGCTCCGGCCTTTCGAGAAATAGCTTTGGCCTGTTCTAAAAGTTGGTCGAGTTCAGATTCTGAAAAAGTCATGAAAATTATTTGGTTGGTTTTCCCGCCACCACAAGGACCAGTTCTCCTTTCAGCGGGTTTGATTTATAGTATTTAGCAATTTCTTCCAAAGTCCCTCTAACTGTCTCTTCATGTATCTTGGTGATTTCCCGAGAAACTGAAGCCTGTCGATCGGCTCCAAAAACTTCAGCTAGCTGATTCAAAGTTTTAATAAGTCGGTGCATGGACTCATAAAAAATCATGGTTCGAGTCTCATCAGCCAACTGATCAATTCGGGTTTTTCTACCCTTTTTGTGAGGTAGAAAACCTTCGAAAACAAAGCGATCCGATGGAAGTCCACTATTGACCAATGCGGGAACAAATGCTGTCGGACCTGGTAAGCTTTGGACTGTAAGTCCGGATTCAATCACTTCTCTCACAAGGAGAAAACCAGGATCCGAAATGGCCGGAGTGCCTGCATCGCTCACCAGAGCGAAACTCACACCTTCTTTCATGCGGTCTATGATCTTCTCCACAGCCTTATGCTCATTATGCATATGGTAGCTCTGTAGAGGTTTTCGGACCTCGAGATGTTTGAGCAACTGACCTGTCGTCCGGGTGTCTTCCGCAAGAATGACATCCGCAGCCTTCAGCACTTCAACCGCCCGGAAAGTAATGTCCCCCAGGTTCCCAATGGGCGTCGGAACTAAAATAAGATCTGGAAGACCTTCCATACTAGACGAGCTGATCTATGGCCTCAGCGAGCTTCCTGTCTTTCTCTGTCACCACATTTCCAGCATCATGAGTGGTTAACTCAATACTCACAGAATTATAGACATTACTCCAATTTGGATGGTGGGCATGAGCTTCCGCCAAAAATGCCACTCGGGTCATAAAAGCAAATGCCTCGGTAAAATCAGAAAACTGGAAGGTTCTCTTCAGTCGGTTATCTTCTTCTTTCCACATAATATTTGAATTAAAGGGCGATCACTCCTTCGATTTTCGATGCTTTTTCATAAAAATCAAGGACCTGATCAGCTGATTCGGTCATCACTTTAATCGTAGCACTGATATACTTTCCTCCAGAGCTTGCCTTATAATCTATGTTGTTCTTTGGGAAGATCTTCTCAATCTCTCCCTCTCTCCCATTTGGGACAATAAACTTGAACATGTACAACATAGGAAAATCTCCACTGGCATTCAGCTTTTCCTTGAAGACGTCTCTGTCAAAATTATTTTTCATTTGAAATATTCCTTTCGAAAGGTTCAAAAAAAGAACCCATGCTTTAGGACATGGGTTCAAATTTCGGTGTGATTAGAAGAACTTATATCGATAGTCTTTCACATCTGCCAAATCCTGCAAGGCCATCATGACCTGGAAATTCGTTCGCTGGGAGCCTGTCTGCGTAAGCGATCTCTGGAAACCGGAATAGTCTCCGATCTCTCCTGCTGGGGTGATACTATTAAGCTTCGCAACGATAACTCCAACATCCTCATAGATTGGATCCGTAAGATCACCAGAATTTTGGAGTCCAAATATGGCTCCAACTGCTGCTGGCGCAAAGCCGATTCCTGGAATCACAGAAGAACTCAATTTCAAGTCAGGAGTTGCATTCAACGATGCAGCATCTGGAAATAGAGCTTGCATCTCCTCAAGGGTAGTTTTGGTTTTCAATTGTTCAATGATGAAATCAGCCTTCTTCTGATTTCTCACCTGAAGAGTTACTTGATCTCTCACATCGTCGAGTTTGGCATCTCCTTCTTCCTTCTTACTAACCAAGGACGCAACCATGTATTGGTTATCTAATTCAAATACTGGGGACACTTCATCTTCAGATGCCTCAGAGAATGCCCATCTGATAACCTCTCTTGCGCTTTGGACATTGTTTATATTCCTAGCTTGGGCATCTACGCTATTTGCCTGGATGATTCTATAACCTTCAGCCTCTGCATTTTCGGTAAACTCATTTCTATTGCCGCTTCCAGCTGCAAATGAATCAGCATTTCTAAATGCCTCATTTCTTGTTTGGTCACTCGCCACAAGTTCCAATTCAAGAACAGCGAGCTTAGTATACTCTGACTGAGGAAGCTCGGTCACATCAATAATATGATATCCATATTCAGTTTCTACCAATCTATTGATTAGTCCAGTACTTCTTTGTGCAAAAGCCGCATCTGCAAACTCAGCAACAAAATCTTCTTGAGCAAACCAACCAAGATCACCACCCTGCTGGGCAGATCCATCTTGACCATACTGTCTTGCCGCAAGCTCAAATCCTCCGTTCTCTCTGATATCATTAAGAACTTCTTGTGCTTGAGTTCTTACATCTGCCTTCGCTAGGTCAGACATATTCTCAGTGCTGAACAAAATATGAGAGGCTCTGATTCTAGGAACTCCATCATACTTTTCAGTAATCTTATAGGTCACATAGGTAGAATTTGGCGTTACGAATGGACCATAGATCCCGCCCTCTTCAATCTCATCCACGTTATTGGTCAAAGAGGCTGGAAGATTATCCCCGGGACGATAAGTAAAGAAAGGAAACTGACTCTCAGAGTTTCTACTTACGAATACAGAATCATTATCTGCATCCCTCAATTCAGCAGTTAATTCGTTCATTTCCTCGATTAAGGATGCAGAATCTATTCCGCTTGGAAGGATGCTAAAACTTACATACTCAATATTTGCTGTGTTACCAGTTTGGAACTTCTCCTGATTGTCTGCTAGATAAGCACTCAACTCGCTTTCAGAGATATCAATGGAGGAGTCCGCCACAGCATAGAACGGCACAAATAGATGCTCAACATCAGCGATACTGTTCTCTGCATTATAAGAAGCTTTGGCTTCTGCAGTAGTGGCGTACTCAGAGGTCGCTAATAGGTTATCATATTTTATTCTCAATCTTGAGTCAGCAAATACCTGCTCCTGCTGAGCCCAGAAAGCTTGCTGAGCTGGATCAGCAGTCTCAAGTGATTGCAGGAATGAAACCAATTGAGTTTTATCGAACTGCCCTGTTTGAGGATTAACTAATTGCTGCTGGAGTTCTGGTACTATATTTTTCCCTTGAACCATATCCACTAGCTCCGCATCGGAAATCTCAAGACCTAGTTTGTCATATTCTTCTTTGAATACTTTCTCCACAATCATGGCCTGCCATGCCTGCTCACGAACGGTGAACATTTCCACTTCTGAAGGTGCTCTACCTGTTCTCTGCTGGTAACTAACTCTGAATTCCTCTACTCGCTGAACATACTCCTCGTAAGAGATTTCTTCACCGGCAATTTCACCAACAATGTTCTGGCTGGAGTTAAGAAGTGTGGAATTTGGGCTTAGTAAATCCCCGCCCAAAAGGAATAATATCAACCCGCCGGCAATTACACCAATTGCGAGACCCGTTCTCTGTCTTATTTCTTTAATTAACGCCATTCTAGTTTCTACGCTTTTTTAGGTTTGCAAAGATAACTGGATAAAGGACGAAATTCAAATAATATTCTAAATCAAAGGCTTATCTAGAACACCCCTGATGAATTTATCTTCATCTTCACAGAATCGATCCTGTGATCCTGCTTTGTGGCAATGGTAAAAGTGTAGGGTCCGTAGGTGACGGTTTCTCCTTTTTTGGGCAAATTTTCAGTAAGCGAGAGGATCAGACCAGACAGTGTTTCAAAGTCCCCCATGGGAAGATTCCAGTCATATTTGTCGTTGAGGTAATCAATTTCGTGCCTTGCGCTGAGTAAATATTCCTGATCGCTAATCTTTTGCTCTATCAAGTCATCACTATCATATTCATCCTCGATTTCACCCAGGATTTCCTCGATGATATCCTCCATTGATACGATACCGCTAGTTCCACCAAATTCGTCCACCACCCAAGCTAAGCTTTTTCTTTCCTGGATAAACTGAATGAGAACCTCATTGGCCAATGCCGATTCCGGAGCAATGATTATCGGAGTGAGCATCTCCTCAATATTTTTAGGCTTTTTGAAAAGCTCAAGCTGGTGGCAATATCCGATTACCTCATCGATGGTATCTCGATAGACAATAATCTTGGAATGACCACTTTCTGCAAAAGTCTTCTTGAGTTCCTCTATGCTGTCCTCTACTTCGATGGCTACTACATCCGTTCTGGGAACCATGCATTCCCTAAGCCTAACCGTTTTAAACTCGACAGCATTATCAAAGATTTTGGTATCGATATCCACTTCGCTTTCCTCCGAGCTGCTGTTCATATGATCCTGAATAAAGCTATTCAAATCCGTCACAGTGAAAACCGTTTTGTCTTCATTGTATTCGAGTTTCAGAATCTTGGTGATAAAGAACCTGGATAGTCCCACGATAGCCCAAACCACAGGATACAAAGCCAGATAGATAATCAGGAATGGCATCGCGAAAATCTTCAGCAGACTATTTGGGTTTAAAAGAAAAATAGACTTTGGAAGAAATTCTGCCGTAACCAAAACCACAATGGTGGATATCAGAGTCTGAACCAAAAGCACGACTCCCTCATTATTCAAAACCTCTGGAAGTACATTTCGAATAGGATCTTCCAAAAGATAGGCCATGAAAATACCATATAGAACCAGAGAGACCGTATTACCCATAAGGGTAGTTCCTATGAACTGACCAGGTCTTTGCATAAAACCGCTCAGAACTTTGCCGGTCAGGCTTCCTTGCTTATTCTCAAGTTCTACCTGAAGCTTATTTGCTGATATAAATGCAATCTCCATCCCAGAAAAAAATGCTGAAAACAGCAGGGTGATAATCACATACATTAGAAAAGTTAGGGTCATTTTCTACGTTTAGACTTCTTGATTGGCTTTTTTGGTTGAGCCTTCTCCATGGCTTTTGTCTGCATCCGTCGGTATTGAAACCAAAATAGCAATGCTATCGCAAACATAAAAACGGAGTAAGACACACCTATTCCCTGGGTAAGCGAGAGATGAATCCCGATGATTATCAGTGCGAGAGAAAGTGAAAGGAGTAATACGTCAGGTAATTTCATTGGCTTTCACCTGGTAAAACTGTACGACTATCAGTGATGTTTTTCAGTTTGTAATTCGTAAAAGTTTCATCGCTTTCCATTCCAGTGCCATTAAAGATGGTTTGATTATCCTGAACGGTAACGAAGGTCTCTGTGTAAATGGACTTTTCACCTGGGTCCCAAAAAAGCTCTTCTGACTGAAGCTTCTGATTTTCCAACATATTCTCTACTCTAACATCACCTACTCCTTTATAGAGATTCTCAGTCTTCAAAAAATATCCTCGATCTGCTCTCATGGTCGTGCCAACCGATCCATCTTTTTCATAAAATGTAATGTCTATCCCCTCTGGAAACTCAAGATTCCCATTTGCATATTCAAGTTGTTTTGCTGCACGAATCTCCGAGCGGAGTATGGCAGAATCGCTCTGTACCAAGTGGACATCCGTCGCAGAATTTATCGGACCATCATACACTTCAAAAGCGCTTACGTCCACGCTCTCCCTACAAGAAACCAGTAGAAAGCACAAAAAAAGAAAGGCACCCAAATTCTTCAACATGAGATAAATGTAAACAATAGCCGAAATGAAAAAAAGGCAACCTATCGGCTGCCTTTTCCTATCAAGTTAATTTCAATTAATCTCTAGTAGCCAAAGTAACAGTCTCACCAATCCAGCATCCTGTATTGATCGTACTACCTACCTGAAGACCTTCTGTGAAAAGTTCTTCTTTGGAAGGGAATCTCGCACGAGCATTTGCCATACCCTGATTATTTCCTGCTCTTTGGTAAGCTCCATATGCTGCTATGAATACTGAGTAATCTTTTGCACGACTCTCACCACCTTTACAGATGTTGAATGACCCCATGTAAAGATCACCAATAAGCTTCCAAGCTTCAGCCGCCTTTTCTTCGTCTAGCTGAGCCACTTCTCTAGCAGCTGATCTAGCATCTGATCTCCTGCCTTGCTCACCGTAAAGCTTAGCTAATTCGAGTCTCACTTCAGCTTTCTGAGCGTCATTCTCTGCAAGTTCATATGCTTTTTCAAGAACTGGTTCCGCCTTCTCAAAGTCTTCTTCCTGAAGATATCTCATAGCTCTAACTTGAGAAGTAGCAAACGTTGGGTTTTTGGAATCAATCAATTCCAATGCAGCAAGGAACGCGTCAGAAGAGAAGCATTTGTACTGAACAGAATACTTGAATATTTGATCTGCTAATTTCTCGTTTGTTGGGTCTTCCATTAATCTTGGACCCATAGTATTTTCGATGAAATCACAATCGATCAATTTCATTGCAACCAAAACCTTTTCAGTAGTCCCTCTTGGCCCACTTACATCTACTCCTTCGGCTTCCTTTGCATCAAGGAAAGCTTGTATCTGATCATACTTATCAAGAACCTGCTCGGGTGTGTAGACCTTGTTATATGCATTGTTTCGATAAACCGCGTCAAAATATGCGGCGTAAAGGCCTGGAATAGAAAGCTCACCATTTAGCTCAATGGCCTTTTCAAAATTCCCCACTACATCGCCAAGTTTCTCCTTATTTCCCTTGTAGAAATTATAACTGAAGTATGCCTTATTCTCGATCCAGTTTGGCTCATTATTATAAATTTCTGCTCTCTTTTCGTAGATAGAAATTACGGAGTCCTGATAAATGCGCTTCTTCTCAGCATCAGCTTCTCCATCAGCCGCTCCTTTATAGACTGTCACACCATTGATGTAGATGGACTCATTTAATTCTGGAACATTTGTAAGTAGCCAGTTAAGTGGTCCGGTAGCTTCTACAAACTGCTCGGATTTCATGTAGTCCGTGTAAGCGGCATTCAATTCTCTAGCTTTAGCCTCATCCTGAGCGTCTGCTGGCCAATTCCAGTTTGCTTGCGCCTGAGCAAAGCCAGTCACCAAAAGTGCTGCCAAGACAAATAGGGTCGATTTAATTTTCATTTCTTAGGGTATTTTATTTGGCGATAATGATGTTATACAAATAATATTTTTGACAAGTCAAATTTAGGGCTTCTAATTTCGTGTTTTTTTCTTGAATTAGTCAAATGGTCTTTTATAAAACCAGCTATTATCATTTAAACTGAATCCAAGGGTGAAATTAATGTAGTCCTCACGAATTAATCCATTCTCCAAACTTCCTCTTCTTCCCACCTTCATAGCAAAGTTTACTAAGGACAACTGATTAACAGGAAATGAAGCTCCAAAGTTAATGCCGAGATCATTGATATTAGTTTGATTTAACGAATATGGTGTCTGCTGATACTCGATCCCGAATCGATAAGTGGTACGCTTCAAGGCATTATCTATAGAAAGATAATCCGGCACTATTTGGAAGCCCAAACCTATCTTGATAGCTTCCTTCAAAAGTGTCTCTTCGCCGAGGAAAGATCTATACTGGTTGAAGTCTTGGTATTGGCCTTCAAGACCGATTACATATTTATTAGCTTTTTCGTAGCTGACGCCAAATCCAAAGCGATTTGGGATATAAACAGAACCAGGATCATCATTAGCAATCAGATCACCATCTGTATCCGGATCATCGGCTTGACCAAAGGCACCAAGCTTTGCAAAAGCAGTTCCATTTACGTCTCCTAAAGACTGGTAGATAGCCCCAAGGTGAAGATTACCATTCTCACTAATTGGAAAGAAGTAATGCGCACCGAATTTAAAGCCCACATCGCTAACTGTTAATCTTTCATAATATTCGCTTCTCCCCCCTACAACATTGCCATTCTCGTTGGTCAGTGTCAGCTGATTTCTTCTGATGGTAGATCCAAAAAGGTAAGAACCTGTCATCCCCAGGCTCAAATTCTTTGCTACCAAAACTCCAAAATTCACGTAAGCCTCCGAAATACCTCCATCACCTTGTATAAAATTCGTCGCTGCAATTTCTTCAGCACCGCGAACTTCACTTTGAAGTACTAGTCGATAGTTCACACTAGTGATCTGGTTCAGACCTAATCCTCCGCCAAACTTCCCAGATTTAAAAGGGAAAGACATGGCTATGTATGAAAGCCCGCCACCATCAACTTCAGAGGTCTCTACTTCAGTCTGAGCATTGATTCTTTTGTAATTCAATGCTGCCTGAAAGTTAAAGATCGTGTTTCGTGTAGCTAGTGCTGGATTGACGACATTTGGGTTCCACCCGGTACCAAAGCTAATTCCTAGGCCGCCCATTCCTTGATTGTGAGTGAGTCCAGAATAATTGAACTCACCAATTCCAAGGGCGCTGTAAGTAGAGGCACTTGACTGAGCCTGTGCCTCCGTAAATAAGAAAAGGGTGCAAAGAACACCCAACAAATTCAATCTGATTTTACTCAACATTGTGGTTTAGAATGCAATTCAATCCAAGCAGGACCAAATTTGGGACTACAAATATGTGGTCTTTTGCCAATGATTCAAAGAAATGTGAATCTCCACCGCTAATAAAGGACTTCAATCCGGGAAATTCGGAGCGGAATGCCTCTATGTGACCTTCGATTTCGTGGGCTACACCATGCCAAATCCCTGATTTCATGCAATCTTCTGTGGTTTTACCCACAAGAAAGCCGGGAACACCATTCATGGAAATCATAGGAAGATTTGCGGTAAGAGAATGCATACTATGTGCTCGAAGCCTCAAGCCTGGACTAATGGCACCTCCCTCATACACATCCTGTTCATTGATAAAGTCAAAGGTCATGCAAGTGCCAAGATCAATCGCCAAAACGGGACCTCCTTGATTTAGTTTCCATGCTCCAATGGCTCCTGCCAATCTATCTAAACCGAGCGTGGATTGGCTTGAATAGCCATTTATTATCGGTAATGGGACCTGATGATTTAGAAACAGAAAGGGAAATGGCAATAGCTCCTTAAGCTCTGATTGACTATACCGCACTGAACTTACCAGGCATCTGGAAAACTTCACTTGAGCCCAGTGATCCAGAGCCAATTCAAGTGACTCAAATGAACTCTCCGACTGTATTTGATCTTGATCAAAAAAAGCCGATTTAATTCTTGTATTGCCTATATCTATGCAGAGTTGCAGACCGTTGTTACTCATCGAACGCGCAAATTACTCATTTAGAAAAGCGAGAGATTTACTTAACTTTAATTAATGCTTTCACCCGACTATGCTTAACAACTTTTAACCGCGAACCATGGAAAAATACTCCGTCATAGGACTGATGTCAGGAACATCTGGAGATGGATTAGACATCGCGCATTGTATATTCTCCAAGGAAGACAATTGGCAATATGAAATTCTGAAATGTGAAACGATTGAATTTCCGGGAAAGCTGAGGTCTGAATTAATGAATGCTCATAAGTTGGATTCTCTGGATTTAATGGCCCTTGATATAAATCTGGGAAGATGGATGGGAGAGCAGGTCAAGGTTTTTTGTGAAAAGATGGAAGATAAGCCTCTTGCTGTTTGTTCCCATGGTCACACGATATTCCACCAACCTGAAAATGGCTTTAGTCTTCAGATTGGAGATGGCTGGTGGCTTGCACAAAAAAGTGAACTTCCAGCGATTACAAATTTCCGAATGAAGGATATTTCATTAGGAGGGCAAGGTGCGCCATTAGTCCCACTAGGTGATGAGCTGCTTTTTAAGAATTTTGATTTTTGTTTGAATCTCGGCGGTATTTCGAATATCAGCATGGATCAGGGGGGCAGGCGAGTTGCCTTCGATTGCACCCCGTTTAACGGTTTGCTTAATGCTTATGCCAGGAAGCTAGGTTCAGATTATGATCAGGATGGTCTTTGGGCCCGCTCCGGCAATTCTGATCGAGATCTTCTTGAAAAGCTGAATTCCATAGCCTATTATCAAAAATCAGGTGCTAAATCATTGGGGCGAGAGGATCTGGAAAGAGATTTCTTCCCTTTAATTGAAGAAAGTGGACTCCCTGAGAAAGATGTTCTGGCTACGCTTGTTGAGCACTTTGCCATTCGGATTTCTGAGGATATTAAATCTCATCATCAAGGAGATCAGCCTTCCATCCTACTAACAGGCGGAGGGGCTTACAATAAGTTTTTTGTGCAGAGGCTGAGCTTTCATCTTGAGGAGAAATGCGAAATCGTTCTTCCGGAAAGTGAATTAATAGAGTTTAAGGAAGCGCTAATTTTTGGCTTCCTTGGTGTTCTAAAAATGCGTGGAGAACCCAACTGTTTGGCTAGTGTCACTGGTGCCAAAGAAGATTCCTGTGGAGGAACATGGCATGATTACCGACCATCCTAATCCAATAGGACTCCTATCTCTTTTTCCTATTTTTGCGCCGAATATAAACCCAACTTACCGATGCAGGAACTACTTAAGAAATTCGAGAATAAAAAACCTGAGGTCACTTTTGAATGGAGTGACAGTGAGACCGAGGCCGAGGGCTGGGTCGTAATAAATTCATTAAGAGGAGGAGCTGCAGGAGGCGGAACTAGAATGAGAAAGGGTCTCGATAAAAGAGAAGTCGAGTCTTTAGCAAAAACCATGGAAGTGAAATTCACCGTATCCGGCCCCGCAATCGGAGGTGCTAAATCGGGAATCAACTTTGATCCAACAGATCCGAGAAAGGATGATGTTCTCAAAAGATGGTATAAGGCGGTGATGCCTCTCTTAAAGAATTATTATGGAACTGGAGGAGACTTGAATGTGGACGAAATACATGAGGTGATTCCTATTACCGAATCATACGGCCTCTGGCATCCACAGGAAGGAATAGTAAATGGGCATTTTAATGCCACGGAGCCTCAAAAAATACGAAAGCTTGGGCAGCTTAGACAAGGTGTAGCCAAAGTTTTAGAAGATCCTGAATTCACTCCAAATGGCCCTAAGAAGTACACTGTGGCTGATATGATAACCGGATATGGAGTCGCTGAGGCAGTAAATCACTATTACAATATTTGGGGCGGCGAAATCAAAGGAAAGCGTGCTGTTATTCAGGGATGGGGAAATGTGGGAGCCGCGGCCGCATGTTTCCTTGCAGTCGAAGGGGTAAAAATCGTTGGGATCATTGACAAAGAAGGCGGACTGATCAAAGAAGAAGGATACGAGCTGGATGAAATCAGAGAGCTTTTCATCAATAGAAAGGGAAATAAACTTTCCGCACCAGAGATGATCCCATTTGAAGAAATGAATGAGAGAGTTTGGGACTTGGAAAGTGAGATTTTTATTCCAGCTGCAGCCTCCAGATTAATTACCAAAGAACATGCTGAAAAAATGGTTAACTCTGGGCTAGAAGTGATTTCATGTGGCGCAAATGTTCCTTTTGCAGATCCTGAAATTTTCTTTGGCCCTATTGGACTTTGGACTGATGAGCGGGTTTCCGTCATTCCTGATTTTATCGCAAATTGTGGAATGGCAAGAGTCTTCGCTTACTTAATGAGCGAAAATGCAGAAGTAACTGATCAGGCTATTTTCTCGGATGTTAGTGCTACCATCAGTGCGGCGCTTGCCAAAACCCATGAACTAGATTCCAGCAGGACAAATATTGCCCAGAATTCCTTTAAACTAGCTTTACAGGAGTTAGTCTAAAAGGAGTATTCATAGGATTCTGAATGAATTCATAGAGAATTAATTCAGCCTTCTTATCAGGCACTTGGAGTTTATCACCCAAAATCAGTAGTTTAGCAAACTCAGCTCTACTTTTTGAGTGGTTCGAAAGAAGAAAATTATTTCGACATCTTAATGCGATTACCCTAACCTATGAAGATTAATCTTTCTCGACTTTTTTTCGGAATCCTTCTTTTGTTTCTGATGGCTGGAGCCATGAATGAAGCTTCTGCAATGGCTGAAGATAGTTCGAGTGAGTTTATCTCCATGGTTTCTGAGGAAATCACCCAAAACTCTGATCAAGGTGATCACAGCCATGAAGGTGAACACTCAGAAGAGCACGGAGATCACGCCGAACATGGTCATGCGGCACCCATTTGGCTGGTTATTCCATTTATTACTCTTCTGTTGATGATCGCGACAGGCCCGCTATTCTATGAACATTTTTGGCACAAAAACTATCCGAAAATAGCCATCGCACTGGCTATTCTGGTGGTTTTCTACTACCTATTCGTTCTGGATAATGTCCACGGACCAGTCCATGCTCTAGCAGAATATGTTCAGTTTATAGCTCTACTAGCTTCGCTGTACATTGCCTCCGGAGGGATTTTGATTGAGATTGATAAGAAAGCTACTCCCATGGCAAATGTGACGCTTTTGGTAGTCGGTGCTTTGATCTCAAATTTGATCGGAACCACAGGAGCATCCATGCTTTTGATTCGTCCTTTCATTCGCTTGAACAAAGGAAATATTCAGGCATACCATATCATCTTCTTCATCTTCATGGTGAGTAATATTGGTGGTTCACTTACACCAATTGGAGACCCTCCACTGTTCCTTGGTTTCCTAAAGGGCATTCCATTCTTCTGGACACTTGAGCATAACTGGCCTGCCTGGGTATTCGCGCTTACCGTGCTTGCGGTTGCTTTCTATTTCATCGATAAAAAGCTTGGAAGAGCTGTGGATACAGAACCAGAGGCGGAGACCTACACTAATAAATTCACCTTAGTTGGTGCTAAGAATTTTGGTTGGTTATTGGTAATAATTTGTTCGGTTTTCCTAGATCCTAATGTGATAGACGGCGTTCCTGCGATCGTCTATGACGGGCAAAAGTTTTCGTTTATTCGGGAGATTATTATGCTAACCGTAGCATTTTTATCCTATAGATTGGCTGATCAAAGGGCGATTAAAGGAAATGAATTCAACTTCGAACCTATTAGGGAGGTGGCATTCATTTTCATCGGCATATTTGGAACTATGATGCCTGCACTTGAGCTGGTTGGGGACTTTGCAAAATCTCCAGATGGAGCTGCTCTAATCACTGCTAATACACTTTATTGGGGGACTGGTATCCTTTCTGGATTCCTGGATAATGCTCCCACTTATTTGAATTTCTTAGCTGCTGCCATGGCATCTAGTGGTGCATCCATTAATAATATCGAGGAGGTTAGGACATTTGCTGCTGATGGGTATCCAGATTCTTCCTTCCAGCTTATGGCAATCGCCATCGCATCGGTATTCTTTGGTGCGATGACCTACATCGGTAATGGACCGAACTTCATGGTAAAATCCATTGCGGAGCAAAGCGGAATTAAGATGCCATCCTTCTTCGGATACATCATCAGATTCTCGCTTCCTATCCTGTTGCCTCTCCTATTCCTGGTTTGGCTAATTTTCTTTGCTTTTCACTAAAGCCTTAACCTCTTCGTATCGAAAGCAATCCACCAGATGGTCATTGACCAAACCCGTGGCCTGCATATGGGCATAGATTGTTGTACTTCCCAAAAACTTGAACCCTCGCTTTTTCAAATCCTTTGCCAGCTGATCTGATTGCTTGCTTGTGGCGGGAGCATTTTCCATGGAGCGCAATTGATTATCGATGGGTGTCCCGTCCACGAATCCCCAGATGTAATCAGAAAAGGATCCAAATTCGGACTGTACTTCCATAAACCGTTTCGCATTGTTAATTGCCGCTGCAATCTTTAATCGGTTTCGGATAATACTAGCATCGGTCATGAGTTCTTCCACAAACGAGTCCGGGAAGTCTGCCACGATTTTGTAATCAAAATCTGCAAAAGCTTTGCGATAGCCCTCTCGCTTTTTCAAAATAGTCGCCCAGCTTAAACCTGCCTGAGCACTCTCCAAAATCAAGAATTCAAAATGCGTGCGATCATTATATACGGGTACGCCCCATTCTTCATCATGGTATTTCACGTATTGATCAAAGCCTGAGCACCAGGGACATCTGATTTTACCGTCATTGAAAAGTTCTGAAGTCATTCCCTTGTTAGTAAAAAATGATGGTTCGGTTTTTGAAAACTGTGACCTTCCTGTCCAGATGGGATTTGATGGCTCGAGAAAGCACTACCTTTTCCACATCCTGACCGATCTGTACTAAATCTGCCACATTGTTATGATGTCTAACACGAGCAACTTCCTGTTCGATTATCGGCCCGGCATCGAGTTCCTCAGTAACATAATGGGCAGTAGCTCCAATGATCTTCACCCCTCTTTCGAAAGCTGCGTGATAAGGCTTCGCACCAACAAAAGCAGGCAGAAATGAGTGATGAATATTTATGATCCGATCGGGGAAATGGGAAATGAAATCAGGAGAAACGATCTGCATGTACCTCGCCAAAACCACAAAATCAACATTCGCTTCCTCCAAGAGTCTCAATTGTTCTGATTCTGCATGTGCCTTGGTTTCCCTGGAAACCGGGATATGATGAAAAGGAATATTAAACGCCTCCACCACATCTCTGAGGTGATCGTGATTCGAAATAACCAGAGGAATTTCTACTTCGAGTTGGCCGGAATGATGTCTGGAAAGAATATCGAATAGGCAATGAGATTGCTTGCTGACAAAGATGGCCATCCTTGTCTTAGGCTGGTTGAAATGAAGGGTGAAATCCATTTCGAATTCCTTCGCGACTTCTTGTGAAAACCTATTTGAAATTTCTTCTTTCTTCAAAGAGAAAGAATCCAAATCCCAACTTGCCCGCATAAAAAATCGCTTCGCTTCCTGGTCCACATACTGATCCACCTCGAGAATGTTACCGCCATTCTGATATAAAAAATCTGAAACAGCCGCAACAATCCCTTGTTGATCGGGACACTGAACGATGAGTATGGCCTTATTCATCTTTCAATTTATTCATTCCAAATCTTCCATGCTGCCTCGGCTTGACCAATAAGCATTTCCAATCCGTTGATGGTTTTACCCCCTTTTTCTTTTACGATTTTCATCAATGCCGTTTCGGCCGGATTATACACCAAATCATAATAGAGGTGACTTTCTGAAATTTGATCTAAAGGGATGGGAGGAACTCCATCCACATTTGGAAAAGTCCCCAGCGGGGTCGTATTGATAAGGAGAGGATGCTCCTCCATGATCGCCGGACTGGTTTTTAGATTCTCGTATGAATAGGAATTATTTTTCCTGGTTCGGGAAACAAAACGGTATTCTACCCCCAATTCTCCCAAAGCTGCAGCAACTGCTTTCGAGGCTCCTCCAGTACCTAAAACCAAAGCCTGAGGCCTATTATCTCCAAGCCATTTTGATAAGGAATCCCGAAAGCCAATAAAATCTGTATTGAAGCCGATCAGTTTTCCACCTTTAAATTGAATACAGTTGACAGCTCCTATTTGCTTAGCCGCAGGCGAAATCTCATCTAGATAATCCATGACCTGAAGCTTGTATGGAATAGTCACACATAGACCTTCCAGATCAACATTATCCTTAAGAACAGCCCTTAAATCATCAATTTGAGGAATTTCGAAAAGCTCGAACTCACAATCATCCCACCTTTCCTTTTCGAACTTTTCAGAGAAGTATTTCTTGGAAAAAGAATGTCCCAATGGGTAACCGATGAGTCCAAACTTTCTCATTCTTTAGAAAGGTAAGCCGCTAATCTATCAATACCGAAGACAAGCAATATTCCAAATAAAAATGCTACGATAGCAACTGCCAATTCCGGATCTGATCCGACCTGCGACGAATATTCCGACGGCCAAAGATTCTCTGTTAAAAAAGGCTTCTCCTCCCCGCTTGAAGAAGTCCGGTAAGAAGTGACCAATTTCCATGGCCAAAGCTTGTTGAGTGAACCGAGCATAAAGCCAGAAAGAAGACCAATAGTTACAGAGTAGAATTTACTAAGCAACCAGGAAATCAATCGGCTGAATGATAAAATTCCTACCAGACAGCCTGTGGCAAAAACCCCCAAAGTGAAGAAATCCCTGTCCGAGAGAGCCGTGAGAATGTTTTGGTACTGCCCAAGAATCAAGAGCAGGAAACTTCCGCTGATGCCTGGCAGAATCATGGCACAAATGGCTATGGCCCCTGATACAAAGGTAAACCAAAGACTATCAGGAGAAGTCATGGGTGGTAGCTCCGTAACGAAATAAGCAGCAATGATTCCCAAAATCACCGCAACGACCACACCCAGATGCCATCTTTGAATTCCTTTTAGGATGATAATTGCGCTGATCAAAATCAATCCCGAGAAAAAGGACCATAAGCCAATAGGCTCTTCATCCATGAGATAAGTGATCAATTCACTTAATAAAAAAATACTAGTTCCTATTCCGAGGATCAATGCTAGAAGAAATGATCCATTCACTGATTGGTAAAATCTCTTGAATTCTCCCTTGAACACCAGCTTTATGCTATCGGCATTCACAGAAGTAATGGAACGAAGCAGCTTCTCATATATTCCGGTAATCAAGGCAATAGAACCTCCTGAGACACCAGGAACAATATCTGCTGCACCCATTGCCATACCTTTAAAATAGAGAAGAATGTATTTCTTGATGGTTTCCATAATCAAAAAATAAGGCTGACCAGAAATTCTAATCAGCCCTACTCTTATAATTCTAATTATTAAAGCCTCACGTCATCCAAAAACATATCAAAGGTATCGCCCCTTAATCCTAGTCTGACCGTTTCTAACGGAATTACTTCTGAAGGACTGATATTTCCAAGGTTAACGTTTGCCCCAAGAAGTTTAACAAACCAAACTTGCTGGCTCTTAATTGGTGCTTCCCAGATAATTTTTTCTCCAGGAATCTTAGTCAAAATCTCCTCTACCAAGCCTTGTCTAACTTCTCCAGAGTCTCTAAATAGCCCTACGTTCCCTCCTTCTCTGGCTTCTCCAATAACTTTCCATGCTCCGGCATCAAGTTCGCTTTGCATTTGCTCAATCCACTTGTAAGGAGGAATAATCTTAGCAGCATCCTTTGAACCTACTTCAGAAAGGACGGTGACCTGTTTAGATAGCTCAGAAATGAATTCGCATTTCTTGTCGTGATTCAAAGAAATCGATCCATCAGAAACCTCTGCATACTCAAGGCTGTATTTATCTAAAACGGCACGATAATCATCAAACTGACCCCGCACGATGAAGGCTTCAAAAAGGGTACCCCCAAAATAGACTGGAACACCAGCCTCTTTGTAAATGGCTAACTTTTCTTGGAGGTTTTTAGTCACGTAGGAGGTTGACCAGCCTAGTTTTACAATATCGACATAATCTGAGCAACTGCTCATAAAGTCTTCTACAGCTCTAACACTCAGACCTTTGTCCATAGCCATAGTAAACCCCTCAGTCCTTGGTTTTGTAGTCCGGACCGGGATATTCTTCAGCTCATAATTCATTCTGAAATAGTAAAGGGTTAATCAGGTATTTTCTTCTTTGTACTGAGCAATGATCTTGTAAATCGCCTTTTGCTTATCCAGCTCCGGCATCAATTCAAACAAAATCGTATGCTTATCAAAGTCCAAAGTTAAAGCATTTTCTAAATATGAGAATGCCTCCTTGTATTTACCCATTTTGATCTGATAAATGACCATTCTATAATAAAGCTCAGCCTCTTCAGGAATTTCATCTATTCCTTCGCTGATTACATCAATGGCCTCCTCAAATCTATTTTGATCATAATAAATCACCGAAAGATTCACGTAAGTCTCCATAATCCCCGGTTCAAGATTGATGGCTTCTTCATAAGCCTCTGAACTGGCCTGAAGGTTTCCAAGCTTGAACTCAGCATCGGCCAGACCAACCCAGAAATTTGGATTACTCTTCGTGAAGTTTAAGGCCTTCTTGAAATAGTGAATCGCCTCGAAGTACTTCTCTTTCTTTAGCATACACATGCCAAGCCCAAACCAGGCATCATCATACTCTTCATCGATCTTCGCTGCTTTCTTGAAATATTTGAAGGCCTGCTCTACGTTATCCAGTTTTTCATAGGCTGCACCCATGTAGCAGCAATTTTCAGCATTCGCCCCTTCACAGTTAATTGTATTCTGATAAGCTTCCAGCGCCAGTTCGTATTGCTGGGTATTCATGTATGCATTCCCCAGATTAAAATATGCTGACGCAAAGCTGTCATCGATTAGCAAAGCGTAATCATATGCCTTGATCGCATCTTCGAATTTTCCGATCCGGTTATAGACCACGCCAAGGTTATACCAAGCCCCGGCACTATAAGGGTCCTGATCAATGAACTGCTGATAAAACTCCAGGATTTCATCAAAAGAACCTTCTTCCTCTGTGATCATCGCCAATTGGAAAAGTGCATCCTCATGGTTAATTCTGCACTTTACAGCCTCCTTGAAGTACATGGTGGCCTTTTTGTTATCCCCTTTTATGCGGTGGAGATTACCCAGAGAGTAATAGATCTCAGCTTTGTCCTCTGCCAGTGAAAGGTAATTCTCCAGTAATTCTATCCCTTGATCATAGCTCCCCGCTAGAATATGGGCGTTGCCCAAAGCAAGGATAATCTCCTCATTATTTGGAGAAAGATTATTGATGTTTTCCAGGATATCCATACCCTCATCCAGCTCATCATTAAAAATGAGACATTGAGCTTTGAGCAATTTGATATCTACAGAAAATGGAAAGCGGTCGAGAGAAATTTCCGCAGCTCGGAGAGCCTTCAGGAATTTTTGTTGGTCAAAGTAAAACCGGATTACGTCCTCTAATTCTTCTTCTTCGAAATATGAATCCAGATTTGATTTTAGGGAGTTTTCAAAGCGCTCGATCAGCCTTTTTTCATTCTCCCTATCGTGATCATGATCTCCTGTCATTCGGATAGGTTAAGGTTTGTATAATTTACCAAATAAATCGATCTGCCAAAATCGATCTAGCCAATTTTTTAAGTCTGAATTTTGGGTGATTGTACTTTGTTAAACGCAGGCGAAAATCGATTAGTTTACTTCGCCCACTCAAATGTTTCTCTAAGGCTTCTGTACTTGAAATCCAATAGCTCTTGAACCTTTTTATTGTCAAAAAATATCTTCTTCTGAGCAATCATAGCCGTTTGCCTATTCAAAGCAACCTTTGTGATTTTTAGCCGATACAGCAAGTTTTGGAAGAAAATGACAAATTTGAGCAGCCCATCAGAAATCTTTCTTTTTGGAGGATCAAGATGGAACACCTCACCCATAAGCTTAAAGAATTCAGAGTATGCCATACTTTCTTTATTCAGTATGTAACGCTCCCCCCATTTTTCCTTTTCGAAGACCTTAACTACAATTTCTGCTGCATCGCGGATATCGATATAATTCAGATCCCCTTTAGGATAAAAAGACCTTCCTTCTTGTAGGTACTTGTAGATAGCAGTACTGCTTCGGTCTACTTGTGATTTAGCAAGCAAGATAGATGGATTTACTACGATCAAATTCAACCCTTCTTGTTCCCCTCTCCATGCTTCCAGCTCTCCCCAATATTTAGAAATGGCATAATCAGTATTTAAGGAAGATTCCGTCCATTTATAGTCCTCATCCAACTTCAAGACTTCGGAAGACCTTCCTATAGCAGCGACCGAGCTTATATAGATAAGATTATTGACTCCTTCGCTCAACATAGTATTTACCACGTTGGCGGTCCCAGTCACATTTATAGAATATAAATCATCCTTTTCCTTAGGATCAAATGAAACCAGACCCGCTGCATGAACCACCAAGTCAATATCTTTTAAGGCAACAGCGATGGATTCAGGGTCCAGAACATCTCCATCATGCCAATGGATTTCGAAATTCGCATCATCCAGCAATTCTCTCGAGGACTCCTTTCTCTTTAATCCGTGGATATTCCCAACCTTCGAAAAGCTTTTCGCCAGTTGACTACCAAAAAGGCCCGTAATACCTGTGATCAGGATGTTCATTTCAATCCTAGAGAGACCTGTTTCTCAGGTCCATTTGTTTATACTTTTCGTAATTTCTGGCCTTTGGCAAAGCCTCAAGCATATCCAGATAACGAGGGTTATGGCAGTCTGTTCCAAAAAATTTAACCACTCCTCTTTCTATCAGCTTCTCAGCAAAATCTTTCACAGGTTTTGAGTAGAATCCAGTTAACGAAAGCAAGTTCACTTGAAACAAAAGGTTTCTATCAATCAAATCTTCAAGAAGCTTTTTATCCCCCTGTAAATATTGATAACGCTCAGGATGAGCAAAAATCGGTGTATAGCCACTCATCTCCAGTTGAAAAAGAGTTTCCAGTAGCATTTGTGGTCTATTAATAAATCCCGTTTCAACCAGAATGTAATTCTTTCCAAAAGTCAGAATGTCTTCTCCAGCTTTTACTTTTTCCAAAAAAATCTCATCAAGATAATACTCCGCGGCCGCCTCTATTTCTATTTCAATTCCTTCATTCTGAATAGTCTTCTTCAAATCCTCCAGTCCCATCTTAATAATCTCAGGGGTATTCCTGTAATACTCCGACATAATGTGGGGTGTGGTGATAATTTTCCTCAAGCCATAGCTGGAAAGTCTTCGGATCAGCTCGATCGATTCCTCCATGGTCTTAGACCCATCGTCAATCCCTGGAATCAAATGGGAATGCATATCCACCTCAAGCCAATCAAGGCTCAAGGGTTCTGAAACAGTTGGCTTCTTTTTGAACAGGTCAAACAGACTCATCACAATCCTCCTTCTCGGGCAATAAATTCTTTTAGCGTAGGCAAAATGGCGTCTTTTTCTGAAACTATCGGGTCATTCACCAGCCAATCAATATTCAAATCCGAATCATTCCAGATGATCCCACCTTCAGATTCTTTATGATATAATTTTGAGCATTTGTAAACAAAGGTTGCATCCTCTAGAACGGAGAAGCCATGAGCAAAACCAGCAGGGACAAGGAGTTGGTTTTTCTTTTCGGCTGAAAGCTCCACACAAACAGATTCACCAAAGGTTTTTGACCCTTTTCTCAGATCAACAGCGACATCCAAAACACGTCCTGAAATTACCCTAACTAGCTTATCTTGAGCATAGGGTGCTCTCTGAAAATGAAGACCTCGAATAGTCCCTTTTACTGAACTGGATTGATTATCCTGCACCCAATTAAGGTTTATACCTCTTGAAGAAAACCACTCCTCCCGGAATGACTCATAGAAGTAACCTCTCGAATCTTCAAAGACTCTAGGAATGATTTCTAATACGTCTGGGATGGAGGTCTCTTTTATTTCTGCCATGAAAAGCCAGATAATATTGCACAAAAAAAGCAAGGCTTTGTCGAGTATCCTAATCTAATTCCGAATAATATGACGAACTTTAAAGCCTAAAAAATTGCTTAAGTTATCTGATTCCCAAACAATTGAGATTCATTGGGAATGGAGGCCAAAAAATGTATGAGTAAATTTTCCAGAAAACTACAGAAGCTTTACGACACAGCCCCTAAGGTGCCAACAGCAATTTTGGTGAGTTTGGTTCACCAGGGACAGACTGATCAGGAGGTAGAAGAATATCTTGATGAGTTAGCTTTTCTGGCTGAAACCAGCGGAGCTAAAGCAGTCTATCGCTTCACCCAAAAGATGGAGAAGCCTGATATCAGGACATTCGTGGGTAGCGGGAAACTCGAAGAAATTCAAGCATACATTCAGCATTTTGAAACTGATATGGTGATTTTCGATGATGATCTCTCGCCATCTCAAATGAGAAACCTTGAAAATGAGCTAAAGGTCAAAATCTATGATCGCTCCATGCTTATTCTGGATATTTTCCTTCAAAGAGCTCAAACGGCGCAAGCTAAAACCCAAGTAGAACTTGCAAGATTCCAGTATTTGCTTCCGAGGCTGACCAGGATGTGGACACACCTGGAAAGACAAAGGGGTGGTACTGCTACCAGAGGTGGTGCAGGTGAGAAGGAAATTGAGACAGATAGACGGGATATTCGGAATAAGATCAACCTTCTGAAAGGCAAACTTCGACAGATAGAGAAGCAGGGACAAACCCAAAGAAAAGGCCGGACTGGAATAGTTCGTGTAGCTCTTGTCGGATATACCAATGTCGGGAAGAGTACTCTGATGAATCTAATCACCAAATCAAAAATCCTTGCCGAAAACAAGCTTTTTGCTACGGTAGATTCGACGGTGAGAAAAGTTGTTTTAGACCGGGTGCCATTCCTTCTATCAGATACAGTAGGATTTATCCGTAAGCTACCTACACACTTGATCGAATCTTTCAAAAGTACGTTAGACGAGATTCGGGAGGCTGATCTGCTTGTTCATGTGGTCGATATTTCACATCCTAATTTTGAAGATCATATCCAGGTAGTAGAGCAAACGCTTCGAGAGCTCGATGCTGGCGATAAGCCCGTTCTTTTGGTCTTTAATAAAATCGACCTGGTGGAAACTATGCCTTCAGAGGACGAGATGATGCAAATGACCGAGATTGAATTGGAGGAAGCTGATTACAAGGACTTTGAGGGATTGTCTGCAGCATATGAAAAAAAGAATGGAGTGGAACCGGTTTTCATGGCAGCTGCATCAGGAAAAAATGTGGAGGAATTCAGGAAGGCCTTGACCAAAGCGGTAAAGAAACAACACATTAAAATTTACCCTCATTATCTGGAACCCGAAACCTACAATTGGGAAGATCAAACAGAATAAAAAAAGGACCTCAAAAGGTCCTTTTTTTATATGGCTTTAAAACTTCAAGCTCAAGCCTAAAAGGAAATTGGTTCCTGCTTGAGGATAATAGAAGTTTTCGGTGACTAAATCTCTTCCATTATCCCCAGGAATGAAATAGCTAAAGGTATATCCATTTGGTTCATACAGCTCATTGAAGATATTATTTACCATCAGGTTCAAATCAATGGACTTGAAAAACCTTGGTTTTACAGAATATCTAAACTGAAGGTCGGTGGTGAAAAAAGCATCCAGGGCTCGATCATCATTGGAAGTGTTATCCAAATACTGTTGTCCTACATATTTGCTTAGCCAACTAAGCGATAAATTATTTATTGGACTAAACTCAATTATTGCTGAAGCCACCAAATTTGGTGAGAAAGCAATGTCGGTATCTGTATAATTGATTTCTTCCTGCTGGAATTCTTCTTGACTATAATCGTCTATATACTCAGTAAATTCAGGGATCTTGTTTTGGCTGAAAGCTATGTTCCCGCCGAAAGTCCACTTATCCGAGGCTTTGTAAGCCCCGTCTAATTCTATGCCTACCCGATAAGACTCCTCCACATTCTCTCGAGTGTAAGCTCCGACATCGTTAATCTGGCCTGTAAGGATCAACTGGTCCCTGTAGTCCATCAAATAGAAATTCGCGTTGTAAGTGAATCTATTTCCTTTTCCTCGAACACCTGCCTCCACGTTGTTCAGTCTTTCCGGCCTTGGTACATCGCCGCTTGGGCTATCGATAAAATCTCCTCTGGTTGGCTCTCGATTAGCCACTGCGTAGCTCGCATACCAGGTTTGATTTCCTCTCTCATAGCTCAACCCAAACTTTGGATTGAAGAAAGAATAACTTGCTTGCCCCATGACATCTCTTTGGTCGTCATTTACTCCTTCGAAGGAGTAGTCAATCCCTCTAAATTGAAGGTCCCCAAAAAGATTCAATCCATTTCCAACGTGAAAATTCGCCTTTGCATAGATGTTTCGATCATCCTTGATCGCATTGTTGAAATAGTATTGCTCGCGAATTTCAATCGCACCTGCGACTCTGGCCCAGATGATTTCACCAAAGTGATCCCCATCATATCGATTAGCTCCACCACCCAGAATTACATCCCATTTTCCATCATCCGAGATATAGTTCACTGATCCAACCACTCCGTAGAAGTCATTGTCTAACCATCTTCTTCGAATGATATCAGTACTTGTGATTACCTCGTCACCTATTTCCACATTAGGTAATCCGTAGTCAGCAAAGTCATCCCCTGGCCGATACTCCTCGAAATATCCTCCACCATCTGTATAGTGAAGTGCAAAATTCGTTTTCCAGTTTGTCCCAATTTTACCAGCATAAATCAACTGATAATGATCCTGCTGGTAATTGTCCGTTTGGTTATCGTAGGTATAAACATTTGCTGTCCGATCAGTTTCTAAGAGATCTTCAGGCAGCCCGTTCCAGCTCTGATAGGTCTGCTCACGACCTGAGAAAGCATTAAACTTTATTACATGATTTTCAGAATGAAAACCTCCTGAAACGAACCAACTTCTCAGATCGGAAAAAGCTCTATCTACGTATCCATCTGAATAAATGCGGGACAGTCTGGCATCCACAGTAAACCGATCGTTCAGAAGACCCGATCCGGCTTTGACAGAATGTCTCCGGCTATTAAAAGATCCGACGCCATTATCAATTTGGGCATAAGGCTCATCCTGTCGGGTATCCGTCTGGAAATTCAAGGACGCCCCGAAGGTAGCCGCACCATTTGTTGAAGTTCCGACACCCCTCTGGATCTGAAGATTATCCACAGATGAAGCAAAATCAGGCATATTCACCCAAAAAACTCCATGGGATTCAGCATCATTAAGCGGAATACCATTGATGGTGACATTAATTCTTGTTTGATCCGTACCCCTAATTCTCAAACCAGTATATCCTATCCCTGCTCCAGCATCAGAATGAGAAACCACCGACGGTGTGAAATTCAACAGAACCGGAATGTCCTGACCAAGATTCCTTTTTGCGATTTCTTCCTTGCTTATAGTCTGGAAAGTTGTCGGTGTTAATTCGGATGCTCTTGTTGCAGACACGATGAATTCCTCGGTCATCATATCGGTAAAAGCTAATTCCACCACAAAATCGGAGGTTGCAGGAATGGATACTTCTCTCAATTCTGTAGCATAACCCACGAATGATATCCTTACGGTATAATCCCCGGGCTGCAAGTTCTTGATTAAGAAATCTCCAGATTCATCCGTAACTCCTCCTTTGGAGGCACTTTGCACCCAAACGGATGCTCCTTGCAAGGCAGTCCCACTACCCGCTTCAATTACTTTTCCTTTAAAGTCTTCTTGAGCGAAAACCCCAAAAGTGCTTAGGCTTAATGCCAAAGCGATTACAAAATTTTTCATTAATCCTTTATGGATTTGAGTTAAACATTGGAAAACTCAAGGGAAGTATTCCGTATCTGTTTACCCGTATGAAAACAGCAGCCATAGCATAGCGCCAGCTTCTATCTTCAAGTCTCATTTCCCTTCGTCGGCATTATCCGCATCAGGTGATATGGGTATGATCTCAGCCCGCTTTGATGAAGGCACCCCTTATGATCTGCAGGCAAAATTACTTGCTTAATCTTTTAAAACAACATTTTTCATGCTCTCAAATTTTATATTGCTTTTGACTAAATTGATCCAAACTCAAACCTATGCACCTTTATAAACTTCAAAACGGAACGCTAATTTCAAATCAGAATGAATTCAAACTAGGTCCACCCATGGATTGGGATGAATTGCTTGCTCAGGAAGATTTAAGGAATACGATTTTAAAAGCCTCAGAAAACTGGCAGGCGATCACTGAAGAAGAAGCGAAAGGTAAAATAGAGGAAGGATTACTTGCCCCAATGGGTAATCAGGAAATTTGGGCGGCGGGGGTCACCTATTACAGAAGTAGGACTGCCAGAATGGAAGAGTCCGAAGATGCTGGAGGCGCCGACTTTTATGACAAGGTTTATCATGCCGAGCGCCCAGAACTCTTCTTCAAAGCTACTGCCAGCCGAGTAGCCCATCCGGGCAAAGCGGTGACGATTCGAAAAGACTCAACCTGGGATGTGCCTGAACCAGAACTCACTCTTTTGCTTTCCCCGAAAGGGAAAATTCAAGGATTCACTGTAGGAAATGATATGAGTAGTCGAAGCATAGAAGGTGAAAATCCACTCTACCTCCCTCAGGCCAAAGTTTATCATGGATCCGCATCCTTAGGGCCATGTATTTACTTATCGGATGGCATTGATGAAAGCACCAAAATCACGCTAGAAATATTTAGAAATGAAGTTCTTGCCTTTACAGGAGAAACAGACCTCTCGCAGCTCAAACGCAAGCCGCAGGAATTGGCAGATTGGCTGTTTAAGGCAAACACTTTCCCCATCGGATGTTTCCTCATGACGGGTACCGGAATAGTTCCTGATGATCTCACACTCGAAATTGATGATCAGGTCGCTATTACGATTGATGGGATAGGAACCCTCAAGAATCCAGTGAGTAAAATTTAATTGATACCATAAGAAGACAATGAGTGCTAGGCTCGATTTATGGGAAGAAAAAAGCGAGACATTTAGGTTTCATGAATTGACTATTTCCCATGTCCATGAGGGCTCTGGGCAAAATCTTCTTTGTATTCATGGTTTCCCCACTGCCGGATTTGATTTTGACCCGATGTGGTCAGGCTTGATTGAAGATTTTAATTGTGTAGCCCCTGATTTAATTGGCCTAGGGAATTCCTCAAAACCAGACCAACCCTTGCCTGTAAGCCTTCAGGCTGATATGCTGGAAGCTCTATGTATGAATCTGGGCTGGACTAAGGCTCATATTCTGGCCCATGATGTGGGAGATACGATTTCTCAGGAGCTTTTGGCCCGTGGGCCAAAGTCAAAAATCAAATGGAAATCCTGCATTTTTCTAAACGGAGGATTGTTTCCTGAAACACATCAGCCGATTCTTATCCAAAAATTACTCATTTCACCTTTGGGGAAGTGGATAGCTAAATTGAGTTCTGAGAAAACGTTTAGAGCTAGCATGAATCGGATTTTCAGTCCAAATTATCCTCCCAGTGAGGATTTCCTTTCTGATAATTGGGGGCTCCTGGTTCAAAACCAAGGAAGAACTGCACTCCCCAGGCTAGTGAGATATATGAAGGAGCGAAAGCAAAATCGAGAACGTTGGGTAGGTATTCTCCAAACCACTTCAGTGTCTATCACGCTAATCAATGGCTCACTGGATCCAATATCTGGAAGTCATGCCGCTGCCCATTACAAGGATCTCGTCCCCAACCCCAGAGTAGTGCATTTGGACGACTTAGGACATTATCCACACGTGGAAAATCCAGAAATCATACTCAAGGAAATAAAGAAATTTCACATAGAAATACGATCATGAAAGCCCTCCGAACTCCAGATTCCCGATTCGAAAACCTAAAGGATTATCCTTTTGACCCAAACTACTTTATGAATTCCGATGAGCTTCGGATGCATTATGTAGATGAGGGCGACAAGGGAAATCCGGTCGTTCTATTACTTCATGGGGAGCCCACCTGGTCTTATCTCTACCGCAAGATGATTCCAATTTTTGTGGCTGCTGGATATCGAACACTTTCGCCAGATTTGATAGGATTTGGGAAGTCGGATAAGCCATTAGAACAAGGAGATTACAGTTATGATAACCACCTTCAATGGCTTCAGGAATGGCTGGATGAATTAAGGCTAGAAAGGATTCACTTATTCTGTCAGGACTGGGGAGGCCTGTTAGGTTTACGCCTTTTGGCAAACCAACCCGAAAAATTTGAAAAGGTAGTAGCTTCTAATACTTTCCTTCCCATTGGTCGGGGACCTGTTTCTCAAGCCTTCTTAAAATGGCAGACCTTTGCCGCCAAAACTCCGAATCTTGATATCGGAAGAATCGTCCAACAAGGTAGTGCGACAGAGCTATCTCCAGAAACTATCGCGGCGTATGATGCCCCATTTCCGGATGAATCGTATAAGGCTGGAGCCAAAGTTTTCCCAGCTTTGGTTCCCATAAAAGAAACTGACCCTGGAGCTCTGGACAATCAGAAAGCATGGGAAATTCTCAGAACTTTTGAGAAGCCTTTTCTAACTCTATTCGGAGAGTTTGACATGATCACCAAGGGTGGTGAAACTTATTTCCAAAAGATGATCCCTGGAGCAAAGGGGCTTGATCATGATATCCTCAAAGCGGGTCATTTTATCCAAGAGGATCTTGGGGCGGAGCTGGCCAAAAAAGTGAGTATGTTTTTCCAAAAATCTTAAGCTATGGCATTTGATGAATATTTAGCGGAGCGCATTTCGAGAGTTCTTGATGATCGAAAAGGCAATTACTTTGAAAAGAAGATGATGGGAGGATTAGTTTTCATGGTGGAGGATAAAATGTGTGTTGGAATAGCAAGGGATAAGAAAACTGGTGAAGATCGACTTATGGTTCGCATTGGGCAGGAAGCCATCGAGGCTAATTCAAAAAGAGAAGGCATCAGACCAATGGAATTTACTGGCAGACCAATGAAAGATTTTTCATTCATCTATCCTGAAGGATATGATATGGATGAGGATTTGGAATTTTGGGTAGACCTTGCTCTGGAGTTTAATCCTCAAGCCAAAAAGAGCAAGAAAAGGGCGAAGAAGGAATAGGTAGTATGTTAAAAATTAACTCAAGGAAGCAAAGGTTCGTAAATTGTATAAACGCTTGATTTATGAAATATCTTGGCCATACCTTGGTTCTACTGATTGCAGCTCTTTCTTCCTGCAGCACTGACACAGACCCCATTAATCAGGATAATTTCCAGCTTTATGAGTTGGTGGGTTATCAACCATCCTTCTCTCCTAATCAGGAATTTGTTCCTGTTACTGATTCACTATACACTTATCGACTATTTGACACAGGTAGTTTTGAAAAAAGAATCGGTGATGATATCGCGGAGGGAAAGTTTAGTACGAAGGACCTCGATGGACAAAATGCTTTACTGCTTACATTCGATGACCCGAATAGTGATCTCATTCACAGTTGTTATCAAGGCGAAGAATATTTACTATCTAGAACCGATGGGTCTCTGGTAGGAACCTGGCAGGCCTGCGACGGTCCGGTATTATTTTTCATCCCTTCAAATCCATCCTGAGTTTCAGGCTATATTTAGAAATGACTCAATTTTTTCAAACTGAGCTAAGGCTACGATCCCTTCCGGCTGGATATCATTTGATCACGGATGAAATAGAAAATGCCATTCCTGAGATTCGTGCGATACAAACAGGATACCTACAGGTTTTTATAAAACATACCTCAGCCGCTTTGACCATAAATGAAAATGCAGATCCGACGGTAAGAAAGGATTTTAGAACCTTCGTGGATGAGCTCATCCCGGAAAACTATCCTAAGTTTATCCATACTTATGAAGGTCCAGATGATATGCCAGCCCATATCAAGGCTAGTTTTTTTGACTCCCAGCTACAGATTCCTATCACTAATGGTGTTCTGAACATGGGCATCTGGCAAGGAATCTACCTTTGCGAATTCAGAACACATGCCAGTTCCAGACAATTGGTTCTCACAGCATTCGGTGAGCTATCTTCCTAACAGGTTTCTATACAGCCCTCATTTGAGCCATTAATATAAATCCCAAGGAGGCTTCAAAGCTATGGGCTAGCTTTGTGGGAATGTGGAAGATAAAACCCAACCTCTTTCTTCTTCTTTTTAGCATTTTGGCTTTACCGAAGGCTATGGCACAAAACTCGGAGCTCTCAAATGCATTTGCATTTAAGCTAAATGAGCCCATTGTTCTTGATGCCGTCTTAGACGAGCCAATCTGGCAAGATGCGGAGGGATGGAATGGGGAGTTCATGCAATATTTTCCATTCGACACCTCACAAGCCGTAGTTCAGACTCGCGTCAAAGTGGCTTTCGATGATAACAACCTCTATCTGGCGGCAGTCATGATGAACCGGGGAGAAAGAGATTATGTGTCCACTTCCCTCAGACGAGATTATCGTGGAGAGCAAAATGACGGAGTCACCTTTGTCTTCGATACATTTAATGATAAAACCAATGCCTTTCAGTTCGGAGTGAATCCTTACGGAGTGCAGCGAGAAGGTCTTTTGGCTAATGGCGGAGTCCGTGGATCTGACCTAAGTCTGGCTTGGGATAATAAGTGGTATGCAAAAGCTGCCATTCTTGAGGATCGATGGGTGGTGGAAGCCATTATTCCACTTTCTACACTTCGCTTCAAGGACGGCGGACAAAACTGGAATGTCAATTTTTATCGGATAGATAGTGATACCGGTGAAAGAAGTACCTGGTCCCCCATTCCAAGGAATCTTTCCATCATTTCTTTGGCTTTTAGCCGAAAACTCATTTTCGAAGAACCCATAAAGAAAACCTCTTCGAATATTTCCATCATACCCTATATAGCTGGATCCACCTCGCAGAATTCAATTGAGGGAACTTCGGAAAATTTCAAACCTGCCTTTGGTGCGGATGCAAAAATTGGAATTGGCCCCGCGCTAAACCTGGACCTGACGGTTAATCCTGACTTCTCCCAGGTGGAAGTGGATGAGCAAGTCACCAACCTGGATCGATTCGAAATTTTCTTCCCGGAAAGAAGACAATTCTTCCTCGAAAATGCTGATCTCTTTGCATCTTTTGGGCATCCACTGGCCCGTCCATTTTTCTCAAGAAGGATCGGTGTGGCCAGAGATGAAAGTACAGGCCAGAATGTTCAAAACCCCATTCTATATGGTGCCAGACTATCCGGTAAAGTTACCGACGACTGGAGAGTAGGCCTGATGAATATGCAGACGGCAAATGATGAAGAGGCAGGAATAGTAGGCAATAACTACAGCGTTGTAGCAGTTCAGCGAAAGGTATTTGCCAGGTCCAACATTGGGTTCATCTTTGTGGATCGTGAGACTTTAGCGCCAGAGGAAAGTGGTTCTTTGTTTGATCCTGACGAGTCGAATAGATTGCTCGGTTTGGAATATAACTTAGCCTCTGGAAATGGAAAATGGACAGGCAAGGCTTTCTATCACCGAACCTTTGAACCGGATGCAGGTGAGAGCCCGAGAACTTTCAATGCCTTTGTAATTTACGATGACTTAAACTGGAGATGGAGTGCGAGTTATTTGGATGTGGGAGAAGGGTATAATCCGGAGGTAGGCTTTGTCCCTCGGACAAACTACAAGCGTTTAAATCCTGATATCGGCTACAGCTTTTTCCCAAAGTCTAAGCTTATCAATCGACATGGACCAACGGCGGAATTCGAACTCTTCTTTAATGAAGAACTGGGTACAACTGATCGTGATTTGAACATTGGCTACGAGGTACGATTCCAGTCTTTGGCAAGGCTGTCTTTCAGCAAAAACTTTGGATACATCTACCTATTCAGAGATTTTGATCCTACCAGAACCGGTGGTGAGCCATTACCTGAAGGAAGCGACTATTACAACAATCGATGGGAAGTCAGCTTTCAGAGTGACCCTCGAAAGGCATTTAATCTGGAACTGAATTCAGAGTGGGGAGAGTATTTCACCGGAAGGATAACATCTATTCGAAGTCAGCTGGGATGGAGAATCGGTTACACAGCGAATATTTCCATGAACTTCAGCTATAATCGAATTCGCCTTCCAGAGCCCCAAAATGATGCCGATCTATTTTTGGTTGGACCGAGGATCGATTTGACCTTTACCAAATCTCTTTTCTGGACCACATTTATTCAATACAACAATCAGATTGATAATATTAATATCAATACTAGGCTGCAATGGAGATTCGCGCCAGTATCAGATTTCTTCCTGGTTTACACGGATAATTATTTCCCGGATACCTTTAATTCGAAGCAAAGAAGTCTGGTTGTCAAGCTGAATTACTGGCTGAATCTATAGTCAAGGCTTAGAGAAAAGGTTTTCAACTTTACGAATTAGCCTTCCTTTGCGATAGCTATTCCAGATTGTTTCGATTTCACCTTCAGGATTAATCAAAATATAAGTGGGCCAAACATTTACCCCGTAGAGGTCCGTTGCGAAACTCGATTGATCCCATAGATCAGTCCATGTGATCAAATCCTTGTGTTCTTTGGAGCTTTCTAGCCAAATCTCCTTGGTTTTATCTTGCCAAATGGTGATTACCTCTACTTGATTACCGAAGCGATCATGAACTTCTTTTACTTCAGGAAGAGCTTCAATACACGGGAGGCAACCGGTAAATGAAAACTCCAGAATTCTGTACTTCCCGTCAAAATCAGAAACGGCCACTTCTCCCCCATCTCTGGATTCAAGCGAAAAGTCCCGATACATCTCCCCAACTTTAGCCTTTTTGAGACTTCTGGTGTCTAGAGTTGCCTTTGCAGACATATATTCCGGAGAAGTTTTCAATTCGTCCGAGACCATACCTAAAACCTCCGAGAGTTCTTCATCACCATAATTGGCGATGAAAGCATTAAGCCAGTATAATCCAAAGAAATCGTCAAGGTTCTCAATGATTAGTTCTTTCTTGACTTCTGGACTACTGCCCGCCCATTCCTGATCCAACTTTTCATATGGGTGAAGAGGGTTAATTCCTAAAGCATCAATATCCTCTGTGGAGCCAGTAATAGTATATTCTCCTTCTCCAACCCAAAATTCAGTTCTACCTACAATTCTCCCATTCTTTCGAATCATAGCGATCGATATCTTTCCCGGTTCATCAAGATTCGCCTCAAGATCCCCTTGATAGCTCTGATCATTATCATAGCCTTGTTCCCCAAAAAATGTTCTAATAAAATGGTTCTTTGGAATTTCCCCGTCAACTCGAATCTTGATGGTCGTATTTTGAGAAAATATAGGCTGGCAGAGAAGGAAAAGTACTATTAATAAAACAAAAGTTCTTCGCATAGGAAACATTAGTTATACCCTGATAACGAATGTGATAACTTTGAGTTTGGGGAAAATCGACTTTAATTCTTCACTGCCTCCACTCTAACTTTAGCACCTGTCATCAATAATCTTCGATAGCCCTCCTGGGTATCCGTATTTACTTCCTTACCGAGTAGCTTGACCTTTCCATATTCCTCAGGAATCTCGATGGACAAGCCCCATTTCTTTTGCGTTTGCTCCCCCTCAATCATCAAATCATCTCCCACCTTCTCATATCGCAGGGTGATTTCATTATCCCCTATGCGTACTCTCTCGATGCTTGCCTTATTCCAATCGCTTGGCATCTGTGGACGCACATAGATCACCCTGTTTCCAGCATCCGGTTTAATCCCGAAAAATTGTGTGATGATCGGCACTGCAAAGCTATACATGTTCCATGCCTGAGTGAACATTCCATAATCTGGTGATACTTCATAGATGGAGCCTGGTAGAGCAAAGCCAAAACTTCTGGTCATTCTTTGAAGGTAATCAAGTGCTGCATCAGGGTTTCCATAGTTATTCTCGCCAATGGCCTGAACCCCTGTGGGCAAAGTCATCACGGCTCCGGTGTAGGAGAAAACCTTACTTCCTTCGAAAGTCCCGTCTTCATTTGCAGCCTGCTCATCGCGATCGATACCAGTCACAAAGACCCCGAATGGGTTGGTATATTTCCTTCCTGTTTCCAAAGCAATTTGAGCTTTCTCTGGGTCAGCAATTCCTACTTCCATTGGTGTATTTACAACCCAGTTATGATATAGGACAAAACCTTGTTTTTGATCCTTTGGCATGGAAGCAATTTGCGCCTTGGTTGCTTTTAACTCCTCCACTGCCCACGGCTTATCAAGGGTATCTGCCCTAACTATGGCTCCATCAATCAGATGCAAAGCTTCTTCAGCAGTGCCGATAAAATCCGCATAGGATCCGAATTCAGGAACCCAAAAATCAGTGTTTATCTTTTCAGCGAGGGCATCTGCCGTCTGTTGATAAGTTTCAGAAAGCTCTTGCTCTCCTAGAATTTCAGCGATCTTCGAGGCATCTGCAAAGGCCTTTTGGCTGTAGGCCGCTACATCAATCATTTCGGATTCCAGGCCATGGATTTCCATCATCCCATAGCCATCCGCGAGAAAATTGCCATCCTTGTCATTTTCTTCAAGTAGCCAATTCAAGCCTTTTTGAATCGTGGGAAAATACTTCCGCAAAAGCTCCACATCACCCGTCCACTTATACACTTCCCAAACCGTTGAAGCAAATTGGGGAGTCTCGTTGATATTTCCTGGATTGAAGACTACGCCATTGGTAGACACTTCATGGACGATCCTACCATTTCCATTTTCAGATTCTGAAAGGTTATTCAGCAGATCAAGTGTCTCATAGACCAAATCCTTCCTTCCGGTGGTGATCAAGCCTTGGATCGTGTATTCACTATCCACGCCAAACCACCAGGGATAATCTGGAAGACCTGCCCCAAATCCTTTTCCAACTCCAGGAACATCCCGAACCAACCAATCGGTATTGTACTTAATCCATTCAAATGCTTCCTGAACTTCAGCATCCGGAATAGTGATTTTGGAAAGCTGGTTCAACTCCTCATATCTCGCTTTTTTATCGAACCAATCCTGGATGTAATTCGACTTCAAATCAGCATAGGTTTCCAAAGCTTTAACCTCACTTTCGTCCGAGCCTGATATAAAAATTGGAAGGACAAGGCTTGAACTGGCAGGAATACTGACGGAGATAGAAAAACCAGATTTGACCCCATTTTCACCTTTAGAATCTGCAGTGCATTCGGGTTCGGCAGGAGAAAGCTGGAAATTCTCATAACTCCCCCAAACTGCAAACCAATCATTCGACTCATCCTTTGCGGTAAACGTCCCTGTGACTTCTTCAAAACTAACCTGATCTGGTCCATCGATCATGCCGCTTCTTTCACCTAGCCAAACCGGTTGTAGATCTACATTGGCTTCAAAAAAGAAATCGAAATTAGCTGGTGCTGAAGATTCGTTTTCGAATCGGAACAGAATGGTTATCCCCTCTTTTCCATCGGATACAAACTGTGTTCTATCAACCCTCACTTGGTCATAGACCATTCCATAGTCGTGTTGATTTGAAAATGGGTAATTGGTAAACGTTTCAGCTTGGTCCAGACAAAAAACCTCCTCTCCAGACTTAATCGAGGCAGTAAAGCCATCCATAAGTTTAATGGGGTGCATCCATAATCCTCCCATCTCACCCTGCACATGCCAGCCTAAATCAGGAAATGTCCCATCCTGATGTCCCACGAGATAAAAACGATCTCCAGACGCTGAAAAAGGACTAGCCAGGTATTCTTCCCCTCCTTCCAGCCCTTGCTGACTTTCTAAATCTTCAAAAATCTTATGTTGGGGCGCCTCTGATCCTCCACATGCCCAAAATCCAAGAGCCATTGCTCCAAAAACCCAAGCGCTTTTTAATCTCATCTTAAAGTAATTCTCCAATTTCTCTCCAAGTAACTAACTTAATATCGTTTTCCTGCAATAGGTCTTTGGCCTTTTGACTGGTGAAAAAGTCAAAGTCCTGCTGACGCCAGGGGGCATGCCAATAATCATGATCTGTAGCAATGCCTTGCATTTCCAAATCATCATAGGCTACGTGTATCAAAATTACATTTAAGCCAGGACCCAACTCATCCAAAACAGAAGAGTAATAGGCATCCATTCCAGATTCATAATTCTGTGGTAAGGCTGAAATCACCTGATCAACCAATGGATAATTGGATAGGTCAAACTCTTCGAAAAGAGCTGCATTAGGTTCGATTATTCCTTTGACCATTTGCTCATTTAGCATGGCGGGAATTCCATGCTTCTTGGCAACCCTCAGATAAGCTTGCAGGTACTCTGGTCTACCATAAAAAATACACCCCATGTGCGAATCCAGATGAGTAGGCTTTATTCCTAAAGAAATCGCTAAATCTACCTGAGCATTAATTTCCGCCTCCACATCTTCTGGAGAAGCGTTCTTCGCGACGCTGGCGCAATCAGCAAACATATATCCGTCCTCATTTTCTAACCCTGCTGCTGCCTCATCCGAAACACTTCCCCATTTATAGAGAAACCACTCATTGGTCAGAGTGATGTGCACACCAACGTCAAGGTCCGGATTAGCTTTATGAATAAGGCCAGCTTCAGGTGACCATGGACAGGGAACCATGACGGAAGTGGAATTCACCACCCCATTTTTCATGGACTCCAGCGTAGCCTGATTTTCACCACGTGAGAGTCCTAAATCATCCGCGTGAATGATTAAAAGTTTGGCATTTTCTTCATAGCCTAATCTTTCTGCTATATTTTGTGAAAACCCTGATTCATAGACGAATGCGAGTAAAAGGAGGATAAGAAGAGGCTTTTTCATGATAGGTTGATTTGGGGTGGAAAATAATTAAAAAATACCTGAATTTTTTTCTCCTCCAAGCCTAAACACTTCGCTTAGACAGCCTGTTTGCCTGTAATGAAGTTCGATCGGTCCATAGTTTGGTTTCGAAATGATCTGAGAATCAGAGACAATGCTACTTTATTTCAGGCAGTCGCCAGAAGTAAGGAGATTATGCCTATTTACTGTATTGATCCCAGAAATTTCGAAGAAACCCAGCTTGGGTTCCCAAAGACAGGATACTTCAGGCACAAGTTTCTAGTCGAAAGCCTAGTCAACTTAAGAGCCAACCTCCAAAGAAAAGGTGCCGATCTAATCGTGGTTCAGGGTCAACCAGAAGAATTGCTGCCCGGACTGGCGAAGAAACTCGGGGCCAATGCCATCTTCTTTTCGGAAGAGGTAACTTCTGAAGAGACTAGGGTAGAAAGAACTTTAGAAGAGAAAGCCTGGGCGGAAGGAGTAGCAACTGAAAGTTATTGGCAAAGTACGCTCTATCACATAGACGATTTGCCTTTGCCGGTAGGCCAGCTTCCAGAGGTTTTCACTCAGTTTAGAAAAAACGTGGAAAAGTTGTCCAGCATACGAAATGAGACGGACGAACTTAGTACTATACCGTTTGCGAAAGTAGAAGTACCAAACAGTCTTTCCGATGAGGAAATAAAACATAGGCTTGGGGAGCTCCGGCCGCAGCCAAACAAGGTGATGAAGTTTGATGGTGGAGAATGCCGCGGTATGGAGCGCCTCGAGTCCTATTTCTGGCAAAAGGATTTGCTCAAAACCTACAAGGAAACTCGAAATGGACTTCTAGGTATGGATTATAGCTCCAAATTATCACCTTGGTTAGCCTTGGGATGCATCTCTCCTCGAACGATCTATTGGGAGGTGAAGAGGTACGAAAAGGAGCGAAAGAAAAATAGTAGCACCTATTGGCTGGTGTTCGAATTGATCTGGAGAGATTATTTCCGCTTTATCTGTAAAAAGCATGGAGATAAGGTTTTCAAGATTGAGGGAATAAAAAATCAAAGGGACTCCTGGCGAAGAGATCGTGCAGATTTTCTGCGCTGGTGTGAAGGGAAGACAGGAGTCCCGTTTGTAGATGCCAATATGCGTGAGCTAAATACTACCGGGTTTATGTCGAATCGCGGGAGGCAAAATGTCGCTAGTTTTTTAGTGAATGATCTGAACATCGACTGGACCTGGGGAGCGAGCTACTTCGAAAGCATGCTAGTGGATTACGATGTCTGCTCAAATTGGGGCAACTGGATGTATGTGGGGGGAGTAGGCAATGACCCGAGAGAAAATCGCTACTTCAATATTCTCCGACAGGCAAGAAATTACGACAGAGATGGAGAGTATGTCAGGTTTTGGATTGATGAACTTGCGAGTATCGAAGGCTTCGACATTCATAAGCCTCATGAACTCCCGGCAAATTTCCTACGAGGAAAACGAATAGAAATTGGTAAAACCTATCCTGAGGCAATGGTTGAGATGGACAAGTGGAGTTAAGGATAGGTTTACCCCCGGGAGCAATTCCGGGGGTCAATTTTTTTTGGCTAAAGCTAACTATTGGACTTTTCGCCGGTCTTCTGCTGGCGCTTTTGATTTAGTCTCCAAAAAATGAAGTACCATATAGTCGTAAATGTTAGGGTATTGACTGAAACTTTAAACCAAACCCAGCCATCCAATAACTGCCTAAAATCAAACCGTAACTCAGGATAAACATAAGCCTCAAAAAGAAGTAAGAGTCCAGCATAGATAAGCATCGTTTTCCAGCTCGACTTGAGATATGCTTTAAGGTGCTTCAATCTGATATTAATCAATACTCAAACCTAAACTCAGAAAAGTCTGCCGGGATCACCCTCTCCCTAGTCATTTCAATGTCATACAGGTAGTCACCTAGCTCTGCAAAGAATGGGAAGGCTATCTCATCATACTCGTAAGCATCATCGTTCAAGGTTTGATCCTCATTCACATAAATGATCGCTGTAACGAAGAATTCCACACCACTTTCTAAATCCACATAATAGCTTCCATCCAGAAGATGCCCATAAGCTTGACCTGTTTTATTAAAAAGTCGTAAGGTTTTTCGAGTGGCTCTCTTATCATTCCCATCCAGGTAAAACTTCGAATAGGTATCCCAATATTCTTCAACCGGATAGTTCGGATAGTCGCTTTCCTCTGGGAGCATGCTCATGTACTTTAGGACAAGGTTTCTATGCTCCTCATTTATATTGAATCTTTCTGATTCGAGAAAAGACATGGGGAACATAATCCTCTTCACCGTTCCACTCAGATCAGAGATTGCATATTTATTCTTGAAAGTGAAATCCATTCCATGGTCAATCAAAGAATCACCCACATAATAGGCCTCTCCGATTATGGGTTGAGAAGAATTTGAGTAGATCTTTTCTTCTGTTCTGGCGGGCATTTCATGAACGGACTCCCCTTCCGCATCCACAAAGCGAATGGGATTGAACATTCGATTTTCTTCAGGAGAAGCACGGAAACTTAACCTATGATTGATCACTGTATGCGTCATCCCTTTTTCTGCCAGCTTTCGGTTAATATAATCCTGACCAAGAAGTTCATATAATCGATTGTAGGCATCATTATCAGAAACCAAAAGAATCTTCTTGATGTACTGAGCGATGCTTGGCAGAGAATCCTTTGCCGTCAAATCCACATAAGCCGGAACCTGGGAAGAATGAATGGAATCGGTGAGCATAATCGTATTTGCATCAAGCCCATCGATATTTTGCTCCTCAAGCCACTCCAGAGCCAGAATCGCAACCGGAAGTTTCACCGTACTCGCAGGATAGAAATATCGCTCATCATCCAGATTAAATGGGAATTCTGTCATCATCGGCATCCCATGCTCATTCCTCTCCAGCTGAGTGTAAAGGATCTGAACCTGATACTTCTCCTTGTTTTCCAGTACTTCCTTCAGGACAGGATATTCGTCTAAGCCATCCTGAAAAGGAACTATTTCTTTTGGCCCACAGGCCAAGGCAAAAACTAAAATGGAAAGAATGGCAATACAATTTTTCATAGCAAGGGGTAGGTGTTACGCGAGTTTATGCAAATTATCTGAAAGCAACTCCAGGTCCTCCGGTTTATGGAAAGCTGAAATCACAATTCTATTTATTCTGGGGTCTTTTTCGGTAGGGTAATGGAAGGAGGAAATGATAAAACCAGCCTGCTCTAATGCCTCCACCCAACCATCTTCTTCGAAAACAAAAACAGGATAGGACGCTGTATTTTTCATTCCAGGTATGCCTTGTATCAATTGGCTGAAGGATGCAAGGTTTTGTTTTAGCTTCTCTTTTTGAGAGAAATAAATGTCCTGACTTTGCAGAAAAGCAAAGAGATAAGCAGGTGGACAGGGTGATGCTCCACCATAAACCCTGAGTTTTTTAATTTTGGATTTCCGCTCTTCCGAGCAAAGTATAATTCCTGCCGGTAGCCCAAGTCCTTTTCCCAAAGAGCCGGAAACCATCACCTCCACGGGTAAAGTTTTCAGGGTATCGTAAGTCCCAAAGATACCTTCACTCACGATTCCGAAAGCATGACTATCGTCTATCAGCAGCTGAACGGAGTGCTTTTCCCCAATTTCCTTCAGCCAGGAATAATCATGAATAGTGCTGGTCAAAGGATCTGCCGCATTCCCCAAAATCAGAATTTCCTGCGAGCTCAATCTTCTGGATTCTTCCAAACAACTCTCTTTCCAAACTTCAAAGCTCTGGGAAGAATCAGGAATTAAATGACTGGGTAAAATGGCAGGATGGGTATTTGGGGCCACCCAAATCAGTTCAGAATTGATACAGCTTTGCAAAGCAGAAGAACCAGCCAGATATCCAGAGCTCATCACTATACCGGATTCCGCTCCTGCCCTTTCAGCGAAAAAGGATTCAAAATCATCATAGATTTTGAGCCGCACATTATTTCCGCGGCTTTGTCCATGATTCAGGCCGAAACGCTTCATGCCTTCATAAACTTTGGAATGAAAGTCCGGATTCATACCTATTCCCAAATAAGCTGTGCCACTGAAATAGTGATAATCCCGACCCTCAAAATGAATGAGTCGATCTATCTTTTGGTCTAGCTCAAAATGCTTCAAAGCTGGAAATTACTTAGCGAAAATCTGACTTGGATCCTTGAATGACTTGAACTCGAGCGCATTGCCTGCCGGATCCAGAAAAAACATGGTGGCCTGCTCCCCCACTTCCCCTTCGAAGCGAATGTAGGGTTCGATCACAAATTCTATCTCATGAGACTTTAGCTTATCAGCCAAAGCATGCCAGTCATCCCAGGGTAAAATCGCCCCGAAATGACGCACCGGAACATTCTTTCCATCCACCGCATTGGTTTTGGCTTGAGCCAGTTCTTCAGGCTTGACATGCGCGGAAAGCTGATTACCGAAGAAGTTGAAGTCGATCCATTTATCGGTGCTTCGACCTATGTCACAACCCAAAAGGCCTCCATAAAAACTTCTCGTTTCTTCAATATCCCTGATGGGAAAAGCCAGGTGAAAAGGATTAAATTCGCTCATAATTCTAAATTAGGTCATGATTTTAGCCTGATCAAATTATAAACCAAAATCCACAAAAATGACATCAAAAAAGTCCGTATCTCTGGTTTTAGGAAGCGGAGGAGCACGTGGAATGGCTCATATTGGGGTGATCGAGGTTTTGGAGGAACGCGGGTATGAGATTCGTGAAATAGCCGGATCATCCGCCGGGGCCTTGGTAGGCGGAATTTATGCCGCTGGACAACTGCCAGAGTTCACCGAGTGGATTTGTAATCTTGGACGCGTGGATGTTTTTGGCCTGATGGATTTTTCCTTTTCCAGTAAGGGCTTTATCCGAGGAGAAAAGGTTTTTCAGGAGCTCCGCAAAATAGTCCAGGAAAGGAAGATCGAAGAATTACCTATCCCCTTCTCATGCAATGCGGTTGATTACCATCATGGTGTTGATAGAGTTTTTGATTCGGGAAGTCTTTTTTCAGCAATCCGGGCATCAGTGAGTATTCCGTCCCTGGTTCAGCCGGCAATTATCGATGGAATAGAATACATCGATGGAGGCGTTTTGAATCCGCTTCCTCTGAATCTTCTGGACAGGGAAGAGGAAAGAATGGTTTTGGCGGTAAATCTCAATGCTTTAGGCGACAGCTACATTGCTCCTCCTCAGAAGGATCATTTTGGAAAGCGGCTCATCAAAACTCCTGGCTGGTTTCGCGATTATCAGAATCGAATGAAAAAGTATTTTGATCAGGCCGAAAAGGAAAAGACCAAAGAAATCAAAAGTCTGGGTTCCCTAGACTTGATCAACCGATCGATGGAGCTTCTTCATGATCGGGTATCTCAGCTTACATTGGAAAAGCATCAGGCGGATGTTTTGATTGAAATCTCCAAGCGCCAGGCCAGCACCATGGAATTTTATCGGGCTGCTGAAATGATAGAAATTGGTCGAATCAAAACTGAAAAAGCTTTAGACTCCTGGGAAAATGAATCCTAAAAAACTCAACCAATTGCTGGGAAATATTGATGTTTACCTGCTGGATCAGATTTTAAAAGAAAGATTCAGTAAGGATATGCGCATTCTGGATGCAGGATGTGGAGAAGGCCGAAACTCCATCTATTTTCTAAATGAGGGCTATCAGATATTTGGAATCGATCAGGAAGAGTTAGCGGTTCAATATTTAAAATATCAGGCCAAAACCCTGGACAAAGATTATGACATCGATCGATTTCTTGTGGCAAAATTGGAAGACATTCCATTTCACGAAGGAGCTTTTGATGCGATCATTTGTTCCGCTGTTTTACATTTCGCCAGAGATGAGGAACACTTTTTTCAAATGATAAAAGAGCTGATTCGTGTGCTGAAGCCAGGAGGAACTCTGTGGTTTCGAACCTGCACAGGTTTCGGTGGAATTTTGGAACAAAGCCACGCCATTGGCAATGGAAGATTTCTTCTTCCTGATGAATCAGAGCGGTTTGTGATCACTAGAGATATTTTAGCAAAGGTTGAAGCACTTGGATTGACCTTTCTGGAAGAACCAAAAACCGTCCTGGTACTCGACAAGCGCGAAATGGGAATTTTCCTCATGAGGAAATTGGCCTAGATTGATTTCCTTCTCCTTACATTTGCCGGATGCCACTTGATTACATCTTTGACCTTGCAGGAACCTTGGTTTTTGCCATTTCTGGTGCTCTCGCTATTCGAGAAAAAGAGCATGATTTGCTTGGGGCGGGATTTACAGGGTTTATCACAGCCATCGGTGGCGGGTCGCTTCGGGATATCCTTTTGGATAGTTATCCATTAGTATGGATCGATGACATTTACTTTTTATACGCCATTTTTCTTGGGCTGCTTTTGGCTTTCTTGCTACCCAAATATCTAAGTAAGCTTCGCAAAACCTTTTTCCTTTTTGACACGCTTGGAATTGCGCTCTTTACCATTCTTGGGGTTGAAAAATCATTGAGTCTTGGTGTACGACCAGAAATAGCTGCCATAATGGGCATGTTCTCAGCGGTGATGGGAGGAGTAATTCGCGATACCCTAACCAACGAAACCCCAGTGCTTTTCAGAAAAGAGATTTATGCCTCCGCCTGTCTTGCCGGGGCCATTCTATATCTAGTCCTTAATTACTTCCAAGTGGATCGAAATCTGAATATGATTATCTCCATAGCTCTAATACTCATGATACGCTTGGTTTCAGTGAAATATAAGCTGAGTTTGCCGAGGTTGGGGTAAGCAATTCTGATTGATATCTTTTGGAGATAGAGTTTGTTCTAATTGAAAAACTCTGGATTATAAAAGCTACTTTGATAAGGAAAGGGAAGTAAACACATCTCAATTTTTTAAATGTTCCCTATCAACAGAACCCTATTCCGAGAATTGAAATTATGGAGGTCAGTTCCTTGTTCACTTCTGCTCGAGAAAAGGCCATTTGGATTTTCTCATTAATTATTCTTCTGGGAATATTTCTCAGTTTGATAATCGGAAGGCCATTGCTTGACCTATTCTCAAATCAAAATGTGCAGGCCGAATGGTTCCTTTTAGGTATGCTGATTATTGGTGCTTGCATGATTTTATATGGAATAACATCAAGACCAGATTTTATTGATGTTGTACTGGTCCTGGGAATCGTAGCTGTTTATCTCCTGCTTTTTTTAAGATTAGGACTACCTGAAAGGAGTCACTTGATAGAGTATAGTGCTTTAAGCCTTACTATCCACCAGGCCCTTTTTGAGAGAGGAAAACAAGGAAGTAAGATCCGCTTTGTAGGGCTATGGGCAATTGGGATAACCAGTCTAATTGGATTATTTGATGAAACAATTCAAATTTTTATTCCGGATAGGGTGTTTGATTTAAATGATATTCTCTTCAATTGCCTCAGCGCAATTATGGCCGTTACAGTGAGCTCATTTGTTCTGTATATGAGGAAAAAAATCATAAAGAAAAATTAACCATATTGGTAGATAGCTCTATGCACGTAATGCTATGAAAATCAGCTGGTATCAATTTGGGATTCTATTTTTTGGGCTCATGGCTCTTTTTAGCAGTTGTGATACATCAGAGAATTCAGAAATCGATTCCTCTACTGCTGAGTACTTACTTAAAACAGCTGATCTACCCGAATACGAGCTAAATATCGACCATGCAAGATTTCTGAATCAGTGGACTCCAGAGTTTTACCATAAAGGCATGCAGATTTACCGAACTAATTGCTATAGCTGCCATGGTAATCTCGAGCAGGTTGGCTCCATTCCGAACTCCCGACAGTTTTGGAAAGAAGCTTTCAAAAATGGTTCAGACCCCCACAGTATGTATCAGGTGCTTACCAAGGGCTTTGGTCAGATGCCTCCACAAATGAGGCTCAGCCCGCAGGAAAAGTATGAAGTGATTCATTTCATCAGGGAAGAATTTATTAAGGAAAATAATCCTGAACAGTACTTCGAAGTGACCGAAGACTATATCGCATCCTTGCCTAAGGGTGATACTCTAGGCCCAGCTCCTCAACCTTACCAGCCATGGGCTGAAATGGATTACGGAGACTTTTTTATTCACACTTACGATTTATCTAATTCCGATGCTGAACCTAGAGGAATCTCCGGAGGTCCAAGTCCCTTACCCAATGAGGATTTTAGGGAGGTTAATTTCTCTTACAAGGGAATTGCCATGCGTTTGGATAGCGGCGAGGGAGGTGTGGCTGCTGGTAAGGCATTTGCCCTCTTCGATCATGATCTGATGCGGTTCTCGGGTTTTTGGACCGGAGAAGGTTTTATTGATTATGAGGATATTTTGCTAAACGATGTACATAATATCTTCCCCAGAACGGTCGGTCAGGTTCAGGTCGAAAACCCCGTTGGGCCTGGTTGGGCAAACCCTGAAAATGGAAGCTTTGAGGATCCAAGGTTCGTAGCTGTGGATGGGCGGCCTTTTGGCCCATTACCCAGAGAATGGGCACACTATAAAGGGCTGTACTATCACGATCAGCGGGTCATTATTCACTACACCGTAGGAAAAGCTAAAATTCTCGAGACTTATGATCTGGAAGAACTAGGTGAAGCACCTATCGTTAGCAGGACATTAGAAGTTTCAAATATTGATCAGGAATTGGTCTTAAGGGTAGCTCCGGAGTCGGCGGCTGTACGCTTGGTAGGCGATGGAAACCTGGAAATAAAAAATGGATTCCATTTACTAAAAATCCCAGCTGGGAAAGGTGCCAAAGTGAAATTGTTGCTGAGCAAAACAAGGACTTCTAGACTGGAAGAAATTGCAAAATCCGATACAGCAATAATCGATTTGGAAGCCTTAACCAAAGGTGGCCCAACTCATGATAATCAGGTGCTTTATTCCCCTATTATTCCTGGCGATAGAGGGGATGCTTACGAGGTGGATGTTTTTACTTTGCCTCAGGAGAACCCCTGGAAAAGTCGGATGAGACCAACGGGGATTGATTTTCTTCCCGGCGGCGATGAGGCGGTTCTTTGTACGATCGATGGGGAGGTTTTTCATCTGAAAGGAATTTCTCAAAAGTCTGGGGATGTGAGTTGGAAGCGAATCGCCACTGGACTTTTCCAACCTCTGGGCATAAAATATCACCTAGGAGAAATCTATGTGAGCTGTCGGGATCAGATCGCAAAGCTCCACGATCTGAATGGAGATGGAGAAACAGATTACTACGAAAGCTTCAATAGCGATCACCAAGTCACAGAGCATTTCCATGAATTTGCCATGGGGCTGCAGACCGATGAGGAAGGGAATTTTTATTACGCGAAGAGCGGAAGACATGCTCGTACAGCCTTGGTGCCTCAGCACGGAACCCTGATTCGAGTTAGCCCGAATGGAGAAAATTCAAAGATTATAGCCACTGGTTTCCGCGCTGCAAATGGAGTCTGTTTGAATCCTGATGGTTCATTTATTGTGACGGATCAGGAGGGCTATTGGAATCCCAAAAATCGAATCAATTGGGTAGAGGAAGGAGGCTTTTACGGAAATATGTGGGGATATGGAGTCCCAAATGATTCCTCAGATTCGGCCATGGAAATGCCGCTGTGCTGGATTGACAACAAGTACGATCGATCCCCTGCCGAATTGCTATGGGCAGAAAGTGATCGCTGGGGCCCTCTCAATGGACAACTGCTAAACCTTTCCTATGGTAATGGGAAAATATTTGGGGTGATGACTCAAGATGTAGGAAGCACCAAGCAAGGGGGGATGGTGGAACTGCCATTGCCTCAATTCCCCACAGGAATTATGCGCGGACGATTCAATCCAGCAGATGGACAGCTATACACTTGCGGAATGTCGGCCTGGGCCACTAACCAGATGATACAGGTTGGGGGATTGTACCGGGTTCGATATACCGGTAAACCTCTTGATTTACCCATCGCTATGCGAGCTTTGGATTCTGGCATGGAACTTACCTTTAGCGATCCTTTGGATCAAAATTCCGCCTCCGACCTTGGCAACTATCAAATCAGCACCTGGGATTTAGAGCGTACCCGGCGCTATGGTTCGGACAGGCTTAATGTGCAAGAGCTACAAATTGAAGGCATCAAAATCTCCAAGGATAGAAAGACTGTGCTTCTTCAACTTCCTGAAATCGCTCCCACATGGGTAATGGAGATCAAATATCAGCTAGAAGGACAATCTGGTAATTCCTTTGAGGGCGTGGTTCAGAATACCATTTATGAACTGGAGGGAGACTAAATCCCTTGATTTAATTCTTCTGCCAGCTAGCCAAAAGCATAAAAGTTAAAATTAAATACTACATAATAGTATTTATCAAAATCCTTTTCTACATTCGTAATACTATTTTGTAGTATTAGGATATGAAGCAGTTCCAATTAGGTGAATTTGAAGAGGTGGTATTACTCACAGTGGGGATTCTACATGGCAATGCCTATGGTGTAACCATCAGAGATGAAATCGAAACCAGACTTTCCCGGAAGGTTAGTGTTGGCGCATTGCAAACCACCTTAAGAAGGTTAGAAAAAAAGGGATTCCTCGAATCAAATCATGGAGATAGCTCTCAATCCAGAGGCGGTAGACCTAAGCTTTTCTTTACTCTGACGGCTGAGGGCAAAAAGGCTTTGGACTATGTGAAAGAAAGCCGAAATCAACTCTGGGGAGCTTTGCCGGAGGCCATAATCAACCTTTCCTTCTCATGAGCTCGCCTACCCCACCAAAGTTCATCCTTCGATTTCTGAAATGGTTCTGTAAACCTGAATATCATCTCGACATTGAAGGAGACCTCTTGGAATTTTATGAACGCAATGTAGAAGAATTAGGAAGGCGAAAGGCCAACCTCCGGCTTTACAAAGATGTGTTTCTGCTCTTCCGTCCGTCCATGATGAGAAGTATCAGCTTTGGGGTACCCCATCTTCAGCTCAGCCTCCTAGCAAATTATTTTAAAGTAAGCTGGAGAAGCATCATGAGTCAAAAGCAATATAGCTTCTTCAATGTGGCCGGACTGGTTTTTGGAATTACCTGTTTCATCCTTGTATCCATTTTTGTTTCCCACGAGCGATCCTTCGATAGATTCTATGAGAATGTGGACAATATTTATCATGTGTATGAATATGAATATGCGGAAGAGGCCTACCTGGGCTCTGAATACTATGCCGTAACTCCGGCACAAATGGCCTCTGCCTTGATGGCTGACTATCCGGAGGTAGAATATGCCACAACCCTTACTGAAGATTATGCCTTACTCACACATGAAAATCGTGATCCCTGGTATGAAAAAGGGCTTTTTACAGACTCTACCTTTTTCAAAGTTTTTTCCCATCCCAAATTCAATGAAGGTAGCGCAGAAACAGCCTTTCTAAATCTCAGAAGCATCATCCTGACTCAATCTCTAGCCGATAAAATGTTTCCTTCCAGCGGAGCCATGGGCCAAACACTGACCTATAAGGATGAGCCCTATCTGGTAACCGGGGTCGTCATGGATCCTCCGCTAAATAGTACCTTTCAGTTTTCTTTTATCGCAAATCTTCAAGATGATGAACGATATCTAAGTGAGTTCAAAAAAGAGAGATGGGACGGTAGTAATTACTACACCTTTTTCTCCATGAACCCTTCCGCAGATCCAGAATCGCTCGAGCAAAAACTGCCGGAAGTAATCGAAAAATACTGGACTACGGACGGCACATTTCATTTCGACTATTTAATCCAGCCATTTGCAGCACATCACTTTAATTCGAATACCAATAATGATCTTGGGAAGAAAGGGAGCATGCAGCAAATCATTCTCTTCCTTACGGTTTCCATTCTTATTCTGATCCTTGCTGGAATCAATTATGTGAATCTTTCCATCGCCCGTTCCATGATTCGGATTAGAGAAGTCGGGATTAGAAAGTCCTTCGGTGCTGGGAGAAGACAACTGGTTTTCCAATTCCTTCTCGAATCAGAGCTCTTGGCAGTGATGGCATTCGTGGTATCTCTCGTCATCGCCAAAATACTCCTCCCCTATTTTGGGATGAGTCTCGACAGAGAACTGACCTTTAACCTATTTAACAATTTCAGCTTGCTTCTGATGCTTTTCGGCATAATTCTTCTCTTGGGGCTTGCCGCAGGAATTTATCCAGCTTGGGTGATCTCTTCAGCCTCCACTACACAGATCATTAAGGGAAGGTCTCAGGATAATACTCAAGGCAAAGGAACACAGCAATGGTTGGTGATTTTTCAGTATTCGGTTTCAATAGCCATGGTCATCTGCACCATTATCATCTACCAGCAATTCCAGTTCATTAGCAATAAAGAGTTGGGGTTTGAGCAAGATCAGATCCTCACTCTGGAGGTACGTGACATGGATATCCTCCGAAATTATAACACCATTAAAGCGGAGCTCCTTGCGAATCCAGATATAATTGGAGTTGGAACCTCTCAGAATCTACCTCATGACGTCCGGTCGGGAACGACTGTCAATGACGATGAAGGAGGTGATCCCGGGGATGATCTCTCGATTTACAGACTTCGGGCAGATCACGATTTTATTGACATCTACCAGCTCGAAGTGGTGGCAGGTCGAAGCCTTCCTGAAATTCCAGTGAAAGGCAAAAATCTGGAATGCCTCATCAATGAATCCGCTGCCGAAGCTCTAGGCTTCAGCCCTCAGGAGGCCATCGGCCAAATTTTAACAGACGATACTCCTCCAAGTCAATATCGAACCATCATCGGCGTGGTCAAGGATTTTCATCAACATGGTCTTCATCTGGAAATCAGTCCAATGCTGGTAGAATACCGACCGTTTTTCGAATACATCTCGGTAAAAGCTAATTCTCAGGATATTCCGGGGCTAATTGAATACATGGATAAAACCATCAAAAAACACAGCGAGTACCCGGTCAATTTCAGATTCATGGATGATAGAGTGAATCAGCTTTATGCTGGGGAACAGAAAAAAGCCAGCTTATTCAGCGGATTGAGCTTGCTCACCATCATCATTGCTACACTCGGTCTCTATGGGTTGGCAGCTCTGAATGCACATCAAAAAGTAAAGGAAATTGGAATTCGAAAGGTTCTTGGGGCATCCATTTCCAGTATTCTCATTTTTACATCCGGGAATTTCCTAAAGTTGATTGCAGGTGGATTTCTCATCTCCATCCCCATTGCCTGGTACGCCATGCAGCAGTGGTTAGAAAACTATGCCTATCGAATTGATATCAATTGGCTGACTTTTGCCCTGGTTGGGCTTGGGGCCATGCTCATCGCTTTGCTGACGGTAGGAAGCCAGTCCATAAAAGCCGCGATCGTGAATCCAGTAGATTGTATTCGGGATTAATCAATCCTTCGAGTCTCAATTTCTCTCCAAATATCCCCAAGTAAAATTCGGATGGTGACCATTGGCCCGGACCATCTTTACCCAAAGCAAGGTCATATGTTCCAAATGAAGAGCTTGGGATAAGGCACCTGTATCAACGGTGTCAAAACCTAGATCGGTATTCAAGTATGTCACCTTCTCTTTTGCCTCCGAATCATCACCTGCAATCAGCATCGCAGGCTTCACATTGTAATTAGGATAGCTTGAATTCTGCAGATTCTCAAAGCCATAAATCGTGAAGGATTTTACGACAATAGCGTCTTTTGACCACTCTTGAACCTTTTCTGCTCCGGAGATCTTACTTTCCAAGCCATGAGAAATTCCTGCACCAACCGGATTGGTACAATCAACCAAAACCTTTCCCTTAAAATCTAACGGAACTAAAATCTGCTCATTGAATTTAAAGGGAGTGGCAAGAAAGATCACTTCAGAGTGATCAATTGCCTCCTGAATAGGTAGCGCAGAAAAATTTGGGTTCTGCGACTGGGCCTTCACTACACTTTCACTTTTGACATCATCGTGCGCAACAATCACTTCATGTCCCTTTTTCTGAAGATTGTTAGCTAGCGCAAAGCCAACATTCCCTATGCCTATGAATGCTAGTTTCATCTATTTTGACATTTGTTCAACTACCAGTTTTGCAGCTGCGGCACCAGAATTCTGTTGCTGACCAGTGATCAAATTTCCGTCCTGAATGGCATAGGAGCTGAAAGGTGCAGCCACTTTAAATGTGGTTCCTGATAACTTATGAGCCTCTTCTTCTATCCAGTAAGGTTGGATCTTTTGACCAACCGCTTTATCTGCAAATTCCTCTTCTAAATTAGCAAAACCAGTCCATGTTTTTCCATCTACAATTAATACCCCATCAGACTTTTTGGCCTCCAAAAGAAGAGTAGTCGAGTGACAAACTGCCGCACTTGGTTTGCCCGACTCATAGAAATCTGCAAATAGCTTTTCTAATTCTTGATTTCCCCTGAAGGTGTACATGGGCCCTTGGCCTCCAACAAGGAAAATCGCATCATAATCGTCCACACTTACTTCTGATAGCTTCTTGGTGTTTTCAAGCATCTGATTAAACCAATCCAATTGCATGTAGCCCAATGAAATTACATCATGAGCCGAATAGCCACTTGCATCGGTTGGATTGGAATATCCATCCATTTGGATTTGTCCTCCCTCAGTAGAAGCTAAGTCAATTTCATATCCCGCCTCTTGAAAAACGTGAAGAGGATGTGTCAACTCCGCTGCCCAAAACCCAATAGGCCATCCTGTCTGCTCAGACACTGCTGGGCTACTAGCCACCATTAAGATTTTTCCTTTATGAGGCATTCCATGGCTGTGAACGTATTCCTGAATTTCTTTTATTTCCTTTTCCATCTCAAATTTTCCTTTTTCAATAGATCAAACTTCAGAAATTCACTTACTTTTGGCAATATACTTACTCCAATAGTAGGTACTTTCTTTTTAGAAAGTATACTGTAAATCAATATTTTATGCCAGATTTCATCTATAATAAGAAGGTATATTACAACCCCGTAGAATTTGCCATGGACAGAATTGGTGGAACGTGGAAGATGCCTATCCTTTGGCGATTGAAAGAAAGAGTGTTCCGTTTTGGAGAACTAAAGAAGGATATCCCGCATATCACGGATAAGATGCTCACAACCCAGCTCAGACAATTGGAAGCCGAAGGATTTATCAACCGAAAAGTCTATCCGGTGGTGCCGCCGAAGGTGGAATACTCGATCACGGAGAAAGGTAGAACAGCCATTCCCATCATCGAAACCATTCGGAACTATGGCCTTGAACTGATGGAGAGAGAAGGAATCAGCGACAAGTAGAAATACTCCTTTTTTCAATTAAATCATAGTAATTCTTGAGAGTCAAAACTTTGAATCGCTCAAGGATTGGCTAATTTGAAATCTTGTTGGATAAACCTAAGCCTTTCCAACTTATCACCGATCCCATTTGCTATGAAAAAGTCATTGTTCCTTGCCTTTATTTTTTCATCCGTTCTTCTTTCTGAACCAAGCTTTGGCCAAAGCCAAAATACTCAGGGTACTCAACTATCCTCCTCCCTTTTTTCAGGACTGAAGCTTCGAAATCTCACCCCAGCTAAAACTGGAGGAAGAATAGTCGATATCGCTTTTCATCCGGAGAACAGAAGCATTCGCTATGTGGCCGTGGCGTCAGGAGGAGTCTGGAAAACGGTGAATGCGGGAACAACTTGGACACCAATCTTCGATAATCAAGGGTCCTTTTCGATTGGGACGGTTGTCATTGACCCGAAGAATCCCAATACCGTTTGGGTAGGAACAGGCGAGAATAATGCACAGCGATCGGTGAGCAAAGGCGACGGAGTCTATAAAAGCACAGATGGCGGAAAGACCTGGACCAATATGGGTCTGGAGACCTCTGAGCATATCGGTAAGATCGTTTTTCATCCGGAGGATTCGGACATCGTTTTTGTAGCTTCTCAGGGAAGTGTCTGGGCTCCGGGAGGTGAAAGAGGTCTATATAAAACATCTAACGGGGGAAAATCCTGGGAGCGAATTCTGGACATAAGTGAGAATACAGGAATTTCGGATGTCATCATAGACCCAAGAAATCCAGATCACATTATCGCCTCATCTTATCAAAGACGTCGTCATTTCGGGATTTTGGTGGCCGGAGGACCGGATGGAGGTGCATTTAAATCTGAAGATGGAGGAGAGACCTGGTCAAAGCTGAGTAATGGTTTCCCTCAAGGAGATTTGGGAAGAATCGGGCTAGCGCGGTCGCCTCAGAAACCTGATGTTTTATATGCCTTGGTTGCGGGGACAGAAAGTACGAAGGGTTTTTACCGATCGGCTGATAATGGATCGAGTTGGATAAAGATGAACGATTACATGGTGATCGATGCCCAGTACTACATGGAGATTTTCCCCGATCCCCATCAGTTTGACAAGCTTTACATCGTGGATGTCATCACGAAGGTTTCCGAGGATGGGGGCAAAACCTTGAAGGGAATTAACCATGATCGAATTCATGTGGATAACCATGAAATGGAATTTGACCCCAATGATCCGAATTATCTGCTGATCGCTGGTGATGGAGGAATTTACGAATCATGGGATAATGCTGAAAACTGGAGGTTCACAGATAATCTTCCTATCACCCAATTTTATCGAGTAGGCATTGACAATGAAGCTCCATTTTATAATGTCTACGGAGGCACTCAAGACAACAATACCATTGGCGGGCCTAGCCGCACGATTAACCGAGCGGGAATCAAAAATAGCGACTGGTTCAATACACTCGGTGGTGATGGCTTTCAAACCCGTATAGATCCCACAGACCCTAACATTGTGTACTCCATGTATCAGTATGCCGGAATCGTGCGGTTTGATCGAAAAACTGGTGAGAAAACAGATATCCAACCTCAGCCTGGTGCCGGTGAACCTCCTTATCGATGGAATTGGGATGCTCCTTTGGTTTTGAGTGTGCATGATCCACAGACTCTCTATTTCGCTGCTAACAAGTTGATGAAAAGTACCGATCGTGGAAATTCATGGACTGAGATCAGCGGAGATCTCACCCGTGAGATGGATAGAAATCAGATGGAGGTGATGGGAAGAGTTTGGGGCATAGATGCGATTTTCAAAAATGTCTGGACTTCGCCTTATGGAACTATCGTGGCTCTGGCCGAATCGCCTATTCAACAGGGACTATTATACGTTGGTACAGATGATGGCTTGATTCAAGTCAGTGAAGATGATGGCCAAAGCTGGAAAAAAATTGAAGGAATTTCTGGTGTACCAAAGCTGGCATATCTCTCCGATATTTTTGCTTCACCACATGATGAGAACACGGTTTTTGCGGTATTCAACTATCACAAGTATGGAGATTACAAACCTTATTTCTATCGAAGCGATGACAAAGGAAAATCGTGGAAATCTATTTCTTCAAATTTGCCGGAAGGAGACTTTGGTTGGACCATCGTACAGGACCATATAAATCCTGACCTACTCTTCGCGGGCACAGAATATGGTCTGTATTTCAGCGTGGATGCTGGAAATGAATGGGTAAAATTCACCAACGGAATCCCGACTATTGCGATACGAGATCTGGAAATCCAGCGAAGAGAAAATGATTTAGTGGCGGCTTCATTTGGCAGAGGTTTTTACATTCTGGATGATTACAGTGCCCTAAGAGAAATTGACAAGGATGGCCTTGCTTCGGAAAGCATCTTCTTCCCGGTCAAAGATACCTGGAGTTATATTCCAGCCAACCCAGATGGCTATGCATTAGGAGCCAATTTCTTCGCTTCTCCAAACCCAACTTACGGAGCGGTATTCACTTATTATTTGAAGGAAAGTGAATCCACTTTGGCACAAAAGAGAAAAAAAGCCGAGGCTGATCGGGTAAAAAATGGGGAGCCAGTCCCCTATCCTGACTGGGAAGAATTTAATAAAGAGAAGCGTGAAGAAGGTCCAAAAGTTACTTTATCGATTCGAAATGAATCCGGGGATTTAGTCGCACGGGTCACAGGTCCTGCCAGACAAGGAATTCAACGAACTGCCTGGAATCTTAGACATTCCGGAATTGAAGGGAATAATGGTCCAATGGCTTTGCCCGGCACCTACACCGCTTCCATGGAGAAACTGGTAGATGGAGAGTGGCAGGATTTAGGTCAGTCACGTGAATTTATTGTGAAGGCTCTGCATGAAGGTGACTCGAATTCAGATCAAGAGTTTAGGTTGGAAGTGCTTGCTCTCGATGAGGAGATCGATCAGGCCGATGAGCTAAATGATTCTATGATTGAGGCAATCGGAAAGGCGCAAGATCAACTGAAAAACAGAGGTAATTCAATCGAAGAATATGAAAAAGCCGAGATGATCAGACAATCCCTGATGAATTTAAAAATCCAACTGAATGGAAACCCTTTAATTACCCAAAAAATGGAATTAATTCCTCCTTCGATAGCGAACAGAGTTTCCAGAGTCAGGAATGATGCCTGGTCAACAACAGGTGCGGTTACAGCAACTCAAAAGGAAAGTATTGAGGTTGCGAAAGGTGAATTCACTGAATGGAAAAGAGACTTTAATTCGATCAATGCTGAAATCAGAACATTAGCATCAGCACTTTCGAATGAAGGAATAATGCTCCGGACTTCTGAAGATCTACCATTGAACTAATTCTGCTTAACGAAGAATAAAACCGTCTTTTAAATCATCATCAGGATCAATAAGGAAGTTATTCACTCCTGTGATGTAAGCAGTGCCTTCCACTTCAGGGATAATGGCTGGGATTCCCTCGAAGGTAACTTCTTTGATAGCCTTGCAGCTAAATCTCGTGTTGAGAATACTTTCAATTTCGATTGATTCTCCAAGCGAAATCTTATTTCGCGCATATTCTATGGCTAATCGTGCTGAAACCCCAGAGCCTGTTGGAGAGCGATCCACTTCCCCTTCAGCAAAAATACAGACGTTACGACTGTGGGCTGTATCTGAATTTTCAGTGAAAATGGTTCCGTATAAAAAGCTGAGGTCTTCTTCCAGAGGATGGGTAATTTTTCTATGAGCCATCACTGCTCGTTTGATATCCATTCCTTTTTCAATTAAAGAACGGTAGTGATCTGGATTACATTGTATGCCCAAAGGTTCAGCTTCCACAAATGCATAATAAGCCCCACCATAAGCCAGATCATATTTTACGGATCCCAATCCAGGTACATCAACTGCCTGATCCAGGGCCACCACGAAGCTTGGAACATTCTGAAATCGCATACTTCTCACCTTTCCCTCTTGCACATTCACAAAGGCTTTCAGAATCCCACATGGCGCTTCAATCGTCATTTCGGTCAAAGGTTCTGCTTTTTCAACCCATCCAGCCTCCACTGCAAGTTTTGCAATGGCAATGGTGGCATGCCCACACATGGTGCTATAGCCTTCATTATGAAGAAAAACTACCCCGAAATCAGCAACTGAACTTGGTGTAACCACCACCCCATACATATCTGCGTGGCCACGTGGCTCAAACATTAGGGCTGTTCTCAGATGGTCATAATTGGATTTGATAAATCGCCTGTAATCAAGAACTGAATTACCCTCCAATGCAGGAAATCCATCCAAAATTACCCTTAGTGGTTCCCCACAGGTGTGCATGTCAATGGTGCGAATAGATTGCCAATTTTCAGGTATGGGGAATGAGTTTGTGGTGAACATTGGACTATGAATTTTTATTACTTAACCCCAAAACCAGCTGTGCTGCCACCAAATCCTCCAAGGCATGGCCAACTGATTTGAAAAGTGTGATTTCGTCTTGGGTTTTTCTTCCTGAAACTTCTCCCCTGCAAAGTCTGAAAAGATCTCCCTGTATATCTCCTAGGCTTAAAATTCCTTCTGCCATAGGCAGGGCCAAATCACCAGTTTCTTTGGGAGCCATTCCGATGGTATCCACATACACCCGACTCCTACGGATCACTTCATTGTCTGCCTCTCTCATATCCGGACGGTAGGAACCTACCAGGTCAATATGCTGACTAGGTCTTAGCCATTCTCCTTTGATCAAAGGCTCTCTGCTGATGGTCGCGACGGAGATAATATCAGCTTCTGTAACTGCTTCTTCCAGACTGTCAACTACCTGCACCTCTTCGAAATTCGAGGCTTTGCTTTGGGCTAGAGATTCTGCTTTTTCCTTCGTCCTTCCAAAAATCATCAATTTTTTGATGGGCTTTTGGCAAGCGTGGGCATCGATTAGATAGGGAGCCAGAGAGCCTGTTCCCACCATCAATAAGGTTTGAGCATTTTCGTGTGCTAAGAAATTTGCCGCCAATGCCGAAGCTGCTGCTGTCCTCCAGTTCGTTAATGTTTTGGCCTCCATCAAGCCTTTCGGGGAACCCGTCTTTGCGTCCAGCAAATAGTAAATCCCCTGTATGGTCGGAATATCCAATTTGCTATTATCCGGAGCGACCGTCACTATTTTCACCCCTGCCACCTCACCAGAACTAACCGCAGGCATAAGCAAAAGGGTGTTCTGCGCTGATTCAGGATCATTATCATAATTCAAATGCATCCTGGGTGGAATCGTGTACTGCTTTGTGAAACCCCGCTTTAATGCTTCAATCAAAAGATCGTAGGACAAGAGGCTGTGAATCTCAGCTGCTGAAAAATACCTGATGGATGGATCCATACCTAATGATAGGTAAATCACGCCAAGTAGGAAAGCCTTGAAAAGCCACATTTCAAATTTTGGCTACAAGCTCCGGGGATTTGGCTACTTCATTCACTCCTCTGTAGGCTTCATTTGTAATGTCTTTAATCATTAAACCAAAAAATTATGTCAAAAGTAATCGTAACAGGAGCAAATGGAGGCTTTGGAGCCTTAACTGTAAAAACACTATTAGAACAAGGCCACAGTGTGGTGGCGACGGTAAGAAATCCGGAAGGTAGAAACAAAGCTGCAGCTCATGAATTAAGCGCTGCTGGTGCCATAGTGGTGGACATGGATGTCACCAGTGAGGAAAGTGTGAACGCTGGAGTCGCTGAAGCCATTGATAAAATGGGAGGACTGGATGTGGTCGTGAATAATGCAGGAATTGGCGTTCTGGGAATTCAGGAGCAATTCACCACCGATGATTTCATTCGTCTTTTTGACGTGAATGTGTTTGGAGTTCAGCGGGTCAACAGAGCTGCTTTACCCACTTTGCGCCAGCAAGGGTCAGGACTTCTGATTCATGTGTCCAGCCTTCTGGGCAGAATCGTATTCCCATTCTACGGACCTTACAATGCATCAAAATGGGCTTTGGAGGCTATGTCTGAGAACTACCGTATTGAGCTCTCTGGCTTTGGCGTGGATTCCTGTCTCGTGGAGCCAGGAGGTTTCCCAACCGGATTTTTCAATGCGCTTATGCAGCCATCAGATACCTCCCAAAATGAAGCATACGGGGACATGATTCATGCCCCAAAACAAGCCTTTGATAACTTTGAAGGAGCCCTGGCAAATAATCCTGCTCAGGATCCTCAAAATGTCGCAGATGCCATTGCGAATTTGATCTCAACCCCGGCCGGATCACGGCCTGTGAGAACCGTGGTGGATAAAATGGGGATGGGGGATCATATCGCTCCATACAACCAAACCCTGGATCAAATCCACGAAGGCCTGTTTAATGCCTTTGGTATGGGAGATATGCTTAAATTAAAAGTGTAAACTGCTTCGAATTCAGGTGGTCTGAGGGCTGCCTGGATTCTTTGCTTCGCAAAGCTGAATTATGGCCTCTACAGAAATATCACGACTGGAATCGATCAGCGATCTCCATAAATTCAATAGTCTTCCTGCTCCTGAGCATCCATTAATCAGTCTTCTTGATTATGGATTGGTCAAGAGAGATCCGAATGTCCGCGAACTCAAGTGGATCCAATCCTACTATTCCATCTCACTCAAGCGAAATGTGGCTGGGAAGTATAGGTATGGACAGCAGTCCTATGATTTTGATGAAGGACTGATGACTTTCTTTTCACCGGATCAGGTGATTTCGGTGGAGTTGATCGAATCGGATGTCACCACTAATCCTCCATCTGGATGGATTTTAGCTATTCATCCGGACTTCCTTTTCGGAACTTCTCTGGCTAGAACCATTGGGAAATATCCATTTTTCAAGTATTCGGTTCGGGAGGCTTTGTTCCTTTCAGAAAAGGAAGAGAACACCATTCTGGGTATCCTGAAAAACATCCAAACAGAATATCAGGCGAACATCGACCAGTTCAGCCAACAAATTATTATCAATCAGCTGGAGCTCTTACTGAGCTATGCGGAGCGATTTTACCAGAGGCAATTCCTAACCCGAAAGAAATCTAATCACCAGCTCTTACAGAAATTAGAAGAGGAGCTGGATCGATATTTTGAGGAGGAGCAAGCCATCAACAATGGCTTACCTTCCGTTCATGATCTAGCGGATGACCTAAATGTGACTCCGGATTATCTGAGCAGCATGCTCAAAACGGAGACCGGTCTCACCACCCAACAGCATATTCATCACAAGGTAATCGAACTGGCCAAGGTCAAGCTCTCCGTTTCCAGCTCTTCGGTAAGCGAGATAGCTTATAGCCTGGGTTTTGAGCATCCCCAGTCCTTCAGCAAATTCTTTAAATCCAAGACAAAGCAGACCCCAGGAGAGTATCGGATTTCGTTTAATTGATTTCAAGGCTTGGTTTGTTCCAATTCGAAATCAAAAACCAAGAACTCCATTTCATCACTCTCATTTTGAAGGAGGTAAAGCTTTCCATCTCGGACCAAAGGATTCCAAATTCTGAAATCCAAATCGGAAAAATCCTCTTCATGGATTAAGTTTAATTCATCATCAAAAATCAAAAGTATCTTGGTGATATTCTTCCCTTCTGGCCTTTTTGAGGCAAAGCGATAGTACCTTCTATTCTTCTTGTCCCAAAACAACTCACCGTAGCTAACTTCTTTATTAACCAAATCATACACCTCTTCAAATGTGGCAGATTTAGGATAGTTGCCAGGCTTTCTTTGCTCAATTTTGTTGGGACGGTTATCATAAAAATTTATCTCTTTACTTTTTGGATCTAGTTGATACACATCAATTCCATCGGGGTGTGAAACGGTAATTTTTTCGTCAAAATAGGCCAAAAACATTGGTCTTCCCATGATTATCCCATCATCGAGCTGTACCTTCAAATCATTTAAATAGGCCATTTGGCTTAACTTTTCCTCATGGTATCTAAACCTCGCCAAATCCAAAAAACCCAAGGTCAAGTCATCCTGCCAATTTGAGGTAATCCCTTCTAGATAATTCCCATAAGGAGATAAAATTGACATTCCATTAAACTCTTTGCCAGCAGGAATTTGAAAGAGGCTATCAATCCTAGCTGATTCGTTGACCAGATTTCCTTCAAAATCCAACTCAACAAAATTTCTAACTGTGAAAAAGAATAGGTTCCCATTTTCTTTCACAATGTAGTCCATGGCTTCTCTAGAAGGGACTCCCTTTTTGCCCTCCTCGTTCAGAAAAAGTGTAGAGTGATAACTCTCATCAACCAAGTCTATTTTTTCAATTGCATGATCGATGTTGTTATAGTAATAGAGGAACCGTTCGTCTGGAGATAATCTGGCTTTCCGAATTCCATAGGCAACAAACAGAAGCTTATCACCTGGATCAATTTGAACGGTATCAAGTGAATAAGAAAAATCCCAGTTTGGATCTTCTGAATCCGACTTCAAACCACAGGACACCAGAACAATGAAGCTAAAAAGGATTAATAAAAAGGCTTCTAGTTTCAATTGATCCTGATCTTAAACCTGACCACAGCCATATCATCTTCAAGGTTCACTATTTGATAGTAATCTCCGTCCTTCAGAAAAGAAAAGCTTCCGTATTCAAACTCTCCGACCTTCCCCTCATAAATCTGATTCAATTCAGCATCAAAAAGTGTGAGCACTCTTTCTTCTCCAAGTTTATCAGGATGGGAACTAAACCTCCAGAACATTTTTCTGGATTCATCATAGTGCAAGGGACCAAACTGTACTTCCTTTTCGCGAAGCCCAATGAATTCAAAATACTTCTCACGGGAAGGAGCCAATTCTTCAAAGGTGGAAACTTTCTGATTTTCAGTTAGGGAGGAATTGAAAACTTTATGCTCGATTTCAAGCGTACTCATGTCTATTTTGAAGACTTCATTGAAAGAATCAGAACTGTAATACAACGTTCCGCCAACTGAAATCATATAAGTATCTGGAATAGCTGCAATTGTGCCTCCTCCATTTTCCATATTGGCCGTAATGGTGAAAGGCCTCAACTTTTTCAAAGCTGGAAGAGCAACCTTTCTCATTTTATTATCCCGAATGTCGACTATCGCGATTCCTTCTCTGGGTTCTACAAAGTCAACCGAGCCATAATAGGAAATATAATACTGCCCGTCTTGAGAAATGAAACCGTCCATATTGATGTCCTCTTCCGGGTCTAGATCATAACCATCAATTCCATCATTCGGACCAAACCTGAGAAAATCAACATTCGCCCAGTCAGAGTCTATTTTCACGATCTCATTGAAATGGAAGATATACGTGTTAAGGGTTTCGTCTATTTCAAGATTTGGAATATAGGTGTCATCCCCTATCCCCCTCGGACCTTCTTTTTCGAGTGGTATCAATCCCTTTAGCTTAAGCGAATCTAAATCATAGACCTCCATCTTGAATGTTGAGGTATTAAAATTTAGAAGCGTCTTTCTGTCAGGGCTGACTCCAGCACCCCAAAGGCTACTTTGAAGAAATGGAATTTCTTCTCCTACATCCATCATCACCGTGTCTATCTGAAATGAAAGCTCTAGTAAATTTTCTGATTTTGGGGTTTCTTCCTTCTGTTCACAGGAGATAAAAAAGAAATAGCTCAGGAGAATGGAGAAATAACTGACACACCTTCTCAAATTCATATCTCAATCCATTCTTATTAATGATTCACCAGAGGTTGAACCTCCGATTGGCTTAATTCTGGCGAACGCCATCTCATCGTCAATATTCACATACGTATAGAGCATCCCATCCTTAAAAAATCTAATGGAAGAAATTGGGTAGTCTTCTACCTTTTCTTCATACACTACATTATAATCGGTATCAAATAGGGTAAATACCTGTTTCTTAATCACAGAATCCGCGATCATCCTCTCTTTTTCCTGAGCAAACCTCCATATTAGATCAGCTTCGGGATGATATATCATTTTTTCAAAGACTACCTGTTCATTTTTCTTGTTTATGGCCTCCATGAACGCCTCCCTCGATTCAACCATCGAAGTAACTTCAGCAGTCTTTTCGTTGCTGGTTAAACTCGCATTAAACTTTTTCATCTGAAGGGAGTCAGAACCTTCCTCCCAAATAAATGCCTCATTAAAAGCAGAATTGGTGATCACGAAGTCACCTTTGATAAATCCTTTGTGAATTTCTTCACCAGAAACCATTCGCATTTGGTCTGTACTCATAGTTACGGAAAACTTATCCAGACGCTCATAAAAGTCACCAATATCCATGAGCATCATGGTTTTAGTCTCCATGTCAAGCTTTAAAAATCCTCTTCCCGGCTCCCCAAATCCCTCTTCCACCAGCCTGGTGAAAAAGAGTTTCCCGTCTGATGAAAAAGTGCCATAGATATCGATCTTCTCCTCTTCAGCCATTTCATAACCTGTCCATTCAGACTTTTCAAATTCAAAGGTTTCAAGAAGCTCTCCCTGAAGGTTGATCTCATAAATCTTATTGAAATCGAAGAGTTTCAGGTTCCCATTATCAAGAACCTGAATGCTTCCTATAAATCCACCGCCTCCAACTCCATTCGGGCCTTCGCGCTCCAGCTGAACAGTTTCTTTCAGCTTCATCTGATCCAGATCAACTATTTCTAGAAGAAAGGTATTCGGGTTCAGATTATACAGGGTCTTCGCATCACTGCTTATATCAGAAATGGTCATCCCCCAGTTTAGAAAGAAGAAGTGATCTCCAGGATCCACCATCACGGTGTCTATCTCGTAGACCAAATCATAATTGAAGTCAGATTTAGATTCTTCAAGATCAGAACCTCCACACGAGAAAAGTAGAGCAATAGCTGGTAAAAACAGCGCTTTCTTCATACAATAGACATCAATCAGTCCTCACAAGAGAACCACCAGATCCTTCTTCTCCCTTAGGTTTAATTCGGGCAAACGCCATTTCATCATCGATATTGACATAGGTGTAAAGCATTCCGTCCTTAAAGAACCTCATAGAAGCATTTGGGTAGTCCTCGATTTTTTGTTCATGGACCATGTTGTAATCTGTATCAAATAGGGTGACTACTTGTTTCTTAATCACGGAATCAGCTATCATCCTATCCTTGTCCTCTGCAAATCTCCAAATCAGGTTTTCCTCAGGATGATAAATCATTCCTTCAAACTCCACCAATTCCTGCTTTTTCTGCATGATTTCCATCAAGGCTTCCTGTGAATCCACTTCAGAAGGAAAATCACCTGTTTTCTCATTGCTGGTGAGCGATGAATTGAAATTCTTCTGGGAGAGAGAATCAGATTGTGACTGCCAGACGAGTGCTTCATTAAATGCGGCGTTTGTGATCACAAAGTCACCATTCACAAAATCCGTATGCACAGATTCTCCAGTAGTCATCATCATAGTTCCATCTCCACTTCTCATTGTAATGGAGAATTTATCCAGACGCTCGAACATATCCCCTGCATCAAGAAGCTCAAGAGTCTTTGCTTCCATGTCTGCTTTTAAAATTCCCTTAGCAGGCTCTCCGAAGCCTTGCTCGGATAGCTTAGTGAAGAACAATTTTCCATCAGGTGAAAAAGTCCCGTAATATTCGAACTGTTCTTCCTCAGTGATTTCATATCCAGTCCATTCTGATTTCTCATATTCAAACTTGTCAACGAGTTCTCCTTGCTGATTCACTTCGAAAATGGCATTGAAATCAAAAAGCTTTATGTTCCCATTATCCAGAACCTGCAGCCTACCGATAAATCCGCCTCCTACTCCATTAGGACCTTCACGCTCGAGCTGAACAGTGGTTTTTAGCTTCATTTGATCAAGATCCACTATCTCAAGAAGAAGTGAGTTTGGATTGAGATTGTAAAGAGTTTTGGCATCGCTGCTCACATCGGCAATTCCCATTCCCCAGTTCAAGAAAAAAAAGTGATCCCCTGCATCTACCATCACAGTGTCTACATCGTAGCTTAGCTCATAATTAAAATCTCCTGCCGTTTCTTCGGAGCCTTCTCCTCCACATGCAAACATCAAAGCTAATACGGGTAAAAAGAATAGTTTTCTCATAATTGGTTTAGTTAAAATTAAAGTCCATTACGGCAAAGCCCAGCTCATCATCAATATTGACGTAAGACCAAAGCTTTCCTTCTTTGAAAAATGAATTGCTAGGGATTTTCTCTAGCTCGGTTAATTCCGTCTCTCCAATGAGGTTCAAGTCCTTATCAAAGGCATATAGGTACACATCAGATTTTGCTGGATCATCAGGATTAAGCTTTGGCAAATTCTTCCCTCCAAACCGGAAAAAGCGGCCACTGACCTCATCCCAAAGCAGGGGATTGTACCGAACCTGCTCCTGGAGTTTTAGCATTTCTGCCTGAAACTCTTCCTGTGATTCCACTTTGCTTCTTACCTCACCAGTTTTTTGGGTAGGTGTAATCTTATGAGGAAATTCAAAAAGCTGAAGGGAATCCGAGGCGATATCATATCTATAAATCTTGCTAGTAGCTGTGGAGGAGATATACAAATAATCCTCCATAAGCTTAGTTGCTATATCTTCGAGATAAATACTAAAACTGGTCTGACTCTGGAGAATGATTCTGAAATCTCCTGCTATATCCATTTCTGGTATATCGATTAGTTTGCCCGTTTTGCCCTCAAGGTCAACTACAGCAAAATCCCTTGACCCTTCCATAAAATCCCCTGGTAGTGAGAAATGCTTACTCCCGTCAGGAGAAATAATCACGTTGTAATTCAACTGAGTCTCGTTATCCATTTCTAAACCTTCAACGTCTCCAGCCTTAATATTCATATCCTCAAGCTTTTCTCCCTGGAAATTAAAGATTCCAGCCAGATTGAAACTTGAAATATAAAGCCTATCTCCATCCAACAATTGGAATGCTGTAGGGAAATCACCGATTCCATTTGGCCCTTCTTTTTCAAACTGGTATCTCTCAACCAAAACTTGATTATCAAGGTCAATTTTCAGCAAGCCCTGATCCTGAGGAATCAAAATGTACATGTACTTACCATCAGGAGTTACATCTGACAATCTCAGGCCATTGGCCAGATTGATCAATTCTTCACCTGGATCTATTAATAGTGTATCCGTGCTGAATGCAAAATCTTCAAGAATATTTTCAGATCCAGTTTCAGTGGGGCCAGATTCTGAACATGAAAAAATAATGATTGCCAAAAAGGCAAAGGGGATAATTCGTTTCATTAATTGGTTGGTTTACGTTTTCAAAAATTGCATTAGTCTCATTTACAGACTATAGCGTTCCGAAGATATATTTTTCTTCGGTATATGTCCGATCTCAGAATCATTTATATGACAGGAAAGTCTAAAAAATTCTTAAATGCCAAGTGACTTCCTTTAATTAACCTCAAGTTCAAAATCCATTATGGCGAAGCCTAATTCATCATTGATATTCACATAAGACCAAAGTTTACCATCCTTGAAAAAGGGAAAGCTTGGAGCCTTGTCAAGTTCTTCGAGTTGAGTTTCACCGATAAGATTAAGATTCTCGTCAAAAGCATATAGAAAAACTTCATATGTTCTTGGCAGATCATCAGCCACCTTGGGCTTCATTTTGTCACCAAATCGGTAGTACCTGCGAGTATTCTCATCCCAAAGCATTTTTTTATAGGCGATTTGAGTTCTAAGCATCTCCATCTGATCATTGAATTCTTCATCCCCTGAAGGTTCTGGGTTGATATCCCCGGTTTTTCGTAATGCCGTAATCTGATGGGGGAACTCAAAAAGTCGAAGGGAGTCTAACTCGAAATCATATTGATAAACCTGACTGGTCGCTGTGGTAGAAATGAATAACTTTTCATTCAGTGGATAAACCTCAATGTCTTCACCATAAGCTATCATAGTGGTCCCATTCAGGTTCATAAACTTGAAATCTTTGAGGAAATCAAAAGCAGGTAAATCCACTATTTTTCCTGATCTACTTTCAAGATCAATAAGAGAAAGGTCCCAATCTCCCTGAAAGAAATTACCATACAATGAGACGTGTGTTTTCCCCCGATTCATTAAAAACAAACTATTGGTGAGGGGAGTATCATCTTCCGAATCGTACTCTGCAATTTCTTTAGGAGTAATTCTCAAATCCTGAATTTTTTCCCCTTCAAGATTGAATAAGCCTGCCTGCATGAAATCTCCAATTAAAAATTTCTCGCCCGGAAGAACTTGAAAATTATTAGGGAAGTTACCCGTTCCATTTGGACCTTCACTCTCAAAAAGGTATCGCTCAATCAGCTTCGCCTGATCAAGATCAATTTTAATCAGACTTGGATCCTGTGGTGCAAAAAAATACACGTATTTCTTATCAGGCGTTACCACCGATGTGCGGTATCCATTCGCAAGATTTATTAATTCATCTCCAGAATCAATCTGAATGGTGTCCATGGAGAAGCTAAACTCTTCAAGAATATTAGCAGGGGTGTCTGAATTAGAATTTCCACTTTCAGAACAGGCGAAAAATCCGAACGCCATAAGTGCCGGCAGAATAACTCTTCTCATAAAGGCTGGTCTAGTCATCTTACTCTAAATCCTGAGAATGGCTTTGTGCCATTTCTCAGACATCAAGATAAAACGAAAAGCCGGTTTACGCCTTTTTCTCGTGTGGTTTATATGACACAGTAGCCTAAAGGAAGCTAAAATTCCAATGAGTATCTGGCAAAAGCTGGAAACTCTCCCACGACAGTATAAGCATAAAGGTATCCATCCATAAAAAAGGCACGGTATGGATATCTTTCTAATTCAAGTAGCTTTTCTCCAATCAGATTCAAGTCTATGTCATAAGCAAAAAGGTAGATATCCGAACCCATACTTCTTCCTTCTTCATTAAATCGGGTGTTTTCCGAGGCAAACCGGAAATACATTTCTCTGGAATCATCCCAATAAAATTTACTGAAAGAAATAAGTTTATTCATCTCTCTACCTAATGCCCGTCTCTCTTCATGAGAATTCACATCCGCTTTTACACTCCCCGATCTTTTTGCAGGTACCAACTTATGATCGAAAGAAACTAGTCTTATGGAATCCAATTCTGGATTATAGTGGTATATGTCAGATGTGGACTGACAGTAAACAAAAAAAGTGTCATTGACTTCATCTAACCAAACCTGATCTGCAGAAATGGTGGCTCCATTTCCCTGCTTAAACACCACCCTGAAATTGTTGGCAATATCCATCGCAGGAATATCATACATTCTCACCGAGTCGTTCTGAAAATCGAATGTAGCTAGGCCCTGTGCTCCTCCCATAAAAACCCCTGGTATAGAAACTCCTTTATTCCCTTCGTCGATAATGAACATCCTCTGTTTGAAATCCAGGTTTTCTACGTCTGGTAGCCCCTTCCAATTTCGCGACTCAAGATTCAGTTCACCAAGCTTTTCCCCTTCTTTTGAATAAATCCCTTGGACCCCGTATCCGATCAAAGCGAATTCATCATTCGCCAAAAGATTAGCATTTATCAAGTACTCAGGAACCCTGTCTGGACCATCCGTTTTCAAGGTGTATCGCCCTTTCAAGGAGAAATCTTCTAGTTCTATTTCATGGATTTCAGGTTTTTCACCCTCGTAATAAAAGAAGAGTGTTTTTTGATCGGTACTTATTTCAGGATAATTGTACGCTCCCGGGATAAAGATTTCATCACCTACATCCACCACCACTGTATCCACATTGACTATTAACTCATCCAATACATTTTCAAAGGATTGACTCTGATCCTCTGAGGCGCATGAACTAAAAATTAAAATACCTGAGATTAGAGCTAAAAATGTTCTCATCGTCAAAAATTAAATCTTACAAAGTGAATTGTTATACCTCCTGAAGAAGTGTCCTAAATGCAAGGGCTTTTTCGCCAAACCTGATTTGAGGTTTGATTCGTAAGTCCTGGGCATAGAGTTTTTCGTACTCCATTAGCTTTGCCGTACTCTCCGCAAAAAACTGAATGCTGTAATTCGTGCTTTCGTCATCAGAGCTATTCAGAAGCCGGTAAAATTTGTGGTCAGTAAATAGGCCGCAAGCAAATACCTCAGGGATATGAGTCCCTTTCATCCAACTCACAAAATCATCTTCAACTGAATGCGCTACGGTGTAGGTGATATTATATAGAATCATATGAATTGATTTTAATCAGATTTTAGTTTTTTTGCCAACAATCACAAAACAACAATGTTAGACTTGCCGAACCTGCGAAACTAGCAGCAAGGCGAAATTAACCAATGTCCAGTCCTCAAACTATTTCTGAAGAAAGTAAAGTAGATATCAAACTTTGGATCTGCCGGGGATTGATCATTGCGATATACACTGCTGGAGCGGTAGGGCTAAGCATTCCTGAATACAAGGAGCTTTTTGAGTTCCTCACTCCCTTTCAGTTAATCGGCACCACCTGTCTCCTACTGCTATTTCATCGGGGTTGGAATGATTCATTTCCCATTTTCGGAGCTGCGGCATTCTGGATAGGGTTTGGATCGGAAATCATCGGCATCCATACTGGATATCTATACGGTGATTATGTATATGGACCCACTTTGGGCCCAAAGCTTTGGGAGGTCCCACTAGTCATAGGCTTAAACTGGTTCCTTCTGGTCTATCTCAGCGGAGCTTTATTCGTGAAATCAGTAAGCAATGACTTTGCGGCAGCGGCCCTGGGTGCTGGAGTCATGACAGCCATGGATTATGTGATGGAGCCGGTGGCAGTAGCAATGAATATGTGGTACTGGAAATTTGATATCATCCCCGCATCAAATTATGCAGGATGGTTTCTTGTCGCATTCCTTATCCACCTGATTTATAGAAAAGCAAATTTTGCCAAGGAGAATCCCCTTGTTCCCTATTTGCTGGTTTCAATGATTTTATTTTTTACAATTTTGAATTTCACCATCGAATAACGATCGGTCAAATATCAGATTCTGCAATTGGTTGATTATTTGCTAGTAATGTGAAAAACAAAACCTTAACTAAACGGTTGTCAACATAATGGTAAAGGCGGTAGGCTTTATTATACTCGGATTTGTCATCATGGAATTTTCCGGGTGGGCCATACATAAATATTTAATGCACGGTCCCCTTTGGTCAATTCACAAGACTCATCATCAGCCTTCGAAGACCTGGTTTGAGTTGAACGATTTGTTTTCGCTACTTTTTGGAAGCGTGGCTGTCGTCTTAATAATCCTTGGAGTCGGAGATTTTGATTATAGATTTTGGATAGGTGTAGGCATTAGTCTTTATGGCATGCTTTACTTCTTTCTACATGATGTATTGATCCATCGCAGATTAAAATGGTTTCAGCGACCCGGCAACTATCTACTGCGAGGTATTTTTAAAGCTCATCAGGCCCACCACAAAACCAACCAAAAGGAAGATGCTGTATCCTTCGGACTCTTTGTGGTACCAAAAAAATATTTTAAAGAAGAAGAGCGGTGAGTACTTATTCAATTAAGGATTTAGAACAACTGTCTGGGATTAAAGCCCATACATTGCGTATTTGGGAACAGAGATATAATCTGCTTGATCCAAAGCGAACAGAGACGAATATTCGTTATTATGACGATGATGATCTGAAGCTTATTCTTAATGTTGCTCTCCTGAATGACAATGGTTTCAAAATCAGTAAGATTGCTTCCATGTCCGAAACAGACATGCGTGAAGAGGTGGTCAAGCTCACTGAAAGATCTCTTACGCATGATGACCAGATTCATGCCTTAACGATTTGCATGATCGAAATGGATGAGGAGCGATTCGACAAAGTTCTTTCCACAAATATTCTGAAACTTGGGTTTGAGCAGACCATGCTCAACATTATATATCCTTTCATGTCCAAGATTGGAGTGCTTTGGCAAACCGGTGCAGTAAACCCGGCCCAGGAGCATTTCATCTCTAACCTGGTGAGGCAAAAGCTCATTGTGGCTATTGACGGTCAAATCAATGTTCAAGGGGGAAAGAAATTTCTTCTATTCCTTCCTGAAGGAGAGCTTCATGAAATCTCAATACTTTTTGCGAGCTACATTATAAAGAGTCAGGGCCATCGAGTGATCTATTTAGGTCAAAGCACACCGAATGATGATTTGCTTTCAGTTTATAAGCTGCACGAACCTGAATTTCTTCTGACAGTTATTACTACTTCTCCTTCCGCTGAATATGCTCAGGATTACATTGATGCGCTCAGCGAGCGGTTCTCCGACGCGACTGTTCTCGTGACAGGATATCAAGTGATAGGTCAGGACCTATCCTTCCCTTCAAATGTAAAATGTCTCAATTATATCAGGGATATTAAGGAGTATGTGGAAGAGGTAGAGCAGGCTCCTCAAGAGAAATAGTTTAAAAATTAAGCACTTTACTTAAACAAAGGCATTTCATTGAGATGCCTTTTTCAATTATAAAAGTGTCCAAATGATCATTTTGGGCTGATTTAAGGGAGTCATGGAATTTTTGTTTAAGCTTTTTGAAAAATAATTCAACATTTTCATTGCATTTTGTTTAAGCATTGTTACATTTGATTAAACAAAAAACCAGAACACCATGACGACTCTTGAATTTAGCTACTCACTTAATAAGATGTCAAGCAGTCTTAAGCCATTTGCGCTTAAATTGACTAGAGACATGGACGATGCAAACGACCTATTGCAAGACACAATGGTCAAGGCATTTACGAATAAGGATAAGTTTACAGAGGGAACCAATCTAAAAGCTTGGCTCTACACGATCATGAAGAATACCTTCATCACTAACTACCAAAGAATGGTGAGACGAGGTACTTTCGTAGATACTACGGATAATCTCCATTACATTAATTCGAGCGGAGCTCGTATTGAGAATGGTGCCTATCAAAACTTCACAATGGATGACACATATGCAGCTATAGACAAGTTGGATGATGTGTATAAGACTCCGTTCATGATGCACTTTAGAGGTTTTAAGTATCATGAAATTGCAGAGAAGCTTAATATTCCGATTGGAACTGTGAAAAATAGAATTCATATTGCTCGTAAGCTTTTGAAAGCAGAACTCACAGTTTACAGACACAAGAATTAAAATATGAGCCAGAAAAATGTGGTAGTGATAGGTTCGGGGTTCGCCGGTCTATCCGCAGCTACCCATCTGGCAAAAAATAACTACTCAGTCACCCTGATTGAAAAAAATGAGTCCCCTGGTGGAAGAGCGCGGAAGTTCATCCATCAGGGGTTTGTTTTTGACATGGGTCCGAGTTGGTATTGGATGCCGGATGTATTTGAAGATTATTTCGCCCACTTCGGAAAGAAGCCTGAAGATTATTATCACCTGAAAAGGCTTGACCCGTCCTACGCAGTAGTTTACGGAGAGGAGGATACTTTGGACATCCCTGCAAATTTGGATGACTTTAAGCAAATGCTTGAAGATATTGAGCCTGGGGCAGCTAAGCAACTGGATGAATTTCTGGCTCAGGCCAAATACAAATACGAGGTTGGAATTCATGACCTGGTAGGTCGACCAAGCAGATCCGTGTTTGAGTTCACATCCCCAAAACTACTGGTGGATATGATAAGAATGGATATTTTCCAATCCATGTCGAAACATGTTCGGAAGTTTTTCAAACACGATAAGATCATTCGCTTAATGGAGTTTCCGGTTTTGTTTCTGGGTGAGACAGCCGAAAACATACCAGCGCTATACAGCCTGATGAATTACGCAGATATAGCTCTCGGAACTTGGTATCCGATGGGAGGGATGCATGAGGTGATAAAAGGCATGGTCAAACTAGCCGAGGAACAAGGAGTGAGCATTAGGTATGATTCCGAAGTTGAAGAAATAGAAATCGAAAATGGACTGGCAAAGCGAGTTCGTCTGATTTCGGGAGAAAAAATCGAGGCCGATGTAGTGGTAGCCGGCGCTGACTATCATCATGTGGATAAACATTTAGTCAATCCCAAGTACTCAAATTACTCGGAAGACTATTGGGATAAGCGAGTCATGGCTCCGTCCAGTCTATTGTTCTATCTCGGAATTGATAAAAAACTAAAGAATTTACGTCATCATAATTTATTTTTTGATGAACCTTTAGGACCTCATGCCGATGCAATTTACACAAATCCCAGATGGCCTGAAAAGCCTCTCTTCTACGCCTCGGTTCCTTCATTGACTGACCCCTCTGTCGCACCTGAAGGGAAAGAAAATATGTTCCTTTTGATTCCCTTAGCTCCAGATCTCGAAGACACTGAAGAGATGAGGGAAAAGTACTATGATATCATCATGGATAGACTAGAAAGGATTACTGGTCAGGAAGTTAGATCTCATGTGATTTACAAAAGATCTTATGCTCATGCTGATTTCAAGTCGGATTATCATGCCTTTAAGGGTAATGCATATGGTTTGGCCAATACTTTAACCCAAACCGCAGTTTTAAAGCCCTCACTAAAAAATAAAAAGGTATCCAATCTTTATTACACAGGCCAACTTACAGTCCCAGGTCCAGGTGTTCCTCCTTCACTAATCTCAGGAAGAGTTGTGTCCGGAGAGGTGATGAAAGAAAACAATTTGTAAACAAAAAAGTATATTTTGTACTATGAACGCTGTAGAACTATACGACAATACTGCCCTTGAATGCAGCAGACTAATCACCCAGCGCTACAGTACAAGTTTTACTTTGGGTATCAAAACACTGGATAAAAAATTCCATCTACCTATATATGCGATATACGGATTTGTAAGGTATGCAGATGAAATTGTAGACACGTTCCATGATCAGGACAAAGGAAAGCTTCTAGAAAAATTCAAGAAGAATACCTATGAGGCCATAGAGACAAAGCTCTCTTTGAATCCTGTCTTACATGCTTTTCAATTAATGGTCAATAAATACGAAATCGACCATGATTTGATTGAATCCTTCCTTCGCAGTATGGAAATGGATTTAGATTTTAAGACGTACAATGACCATAGATACCACGAATACATCTATGGATCTGCGGAGGTCGTAGGTTTGATGTGCTTGAAGGTTTTCGTAGAGGGCGACGAAGAAATGTACGAGCGCTTAAAAGAGCCAGCTTGTAAGCTTGGAGCAGCTTTCCAAAAGGTTAACTTCCTTCGAGATATAAAGAGTGATTTCGAGGAGAGAGGCAGAGTCTATTTCCCAGGAGTCGATTACTCGCACTTCGATAAAACTGCCAAACAGGCTATCGAAGAAGATATTCAGAAAGATTTCGATGAATCTCTAATTGGTATTGAGGGACTACCTGAAGGTGCTCAGCTCGGGGTAAGAGTTGCCTATCTATATTATCAGAAGCTATTCGATAAGATAAAAGGCTTACCAGCTGAAACCATTACTCAAGAAAGAATCAGGATACCTAATTCTAAGAAACTTACGCTGCTTCTTGGAACCTATTTTGGGACTAAGCTGGGTATTTCATAATTGTCCACTTAAATAATATCTCACTTAATCCGTAGTACACCCCTAATTCTATCAAACATTTCAAACGATTGAAAGTTAATTACTCGTGAAAAATCTGCAGGTACATATCGATCAACATTCGGGCTTTTGCTTCGGTGTAGTCTATGCGATCGAAATGGCAGAGGAAATTCTGGATGATCAGGGTTATCTCTATTGTCTTGGGGACATCGTACACAATGATGAAGAGGTAAGGAGACTAAGTGAAAAGGGCTTGAGAATTATCAATCATGAAGATTTGAAAACTCTCTACAATGAAAAAGTCCTCATCCGTGCTCATGGAGAGCCTCCATCTACTTATGAGCTTTCGATCCAAAATAATTTAACCCTTATTGATGCCAGCTGTCCGGTGGTTTTAAAACTGCAGAACAGGATTAAGAATTCTTTTGACAAGGAAGAGCAAATCTACATTTATGGGAAGCATGGGCATGCCGAAGTGATCGGCTTGCTTGGACAAACGAATAATAAGGCTGTGGTATTCCAAGACATTGCAGAGTTGGATATGGCTACAATGCCAAAGAACATTACGCTTTACAGTCAGACCACTAAGTCCACGGATAAATTTTATGAGATCAATGACATTCTTAAAGAGAATGGAATTGAAGTCAGGAAAAATGACACCATTTGCAGACAAGTTTCCAACCGAGACAAAGAATTGAGGGATTTTGCCGAACGGTTTGATAGAATCGTTTTTGTGAGTGGTACCAAATCCTCGAATGGTAAGGTCCTATTCAACGTTTGCAAAGAAAAAAACCCAAATACTTACTTCGTTTCGAATGCGGACCAAATCGACAATGGTTGGTTTGAGCAGGATGAAACAATAGGAATCTGTGGTGCCACTTCCACACCCATGTGGCTCATGGAAGAAGTGAAAGAAAGAATTTTAACTTTCTAAGATTTCAAACCATCTTTAGCCATGGATATGGCCGAAAATTCCACACCCTCTTTCAAGCCAAAAAATCAGGGAGTGATCATAGCAATGATCATTATCCTCCTATGGGCTTTATCTCTCAGCTATTGGCTCCTATTTGATCTTAACTGGAAAAATCCTTTAACCTACCTCGGAATTCTCCTTCAAACACACCTTTACACAGGCCTTTTTATTACAGCTCATGATGCAATGCACGGGTTAGTGTCCCCGAACAAAAAGGTAAATCATGCTTTGGGCTGGATCAGTGCTATCCTTTTTTCCTATAATTTTTATTGGAGGCTGTTTCCGAAACACCATGAACATCACCGTTACGTGGCCACGGATAAAGATCCAGACTACCATGAATCTGATAATTTCTTTCTCTGGTATTTCAGCTTTGCAAAGCAATACATAAATATCTGGCAGTTCATTCTTATGGCTATCACATACAACCTACTCAAGTTGATTCTGCCCTATGAAAATCTGATCGTATTTTGGATGGTACCAGCGATTCTTTCAACGCTCCAACTTTTTTACTTTGGAACGTACCTTCCCCACCGTGGTGAAAGCGAAAATGAGCATCACTCAAAATCCCAAAAGAAAAACCATGCATGGGCGTTTCTAAGTTGCTATTTCTTTGGCTACCACTACGAACATCATAATTCTCCTGGGACCCCTTGGTGGAGGCTCTGGGCAGAAAAAGAGAAACAAACAGCTTGATTTTGATGATTTACATCAAATTTTCCATGAGATAAAAACTTTTTGCAACAGAATTGATTTTGATGTTAACCTAAACCAACATCATGAAAAAGTCAGTTTTAGTTTTTTTGCTAATTCTTGTTTCGGTAGCTGCATTTTCTCAAGGCGTCATTCGTGGTAAAATAGTAAACCCAGTAAATAATGAGCCTGTAGCTTATGCCAATATTTTTATTCTAGACACAGATCTTGGAGCTATTTCCGATGATGATGGAAATTATGAGATTTCAAACATTCCCCCAGGATTATATAACGTACGGGCAAGTTTCGTCGGCTATAAAACACAAACCCAATACGAAATACAGGTAACCCTTGCTCGACCTGTTCAGCTGGACTTTGATCTTTCTGAAGATGCCTCTGAATTAAATGAGGTGGTGGTTAATTCTGAATTCACGCGAAATGAAGAAACACCTGTTTCCGTCAGAAAGCTGAACTCCAACGAAATTGAAAGGTATCCTGGTGGAAATCGAGATATCTCAAGAGTGATTCAATCCCTTCCTGGTGTTGCAAGCACTGCCAGCTTTAGGAACGACATAATCATCAGGGGTGGTGCTCCGAATGAGAATAAATTCTTTGTGGATGAAATTGAAGTTCCGGTAATAAATCACTTTGCTACACAAGGTTCCTCTGGAGGTCCTGTAGGAATTTTGAATGTAAATCTAATCAAAAACGTAGATGTGATTACTGGTGGCTTTCCTGCTAACCGTATGAATTCCCTCAGTTCATTTTTTGAATTTGAGCTAAAAGAGGGGAGAAGGGACAAAATGTTCACTCAGTTCACAGTAGGAGCATCTGAACTAACTCTTTCCAATGAAGGCCCAATTGGAGAAAATACCAGCTATATCTTTTCTGCCAGACGCTCCTACTTGAGTGGTCTGTTCAGGCTTTTGGGTCTACCTTTCTTGCCGACCTTCAATGATTTTCAGGTTAAAACTACAACCAAGCTAAATGACAAAACTGAGCTTACATTTATCGGTGTGGGAGCCATTGATGATTTTGTATTAAATCAGGATATCCCTGATGATGAAACCGAAGAAGAACGGGCAGACAGACTTTATCTTTTGGATGTGCTTCCAGTGCAAAAGCAATGGAACTACACCACAGGGCTTAAACTGAAAAGATATCGGGACAATGGTTTTTGGACATTCATATTGAGCAGAAATATGCTTAATAATGAGTCCTTCAAATATCAAAACAACGACGAGAGTAATGAAGATAATCTCTTGTTCAACTATGTCTCTCAAGAATCCGAAAACAAGTTCAGGGCTGAAAACAGCATTTTCGGAAAGGGCTATACTTTGAAGTACGGTGTGAATTACGAGTACTCCAGATATCTCATAGATAATTTCGACCGAGCCACCTTAGCCAGCACGGGAGAGGTTATTGACGTTGAAAATATCAGTAACTACAATAGCTACGGCGCATTTATTTCAGGAAGTAAGAATTTTCTGAATGAACGATTACTTCTTACTGGAGGAATTCGAATGGATGGAAGTGACTTTGGGCAAACCGCCCAAAATCCTCTCAATCAAATAAGTCCACGTTTCTCTGTTTCCTATCAGCTAAAACAAAACCTTTATGCCACTGCCAATGCAGGGATTTATTACCAAAAACCACCTTATACAGCCCTTGGATATGTAGATGAAAATGGGGTCTTAGTAAATCAAGAAAATGACATTCGATTTATCCGAAATGCTCAAATCATTGGTGGAATTGAACTGCTTGCACCAGAGAAAAATAGACGTTTCGGTGCTGAAATATTCTACAAGAGGTATTCCAACTATCCGTCTTCAATAAGAAATGGTATTGCCCTGGCTAATCTTGGTGCCGACTTTGGGGTGATTGGTAACGAACCTGTGGAATCCAACGCGGAAGGGAAAGCATACGGTATAGAGCTTCTCGCACAGCAAAGGTTATTCAACGATTTTTATGGTATAGCTGCCATTACATTGGTAAGAAGTGAATTCACCAATCCTAATACCGAAGGCTTTGTTCCCTCTTCCTGGGATAATCGATTCATTGTCAGTCTGACAGCAGGGAAGAGGTTTGGTAAAAACTGGGAGATAGGCGCCCGATGGAGATACCTTGGAGGAACTCCATATACGCCCTATGACGTGGAAGAATCGGCTCTGATTAGCAATTGGGACTTGAGAAACACCGGGATTCTGGATTACACCAAAATCAATACTGAACGACTGCCTGCATTCCATCAATTGGACTTAAGAATTGATAAGAAATACTATTTCGAAAAATGGAACTTGAATTGGTACGTCGATATTCAAAACGCCTATAATTTTGAAGCGCAACAGCCACCATTGTTAGTGCCTGTTTATGACGATCAAGGAGACATTCTTGTTGATCCTAATGATCCAACCAGATATCAATTAAGATTTCTGGAAAATACTGCCGGTACCATCCTGCCTACTGTGGGATTGATTATTGAATTCTAAAGTTCATCGATAAGACGAAAAATGCGCTTAGTGATGGAGTCAACAGAATCCCTCTCATAAATATATTTGATGTGATCTTTTTGCTCTTTTTGTGAGAGCTTTAGAAATGCTTCGTACTTTCCTGGCACATCTTTCAGGCAATCAATCAATTCTTCGGGGATTCCCTTTGGCAAAGATTTCTTAAACAACCTCACACTGACTCTTTCACCTGCCTCCTTTTGTATTTCTTTTCGAATAGCCTTGGAAACTGGCAAAAATAAGCTGCCATCTCCCATTGGCATTAAGTGTTTGTCATCGAAGTCATAGTTATCTATCCGTCCGGAGACTTTGAGCATACCAAAGGATTTAACACCGGTGAAATCTTCCTTTTTCAAGGGGATATAGGTCCATCCTCCTTTACCAGAAAATCGCTCTAAATAAATATCTCCTTCCAGAATTAGGTCCATAAAAAAAGCAGGAATAAATCCTGCTTTAAATTACTGATTAAGAATTATTTGGCCCAAATCGCCAACGTATATTAAATCCAAATCCGTTACCTCTGAAACTTGTCTCTTCCACGATTACAAATACAGGCCTGTAATCCACTCCAATAGTGATAGGCACATCTCGAATTGGGTATTCGATTCCTACTTCACCGGCTGCACCAAAAACAAACGGGTCGCCAAGAAATAGTGAAGGTCCGAAACCGGCATACCACATAAAATCACTGTTCCCAACAGGTCTGAATAAAGGGTGCCATATGGCATCAATCCCTACACCATCACCACCAAAACTCACATTGGCATGAATACGGGAGAAATCCCCTAAGGCGAGAATCCCATCAACAGCAACATTATTTCCATTAACATTACCAAATCTAATACCCACTTCCTGGGCTTGACTTTCCAGACTTACCCCAATGCCTAAAACAAAGAGGATAACAAGTACTTTCAAATGCTTCATCAAAGAATTTTTATTAATAATGACTAGTTAAAAATCGAATCTAATTATTACTCCTCCGGAGAAAGATTCTTGTAAACTAGTCCTGCCAAAATCGCACCAATAATTGGAGCAACCCAAAATAACCAGAGCTGCTGCAGATAAATGCCTCCAGCAAAGATTGCTTGAGAAGTACTTCTTGCTGGATTAACGGATGTATTTGTAACTGGAATGGAGATTAAGTGAATCAAAACCAGACACAAACCAATCGCTAATCCTGCAAAACCAGCTGGAGCTTTGGAATGAGTAGAACCTAAAATCACAAAAAGGAAAATAAAAGTCATGACTACCTCGGTGACAAGCGCCGCTGTCATTCCATAGCCTCCCGGAGAGGCTTCTCCATATCCATTGGAAGCAAACCCGCCTAACTCTACTCCGGCCTTGCCTGTGGCTATTACATACAAAATCGCTGCTCCTGCTAATCCTCCCAGCACCTGAGAAATGACATATCCTGGGACATCTTTCGCCTCAAATCTTCCCCCCATCCATAGACCAATAGTCACTGCCGGATTTAAATGACATCCTGAAATGTGACCGATTCCATAAGCCATGGTCACCACGGTAAGACCAAAAGCTATAGAAACGCCTACAAAACCAATCCCTAATTCAGGAAAGCCTGCGGCCAAAACTGCACTTCCACATCCTCCAAGGACTAGCCAAAGTGTACCGATAAACTCTGCAATGTGTTTTTTCATGTTTTTTGGGTTAAATGGTTATTTCTTTAAAATAAAAATAAAAGTCCTCTCACCCATGGACACATGAATTTAAATTTGGAAAATTCCAGAAATACCGAAGTATCTCTTAAGCGAAATTAGACGGCTTTCGTCTCTGAAATCACTTCTGAACCTATTCGAAGAGTTTCCTGGACCAGGAGATCCATATCCTCAAACCTGGTTCTTTGATTCACATTTGCTACTCGCAAAGTAAATTTTCCTTCAAGCAAGGTTGAACTTGGAGCCGCTATTCCTTCTTCCTGAATTCTCAAAAGAATTTCCCTATTCAAATCTTTCAACTCTTCTTCAGAAAGATTTCCCGGGTTCATTCTATAGCAAGTAATGCTCATGCAGACTGGTGCCATTAACTCGAGAGAATCATTTGCCTCGACGAGCTCTCCAAGGTATTCGGCCTGCCTATTATTTTGAGCAATCAAGGCTTTATAGGCATCTAAACCATGCTCCTTCAGTGACATCCAAATCTTAAGTGCCTTGAATCCTCTGGAAAGCTCAAACCCATAATGATTAATGGAATCAGGCCCTCCTGCCAATCCTCTTTTCTCCTGAATGAGGTAATTTGGCGTTATAGAAAATGCAGCCCGATGCTTTTCCGCATCTCTAATCAAAGTGCAACCGACTTCGTAGGGCACATAGAACCATTTATGTAGATCAAAGGCTAAGCTATCAGCTTCCTCGATTGCCTCTAAACGTTTTTCATAAACCGGATCCAGCTTCGCCAAAGCCCCGTAGGCCCCGTCTACGTGAAACCATAGATCATACTTCCGAGAAATTCGCAATATTTCATCCATAGGATCGATTGATCCAGTATTAACCGTTCCTGAAGTTCCTACCACACAAAAAGGCCTGAAACCTTCTTCACGATCAGAAAGAATTTGCTCCTCCAAAAGCTCCAACCTCATTTCGTAGCGATCATTCACGGGAATCTTTCGAATGTTCTCTGAACCCAACCCGATAATCTCTGCAGCCTTCTGAATACAACTGTGGGTTTCTGTGGAACAGTAAAGAATCAGCTTCTTATCCAAAGATCCTAATCCAGATTTTCTAATGTCTTCTCCTTTTAATGAATTTCGGGCCACAGTAAGTGCTGTGATATTTGCCATCGAACCTCCACTCACTAAAATTCCAGAGGCTTCAGTGGGAAATCCCATCATATCCTTGCACCAATCCATAACCTGTTGGTCTACATACATGGGCGCATGTTCACCGATGGTTACATTGGGATTCATGCCTGAAGCCATGAGATCGGCAAAAGTACCAAGGGGAGTTCCAGTACCCTGAATCCAAGCAAAGAATCTAGGATGCACATTGCCTTTATTATAAGCGAAAATATTCTCCTTGAATTCTTCGTAGATTTCTTCAATGTCCATCGGACCTGAAGGAATTGGCTGGTCCAGCTTATTCTTCACATCTTCTGGAATCGGCTTCCAGATGGGCTTTTCTCGGATGTCTTTCCAGTAATCAATAAGGTCATCAATCATCTGATGCCCCAGATTTCTCATCTGCTCCCAATCTTTCGGGTCTAGAGTTTTGTTCTCTCTTTCCATACTACTTCTTTGGAATCAATTCCAAACTATAAAAATCACCTACTCCCTGAGCCGGCATGGTTAAGGCCTTGAGGACAAGGTTCTGTCTTCCTTTTTCTAGTGCAAGATCTCCTATTCGAATCTTCTTCCAGGTTTGTTCTGGGGCTTCTTTTCTTCGAATTCGATTGACGCTTGGAATGATTTCCGGCTCAAAAGATTCAGCAATATCAATTCCCAATTCGCTGGATTCTGAATACAATTTCAGCTCACTGGGTATCTGGTTTTCATCAGCGGTATAACTTAACCAAACCTCAAATTCGACTTTATCCAACACATTTAAATCCCAATGAATGCTATCCTCCAATGATTTCCATTCGGTGAGCCAATCCTGAGCCCAGCCATGTCCCTCAAAAAAGGAAATCCCTTCTGTAAATCGAGCTTCATAGCCGGGGAGTAAAATCTGAGGACTTTCTCCCGATATTGGAATTGGTCGATCCATATCAATATCCGCGGTCACTTCTTTCCACCAATCATCGTACTTGCCCTTCATAGCCGCCAAGACCTCCGGCTGCTCTTCAGCTAGATCTAGTTTTTGATTAGGGTCTGATGACATATCAAATAGCTCCTCACCATTCTCATTTAACACCAAGAGCATTTGGTTCTCCCGAATAGCTCCAGGGAAATAGGTCAGGTCTCTCTGTGGCTGCGCAACCTGAGAGAAAATAGCTCTGTTTATGTTCAGTTCTTCACCCTTCAAGAGTGGAGAAATATTCACTCCGTCAATGGCTCGACTCCCATTATTTTCTAGCCCAAGCAGCTCCACCAAAGTGGGGAGAACATCAATATGTGCTGTAGGAGTAGTCACTTCTTTCGGTTTAATCCTTCCTCTCCACCTCCAGAAAGAAGGCACTCTGACCCCTCCTTCATTAACGCTTCCCTTTCTCCCTTTCATGTTATCGTTAAAGCGATTTCCATTGGGTCCATTATCCGTGATGAAAATAATCAATGTATTTTCGTCCTGCCCCATTTCATCTAGCTTCGCTAGAACCCTACCCACATTTGTATCAATATTTTCTACCATCCCATGAATGGCCGCTAGTTCATCATCCAAGCCTTCCGCCTTGTAAGGATCAAAATATTCGTCTGGCACTTGGTGGGGACTATGCGGAGTGTTATAGGGGAGATAAAGAAAAAATGGCTGCTCAGAATTTCTCTCCATGAAGTCAATGGCTTTGTCCGTTAGGACATCGGGAAGATATCCCGGTAGTTGCTGGTTTAACTTATCAATCTCTAAAGTCGTATTGAAGTAGTTAGTCCAATGACCTCCTAAAAAGCCCACGAATTCATCGAACCCTTGAGCAAGCGGATGATGTGGGTAATGCTGACCATTATGCCATTTTCCAAAAATTCCCGTTGCATATCCATTATCCCTGAACAGCTCGGCGAGCGTATATTCTTCTGTATCCATGGTCTCAAATCCGTTGGATACTGTAACCGTTCCGGTTCTGAGATGATATCTACCTGTAAGCAAACTAGCTCTAGTGGGAGCACAAAGCGGACTGACATAAAAGCGGTCAAAACGGACTGACTCAGCTCCTAATTGATCCAAAACCGGAGTGCGAATTTTGTCATTTCCATGAATTCCTAAATCTCCATAGCCTTGATCATCCGTCAGGATCAAAATGACATTAGGTGGCTTTTCCGAATTTTTTTTGGCACATGCCAAAAGGGAAAACAAGAGGAGGCAGTATAAAAGTGATTTCATAATTGAGCAAGTTGAAATTAGCAATTTTTGCTACTTCTTGCTCAACAGCTTCGACATCAGTTTTTTATTTCTTTGAACCCATGGCATCAGTTTCTGGTAGGCCCAATACAACCCATTTCGATGTACCCAATACCGGGTATCTCCAAGATTAACAACCTCTCCTCCGAAACCCTCTTTGAACCGAACCACACCAGGGCTACCCCCCATCGAAATGTCATAGAATTCGTACCCTTTCTCAATACCGAATTGTATGATAGAGTGATGCAAAAAGTGTCCAATTTTATGATCTACTTCCTCCCTAACTGTACCTCCCATGATGTAGTGAAGCTTCTTTCCAACATCAAAAACCAAAAGAGCTCCTTTCATTTGGCCCTCATGTAAACAGCAAGGAACATGGCATTGTCCTTTCTGAACCATTTGGAGAATAGTAGGTCCAAAATCACTCCATGCCCTCACGGAGTAACCTTGGCTTTCAGCATTGGACTCTATTACTGAGTACGCTCTGCGGACATCATCATCCTTCTGAGCGAAAAATAATTCGTGCCCAAAACTCTCAGATTTCCGTACATTCCTACGACAGGAGGATTTATAATTGGCGAGAACTTTTTGAAGTGAGTCACTCTCCTTAGGATAAAGGTTTACCGCTCTAACACCATCTATTCCAGTGACAAACTTGAACAGCATTCCGACTCCGTCTTCATCCAGACTTTTATCCACTGTTTCTATATGAGGAAAATATGAGTCCCAGTTCTCGGATGAAGAAAAAGGAAATGAAGTCTGTGATAAAAAGGCATTATAACCTATTGCAACTTCTTTAAACCTGGAAACCATTGGCTCCAGCAAGCCTTCTTGTCCGCTCTTAACAATGGGCCCAAATGGGCAGACCAGTACTTTAAATGGTCCGGTACTAGCCAAAACCACACCCATCCCTCCAAGCAATTCCCCATCATCAGACTCTGCTAAAATTAAGGACGAAGAAAAACCATAGGAGGCGTATCCTTTCAACCAATTTTCAGTCTGAAGGTATATTCCCCTTTTGGATTCATTTACGAATTCATCCCATTTGACCCAATCCTCTTGGGTCTCAGTATGCCGGATAGAATAACTCATCAATTGGTCACCCTCTCTGATAAAGTTTGAACAAAGCGATCAGGCTCATCTACAAAAAGAGCTAGCTTTTGGAAAGGTTTCTTTATTCCATAGAGGCCTGAGAGCTCACAGGGATTTTTAAGATCAATGATCACATTATGGCCTTCAACAGAACCAAGCAGCGATAAATGCTTTGTGAGTTTATCCTCATCGAGATCTGTAGAAGATTTTTCAATGCTTTGAATTTGATCAAGTGAAATATCCACTTCACTTGCAAAACCATATCTCAGATGGAGGGTACTTGAGGAAATTGAAATAGGCCTTTGGTTCAAAGAGCGCAAAATCCCATAGACTTGGAAACCGGAATAGATACTCAATCCAGTTAAGATCCAAGCGGCTATCACACTCCAATTCATCAGTAGAATGTGAAAAACAAACGTCTCAGCAATCACTAATAAAATGAGCATTGCCAGAATTATCCTCGAAGGTGACTCCTTGTGATAGCTGAATTCGTTTTCCTCAAGTATTGGGGATTTCCACTTGAAGAAACCATAATAGAAAACGACTACCTCGGTTGCTACGGCATGAACCGCAAATGGAGGAAACAGCTGCTTACAGGTATCTTTCAAAGCATGGAAAAAGTCTGTTTGCTCTTTTTGAGTCTCCTTGTAAAGTTTAATGGTCTTTGTAACCTTCCAAACTACATAAGAAATCACCCCAAGCTCGACTAGAGGTACAAGCCATGATTTCGCCATCTCCAGATATCTCTGATTCCCTTCGGGCAAAATGAATGTGGCTAGAAGAACTCCTAAAAGCAGAATTGGAAGGACAAGAGTTTTCGGGAGTTTGGACTTTCTTATTGCCAGGAAAAACAAGGCTGGAATTAAAATCACCAAATCAAATGTGATCCCTAAAGAAAGCAAATCTGCATTTGCCAGAAACTGCTCGGATTGGACAAAAAAGTAAAAGAAAAGCCCTGCAAAAAGTAAGAGGAATATGGGATAAGTTCTTCGTAAAGATATACTCATAAGCTTGAGATTTAGTGTTCCTTTTTCCTGCTGCAAAGGTAACCAAATCAGGGCTACTTACCCATTTTAACTAGAAAATACCTTTCGAAGACTAGCTTTCTTTAGCTACAAAATCAGGATTTTCATCAATTAACTCAGACGCCTTTTTTTCGTACCCTTTCGCCCAGAAAATAATGGCTGGAGTATAGAGGCTATACATCATTCCGCCCAAAAAACAGGCGAGAGGAATAGAGACTCCCCTTAGCCCTGTAACTAGTAAAATTGATGCAATAGGAACCACACACATGAGTATCATTCGCTTTCGAACCATTTTGGTATGCATGACTTCATATTCATTAAGCTGAAGAATTTCTTTTTTCTTGAGCGCTAAATGATAAAACCACAACAAAATGAAGTAAAGAGCAAATGCTACAAAGCCGTAGTAAATCATAATGTCAGGAATCTCCTGAGGTGAAATCGTCACAGGAAGATCGGTTCCAAAAATTGCCTGAGTCATAAACAAGGTAAGAAACCTCAGGGGGTAGACATAAAAAATCACCAGAGCGATGAACAATGAGTTCAGAAAAACAAACCACGGTCCTCTAAGTCCATAAATCTCTGAGAATCGAGAATGTTCTTTCCAGATAATGATAAGGAAACCAATACTCACCAAAAAAGCAGGAAGGGTCTTGGTGAATGCGATCAGGTCCTTAAGAGAATTCGGATTGGAAAGATTAAAAATCAGGAGAGTAACTGCGATTCCAAAAACAGCATCAGTGAGGTTATCCATCCGAGATGGATTCTCTCCCCTGTAATCAATATTGGGGTCTTTCTCTAATTTGGTTAGAAGCCTCTTTCTCAAATCCTCAATTTAGAAAGAACAAAATACAAGATTCCTCTTAAAAAATCTGCTGGTACATTTCCTCCAGTTTGGTAACTGCAAGAATTTTGATCTTGTACTTTGAGATATCAACTCCTTTTATGGAGTATTTGGAAAGCATGATTTTTTTGAACCCGAGCTTCTCAGCTTCAGCAATTCGGCTTTCAATTCTTGAAACGGCTCGCACCTCTCCCCCTAACCCGATTTCACCCACCAGACAAAGCTCCTCAGAAAGCGGGGTGTCTTCATAACTAGATATCAAGGAAGCGCAAACCGCCAAATCCAAGGCTGGATCATCTACCTTCATTCCGCCAGCCACGTTCAGAAATACATCCTGCATCCCGAGCTTCATTCCGCCTCTCTTTTCTAATACCGCCAAAAGCATATTCAATCGTTTGGAATCATATCCTGTGCTACTCCTTTGCGGAGTTCCATACGTGGCAGGGCTGACCAAGGATTGAATCTCAATGAGCAAAGGTCGATTCCCTTCCATCATGGCACCAATCGCCACCCCATTCAATGATTCTTCTCTCTGAGTCAGGAGTATTTCGGAAGGGTTAGTAACAACTCTGAGACCCTCAGCCTGCATTTCATAAATACCCAGTTCATGCGTCGACCCAAATCGGTTTTTTGAGGTGCGCAGTATTCGATAGGTCAAATGTCTATCTCCCTCAAACTGAAGAACCGTATCCACCATATGCTCCAAAACCTTGGGCCCAGCAATTGATCCATCCTTGGTAATATGACCGATTAGAAATACCGGCGTGCCTGTTTCCTTCGCAAACTTCATAAGCTCCGCCGTGCATTCACGGACCTGAGAAACAGATCCTGCAGCTGATTCTACATGTTGCGAGTGCAAAGTCTGAATGGAATCGATGACCAAAAAATCAGGGTTGAGTTGCTCAATTTGCTGAAAGATATGCTGGGTATTTGTTTCGGCCAGCAAGTAGCCATCAGGGTTTTCGCGGTTCATTCGATCCGCCCTCATTTTGATTTGTGCTTCGCTTTCCTCTGCTGAAACATAAAGCACCTTCTTCCCAGAAAGCGATAAAGCAATCTGAAGCATCAGGGTTGACTTCCCGATGCCGGGCTCTCCTCCAATGAGTACTAAAGAGCCCGGAACGATTCCGCCCCCTAAAACACGATTGAGCTCTGAATCTTTGGTATCCCATCTTGGCTGATCAGAATAGCTGACCTCCGAAATTTTCTTGGGACTATTCGTTTTCTGAACCACCGAACCAGGCGATTTCCATGATCCTTTGATAGAGACCTCCTTTTGGATCACTTCTTCCACATAGGTATTCCATTCGCCACAGGCAGGGCATTTCCCTATCCATTTGGGGCTTTGGGAACCGCAATTCTGACAGAAGAAACTTGTTTTTACTTTGGCCATTCCTAGTGTGCCTCCAACCAGTTTTTACCTGTTCCAACCTCCACTTCCACAGGAACTTTCAGTTTGATCGCCTCAGACATTAAGCCTGGAACATTTTCCTGAAGGATGTCAATTTCATCTATATGAGCATCAAAAACCAATTCATCGTGTACCTGAAGAATCATTTTTGATTTGAGCTTCTCTTTCTTCATCCAGTTATGGACATTAATCATCGCTACCTTGATCAGGTCGGCGGCAGAGCCTTGAATCGGTGCATTGATAGCATTTCGCTCCGCAAAGCCTCTCATCGTAGCATTCCGACTATTGATATCCCGGAGGTACCTTCTTCGTCCAAGAATAGTCTCTACGTATTCGTCCTTTCTTGCCTTCTCGATGGCTGAATCCATGTACTCCTTCACGGCCGGGAACTCCCGGAAATAAGAATCGATAATTTCTTTGGCTTCACCTCTAGGAATACTCAACCTCTGTGACAGACCAAAGGCAGAAATGCCATAGATTATCCCAAAATTGGCCGTTTTAGCTTTTCTACGCATGTCTGAGGTAACCTCCTCTAAGGGCACCTTGAAAATCTTAGCCGCTGTAGTTGCATGAATATCGCGACCAGTCCTAAAAGCTTCAAGCATGGACTCATCCTCAGAAAAAGCGGCCATCAATCTCAATTCTATCTGAGAGTAATCCGCCGCCAGAAGGACATGATTTTCGTCCGTTGGCACAAAAGCCTTTCTAATCTCCCGACCACGTTCGGTTCGAATCGGAATATTTTGAAGGTTCGGATTTACAGATGAAAGTCTACCCGTAGCCGCTACGAATTGATTGTACGTGGTATGGATTTTCCCAGTCTTGGAATTGATCAGAAGTGGTAAAGCATCCACATAAGTAGACTTCAATTTTACCATTTGACGGAAATCCAAAATTGCTCTGGCTATCTCATGTTCATTCGCAAGTTTACTGAGAACCTCTTCCCCTGTTGCGTATTGACCGGTCTTGGTTTTCTTGGCTTTTGGGTCTAGCTCAAGTTTATCAAAAAGCACTTCCCCAAGTTGCTTTGGCGAAGCCAGGTTAAACTTAACGCCAGCTAATTCATACACCTTCTTTTCGATTTCATTTATTTCTACCTCAAGTTCCTGAGATAGCTCGGAAAGAGCTTCCGTATCGAGGCTCACCCCCTGGAATTCCATCTCTGCGAGCACATTAATCAAAGGAACCTCGACATCTTCAAAAAGGCCCTCAACCTTTTTCTCCTTCAACAGAGGATCAAATACAGATTTTAACCTCAGCGTGATATCTGCATCTTCAGAGGCATAAGGTGTGACTTTGTCCTCGTCCACATCTCTCATATTTCCCTGATTTTTGCCCTTCTTTCCAATCAGGGTCTCGATAGAAACAGGCTTGTAATTCAGATATTGCATGGCAAGCCAATCCATAGAATGTTTCCCTTCAGGCTCGATAAGATAATGGGCGAGCATGGTATCATATAAGGTTCCCTTAACAGAAACCCCATGATTTTTCAGGACCAGAATATCGTACTTGATGTTCTGTCCGACCTTAGTGATTTTATCATTCTCAAGGACCGGTCTTAACAAGTCGAGAATTTTAGCCGTTTCAGCTTTGTCCGGAGGACAAGGAACATAATAAGCCTCTCCCTCCACATATGCAAAAGCAATCCCCACGAGCTCCGCTTCCATGGGGTTCAGAGAGGTAGTTTCCGTATCGAAGCAGAATCGCTCTTGAAGTTCCAGATACTTGATAAGTTTAGAGATGTCTTTTTCACCCTTAATCTTATGATAATGGGCTACCGAGCTCATGATATCTGAAGGCTTATTCTGATCGTAAGGGCTGGCGGGTTCCTCCTGCGTTTCCGCTGGGGTTTCCTCAGATGTCACAGTCTTACCTGTACCAGATGCTCCACCAAAAAGCCCCAATTGCTCAGACTTGGCTATAGTTGCCTTCTTTTGATCTCCTTTAAAAATTCGTGAAGCCAATGTTCTAAACTCAAGCTCAGAAAAAATCTCCTTCAGAGTTTCTTCATTGAACCCGTCGTATTTCAAATCATCCCCATTGAAATCAACAGGAACGTCAATCTTAATGGTTGCCAGCTCCTTGGATAACAAACCTTGCTCACCAAAATTGACCACATTCTCCTTTTGCTTCCCTTTTAAGTCATCCGTGTTCTTCAAAAGCTCCTCCACAGAACCGTAAGCCTTAAGAAGTTTGACCGCAGTCTTTTGACCCACTCCTGGAATACCCGGGATATTATCGACCGAATCTCCCATTAATCCCAGAATGTCTCGGACCTGATCCACATGTTCTATGTCCCATTTTTGGCAAATCTCACGTGGGCCCATTACATCTACCGCATTGCCCATAAATGCCGGTTTGTATAAGAAGATATGATCATCCACAAGCTGACCATAATCCTTATCCGGAGTCATCATGTAAACAGTGAAGTCGTCTTTTTCTGCTTTCTTCGCTATGGTTCCAATGATGTCATCTGCCTCAAATCCATCCATTTCTAAAATTGGAATATTGAAAGCTTCCACGATCTTTTTCACCCATGGAATCCCAACGCCTATGTCTTCAGGCTGCTCCTGACGATTCGCTTTATAAGGCTCATACCGCTCATGCCTGAAGGTAGGAGCATGAGTATCAAAGGCCACCCCGATATGCGTTGGCTTTTCCTTATTCAAAACCTCGAGCAAGGTATTTGTGAAACCGAGCATTACCCCGGTATTCAAGCCTTTAGAATTAATTCTTGGATTTTTGCTGAAGGCAAAGTGTGCTCTGTAAATCAGTGCCATTGCATCCAACAAAAAGAGCTTATTGGGTTGTTTTTGGGGCATTATTGGGTGTTAATGATGTAATAAATTCAAAAAAACGAGTTTGTGAATTTACTAAAAATAACTCGCGGAAACGCCTAGAAAAAGAGCAATTGTCATAAACAGACAGAGATTCCAAATGATCTATAAAACCGCTATTTGCTGTAAAGCGGAGTTCTTTTAATCAGATAATTCAGGGTAATCTCGTAAGCATTTTCAGAGGGCCAAAAGCTATCATGTGTATCAGAGTAAACGCTTTGACCTTGATCATTATAAATCTTCAGGTCCACATTGGTATTGAAGTTCGCTGTGCTGGTAGAAGACCCAAGATTGGAGGAGGTAAACCTACTGCCATTGGCTTTACTTGAGTAGCTGTTGGCAGAATAGCTTGAAACACTTGTCTGATTTATAGTAACCGCTCCATAAACCACATATTCTACACCCAGGAGATTCGCCATTTCCTGAGGGGTCAACCCAATGAGATTGTTGACTTCTATGTTGTTCTTGACAAGCAATGCATTCGTAGTAGCCGGGTCTTGAATATCAAAAAGCTTTGCTTTTTTCCTGAGGTAAGTATAGCAATCAGATTGAACCTTAAGTCCCATCTTATCATCCCTGTTACCTCCTGAATTCATGTAATCAAAAGGGAGTACCGCTACAAGATTATGGTGATCCTGAAGACCAGGACTTGAATCCTGACTGGGCTTCTCTTCAGTCACTTCGGTGAAAAACTGCACCCTCCCACTTGCGAACTGAATCTTATTTATCTCGGATTGCTTCACCGTGTAAGTCAAAGATTCTCCTTGGTAAACAAATTTTATGCTCTCAGCATCTATTTCAAGAACCTTCCCAATCATCTCCTCCCCATCAGTCTTAACCACTTTGTCAAAGCTTTTTTCTTGAGCAGCTACGTTTGCTGCAAAAAGCAATAAAGCTACAGCTACAGCTACTAAAAAAAATCTATTCATATTTCCCCTCATTTGATTCCAAGTAATTTAAGCATTCTGTGCTAAATATTCTTTCACCTTCTTAGCACGCAAGAGAATAAGTATGAGAGGAATCAACCAAAAAATCTCATTGAAAATTAGCTCAAATCCTGTCCTCTTATTCCAGCCAAGTACGGGCAAGTAGAAGATTACAAACCAAAGCCCCATCAGGACTTTCCCAATAATCCCCGCAAGCATAATTCGTATCCAACTCACAGGGTAAAAAGCCGAAATAAAGATTAACAAACCCACTATCAACCCAAAGGATCCAAACCAATTCGAATCCATTTCGATCACATTTTCAGGTTCCATGGAAAGCCAATTCAATAAACTTGTCCCTCCCCATTTGTAGAAAGCAGACCATGCGAGCGTGTACATTCCTGCCAAGAGAAGAAGCCCTCTGAAATACATTGGGAATACAGGGAAAGGGGACTGCTGATCCATGAATGGTTTGATTTTAATTTCCTATTTGAACACCTTCAGGAACTCGAAGTTTGAGAATAATACAAAACTATTCAAATGAAAAAGGAAAAGAACCAATCGAGGTTGGCATTTATGGGAATCGGAGCTCTGGCATTGTTGGCTCTGGGGTTTTCCATGGGGCAAAAAACTGGTGAGATCACCCCGCAAAAGATTCAAGGAGCAGCTGAGATAATCGGCTTGGAGTTCACTCCTGCCGAGACGGATAGTATGATGGGTCGACTGAAAACCCAACTGTCAAATCTGGGTGAACTAAGAAAAACTAAACTGGAAAACTCGGTCGGTCCTTCCTTGGTTTTTAACCCTCTACCGATTGGTTTTATCCCCAATCAACAGCAGGAACCTCTTGATTGGGGATTGGAAAGTGATATAGAGCTCCCGGATCGGGAAGCCGATATCGCATATATGCCTATTCATGATCTTGCCGTGCTGATAAAAAATAAGAAGCTGAGCAGCGAGAGGCTGACCCAAATCTATCTGGATAGAATCAAAACCTATTCGGATACCCTACAATGTCTGATCACGTTAATGGAAAATTCCGCTCTTGCCAAGGCCAGAGCAATGGATGCAGAAATAGCCTCCGGAAAATATCGTGGACCTCTTCATGGCATTCCTTATGGCATTAAAGATTTGCTGACTGTAGACGGCACAAAGACTACATGGGGAGCTATGCCCTACAAAGACCAAACTCTTGAAGGAACCTCCACGGTTGTCCGTAAACTGGATGATGCCGGAGGAGTATTGGTTGGAAAATTCACTTTAGGAGCTCTTGCCATGGGAGATGTTTGGTATGGAGGAGTGACCAAAAATCCATGGAATCTGAAGCAAGGGTCTAGTGGTTCATCCGCCGGTTCTGCTTCTGCAGTAAGTGCCGGTTTGGTTCCTTATGCAATAGGTACCGAAACCCTAGGCTCTATCGTTTCTCCTTCCACTCGAAATGGAGTCACCGGTTTAAGACCCACTTATGGAAGAGTGAGTAAGGCAGGTGCTATGGCCTTAAGCTGGTCCATGGATAAAATAGGGCCGATATCACGCTCATCCTTAGATAATGCTATTGTTCTATCAGTTATTAACGGTGCTGACCCAATGGATCCAAGTACCATTCCCGCGGCCTTCAATTACTCTTCAAAAGATGATGTTAAATCCTTAAAGATTGGCTATTTCAAACCTTTCTTTGAAAGACGGAATCACCCAAATGACCTAGCCGTTTTGGACCTACTCAGAGAGCAGGGAATAGAACTTGAAGAGGTCTCCCTGGACAATACTGTAGATGCAACCCCATTAATTATGATGCTGATGGCTGAAGGGGCTGCTGCCTTCGATGAATTAACAAGGATGGGTTGGGATGACCAACTGGTGGCTCAGCATAGAAATGCATGGCCTAACCTATTCAGAGCAGCCAGATTTATCTCCGCTGTCGATTATGTAAACATGAGCAGGCAAAGGAGCCTCTTAATCGAAGAGGTTCATGAGGTAATGAAAGACTACGATGTGATAGTCACACCGACTTTTGGGGATCCTCAGTTGCAGATCACCAATCTCACTGGCCATCCAGCACTTTGCCTACCCAATGGATTCAATGAGGAAGGAAGCCCAACATCCATAACCCTTCTATCAAACATCTTTGATGAAGGTAAGCTAGTCATGCTAGGCGAGCTGATCCAAAATAATTCAGATTGGCAGGCCAAAAGGCCCCCTATGTTCGATAAGTAATCTCTTATTTGATGGCACCCGAGTAGCGAACGTTATTCGGGTCCATGAATAAGATTTTCTGAGTGGTTTCTACCGTGTAGTGATCGATATTGAATGTAACTCCAGAGAAATATATATCCGCCAGAGTGGTTGAAGAGTAAAAAGTATTCTCTTCTTTCATTTTGATTTTGATTGCCCTCACTTTATCATCGATATACGTGATCATCATTTCTTTAAGCCTTCCTTTTTCCCCAGGTTTTAATTCATGAAATAAGTATTTCTTGACCACCCTAGTGTCATAGGAGAGCGCAAATGACGGTTTGTTGATATCTGCTTCATAAAAAACCTCAAGCTCCTGACGAATATCCTCGCGTGACATTTTCATAGAAGTCACGGCTTCTTCCCAGTTAATTCTGGAAGATTTAGCCATTTGGACCGAGTCTGGCAATTCGGCGAGCTCCTGATCCAGGAAGCCTTTCAGATCAAAATAGGGTAGTACCTCCATCTCCTTAGATCCCGAATCGACGCCTTGACAAGAAAACATTGCTACGCCAAGGAAGAGGCACATAATACTTCTTACTCTCATTTTGTAATCAAGGTTTCTCCGGACATCTCTGCGGGAATATCAACACCCATCAGGGTGAGAATGGTAGGAGCGAGGTCTCCAAGCTTTCCATCACTCATTTTGAAATCCTTGTCCTGATCCACAAAAACAAATGGAACCAAATTCGTGGTATGAGCTGTATTCGGTGATCCATCAGGATTCACCATGATGTCGCTATTTCCATGATCAGCGATGACTATCGTGCTGTAGCCGTTGGCCAAAGCTGTATCGATTACACTCTTCGCACATTCGTCTACTGCCTCGCAAGCTTTCATGGCAGCTTCAAAAACCCCAGTGTGTCCCACCATGTCAGCATTGGCAAAGTTCAGGCAAATGAAATCTGCACTTTCCTTATTCAATTCCACATTGATCTTGCTGGCAATTTCAAAAGCACTCATCTCAGGCTGAAGGTCATAGGTAGCCACTTTCGGAGAAGGGCATAGAATTCTACTCTCCCCTTCAAATTCCGTTTCTCTTCCCCCAGAAAAGAAGAAAGTCACGTGTGGATATTTCTCCGTCTCCGCTATTCTGATTTGCTTCTTATTATTGGCTTCAAGGACCTCACCTAGCGTATTTTTAAGATTATCCTTTTCGAAAAGTACTTTGACTCCGTCAAAGCTATCATCGTAATTCGTGAAGGTGATATAGTCAAGAGATAGCTTTGTCATCCCAAAATCAGGTAGGTCTTTCTGAGTCAAAACCTGAGTAATCTCACGACCCCGATCTGTTCTGAAATTGAAGCAAATCACCACATCTCCTTCTTCAATGGTTGCAATCGGATTACCTGCTGAATTTGCGTTGATTATAGGACGAATGAACTCATCTGTCACATCATTATCATAAGACTTTTGGATACTTGCCTTGATATCATGCGATCGCTCCCCTTCTCCTTTGACCATGGCGTCATAGGCAAGCTTCACACGCTCCCATCTATTGTCTCGATCCATGGAATAATATCTACCGATTACACTGGCTACTTTTCCAGTCGAGTTTTCCAAATGGTTCTCAAGTTCTTCTATGTATTTGATTCCTCCTTTAGGGTCGGTATCACGACCATCTGTGAAGGCATGGATGAAAACGTCTTCCAACCCTTGAGCTTTGGCAGCATCGCAGAGGCCTTTCAAATGATTAATGTGAGCGTGAACTCCTCCATCAGAAACCAGCCCCATGAAATGGACTTTCTTCCCATTTACTTTTGCGGATTTGAAAGCTTCTATTAAAACAGGATGTTCGCTAAGCTCTCCCTTTTCGACGGCCTGATTGATCTTTACCAGGTCTTGGTAAACCACTCTTCCAGCACCAATATTCATATGCCCCACTTCAGAATTACCCATTTGTCCTTCCGGAAGACCAACGGCCAAACCTGAAGCATCTAGTTTTGCATTCGGGTAATTTGTGTACAAGCTGTCTACAAAGGGCGTCTTAGCTTTAGCGATAGCCGAAATCTCTGGGTTCGTTCCCAAACCCCAGCCATCAAGAATCATCAAGAGTACTTTCTTTTCCATTCCGCAAATATATTACATTTCAAACCAAAGGAACCTACAGGTATTTGGTACTTTTTCCCATGTGAATAACATTCTTTTGCATTTAAAAATGCTGTTGGCCTAGTATTTGACATAGGGCAGTTGATGTATGTGATTTACTTCATAGTTGCAGCAATTCTCTCTTTCAGCACTCCTACTAAAGAGGTCAAGATTGATTCTATTGATCCAATCATAGAAGCGCTTGATCGTGGTTCGAGTAGCGAACTTGCACAGTATTTCGACTCTAGTATTCAGCTAAACCTTAACGGTAAACAAGGCAGCTATAGCAGAAGTCAAGCCGAGCAAGTGCTAAAAGAATTTTTTAGAAAAAACCCCCCAAATAGCTTTGCTGTGGTGTATTCAAGCCAGAAAAACACAAGTATCAACTCTTACGTGGGTAACTATCAAAGCCTGAATCGCGCTTTCAAGGTCTTCCTGAAAGTCAGTGAAAGAAATGATTCTCTCAAGCTATACAGTCTTGAGTTTGTTGCCGGATAATTCCATCTCACTTCTAGCTATATCTACAAGTCTTTGGCTATTTTTGCCAAATGAAGCCAGAGTACATCACCGAGCAATCCCTCAATGATTTTATTCAATCCGCCTTTCGTGAGGATATAGGTCCTGGAGATTACTCATCCCTCGGCTCCATTCCTAAAGGTACTGAAGGAAAAGCCCAACTTCTGATAAAAGGTGATGGAATCATCGCAGGAATGGAAATGGCCGAAAAAATTTTTTCGGCTTTCGATCCAGAGCTTGAGATGGAAGTTTTTATCCAGGATGGAGATGTGGTGAAGTTTGGAGATGTAGGGCTGAAGGTTTATGGCAAAGCTACTTCCATACTTTCGTCAGAAAGACTGGTCCTCAACTGCATGCAGCGAATGAGTGGTATTGCCACGCTTACTCATCGATTAACGCAAAAGATTCTCCATACCAAGGCCAGATTAATGGATACCCGAAAGACGACTCCAAATTTCCGATTAATGGAAAAATGGGCGGTATCAATAGGAGGAGGGGTGAACCATCGTTTCGCACTTTATGACATGGTGATGCTGAAGGATAACCACGTGGACTTTGCCGGAGGCATAACAAAGGCGGTAAATAGTACTGTGGAATTTCTAAATGAGAAAAACCTCGATCTCAAAATTGAGGTGGAAACCCGAAATCTGGAAGAAGTTAAGGAAGCGGCAGGGCTCGATGCGGTAGACTGCATCATGCTTGACAATATGGACTATGCCACCATGCGGGAAGCCGTATCCATTATCGATGGAAGAACCAAAACGGAAGCGTCAGGAGGCATAACCGAAGAAACTCTAGTGAATGTAGCGGAATGTGGAGTGGATTATATTTCCATGGGAGCATTGACTCACTCAGTGAAAAGTATGGATATCAGCCTCAAAGCCTTCTAAAACCACTTTTTGGAGCGGAAATAAAGAAGCATCCCCACCACCGCAAGGAACATTCCTCCCAAAACGTAGAAATAGGCATCTCTGTAATGTAGTTCGGGCATGTTATCGAAGTTCATCCCGTAAACACCTGCAACAAAGCTCAAAGGAATAAAAATCGTTGAAATCACCGTCAGGACTTTCATGATGTTGTTCATCTTATTCGATAGAACATTCATGCATAAATCAAGAACACTACTCGAGAGGTCTCGAAAACTATCCAACATTTCGATCACCTGAGTGATGTTGTCATGCAGGTCATGCACAAAAGGCTGGATTTTATCTGATACATGCGGTCCACTATATTTAATAAAAACTCCACTCACTTCACGCAATGGAAAAATTGCTCTTCGCATGGCCATCAACTGCTTTCTCTGAAAATAAATGGCGTTCAAGGTATCATCTCCGGGATTATTGATGGCAGCGTCTTCGAGGTTTTCCAGCTGCCGTCCGATCTCCTCGAGCACAATGAAATAACTATCAATGATGGAATCGAAAAGAGCGTAAAGCAAGTAATCAGCGCCTCTTTTTCGAATGTTTCCTGTAGATTTTTCCAGTCTGTTTCTGACATAGGAAAAGACATCTCCTTCTCTTTCTTGAAAAGTAATAATCAATCCCTTTTTCAGGATAAAACTCACCTGTTCCACTTCCTGGACTTTGCCCACTTCAGTTTTCTGGATCATCTTGACAGATGCATGGAGGTAATCTTCCACCACTTCCATTTTGGGACGCTGATCCACATCAAGAATGTCCTCCATGGTCAATTTGTGGATTCCAAAAATCTCTCCCAGCCTCTCCATGGCCTTAATATCATGTAGGCCTGTGATATCCACCCAAAGCACCTTTTTTTGGTTAGCAAGAATTTGAGAAAGCTCTTCAATTGTCACTATTCGATCCTCATAAACATGCTCATCAAATTGTGTAATCTCAATATGGAGGGATTCAAGCTTCTTATCTCCAGTAAAAACCAATGATCCTGGAGGGAGACCCATCTTAGCCCCCTTTTTCTTTTTAAAAATATTGATCTTCGGAATCAGATCCCGAGTCCTAGACTTCTTTTCGGTTGTTTCACTCATTCTTCAAGAAGTTAATATTTCTTTTCAAACCTGAGAACTTGGTTCGTTTGAGCGGTGATTTTTTGAACACTCTGCCAAAAGTCTCCTCAGTCATTTCCTCCCAATCAGTTTTTGAAAAGGATTTCAGCTCATCCGGAGGAGTAAACTTTGGTTGTGCATGAGTTCTGGAAAAACGATTCCATGGACATACATCCTGGCAAATATCACATCCAAAGGCCCAATTCTCCATTTTACCTTTAAACTCATTCGGGATTTCCTCCTTCAACTCAATCGTGAGGTAAGAAATGCATCGTGAGGCATCCACGATCTCAGGTTCAATGATAGCATCCGTGGGACAGGCATCGATACATCGAGTACAGGTTCCACAATAATCTCCAACAAAAGGATCATCCGGCTGAACTTCCAAGTCAATAATTAACTCCGCCAAAAAGAAAAAGCTCCCTTGTTCCCGGGTGAGCAAAAGGCTGTTTTTCCCTATCCAGCCCATCCCCGCTTTTTCTGCCCATTGACGTTCCATGACCGGTGCAGAATCCACAAAAACACGGCCGTAAAAATCTCCGATTTCATCTTGTAAATCCTTCAAAAAGGTCTTCAGCAAATCCTTGATTACAAAATGATAATCCTCCCCGTAGGCATATTTGGCTAGTTTGATGTCCTTTTGCCCTTCGGGCAAAGTTTCTCCCGGAAAGTATGAATAGGCCAAGGAAACTACAGTTTTAGCTCCTTCAACAAGCTTAGTAGGGTCGAGTCTCTTATCGAAGTGATTTTCCAAATAGGACATCTTCCCCTGATAATTTCGATTAAGCCAATTCTCCAACCTTGGAGCCTCCTCTTCCAAAAATTCAGCTTTGGCAATACCGCAAAAATCAAAGCCTAATTCTTTAGCTTTTGACTTAATAAGAGATGCATATTCTTGCGATTTGATAAATCTTATCAATTAGTTTATCCCTAAAATACCAAGTAATTTTTCTTAAAGTAAGGATGCGAACTATTTAGGGTTTTCAGCCTATTAGTACTGTGGACTCTCCTACGATCGCCTCTCCTCCTGAAGAACTTTTATCGCCAATTCTGACCGCTGGCTTCCCTTCAATAAATACTGTTGAGCTACCTGTTACAAAATCACTCACGGGAGGAAGCTGTGGAAGTGGGCAGGTGGCAGAATCTCCTAAAACACTTGCCACTAACCCACCAATGGTTACACTAGATGCTCCTGGTCCTATAATCTGACCGCCTTGATTTGTTGGATCGGTTACCCTTGCTGCTGCAGGCATGATTAATTTATTTGTATTAGTGAGCCTTTAACAGTCGTAGTCGCATTGGATTTAAGTTCTGCTCCTGAGTCACCAAAAATGTTGGCACTAGAGTCAGCGCTGGCATTTATATTAATACCATTTAGGTTGATATCACCAGATGCAGATAAATTCAGGTCCGACTGGCTAGAAATTGAGATTCCATCTGAATCTAGCTTGATACTGTTTCCCTCCTTATCCTCAAGGCATAACCCATCATCCTCTGAGATATAGACTTTATTTCCTTCTGGGGTAATTAACTCTATACACTCATCATCATCATCCATAACTAATTTCAGCCCTCCTTTAGTAAATATTCCCTTGACCTTTTCCCCCTCTGCATCAGAAACCGGGCTTGGATTCAAGCTACTATTGAGGCCCCCTAAGATCACTGGATTTTGAATTGAGCCTCCCAGAAAGGAAATAATAACCTCATCACCAATATCTGGTCTAAAAAGTATTCCCTTACCGTTTCCCGCTCCTGCAGAACTTAATCGAGCCCAAACACCAGAAGAATCCATCCCCACCACCGGAATTTTCACTTTTACATTATTATCTTGACCTCCAGCTGTTTCAGTAACCAATCCGATATGCAAACCCTCTAGAGATGGATTTTCACTCCTGAATTCCTGAGGGTCTAGACCCACTAGAATCTTAATTGTCCATTTACCTGCTTCTATTTGATGTTCAACTCCACTCATGAACACCTCCTTGCTAAGGTATTTTCCAAAGCTTTTAAGTATGACCAAAGTGCCTGGCAATAAATCAGCCCGGCCTTTTTGTACTATAAAACCTCTCACCAACTGGAGTTCATTTTCCGAAAGCTCTTGTTCCAAGGCTTGGTCTAGTTCGTGCTCTGAAAGATATGGGTCATTAGCACGCTTCGCCTCAGAAGAATCCATAAACTTCGCCATTTGCATTTGGATCTTATTCTTTGATTTAACAGAGGACTCTAGCATTTCCTGATCCTGAACAATCCAAACTTTTCCAATCACGTTTTCGCTCTGGTACTCCGCATCTATAGTCAAATCATAGCTTTCACTATCATAAAACGAAATGTCATTTTTTGATTTTAGCGCTTGCTCTACCTTTGCCACCAAAATTTCTCCGCAATTTACCCTTACAAAACACGCATTGCTTTTCGCACGGTCAAGTAAGAAAGACCAGTCGGTTTGGTTCATTTGGATTAAGCTTTCATGCATGAGGTTCATCCCAGAAATAGAACCCATATCAACCGAATACTCACCAACCAGCTCCTCAACAATATCTTTATCACTCAGTTCGGTAAAAATTTTACTGTTGACTTCGTGGTTCATTTTGAATACTTCATCTTTCAATTGAACCTGAAAAACATTACCGTTTTCCCCTGGAAAACACCTATGGCCTAGTACAATTCCCTTAAAAATTACTTCCTCATTAGATTGGTAACCGGCCTTGATTTCCCATTCACATCCCGGTAAAAACTCGGATGCCTGACCTAACTCAAAATCAGGATCAACAAAATCAACTATCGCAGTTGGGATTGAATTGATCGAATTAAATGTCTGAATTTTTAATACAGTGAGCAGACTGGAAAGATTCTCGCCATTGCTAGAAATGGTAAAAGTTAGAATTTGCCTTCGGACATTGGGAGTTCGAAAAGATGGAGGTGTAATTCTTCTTTTGGACATGAGGTAAAAAATTTTTTAGTGTGTAAAAGCCTTGAAAGGAACCGTCCACATAATTTACCTCATATAAATCTGGTATTCAATTAGGTAGGCTAAGAAAAAGTAAAAACCCTCAGAGGTCTGTATTCTTTTTATCCTGATACCACTGCTCATCAAAGGTTTCTTTGATATCCACCGGGGCAACCAACACAGACCAGACCATCCAAATAACCAGTAAAGGAGAAACCAGGAACATCAACCAAATCAGGAACATGCTCAGCTCGAACTGAATTAGTGTAGTAAAAACGATGAGTGCGCCGGTAACAATTCCGACAACGGTCTTATAGTTGGTCATAATTTCATTTATTTCAGGTGTGAGATAAACTCGTTAGTACCAAAACTTGTTATGAGCGCATGAAAGGATTTCGCTTTTCGAAATACACTCCACCCAAAGACCCCGGCAATAACACCTTCGAAAACTTGTTGAAGATATTCCTTCAGTTGGTTACGATGACGGGAGGCGATGTGGCTGAGGCACTTAACTGGCTGACCAATCTGGACAATCAGTATAATTTGACCAACCCGAAATATGGGATAGGAGATTTTATTGAAGATCTAAAGGACAAAGGATACCTGACTGAAGAGAGTCCTGAAGGAGAGTTCAAGATCACTGGAAAAGCTGAACAAAGTATAAGAAAATCTGCTTTGGAAGAAATTTTCGGAAAGCTTAAGCGAGGAAAATCCGGTCAGCATAAAACAACCCATACAGGGCTAGGAGAGGAGAGAGGCACCGATCGAAGAGCATACGAATTCGGAGACAATCTCGATCAAATTGCTCTTACAGATTCCTTACGAAATGCTCAGGTCAACCACGGCTTTTCGGGTGATTATATTTTGACGGAGAATGATCTGGAAATTCAGGAAACCGAGTTTCGATCTCAAACCTCCACGGTTTTGATGATTGACATCTCACACTCGATGATTCTTTATGGGGAAGATAGAATCACTCCTGCCAAGAAAGTTGCCATGGCTTTGGCGGAGCTTATCAAAACCCGCTATCCAAAGGACACGCTGGATATTATCGTTTTTGGTAATGATGCCTGGCAGATCGAAATCAAGGACCTTCCCTATTTGCAAGTTGGACCATATCATACCAACACTGTGGCTGGGCTTGAACTTGCCATGGATTTGCTCCGAAGGAGAAAGAACCCAAACAAGCAGATTTTCATGATTACGGATGGAAAACCAACCTGCTTGAAAGTTGGAATTAAGTATTACAAAAATAGCTTTGGCATAGACAGCAAGATCTTAAATGAGACTTTAAAGCTTGCTGCGCAATGTCGAAAACTCAAAATACCGGTGACGACTTTCATGATTGCTTCAGACCCTTATCTGAAAGAATTTGTTAAAGAGTTTACCAAAGTAAATAATGGCAATGCCTACTACAGTAGCCTGAAAGGTTTGGGCGATTTAATTTTTGAAGACTACCGAAGAAACCGTACAAAGCGCTTTTAAGCATGGACTACCAAAACATCAAGACTGAAGATTTACTAAAAATAAAAACGCTGGGTCAGCTTAAAGCTGCTGGCTACGAACCGAAAAGTATCAAGGAAGAGCTTCGAGAAAACCTCATCAAGAAGATTCAGGCTAATGAAAATGTCTTTGAAGGAATCTGGGGATATGAGGACACTGTCATTCCTGATATCGAGCGGGCTATTTTATCCAGACATAACATCAACCTTCTCGGGCTCAGAGGACAAGCAAAGACCAGAATCGCCAGAATGATGACTCAGTTGCTAGACGAGTACGTTCCAGTAGTTTTTGGATCCGAGCTGAATGACGACCCTATGCAACCTTTGACTCACTTTGCCCATGACCTCATCGAAAAAAAAGGTGATGACACCCTGATCACCTGGTGGCACAGAGATGATCGATATACGGAGAAACTCGCTACACCTGATGTCTCTGTTGCAGACCTAATTGGTGACGTGGATCCGATCAAAGCGGCTACCATGAAACTGTCGTATGATGATGAGCGCGTGATTCATTATGGTCTTGTTCCAAGATCACACAGATCGATTTTTGTGATTAACGAATTACCCGATCTTCAGGCAAGGATTCAGGTGGCACTATTCAATATTCTGCAGGAAGGGGATATACAAATTCGAGGTTTTAAGCTTCGGTTGCCTTTGGACATTCAATTCGTCTTTACCGCCAACCCTGAAGATTACACAAACCGGGGAAGCATTGTTACTCCATTGAAAGATAGAATAGAAAGCCAGATCATTACTCACTATCCAAAGACGATTGAGACCGGAAAGAAGATAACCGAGCAAGAGGCGAACTTGGAAGGCAAGCCCCTTTCAAATATCCATGTCCCTGAACTTATGCGAGATCTGATTGAGCAGATTGCTATTGAAGCTAGGGGCTCGGAGTATGTGGATGAGAAAAGTGGGGTTTCTGCACGATTGACTATTTCGGCTTATGAGAATTTGATCTCTGCGGCTGAGAGAAGAATGCTAAAAAATGGTGAAAGCAGTACCATTACCAGGTTAGCTGATTTGATTGGAGTCATTCCTGCCATTACTGGCAAAGTTGAGCTCGTGTACGAAGGAGAGCAAGAAGGTGCCGGACTAGTTGCTTATAATTTGATTGGCAAGGCTATCCGAACACAGTTTGTGAATTACTTCCCAAGCCCTGAGCAGAAGAAAAAGGAAAAAGAAGGCAATCCTTATGTCTTACCACTTTCTTGGTTTGGAGAAGGAAACTCTCTGGACATCCTAGCCTCTCAATCAGACAAAGAATACAAAAGTGCTTTACAAGAGGTCCCTGGTTTAGAAGAAGTGGTCACTCAATTGGTATCTAATCTTCCGGAAAAAGAGAAGGAATTCTTTATGGAGTTTGCACTTCATGGTCTGGCAGAATATTCTCAATTGAGCAAAAGCTTGCTGGATACCGGTCTTCAATTTAAGGACCTCTTCAGCTCTATGTTTAATATGGGTATGGGAGATGATGAAGACTTCGATGAGGATTCTTTAAACTAGACTTACCGCAAAGACACAGAGATTATTTGAGGGTCAAATTAGTTAATATCTCTGCTCCTATGCGATGAGGAAATTTATCTCAGATAAACCAAGATCAACCCAATCAACGCTGGCAATCCTTGAACATAAAAGATCTTCTTGCTGGCAGTGAGTGCTCCGAAAATTCCTGCCACTAAAACACAACCGAGAAAGAATAAGGCCACATTTTTTGACCAGTCAGGGTCTGAAATCAACAAGCTCCAAATTAATCCGGCGACTAAAAAACCATTGTAAAGGCCCTGATTGGCAGCAAGGGCTTTGGTTTTGGGAAAAAGCTCTTTGGGGAATTGCCTGAATATTTTCCTACCCGTTGTCTCCCAGGCAAACATTTCAAAATATAAAAAGTACAAGTGCAGCAGCGCCACAACAACGATTACAATTTGGCTGGCAATTTCCATAACTCCTTTTCTTTCAAATTACTATTTATCGACTAAACCCAATAGCAGCATCAAAGATCATTAACTTTGGACATGGCTAAACCCAAGCTTCCCGAAGACTTTAAAAAGCAAATGTTCGCTCTTCTTGGAGAGGAGGAGTTTGCCAGTTTTGCGCAGTCTTTGGATTTCCCTGCGAAGACTTCGATTCGCTTAAATCCTCAAAAGCGAACCAATATCGATACACCAAAAAAAGAAATCCTTTGGTGTACTGATGGTTTTATTCTCGAGGAAAGGCCATCTTTTTCTTTGGATCCACTTTGGCATTCAGGTGCATACTACGTTCAGGAGTCTTCATCCATGTTTATCGATTGGATTTTGCGAAGCCTGAAAATTCCGAAAGGAGTTTTTCTTGACATGTCCGCTGCCCCCGGAGGAAAATCCACATTGCTTTCATCTTATCTGGGAAATGATGGATTACTTGTTTCAAATGAAGTCATTCAATCAAGGGCGCAAATCCTCAAAGAAAATATCATCAAGTGGGGCCTGGGAAATACCATAGTTACGAATAATGACCCAGAACATTTCGATGATTTAGAAGGGCTTTTTGATTGTGTTTTGGTGGATGCTCCATGTTCAGGAGAAGGGATGTTCCGAAAAGACCCAAACGCCAGAAAAGAATGGTCTCTGGATAATGTCAGCCTTTGCTCCGCAAGGCAAAGTAGAATTCTGGATCACTGTGGTGCCCTCGTCAAAGGTGGAGGATACCTGATTTATTCTACTTGTACTTTCAATGAAAAGGAAAATGAGGATATGATCGGGTTCCTGATTGAGGAATTTGCCTTCAAGCCTGTTAGAATTCCGGTTAAAGAAGAATGGGGAATTCGAGAATCCAATATCGAGACCTCAGAAGGTGTATTTTATGGATATCGATTTTTCCCGCATCAGGTTCCGGGAGAAGGATTTTTTGTAAGCGTATTAAAGAGACCGGATGATTCCTTTTCTCTCCGTCCCAAACGTGCGAAGGACTTCAAGCACCCATATCTTAAAGAAATTCGGGATAATGATTCTGAAAAATTAGATGAAGTCACAGGCTTTGATGGGAATGGAAAATTCTACACCCTGAATGATTCCTACTTTCGAATTCAGAAAAGTCTTCTACCAGAATTTGAACTCATTCTACGTTCGCTCAATGTGCGATATTTTGGTACTGAAATCGGAAAAAGAAAAGGAGGAAACTGGATTCCAAGCGCTGAATGGGCCTTGAGTACTCTTCCCAAAAAAGAATTCAGCACCTTGTCGTTGAACAGAAAACAAGCTTTGGCTTTCCTTCGAAAAGAGGAAATAAAGTTAAATGAAATTCCCCTTGGCTGGATCCTGGTAGACTATGAGGGACAGTCTCTGGGCTGGTTAAAAAATCTGGGAAACAGAATTAATAATTACTATCCGAAGGAGTGGAGGATAAGGAAGCATTCTGATTGATTCTCAGTCCTTCGGTCAAAGCCTCCATAGCCTTAGTTGCCTTTTTCTGGCTGGAATAGTCCAAAGTCCAGGGATCCATTCCCTCCGCTAAAATCACGCACTTATAGACTGTCCCTTTGGTGGTAATCGTTGGACTTACTCCATTCGGCTTGTTAGTTCTGGTGTATTCATGTTCGATCATATCCAAAGCATTGACCTTGGGCATATCCTTCCAGACCCCAGTTTTCACAAAGACCCATTGATCGTAAGCCAAATATTTTTGTTTGTCAAAATCGAAAATCACCCCGGAAAAACTCGAAAGCAGTGGAATGGAAATCAGTAAGGCTCCTCCCGCAACAAGCAGCGTTTTGGTGGTCCGCTCCACGGGAAATAAAAAAGGTGCAATAAGAATGATAACTGCACCAAGAATCAAAATGCCGCCAAGTACTTTAGACCCTTCAGACCATGAAAAATCACGATAATGGAAACTCCTCATACCTTAATCTGGAAAAATACTTTTGTCCATACCTGGAACGATCCTCAAGGCATTTTTATAATAGACTTTCTTCAAAACTTCATCTGAAAGTCCCAAACCGTACATTTTCCAGTACGCGTGATACTTTTTGTAATAGGGGAAATATTCGTCATTCGACTCTAAAACCCGGAAATAAGTGTTGAACTCTTCACGATTATAGGCATCCTTACCGAATAGGATTCGGTCCTGATACTTATCGAAAAAGGCTTTTGCCCTCCTGGGCTGCCGCCCAAACTCAGCGATAACTGCACCGATACCGAAGTTCACATTGGGATACATTTCCAGATGTGCTTCTGCCTTGTCCAAATCATTCGCCATCCAGCCCATGTGTGCATTGATAAATGTGGTCTCTGGATGCTTGGCAAATACATCATGTTGCTCCGCAATGATCTGCTCGAAAGGGGCTGGATTATTATCTCCCCGCTTTCTTCTAGGCCTAAGCTTTAGCTCAAGCCATCTTTCATTATTAGCATCATGAGGCTGCCAAAATTGGGCAGGATCTGCCGAGTGAATTAATACGGGAATTCCTAACTCTCCAGCTTTAGCCCAAACAGGGTCTAAGTCCGGATGGTTAACTGGGACTCGATTCCCATCCACATCTTTAACAGAAAGCCCCAAGCTCTTATAGATTTTCAAACCGACCGCTCCAGCCTGAACGTCCTCTTCCAGCTCTTTAACAGCAATTCTACTCCAGTTTTCATCCCCAAAACCAGCAAAATTCAGATTAGTAAAAACCATAAATCTTCCCGGTGCGTGAGTTTCAAACTCCTTCAGCATAGATCGAATATACTCTTGTTGAGAATCACTGGTACCACGACCAAATCCCCTACCACTGAGATTCACCAAGACACCCATATTCAACTCCTCCATATCTGAGAGAAGATTATCGATTTTAGATTTATCAATACCTCCTTGATGGCTATGGATATCCACAAATGGAAACTTCGCATGCGTGACGATGGTCTCTTCCACTTTGAGAGTAGAAGGTGGATTGTATTCTTCAAAGCTCATTTCTTGTCCTTGAAGACCAAAAGCACTAAAAAGTGCCAAAGAAAATAGAAGTTGGGTTTTCTGTGAAATTCTCATGTGACAACAATCTGTAGCTTAAATAAACATTTTTTGATTTCAATGCCTAACCCTTTAAATTACCAGTCCAATAAAAAAGCCCCAATTGAAAAGAATTGGGGCTTTTTAACACTTTAAATGGGGACTCTATCTGGCAGTCCCGCCATTAATGATCTGACCAAAGAAAATTGAGTTGGCAAATAATTTATTCGTTCCAAACCAGAAGGCTCTAAAATTAGGATTATCAGAAAAACCAATGATCCTCCCTCTACCCACTCCTGAAACTCGAATTACAGCTCCGTTTTGAAGACCTGACACATTTGAAGGATGAAGATATCCGGATGCTAGGGGAGAGTCCGTATAGACCAATGGATTAGCGTATGGATTTTCAGAAGGCTCAAGCCATAAATTATCATTTCTGAAAGTGAAAAGTTCAGTTTTGGCGTAACCAAAACCAATCGGATGGGTAGTATCAAGTAAGGCATTGAAAATAGCTCCCCCGGTAACCTTAGCTCCGGTGGCATTTTGATAATCGGCATAGCTTTTTTGGAGCACAGGCTCTTCAGCTTCCCTTTCTCTAAATGAGAAATTACCAACCTCGTTCATTGCTAAAAATCTCAATGCTCCTCCTTTGGCTACAAGTGTTCCTCCTTTAGAAACCCAAGACTTAAGTGTACTCGCACCTGATTTACCTAGCCCTCCATAATTTCCGTCCGGCATTAGAATTACATTGTACCTATCGATGACATTACCAGAAAGTCTATTCACAGGGAGTAAGGTAACAGGCATTTGATATCGCTGATCGAGTAAATGCCACATTTCTCCTGCTTCATAACCATCCACTCCTCCTTCTACAAGGACGGCAACATTCGGCTTTTTTAAAGCCAAAATCTTCCTGGATCCAAGGTTCACACCAGAGGTATAGCCAGTATTCAATGCAAAAATTTCCAGGTTCGAATCTTCTGCAATTTGCTGTAATGCGGCATAAAATTCATTCGAATCTAAACCTGATTCACCTGCGCCGATCAACAAAGTTCCTCTACCAAACTCTAGGCCCTCAGCAGTAGAAAACTCCTCAGTTGAAACACGAACAAGAAATCCTTTTTCTAAAAGATCATAGGCTGCTTTAGGAGCATAATATTCAGTCCAAGGAAGGGCGTATTGATAAGCCCCAACTCCTCCAACAACGGTTCCTTTCTTGAGCTTGAGACTTTGCTTAGTCACCCGCTGAACATTCGCGAGATTCAAAATCTTGCTGTTCAGCGCCATATAATCCAGATTAAATGCCATCGGATACGTCCAAGCGGAAACATCATAGAAAAGACTATCCTGAAAACTAGTTCGGGTTTCGAACATGGCTTTGATCAACTGATACTGAGGCTGGTTCACCGGAACGATAAAGGCATTTTCTGCCTCAAACTCCTGACCATTCACAGCAATATCCTCTTTAAGACTGAAGACTTCAATGTCATGCTGGAGAATTAGATCTGCCAGATGAAAACTTCGAGCATCATCCTCTTTGCTCCCAAAAATATAGGCTTTGTTTACGTCTGCTGCTGCCTCCTCAGCTGTGCCATCGTAAAACTCCTGCATCCAAGTATTTAGCTCTTCACCCATTTCACTAATAGCTTGAAAAGATGAAAGATTCGCGGTAAACTGATTTCGAATGGCAAATGGAAAGCTCAGCATACCATTTGGACTTTCTTGAAGATGTCCTCTTGCACTTGCTTGTTCAAATAAAATCCCAATTGAACCTTGAACATCAGGATAAGTGGATCCTTTGCCATAGTAAAAATCATCATAACTCTCCCTTGCAAAATAAAGTGAGCCGATTTTATCCAGTGCCGCGGCATGATACCTACCAATTTTTTCAGTCAGCTCTTGGTTTCGCGCATGAGTCAAAGGATGAACCCGAGAAGGGATTCCTGGCTGAAAGAAGAAAGTACTGCTGGTGCCCATTTCATGAAAATCGAGATGAACATTCGGGAGCCATTCCTGAAAAACCTTAACACGACTTCTAGATTCAGGGTGCTGAACAGGTAGCCAGTCCCTATTTAAGTCGAACCAATAATGATTGGTTCTACCTCTTGGCCATGCTTCATTATATTCACGACCATTTGGGTCTCCATTCAAATTATACGCTTTATGAGAATTCACCCATGAAGCAAAACGGTTCACTCCATCAGGATTAAGTGCAGGGTCCAACAGTAGTATCACATCCTCCAATTCATCTGAAAGTTCATTAGCTGCGGCAAAATGATACGCCGCCAGCAGGGAGGCGTTGGCTCCAGAGGCTTCATTTCCATGCACCGAATAGCCCATATACATCACTCCAGGCATATTTTCTGTATCTACAGAGGACCCAGGTTCCCTTAAGCTTTGGCGATCAGCCTTAATCTGATCCAAACGCCCCAAATTAGATGGGGAAGTGATGGTTAAGAGTGTTTGTGGCCTCATCTCATAGCTTCGCCCCGTTTCTTGAAAAATTACTCGATCCGAAGCTTCTGCCACAGCTTTCATGTATGTCACTATTTGGTCATGGGTAGCATGCCACTCCCCAACTTCATAGCCAAGTACCTCCTTTGGAGTAGGGACATTCGGATCATAAGTATACCCGGATGGTAAATAATAGGATAGGTCGACTTGAGCAAAAGCGACAAGCCCGAAAAGCATAAACAAACAGGTCAGAAGAGTCTTCTTCATGGGATAACTGATTAAATTTTTGGTAAAAGTCTGACAAAAAACTGATCAGAAAAGCTATTTTCGTTCAGTGGCGAATAAAATTGAAGAGTAGAAATGAACCTCGTTGAACCTAACGCGATGATACTAACCCAAATTGCCTTTGCCATTTATGGGGCTTTTTGGATTTATGCTATTGTGGACCTTTTTCGTTCAGAATTCAGGGATCGTAACCAAAAGTTGATATGGGCGATGTTTCTGATATTCATTCCATTTATCGGCACTTTTATGTACCTGAGCATGAGTCGGAGGCTAAAAGTCCGGAAAACATTATTCAGCTCAGATGAAAAACGAATTAATTTCAGACGAAAATGACTTTAGCTTTTTTTAATAACCTCGGTATTGGCGGACTTATCTTTTTCCTTTTCAGTCTTGCTTACTCTGTGATTTGGGTCTACTGCCTGATCGATATTGTTCGCTCGGATTTTAAGGATTCAAACATGAAACTGATCTGGGTCTTAATTATTCTTTTTGCCCAAATAATTGGGCCAATAGCCTATCTTCTGATGGGTAAATCAACCAAAATCCCAACCACTAACCCTTACTAATATGTTCGGACTCGGAATCATTGGCTTCCTTATTTATGCCTACACCATTTATGATGTGGTCATTAGCAACTTCCACAATAGCAGTGATAGAGTAGTTTGGCTTTTAATAGTGATCCTACTGCCACTACTTGGTACAGTATTGTGGTTTTTAGTAGGTCGAAGCAAACGAATCTGAGGGAATCAGTTTAGTAATAAACTGCGGACAAAGCTTCACCAAGTTTCGGATACTCAAATTGGAAGCCTGCCTTTTGGATCTTTTGGCTTGAAACCCGGTTTCCACCAAGAACCATGTCTGCCATTTCGCCAAGGATAAATTTTAAAAGGAAAGCCGGAACCCCAAGCCCCACATAGGTTTTCCCCACAGCTCGGGCGGCGGATTTAGTTAATTCTTGATTTGTTGCAGGATTAGGTCCAACAGCGTTGAAGGTTCCTTGCAGAGTGGTTTTCTCTAAAGCAAAAGCAAACATTCTGACTAAATCATCTACATGAATCCAACTCATCCATTGATCTCCTGATCCAAGTGGAGCAGCTACTGGTGGCTTTAGCATTTCTGGAAGTGCACCACCTAAAGCGTCTAATACTATTCCGATTCTCAGTAAAACCGTACGGATCTGAAGTGATTCAATTTTTTGTACTTCAGCCTCCCATTGCTTCACTACTTCAGCCAAAAAATCAGTCCCAGGCGGGAAATCCTCGGTCATCAAGTTCGTTCCTGTGTTAAACCCATAAAATCCAACGGCAGATGCCGAAATAAACGCATCTGGTTTGGATTTGGCGTTTTCGATGGCATCATGTAAAAGCTTCGTGCTTTTAGTTCTTGACTCTAAAATGAGTCTTTTTCTTTCTTCCGTCCATCTACTTTCCGCTACTCCAGCACCTGCCAGATGTATTACAGCATCTGCCCATTCTATGGAGTCAGAATCAATCTGACCCCTTTCCACATTCCATAGAAAAGACTTTCGATTTTGAATTCTCCTGCTCAACCAGGCTACTTCATACCCTTTCTCCTCCAAATGAGTGGTGAGCTTAAGGCCTATTAGGCCAGTACCGCCAGTGATAAGAATCCTTTTCATGTCTATTTGACTTCAAAACCCAAAACTAATATCAATGTTGGGTTTACCTTTTTATACCAAGTTCAATTTTTCAAAAGTTGTTCCTTCTTTGCTACTTAATCCTTAAGAAATTTAAAATGTATGGCTTTGTCTTTTAGAACATATCGGCTCCAATGAAGATCTAAAGAAAAACACAAATTCGAATTTGTTATCTTCAACGCTAAAGTTACCACCTTTCGACTTCCCAGCAATTTTGACTATTTCCCAGTTCCTAAATCACAGCAAAAAATGGATTCCATTTGTCTTGATTGTGGGATTACTTTCGGGAAGTGCATCAGCTATTTTTTTGGTATCTCTCGACTGGGCAACAGAATACCGAGAGGCTAATATTTGGATCATTGCTCTTTTACCCGCTGGTGGTTTTTTGATCGGATGGTTTTATCATAAATATGGTCAGGTCTCTGTACGAGGAAACAACCTTTTACTCGAAGAAATCTATGAGCAGAAAAATCCTATTCCATTAAGAATGACCCCAATGGTGCTCTTAGGGACCGTTTTAACACACCTTTTTGGTGGTTCAGCTGGTCGAGAAGGAACTGCAGTTCAAATGGGTGGTTCGCTGGCAGATCAGCTTACCAAATGGTTTCCGATCAACCAAAAAGAGAGGCGACTACTTCTGATTTGTGGGGTGGCTGGAGGCTTTGCATCTGTCTTTGGAACACCCCTGGCAGGAGCATTTTTCGCCCTGGAATGGATGCTCGATCGGAAGCTCAACTGGTCCTCGATTTTACCCACATTCCTGACTGCTTTTATCGCAGATTTAGTTTGCCAAAACCTCTGGGGAGTAGGGCATACCATCTATGAAATCAGTGAAGTTCCTGGCCATACGCTCGTGAATTTTCTGTGGGTAATTCCAGCTGCTATAGCCTTTGGGTTATCCGGAAGACTCTTCGCTGAAGCCACCCACTTTTTTTCCAAACTTTTCTCAAAAGTTATTTCGTACCCTCCACTTAGACCGGTCATAGGCGGACTACTTATTGCAGGATTTGTATGGATATCGGACAGTACCGTATACCTCGGCCTTGGAGTTCCGAGAATCGTCGAAGCCTTCGAGACACCACTTCCCTGGTATGATTGGTTGGCAAAAACGGGACTCACTAGTTTCACTTTAGGAGCTGGTTTTAAAGGAGGAGAAGTGACCCCTCTTTTTTTCACGGGTGCTACGTTAGGAAATGCCCTCTCTGAATGGATTCCATTACCTTTAAGCCTTATGGCTGGAATCGGGCTTGTTGGAGTATTTAGTGGTGCAACCAATACTCCAATCGCTTGTACCTTGATGGGTTTGGAGCTTTTTGGGATTGAAGCTGGATTCTTTCTGGCTTTAAGCTGTTTTATCTCTTATTTGGCCTCCGGCCAAAGCAGTATTTACTCCTCTCAAGATTTATCAAAGAAACCTATTCTCTTCCGGAGAGACAAAGGTCTTTAAAGAGGCTCTCCGCAAGAGCGACAGTAGGCATCTTCAGGATCCAGCCCAGTTTTACCACAGGTTTTGCAGGTTATTCCTTTTGCGATTTGATCACGTGTTCTTTGCGCAGCCATCTCAGAACTCACAATTCCAGTGGGAACAGCGATAATCGCATAACCCAAAAGCATAATCACAGAAGAAAAAAATTGACCTAAAGGAGTAGAAGGTGTGATGTCACCAAATCCCACCGTGGTCAAGGTTACAATCGCCCAATACATGCCTATTGGGATATTATAAAACCCATGCTCTGGACCTTCAATGATAAACATTAGCGTGCCCATGATAAGTACTATGGTCAGAATAAAACCTACGAAGAGCAAGATTTTATGGGAGCTGGCCCGGATCGATTTCTTCAAAAATTCTGCTTCGCTAACATATCTTCCAAGCTTTAGAATTCTAGTCACCCGCAGTAATCTTAACGCTCTAACCACGGTCAATAATTGAGAATTGACCACAAAGAAGCTTAGGTAGGTCGGGAGTATGGCCAGTAAATCAACGATTCCATAAAAGCTGAACACATAGCCCCAGGTTCTGCTGGAAAGCCAAAGGCGAAGAATGTATTCCACGGTGAAGAGAATGGTAAAAATCCACTCGAGCGCAAGAAAAATATCTCCGTATTTCGCTCGAATGGATGCGACCGAATCCAAAATGGCAACGAGAATACTCCCAAGAATAAGAACCAGAAGTACGATATCGAAAAGCTTACCTGTACGATCATCAGATTCGAATACAATGTGGGCTAATCGCTCTTTACTTAAGTTCATATAAGGAATTTAAAAATTTATCCGGTACACAACCTAATCCAGGTAATAAACTCTCTTCACTCGGGTGCTGATATTTGTCAGTAACTCATATGGTATTGTTCCAATTGCCTTGGCTTGATCAGGTAGGCTGATTCCCTCTCCATACACAATGACCTCATCCCCTTCATTCGCATCAAGGCCTGTTACATCCACCATGACCATATCCATACAAACATTCCCAACGACTGGCGCTTTTTGACCTTTGATTAGGACATGCCCCATACCATTACTAAACCTCCTGTCATATCCATCAGCATAACCTATGGCAAGAGTTGCAATCTTGCCTCCTTCTGGTAAAGAGCCCTTTCTGGAATATCCGACGGTCTCCCCAGCCTGAACCTCTTTAATCTGAGAAATACTGGTTTTCAAAGTGGAAATTGGCCTCAAGGCATGAGATTTCTGCCCCGTGACTTCCACACCGTAAAGACCTATTCCAAGTCTCACCATATCCATCTGATATTCTTGAAAAGAAAGGATTCCGGCAGAATTAAGCGCATGGTAAAGGGTAGCTTGTGGAAGTTCTGAGCGAAGCTCATTTTTCATCTGTGTAAACAAATTGAGTTGAGTCAGAGAAAAATCTCGATGTAACTCTTCATCTGCCCCAACCAAATGTGTATACGCACTTTGGATTTGGACTTGTGGGTTTTCGCTTAAAAGCTGTTTTAGACTTTGGAGCTGGCCTTTGGCAAAACCAAGCCGGTTCATCCCAGTATCTAAATCGATATGAGCTTTGATAGGAGTCGACTCTTTTTTAGCGAAATCCGCCACAAGGCCAAAAAATGATTCGCTGAAAATCACGGGTTCCAAGTCATAATCCAGGCAGGACTTTAGGGATTCTTTGACCGGATTCATCACCATAATCGGCAGCGAAATTCCAGCATTTCTAAGAGCTACTCCTTCATCTGTATAGGCTACCGCCAAATAATCTGCTCCTAAGGATTGTAGATGATTCGCGATCTCTGATGAACCTCCACCATAAGCAAATGCCTTGACCATGACCATTACCTTAGTCTTTGCTTCAAGCCTCTGTTTATAAAAATTGAAGTTGTGAGTTAAAGCGTTAAGATTGATTTCAAGGACAGTTCCATGAATTCTCTGCTGAAGCAAATCCACCACTCTTTCAAAACCAAAAGATCTGGCCCCGGTAACCAAAATCAAATCATTTTGGAAGTCATCTCTTCTAACCTGACTCAGGAGTTCAGTGGTACTTTCAAATGACCTGACCTCCACATTTTTTGGAAATGGAAATCTCGATATAGCAGCTCCCACAGCATAAAGTATATCCACATTATGTTGTGCCAACAAATTAGATACCTCTGGATAGACTTGCTCGGCAGCTCCTTGCTGCAGCAAATCGGAGAGAATAACGATCCTACTTGATTTTGGCCTTTGCTGTGCCATAAAATCGAACGCCACCTTGAGCCCTTCAAGGTCATTATTATAGGTATCATCAATGATCAAGGAATCGTTGATACCATCCTTGACCGTAAGCCGCATTTCAAGAGGCTTAATGAATTCGAGTGACTGCTGAATGTGATTCGGTGATTGTCCCAAACTTAGTGCCGCCACCAAAGCATGCGTAATGTTATCGATGGAAGCCTGATCTGTAAATGGCACTTTGAAGGTTTGCATCTTCAGATCATCCTTGAGCAGAATGATTCTAGTAAAACCAGCCTCTTTTTTGAGTGACCGGACAAAGGTGGACCCCGCCTTATCAGACCAGCTGATTCTTCTCTCTTCGGTTACAGCTTTCTCTATCAGTTGTGAAAGAAGAGATTCCTCTTTTTGATAAATCAGCAGTTTAGAATCCATGAAAAGCTGAAGCTTTTCTAAAATCTTCCCCTCCCTCGATTCAAAGCCTTCGTCATGGGCAGACCCGATGTTTGTAAAAATCCCCAGATCAGGTTTAAGGATATTCTCCAAAGCAGCCATCTCTCCGGATTTTGAAATTCCGGCTTCCATAACAGCTACCTGATGGTATTCGGCCAACCCAAAAATGGAAAGAGGAACTCCCACTTGTGAATTATAACTTTTAGGGCTCTTGCCTACATTGAAATCATGAGATAATAATTGACCTAGCCACTCCTTGACAATAGTTTTCCCATTGCTCCCGGTGATTGCCACTAATGGTTTTTTGAAAAGGCCTCTTTGGAAAGCTGCAATATCCTGAAGTGCTTTTTTCGTATCAGCAACTTTGATAAAGGCAACATTCTCTGGAATAGCTTTGGGCTGAAAGCCCAAACTCACCACGAAACCGAGAACTCCTTTTTGAATTAAATCAGGAATGAAATCTTCCCCATTAGCTTTGGCCCCTGCCAAAGCCACAAAAAGTGTCTTATCAGGACTCGCTATTTGTCGTGAATCAATCGAGACTGCTTCAAAAACCAAATCCTTTGCTTCACCCAATAGCTCCCCATCGCAGATTTCTATTAACTGTGATATGGATAAAGTTGCCAGCATGGATTATTCGATGGGTTTTTTCTTCTTAAAGAATACTTGTCTAATCCACCTAGGCAGAAAAATCGCGCCAAGAATTAAATATGGATAATAGGAGAAAAGTCTCCAAAGAATACTCGTGACGAAGGTGTATCCATGGAGGAACTGGGAGAAGAACTGTGAAAAGAAAAATTCCGCTGTACCGCTACTTCCTGGAGTAGGAGAAATCATCATCACTATCCACATGATGACTTGCCTCGCAAAAACAATTAAATGACTCTCCAAACTCAGGGTGACAAATGCAGAAATCAAGGCATTCAGCATCAGATATCTGGAGCTCCAAATGAATATGGTGGCTAGAATAACCGGGAGCCAGTACGTATAATTTTTACCTGAGAGCTCCTTCGATGCTTCAATAATCTGATCCCCGTACTCGCTAGCATCATGCTTCCATTTTCGTAAGAACCGGATGGAGAAGATCTTGATGAGAATCCATTTGAAAACCCTAGGCCGATAGAATAGCGCTGCAGCCATGATAAAACTATACAGCGCATAAAGTCCATAACTGACCCAGAAAATGGCCTCAAGACCATTCTGGAATTGGTTTTGGATTGCCTGGCTTTCCGGGAAAATATTTCCCTTCGCAAGAACCAAAATGATCGGAGCTCCAATGACAAAAAAGAGGTTATCCAGAATTGCGGTGACCATTACATAAGCAATGGCACGGCCGAGCTTGATTCCTTCTTTATTCAGAATGAAAATGGCAACTGCTGTACCGCCTACAATGGACGGTGTGACGGCTGAGGCAAACTCCCAAAGGATGATCACATAAATCGCTCTTACCCAGGTGAGCTCTTTATTGGTAATGGCTCGGATTCTATAGACGTACCCCGCATCTCTAAACAGAATCAGAAGAATAGCTAGAAATATAAATGGAAGCGAGGCATCGAATACACCCTTTAGGTTCTCCGATGTCACATCAGGATCGAAGTAGAACATTGCGAAGACAATGCCCAACCCAATGAGAATAGGAACCCAAACCTTATTGGGGTTAAGGGTCTTGAAAATTTCTTTATTGTCTAGCTTCATTCCCTAGGCAGCCTCTACGGACTCTGTATGCTCGACCCAAAAATTATTGAATCCTTCACCGATGACGATGGTAACTTTTGAAAGTTGCAATAGTTCTAAAATGGCCAGAAAGGTGTAGATGACGAAAATTTTATCCGCCTTATACTCGATGAAATAAGAGAACGGCATTTTCTTTTTCAGGCTTACTTTTTCAAGGACAAAATCCTTCTGCTGTTCAATCGTGTAAGGATATTGAACTACGGTATGTTTGGCCTCTTCCTCCCTTGCTGCGAGTTGTGCCATCTTTTTTTGGAAGACCTTGAGAAGTTTGTACAGATCCAGATGCTGCATTTCCGCATCTACATTTTCCCCTGCAGAAAGTGAATAGAATTCTTCCAAGACATTTCCCCTTTTCTCCTTGTGAAGCTGATCATATTCCATCTGCGAGAGCTCCTCAATCACAGACTTATATTTTTTGTATTCCAGTAAATTTCTGATCAGTTCTTCCCTTGGGTCAATTTCCTCTCCTGCCTCATTGAGCTCTGGCCTGGGCAAAAGCATTCGAGATTTAATCTTCATCAGCGTTGCCGCAAAGAGGATAAACTCACTTGCCACTTCAATTTCCATCTTCTCCAGATGGTGTAAGTAGTCAAGAAAATCCTGGGTGATTTTGAAGATTGGGATGTCATAAATATCCAATTCATCCCGCTCTATGAAGAAAAGCATCAAATCGAATGGGCCTTCGAAAAGGGGTAATTTGATTTCGAAACTCAAAGGATATTTAAATTAATGGTTAATTTTGCAGTTAGAATCAAAGATATTCAAATACGGGTAATTTACAGGAAAGAGCCAGCAGAAAGTAAAGGATTAAGCCTCCCAGATTTTCTTTCAACGGAAAACAAAGCTGTACAGACGAGGTTATCCTTTGTATCCCAACTACGCAATTAAAAATGCTAATCGAACCAGGAGAATTATTAGCCCAGATAAATAGTCCAGAGGATCTAAAGAAGTATCCTAAGGACAAACTGGTACAAATCTGTGATGAACTTCGTCAGTTTATCGTAGACAACGTTTCCGTATATGGAGGTCACTTTGGCGCCAGCCTTGGAGTGGTGGAGCTTACTGTTGCTCTTCATTATGTGTTGAATACACCTGAGGATCAGTTAGTTTGGGATGTTGGGCACCAGGCTTACGGTCATAAGATTTTAACAGGCAGAAGAGATCAATTTCACACCAATCGAGTGTATGGCGGCCTATCCGGTTTCCCTAAAAGAAAAGAGAGCGAATACGATACATTTGGTGTAGGACACTCAAGCACATCTATTTCTGCTGCGCTTGGAATGGCCGTTGGTTCGAAGTACAAGAATTCAAATATTCAGCATGTAGCGGTTATTGGTGATGGCGCCATGACTGGAGGAATGGCATTCGAAGGAATGAATCATGCTGGCGTTTCTGATTCAAATTTGCTTATCATTTTGAATGATAACTGCATGTCCATCGATCCAAATGTCGGTGCACTTAAAGATTACCTCACAGACATTACTACGTCCCACACCTACAATAAGGTGAAGGACGAGGTCTGGAAAATGCTTGGCAAATTCAGCAAATTCGGATCTAGTGCTCAGGAAGTGATTTCCAAAGTGGAGGGGGGGCTAAAGGCAGCTATTCTAAAGCAGAGCAACCTATTTGAATCTCTCAATCTAAGATATTTCGGACCTGTTGATGGACATGATGTGAATCATCTGGCAGAAATTCTAAGTGATCTAAAAGATATTCCCGGCCCAAAGATTCTTCATTGTGTAACCATGAAGGGCAAAGGCTTTGAGCCAGCAGAAAAAGGAAATCAGACTACATGGCATGCACCAGGTACTTTTGACAAGGTTACCGGAGAGATTTATAAAAAGAAGCCTACGAAACCTCAGCCTCCAAAATACCAGCAGGTATTCGGTCATACGATCGTAGAACTGGCTGAGAAAAATGATAAAATCATGGGGGTGACGCCAGCCATGCCTTCAGGTTCTTCGCTCAATATTATGATGGAAGCAATGCCAGATCGTGCTTTCGATGTGGGAATCGCGGAGCAACATGCAGTTACTTTTTCCGCTGGTTTAGCTACACAAGGACTTGTTCCTTTCTGTAATATCTATTCTACTTTCATGCAGCGGGCGTATGACCAGGTGGTTCATGATGTCTGTCTACAAAATTTACCGGTAGTTTTCTGTCTTGATAGGGCAGGATTCGCTGGTGCTGACGGACCTACGCACCACGGGGCCTATGATATCGCTTATTTCAGATGTATTCCGAATCTGGTCATTGCTGCGCCAATGAACGAGGAAGAACTAAGAAATATGATGTATTCAGCCTCCGAGCATGGAGCACCGTATTCGATTAGATATCCACGTGGACAAGGCGTCATGCCTGAATGGCAAACTCCGCTTGAGAAGATTCCTACCGGTCAAGGTAGAATAGTAAAAGAAGGTGAGGATGTGGCCATCCTAACTCTTGGGCACATTGGAAATTATGCTGTCGAGGCATGTAAAACTCTTGAAAAGGAGGGCTTAAATCCAGCTCATTTTGATATGCGTTTTGTGAAGCCTTTGGATTCAGATCTTCTTCATGAGGTGTTTGGCAAATTCAAGAAAGTGATCACTGTCGAAGATGGTTGTCTCATGGGTGGCTTTGGGTCTGCTGTGACCGAATGGATGACAGACCATGGTTACCAGGCACAGGTTAAGCGACTTGGAATTCCTGACGAGGTCGTGGAGCATGGCACCCAGTTAGAACTTCACAGACAGTGTGGTTTTGATCCAGAAGGAATTGCATCTGCAGTGCGTAGTTTGGCTGAAGTAGCCAAAATAAAATAATCCTACAGCCCATGTCCAATATTCACTTTTACCATGAAGGTGAAGGGCAACCCGTACTTCTAATTCACGGATTTTGTGAAACGTCGGAGATGTGGCGTGAATTCTCATCTGCTCTTTCCTCGGATAACTCTGTATTTTCAATAGACCTCCCTGGCTTTGGGCTAAGCCCAATAGAAAGCGATCATACCACTCTGGAAGAGGTGGCCGTTCAGGTCGAGGAATGGATGCATGACCATAAAATCCAAAGTCCGATTGTCATCGGGCATTCCCTTGGAGGTTATGTGGCACTAGCACTTTTAGAGCTTCTTGGAAATGAATTAAAAGGAGTTGGGCTTTTTAACTCTACTTCCTTTGCCGATAGCGAAGAGAAAAAAGCCATGCGAAACCGGGCTTTGATATTCATCGAGAAGAATGGGGTTACCAAGTTCGTCGATTCTTTCGTTCCACAATTATTCCCGGAAAATAGACGAGCTGAGCTTGCCAAAGAGATTGAGTCGGCGGTGAAGGATGCTCATAGATCCTCGCTGAATGGGCTATTGGCATTTACTAAAGCTATGCGGGATCGTCCAGATAGATCTTCTGTTCTGAATCACTTTCATGGAAAAAAAATGATGATCGTTGGCACCAAAGACACCGCCGTTTCCTTAGAAGATAGCCGAAAGCAAGAAGGTCTATTTACCCACTATCATGAGATCGAAGGAATGGGTCACATGGGAATGATCGAAGAAAAAGAGCGGACGCTGACCTTTGTTAAAAAGTTCGTTGCTGATTGTGACCGTTAAAGTGTCTTGGAAAGAATTTCCATCAGCTTTTCCAGATATTTTTTATCTGTTTCGTCAAAGGAGGCAAGCTGATCACTGTCTACATCAAGTACCCCAAAGACTTCATTATTATTCATAATCGGAGCTACAATCTCCGATTTCGATGCTGAACTGCATGCGATATGTCCCGGGAATGCATCTACATCATCCACTATCAACGTTTCTGCTTTCTCCCACACGGTTCCGCACACACCTTTTCCTTTACGGATCCGAGTACAGGCAATCGGGCCTTGAAATGGACCTAACACAAGCTGATCGTCTTTGACCAAATAAAATCCTACCCAGAAAAAATCTAAGGCCTCCTTCAGAGCTGCAGAAATATTGGCAAGATTCGCGTACAGATCCTCTTCGGAGGAAATCAATGCCTCAATCTGGGGCAGGAGAGCTTCGTAAATTTCTTCCTTGGATTCGGTCTCTGGGAGATATAAGTTTTCAGACATTTCGGTAAATCTTTAAGGAATCCTCTCCAACGGATAATTCTTCGGATGCTGGAATAGACAGGTTAGGAGCAGAGATGCCTTTCTCAAATTTATTTTGGCTGGTAAACACTCTTGCCTCATCCCAAAGTTCGCTTTCCAGAAATTTATTCAAAAGAAAAGCTCCTCCCTCTACGATCAAACTTTGAATCTTTCGGGAATGTAATTCATTCAGAATTTCCCCAAGTTCAAAGCCCATTGATAGTTTCACAAACTCTAAGTTATCCTGCTTTTCAGCCTTTTTTGTATTGAAGCAAATGGTGTCGATAGTACCATCGAAAAGAGATAATGAAGAATCTAATTCAAGATTGGGGTCAATAACCAACCGAAGAGGGTTCTTCCCCTTCCAGTCTCTAACATTTAACCGAGGATTATCATACTTCGCTGTATTTTTCCCAACCAAAATGGAATCTTCTTCAGACCTCCATCGATGAACGAGCTGGCGGCTTTGTGATCCGCTGATCCACTTCGAAGAGTAATCTTCTCGGGCGATGAAACCATCCGAAGTTTGGGCCCATTTCAAAATCACATAAGGCCTCTTTTTTTCTATTTGAGTAAAGAATCTCCTATTTTGATTTCGTGCCTCTTGCTCTAAAACTCCGGTAGTAACTTCTGTTCCTCCATCTTCCAGAATGGCAATTCCCTTTCCTCCAACTAATGGATTTGAATCGACGGTCGCGATAACCACCCGTTTAATTCCTTTCTCCACCAGCATGTTTGCGCATGGCGGCGTCTTCCCAAAATGAGAACACGGTTCAAGGGTCACATAGGCTGTAGAGTTTGAGAAAAGCTCTGGGTTTTCAACAGCATTCACAGCATTCACCTCAGCATGAGCCTCACCATAAGTTTTGTGATAGCCTTCACCTATGATCTTGTCTTCATGAACAATCACGCAGCCTACTAAAGGGTTTGGTGAAACTGTCCCTCTGCCAAGCTCGGCGAGCTCCAAAGCTCGAAGCATATACTTTTCATCGGTGTTCATTATTCCGCAGGATCTAGAATGACGTCACCAATTTCGGTCTGAGTGTTTTGAAGGACCTCTACATCAAAAATGGTCGTGTCTTTAAATGCCTCATTCTTAGGATCGAAATACAAATTATAGGTGCCCTCAGGGATTCTGAATAGAAAAATTCCAGAACTATTGGTCTGAGTAGACAAAGAATCGGTTCCCGAAATGGCATAAACCGCCGGCATTAAATCAGTAGGCTGCACTCGTCCTTCAATTTCTCCGGAACCAATTCCAGGAGAGGCTGTGACTTTTGGGTTAAGTGAAAGGTCTAACGGATCAGATGACAAGACGTTTATAGATCTCTCGAGATCAAAGTCCACAATAACATCATAGGCGATTCCAAATTCCAATTCCTGATTAAACTCCAATGGAACAATCTCCTTGTCTGAACTTTCCAAAGGTAAAGGATACTGTCGATCATCCTCCCAGAGCGAATGGTCATTACCTAGCATCAGGCGCATGCCCTCCACATTTCCCACGGGAAGTTCTCCTCTAGCGAGAAGCAATGCTTCACCAGCTACCAAAGCACTCACTTCTATTTCTTTTACCCCAGGCTTATATTCCAAGAAAAACGTCTCCAAACTAGATTCTCTGGCTTGAACTCTCACATCAACTTCCACACCCAAAATGCTCACAAAGACTGAATCCCAGGTAGCAGGAGTATCCACCAAAATCACATTCAAAAGTGACTTTTGATCAGATGTGGGGTCCTCACATGAGGTAGCCAAAACTGAGAAAAGGGAAATCAAAAATATGTAAAGGAGTTTTCGCAAGGGTATTCTAACTAAGTGCTGACAAAAATACGGTTTTTCCTTACCCTAGGATTATAAAAAGTGAGATTAAGTCTTCCCCGTATTTAGGAAGCAATTATTTTTGGGCATGATGAAATGGGAAAAGCTATTGAGCCGAGGAAGATTCGGCGATGTCGCTTCAAAAGCAACCAACAGCAGCACTCGGAGCGAGTTTGAAATAGATTATGACCGGATCATTTTTTCGGCGCCATTTCGTAATCTTCAGGATAAAACTCAGGTCTTCCCTCTTCCTGACAATGCCTTTGTCCATACCAGGTTAACCCATAGCCTGGAGGTGTCCTCCGTAGGCCGCTCACTAGGAAAAGAAGCTGGAAACTATTTATTGGAGAAATACCCGAAGCTTCAGGAAACCGGAATCACAGCCTATGAAATAGGGGCTATTGTAGCAGCTGCTTCTTTGACCCATGATATCGGAAACCCTCCATTCGGTCATGCTGGCGAAGAAGCGATCTCAGATTTCTTCAAGCATAATGCGTCCGGTCAAGTTTGGCAAAAGCATTTGCGCGAAGATCAATGGTCTGACTTATGCAACTTCGAAGGAAATGCGCAGGGATTCCGAATGCTGGTTTCGAAAGATAATGGACTTAAACTCACTTACGCCACCTTAGCCGCTTTCACAAAGTATCCCAGGCCCAGTCATATTCCCCATCGCGACATCGCCCGCAAGAGCCAGAAAAAGTTTGGTTTCTTCATCAACCAATTCGCAGATTTTGAGCGAATGGCAAAATTTCTGGGGATGGACAAGAACGGAACAGATTGTTGGTGCAGGCATCCTTTAGCTTTCTTGGTTGAAGCCGCGGATGATATTTGCTACAGCATTATTGATCTGGAAGATGGTTGTACCACCGGTCTGGTGAGCTTTGAAGAGACTGTAGAACTATTGGCTCCAATACTTAAAGATCGTTTTGATCCTGAAAAGCTGAAAGGCCGGACCATGACCCAGAATCTTGGAGCTTTACGAGCTTTGGCCATAGGCCAACTTATCCAGGAGTCTGTGGAAGCTTTCAGAGCGAATGAGGAAGGAATGCGCAAGGGAACGTTTGACAAAGCACTTACGGATGTAATACCATCTGCGAAGGCTCTTGGCAAAATCACGGATTTATCAGTCCAGAAAATCTATAGAAGTCAAGTCGTCCTTGAAAAAGAAGCTGCTGGCTTTCAAGTTATCGAAGGCCTTCTAGCCGTGTTTTCTTCAGCAATCTATAATAAATGCTACGAGCCTGAGCAGTTTTCAGGAAAGGACAAGAGTATACTACGGCTTCTACCGGAAGATTTTCCATTAAACGGATGGGGAGAAGAGGTTAATCCATATGGCCTGATCAGGTCTCTGATTGATTACATCAGTGGAATGACTGATAAATATGCCCTTTCCCTTTACCGAAGAGTGAACGGAATTTCTTTTCCCGGCAATTAATCCAGAGGGCTCCTAATCCCCAGTTGATCTAAGATTACTGCACCCTGCTTCGTCTGATCGAATACAAATTCAATTTCTACCAAGCTGGAAAAATCAAAGTCAGCGTTTCGATCCTTTAAATCTTCAAATGGGAAAGAATAGCTCTGGTAAATTGCTTCCGAATTACTTTCCTCATCGAGAAACTGCATTTTGGTAACCCTTGTCTTTATTCTTCTTTGAAGGTGTGAAAAATCACTGAGGAGAAATTCAATTTGCTGTCCAGAACTATCCTTGAGGATTAGGCTCAAATTAAGCGGGTCATCGGGTTTTTCTTCCTCATCCTCTTCTTCAACTTCGCCATCTCCCTCAGAATCCTCTTCATTCGCTTCATCATCATTTTCGTCTTCCTCCTCATTTACCATTTCTTCTTCCTCGGAGCTTTCCTCTTCTTCTAATTCCTCTTCGTTGCTATTATTCTCATCCTCATTGTTATCCTCTTTTGCCCATTTGCCTGAATTACGAGGGTTTGTATTGGTCTTAGATTCTGAAAGTGAAAAAACTAAAACAGATGTGGAATCAATTTTCACGGGAATAGAATCCCAACCGATAGAATAGCTGGAACGAACACTATCAGGTAAAACTGGCACATTGCCATCTTCCCAAAGGCTATCAGCTCCATCCATATTTCCATAATTCCAGGCAAGAACTGCCGCACGAGTGCCTAATCTTCCATATTTAAAGGAGACTTCTGCTTCCTTCCATACTGTGAGATTTTCACCATGGGCCGAACCACCAGTTGAAACCGTCTTAAGATCCAGGTCCTCATCATAATGAACCAAGATTTCCGTGTTGGAATCTTCGAACTGATTCATATAAATGTTATCGGGAAGCCAATCACGACCAGCTCTGTTATCAATAAAGAATGGCAAATATTCCATTCTGTCATTCAGGGTAGCTTCTAAAAATGCTCCGATATAAACTCGAGCAACTTGCTCTTGGTCTTCTTTGCTCATGAGCTGCTCCTTATTCAAAATACCGTCAAAAGCAGCACTGTAATCATTATCTCCCCAGCTGGTATTGAATTGCCCATGATTGGCACCTTTAATGAAAATTCCGGTCTTAAAATGATAGAGGCTATCCGTGAATTTGATTCTTTGGAATTGCTTTAGCCCTGAAAATGATGTCACATCAGCATCCATCCCCCCGTGCAAAGTCAGATAGCTCATATTCTCTACTTGATTCGGTGAATTTCCAGGGCGATACTGTCCGTCGACCGGAGCTATTGCAACCACGGATTTTATGTTGAAATTATATCCAAGTGGAGTTTGGCCATCGTCAGGATACAGGTCTAGGGAGTTCATCATGGCTGCGTGGCCCACCGCTTCACCCCCTCTGGAATGACCTATCAATGATACTCTGTCGAGATCAGCTTTGCCCGAAAGGGCGTGAGATTCATCCTTAGCCCAATCATCCCAAAGTCTCACATGCTCCAGCAAGAGCCAGGCTCGTGCATCATTTTCTTCATCCAGGCCATCAGTGAATAAATCCGTCCAGGAGGAATTGATAAAATTCTCATCTACAGAGGCAAGAATCATCCCCTTACTCGCTAAAAACTCTCCTAGATAATCATAGCCGGGATCCGAATAATCCTGCATTCCATGATTACCATGAACGATCAAAACCAAGGGAAAAGGACCGTCACCTTTCGGAGCCCACACCCTCGCATTGAGGGGTAATTCTCTATAGTCGAAATCCCAATATTTAGTTCTGAGCTCACCAGACCACCCTTCCCAATTGTCCAAAAAAGCGGTGCCGTCTACCGACCGACTCTCATAATCTACCTCGTCCCCATATTCGGGCCTCCTGATGTCTTTTCCCGAACCATAAGTAAAATACTCCACCTCATAGCTACCCTTATCGCCAGGAGAAGGCAAGTCAATTTTCTGGACCTTGTCTTCAGTCAGCTTAGCTGCATTGACTGGTTCCAACATATCGAAGCCATGAATAATCAGGGCATATAGGAATGCCACCATACCAGCTATCCCAACCAATAAACCCAATACCCCAATAACTTTTCTGACTATCGTTGTTTTACCAAAAGTCTTTTGGGTAAACATGGAGATGCCAGCACCCAACAATGCAAACATCAAAATCAAAAAGAAAACCGCCCGATTATCATTGAAGCGAACGATCATCATAATCGGAATCGCAAAATTCAACCCGATAAGAAAGGGTTTTGGAATTGATGCCAGTTGATTGATTAGCCAGGGTGCGATGAACCCAATCAAGGTAGCTGCAAGAAGCAAAACCGCGCCAAATAGCAGAAGTCTGGGATCATTCCAGCGATAACTGGACACAATTACCTCATATAAAAAGAATAAAATGGAGAGGGAAACCATTCCAATGGCAGCTCCGCGAACAGCAGAATCTCCGGGACTTACCTTTTTATAAATCTTTTTGAACCAGGCTTTAATCTTTTGAAAGAGTTTCTTCATATCATCTGGAGAGTTTGGAAACAGTAAGGCCCAATAAGATACTGATTAGAATTTCAATGCGAATCCGGATTACTATGTAATTCAATTTTCATTCATCGAAGAATTCTGTTCATTCATCGAAATATTCTGTTTAATAGGCTAAATTCTAGCTGCTTTGTATACAAAATTCATACGTAATCGTAGCTGATAACCTCATGTTAGATAATACTGATACTGAATTTCCTAGCTTTTCAATCGAGCGTTACAGAATGCTGGTTGAAGAGGCGCTTGACCTGATTTATGAAACTGACTCAGATGGGTTCTTTTCCTTTGCGAACAGCCGGGCCGTTAATGTTCTTGGTTTTAGCAAGCAGGAATTACTTTCCAAAAGGTACACAGATTTGGTTCACCCCGATTTTCTTGAAGAGGCAAGATCGTTTTATAGGGATCAATTCGCTAACAAAAAGCAGAGTACCTATTTCGAATTTCCTGCGGTCACCAAATCAGGCGATAAAGTTTGGCTGGGACAGCATGTGCAGTTACTTCTTCGAGGTGATGAAATCCGTGGTGCAATGGCAGTCGCAAGAGAAATTAACGAGATATATCATGCCAATGAAACCTTGCGCCGAGCTGAGGAAAAGTATAGAAGCATCATACAAAATCTGCAGTTCGGGTTAGTTGAAGTGGACCTTGAAGAACGCATCACTTTTATCAATGACGCCATGTGCGAAGCTACCGGTTATTCACGCGAAGAACTGATGGGAAAGGTAGCTTCGGAAATTCTGACAGATAAAGAGATGAGAAGAAAGATTGCAGAACAACATGGTCTCAGAGAAAATGACCAGTCATCAGTTTACCCGGCAGAGGTTCTAAAAAAAGATGGGTCAAAATTGTATGCGCTTATTTCCGGTGCTCCAACTTACGACTCGGATAAAAACCGGATCGGTTCAATAGGAATTCATGTTGACATCACTGAGCAAAAACAACGAGAGATTGAACTGAGGGAAAATCAGTACTTCCTTTCAGCCATCAATGATTTTGTCACTCATCTCCTGGATATAGATGACATTGATGGAATTGCCTGGGAAATAGCTGAAAATGTGATTGAAAAGTTCGGCTTTGAAGATTGTGTGATTTATGTCTGGAATGAAGAAAAGCAGTGCTTAGAACAGAAAGCGGCCTATGGGCCAAAAATGAAAAACGACAGGAAAATCGCGGACCCAATCGAAATAAAGATAGGGGAAGGTATAGTTGGGACCGTTGCAAAGACTGGAAAGGCCGAAATAATTTCAGACACCTCAAAAGATCCAAGATACATTGTGGATGACAAGGTTCGATTTTCGGAATTAACCGTTCCCATTAAAGCCGATAATAAGGTAATTGGAATTATAGATTCAGAACACCCTGTAAAAAACTTCTTCACCAAAAAACATTTAGACACTCTTAAAACCATAGCCAATCTTTCTGCTTCAAGGCTAAAGAACGCCAAAGCTAAGCGAACCCAGGAAAAGGCTGAAATGGAATTGAGGGACAGTGAGACTAAGCTTCGGCAGGTCATTGCTTCAGCACTTGATGCCATAATCACTGTAGATGAAAGAGGCGATATCTTAGAATGGAATCCTCGGGCCGCTGAAATTTTTGGTTGGGAAGCTGATGAGGTTATCGGAACCTCACTGACAAGCAATATTATTCCAAATCAGCACCATAAAGCCCATGAGGCAGGAATGAAAAAATTTGTAAATACTGGTGTAGGACCTGTCTTGAATCAAAGAATCGAATTAACTGCGATGCGTAAGGATGGTGTTGAATTCCCGATTGAGCTGACCATTATTCCCATTTTGAGAGGGGGAGTCCACACATTTACTGCATTTATTCGAGACATTACTTTGGTTAAATCTACCCGGGATGAAATGGAAAAGGCCCTCGCTAAAGAACGGGAGTTGAATGAACTGAAATCTCGATTCGTTTCCATGACCTCACATGAATTCAGGACACCGCTTACTACTATTAAGCAGAATGTTAGCCTGGTCAACTTTCAGATCGAAAATGAATTCCCTGATGTACAAGACAAATTCTCGAAGTATTTTGAACGAATTGACTCAGAAATAAACCGGGTGACCAACTTGATGAATGACATTCTTTTACTTGGCAAAATTGAAGCTGGTAAAGTGGAAATTCAGAAGCGCCTTGTGGACCTGGAAAAAATGGCTGAGGATATCATTTCTCGAATTTGTTCCGGCAGAACAGATGAACGAAGAGTAGATCTCGTCCTGGCAGGAGTTCCCAGACAGGTGGAGGTAGACCCTCAGCTCATGGATCATATTCTGACCAACCTCATGACTAATGCGCTGAAGTATTCTCCGGATGCAAAAAAAGACCCTGAGCTTGAGCTCAACTTCAACAGGTTAGCTGATATAAAAATCCTGTGCAGGGACCACGGAATTGGAATTCCAAAAAAAGACCAGCAGGGGTTATTCTCTTCATTCTTCCGAGCTACCAACGTAAAGAATATTCAGGGTACAGGTCTTGGTCTTTCTATTACCAAGGAATTTGTTCGACTTCACTCCGGTACTATTGATGTAAAAAGCGATGTAGGTAAGGGAGCCGAATTCACAGTGACAATACCCACTCCGTAATCCGTTAATCTTTATTGGCTTATTGCGAAAATCTTTGTTGATTTAGCATATGGAAGCAAGCCCACTTAAGATTTTAATCGTTGAGGATGACCTTTTGATATCAGAGAGTCTGAAAGACATACTCAAAATGCTGGGCCATACGGTAGTTGGCGCTGCAGAAAGTGCCGATGAGGCCATAGCCATTTGTAATGAGGAAATTCCTGAATTGGCGCTATTGGATATTCAGATCAGTGGTGACCTGGATGGAGTAGAACTAGCCGAACTTCTTCGTGATCAATTCGACATTCCTTTCATTTTTACTACTGCCTACGCAAATAATGAAACCATAGCCCGAGCCAAGGACAAAGGCCCATTTGGATATTTAGTTAAGCCCTATGGAGTAAAAGAAGTGAATGCCGCTATTCAGGTAGCAAAGGCGTCCTTTGATCGCCTGAAGTCTGCTGAAGAAAAAGCATCTGCATTATCTAAAATTGTCGAAGACAACATATTCCTGAAAGTAGATAGTAAACTCATCAAAGTAAAAATTGAGGATATTTTGTTCATCGAGGCCAAGGGTGATTATGCTCTTTTCAAAACGAAGCAAAAAGGCTACATCGTCCATACGACCATCAAGCATGTGGAACAAAGATTAAGCGACTATAACTTCCAGAAGGTTCATAGATCCTTCATTGTCAACATCCCAAAGATCATAGACATCGAAGAGTCAAACTTGCTTATCGAAGACAAAGTAATTCCAATTTCCAGAGCTAATAAAGAAGCTCTTATGAAAAGATTGAACTTGCTTTAAGCGGATACTTGGACTGCTCGTTTGGCCTTTTCCCAAGTCACTTTTTGGGATCCTTGAAAGAATCTCACCCAGCCTTTTACCACGCAAATCTGCATAAAAGTAAAATAATAGGGTAGGTGAAGAATTTTCCTTTTTATGGCTTTGTCTCGGTAGAAATATCCCATCAATGCAAAACCATAAAAGATCACTTGCACCACAAAGGCTAAACTGAAAACCCAGCCCTCTTTAATCAAAAAGAAGGAGCTGAAAAATGCAGTGACAAAAGCAAGAGGAACCAAAGTCCACCTTAATGCTCTGTGTGAAATGTATTGAAAAGCCAGTTTAGGATTAGAAATAAGATTTAAAGCTTGAGGAAGTCTGCTTATGGCTTGGATTCCACCGGCGGAGATTCGGATTTTCCTCTTCTCTTCCTCCTCTACATTTGCAGAAGCCGTTTCCACAGCTCTCGCCTCTGGCTCATAGGCTACTTTGTATCCTTGTATGGCATAATTCACCGTCATCACAAAGTCTTCAATTACGGTATCCTCAGGGGTAGGGGTAAAAAGGTGCGTTCTAATTCCAAGCAACTCGCCAGCTGAACCGACAAGCGTATTCCATTCTGCATCCTTCTTCTTCAAATAAGATTCATACCTCCAATAAGCTCCTTCACCAGTACCTGAAGCTGCATCGTGATTTGATGAAAGCACTACCTTTTCTCCTGACACTGCTGCCACATTATTGGATTGAAAATGGTTAACCATCTTCCACACCGCCTCAGGATTCAGCATCACATTGGCATCAGTGAAAATGGTAATAGGAGTCGTAATCTCAGACATAACCCTATTGATCGCAGCGATCTTTCCTTTTCTTGCTGGCGAATGAGAATAATATACCTCGGGATGCTTCCGCAAAATTGAAAGGCTATTATCCGTCGTTCCGTCTGTTACAAACAAGACATCTAGCTTATCCTTCGGATAGGTTAATTTCAAGGAGTTTTCAATCTTATCCTTTATAATATCCTCTTCATTGTAGGCTGCAATCATCAAAGTGACCGGAGGAAGATCTTCCCATTCCAATTCTTCTTGACTCTTTTGATTCTTTGTTACTCTACTCAGCAAAGTGATGAGGATAGGGTATCCTAAAAATGTGTAAAGGATTAATCCAATGCTTGTCCAAAATATCGCTTCCATATCTTTTGAGTTTTCCTAAAGGTATATCTGCGATTTCTCAATGTCCCTTATTATCGACGAGTGACCAAAAAGCTTGGGCGGATGACCCAAATAATCGATGAATGATTAGTGTAGAAATTGTGCGTCCACCCAACCTTTTCTACCGGAAACAAGGGCATGTTTGCAAGCGAGGAGATATACTCTAAAATGAGCCCAGCTTCTTTTTATGCTGAAGGAGATAAGGTTTTTGGGTATACTAACTCCGCAGAAAAAGACCAAGAAGGGGATAAAGCTTTTGGCATTTCTCTTCATAAAATGGACTCTGTTTCTGGTTTGGTAGTAGAGTTTCAGAGGTGAATTCTTACCTGTAGAAATGGATTCCTTGTGTAAGACTGAAACCTTATGGCAAACCTTAATCTTCAGCCCAGCATCAACTACTCTTTGTGACCAATCTAGTTCCTCATAATACAGGAAATAATCTTCCGGCATAGGACCTATCTTATTGATTACCCATCTGGGAATCATTACAGCAGCACCATGAAAGTACGGGGAGTCTATTGACAAGTTATCACTAGGTGATTGAATTAAACTATTCCTTCCGGTCCATGAATTAATCTTAGTATATCCAGCAAACTGGATCCTCTCTGGAAGATCAAAATATCTCAATATCGGTGATACTGCCCCTATTTGAGGCGAATCAAAGCAAGAAAGAACACTTTCAATTACGCCTTCTGACAGCTCTGTGTCGTTGTTGAGAAAAAACAAATAATCACCATCAGCTGCATCTATTCCTAAATTATTTGCGCCAGCAAAGCCTACATTTTCTTCAGAGTTTATCTCCTTGACTTCAAACCCCCACTCATTGTGATCCGTCAGAATTGAATCCTTCTGCCCATTGTTCACGAGTATTACTTCCAAATTTGGATAGGAAATGGCATTCAGGCTTCTGAGAAGCTCAAGGGTCACTTCAGGCTGCTTATAGTTTACAGTGACGATGGAAATCAATGGCCGATTCATGAGTGAACTTTTTTACCGATAACCTGGATAGCGTTTCCTTTTTTTCCAGAATGAAGCAGTCGATCCAAATGAATCAATGCCTTGGCAAAGGGAAGGGTTAAGAGCTGAGTAAAAGTGCCAGCCTTCTTTCCCAGGTAGGCCATTTCCCATGCAAATCTTGATAGGATACCATCTGAGTAGGAAGCATGCACTATTTCGAAGCCTTCATTTTCAAATCTGGTTTTTAACCCAGCAAGATCATACACCTGGCCTATGTGTTCATCTTCTAGCCAGTCCTGATGCTCCTCGAAGTACTTTTCCGGAAATATGGTACTCTGATCCTTATTTGGAATTTTTACCATGAAATAGCCTCCGGTTTTAAGTTTCTCACGAACAGTTGAGAAAGGCATTTCCTCAGGGAGAATATGTTCGAAAACATCAATTGAAAAAACGAAATCCAATTCGCAAATAGCCGTTTCCTCTAAATGCTTACTTGTCGTTCTTACATTTCTTATTTCCGCTTGGGAAAGAGCTTCGTCAACAGAATTAATCCTCTCCTGATCAATATCCAGTGCATGAATAATTGCGCTGGGATTAGCTTCAGCCAGACTTATGGCATATTCACCATACCCTGTTCCTAAATCAAGAATTTCGGATTTATCTGAAAGAGGTATCTCTTTCATCAGCTTTTTGAAGATGGTGAAGCGAGCGTAGTTGCCAATATTGGTATAGCCAAAAACCTTATTGAAAAGCTTTGCGAGTGCAGGGTTATCCTTCATTCTAGCACTGGTGTAAACTTGCGCTTGTCCAAAAGTGAGTTCCATAATTTTTTACTTTAACGATGGTAAAACTTCATTTTTAATGGTATTCCAAAGGCCCCAGTGAGAAGCGATATTGACATATTTTCTCAATCTCAATTGACCGATAATAATGGTCAAAATGGTACTTAATGCCGTGGCTATCGCCGCACCAATCAAGCCATAGAGCTGGATAAGTATAAGGTTCAAAATCATATTCAAACCCAAACTGAAAATCAACATCTGGAGGTTAATCTGTGAAAGTCCAACAGACTCAAGCGTCAACCCAAAAACTCTTCCCCAAGGCTTGATCATACTAGCCGGAATCAAAATCAACAGAATCCATAAGGCTTGCTCGTATGATCCATTCCCAAGGATTTCTATCAGGTTTTCTCCAAAAGCCAAAACGGCCAGTACTCCTGGAATGGTTAATACAAATAAAAAGAACAGGCCTCGGGCATATTCGAAATTAAGGTGAGTGCCGTTTCCCTTTCGCTGAGTTGCAGCAAGTCGAGGATAAATGGTTTGACCGAATGCCAAGAGAGGAAGCTCGACGTATTGAATGATTTTAGTGGCTAATTGGAAAACTCCTACTGCTGCAGGATTAAGAAAATAGCCAATCATGAAAATATCTGCTTTTTGAAATAGTAAAGAACAGAGATTGGTAGCCGAGTTATACTTCCCCTGATCTACAATGGGCTTGACCCACTTTAGATTTGGAATACCGAATTTGAAAAAAGGCATCATACCCCCAATGAATGAAAATAAGACTCCAGTGAGGCCCAGTGCCAGTAAAATCCCTTCGAAGGAAAGTCCTGGAACAAAAATTAAATAGGCTAAAGCTGCGGAAATAGCCAGGCAATAACCTGCATTTAAGAAGAAGTAAGTAAAGAGTTTATTTTTGGCCAAAGCCAAAGAACTGAGTGATTGAATTACACTTAAGCCGAAGAGAGCCAAAAAACTAAATGACAACAAACCGCCGAGATCAGGCATGTCTAACCTGCTTGCGATAAAATCTCCGGTCAGAAAGAGAATTAAGCTGGCAATGATTAAGAACCCAGATTGTAGTACTAAAGCTGTACCCAAGATCTCACCTTCTTTATCATGGTGAATCATGAGAAGCCTTATTAAAGGATTTTGAATCAAGCCTTGTCTGATACCATCCAAAATGGAGATAATGGCAAGAAAAAGAGCCCAAACCCCGAATTCTGAAGGAGTGAAATTCTGAACTATTACATAGAAGACCAGCATATTGGCCAGCATGAAAAAACCTTGTCCTCCAATTGAAAAGATGGTGGTTGAAAGGTTCTTAAAAACATTCAAAAGCCTCATTACCCCGCGATTTTATAGTAGACTTTCAAGGTTTCATCACCTATCCTGTCCCATGAAAAATTCTGTTCTACAATAGTTTTTCCTGCTTGACCCATCCTTTGGGCCAAGGAATTATCATCTCTCAACCTGATCATTGCCTCCACGAAAGAAGATGGATTGTAAGAGTCACAGAGAAGCCCATTTGTCATATGGGTCACACTTTCCCGGATAGCAGGTAAATCAGAAGCAATCACGGGAATCTCCTGGTAATTAGCCTCTAATAGAACAATCCCCTGAGTTTCAAAAAAAGAAGGTAAAACCAAGGCCTGGTAATATGAGAGGCTTCTTCGGACCTCTTCATTGGATCTCTGACCCAATAGCCTGACATTATTCTGAAGATTGAACTTCGAAATTAAAGTTTGTATTTCAGCTCGCTGTGGCCCATCTCCAATGATATCCAGGAATAAATCTGCTTTAGATTTCCCTATTGCTTTTATCAGTGGAACCAAACCCTTAATAGGAGATAATCTGCCAACAAATACAAACCGCTTATTCGATTTGATCTCTTTAGAATTAAAACCCGAATGGAGCTTTTTCACTCCATTGGGGATCACCCTGATTGATTCATTTGATTTTGAAATCGCTGATCTCAAATCACTACTAACTACGATAGTTGCTCGAGTCGCCTCCAGTAATTTGCTTTCCCACTTCCGTGCAAAGAAGGAATGGGATTTAGCGTCAATATTTAGTGTATTTGATGCATTCGCTTCTTTATCAGTTAAGCCATGAATGGTTTGTACTAGCTTTTTTTGGATGGGCCTTACGGAGTAAAGTAAGTACCCGCTTCTTCCCTGGGCGTGGATAATGTCAAACTTGGCATGATTGACCTTAACCCAGTTTCGGGCTGAGAAATTAAAGGCAAACTCTTCAATCAGTGAAGAAAAGAATGGTAACCTGCGGCCAGGGAAAAAGGGTATTTCCACAATTTCCACTCCCTCCTTAAGAAAGGATTTAGGTCGATTTTTCCACGCGCCACCAGTCAAAACTGTGACCTTATGTCCCTTCGTGATTAAGGTTCTTGAAAGATCCCAAACATGGGTCTGAATACCTCCATTGAATCTCCAGGGAAGGGATTTGCAGATGATTAAAATTGACAGTGATCCACTCATTTTTTTGATGTTTTCTTCTTGATTTCAGATTTTCCCGCATTCACGCCCCATATCAAAAACATTAAGGCTAGTGGCAGTAAAATCGCCCAGGGCATTCCTTCAGTAATCATGATATTGCTGCTTGATGACGAGTGTGTAAAAACTGAGTCTTTGCTCTTTTCATCCAGAAGAGAGACTTAAACCCAGAAAGGAATAATCTTGGAAGTGCTCTAAGAATTGATGGCAAATGACCGGCCCACCAATGGAAGGGGATTGAAATCAAATAGGACGACATTAGTCCCACAAAGCCAATCACGCTAAAACTAAAAACCAGATTAGAGCCTGTAATTAGAGCTAAAGCAATAAGTGCTATCCAGGCAAGTGGAGCGATTATTCTTGGAGGTAATGCCAACTGCAAACTCTTATGCAGGTAATCAAAATTTCCTCCTTTTGCTTTAGCTAAAGCTGGAGACAATGACTTTGCTAAAAACGCATATTGGCTTTGCAACCATCTTCCTCTCTGCTTTTCGAAATCGGCAGAAGACCTCACCTTCTCATCTAACACCATCAGCTCAGGAGTGTACTTGACAAAGACATCCTGTGAAGTCAATAATAATTCAAGCTCCTTATCAAACCCACCAACGGCATTTAATTCGGGAATTACCCTCATGAATAAATAGAAATTAAATGACATCGCCGATCCGGTCAACTTGCTAGACATGCCAAAAACATTCGCTCCTTTGCATAGCATTTCCTGATTAGCCTTTTCCGACAATCCATCCAGAATAGCCAGAGTGGTATCTTGATTCATGGGAAGTCTTTCTCCTTGAATACATGGATAGCCCTGTTGATGGTAAAAAGAAGTTACTTTAGAAAACTTGTGATGAAGGAGATTGTCAGCGTCTAACACCAACACTGAATCGTATGTATGATGAGATTTTAGATAAGCAACTGCACAATTAAGTGCCTTGACCTTAGTACTTTTCTCATACGAAACCTCCACAACCTTTGCTCCAAGAGCCTTCAATTCCTGAATGGTTGATTTTTGAAGTTGGTCCGCGATTATCAAAAGATCTGAGCCCTCATTTTCTCTGATCACCTTCATGTTGTATCTACAAGAGGTGAGGATGGTTTCATCGCTTTTGTAGCACGGCACCACCACACAAACTCGCTGATCTTCGGAACCTGAAATATTTGGGCTATTGTATCTTTTTGAAGCCAATGCGAGGACTAGCTGATAAAAAGAAGTGACAAAGAGGTATGCCAAAATTGGCAGAATCAAAATTGTAATTACTGTATTCATTTTTTCTTTCTTTTTGTCCATGATGGAATGAGAAACAGAAATGGGATAGCCATATTCATGACCATACCCGTAGGCATTTGGCCGAATACCTGGTTTCCATAACTGGAGAATATTACTCCGACAATGCAGGCAAAAACAGCCATAGCATAGGTTCGGTGTTTTGGGTCCGGAAGATTCATACATATGTATCCGCCTTTACCTATGACAAATCCGAGGAAGCTTAGATGAATTGCGAGGCCCGCAATACCCGTTTCAGCCCAGATCTTTACATACCATGAATCGGTTGCAGTATTGGCCATCAAAGAATTTGGGTTAAACCTCGCTCCCCAAAACCCTGCAGTTCCTACCCCTCCTCCGAATGGTTTATCAGCGAGGTATCGCCCAAATGTTCTTTGATTTTCAAGTCTTACCTGAAGAGATGGGTTTTCCGGATCCAGCGCGGTTCGCATTCTTCTTACTTGCTCCACGCCCTGGAAAAGGAAGGTGTATTTCAAGATCACAAAGACCAACACCATGCTTCCTAAACCGGCAAATAAAATCTTAAAATTTCGAGTACAAAAGAGATAAGCAAGCCCACCAAAAAGTGGTACGGCAAGAGCCCCTCTGGTTCCAGAAATAGCAAAACCTAGGAAAAAGACTACGCAAAGAGCTCCATAGCCCAGCTTCTTCCAAAGCTTGAAAGGACCAAACGCCATGATTCCCATCAACATGGACATCATAGCCTGAGAAGCTCCAAACTGCCCAGCGTCACTGTAAAATGAGAATACCCTTAGAACCCCATGAAGAATGTGTTCTTCGTGATGATTTTCGTCCCACAACCATCTATACTCAGCTGAATCAACTCCGAATATTTGTTGCTTAAAGCCCCAAACTGTTCCCAATAATGACAACAACACAATGACTTTAATGAAGGTGTGGAAGTCTTTCTCTTCTCTGAAAAGAAGGTAAACCAATGGCACTACCATAGCCTGATAAAAGCCTATCCCTCTCATGGCATAGAACCATGCTTCCAATCCATTACCTGCAGGATTAAACATCTCCAGAACGAGGTATCCCATCCAGACCAGGGAAAACAACACTATATCTGTTTTAGCATGCTTCCACTTTTTTATCACCGCAGGGTTTATGACAACAATTAGGACTGCTAGAAACAAGAGGATGTCAATGCTTAATCCCCATGGAGCTATCACGTATCGCCCAAGTCCCGAAATCAAAAACCCCATGATTAGACAAATCCAAACCGCAGCTTTAGGCTTAGCCCAGAGATAAGTAACCACCCCAACAGCCACAGGGATAAGCATAACCAGTATAATACCGGTCAGACCAAGGACATGCACAAACCCAATACTCAGGACTACAAAAGCCAGAAGGAGTAAAAGCCCCAAACCGCTGGCAAACTGCAATGCGCCATATTTTTTGAAGAGTATGTCTTGAGAAGTGCTCATCTGTACTTTTTAGCTATTCAAAAGTACCTAGCATTCAATGCTTTAATTAAGACAAACGATGAGTGAACAGCTTTCTCAGGTGAATGACAGAAGGGCGGGGATAACTGAATTAGGCCGAAAGAGCCTTCACAAATTGACCTGCTCTGTGTTCCCAACTGTTAGCTTTGGCGAATGAAACCCGCTTTGAAATCTTTAATCGATTGTTATACCGTATTTCTTTCTTTATTCCATCTATGAAAGACTCAGAATCGTCAGCAACGCGCACCACAGATTCAAAGTCGCTTAAATCAGAAAAATTTGTGCTAATCACAGGCTTACCTGCCGCGAGGTATTCATTGATTTTCAAAGGATAAATTGCTCTTGTAAACTCAGTGCTTAAAAATGGGATCAAAGCAACATCCCAGGATTCGATTACGGGTAGCAGATCATTGGGTTTTTTCTTTCCTAAGAAGATCACATTTGGAGGTAATGACACGCTAGTAATCTTATTTGGGCCTAGGATCTCAATCAAATAACTGGGAAAAGCTTTGGCCACATCAGAAAGTAATTTTAAGTCGATTCTTTCATCAAATGCTCCCAAATAGCCCATTTTTCTGAAATGCGTTTTTTCCATTCTATTGCCCAGAAAATGATCAAGCGTAACCCCATTTTTAACACAAAAAACTCTTTCATGTAGCGCATCGAACTTCTGTTTTAAACCGGATGAGCTTACGATAACCCGGTTTACCTTCCTTACAAATAGCGGCTCAAACACTTTTCCCCACTTACTTGCCCATGGTGTAAAGTCGAGTTGATCATAGGAGTAATAGCTTATAGGAAGACCCTTCCAATATTTTGAAGTGAAATAGCCATAAACCGGATTAAATGCATTCACCACATAAGTCTCTTCAGTGGTTACATGTTTCCGGATTTGTGAAATGGTCAAGGATTGAATTAATCCATTTATCCACATTAAGAAATTGAATAGGGTCTTATTCTCTACCCAATTCACTGGAATGGTCGGTAGAGAATTATATACCTCAACTTTTCCAAACTCAGTGTTGAACACCCTGCACTTCCTGGAAAACATGGCAGTCTTAGGTGCATGATCATTCGCAAAATAGTCCTTTAAGGTATACGGGTAATCGAGGAAGATTATTCGATGATCAGAAGAGAGTCTTTTGATGATTTCAATAGTCGACTTCACATAAGGAGTATCCCACGCTGGGAAACTATGGCAAATAATGGTCTTCATAAATTAGCTGAGGATAGATTTAATTTTCTTTCGGATCCAGCTCCTTTTTCTTGGAACCTCACCAGTGATATCTTCCATAATATCGGTTCTGACCCTGTTCAAGAATAATAGGGGCTTCTGCTGAACAAACTTGCGGTAAACCTTAATTGCATGCTGATCTGCATCGGTCCACTTTCGATCTGCTCTTGCTACGAGCAAATGGATATCGCTTTTTCGAAGGGAATCATCTACGTAAGGATGATTGAGTAAGGAAGGGATTTCTATAAATTCAAATGAATCCTGATCTGAAGGACAGTTCTCAGATATAAAAGCTTTTACTTTTTCAATCAATGTGCTTTTACCCTCCATAGGGTGAATGCTACATACAGTGATAACTGCTGGTGAATTCTTTCCAACCGAAGCTACCTTGAGCTCCTGAAGAAATAAGTTCATAGCTTGTCGGTCAAGAGTGTCAAAATCAATTGGAGATTTTTCTAACTTCTTCGGGTACATCGGCAGAACTCCGCCCACATTCAGCTTCGTTAACTGAGAAGCATGATTGGGGGTTTTCAGGCTTGCATCGAGTAATTCAGCTCCAATCAAAACTCCGGACGGAACCACCAACCCTACAATAAAAGATAGTGCAAGCATGATAATAGCCTTAGACTTTTCTGGCTGAGCAGGATAAAATGGCTTATCAATAACCTTCAGGTTACTAGACATGAGCATGTTATACTTATGCAGTCTGGCCTGATTAAAAGAGTGCAAATTCTCAAGGTACTCACGCTCTGCAACGTCAATTTCTCCTTCAAGTCTTTTCAAAGTAGATCCCAAAGGAGCAAAACGATCATAAATCTGATCATATTCCTTCATTCTACGATCCATCACCTCAATTCTTGCCGTGGACTCCTCCACGGTAATGACTGAAGTCAACCATTGAGTAAGAAGATTTTGAGTACTGACACCATCTGAAGTCTGACTTGTTTCCATAACTCCATAAGTCACATCCATCATCTCATTCCTCAGATTTGAAATTTTGCTTTCGAGCTCATACTTGAGATTCTCATCTGCAGAACTTCCTTCTTCTGAACCCATTAATTGGAGCTCCATGAGAGCAAAGTTGTAATCCGCAATCTTTCCTTGATTCTGGGCTATTTGTCTCTGCAATGCCGCTAGGGAATTTTTGTCTTTTATTTCCAGGTTTACCCTTTCTAAAGATGACTCTGCCGCAGCTTTCGTTCTAAGCTCCTCCTGATATTTTTTGATCAATTCTTCTCTATTTCCAGCGATGAATCTGGTTTGCTCATAGTAGTTTATAATCTGATTCTTTACGCGGAACCTGAGAAGTTCATCCTCAGCGGACTGAAGTCTAGAAAGAGTTTTCTGGGTTGCTTCTTCAAAGAAATTAATCACTGAATCAGTTTGACCTTCTTTTATACTCTTTTGCTTTGTGAGAAAAATATCTGTTAGCAAAACCAACACTTGCTGAGATAGATAAGGGTCGATCGAAGTATACTCCATGCGAATCATATCAGAACTTCCTTCCCTTGTCACTTTCAAATTTTCCAAGGTCTCAAGCCCAATAAATGGGTTCTTTGAGTGCATAATCTCATAAATGGGATTTTCCTTATCCATTTCCGAGACTTCTCTGATTTTACTAAAAACCTCATCAGGCGTATCTTTTGCATCAATGTCAAAAGGAACCTCCTCTAAAAGGCTATACCACTCTTGAAGGTTGTCGCCGATTAGAACCTGCTTACCGTTTGCTTGGGCAAGCATTAAATCTGCGAGCAGCCTCCCAGATAATTCCTGATAGGTTTCAAATGAGGTCGCCAAGTTGATCAGGTTTTCCATCTCATTATTCGTGTAGGCATAATCCACACGCTGACCCTTATTGCTTTCAATATTATAACCTGATATCAATCCTGTATTTAGCAAGGTGTGGCTGCTGTATTGCTTCTTTGTATTCAAAGACATCCATGCAGTAGCACCTGCCAAAATCAATGCAGAGAGAATAATGTAGGGTGCGAAACGCACCAATAGCCGAACAATCTGTACAAAAGTCATGATTAATAGAAAATTGGGGATCCTACAATTTCTTCCAGGGTACGCTTATAATACCAGGCATCACTTCTGGATTTCTCGAGCTCGATTTGTGCCGTGGTTAAAATGTCCATGGCCATTCGGTATTCATCTATGTCAGCAGTTCCCTGCTTGAAGTAAGATTCAGTAACCTGAACCGCAGCTTCATCAGCCTCCACTTTTAATGCCTGAAGTTTTATGGTCTTCAGGGTTCTTTCAAGGCTGTTGTAGCGTTTGATTACTTCTTCAGTAATCACATTTCTCAGGTCCTCTTTCTGGTACTCCATTTCTTCTATAGCCAGCTTGCTGATCTTTACCCTGTTTCCTTGATTAGTCAATTCTGAAATAGGCAGCCTCAGCTGAACACCTACGCTGAACGTGGAAAAGTTACTTGTTCGCCACACTCTTTGGTTATCCACGCTGGTGGTAAGGTTATCCGCCACAACCCCATTTCCATAATTATATCCTCCGGTCAAGGCGAGGTGCTGAAGCCATGCTTTGCGACTTAATGCGATCTCTTCCATCTTTTGCTCCTGTCCTTTAGAAAGTCTTTGGATTAGGGGTGCCTTGTCCAAAGCTTCCTGGATCAATGAGTCCAAAGGTCTTAACCTGTCCATACTCAATCCCTTGAGATCTTGAGCTTCCAGACTCAAGCTGAAAAGAAGAGTTAAGAAAATAATTAGTATCCGTTTCATATTTGAAGTGTTAAAGTTCAGAGAGAGCGGAACTTCTTAGCTTTTCAAGGTTGGCAACCTTCTTAGGTCGCTGCTTCATGAATGGCTGCTCGATCCATCTGAATGCTATTACACTACAAAGGAAAATTATAGGGAGGATGATAATCAGACTTATCGATAACTGACCGAAATAGCCCGACCATTGACCGAACCTGCCGATAAATGAATAAAAGGCTTCTAACAGAGGCAAATGCATCAAATACAGCGTATAGCACATTCCTCCTATGATACTGATCCATGAAATGGATAATAATTTCCTCGTGTACTTTCCATAAATGATGGACAAAAAGAGGCCCAGCAGACTAATTTCAAAGACCAAAGACTTAACGAGTTCCTCTGTCCAGGTAAAGGCTAGGGTCAAAAGCAATAAGGGAAAAAGTATGTCCCAAAGCTTAAACTGCTGAATCCACTTTACAGGAAATTTGAATAGGTCTGCTGCAAGAATACCAACCATGAAATGAGGCAGCTGACCAAAAAGTGTAGCTTTCCAGGGGTGCAGATTCCAGCCTAGCAAGTTTTGAATGACTACCCAAAACACAATAAATAAAAGCATCCCCAGGCGGCGCTTATTGACTGATTTCAGTCTGAAATATCCCATTGCAATAAATGGCGCAAGGAGATAAAACTGAATTTCTACTTCGAGAGACCAGGCAACAGGATTTATAATGGAATACTCCTGGAAGAATAGCTGATGTGTATAGGTGATCGTTGCAAGAAAATGCCAGAGGATGGTTTTAACCGGATACATCTGAATGACCAGGAGAATAATCGCACAGAAACTCATCCAGAAAATAAATGGAGGTTCAATTCTCGACCACCTTCTTTTAAGATAGTCCATATAACTCCAATTATTTGCTTGCTTGGTAAAGGGCAGAGATAGGATAAACCCACTAATAGCGAAGAAAATAAAAACCCCAATAGTCCCTCTGGATATGAGAAAGGACACAAAGTCTTCAGTGGGATTCAATTCAGGCAGAGAGCCATATTTAAACAACCTTTCGTTTGCATGCTGAAAGATTACCGGGACTATAGCAAGAAACCTCATCCCGTCAATGAAAGGGATATGCTTACCTGTGCTTGGCTTGCGAATTAACCGATCACGCCATTGAGATAAATAATTCATGGCTAAACGTTCTCGTGTTGTATTGCGGCCAGAGGAGTCTTTGCCAGAATCTTAATATCCATCCAGAAATTATGGTTCTGAGCATAATGGATATCTAATGCACATCTTGATTTAGCATCAACGCCCTTTTTCCCTCTCTCCGTAACCTGCCATAGTCCGGTCAAACCTGCTGGTCCCATGAAGCGTCCAATAGATTCATCTGATGTTAATTTTTCTGCTTCATAAAGCGGAAGGGGTCTATTACCAACCAATGACATGTCTCCAATAAGGATGTTGAAAAGCTGCGGTAACTCATCAATACTCAAGTTTCGGATCCACTTTCCAACCTTGGTTATTCTTGGGTCATTCTCAAACTTGACGAAAGCTTGAGCCTCAGCCTTTTCTTTTTGTTGTTCATATGCCCTTTCTGTCAAGATGCCTTCGTCCTGAAGTCTGACAGCTTCCATCCCAAGGGAGATTATCTTGTCACGAGTCAGTTCTTGTATTTCCTGATCACCTTTCTCGCTTTGCCCATAAGCATTTAGATGCTTCATTTTGTCAACCAGTTGATCAGCATCTGTACGCATGGATCTAAACTTGTAAAACTTAAAAATATGGTAGTTCATCCCTACCCGATAAGAGTAGTAAAAAACAGGTCCTTTTGACTCAAGCCTAATAAGCAATGCCACTATTGCGAGCAAAGGGCTTAACACCAGAATAAGAGAAAAAGAGACTAAAATATCAAAAGCTCTTTTCGCACTTGGAAGTGTTTCCAATGGGTTTTTCTTCAATCTTTTCATACTCCAAAAGTATGGTCAAAAACAGCCTTAAGAGGGTATTATCGGTGATTGACGCTATTTTGCCGACCAATGGAAGAGAAAGAATGATAAGTGCAAGTTACCCCTGAAGGCATAAAAAAAGAGCCCAGCAATTTGCCAGGCTCTGAATCAAGGGTGATTAAACTTACTTCTTAAAAATCCTTGATAAATCTCGATAACCTTGTTGGTCCCTGTACCAATCCAGATAAGAGAAACCTGAACTTTTGGCCCATGTATCAAATCTCAGGTGCGCTCCTCTCACATCCATACTCTCCATCGGGTAATCAAAACTCTCCGGGATGTGAATGGCCCAAGGTAAACTCGTCCTTGACACATAATATCTGGACTGATTTGGATTAGAATTATCGTTTTCCGTCCCAAATAATTCTTGTCTTGCCAGGTCTGTCGGCTGATAGTTTGGAAGATGAACCTCCCTACCTCGATCCTGCGAAATAATAGCAAAGGGATTGTATGGAGCATTCCCAATTTCCGAAAGATTCACTGGTCCATTTAGCTCAATAATCAAGTCGACCTCTTTATCCTCCAGACTTCTAAGAGATGGATCAGTATTGATAAAATGACTGACTCCAAATAACTGATGAACATTATCTGCCACAATGAAAACTGCTTTGTTTTGACCGACTTCAGTCCCATTGGCATTCACATTAATCAGATTGGGCCCGAGGTTCATGCCGGTAGCATTTTTTATTTGGGATGGAACAAGGTTCGTTTGAAAACCAAAGCCATTCCTAAATCCTGCCCCAGCAGCTCTGAATTTAAACTTGGCCTGAAGTTCATTTACCTGATTAGAGCTATTCATGATATATCTGAATCGATAATCGACAACCAAATCGTTGAAGTCATAATCCCCCATAGCCGGCCAATTATCTTCAAAAGCTAAACTACCAAACGAGGATGCTGAAGGATAGTAGCTGTCATAGGCACGGTTAGGGTCATCCGGATACTCGTCAAGATTATCATTGATGCCATCATTGTCCCGATCTAAAGTTCCCGGCTTATCAATAGGGCTGACATTTAAAGTTGAGATGGCCCGGACTGGATTTGAGCTGACAAATAGAATGGCATCGTTGAAATCCTGATCACACCAACTTACATCTCTTCTTACATCCTCGAAGCCGAGAAGAAACTGCTCATTCTCTTCATCCCAAAGCAAAACATTATGTTGCTTAAGTCTATCGTCTTGTTCCGGGTTAAGCTTTTTATCGGCAAAAACGCTATGATAATAATCACCCACTCCGGTGCTTCCATCCCAGCCGTTTGCCAGCAATACAATCCCAATGGATGTGCCTGGTTCGAACCTTCCTAGTTTAATCTTATGTCCGGATTCAAGCGACCCTCCGCTTCCTTTCTTAGAAAGGTTTGGGAAAAGTATGACCACCTCCTCTATATCTTCAGGTCTTTGTGGTGGACTACTCGTCTCATAGGTATAATATCCCAGGGAGTTTTTCCAGCCTGCACCCTCATGTACAAAGGTGAACCATACATCTGCCGTCTCTTGGATATCTAAGGTGGTCTTTTTGCCTTCAGCCAAATAAGTAGGGTGGAAATCAGGCACAGGCTTGCCTTCTGGTAGTGAGGCATTAATATACTCCAGAAGTGTTGCCGAAATGTACTCCCTCTCTGGGTCCAAATTGTTCGGGAGCCCCTTGGAATCATAAGTGGAGGCATAGGTCAACTGAAAGCCTTGACTTGCAGATTGCCTATAAACCCTTGCTCCTTCAAGCTCATCATTTTCTTCATAAGGGAGTACCTGATCTTCTCTGACTTTCCCAACATAATCGAAGGAGATCCGATTATTTTCTACTGGAAGCAAAACCTTCTCCGTTATTCCTATATAATTTGCCTCCAGGAAAACCTGACCCACTGAGCTTGGCAATGTTAACTCAGACTGCAAAACTCCCTCTTTATTAGTAAAACCCACAAATAACTCCTTGCCGGATTCTTGTTCAGAAACCAAGATTTTAACTCCTGAAAAAGGTAGCCCTCGATCGTCAGATAGGTTTACATTCAGGTTCACATTAGTGGTCACACTGAAATCAAAATTCCCGTATTCGTTTGAGCTTTGTAACTGGTCGGGGTCAAGCTTTTGTTGATCCTTCACAAAATCCGGTTCCTGAACGCAGGAAAAGGCCAGAATGCTGACTAGTAGTAAATAGAACTTTTTCATTATCTGGTTTTTAAGCTACCGAAGAGAAAGTTCCTACTTGAGAAAATGCCGGTAAGTGGCAGCTCACTCGCCATTTTAATTCGACTGGATTAAATGGCTTGCTGATGCTATCCTTTGCACCCCATTGAAATGCCTGAATCCGTTGTTCGCTTTTATCCTTGTCTGTTAGAATAACCAATGGAATTCCTCTTTGCGCGGCTATGTGGCTGAGCCTATGAATACTACTTCCATTCTTATCATCTGGAAAATCAGCCAAAATTAAATCTGCATTATTCTTACTTAACCATGCTCCCGCTAAAGAGGAGTCAGAAAGCGCTTCTACAGAATATTCACTTCCAAAGTAATTGGATAGGAATAACCTCATCATATCGTTGTCTTCAACCAATAGTATCTTTTTCATGTCTATTATTTTTGAGTGAATGCTTCAAAACTAGACATGTGGTCCCGGCCTTCTGATTATTTAAGACCAAAGGAGAAAAATCATCGATAATTGGAGGCTAACAGAAGATGAGCTAAAAATGAAATTTGGAGACGCTTAAGGCCTACAGGAGCAACCGGAAGACTTTCCCCTCTGTCTTACTCATGATATAGATATTGCCTTCCGCATCGGTACCAAACTTAAGATCAAACCGATTTCCTTCTCCCACCATTTCCTGAAGAGTCATTTCTTTTCCTTCAAAAATTACCGCCCAAGAATAAATTGTCGGGGAAAGCTTCTCAGAAATATCAGCATGAAAGAGACGGCCGGAAAGAATGTCCCCAAATATCAGATTACCGGACAAAGGGCCCTTATCGATAAAATAGCCTGCAAAAATTGCGGCAAGTTCATCATGTTCCATTTGGATTAATGGGTATTTCACATCTAGTCCTCCATCTCCATCCTTAAGCGGAAATATCTCCCTGAAATTTCCATAGGGATTTATTTCAAATGTTCCTTCGCGGAATGGCCAGCCATAGAATTTACCAGGCTCAATTCGATTTATTTCCTCTATGGTATGTTGCCCAATATCAGTAGCAAAGAAATTTCCATCCTCATCCCAAAAAAGCCGGTTCGGGTTTCGGAATCCATTTGCATAAACCTCTCCTGCCTTTCCTTCTACTCCATAAAATGGGTTCACTTTTGGAATGCCATACATCCCGTTTTCACTATCTCTTCCCAAAGGATCAATTCTCAAAATACTACTGTAAAGGTCAGTCCCTTTGTTATCAGAAATATTAGCAAAGCCTTGCTCCACAGTTCCCCCATCACCAAAACCTATATACAGCAAACCATAATCATCACCTCCCTTCTTAGCAGTCGGATTAAAGGCAAGCTCCTGCATGCCATGAGCCTGAGAAGGAATATCTAACCTTAACAACTCCCTCGATTCCCCTTCAAAAACCGAAGACTCAGGATCATCATTCTTCCATTCCATAAGTACCCATTGCATGAAGACTTTAAGACTATCTGTGTATCCAATGTCAGGAGTCGCAGTACCACCAGGCTCTGTATGAGCCGTATAGAAAAATCCATTTTCCTTGTAATCTGGATGAAAGGCAAAGCTTCCCAAACCCGTTCCCCAACCTGGTTTGCTCACTAAGTTTTCCATGCGATCCTGTAGATTCAGAAATAAACTCGGTTTGGAGTCGAGCACTTCATAAATTCCGACCCTTTGGTCATTAATCATCAATCGATTTGTCCCAGGGACAGGTTCCATCTTGGTCATTTTCGCAAATGGGGGAATTGTATCGGAAGCTGGTAATTGGAATACCTCTTCAATTTCTATTCGGATGCCGGAATCATCCACCCCTTCTTCAATCCAGTTTTTATTCTCTAAAAGACCTACTTCCTCGGCTGGAGTAGCAAAAGTGTGCATATAACTAAGCACAGCATCCAAATCATTTTCACTCAAACTGCCGAAGGCTGGCATTGGAGTTTTATAGGTTTCTAAAAGTGCCAAAGCCCGTTCATCTTCGCTGTCAAAGTATGAAGAAGGGCTAACAATGAACCCTTTAATCCACTCGGACTCTATCTTCCTCGTAAGACCACTCAAATTTGGCCCAATAGCATTATCCTGAAAATTATGACAAGTGGAGCACTGATTCTGAAAAATTGCTCGACCAGCTAATATCTGATCTTGGGCGCTAGAAATATCTTCACCAGGAATCTTCTTATCTGGCTGACAAGCCATGAGAGTAGAAAAGACAATGGCAGATACTAAACTGAAAATTTGGGTTTTTTGCATAGGTCTGATGTTCAGATTAATATGCAAAATCTTACGCGGATACAGAAAACAAAAAAGGATTTACGGTGAATAGCCTGATCCCATCAGATATCATTCTCGGTGAGGATTCCTACCAAATGTCCTTTGTTCAGAACTGGAAGACAACCGATTCCTTCAGAAGCCATCAGCGATTTGGCTTCTTCAAGGGTCGTACTCGGCTCAGTTACAAAAATCTCCTCTATCATCACATCTGCCACCATGGTACTGGCAGTCATATCTTTGAATTTGGCAAGATGACCCCAGGTAAGAAGGCCACAAATTTTGCCTTTTTCATCCTCCACCGGTACATGGTGAATATTTTTCCATTCCATGATCTTTAGTGCTAGCTCGGCCGAATCATACTTCCCGATTCTGAATAGTAGTGTACTCATAGCATGAGACACGAGATTAGGATTATTCGGTATTTCCACTTTTTCAGCTTCCGCCCAAAGGTGAACAGGAAAACCTCGTTCTTCAAAAGCATGTAGGTTTTTCACCAGGCTTACCAAGGCATCATCCTGCTTACTCTCTTTTTTTAGATTCCTAAAATTTCGGATTATCCACTCTGAACCAGAAGAGCCCCTTAGTCTGCCACGAATTACTTCAAGTAAGCGAGTGATATCTTTTTGATCAACCCCTGCTTTTGAAAGGCCTTTCTCAGCAATAGGAAGAAACTCTTCAAGGATTAAATCTTCGATAGAAACTTTGTTTCCAAGCCAAAACATCTGAGCTCTCTTTCCTACCCGGGCCGCATTAATGAAGTTCGACTTAGCATCCCTGAAACTCATTTTTTCACGAATGTTGTCATATTTTTTTGGGCGACCCATCATCAAACCCACCCAAAAAGCCATGTTAGCCATTTCATCTATCACCGTTGGTCCGGATGGCACATATCGGTTTTCTATTCGGACATGAGCCTTTCCTCCACCCACTCCATAGCATGGTCGGTTCCAGCGATAAATAGTTCCGTTATGTAAATTCAGGGCGGCAAGTTTTGGAGTCTCCCCCTTTTTCACCTTTTCAAAAGAGTTCCCTTCTATTTCCTTCCCCAAAATGGAGCGATGATTGGCAATTTCATTTTTGAAATAATCCACAATGGTACCCTTCGCCCAATCTCTGCCAAAGCTTACTCTGGCTTGCTGTTCTTTTAGGGCGAATGTGGATGGTCTGGAATCAATACTCTGCTGGAAAAGTCCGATTCGTGTTTCATACCAGAGTTCTCTACCAAGCAATATTGGTGAGTTAGAAGCTATCCCAAGGAGTGGTCCCGAGATGGCCTGTGACCAATTGTAGGCACTTTCGAAATCATCCGGATCAATCTGAAAGTGCATTTGAAAACTTGTGTTACAAGCCTCAAAAAGCACATTTTCGTGCTTTACAGAAAGTTCGTCCACTCCTGCCAAATACAAGGAAAAGCCTCCTTGCTTGAGCTCTTTTAATCTTTCATTCAGTGCAAAATATCTTGGACTAGGGGTCATGTAATCTTCTTCCAGTTCACGCTTGGTGATTGTTGGAAGAATCCCTGTAAGGATGATATGAACCTCTTTTTCTTTACCTTTTTCTTTCGCCAGCTGAAGCAAAGTCTCGAGCTGGTTTTGCATTTTAGAAAAAGCATCTCCCTCCAGCTTCAATGGGTCTAAATTAATTTCAAGATTGAAAACAGCAAGCTCAGAGGTGAAGTGCTCATCATTTACTGCTTCGAGAAGTTCCATGGCACATGTCGCAGGCCTTCCATCAGCATCCACCAGACAGAATTCCTGCTCCGCACCAATTCGGGTAATGCCTTTTTCTATTTTCCCTTCCTTTAAAAGAAGCTCGAGCGCATCAAGATCTTCTAAAAGTTGAGCAGAAAACCGGGCTTTCTGAACCGCTGAAAAATTCTGGTGAATAGATTGTTCTCCCATACTTGCGAAAATATGAGGAGGATGAGTCAGGCTCGCTGCCGCATAGCAGCAAAAGAATTGACTTTTGTCAGGTTACTGAACCATATGATGAGGAGAGTTCAGGTAATGATCAGCCAAAACATCTCTTCCAAAGTCTCCATCGAAATCTCTCCATACGGTGTGAATATGATTTGCATCATTCTGGGAATTGTCAAATTCTATCAAAAAGGATAATCCCTGAATTCGATAATAGTGAGCTGAGCCAAGCTTCTTTGCACCAACCCAACCAAAATGAATATGATCAAATCCTTCATCCTGAATGAACTTTCTGCGTTTCTGACTGAGTTTTTTTGGCAATGCACTCAGGTATAGGTCTACGATTTTTATCAGCGTTTTCTGCTGCTTAGAATCCAATTCCTCAAAACCTATCCCAACAGTTTCCAAAGGGTCCACCACTGACTGGTTTATGGTCACGATTTCCTTGTAGGATTCTTCTCTGAAAACAGCCTTCTCTAATTGATCTTCTGACAGGCTGTTGATTAAGGCAAAGCCAAAATCCTCTTCTTCTTTTAGCGTTCGCTCCCCCTCCCTTGGGCCTTTCGGAATTCGGGCTGGATTAGATCCAAAAAACCTTGGGGTGGCTGTGATCTTTTCTCCTGCAATCGTATAATTCAAGGACACGTGGTGGCCTTCAAATGACCATGCCCATACCTCGTCCTCCAGGGGGTCTCCATAAAATGCCACATGATAGTTCTCAGGGTTCCTTAAAACTGAATCCCCGGAAAATTCACGAAGCACCGCTTCCAAACCCATAATTGTTTTGGTTTTCTCCAGGCCGGATTTCGACAGATAGGCTTGAAGTAAATCAAAAAGCTTTTCTCTCTGCTCTTCGGATAACTCAGAAAAAGAGAGCCCCTCTCTTTCATACATTGCCCCAGGAAAAAAATGCCACTCCGTTTTAGCCTCATGATCAAAATCCAGAAGTGCCTTAGATTTTTGCTCTTCTGAGAGAGAAGAAATGAAAGACTCGATGGGTTTATCCTTAAAGCATAAAAACAGAATGGATAAGAAGCAGATGAATGCAAAAGGAAGTAAAAATTGCTTTTTCATAGGGCTGAAGGTCTATGTAGAGTAGAAAGGCTGGTAGTCTAATCTACACATTTTCAATAAAAAAGCCCCTAATCCGTGTGGATCAGGGGCTTTCACTCAATCTATAAACTAATTAAAAAGGATACTTTCCTTCGGAGATCATGTGATCGGCAACTTGTCTTCTAAGCACTTTGGTATTCACCAAAGGAGCCTTAGTATATCTCTTCAAGCCCATCAACATAACCTTTTGCTCGTCACCAGTAGTGAAGGAAGCAATCGCTTCTTTCGCTGCAGCGGTAACCTTATCAATCGCCTCAGAAAGGTATACCTGAGTCATGGCCAACTGATTTGCTACAGCATCTTCACCTCTGATTCCTGCAAGCTTTTCTGTACGAAGAACAGCAGATTCAGCCGCATAAATCTCGATCATTACATCTGCCAGATTCATCATTACTTCCTGCTCGCTCTCGATTTTATCCTGAAGAGCCATAGCAGCTTTTCCACCGACCATCAAGAATACTTTCTTCAAGTTCTTAAGCACATCTTTTTCCTGAGCCAGGAACTGAGAATTATCGATACTCCCGAAAGATGGAACAGATGTCAATTCTTTAGATACAGCCATTGCTGGTTCGAAAAGATTGATCTCTCCTTTCATCGCTCTTTTTAGAAGCATACCGACCATGAGCATTCTGTTGATCTCGTTGGTTCCTTCATAGATTCTGGAAATTCGGGCATCTCGATAAGCTCTTTCCATTGGAGCATCAGCAGAGTAACCCATTCCACCATATACCTGAACACCCTGATCCACAACGTAGTCAAGAACTTCAGATCCATGAACTTTTGCGATAGCACATTCTAGGGCGAATTCCTCAACTCCTTTAAGCTTTGCTTCGCTTTCTGACATTCCCTCAGAAGCAAGCTCCTCTATTCTGTCTTCGATATCCTGACCTGCCCTATAGCAAAGTGACTCTGTAACGAATGTTCTGATAGCCATTTCTGCAAGCTTCGCCTTAACCGCACCGAATGTATTAATGCTTACTCCAAATTGCTTACGCTCCGTGGAGTATTTAATGCATTGGGTGGCAACTGTTCTTGTTCCTCCAAGAACACCAGCACCCAGTTTAATTCTACCAATGTTGAGAATATTCACCGCGATCTTAAATCCATTCTGTCTCTCAGAAAGCATGTTCTCAACAGGTACCTTACAGTCGTTAAAGAAAACCTGACGCGTAGAAGATCCCTTGATACCAAGTTTTTTCTCCTCTTCATTCATGGTGATTCCACCAAAGTCCTTCTCAACAATGAAAGCCGTAAGGTTCTTATCGTCTTCAATCTTTGCGAAGACTATGAAAAGGTCCGCGAAACCCGCGTTAGAAATCCACATTTTCTGACCATTGATCAGGTAGTGCTTTCCATCTTCAGTCAACGTAGCCTTGGTTTTTCCACTGTTTGCATCTGATCCTGCATCCGGTTCGGTCAGGCAGTAACACGCAGCCCATTCTCCAGTAGCGAGCTTTGGAAGATACTTCGTCTTCTGCTCTTCATTTCCATAGTATAAGATCGGGAGGGTACCGATTCCGGTGTGTGCTCCATAAGTAGTAGAAAATGATCCTGCCGCACCAATAATATCCGCAATGAGCATGGATGTATTGAAGCTCATTCCCATTCCACCATACTGCTCAGGTACAGAAATACCTAAAAGACCTAGTTCTCCAGCTTTCTTGAAAATTGAAGGAACAAGTTCCGGGTTTTTCATACTGTCGATCTCCTCAATATTCGGATTAATCTCCGTATCAATGAAGTCCTGACAGGCCTGCGCCATCATTTGCTGCTCCTCTGTGAACTGCTCTGGAATAAAAACATCCTGAGCATTTGATTCTTTGATTAGAAATTCTCCTCCATTGAGAGAATCCTTTGCTACACTTTCCATTTTATCTTTATCTAGTTTTTCAATTTAAAGGAGCTCATACACTCCGGCTACACCCTGGCCACCACCTACACAGGCCGTCACCATTCCATACTTTTTATTCTGTCTTTTCATTTCATTGAAAAGCTGAACAGAAAGCTTTGCCCCAGTACATCCCAATGGGTGACCAAGAGCTACCGCTCCACCATTTACATTCACGATATCAGGATTCAAATCCAGAGACTTCATCACGGCCAAACCTTGAGCCGCAAAAGCCTCATTCAGTTCGATCATTTCGATATCATTCAATTTAAGACCTGCCTGATCCAATGCCTTTGGCACTGCTTCTTTTGGACCAATACCCATAATTCTTGGATCAACACCGGCTACAGAATAGGACATCATTCTTGCCACCGGCTCCAGGTTCAATTCCTTCACCAATCTTTCGGACATCACCACGACGAAAGCAGCTCCATCACTCGTTTGAGATGAATTTCCTGCGGTCACCTGACCTTTATTTTTAAAGGCCGGTCTCAGCTTCGCAAGGCCTTCCATAGAAGTTCCCGGTCTTGGGCCTTCGTCTGTGTCAACAGTATATTTTCTGGTCTTTTTCTGACCTGCCTCGTCCAAGTACGTTTCTTCCACTTCTACCGGAACGATTTCATCCTTGAATTTTCCTTCAGCGATAGCCGCCAAAGCTCTGTCGTGAGATCTTACAGAAAATGCATCTGCCTCTTCTCGTGTGATTTCATATTCTGCTGCTAGCTCTTCCGCAGTCAAGCCCATGCTCAAATAATAGCTTGGGTGCTCGGAAGCAATTTTCCAGTTCAAAGCAGTTTTGTATCCCATCATAGGAACCAAAGACATGGATTCTGTACCACCTGCGATAATACAGTCTGCCATTCCTGCATTTACTTTGGCGGAAGCCAAAGCAATAGCTTCCAAACCAGACCCACAGTATCTATTGATAATGAAGCCTGGGTTATCAATGCCGAGAGCCAAAAGGGAAATCATTCTTCCCATCTGCATTCCTTGCTCAGCCTCCGGAACAGCATTTCCCACAATCAGATCCTGAACATGGGACGTTTCAAGACCAGGAGTATTTGCCACCAAATGCTTGATTACGTCAGCAGCAAGATCGTCAGGTCGATAGAATCGAAACCCTCCTTTTTTAGCCTTCCCAACTGCTGATCTATATCCATTTACTATATAAGCGTTCATAATTTTTTATTTAGAATTTGAAGTTTGAAGGAAAAAATCAGTTTCTGAGAGGTTTACCTTTGAAGAGAATGCTATGGATTCTTTCAAGTGTTTTCTGCTCTCCAGTCAGACTTAGGAAAGCCTCTCTTTCCAAATCCAAGAGATATTGCTCAGACACCATCGTTGGTGCGGACAAATCTCCACCTGACATTACCCATGCCAACTTCTTTGCGATCAATGCATCATGCTCGGAGATATAGGCTCCGTATCGCATACCTGTAATTCCTGCTTCGAAAAGTGCCAGGGAGCTCTTTCCAAGAACCTTGATATCCTTCTGCTGAACAGGTTGAGTATAACCTGCATCTGACAATTCAATCACTTTAGCTTTGGCTTCAGCCAGCTGTCTCTTCCTATTCAATGTGATTCCATCAGTAGGTCTTAAGTAATCCAGGTTCTTCGCTTCATTTGCCGAAGTAGCCACCTTTGCGGTAGCAATATTCATAAAGTACTCCTGGATCTGATTCATTTCCACATCGCCTTTCATCAGGCCATTCGAGAATCGAAGAGTCATTTCTTTGGTACCGCCTCCAGCAGGAATCAAACCAACACCTACTTCCACAAGCCCCATGTACAATTCAGCATGCGCTTGAATATGATCGGCGTGAAGAGAAAGCTCACATCCACCACCTAGAGCCATATTATGTGGTGCTACCACTACTGGCACTGAGGAGAACCTTGCTCTCATCATAGTGTTTTGGAATCCTGCAATCATCAAATTGATTTCATCGAACTCCTGATCTCCGGCGAACATGAAGAGCATCGCAAGGTTAGCACCAGCTGAAAAGTTAGCCCCCTCATTCCCGATAACAAGTCCCTTGTAAGACTTCTCAGCCATGGAAATAGCAGTGTTAATTCCTTCTACAACTTCCTGACCCATGGAATTCATCTTAGAGTGAAACTCAAGGTTGATCACCTCATCACCCATATCATAGATAGTGGCTCCGGCGTTACCCCAGATTTTCTTGCCCGCAGCCTTAAGCGTGTCAAGAATGATGAAATCATCTGTTCCAGGAATCTCTCTATAGCCTTTAGATGGAATATCGTAATAAAGCTTCTTGCCATTTTCAACTTTGTAGAAACTCTCGTTTCCTGCATCCAGCATTTCGAAAACCCAATCCGCTGGCTTTTCACCCGCAGCTTCCATTTTCTCTGCCGTTTCTCTTACACCCAAAACATCCCATGTTTCGAATGGTCCTAGCTCCCAACCAAACCCGGCAGATACCGCTTGATCAATTCTATATAGCTCATCAGCGATTTCAGGAATTCGGAAAGAACAGTACCTAAAGGAATCGTAGAAAGTTGCTCTGTAGAATTCACCCGATTTGTCATCAAAATTGACAAGAAGCTTAATTCTCTCTTTTAGATCTTCAACTTCCTTAGCTGCCGCCAAAGACTTGAACTTTGGCTTTTCTGCCGGTTTGTACTCGAAAGTCTCAAAGTCAAGTTCCTTCAGTTCTTTCCTTCCATCTTTGTGACGGATCATTTTGAAATAACCCTGACCTGTCTTATCGCCAAACCACTTATTGTTATAAAGCACCTCAACGATCTTAGGAAGCTTAAACTTATCTCTGGACTCATCATGAGGAAGTACCTTATACAAGTTGTTAGCTACATTAACCGTGGTATCCAAGCCTACCACATCCATGGTACGGAAGGTGGCTGACTTTGCGCGGCCGATAACCGTTCCGGTAAGCTTATCCACTTCAGAAACGCCCATTCCCATTTTTTCAATGGTATGCATAGCTGAAATGATAGAGTAGACACCTATTCGGTTTGCAATAAACGCTGGAGTGTCTTTACAAAGTACAGTCTCCTTACCAAGGAACTTATCACCATAATCCATCAAGAAATCAATGATCTCAGGATCAGTCTTTGGGCCTGGGATGATTTCAAGAAGTCTCAGATATCTCGGAGGATTGAAAAAGTGCGTTCCCGCAAAGTTCACCCGAAAGTCTTCACTTCTTCCTTCACACATCATTTGCATTGGAATACCAGATGTATTCGATGTGATCAGTGTTCCCGGTGTTCTATACTTTTCTACCTTTTCAAATAGCTGCTGCTTTATATCCAGTCTTTCGACTACCACTTCAATGACCCAGTCATAGTCTTTGATCTTTGGAAGGTCATCGTCAAAATTTCCTGTGGTAATTCTGCTTGCAAATGCTTTATCGTAAATCGCTGAAGGGTTAGATTTTAACGTACTCTTCAAGGCATCATTTACGATCCGATTTCTTACGGCAGGATGCTCTTTGGTTAGCCCCTTTTTCGTCTCAACGTCATTGAGTTCGAAAGGAACAATATCCAGAAGAAGCACTTCCACACCGATATTGGCAAAATGACAGGCGATCCTTGAACCCATGACCCCTGATCCCAATACGGCGACTTTTCTAATAGTTCGTTTCATGATTATTTTGGCTTATACTCTGTTTTAAAATTCGATTATTGATTTCTGCAGATCTGTTACATTTTCGGCCTGCACCTGATCTATGACCAGTTGGATCTTTCCAAACACTTCAAAAAAGTTTCCCAAATCTTCTTCACTCACTACTTCTCTCACCTGCTCATTGAAGGATTTGATCGTCTTTACTGAAATCTCCTTTTTTCGTTTTCCTTCTTCGGTCAGATAAATCCTTACTGATCTCTTATCGAGCTCATCAGGTTTCTTATAGATTAGTTCTTTCTCCTCCATGGTTTTTAGCATCCTTGTAAGACTTCTTGTCTCTAAACCCAGTTTCGGAGCAATCTTAGTTGCAGGTGTACCCTCTTTGGAATTTATATTAATCAGAACGAAACCTATGGCCGTGGTAAAACCTTCTTTTGCGGCTTCGTGATTGTACATCCTGGATATGGCGTGCCAGGAACTTTTAATGTGGTAATCTACTGTCTCTTCTCTCTTCATTTACTCTCTGATCCTAAAGGTCAGCTAATGTAAAAAAAAATAGTATGCATGCATACAAAAATTGCGAAATAATTATGCATGCATCACAAATTAATTACTTGAAATCAGAGATAATTACGAATTAAATTTCTTATTGGTTGGATAAAAAGAAAAAAACGAAACAAAATAGAATTTTTGCTTCGTTTTCGGTATGATATATTGTCCGGCTCGTCCAGACTGTTTTTGATTCAAATCAAATATCAAACATTGTAAAGCTCCTCGATCTCTTTTTCATATTTCGCTTTAATTACCTTTCGCTTAAGTTTCATAGTCGGGGTAAGCTCACCTGTGTCTACTTGCCATGGGTTAGGTAACAATTTGAATTTCTTAACCTGCTCCCATTTTCCAAAGAACTTATTTAAACCATCGATCTCTCTTTGATACTTTTCAAGCACATCTGGCTTCTCTATCATTTCTGCGTCTGTAGTGTAGTCAATTCCTTTATGGTTACAATAATCTCTAAGTCCTTCAAAACTAGGAACGATCACGGCAGACGGGAATTTTCTGTTTTCTCCCACTACCATTAGCTGTTCTATAAGTGTAGATTCTTTGAATTTATTTTCCATAACCTGCGGAGCAATATATTTACCTCCAGAGGTTTTAAACATCTCTTTCTTCCTATCAGTAATTTTCAGATAATCACCTTCCAGTACCCCAATATCTCCTGTATGGAACCATCCATCCTGGAGAACATCAGCTGTCATCTCTGGCTCTTTGTAATAACCCATCATGATGTTCGGGCCTTTAGCCAAAATCTCTCCATCCTCAGCGATTTTTACTTCCACACCATCGATCACCTTACCCACATATCCGATTCTCATTTCTTCATGAGTACAAATTGAGGCCGTGATTACTGGTGAGGTTTCAGTCAAACCATAACCCTCACAGATTTTGATTTCAGCTGCCCAAAAAACCCGAAGAAGTCTTGGCTGAAGAGCCGAAGCTCCAGAATTGATTTGTTGAATTTCTCCTCCAAGAGCCTCTCTCCACTTACTGAATATGATTTTATTGGCCATTTTCAGCTGCCAATTATACCAGCCTCCCTGGTCTATATTAGGATCATACTTGTGTCCCAAAGCAAGAGCCCAGAAAAACAGCTTCTTTTTAATTCCCGAAAGCTCATAACCTTTGGCCACAATTTTATCATAGATTTTTTCCAACAAGCGTGGTACTGTGTTGAACATATGTGGCTTTACTTCTTTTATATTTTCGCCCAAGGTTTCCAAGCTCTCTGCATAGTAAACAGAATAACCAGCATAGAGATACGCAAACGAGGCAGCCCGTTCATAAATATGACAGAGAGGTAAGAAGCTAATAACTCGTGAGGTACCTGGTGGAACGGTCCAAATCTTTTCTATGGCCACCATGTTCGACATTACATTGGAGTGCTTAAGCATTACACCCTTAGGTCTGCCTGTAGTCCCAGAAGTATAGATAATCGTAAATAGATCTGATTCCTTAACGGCGTTTTTTGAATCTTCTAATTCCTGAAGATCACCACCCTCACCGGTTTTCAAGAAATCCTCCCAAAAATCTGCTCCTTCTAATTTGGTAAAGCTCAAAATTCTTCGATCTCCGGCTACCTTGGATGCCTTATCAAATATCTCCTGGTCTCCTACGAAGATCATTTTTACTTCAGCATGATTAAAGATATAATCATAGTCATCAGAGGTTATTGTGGGATACATAGGCACAGAAACTGCACCTATCTGCTGCAGTGCCAGATCCACAAAATTCCATTCCGGGCAATTATTAGAAATAATAGCAACTTTATCCTCACTCCCTATTCCACCTTTGAGGAAAGCTAGACTCAAATCATCTACTATTCTTTTAAGATCTCTGGAAGAGTAGGTTTTCCATTTTCCGTCTTCCTTTTTTGCGAGGCAAACTTCCTTATCATATAAAGCAATCTGGTTTGGTATCAGATCAAAAAGCCTTTTCACTTCCATCTCATTTTGGGTTTATGTTTGTTCTATAATAATACCAAATTCGACCTAGGCAATCAATAAGAATTCTAATTACCAACATGTTACTTATAAGAATAGAAATTTTAATTAAAAAATCTTATGATTATTACTAAGAGTGTGGAAATGTGCGTAACTCGAAAATTCTGAAGAACGCACAATTAGGCAAGATGTTTAAATAATTTATCCCCAAGTTTCTAACATCTAAGTCTTTAATAATAAGCTAATTATAAAGTTGTATACATTTTTAGAAAATCTTGTTACAAAAATGTGTGCTTAAAAAGATTGTTGTTAACTCTTGTAATTCCTGTTGAAAAGTCTCGAGTTATCCTCTTATTTCTGAATTGAAGAAAACTCTGGATGAAATGGCTTGGATAAGTTGTCGGTAAATAGAAATTATCCGAATAGCTATCCACACAGATTAACTCCTTATCCACTGGGATTTCAGTTAAGAATTCCTGAACGTGGAATGCTTTGGATGATTAAAGGCCCCACGGTCCATCCACCTCGTATGGTGATATCTTTACTTTGGGTTTCTGGGTCTGTAAAGAAGTAAACCAGTTCTGGCTGGCGTTTAATGTTATAATTAGGAGGATCCCAAACGCCGTTGCCATTTTCATCTTCTATAACCCTCAAGCGATAGGCACCGGGCTCTACAAGCTTAAATGAAAAGTTCGTTTGATTAACAAGTTTGATCTCTCGAATTATCTCTTCTTTGGTGTTCAGCAGTTGTACAATTGTCTGTGCTGCCTGCGTATTGACCGATCCTGAAATTTCGTCGGCCAGGGACTCTCGTTTGAGTTTTCGAAAATTTGCGTTTACAGCAGCAGCATTGTATTGATTCTCTACATCGAGAAAAGTTGAATCTGCTGCTTGTAGAGTGAATATGCTTTGATTTAATGAATCAGGAATAGTTAGTGAAATTTGAATCTGATCGCGCCTAATTGAATCTTTAACTTGAATCATTTCCGGGGTAACCTGATAAAATTTTGCTGAATCGTATACTACCCTTAATGAATCATAAACTATGGAAGCTATTGGTTTATTAAATGTCAGCTCCATGGATAAGCGTTCATAAAAGCTTTTACCGGAGGCAACTTGAACTGTCAATTCGTCTTTTTTCCTTTCTGATTCAAGAAACTTGGCCCATATCAAAGTATCAACCTTTTGATCGATAGAATCTGTAGCAATGATGGATATGGAGAGGCTGTCAGAAATAGGCCGATCTGAATAAATTTTGACTCTATCGTCATTGATTTTAAAGGATATATCTCGAGAAGATTCATGCTTCAGATTGAAGTCTTTGATTCCTTTGTTGAAAACTAATTGATAGGCTCCACCTGTATCTGATGATCGATTAAGCTTGAAGCTTCCTTGGTCTGATTTAGCCAGATTGAAGTGAAGAAGCTTTTCTGCTGTTGCGTCTATGAGCAAGGTGTCTGTTATGAAGGCAAAGTTTTCATTTTTTCCCTCTGCCTTAAGCGAATTGTTCTCGTCTAGCCAGGCGTAAGCTAAGAACTTTCCCTCCCTGAGATTCTCTAATTGGAAATTTCCGATGGAGTCTGATTGACCTATGTAATACGGAGGCGACGTGAAGAGGTCAGTAGTGTCTTGAATCTTGTACAGTCCAATAAGTATATCTCTGTATTCGGTTGTACGTTCAGGAAATAAAACATTTACTCTTCCTCGAATACTTAAACTGTCAATGTTCGGGCCTGTGGAAAAAACAACCTTTAAGTTTTCTGCTGGATTTTGTTCGGAAATGTCTTGAACTGATTTCTGGAAATTGAAAACATAAGTAGTGTTTTCTTCGAGCTCCTGATCCAGCTTTACATTCACTTTATTCTTAAGTGCCGTCGCGATTATTTTGTCCTTGTCTAGACGTGGAGTAATAATGAGGTTTTTAGATGGATTGTCGAGCTTTATATATTCATCAAATTCAATTGTAATTTCCTCAGGTATTGTATTAACTGATTGATTTTCAGGGTATTGAGATAAAACTTTTGGCGGATCTTCATCTCTAGGTCCACCTTGTGGGGTACTCTGTTTGGCGCAGCTGTAAAAAGATGCTATGAGGAGAAGAGCTGATATTTGGCGAAGAGCTTTCAAGGTTTGCGAAAGTAATAAATATTACTAGAGTGCTCGAAATTTGAATCGGAGCTTGCTTTGATGTTTGACCAAAGACCTGAATAGAATGCAGATAAGTATTTGCTGATGTTTGATTGATTAGGGTTTTGATAGCTTTCCGAGAGAAGGGAAACATAGAAGCTATCAAATAGCATAGGTTGAATTCTGATAAGGTCCAAAGAAAAAATCTTACCAAACTCTTCCATAGTGCTTGAGGGGAAATGATATAAGTGACGAGGAACATCCCACCCTGCCCATTGGTCCTGATACTTATTTGAGTCTGGACTTAGTGGGTTGGGAACAGCAATGATCAAGTGACCTCTTGATTTGAGTTTGTTTAACAATTCTTTGATCGTCTCTCGTATATCGTGGATATGTTCTAATACGTGATATAAACTTATTATATCAAAAGAGGTCTCTGAACAATCATCAAGTGTTTGAAATATTTGTCCTGGTAGTTTGGTATTAGCTAGAGAAAAGGCATTTGAGTTTGGCTCTATACCGCTGACTTCCCAACCGGCCATTTTACCTTGGTTGATTAGTTCAGCTGTTCCACAGCCGTAATCGAGCCATTTACCAGGTGCACCATGGAGGAATTCTAAATCTTTTAGTTTCGATCGAATGTTTCGTGCTTTTACTCCCTGATAGATTTTTGAAACTAAATCGTCCCCCCCATCTGAATGAGAATAATATTCTTCGAATTCATAATATGGTGCTATGTCCTGTTTCTCTGGTCTAGGATTCGTAAAAATTAGATCGCAATTCTGACACTGGTCGATTGTAAAAGATTCCTGGCTTACTGCGTAATCCTGAATTCTCTTAAACTCCTTAATAATATGACTACTCCCACAAAGAGGACATTGATGAATCTCTTCGGACATTGTGAATTATTTGTCCAAATATACGGTAATGATAGAAAGGTCTGCCGGAGAGACTCCACTGATTCTTGAAGCCTGACCGAGAGTTTCTGGGCGAATTTTACTCAGTTTTTGCTTTCCTTCTGCAGACAGGGCGGGAATGTCTGAATATTTAAAATCGATTGGGATCTTGAAGTTTTCCATGCTGCTCATCTTTTCTACCATTTGCCTCTCTTTGCGTAGATAACTATCGTATTTGGTAATTATTTCTACTTGTTGCAACACATCTTTGGAGTATGAGGATAGAATTGTATTTGTTTGATTATCAAGACTTTGTAAATCAAATATTCCAATATTTGGTCTTTTTAGAAGTTTATCTGCAGTAGTTTTTTCTTTGATGTTAGCAGTTTTCAAACTGTCCAATTTTGGATTAATATCGGCTGGAGAAAGCTTAATTTTTGTGATTGCCTTTTGTAAGTCTTCGGTTGATTTTTTCTTCTCTTCTACTCGTTCCAATCGTTCGTTGCTTGCTAGCCCAAGAGCATGGCCGATTGGGGTTAATCTTAGATCAGCATTGTCTTGTCGAAGCAGTAGTCTAAATTCTGCTCGGGAGGTAAACATGCGGTAAGGTTCTTCAGTACCCTTGTTAATTAAATCATCTATTAAGACGCCTATGTAAGCATCGGATCTTTTCAAGACGAACTCGTCTTCATCTTGGGTTCTGCGTGCTGCATTGATTCCTGCAATTAGGCCTTGACATGCAGCTTCTTCATAACCAGTAGTTCCATTGATCTGACCTGCGAAATAAAGGTTTTCGACTAGCTGTGTTTCAAGAGAGAGTTTAAGTTGAGTGGGTGGAAAATAGTCATATTCTATAGCATAGCCGGGACGGAACATTTTTGCTTTTTCAAAACCAGGAATTTGTTGCAGTGCTTTGAATTGGACGTCCTCTGGTAATGAGGTTGAAAATCCATTGACATAAATTTCTACTGTGTTCCATCCTTCAGGTTCTACAAAAATCTGATGGCGATCTCTTTCTGCAAACCTGTTTATTTTATCTTCTATAGATGGGCAATAACGTGGGCCTAAGCCTTGAATTCGTCCATTAAACATTGGAGACTTGTCGAAACCCTCTTCTAGAGAACTATGTACCCTAGGATTTGTGTAGGTGATCCAACAACTGCGTTGTTCAGACAATGGGCTTGTTTCAGAAGAATAGCTGAATTTCTCTGGAGTTTCATCTCCAAGCTGTTCTTCCATGGAGTCGTAATTTAAGGAGCGACCATCTATCCTAGGTGGTGTTCCTGTCTTCATACGTCCGGCCTCAAAGCCTAATTCGGATAATTGTTCAGTGATGCCATACGCAGCGGACTCACCCGTTCTGCCCCCGCCGAATTGTTTTTCGCCTATATGTATCAGTCCATTCAAGAAGGTCCCATTGGTTAAAACAACGGTTTTGGCCTTGATTTCAAGGCCCATGCCTGTTTTGACGCCAACTGCTCGTTTGTCTTTAACAAGGATGCCTGTAATCATTTCTTGCCAAAAATCAACATTAGGCGTCTGTTCTAGTGCTAATCTCCATTCCTCTGCGAATCTCATGCGGTCGTTTTGACTTCTAGGGCTCCACATGGCTGGGCCTTTGGACCTGTTGAGCATTCGAAACTGAATCATTGATTTATCCGCAATAATACCAGATAAACCTCCTAGTGCGTCGATTTCACGAACAATCTGCCCTTTAGCAACCCCTCCCATCGCTGGATTACACGACATCTGGGCAATTGTATTCATGTTCATTGTGCACAATAAAACTGATGAGCCAATGGTGGCCGCAGCATGAGCAGCTTCACAACCAGCATGTCCTGCTCCCACTACAATTACGTCGTATTCTTTAAACATTTGTCGATGTGTTTCACGTGGAACAGTAAGGGAAGTTCCACGTGGAACAGTTAAAAGGTTGTAAATAAGTTGATAGCCTCTGATTCCTTTTTGCGCATTATTTCTTTCTCTTTTTCTGATTTATCATTAAATCCGATGAGATGAAGTAAACCATGGCTTATAACCCTCAATAATTCTTCGTTAGGTAGTGTTCCTAATTCTTTTGAGTTTTCTTCTACTCGATCAATACTTATGAAAATATCTCCGGAAATTTCGTTGGCCTCTTCACTGAAATCAAAGGTTATAATATCAGTGAGGGTATCATGATCTAAATACTCTTGGTTTATTTGAAGTAAATATTCATCCGAGCAAAAGATATAATTTAAGTCTTTAATCTTATGCCCTGAGGCAATTGCTAATGCGCGCAGCCAATTTTTGGTCTGATTTCGATTTTGGTAACGGAACTTGGTGCCTTCTGAAAAAAAGGAAATTGCCATTTTAGTTTAAGTAGAAACCAAGTGTAGCCTTGGTTCCGCCGTTATCAAGCTTAAACTCGTCTGTGAGATGTTTTATTAAGAAGATTCCTCGTCCGCCAGGTTTTTCAATATTTTCTGGCGCAGTAGGATCTTGAAGCTCTTCTTGATCAAACCCTTCCCCTTCGTCGGTCACTATGAATTGGAGAAGGTCATCATCCATTCTTAGCTCAAGATGTACTGATTTGTCTTTGTTTTCGTGATTACCATGTTGGATCGCATTGCTCACACACTCGGTCACGGAAATCATGATATTCCCATAAATATCATCATCTATCTCAAACTTTTCCCTGGCATTGTCGATAAAGCTTTCGACAATTTTGATATTGTCTATCAATGAGGGAATTGATATTTTTATTGATTTTATCGACATATTGTTCTTTTATCTAGGTTTAATTAGACAATTTCTATTTTAATCGGACAATGATCCGAATGTTTAATCTCTGGCAAAATTACGGAACTTTGTACCCTTTGTTGCATGGGGTTAGATGTCATATGATAATCTATTCTCCAACCTAAGTTTTTGTTTCGGGCATTTGCTCTATAGCTCCACCAGGTATAATGGTGAGGATCTTCAGTCATCAACCGAAATGAATCGTCAAACCCATTGGTGGTGAGTTTATCCATCCAAGCTCTTTCTTCAGGTAAAAAACCAGAACTGTTCTTGTTGGAAACGGGGTTGTGTATATCAATGGCTTTATGACAAATATTGTAATCGCCACTGACAATTAATTGCGGATTCGTTTCTAGAAGCTGCTGCATGTGATCATACATTCCATCTAGGAACTCATATTTAAATGATTGCCTAATGTCTCCAGTGGTTCCGGAAGGAAAGTATGCAGATATGAATGAGAAGTTCTCGAAGTCAGCACGCAGGACTCTTCCTTCAGCGTCAAACCTATCGTGTCCCATTCCATAATGAACTTCAACAGGTTTTACTTTGCTCAAAATGGCTACACCGCTATAGCCTTTTTTCTCTGCTGGATACCAGTAAATATGATAGCCCAAATCTGTGAATTTAGAAAGCTCAACTTGGCTTTCTAGCGCTTTAACCTCCTGTAAACCAATGATATCTGGGTTTTCTTCTTTAAGCCATTCAGTGAAACCCTTGTTCATCGCAGCTCTTATACCATTGACGTTATATGAAATAATTTTCATCTGTTAATCGAAGGTTTCTCCATACTCTTGTTCAAAATAGTCCAAAACCTGAATTTTAAGAAGCTTTTCCTGACTCAATAAGTCAATATGTGGTAGTTCCTTAATCAATTTCCAATGCGGCCAGCCTTCTTGGTCTACATAGTCTAATTTGTAAAACCCTTGGTAGCTCAAAACTTTACAAATTGCAATGTGCATTAAGTCCTGTTTTTGTTCTTTGCTAAAATTCCTGAGGCCTTGTCCCAATTCTTGTACACCTATAAGGAATAAAACTCCATTCAAGTCATTAGGTTTTTTCCCTATGCTGGCTTCAAGACCCGTTTTGAGTTTTTGCCATTTTCTTTCCAAATCAAGGTCTCGCTTAATTGCCATAAATTATTGGTTATCAAGACTTTCCCAGTATTCTGTAGCCCTTCTTAGATGAGGGATCATAATTGTTCCACCAATTAAAGTAGCAATGGAAAACACTTCAAATACTTGCTCCTTGGTTAACCCGAGCTCGTGGCATTTGCCTAAATGATATCTTACGCAATCATCACACCGGAGAACAAGAGAACAGGCCAGTCCAATCATTTCCTTTGTTTTTTTGTCTACGCTGCCTTCAGAAAAAGCATTGGTGTCAAGGTTGAAAATTCTTTTTAAGACTTTATTGTCTTGTCCTAGAATTTTCTGATTCATACGACTACGATATTCGTTGAATTCTTCAGGGTTATTCATTAACTTCTAATTCAAGTGGTGTGCAAATATACTAGGATTATACCCTAGACGAATACCAACAGCATATTTGGGTTATGCGTTTACTTTTTGTCGAAGATTTTTTAAACATCCTTTTTCCAAGGAATTGTCAAATGTGCAAACGATCTCTTCATGAATTTGAAGAACAGCTTTGTGTGACTTGTGAAGAATCGTTACCAAAAACCAATTATCCCTTAAGACCAAAAAGAAACGACTTAGTCCAAAAAGTTGAGGGGTTGACAAAAGTAAACTCCGTGATTTCCTTTCTCAGGTTCACTAAAGAGGGGCAAAGTCAACAACTTATCCATGAAATTAAGTATAAAAAGAAGCCCGCATTGGCGAAGTATCTGGGGAATCTTCTTGGTAGAGAATTGCTGGCATCGGGATATGAATTGCCGGAATTACTCATTCCAGTCCCTTTACATTCCGGAAAAGAAAGTAGAAGAGGCTTTAATCAAAGTGATGAATTCGCGAAAGGAATTAGTGAAGTGATTAATGTTCCTGTTAGCCAGTGTCTGATTAGGACTAAGTTTACTGAAACTCAAACAAAGAAAACTAGGGCGCAAAGATTGGCTAATGTAGAAGGTGTTTTCACTGTTATTAATGCGGATGAGCTAGTCGGGAAGAATGTTGCAATTATTGATGATGTAATGACTACCGGAGCAACTCTTTGTGCTTGTGGAAATGAAGTTTTGGACAATGACGCAAAAAGTGTGAATTTCATTACTATTGCATCAGGAAGATGACTATATGGATATAGAGCGACTTAAATACCCTATCGGACATTTTGAAAGACCTGAAGTTATTTCAAATGAGAGGCTTCAGCAGGCCGTAGAGTACCTTGAGGAATTTCCCGAAATACTAGTCGAAGCCTGCCAAAGCTTTGACAGTGATTATCTATCCAAGGAATATCGTCCAGGAGGGTGGACCATAGCTCAAACTATACACCATATTGCCGATAGTCATATGAATGCCCTGGTGAGGTTCAAAATGGCTTTGACAGAGAGAAATCCTGAAATAAAACCCTATGAGGAGGCAGAATGGGCTAAGTTGGCAGATTATTCTTTGGATGTTGCTCCTTCTTTAAAGCTTATTGAATCTATTCATTTAAAATGGACGGCATTATTACAAGGGATGGAGCCACACGATTTTGAAAAGTGTTATTTCCACCCTGAATCACAACAGATGGTCTCTTTGAAAGAGGTATGTCTTACTTACGAGTGGCATAGTAAGCATCACCTTGCCCATCTCAGGTTACCTCAGTTGCACCAATAAAATTTCGATAAAGCAGATCCCTGATGTTATTTACGTCTTTAGAGTTTGCCATATTCTTTCCGATCGTTTTTTGTCTTTATTGGTTATTAAAAAAGTATCATAAGGCACAATTGAGCCTTATTTTGCTTAGTTCATATGTGTTCTATGGTTGGTGGGACTGGAGGTTTTTGAGCCTAATTATTTTCTCATCTGTAGCCGACTTTACCCTTGGAATACTTCTTGGCAAGGAGGAAGACCCAAAATTGAGAAAACTTCTGGTGGGTATAAGTCTACTTGTTAATCTTGGGCTTCTAGGTGTTTTTAAGTATTTCGATTTCTTCGCGGAGTCTTTTGTGGCGGCCTTTTCTTGGTTTGGGCAAGACATCTCTTATAGCACTTTGAATATCGTCTTACCGGTGGGTATAAGCTTTTACACGTTTCAGACACTTAGCTATACACTAGATGTTTACCGAGGGAAGTTAAAGCCTACAAAAAACATATTGGCATTTTTCAGCTTTGTGAGCTTTTTCCCACAGTTAGTCGCGGGCCCAATCGAAAGAGCGAGCCATTTATTGGGACAGTTTTATTCACCCCGAAAGTTTGATTATGCCTGGGCTGTTAGTGGAGTAAGGTTATTTATCTGGGGTTTTTTTAAGAAAATGGTGATTGCAGATAATGCGGCCAGTCTTGTGAACCCAATTTTTGAGAATTATTCAGAACAAAATAGTATTGTTCTCATACTTGGGGCGATTTTATTTGCTTTCCAGATCTACGGAGACTTTAGTGGATATTCGGATATGGCAATTGGTCTCTCTAGGATACTTGGCTTTGATCTTATGCTGAACTTTAGGTTTCCCTACCTCGCCAAAAGCATCAATGACTTTTGGAAAAGATGGCATATATCGCTATCGAGCTGGTTTAGGGATTATTTATACATCCCTATAGGGGGTAGCTATGGTTCTAACCTTTTTTCCTTTAGGAATGTGATGATAGTATTTCTGGTCAGTGGCTTTTGGCATGGTGCTAACTGGACCTTTATTGTGTGGGGTTTAATACATGGGTTAATGTATGTCCCATTATTTCTGAAAAAATCCCAAAATAAGTCGCGAGAAACGGAATCTACATTTGGGCTAGCGATGAGTACTATATTCACTTTTCTGGTAGTTTGTCTGGCTTGGGTATTCTTTAGGTCTGAATCGGTTTCAGAAGCGTTTTCGTATTTGTCTGGGGTATTCACAAACTCTGGTTCAGCAAACATTATCCTGGCTTCCAATAAGCGACTTTTGACTCTTTGTGTAGTTTTATTTGCCGCAGTTGTGATGATGATGGTTGAGTTTAACTATGAGAGGAAAGGAAAAAATGAAGTACTTCTCCCTAGCTATGGTTTAGGCATTGTGGTTTTAGGAATTATGTTTTTTGGGGCGTTTAGTAACCCAGAGGATTTTATTTATTTCCAATTCTAATGAGAAAGTTCATTCAAAAAGGGCTCTTTTATCTTATCGGGATTCTAACGGTTGCGTGGGTATTAGCCCGTCTTGGGTACTTTGTTATTGGAAATTCGTCTTTTTATAAGCCATCATATGTGGCCTCTGGTCTTGATAATGATCGTTTTGATATGATTATTGCTGGCTCAAGCCGAGGGCTTTCCGCTTTAAGTGCGGGACAAATCCAAAACGAAACGGGAAAAAAGGTTTTGAATTTGTGTATGACAGATACGGCGTTACCTACGCATTTTTTGATGATCCAACACTTTTTTGAATCAGGAAACCATGCAGATGTGGTTGTTCTTTCACTTGACCTGGCAGATATGGAATCTTCAGAAGTTAAAATAGGTGATGCAGACTTCAAGTTTTTACCCTTTTCAGGCGAAAAATATGTTCAGGACTTTTATGAGGTTTATGATCAAAGTGAACTAGGTAGTCTAAAGAACTCAGGGCTAGTTCCATTCATGGCTTTTTCTGAATATAATTCTCAACTGATTTACCCTTCCTTAAGAGGGCTAATTAACCCTGACTTTACCTATTTATTCGATAAAAATGGGGATTATAGCTATCCTGACTATCTCGCCCGGGAAAGCACAGGAGAGTTAGAAGATATTGAGTTGGATCTGTCGAACCCGATACTTGAACAGATTCAGGAATATGTTGAAGCAGAAGGAAGCCGCCTTGTTGTTTACATCGCCCCGTATTTGTCTCTTAGAATTGATCCGGGAGAAAAGGTTGGTTTGAATTTGATAAATCATTCAGGTCTTTTGGAGCTGCCAAGGTTTTTTGCTGACGAGGTTCATTTAGTAAATTCAGGAAAAAAAGGAGCCACAAGTGCCTTTTTGGAAGCATTGGATGGAGTTCTTTCAGAATAAATCGATTTCAGATGAATATTGACTTGAGTAGCAAAACAGTTTTAGTAACTGGAGCATCCAGAGGAATAGGTGCAGCAGTGGCTGAGCAACTTGCAGCCTCCGGAGCTAAAGTTCTAATCCATTATAACAGAGGAAAGGATAAGGCAAATGAGGTTTTGAATAAATTAGGTGGCCGTGGAGCCATAATTCAAAGTGATCTGTCTGATGCAAATCAAGTGATAGGTTTCGTCAAGAGAGCTTGGGATGAATTTGGGCCTATTTCAGCTGTTGTGAATAATGCTGGAATTGCAAAACCTGCTGCCGATGATATGCGAAGCGAGGAATGGCTGGCTGTTTGGGAAGAAACAATGGCAGTTAACACTACTTCATTAGCGATCATTTGCAAGGAATATGTTGAATTGGCAAGAAAGGAAAAAGATGGCCGAATAATCAATGTGTCGTCAAGAGCGGCCTTTCGTGGCGATACCCAAGATTATATTGCTTATGCAGCTTCTAAGGGGGCTGTGGTGAGCATCACCAGAACTATTGCAAGACATTACGGCAAAGAAGGAATTAAAGCATTTTTAATTGCACCAGGCTTTACCAGAACCGATATGGCAAATGAAATTCTTGCAGAATATGGTGAGGGTTTTGCTTTGAACGATATTGCGCTTCCTGAACTTACAAAGCCGGAAGACCTGGCTCCAATGATTACTCTTCTATGTTCGGGAATGGCAGATCATGCCACAGGCGCAAGCATTGATATTAATGCCGGTTCTTACGTTCACTAATTATGGATAAGGAAGAATTCAGGAAAAGGGGACATGAATTAGTAGACTGGATGGCAGATTTCATGCAATCAAAGGAATCCTATCCTGTTACACCTGATGTAAAACCCGGGGAAATTCTTTCCAGACTTCCTGAAAAAGCACCAGATAAAGCAGAGCCATTTGAGGAAATTTTCTCTGATTTTGAAAATATAATCATGCCAGGGATGACCCATTGGCAAAACCCATCATTCTTTGGCTATTTCCCTGCAAATAATTCAGAGCCTTCCATTTTGGCTGAAATGCTCATGTCAACATTGGGTGCTCAATGTATGTCCTGGATTACTTCACCTGCAGCAGCTGAGCTCGAAGAGAGGGTATGTGATTGGTTGAGAGACGCAAAAGGTATACACTCAGGATGGAAAGGCTGTATTCATGATACAGCCAGCACAGCAACTTTGAGTGCGTTGTTAGCAGCAAGAGAAAAGTTCAGCAAGTTCCAGATTAATAAATCCGGGTTTACCGGGACAGAGAAGTTTAGAATCTACGCTTCAACTCATGTTCATTCTTCCATTGATAAAGCAGTCAAAATCAGTGGGATCGGTGAAGAGAATCTGGTAAGGGTTGATGTTGACGAGCAATTTGGGATGATCCCTGAAGCCTTGGAAAGAGCCATCCAAAGTGATTTGAATAATGGCTTCTCCCCACTGATGGTTATTTCAGCACTCGGTACGACCAGCTCTACGGCGGTTGATCCGATAGGCCCAATTACCAAGATTTGTAAGGAGTACAAGGTTTGGCATCATATAGATGCCGCTTTTGCTGGGACGGCCTTACTTCTTCCTCAGTTTCAATCCCTTATGGAAGGCCATGAAGATGCGGATTCTTACGTGTTTAATCCGCATAAGTGGATGATGACCAATTTTGACTGTACGGTTATGTTTTTGAGAGAGCCGAAGCATTTGGTAAACACGTTTTCATTGACACCGGAATATTTGAAAACTGATCTTGATGAAAAGGTGAATAATTACAGGGATTGGGGTATTCCTTTAGGAAGAAGGTTTAGGGCATTGAAGCTTTGGTTTGTGATTAGATCCTATGGTTTAGACGGATTGAGGACAAAGATCCAATATCATCTTGATCTGACGAAAAAGGCAGAATCTTGGATCAATGAAGATGAAAGGTTGGAGATTTTGGCACCTGTGAATTTCAATACAATTTGTTTCAGATACAGAGACGTAGAATTGAGCACAATTGAATTGAATAAAATCAATGAAAATTGGATGTCTTCTTCAAATTCAACTCATAAAGTGTTTTTCTCTCATACCAAGCTCGACGGAAAGTATGTGATTAGATGGGTGATTGGTCAGACTGATGTCGAAGAAAAACATATCCAACAGGCCTGGGTTTTATTGCAAGACCAATTGAATAAGACCCTTAAGACTTCAGCCTAAATGCCTGCCCGGTCCAAAAAAGACCCAATCTTCACTCCAGAGCTAATTCGGATCATCAAGATTTTTGGGATAGCCTCTGTTCTGATCGTCGTAGCGCTATCATTTTTTGATTCTAAACGAGCAAATAATACAGGCGAAGATCAGACGTTTAGGATGACTCAATCAAATCGCCTCTACTTCTTAAATGTTAGGGCATTATCCTATGAAAGGGAACTCAGGAAGGATGCTAAAATGACTTTGTTCCGTCATGATAAGAGGAGAGTAAATTCGGATCGACCCAGTATCGATTTGGTTCTCATATTAAATGGTCAGAAGGACGAGGCATATCTTTACCTAGAACCGGTAAACACCGAATGGCCCTTGACAATCCGCATAGGGGATGGTTCCGAAGCCAAAGAATTTGTACTTAAGAATGGAAATAAAAATGATCATTACTCTCATGTTCAGGTTTTGAAGCAGGCGATTCTTGACAAGGATCAAATATTTCTTTTTCATGATGAATCATGGGTGCCTTTTTGGCAAGAAGAAGGTGAGCTTGAATATTTGAGTATTATTTTGGAGGACTTCTCGAAACTCCTTGATTAAACCAACGCTATGAATCAGAAAATTTACGGTATGTTCAAATCCCAAGAAGGGAAAGTAATTGATAACGGACCTTCTAAAGCAGCCAACTGGTTGGGTGCGAAGCTACTTAGAGTTGGAGACTCCTATGTAACAGTAGAATGTGTGGTTCGAGAGGATATGACCAACCCTGTTGGAATACTGCATGGAGGTATTGCTTCCTTAATGTTAGATGAAGTGATAGGAATGGGAAATGTGATTATGAGTGAGGAGTATGTAATGTCTAGTGTTAACCTAAATGTTGATTTTCTTTCTTCAGCTAAGGTCGGGGAACGATTGATTATTTCCTCTAAATTGATTCGAACCGGAGCAAACCTGAATCACTGGGAAGCGAAAATTGAAAAGGAATCTGGAAAGATAGTAGCGAAGGCCTCAAGCAACATGGCAAAGACTCACGTGAAGCTTTCAGATCTTGGGTTATAATTGAGCCCAATTATATTGAGTTAAATCTTACTTTTTCACCAAGCCATTCATCTTGCACATGATATCCCAAATGGCTATTCCCAGGGACACTGAGATATTGAGTGAGTGTTTGGTGCCAAATTGAGGTATTTCCAGCACTACATTCGAATTTGCCAGAACCTCTTCTTCTACCCCAAAAACCTCATTTCCGAATACCAGGGCCTGTTTTTGATCTTCGTTAGGCTGATATTTTTCTAAGGAGACAGTCTTCTCGGCCTGTTCCAATGCGCAGATTTTGTACCCATCTTTCTTAAGCTTTTCTATAGCCTCCATGGTATTCAGACAGTATTCCCATTCTACAGAATCCGTAGCTCCGAGAGCCGTTTTTTGAATGTCCCGATGTGGAGGTTGACCGGTAATTCCACAGAGATAGATTTTTTCAATTCGGAAAGCATCTCCCGTTCTGAAGGCTGAACCAACATTATTCAAGCTTCGAATATTGTCTAAAACCAGAACGATCGGGGTCTTTTCAGCATCCTTGTATTCTTCTACGCTGAGCCGGTTTAGCTCTTCCATGCTTAATTTTTTCATCTGCTTTTGTTATGGTATGCGAATGCTTATTTTCGACTTTCATTTGGGTTTCCTGCCCAAAACTACAAATAGCCCTTCAAACTCCTATGGCGAAAAGCAAATCCGGAAAAGAGACTCCCTTGATGAAGCAATACAATGCGATCAAAGCCAAACATCCGGGCGCTTTGCTACTATTTAGAGTTGGTGATTTCTATGAAACTTTTGGACAAGATGCGGTCACCGCAAGTAAGGTTTTAGACATTGTTTTAACCAAACGTGCCAATGGTGCGGCTTCGCATATTGAACTTGCCGGCTTTCCGCATCATTCTTTGGATACCTACTTACCAAAGCTCGTACGTGCAGGAAACCGTGTTGCCATTTGTGATCAACTTGAAGATCCAAAATCAGTAAAAGGAATCGTCAAAAGAGGCGTGACGGAGTTGGTGACTCCAGGCTTATCCTATAACGATCAGGTTTTAGATACCCGTAAAAACAATTACCTGGCTTCCATTGATTTTGGAAAAGAGGCGCATGGTATTGCCTTTCTGGATGTTTCCACGGGGGAATTTATGTGTGCAGAAGGCAGCTTGTCTTACATAGAGAAGTTACTTCAAAGCTTTGCTCCATCAGAGATTATCTTCAGTAAGGCAGCCAGATATGTAGGTGAAAGAACGCTTAATGATGATTTCATTACATTCTACTGTGAAGACTGGGTATATCAATATGATTACTGTTATCAAAGGATGGTTGATCATTTTGGGACCCAGAGCTTGAAGGGTTTTGGAATAGAAGAGCTTTCCCAAGGCATCGTCGCGGCTGGGGCCATACTATATTATCTGGAAGAGACCGAACATAAGGAGATCCAACATGTCAGTTCCATTTCCAGAATCGCAGAGGAAAAGTATGTGTGGCTCGACAAATTCACGATCAGAAACCTTGAATTGGTTTTTGCACAGCATGATGGAGGGGTTCCCTTGATCAATATCCTGGATGAGACTGTGACTCCGATGGGGTCACGAATGATGAAAAAGTGGATGGTACTGCCACTGAAAGAGAAGAGCCTGATCGAGGAGAGATTAAAGGTGGTTGAGTTTTTTGTCGAACACTCGAATCTCATCGAGGAAATCACAGAAGAGCTCAAGCATATCGGCGATTTGGAACGTCTTATCTCAAAAGTGGTAGTAGGAAGGGCGAATCCGAGGGAGATGAATCAGATTCGGCGAGCATTGAAGATTACACTTCCAATCAAGGAGTTGCTTAGAAAACAAAAGAATGCTACCCTCAATAGGCTTTCCGATCAACTTCATCCTTGTGAATTTTTGCTTGAAAAGATTGAAAATGAACTGCAGGAGGATGCACCCATGCTGGTTCACCAGGGAGGCGTCATTAAAGACGGAGTGGATTCTGAATTGGATGAATACCGTGGACTTGCTAATTCTGGAAAGGACCATCTGGTTGCTATTCAGCAAAGAGAAATCGAACGTACTGGGATTACCAGTCTGAAAATTGCTTTCAACAAGGTTTTCGGGTATTATTTAGAGGTGACCCATGCGCACAAGGATAAGGTCCCTGAAGAATGGATCCGTAAGCAAACTTTGGTGAATGCCGAACGATACATTACTCAAGAGCTCAAGGAGTATGAGGAAAAGATTCTGAATGCGGAGGAGAGAATGGTGGTCCTGGAGCAGCAGTTTTACCAGGCATTGGTTAAAGAAGCAGCAAACTTTGTTACCGAAATACAGCAGAACGCGAGAGTACTTGGGACACTGGATGCCTTGCTTTCATTCGCCACCGTTGCGATTGCAAATAATTATGTCAAGCCAAAGATTTCCAAGACTGAGACTTTGGAGATTAAGGATGGTCGGCACCCTGTGATTGAGAAGCAGCTTCCTCCAGGTGAAGATTACATACCAAATGACATTTACCTCGACCATAATAGTCAGCAGATCATCATCATCACCGGTCCCAACATGGCCGGTAAATCAGCATTGCTTCGCCAGACTGCGCTAATTGTTTTAATGGCGCAAATGGGAAGTTTTGTCCCAGCCAGCTTTGCCCGAGTGGGAATTATAGATAAGGTATTTACCAGAGTAGGGGCATCGGATAACCTTTCCAAAGGCGAATCGACCTTTATGGTGGAGATGACAGAAACTGCAAGTATTCTGAATAACCTTTCCGATCGGAGCCTGGTGCTGATGGATGAAATTGGCCGGGGAACGTCCACCTATGACGGAATATCTATTGCCTGGTCCATAGTTGAATATCTTCATAATAATGAGCAATTCAAGGCTAAAACGCTTTTTGCAACGCACTATCATGAGCTTAATCAGCTGACTGAAGACTTTCCACGAGTGAAGAACTTTAATGTCTCTGTTAAGGAGGTTGGGAATAAAGTGGTCTTCATGCGAAAGCTTGAGAAAGGAGGGAGTGAACATAGCTTTGGAATACATGTGGCACAAATGGCAGGAATGCCGAACCCAATAGTCCTCAGAGCATCCGAGATCATGAACCACCTTGAAAAGGATAAGGCTATGAAGGATCAGAAGAAAACCCTGAGTGAGGTTCCGAAGAATAATTACCAGCTGAATATGTTCGAGTTGGATCCGAAATTTGCTGATGCCAAAAAACTTCTTGATGAAATCGACATCAATACCATTTCACCCGTGGAAGCACTCCTCAAACTAAATGAGGTTAAAAATAAACTAGGTTAATCTTTTGAATAGCATTAATGTGTATATTCATTGCGGTTTTCGCAACATAATTGCATATGGACAAGGTTTTACTTCGAGACCTAAAAGCACAAAATAAATACACCCATTTTTTCCAGGATTGGGCCAATCAAGAGTTCGGCGATATGCCTGACCCAAAAGATGTGGTAGAAGACCTGGAAAAATTAAGTAATCAGATCGGTTTACAGGAAGGGCTATACATGGCCTGTTTCGATTATAAGAATTTGAATCTGGCGTTTTTTGCAGGTAATGTGGAGGAACTCACTGGATACCCACCATCTATGTTTAGGAATAAGGGAATGGAGACATCCTTCACCATGATTCATCCAGATGATAGGCCAGAGCTGTTTCGTTTCCAGGAAATTGTATTCAAAGCTTTTCATGGTTTGAGTCTTGAGGAGAAGCACACCTTTGAATTTTCTTATACCACTCGATGGGTGCATCGTACCACTTTGGAAGTCAGCTGGATGATGGCAAGGGTCAAGCCTTATTTTATCGATGAAAGTGGAAATTTTGCTATGGATTTCCACGTGATCGTAAGACTTATGGTTCCGCCAAAAATCTCCAATTATGACTGGAATTATTCCTATGTGAAAGATGATGGTGAGCGAGTAATGGTAAGCAAAAATCAACCAGTAGAATCTCCGGTTAAGCTGACCAGAAAGGAGAAAGAAGTGGTTAAGCTGATCATGGATGCCAAGTCCTCAAAAGAGATTGCTGAGATATTAAATATCTCCATTAACACGGTAGGAACACATCGAAAAAACATTCTTAAAAAACTTGGTGCTAGAAATGTGACGGAGATGATCAAAATCCTCGGTTCTTACGATTTCTAGAATCATTTTCTTGAAAGGGCATTTTTTCAAGCCAAAGCCTTGCAAATTTATTCTTTCAACTTACCTTTGCATCCACAAAACGATCAGATCACGTTCTGATCAGCCTATTAAGCGAGAGTAGCTCAGCTGGTAGAGCACGACCTTGCCAAGGTCGGGGTCGCGAGTTCGAATCTCGTCTCTCGCTCCAAAAGCCCTTGCAAAAGGGCTTTGTTGTTTACGACAAAGTCAAGTAAACAAACCGGGATGGTGGCCCCGATAGCTATCGGGGAGGTAACACCAAGACTTAAAATGGTCTATTTTAAGAATAGACATGCCGGGATGGTGGAATAGGTAGACACGCAAGACTTAAAATCTTGTGGCCGTAAGGCCGTGCGGGTTCGATTCCCGCTCCTGGTACAGAAGCCTCACAGAAATGTGGGGCTTTTTGTATTTTAAACAAGGCAATTTATTTAGCATTTCAACCTTTATATGCGAAGTAAAACTCTTCTTTATCTCATAGTTTTAATTCAACTCTTTTCCTGTTCCAAACCAAAGGAATATGAGACCTCAAACCTGATTGAGATAGAAATAGATCTTGATCAGACCGTAGACTACAAATTCACAGACTTTTTTGATACGACATTAATTGTTCCTCTGGAAGAAACTGAAAACTCGTTTTTGGGTGAAGTGTCGAAAGTAATTTCCAAGGAAGACGTAATATTTGTCCTTGATAGTCGTATTTCTGAGACTCTATATTTATTTGATTATTCGGGTAAGTTGATTAATTCCTTTTCAGGTACAGGTAGTGGTCCAGGGGAGTTTCTCAGGGCTACCAATTTTTATCTATCCAAAAATGCAGATACTGTTTTTATACAGGATAGCTCCATGCCCAAAGTATTAGCATTTAAAAAGAATGGAGAGTTCTTATTTGAAAAGAACCTAAGAGGACAAAGTAATTTTGATGATTTGATCCCTTATGGTAATGGTTACTTGATGATAAGCTCCTCTTCTGATAATCTAGGAAAGGACATTTCAATTTTAGATTCAAGTTTGGAATTTGTGACATCACCGTTTGAATTCAGAGAGAATGAATACCTTTTAGAATCTGGAGGGAAAGATCAATTTTTCTATCCAGCATCAGGAGGAGGACTATTCTTAAAAGAATCCTTTTCTAAAGACCTTTACTTGTTAGAATCAGGTAATTTGAAGACTTACTCCTTAGAATTCCCTGAGAATAGAGTTTACTCACCACCCAAATTACCTTGGGATGACTCTAAGCCATCGGTCCACCAAGCAATAGTGTTTAGAAGCATAAAGAAAGATGACCTCTTGAATATTGGAGACCAGGTATTGAATCTGGGAGATATAGTCTTTGTTAATTATGTCAAAAAAGATAGGATATACTGTCTTGCCCTAGATCAGTCTACCCAAGAGGCAAAGTTGGTTTCAAACTTTATCAATGACCTAGATGGCGTTGTAGCAAACCTTCCTGCTATTTTTCCAATAAATTATCAGGCAGACCAAATGACTATCAGTTTGACCCCTACACAAATTCTTTCGGAGATAGAAGGGGAAATGGGTGCTAATCCTTACCAAGATTATTTACTAGCAAAGCTTCAAAGTCAAGAAGAGAACCCAGTCTTGTTTATTTATAAGAAAACTGATTAAGTGACTTCTTGATAATTTTACCGTTCTTCCTGGATCAGCCACCTCACCTTACTGATTTAATAATAACAGAGGATATTCTAATAGAACCCCGGAAGAAGTGTATCTTTTTCCCTGGAAGATGAGATGACTAGAATTAGGGGAATTATCAATGCAAATCCTACTGTAAAAATGCAAGATCTAATCATAGACTAATGAATTATTTCGAAGTTGATATTCATAATCCTTTAAAGAGATCCTATAAAGACTTGTTCGTTGATACAGATAAGATCATGATTCACGAGTCGTATCAAGGATCAGATCTGTTAGATTATAAAGTGCCCACACCGTTGGCAAGGATCAATAAAAAATCTATAGGTATTTTCAGACCCTCGGCAGATTTAACAGGAAGGGTGGTTCTTTCGACTAGGGCCAAAGAAATAATTGAAAGTCATCGAAAAGGAGCTTTTCAGTTTATTCCATGCCCTATCCTAAAAGGAAAGACGTCATTGGAGGGATACTGGATTACCAATAAGTTGATTTTTGATGATGATTGTTTAGATTTCTCTCAATCTACATTTAGATATCGGGATAATCCGATATCCGGCATGAGCTCTTCTCAAGAAATCAATGGTGAAGAAAATGAGATCAGGTTCAGCGAAGTTGAAGAATATTTAAAGAGTAGAGACCAGGAAGGTCATTTTAAGAATCCAGTTTTGCCATCAAAAATGATTATTAAGGAAGAATGTGACCTGCATATAATTAATTTCAAAAAAATTGGAATATACAAGTTAATTGTTTCTGAGCCATTGAAGAATGCATTAATTTCAGAGGCATTAACAATAGGAGTGGAGTTTAAACCTTTAGAGATTCCTGGAAATAAATGGAATGGATCAGAAGGCCTGAGAAAGAAGTATTATAAATAAAATCAGAGTCTAATTCATTTCGTTTTGCCCCCATTCAGTGTAGTACTTTTTTGGGGCTTTATTTATAATTGGATGATTCAAAAAAAGCCCGATCATTATTGATCGGGCTTGTCATTTGCTAAGATTTTCACGGCTCTGGGTGTGGACCAATCATACCGTTGACTGGGTGGAATTCCAAATTCCACCTTCTTATCCGTACCAATTTGTAATTGGTTAAACTGCAGCGTGGTGAAGAAGGCTGTAACTTTAATTAGCTCTTCTCCTCTCTCTCCAATATCCCCTTTAAATCTGCAGGAGAATAATTCACCGATTTAAGGGTCTTTCGATCGCCTTCTCGGAACACGAGATATAAATCACCCTCTTTTTCATAAAAGCAGTTGGTACCCTTGGCCTGGTAATGCGCCATCGTGGCTTTGGCTTCGTCTTCGGTCTTGCAGGCTTTGGACATATTGGAGCGCTGAACCTCATCGAATAGGTCCTTGAACTTTTCGCCAAGCCCGAATTCGAGAATAGCTCCGGAAAGTACGTACTGAAGATCGCATAGTGCGTCAGCGATTTCTACCAAGTCCTTGTCATCAATGGCCTCTTGTAATTCCTTAAGCTCTTCAGCCAAAAGCGAAACCCGCAATTCACACCTTTTTTCAGATGGAATGGTTGGCTCGGATAGCACGGGGTGCTTAAAGGTTTCATGGAATTTGGCTACAGAGGTAAGTGACTTTGGATCTTGCATTTTGAAATAGAAATTAAACTTTGAAGTAATGAAAAAAGCCTGAATTTCCGGGCTAAAAAAGGGATTAAATCTTTAGACTTTGGGACTCCAAAACCGGGAGCCGAAAATTGTGGTCTTCCGAAAGGCTAAACAGGATTATCGTAAAAAAGGTCAAATACTTGTCTATCCGAAACCAATAATCCGACAGAACGTCTGATTTTCTGCCAACTATGGTACCTTTAGCCATTAATAATTCCTTTGGAAATGTTTTTGATTACCGAAGGAACATCCTTTTAACATGACTCTTTCATTTTATAAATATCAGGGAACGGGCAATGACTTCGTCATGATCGACGATCGCTCCGAGCAATTTGATCTGGATGATCTTTCTGCAGTTTCTAAAATCTGTGATCGCAAGTTCGGAATTGGTGCCGATGGCTTAATCCTAATCAGGAATCATGCAGATTATGATTTTGAAATGATCTACTATAATGCCGACGGGAGTCAAAGCATGTGTGGCAATGGGGCCAGGTGTGCGGTGGCCTTCAGTCACTTTCTTGGCATTATCGATTTAGAAACTAGTTTTCTGGCGATTGATGGAGGACATAAAGCCAAAATTGTGGATGGAAGAGTTGAGCTTTTGATGGGAGAGGTTTCCAAGCCAAAGCAGGTGGAGGGTGATGTTTTCATCGATACCGGCTCTCCTCATCATTTGCGGAAAGTGGAGGCGATTAATGAATACCCTGTTATCGAAGAAGGAGCACGAATCCGTCATTTGGACATTTACCCTGAAGGAACGAATGTGAACTTTGTCGAAGCCATCGATGAGAACGAAATCTTCGTTCGCACTTATGAAAGAGGAGTTGAGAATGAGACCCTTTCCTGTGGTACAGGAGTTACCGCTGCGGCTTTGGCCTTTGGCACAAAAAACCCAATGCAAATGGTGAAAATTAAGACACTGGGCGGGGAGCTTGCTGTGAGGTACTCATTGAACCAAGACAATGAATTTGAGGATGTTTGGCTAATCGGGCCGGCAGAAAAAGTATTTGAAGGCACTCTGGATTTGACCTAAGAATCAGATGCGGAGCAAAGCCATTAACCATTATCAATTGTAACAAAAAGGGCGTATTTTTAGCGCCCGATTGAGAATACACTAATCCAACATGTTAGACGCATTAGCTAAGGGACTTGCCAAAGTTTTTGGGACGAAGTCCGATAGAGATATAAAAGATTTGACCCCTCGGGTCAAAGAGATCAATGCAGAGTTTGCAAAGCTTAGCAGCATCAGTGATGATGAGCTCAGAGGCAGAACTGCAGAAATAAAAGAGGTGATCAATGCTCACCTCAAGCCAATCGATGATCAGATTGAAACGCTTAAAGAGGAAATAGACAAGCTTCCTGCTGAGGCCATCCACCAAAAGGATGAGCTTTTCAATCAAATTGACAAGTTGGAAAAGGACAGAGATGAGTCTCTTGAGAAGGTTCTGGATCAGGTTTTGGCTCAGGCTTTTGCCGTGGTAAAAGAAACTGCGAGACGATTCAAGGAAGTGGGAAGTCTGAAAGTAAAAGCGAATCTCAGAGACAAGGAACTGGCTGCGAGTAAGGAAAATGTGGTGATCGATGGAGATTATGCCACATGGAATAATAGCTGGATGGCAGCTGGAACTGAAGTGGTTTGGGATATGGTCCACTACGATGTTCAGCTGATCGGTGGTATGGTATTGCACCAGGGTAAAATCGCTGAGATGGCAACTGGTGAGGGAAAAACGTTGGTTTCTACTTTGCCTTCCTACCTAAATGCTCTGGCTGGAAGAGGGGTTCATGTGGTCACTGTGAATGATTATCTGGCGAAGCGTGACTCTGAATGGAATGCTCCGCTTTTTGAATTTCATGGACTTTCGGTGGATTGTATCGATAAGTACAAACCAAACAGCGAAGAGCGAAAGAGAGCCTATAAGTGTGACATCGTGTATGGAACCAATAATGAATTTGGTTTTGATTACCTAAGAGACAACATGGCTCGGGATGCTGGCGACCTGGTTCAAGGGAAGCATCATTTTGCGATGATTGATGAGGTAGATTCAGTGTTGATTGATGATGCGAGAACGCCTTTGATCATTTCAGGCCCTATTCCAAAGGGTGACGTTCATGAATTTGATGATATGAAGCCGAGAGTTTCTTCATTGGTGGACGAGCAAAGAAAGCTAGTTCAAGGGTTCTTGACTGGAGCGAAGAAGCAAATCGCAGATGGGGATGAAAAAGAAGGAGGATTGAAGCTTTTCCGTGCATACCGTGGTATGCCAAAGTACAAGCCTTTGATCAAATACCTTTCCGAGCCAGGAATTAGGGTAATCCTTCAAAAAACTGAAAATTTCTATCTCCAGGATAATAAGAAATACATGCCTGAGGCGGATGAGCCTCTACTCTTTACCATTGATGAGAAAACCAATGTGGTGGACCTTACCGATCGTGGTATTGAGACGATGACAACTAAAAATGAGGATCAGGATTTCTTCGTGATGCCTGATATTGGGGTGGTTATCGCAGAGCTCGAAAAAGATGAGAGCCTGGAGGACAAGGAGAAACTGATTCGCAAAGAAGAGGTCATCAAAGATTATGGAGTAAAAGCTCAAAGAATCCATACCGTAAATCAGCTGCTCAAAGCCTATTGTATGTTTGAGCGAGACACTGAGTATATCCTGGTGGATGGAAAAGTGAAGATCGTGGATGAACAGACGGGTCGTGTAATGGAAGGTCGAAGATATTCCGACGGACTTCACCAGGCGATTGAGGCGAAGGAAAATGTGAAAGTCGAGGATGCCACTCAGACTTATGCTACGATTACACTCCAGAATTACTTCCGAATGTATCATAAGCTTTCCGGTATGACCGGAACGGCGGAAACCGAAGCAGGAGAATTCTGGGAAATCTACAAGCTGGATGTGGTGGTCATCCCAACGAATAAGCCAATCATTCGAAAGGATAGAGAGGACAAGGTTTATAAAACCGTTCGTGAGAAGTTCAACGCAGTGGTTGATGAAATCAATGAGCTGGTAGCGGAAGGAAGACCTGTTTTGGTGGGTACTACTTCGGTGGAGATTTCTGAGGTTTTGAGTAGAATGCTCACCTTGAAAAAGATCCAACACCAGGTATTGAATGCGAAGCAGCACGCTCGTGAAGCGGATGTTGTGGCCGAGGCCGGAAAGCCAGGAACTGTGACCATTGCCACAAACATGGCAGGTCGAGGAACGGATATTAAACTGACTCCTGAATCAAGAGCTGCTGGTGGTTTGGCGATTATCGGTACCGAAAGACATGAATCCAGACGTGTGGATAGACAGCTTCGAGGTCGTTCCGGTCGTCAGGGGGATGTTGGATCCTCCCAATTCTTCGTTTCTCTTGAAGATAGCTTGATGAGACTTTTCGGATCGGATAGAATTGCGAAACTCATGGACCGAATGGGTCTGGAAGAAGGCGAGGTTATCCAGCATAGTATGATTTCTAAGTCTATTGAGCGCGCACAGCGCAAGGTGGAGGAGAATAACTTTGGCACCAGAAAAAGGCTACTCGAATATGATGATGTGATGAACTCTCAAAGAGAGGTAGTCTACAAGCGCAGAAGAAATGCCTTAAAAGGTGAAAGGCTCGAATTGGATATTTTGAATATCCTATTTGATGTCTGTGAAGGCCTTGTGGATATGGGTAAGTCTGCTGAGGACCTTGAGAACTTCAGAATGAACGTCTTTACTTCTCTTGGGCTGGATTATCAGATTTCCGAAGAAGATTTGAAGACTAAGGATGCTGGAGTATTGACTCAGGAATTATATCAATTGGCTTTTGAGAGCTACCAAGCGAAGAACGAAAGAATCATGACCACAGCTCTTCCAGTTCTTCGTAAAGTTCATGAAGAAAGAGGAGCGACCGTGAAAGATATCATGGTTCCGATTTCTGATGGAGTCAAGCAGATTGGCGTGGTGGTAAATCTTGAGGACACGCTTGAGTCAGAAGGAAGAAAGCTGGTCAGAACCATCGAAAAAAATGTGACTCTTGCGATTATCGATCAAAACTGGAAAGAGCATTTGAGAGATATGGATGATTTGAAGCAATCCGTTCAAAATGCTGTTTATGAGCAAAAAGACCCACTTTTGATCTACAAGTTTGAGGCATTTGAGATGTTTAAGCGCTTTATCGGTAAACTCAATGAAGATGTTTCTTCGTTCATTACCCGTGCTGATCTTCCAAAGCAGGATCCTGCTCAAGTGAATGCCGCAGCCCCAAGAAGAAGGCAAGAACCAGAAGGTCAAGCCAGTAAAGCTGAGGTTTCCAGCACCTTGAATCCGGGAGCTAATAGAGCTGCAGCTGCCGCTGCAAATGCTGGAAGAGCGGAAGCACAGGTGGTTGCTCCAAGGAAAGTTGAAAAAAGTTATGGTCGAAATGACCGTGTCTCTGCACAATACACTGACGGTCGGGTGGTGAAAGAAGTGAAATACAAGAGTATCGAACAGGATGTACAATCCGGCAAATGTGTTATCATTGAGAATTGATTAGTATGAGAAGCTTTCTGATTGTTTTACTGTTTGCATTGGTTGCCGCTGGCTGCAAGAGCTCTGCCAGTGTTAGCGCTAATGATAACGATTACAGTAATTACTCAGAGGATGTATCATCAACACTCCCTACTTATCCTGACTACCAGGACCAATTAGCACAGATAAAAGAGCCAGCAGAATCATCAGATTTGGCTATTGATGATCAGCTCGAAGCCATTGGAAGAGATTTAGCCGCTCAAAATGAATCTGAGCCCTACTTCGATGGATATACTGTTTTGGTTTATTCTGGTATAGATCGGGATGCGGCATTTGAGACTCAGGAATCTCTCGCTGAACTTTTTCCAGATTTGAAGCCACGGATGCAATATGAGCAACCGAGATATTTACTCAAGATAGGTCAATATAAACACAGGGTTGAAGCCCAAAAGAACTACAGTCTTTTAAAAGAGGATTTTCCAAGTGCAAGGATTATTCAGGACAGAATCCAGAGAAAGGATTTTCAACTGAATTCTGGAACGGATGATAATGATGAAGGAGAGAATTAAAGCTTTGGCCAAAGGCCTAAAGGAAGAGGTAATCCAAAATAGGAGGCATCTACACCAAAACCCTGAGCTTTCATATAAAGAGTATAACACGGCGAAATTCGTTCAGGAAAAGCTTGAATCCATGGGTATTTCAGGCTTGGAACAGAAGGCCGAAACGGGATGGACGGCTTGTATTGAGGGAAATAATCCGGAGAAGAAAGTAATTGCTCTTCGAGCAGATATGGATGCCTTGCCTATTCTTGAGGCAAATGATGTTACCTATAAATCCAAAAACCCTGGCGTCATGCATGCTTGCGGGCATGATGCACATACTGCTTCTCTACTTGGAGCTGCCAAAATTCTTAATGAGGTGAAGGACAGTTTTGAGGGAACTGTGAAGCTTATTTTTCAGCCAGGAGAGGAACTTGTCCCGGGTGGAGCATCCTTAATGATAAAGGATAAGGTTCTGGAGAACCCCAAGCCAAATGGCATTATTGGTCAGCATGTTATGCCTTTCATTCCGGTGGGTAAAGTTGGGTTCCGGGAAGGAATTTATATGGCCAGTGCCGACGAGCTTTATCTGACGGTAAAAGGAAAAGGCGGTCATGGTGCTATGCCGGAAACTTTTATCGACCCGGTTTTAATCACTTCACACCTGATTGTTGCTCTTCAGCAGGTGGTGAGTAGGGCTGCGAGCCCAAAGGTTCCTAGTGTCCTTTCTTTTGGAAGAGTGGAGGCAAATGGGGCAACTAATGTAATCCCAAATGAGGTCAAAGTGGAAGGTACTTTCCGAACCTTGAATGAACCTTGGAGGGCCAAGGCGCATGAAAAGATGCTCCAGATTGCTCATGGCATCGTTGAAGGCATGGGAGGAGAACTGGATTTTGAAATCAGAAAAGGATATCCATTTTTGAAAAACGACCCCCTTTTGACTCGAAGGTCGAAGGATGCCGCAATAGACTATCTCGGTGAAGAAAACGTAGTGGATTTGGATATCTGGATGGCGGCAGAGGATTTTGCCTATTATTCTCAAGTTGTGGATGGATGTTTCTATCGTCTTGGGACTCGAAATGAATCGAAAGGGATTACTTCCAGCGTCCATACACCAACTTTCGATATTGATGAGGATGCTCTTGAAATCGGGTCTGGTTTGATGGCATGGCTCGCCCTGTCCGAGCTTCAAAAAAGTTAACTCAGGGTTAAACTTTAGACCTTGGTCGAGAATTATCTTTGTAAGCAAAACTTGAATATGAATACATCTCGATTCCTACCCACCTTTCTCTTGTTTTTCGCCATTTCCTTTGAGAGCCTGGCTTGGGGGCAATTAGGCCATTATATCATTGGTTATATGGCTGAAAAACAGCTTAAGAAATCCACGAAGAAAAAGGTAGAAGCGGTTATTTTTCCAATGTCCATTGGTAGGAGCGGAACATGGATGGATGAAATCCGGTCTGATTCAGCTTATGATTATGCTATCACCTGGCACTACCTCACTTCAAAGAATGGAGAATATAATCCGGATATTCAGGAGGAAACCGGAGATGCATTCGAAGCAATCAAAAGGTTAAAGTCTGAACTTAAGAGAGGTGGTCTTTCAGCTATTGAAGAAGCAGAAAAATTAAAAATGCTGATCCATTTAGTAGAAGATATTCACCAGCCACTACATGTAGGTACTGGGGAAGACCTTGGGGGAAATGATGTCAGAATTGAATTTTTTAATCGATCAACAAATCTACACGCCCTATGGGATACGGGTTTGATTGAGAGGAAGAATATGAGCTATACCGAATTGGGGGATGAGCTTTTTCGAAGAATTACACCTGAAATGCAAAAACGCTATAAGTCAGCCAGAATGGAAGACTGGCTGAAAGAGGCAGTTTCCGCCAGACCACTAGTTTATAATTTGCCCGATAGCAAAAGAGTTAGTTGGATTTATATGTATAAGGCGAATGATACACTGGAAGAGAGATTGGTTGCTGCTAGTATAAGATTAGCTCAGGTGTTAGAAGAAATTTATGGATAGACTCCGATAAGTGAAAAAATTTCTTTGACTAACCATAAATACAAAAAGCATTTTTTTATATTTAGAATCTCTATTTCTGTATATGAGAAGAGTTTCTACCTGTTTAATAATCATCCTTGCATTTGTTTTCAATTCCTCAGCGCAGGAGCTGAATGACCTCCTTGATGAAGCCCTAGAATCTCGGGACACCATAGCACTAAAAGCTACCCAGGAGCTTATTCAAACTGCATTGGATTCTGGAATTTATCTTTACTATCAGGGGCGGATCCAATCAAGGCTTGGTGACAATAGTAAAGCCGTTGGCTCCGTGGAGGCAGCTGTACAGTATTTCGATATTGATAATTCTCCCGACTACCTAATCTCGGCAAATAACTATCTCACTTATCTTGAATCAATTATTGGGAATTGGGATAGAGCCATGTTTTTTGGGCAAGAAGCGTTAAAAGCAGCAGAGACGGTTCAGGACACAAATCGAATTGCATACGCTCTTGGCGATATTGGGATTGTTTTTCATGATATGGAGGATTATCCGAATGGAGTAGAATACGCTAAGCGAGGGTTCGACCTTTTACAGAATTATCATGATCCTGATCCACGGACTCAGGGTTTCGTGACCAATAGCCTTGCTATCAATTTTGATGATTGGGATAAGCCGGATTCTGCCCTCTATTATCACTATGAAAACCTGAAACTTCTTTCCGTTGTGGATAGTGCGACTATGACCAATACATTTAACAACATTGGGAATACGCTGCTAAAACAGAAAAACTTTGGGGAAGCAGAAAAGTGGATCAAGGTCAGTTTGAAGTATAATTATATACGGGATGAGCCTTATAAGATGGCCGCGAACTACACCAATTTGGCCAACATTTCTTACAATTTGAATAACTTCTCAAAGGCCGAGGTAATGCTTGATTCTGCTAAGAAATATGTTGATCTGAGCGGATCGAGGGAGAAGGTCAGGGATTATTTATGGGAGCAATATCGCTTCCAAAAGCGCAAGGGAGACTTGACGACTGCCATGGCTTACCTGGAGGATTATTCTGAGCTAAAGGATAGTATTTTCAAGGAAGAGCGGGTGCAGACCATAGGAGAGCTTCAGACTAAATATGAGGTATCCCAAAAAGAGACAGAGTTGGCTCAGTCAAGGGCTGAATTGGCAGAGTCAGATTTGATGGTGAAGAATCGAAACAATCAATTATTGCTCTTGCTTATTCTGACTTTGATCGTTTTGGGGATTGCCTTTTTCATTTTTTATAGACAGAAAAATAAGACACTTCATTTAGAACAGGAGGCAAAGCTTCAGGCTATTCTTGCTGAGCAAGAAACGCAAAAAAGACTTTTAGAACAGAGAAATAGGATCTCATCAGATCTTCACGATAACATCGGTGCTCAGCTGACTTTTATCGTTTCCTCTTTAGATAACCTGAAGTTCGTTGATCTTCCTAAAGAAAAATTCAACTCCAAGCTTGATCAGGTTTCAGCTTTTACCGTGGAAACGGTTAATGAGCTGAGAGATACGATATGGGCAATGAATAAGGAAAGCATAAGCGTGGAAGATTTAGAAGTTCGGTTGAATACATTAATTAGTAAGGCACAGACTTCATGCCCCAATATTGATTTTGAACTTCAGGTTGATGAGGGACTTTCCCGAGAAAAAGAATTGAATTCTATGGAAGGAGTGAATTACTATCGAATAGCTCAAGAGGCTCTGAATAATGCAGTAAAGCATTCCAAGGCGAGTAAAATTTGGATTGAACTTGCTTCTGAAAACTCCCATGTCAAACTATCTGTCAAGGATAATGGGCAGGGAATTTCAGAAAAGGAGTCAAAAGGGAATGGTATGCACACCATGAAAAACCGAGCGGAAAGAATTGGGAGAAAGCTTACTTTGGCTTCAGAACCAAAACTCGGAACCCAAGTTTGTATTTCGTAAAAGCCCATGGGAATTAAGCTGGCCATAGCAGAGGACAATTCATTTTTACTCAGAGCGATTGAGGAGAAGGTCTCATTTTTTGATGATCTGGAGCTGAAGTTTACAGCCCCGAATGGAGAAGAGTTTCTGGAGAAGTTAAGAGAACATCCGGCTATCGACTTGATCTTAATGGATATAGAAATGCCTATTAAGAACGGCATCGAAACGGTTCGAGAAATCAATAAGCTGAACCCTCAGATCAAAGTCATCATGCTGACAGTATTCGATGATGAGGAGAATATCTATCAATCGATTCTGGCAGGAGCGCATGGATATCTGCTGAAGGAGGTGGATCCAAACTCACTGCATCAGGCGATTTTGGACACTATGGATGGAGGAGCAGCCATGACTCCAAGTGTGGCTATGAAAGCTTTAAAAATTCTGCGAAATCCCGTTTTGCCTGAGGAAGAAAAGGAGCAGATTAATTTGACGAAAAGAGAGATTGAGGTTTTGGAGCAGACCGCTAAAGGGCTGACTTATCAACAAATTGCTGAAAATCTATTTATTTCTCCCAAGACCGTCAGGAAGCACACGGAAAACATCTACCAAAAACTTCAAGTCCACAGCAAACTGGAAGCTGTACAAAAGGCGGTTAAAAACCGGATTATTGAAGGTTAAGGTCTGAATCTGCCGCTCGCAGTATCCAGAAACTCGATGAAGCTTTGGATATCGGTATCGTAGGCTTTGGGCTGGACCAAGAGATTTTCTTCATGGTCCAGAATCACATAATACGGCTGGGCATTGTTCTGGAAACGAGTGATCTGAAAATCGGCATTTTGCTTACCCATGGTTTTCTTCACTTTTCCGTCATATTCCGAGGTGTACCACTCACTTTCAGGAAGTTCTAGTCGCTCATCGATATAAAGCGCAACCATCACGAAATTTTCTTTAAGACGGCTTAGTACCGCTGGGTCGGACCAGACATTTTCTTCCATCTTCCGGCAATTCACGCACCCATGTCCTGTGAAATCGATTAGTAATGGTTTTCCTTCTTTTTTGGCTGCCGCTAATGCTTCCTCATAGTCGAAATAACCTTCGATCCCGTAAGGGATTTTTAAGAGGTCTCCATATTTCACTTGTCTATCGGAAGCTTGAATGGATGTATTTCCACCTGAAATAAAATCTTGGGTCGTAAGTGGAGGAAGATATCCACTCAGAGCTTTGAGCGGTGCTCCCCAAAGACCAGGGATCATGTATAAAACAAACATGAAGGTTGTCAAAGCCAGTAATAATCTCGGCACTCCGATGCTTTCAATTGGGCTGTCATGCGGAAGCCTGATTTTTCCCAAAAGATATAAGCCGAGCATGGCGAAAATGACGATCCAGATTACCAGGAATATTTCTCTATCGAGAATGCCCCAATGGTAAACCAAGTCTGCAATTGATAGGAACTTGAATGCCAGTGCCAGCTCCAGGAATCCTAAAACCACTTTTACCGAATTAAGCCATCCCCCTGATTTTGGAAGTCGGTTCATCCACTCTGGGAATATGGCAAACAGGGTAAATGGAATCGCGAATGCCAGAGAAAAGGAGAACATTCCTAAAATTGGCTTAAGCAATTCTCCGCCTGCTGAAGAAATCAAAATTGAGCCGACGATGGGGCCTGTGCATGAAAAGGAGACGAGTACCAGAGTGAATGCCATAAAGAATATGCCGCTCATTCCTCCTTTTTCGGCCTTTTCATCCACGCTGTTCACGAATTTTGATGGCAGTGTGAGCTCAAACATTCCGAGAAATGCCAGCGCAAAGAAGATAAATACACCAAAGAAGAATAGGTTGGGAATCCAATGGGTTGCTAACCAATTTGCGAATTCTGGACCCTGTATTGCCGCAACAGCAGTTCCAGCGATGGTGTAAATCCCAATAATGGAGGCACCATAAATGAATGCGTTTCGAATCCCTTTTCCTCGGCTTTCTGCTCTTCCGGTAAAGAAGCTGACGGTCATTGGAATCATGGGAAATACGCAGGGAGTGAGAAGAGCTGCTAAGCCGGCTAGAAAGGCTAAAATCATAAAGCCCCAAAGTGATTCGCTTTCCTGATTGGTATCGAGAATTATCGGGTCAATAGCTTCTTCGTTCTCTTCAACTTCTGATTCGTCTTGTTCTGTTGAAGGAGGGATGGCGTTGAAAAGAGGTTCTGTTTCGCCTTCTTGATCGATAGTCTCTTCAGAATTTTCAGATTCAGGATCTGAAGGAGCAGTTTCGGAAGGAAGCGGAGCCGATTTTGTTGAAACAAAGGATAAGCTTAAATCTTCCTCATAATTCACGCACTGCCCAGTCAGGTCTGAGCACATCTGATAAATGACAATACCAGTAATATTTCCAGACGGCGAGTTTAGTTTTAATTTCTGCTCAAAGCGACCTTTACCCATGAAATAGGTCACATTGGCATCCCAGACTTCTTCGTATTTCTCCTTGGAATTGATGGACTCCAAGGCGCCAACTAATGAATAGTCAGATGAAGAATTCAGCTCGAGTTGAGTAAGGATGGGTCCGGCGTCTGGCGAGAAGTCATTGGCATAGATGTACCAACCAATAGGAATTTCGGCTTCAAGAATGATACTGACTTCATCACCCGAAGAATAATCCTCAGGACTTATGCTAAACTCCCAGCTAGGAGGTTCAATGATCTGGGCCTTTGCGACGCCAGTCATTAAAATCAGCATGGAAAAAAGAAGCCTTAACTTATTCATGGTTGGGTGTGAATTCCTGATCAACAGTCAGTTCTGCTAGTTAAGTTCCTGAATTAGCCTTGGTGCAAAGCTCTGAACTTTTCAAAGAACACAGCGATCGTTTCGATTCCGATGAAATAATTCTTCACTCCGTAATGCTCGTTCGGCGAATGAAGGGCATCGGTATCAAGCCCAAAGCCGAATAGAATTGGATCAGTTCCTAATTCTTTTTGAAAAAGTGCTACGATAGGAATAGAGCCACCTTCTCTGGTTGGGATGGGTCGCTTTCCAAAGGTTTCTTCCATGGCTGCTTCTGCTGCTTTGTACCCTACAGAACTATCAGAGACCACCGCAGGAGACCCTCCGTGATGAGATTTCACACTGACCTTTACAGAATCAGGCGCAATTGACTTGAAGTAGTTTTCGAATATTTCTGAGATTTCATGCCAATCCTGGTCTGGGACCAAACGCATGGAAATTTTTGCATTGGCTTTTGAAGGAAGAACCGTTTTTGCCCCTTCGCCAATGTATCCACCCCAAATTCCGTTTACATCCAAAGTCGGCCGAATGCCTACTCTCTCGATCGTACTGAAGCCTTTTTCGCCATGAACATCATCGATGTCTAATTTGGATTTATATTCTTCCAAGTCGAACGGAGCCTCATTAAGTCTTTCTCTTTGCTGATCCGTGAGCTCTTGAACCTTATCATAAAAACCAGGAATGGTCACGTGATTATTCTCGTCTAGCATGGAAGAAATCATTTGACAAAGAATGTTGATTGGGTTCGCCACTGCACCTCCATAGGTTCCAGAGTGTAAGTCACGATTGGCTCCTACCACTTCTACTTCCATGTAGGCCATCCCTCGCAGACCAACCGTGATCGATGGGTCCTCCATGGAAATCATATGTGTATCCGAAATCAGAATGACATCTGCCGCTAGTTTTTCTTTGTTATTGATGACAAACTCTTCCAGATTGTCCGAGCCCACTTCTTCTTCGCCTTCGATCATGAATTTCACATTGCAAGGGAGATCATTCTCAGCCATCATGGCCTCGAAAGCTTTTACATGCATGTAAAACTGGCCCTTGTCATCAGCTGAGCCTCTGGCGAAGATTGCTCCTTCTGCATGATTTGGAGCATCTTTAATCACAGGCTCAAAAGGAGGGGAATCCCAAAGCTCATAAGGATCCGCTGGCTGCACATCGTAGTGCCCATAGACCAAAACAGTCGGGTAGCTCGGATCAATGATCTTTTCACCGTAGACAATAGGATAACCAGCAGTCTGGCAAACTTCCACCGTATCGGCGCCAGCTTTTTCTAAAGATTCCCTCACAAATTCAGCTGCCGCAAAAACATCATCTTTGAATTTTGGATCTGCGCTCACTGATGGAATCCTCAATAGATCCAGCAGCTCATTTAGAAATTTATCCTTGTTATTTTTTATGTAGTCATTAACAGCCATGTGCTTTTTGGAATATGGTAGAAAGTGTCCAAAATTATCCTTTTCGTAAGGAAATGCCTATTTTAAACTCACTTTTCACTAAAAATGATTCAGCAAATTTCACCCGTATGAAAGCCGTTATTTGTCACAGTTTCGGGGGTCCGGAAAACCTCCAATTTGGAGAACTCCCCGATCCAAGTCCTAATGAAAATCAGGTTTTGATCTCGGTGAAAGCATGTGGAGTAAATTTTCCAGACGTTCTGATCATCCAGAATAAATATCAATTCAAGCCTGAGCTTCCTTTTTCACCAGGAGGAGAAGTCGCCGGACGGATTATTGGCGTTGGTGAAAATGTCCATCATTTGAAGGAAGGAGATGAAGTTTTGGCTCTTTGTGGATGGGGAGGCTTTGCAGAAAAAGTTGCTGTGGATGCAGATCGTGTTTTTCCACTTCCTTCCGGACTCGACCCTCAAGTTGCTGCAACCACCCTTTACACTTATGGAACTTCTTACCATGCTTTGAAGGATAGGGCCGTGCTCAAGGATGGTGAGACGCTAGTTGTTTTGGGAGCTGCGGGAGGCGTTGGGCTTGCAGCTTTGGAGCTGGGAAAGGTTATGGGAGCAAAAGTAATTGCCGCTGCCTCAACCCAAGAGAAGCTTGATTTATGTAAGTCAAAAGGGGCTGACGAGTTGATAAACTATGAAAAGGAAGATTTAAAGTCGCGCATCAAGGAGTTGACTAATGGGAAAGGAGCTGATGTGGTTTATGATCCCGTTGGTGGGAAGTACACGGAGCCAGCATTAAGGGCTATTGGCTGGAAAGGGCGATACCTGATAGTAGGTTTCGCGAATGGAGAAATTCCAAAGATCCCAATGAACCTTCCCTTGCTAAAAGGATGCTCCATTCAGGGCGTGTTCTGGGGTCAGTTTTCCAAATTAGAGCCAAAAGTCAGCATAGAAAATATTCAGCAGCTTGTGAAGTGGATTTATCAAGGAAAAATTCAGCAGCATATTCATAGAGCGTATGACTTAGAAGAAGCTGCAGAGGCCTTAATTGCCTTGCAAGAGAGAAAAATGCTGGGCAAAGGGGTGGTCATGATATAAAAAAAGCCGACTGATAAGTCGGCTTTACGATTTCTTGAAGACTGAAATTACTCTACGGCCTTCACATTAACTTCAATATTTCCTCTGGTAGCCTTAGAATAAGGACAAACTTGATGAGCAGCGTCTACCAATTCCTGTGCATGTGCAAGAGACTCAGCATGAGGAATTTTTACTTCTATATCCACTGCGAGACCAAAGCTTCCAGGACCATAATTTCCCAGATGTACGTTGGCTTTAATTTCTGAATCGCGTAAGCTGGTTTTTCCCGCCACTGCACCTAGTGCACCTCCGAAGCAAGAAGAGTAAGCTGCTGCAAAAAGTTGTTCTGGATTGGTTTTTTCACCGTCGCCACCAATTTCTTTTGGCATAGAGACATCAAAGTCAAGCTTCCCGTCATCTGTTCTCACGTGACCTTTTCTTCCGCCAGTATTTACGGCAACCGCGGTGTAATCAATATTCAGTTTTTCCATGGTTATTGGTTTTTAAAGAGTTGCAATTCTTCTAACAAGCCATGTATGGATTGGTTCATCTCAGCGAGATTTTTGGTCGAAGATTCAGCTAATTTTTCTTCGAGCACTGACATCACTGATGCTGCTTTTTGCTGAAGGCTTTTCCCTGGATAAGTCAATTCGGCTGTGACCGTTCTCTCATCTTCTTCTCCTCGTACTCTCTTGATGTAGTTAAGGGACTCCAGCTTTTTAAGGAGAGGAGTCAATGTTCCTGAATCCAACATAAGTTGCTTACCAATTTGATTGACGCGAAGTCCATCTTGTTCCCAGAGGCAGGACAAAACAAGATATTGTGGATAAGTCAAGCCAATTTCTGATAATCTTGAAGAGATTACTTGTACCAAAAGCCGAGAACTACTGTAAAGCCCCAAGGAAAGTGAGTGAATTGTGTCCATTTTTTAAAATATTGGTTGAACACAATTTAATAATGCTCGAGGATAAAACATCTCATTTATTCAAAAAATAAACCCTTTTTTGGCTTTTTATGGAGTTATGGTCAAAAACTCGGATAAGTCTCGTTAAGCTCTAAGTTATGTGGATAACTGTAAGTGATTTGACTGAAGGGAATTGGTCTTTTATTCTTTTTTAGCCAGAAAAATCGGTTTCATAGGTATAATGCAGTTTGGTTTGGGCCTCCCAATCATCACCGAATGTTTGATTGATTGGGTCCCAAGTCAGTTCTCTTCCCAATTCGTGAGCAATATTTCCAATCGTACAAACCGTACATGTGCTGTGGCCAACCTCCACTGGGGCGATAGGATCCTTTCGCATGATGACAGAATCTATGAAATCGATATGATGTGCCCCAAAACTTAACTCTTCCTTAGAAAATTTGCGTTTGCATTCGTCTACTGAGGTATCATAGCCACCACGAGAGACGGATATCCATCCCTTTTCGCCTATGAATTTTACGCCTTTCTTTTGTCCATCGTAAGATGCGACCAACATTTCGATGCCACTAGCATAGATATACTTAAGTGGTTGATCTCCCTGATCTGGAATTATGGAAACAGGCCCGTTTCTATCCATTCCTATTCCCCACTGAGCTATATCAAACATGTGAGCCCCCCAATCTGTCATGAGACCACCGCCGGTATTTTTATACCATCTCCATGCTCCCCAGGCCTTTTCATTCTTCTGTGGGCTGATGGAAATCGGAGGGTTTAAATCAGGCATGTAAGGCATTTCAGGCCTTGGACCTAGCCAGGCTTTCCAGTCCAAACCCTCAGGAATGGTTTCGGCTTGATAGTCCACTTCTTTTGGGAATGGATTGTCACCGACATTGGCATAAACCGTTTCAATCTTACCCAGGTAGCCTTTTTGTACCATTCTTACTGCATGTTGGAAATTAGCACCGCTACGCTGCATGCTTCCAGTAGCCAAAACGATGTTATTATCTCGAACCGCTTTAATAAGGTCCTGACCTTCTTTGACCGTATAGGTCAATGGTTTCTCCAAGTAAATATCCTTACCCGCTTCACAGGCATGAATCGCCATCAGCGCATGCCAGTGATCAGGCGAAGCGATGACCACGGCATCAATTTCTGGATTCTCCAAAAGCTTTCGATAGTCTGTGTAGAGTTTAACATCTACCGTCTCACCTCGATCAGAATAAAGCTCCTTTACCCTCATTCCGAATCGTTCGTTTTTCACCTCATAAACATCTGCACCGGCAAGAACTTCTACTTGTGGGTTTTGCATGAAAGTGCGAAGTAGCCCCATTGTTTGTCTGCCTAACCCAATGAATCCAAGTCGAACTTTTTCGCCAGCAAATTTTCGACTAGCTGGGCTTTCGGCAAAGCTTAAGGCTGGAGTGAGCCCAAGAGCACCGGTAGTTAATAATGAGTTTCTTAAAAACTTTCTTCTAGTTGAGGCTTTATTTTTCATGGCCTAGGATTTTTGGGTTGGAGAAACAATAATTTAAGCTTTTCAAAAAGAAAGGAAAACAGAGATTGATAAATGGTATTATATGCTTGGGGAATTAATCATATTGGGAAAAAGTAGCTCATGACGATCCAGCAACTAGAGTATTTATTGGCAGTGGATAAGCACCGGCATTTTGGCCAGGCGGCTCAATCATGCTTTGTGACTCAGCCAACCTTAAGTGCGCAGCTAAGTAAGCTGGAAAATGAGCTCGGCCTTGTACTTTTCGATCGGTCAAAAATGCCCGTAATTCCTACGGAAACGGGTAAGCAAGTAATCGAGCAAGCAAAGAAAGTTGTAGGTGAGTCTCGAGGTATTTATGAGCTGGTGGCTCAAATAAAAGGGGACGTTTCAGGAGATGTGTATTTGGGAATAATTCCAACACTCGCTCCTTATTTGCTGCATAGGTTTGTGCGAAATTTTCTGGAAAAGTATCCCAAAGTGAATCTCAATGTGCAGGAGATGATCACCGAAGAAATTATCAGTAAGCTGAAAAATGATGAGTTGGATTTGGGTATCGTTGTAACTCCGCTCTCAGAACCGGGGATTAGTGAAAAGCCGGTGTTTTATGAGAAATTCTTCGCGTATATCTCAGATGCTCATCCGGCTCTAGCGAGCCCTCTTTTTGATCCGAGTAAAATATCGAAGGATGACTTTTGGGTGCTGCAGCAAGGCCATTGCTTTAGGGAGCAGGCATTGAATATCTGTGATGGCTTGTCCAACGGAAGACAAAACTTCCATTACGAGAGTGGGTCTTTGGAAGGGCTTAAGAATATGGTGAATCGCTACAAGGGCATCACCTTACTTCCTGAATTGGCGACTTTTGATTTATCTGAAGAGGAAAAGAAGCGGCTTAGGCCTTTTTCAGGAGAAACACCAGTTCGGGAGGTGAGTATTATACTCAATAGAAGTTATCTGAAGCAAAAGTTAGTACAATTGCTGCATGAGGAAATCACTGCATCCATCCCTCAAGAGATGACCGTGAAAGCCCATGGTAAAGTGGTTCGCTTCCGTTGATTATTGTTTTTTCAGAATATACAGATCGGCAAGATCGCCAGTGATAATATCTCCAGATCTGTCCAGAAACCAAGCTTGGTTCTCCCCAATTTTGTATTGGCCCTCAATTTTATCCATATGCATAAGGGTTACTTTGGATCCAGATTCATCCCACTCGAAAGTACCGGACATTTCTTGCTCCAAGGCATCATTTCTACCCAGATAGCTAGACTTTAAGAGGTAAGTTTGGTCTTTGTTTAGGGTAAGAGTGGTTTCTATTCCTTCGCAGTCGGCGCAGGGTATGGTACCTTTGTAAGTTCCATCCCAGTCTACAGAAACTTGGGTATTATCTCCTGTGGTTTCCACAGATTCTGAAGGGGTTTCGGCTTCTTCTTTTGCGTCTTCGGATTCAGTGTTTTGTGGGCCGCAGGCCCAAAGAAGGACTATGGCAATTATCCAGATATTTTTTTTCATTTGACTTATGTTAAGGGCGCTAGAGTCTTTATTCTGCATGAGATTCTTAATCTTTAAATTTTCCGATGTGCCAAAGAATACCGCTTGGATCATGGATAAAGTACTCGGAGCCCCAATCCGAATGCTGGATTTCGGAAATCTTCACTTCTGGAAATTCTACGGTGAGGTTCTTCGATTGGGTTTTCTTCCAGTGTGATTCCAAATCTCCTACTTCCAGAAACATCATGCTGTTTTCACACCATTCCTTTACATAGTAATCCTGTAGATAAAAGTTTGACGCATTTTCAATCCTTACTAAAGACATTTTTATGTCAATAGACTTGACTTGGAAACCGAGAGTTTCATAAAAGCGAATACTCCGCCCATAATCTTTGGCACCAAGAAAAGTGCGTAAGGACTTAGCTTCGCTCATTTACACTCCGAACTGCGTGAGATGATGATCCAGGTGCTTATAGAAAAGGTTATTCCATTCTGTGGAGGTCATAGCACCGAAGGAAGGAGATTCTTTTCCTTCGAAATGGCTCTCGCCTAATTCATGAGTCTTGTTTAGATAATCAATGAGTCGCTTTTTCTCTTCCTTGAAATTGCGTGCATCATGAATAAGAAAAGCAGGTGCCGTTCGGGTATTCTTTTTATACGGTACCTCATTCACCACTCCTTTCTTCACAAAGGTTTTCAGCATAAACCTCAAAAAAGGATTGGCTTTGGGATGTTTATCCGTGTAGGCCATTTCGTAGGCTACGTTTACATGAGCTAACATTTGGTCTACAGACATCTTTCCCCAACCCGGCTTTGTGTCGATTTTGAGGTTTTCAACCCGAGAAACCAGCTCTTTGGTCACTTCTTCGGAAAAAATATTTTTCATAGAAAATCAGGCTTTAAAGGCAATATACCGAAAAAACAGGTGCTTTGGGAGTAAGCCTAGACATAAAGTTTGAAAATAAATAGGTTTATATTATAAACCATTTTATATTTGTCTCGTTGGTATTGATAAACGAACAAGAAAATGGAAAAAGAACTGACAAGTAAAGAATCTCTGGAACTGATCACGCAAATGATCACGAAAGCGAAGAAGACGGCTGGTGGTGACGGTGGCTTCCAGATGTTGTTATGGGGTTGGGCTATTTCAATCTGCAACTTTGGCCATTACATTTTGACCAAGTTGGATTTTGATGCTCCCTACGTGGTTTGGCTGGGATTGATTCCAGTAATCGGTATTAGCATTTGGCATGGAGTTACTAAATCAAAGAAGACAGGAGTAAAAACCCATTTGGATAGTGTGCTCAGTCAACTATGGATTATGATTTTTGTAGGGATTGTTATTGTCCTTTCATTTATGTCGAATCTGAACATGTATCAGAATCCAATCATATTGATTTTGGCTTCGATCGGGATTTTTACCACCGGAGCCATGGTGAAGGTTAATCTCATTAAGTTTGGCGGAATCTTTCTGATGGCAGCAGCACTGTTCTCATTCTTCCTACCGATCACAGAGCAGTATTTGGTGGCCGGAATTGCCATAGTCATCGGATATTTAGTACCAGGATATTCATTAAAACGAGGATAAATTGAGCCCTTTTAGTCCATTAGATCCACTATTACACTCTCAGCTAAGGCTTGCGGTGATGTCGCTTTTGATCGGAGTAGATGAGGCGGAGTTCACATTCCTGAAGGAGCAAACGCAATCCACTGCGGGTAATCTTAGCGTGCAGCTGGATAAGCTGGAGAAAGCGGGCTATATAGAAATCACGAAATCCTTCCGGGGCAAAAGACCATTGACGACTTGTAAGATCACCCAAAAGGGAGTGACTGCATTCGAGTCCTACGTGGAGAATTTGAAAAAATACATCGAGTAAAAAATTTTGAAATTTTAGTTTATAATTTAAACCAATTTATACCATGAAAACGAACGTAAAATTTATGATTGTACCAGTCTTGCTTCTGTGCATGGCTATGACCGCTCCTCAGGAGTTATTGCGAATGAACTACCTCGCTTATCTTAATGCAGATAAGGAGATTTGGAAACAGAATGTGGCATTGGCCACTAAGATTTACCAGGAAGACCCCACTGTGGATAACTTGGCCAACTTAGCCAAAACTGAATTTGGTCTTCTGAATATCACGATGAAAGATGAGGATGAGGACCTTTTCGATGACTATGTGGATAACTGTGAAGATCATTTGAAAGAATTAGAGGATGACTCAAAATATTCAGGTGAGGCCAAAGCTCTTCTTTCAAGCCTCTATGGGTACAAAATGGGCTATAGTCCCTGGAAAAGCATGACCTTGGGTCCAAAGTCTTCTAGACTACTCGATGAAGCTTTGGATATCGATCCGGAATCTCCAATCGTGCTGAAGATGTTGGCATCTAATAAATACTTTACGCCTGCCATGTGGGGTGGAGATGTGGATAAGTCACTTCAATTATTTGAAAAAAGTTCTCAACGATTTGAGGAAATGGGAGAGGAAAACAGCTGGATGCATTTGGATAACCTTGCCTGGCAAGGAATCATTCTGACTGAAAAAGGAGAAAAGGAAGAAGCAAAAGTAATTTATGAGAAAGCGGCTGAAATGGAACCCGAATTCCATTGGGTAACCAAGGTTCTTCTTCCAGGATTAGAGTAAATTAAAAGAGGTTGTAATTTAAAATGGTGGACTCATTGGGTCCATCATTTTTCATTTGCATTAAAGTCACGTATATTTTAAAAGATTAGATTTTCCCAAATGAAGAAGCTTTGGATTAGTGTTTTCTTTCTCCTCGCGAGTTTATCCGTTTTTGCACAAGAAGAACATGAGGACCATGCTGAAGAAGAAGAATTGGAAGGAGATGGATTCCATCTTGAGGAGGGTAGGTACAGTATTGCGATGGTTTTGGGTCATACCTACATTTATGGAGCAAATGATTTAGATGGTGAGGAAATCGCCAGCTACGTACCCATGATTGCCATTGACTTCAATTATTATGTTACTGAGAGGTTGGGAATAGGTCTACATACCGATATCCTTTTTGAAACCATCTTCGTTGAGCATGCCGGTGATGGAGAAATTGAGAGAGATAACCCAATAGCTCCTGCACTTATGTTCGGCTATAAACTGAGCAAACACTTCTTACTTGGAGCAGGAATTGGGGCAGAATTTGCAGGTACTGAGACTTATGGACTTAATCGTATCACTTTAGAATATGGCGCTGAAATAGGCGGTGGTTGGGAATTCTTCGCTTTGCTTTCACAAGATTTCCGCTGGGATATTTATGATACGACCTCACTTGGCTTTGGCATAGCCAAAAGATTCTAATCAGTCTTCCACTTTTAATCGAATCTCTTCCACCTCAGCATTCACATTTGCAATGGCTCTTTCCTGAAAGAATTCTGAAACAGGCCTACCCGAATTAACTAGCCGAACCAGATAGGGTTCTTTGGTGATCAATTCTTCTACTGGAAGATCCTCCCCTGAAAAGGCCGTACCAGCGAGAACGAACTCTTCGTCTGCTTGAAGTTGAGGTTTTATGTACACATCCACACTTCTGGTGGTGGTGTTTTCGATGATCAGAGTAAACAAAACCATTGGGTCAGGCCCCTCTTTTTCGGAGCAGGCCATCACCATCAAAGCGAGTAGAAGAATCCAAAGAATTGATTGGGTGTGAATCATTGCAGTCGTTTTATTTTTTAACGACTGCAGGCCCATTCTATTTCTTTTCATCCAGCTGATTTTTGTTCTTCACGTACTTTTCTAGCCATGTGTCCATTTCCCATAAAGTGTGGAGGATAGACTCTCGAGATGCATATCCATGACTCTCATTTGGGAGGAACACCAATCGGGCAGTTCCCCCATTACCTTTGAGAGCAGCGTAGTATCGCTCAGACTGGATTGGGAAGGTTCCGGAGTTATTATCAGCCTCTCCATGAATAAGTAAAATCGGCTCCTTTACCTTATGAGCATGCATGAATGGACTCATGGTGAAATAGATTTCTGGTGCTTCCCAGAAGGTTCTTTCTTCTCTTTGGAATCCGAATGGTGTCAAGGTACGGTTGTAGGCTCCGGATCTAGCGATGCCTGCGGCAAAAAGATCAGAATGAGAAAGAAGGTTGGCTGTCATAAATGCTCCATACGAGTGACCTCCTACTCCTATTCTATCACGATCACCAATACCTCGATCCACGATATAATCAATGGCAGCTTCAGCATTCGCTACCAGCTGGTCAACAAAGAGATCATTAGGTTGGGTATCTCCTTCCCCTACAATAGGCATCTCGGTTCGATCCATCACTGCATAGCCTCTGGTCACCCAATAAATTGGCGATCCCCAGCTTAATCGTGTAAACCTGTACTTTGAGCCCCTTACCTGGGAAGCCACTGCCGCCGACTTATACTCTCTTGGATAGGCCCACATCAAAACTGGAAGCGGACCATCAGTTTCAGGATTATAACCTTCCGGTGTGTAAATCACAGCAGATAGATCAAGGCCGTCTTTTCTTTTATAGGTAACAAGTTCTTTTTGAACACCCTTAATGCTCTCGTAAGGATCAGGGAAATCCGTGATCTGGCGAGGTGCTATTCTTTTTTTCGTATTCACCAACCAGTAATTAGGTTGAGTTTCTGTTCCCTCTTTTATGCTCACAAACTCTCCAGCCTTAACATCCAGAACCTTGCTAATTCTTTCGTAATACGGTGCCTGCGAACGCCAAAGGATTTCCTGCTCCCCACTTTCCAAATCAAAGGAGGCAAGGAAAGGCATGCTTCCTTCAGGAGAACCTCCCTCAGAACGCATGTAGATTTTATCCTTATCTCTGAGCAAGACTGAACGTCCAAATTCATTGTCAGTATAAACCGGACTTCCTGGATCATTATAGATATCTGAGTAAAGTCGATCGATAATTACCTTTTGTCCGGCTTCAGGATTGGAAGGATTAATGATACTTCTCATTTCCTGACGGCTGGCCCACCATCTCTCGTTCAGAATAGCCAATTCATCATCTGACCAATCGATGAAACTATATCGTAGCTTCGTGGAGGCGATCTTTTCCTTCTCTCCACTGAATGGAGCAGCCAAAGAATAGACGATGTCTCTTTCCTCGATCTCCATTTTTGGGTCGCCACCGTCCTGAGCTTCTGCCCAGTAAAGAGTGGCCGGCTTATCTGATCTCCAATTCACACTTCTCGGTCCTTCCACAGTGGCATCAAAACCTTTTGGTCGGACTTCGTCCAAAGGAATCTCAGCCAGCAATTTTACCAAAGAGCCATCAGTGGACGATAAAATCTCGACTTTATATGGGAACCGACTGGCAGGGACTAAGTAGGAAAATGGCTTTTCGATAGTTCTCGTCATCAGGTACTTTCCATCTGGAGAGCTGGATAGACTTCGAATCATACCCGCTTGACCGATAGCCTCCATGTTGCCTGAAAGATCAGTTTTCATTAGCTGGCTATCCATGAAATATGCGAAAAGTGCTTCGTCATAGGTGTTTTTCAAAAGGTCCTGGTAAGTTCTGGTTGCGGCTGCTGCTCCGTCTGTTTCCTGGATTGTTGGTCCACTTGGAGCCGCAGGTTTCTTAGGATAGTCGCCACGGTTTGGGTTTACTGCTCTGAACACGATCGAATTGTCTGGAAGCCAAATCACATCTGTTCCTAGCACTCCATTTAGGATGGGGTCAGTGAGTTGTTTTGCTTCGAAAGAAGTCAAATCTGCCACCCAAAGACTGATTCCATTGGCATAAGTATGTGTGAAAGCTAAGTACTTCTCATCCTGAGAAAGTGAGAACCCAGATAGCTTTGGGAATTCAGGAAGACCTTTTACCGCCATTTCTTCTCCAGACTTGATCTTTTTGAAGGTAATGTTATCGACGTATCGCTGTCGGCTCGAGCCTGAAGTCTGAGGATTTATTCTCGTTCCGGCAATTCTCAATTCAGGGCTTGATAGATCTTCTATTCCAGCATAACCTGGTCTTGAGAGAATCATCATCCATTCTCCATCAGAGGTAAAACTGACACTAGGAGTAGGTGGAGTATCCACCAGATCTACGATTGATTTTGCTGGTGTTTGATAGGAAGTTTGCGCTTGAATAACTCCAAGGCTCAAGCTTAGAATCAGAAAGGATGCGAGAAGGTTTTTGAAATTTCCAGACATAATTTTTTCGATTTACGCTCTAAAATAAGTGTCAAGTAGAAAGAACAATGTGATAATTCAATGAGAGGTATGAATCTTCTTGAAATGGTTAAAAGTTGACCAAAAACTCGATTGATCCATTATCTTAGAAATGGAACGCAAAAAAGAAAAAATAGAACAAGAATAAGATTTGTCATGACAGCATTAGAATCCATTCAGGAATTAAAAAAGCGAATGTCAAATTCCATCATTGGTCAGGATCGCCTTTGTGAAAGGCTTATTCTGGTATTGTTAGCCGATGGAAATATGCTTTTGGAGGGTTTGCCAGGATTGGCAAAGACACGAGCGATTAAAACTCTGGCAAAGGAGCTGGAATGCGGACTTAGCCGAATTCAGTTCACACCCGATCTTTTACCTTCTGACATTACGGGAACTGAGATTTATCAACCGGAACTTGAGGAGAAATTTATCTTTCAGGAAGGTCCCATTTTTAGTAACCTGATTCTGGCAGATGAAATAAACCGCGCACCTGCAAAAGTTCAATCAGCTTTGCTGGAAGCAATGGAAGAAAGGCAGGTGTCAGTGGCTGGCAAGACGTATAAAATGGATCCTCTTTTCATGGTGATGGCCACGCAAAATCCGGTGGAGCAGGAAGGGACTTATCCACTTCCTGAAGCTCAAATGGATAGATTTCTCATGCATGTGATGATTGACTATCCAGACGATGAGGCGGAATTAGAAATCTTAAGATTAAACAGGTCAGAACAGTCCTCTGATAAGAAGGAAAAGGGGGAAAAACTTTCTCAGGAGGTAATTTTTGAGGCTCGTAAGGAAATTGGGGCAGTGAAGATTTCTGAAAACGTAGAGAAGTATATGGTTGATTTGGTTTCTGCTACCCGCTACCCCAAGAAATACTCAGAGGAATTGGATGAGTGGATTGACTTCGGGGCAAGCCCAAGAGGTACCATTGCATTGGATCGGTCGGCAAGAACGCATGCATGGATGAATGGTCAGGACTTTGTAAGTCCGGATAATGTTCGAGCTGTGGTTCATGATTGTCTGAGGCATCGCTTAATTCTAAGCTATGAGGCAAATGCTGAGGGAATCCAAGCCGATACTGCCTTGGATGAAATTTTAAAAGTTGTTGCTGTTATCGGATAAGGATTGAAATCTAAGGAGGTTCATAACGAGGATATTTTCACTTCGCTCAAATCATTGTTGGGCATGGAGCATATTGCCAAGAAGCTAAGTTTTCGGGCAAGCAGGCAAAAAGTGAGGTCTATTTTAGGAGGGAAGCATGCTTCAAAGCTGCGCGGGAGAGGTTTGGATTTTGAGGAGGTTCGGAATTATGAGAGAGGGGACGATATCCGAAATATCGATTGGAAAGTGACTGCCAGAACCCAGGTAACTCACTCCAGAGTCTACAGTGAAGAAAAGGAGAAACCAGCTCTAATTGTAGTAGATCAATCAAACTCCATGTTTTTTGGCTCCCAGAAAAGGATGAAGTCGGTGGTCGCAGCGGAACTTGCCGCAATCTCCGCCTTTAGAATTCTCAAGGAAGGAGACCGAGTGGGGGGAGCTATCTTCACAGATGATGGAATCGACATTATTTATCCTAAAAGAGATCGCAAGAATATTCTACGTTTTCTTGAGAGAATTGTGGCACGGAATCATGCTTTAGGAGAAAGCCAGGGGAACAGAACTTTTGAAGATTCTTTAAAGGAGATCACTCAGAAAATCCAAAACATAGTGTCCCATGATTTTCTGGTTATTGTTATCTCAGATTTCAACCGCTACTCTCCTAAAGTGGTCAAGTTTATCACCCAGATTTCGCAGCATAATGATGTGATTTTAGCGAAGGTCATCGATCCACTCGAAAGGGATTTACCTGAAACGAATTTTATCGCGGGGAATCAGTCCGAACAGATTAGCATAAAGGGGAAGGTTCAAGATGTGCGAAAAAAATTTCAGAATGGCTTTGATCAGGAGCTTCTTTCATTTGAAGCCAGCATGAAAAAACACAGAATCCCGGTTCTGAAAATTGACACAGTCAGACCTGTGGATGAGCAGCTTAAAGAACAGTTCGGCCTTTCAAGAAAGTGAGAATTCAGGATTCAAATATCGATTCATTGAGAGTTGTGGATTCCTTAGCATTGGAGGCAAACTTAAAGCTACAGCCACTCTATGAACCCGATCCGGTGAACTTTGATTTCAGCGCACCTGGTTGGCTCTTCCTTGGAGTTATTTTGATTCTTGCGGCTCTGATCTTAGGATTTTTTGAACTCAGGAAATATCGAAGGAATAAGTACAGAAGAGATGCATATGAGGATCTCAATCGTTTTGAAAAATCGGGTGACCTTGAGGGGGTTTTTGTCACCTTGAAGCGTGCGGCCATTTTTCGCTTCGGAAGGGAAGAAGCAGGTCCACTCACAGGAGAATCCTGGTTGGAATTCCTTGATAAAACAGCCAAAGGAGTCAAGTGGACTGATGTCTCATCAGATTTAGAAAAGTATCTGTATCAGGGTAAAGACCCTAGCCCGGAGTTTTCAAAATTGGTTTTCGCTAAAGCAAAAGAATGGATTAAAACACATGCCTGAGAATTTTGAAATAGCGAATCTTTGGGTCTTTTATCTCTTGCCGCTGCCAATTTTGATTTATTGGTTGCTTCCTTCACTGCGTATGAGAAGCTCATATCTTGGGATTCCTGGTTTTGATAAGGCGGTAGGTTACACGCAAGAGAAACCTAGAAAAGGTGCGCTGGTGAAACGAAGAGGCTGGTTCCGAATGAGTATTCTATTTATTTCCTGGGTTTTAATTCTTGCCACTCTATCATCTCCGCAGCTAGTTGGAGAGCCAGAATTGCGTGTAAAGACTTCCAGGAATTTCCTGATTGCTGCTGACATTTCTTTTAGCATGGCTCAGCGCGATTGGGAAAGTGAAGGCCAAAAAGTCCGGCGTTGGGATGCAGTCAAGGAGGTTCTTCATGACTTAATTGAGGATCGTGAAGGGGATAGAATGGGCCTGATTTTCTTTGGCTCAAATGCTTACGTACAAGCCCCTTTCACTTCGGATTTGGGAACAGTGGATCAGCTTTTGGAGGAGGCTGATGTGGGGATGGCAGGACAAATGACCCATATCGGTAAAGCCATCACAAAAGGAGCTACCCTTTTCGAAGAGGACACCATCAAGACGAAAGTGATGCTTCTGCTCACCGATGGAGTAGATTCGGGAACAGATATTCTCCCATTAGATGCAGCTGATCTCGCAAAAGAAGATTCCATTCAGATCTACACGATAGGAATTGGAATTCCTGGAAATGCAGGAAGCGATTTGGATGAAAGAACACTGACTCAGATTGCAGACATGACTGGAGGGCAGTATTTTTTGGCTCAGGATAAGGAAAGGCTAGAACAGATAAACGAAGAGCTCAATAAACTTGAGCCGATCGAGTACGAAGAGAAGGAGAATAGACCTATTGAGTTACTTTACCCTTATCCTTTGGCAGCTGCTTTGGGTTTACTGATCCTAAGTTCACTTTTACTTTCCTTTATAAATCTGTTGAGGAAATTCAGGAGAAAGGAGGAATCCTATGCTTGAAAATGCTTTTCCTATTGACTGGGATCAGTTTCATTTTATTAGGCCTGTTTTTTTATGGCTTTTAGTTCCCCTTAGTGTTTGGCTGCTACTTAGTTTTTTATCCCTGAGACAAGAGCAGGACTGGAAGAAAATGATTGCTCCGCATTTAAGGCCATTTGTTATTCACGAGGGAAGTGAATGGACTCGTTACCTGATGCAGGGAATACTATTTATCGGGCTTGCTTGTGGAGTTTTGGGCCTCTCGGGCCCCACATGGAAGCAAATTGAAGTACCAGGACAAGACTTGGAGACTCCTTTAGTCATCATTCTAGAGCTATCGCAAAGCATGCTTGAAGAGGACTTACAGCCTTCACGATTAGAGCGAGCGAAATTCAAGATCAATGATTTTTTGAAAGAAGACCCAAGAGCCAGAGCTGCCTTGGTCGGTTATTCAGGAACCGCCCATACCATTATGCCATTGACAAAGGATTACAAGCTAATCCTTAGTCATATCGATGGCTTATCTCCTTCCATTATGCCAGTGGGCGGATCTGATTTTCAAGCGGCTCTGTCACTTGCTGATACGCTCACTTCGGTTACCGATGCACCAGGAACTGTTCTTGTCCTCACGGATGATATCTCTGACGAATTTTTTGACGCAGTCAAAAACCACCTTTCTACTTCGAATAACCAATTTGAGATTCTCCCCATGTTCTCATCAAATGAAGAGGGAATGGGCTCAGCCCTAGAAAAGCTCCGAAGCCTGGAAGGCGTGGAAGTGAATGCCTTAACCCTGGATAATAGCGACGTGGAGGCAGTGGCCAAAAGAGTAAGCCAAAATCTCATTTTCACCGAAGAAGACGAACGGCAGGAAGATCAGTGGCAGGATATGGGCCTTATCCTCGTTATTCCTATGGCAGTAATGATGCTCTTTTGGTTCAGAAGAGGCTGGGTTATTTATGGGTTGCTGATAATGATTACCACATCTTGCAGTGAGGTGCATAGCTTCAAGGATTTATGGTATAGCTCAGATTATCAAGGGCAGTTGCTTAGTGATAAGAGCGAATTTGAATCCGCAGCGGAAGCATATGAGGATCCTATGCGAAAGGGTGTGGCATTTTATAAAGCTGGAGATTATGGAAATGCTATTCAGGCTTTTCAGGAGGATACCACTGCAAATGGAGCATATAATTTGGGTCTGGCTTATGTTCAGAATGGAGATTACGCTGCAGCAAATCTTGCCTTTGGCAAGGCCATCGAATTGGACCCGGAGATGGAGCAGGCCAGAAATGCTCAATCTGAAGTCAATCAGCTGATTCCGGGAGAATCTGAAGTGAGCCCTGAAGAAGCTGAGGAGGCCGGAGGAAAGCAATCTGGAGACGGGAATGTCAAGAATCAAGATATGGAAGATCTTGGTGGAGGGGGGCAGGAAGCCACCGAAGAGCAAATGAACGATGGTAGGAAGGAAGAAGAAGTCGCAACGGACACACGAATAGGGAAAGAATTAGACGAAGTACCTGAAGATCTGCAGGTCACAAGTCAGGAACAAGGAGGTAAAGTCTTGATGAGGAAGGTGGACGATGACCCGGCTTTGTTCCTAAAGAAGAAATTTGCGTATCAGATTAAAGAAGGACAAGTCAAAGTGAGAAAGAATGAATAGTCAAAGATTGAAATATGTTCTTTCAATTGGGATGTTTTTGATTTGTTCCCAGCTGTTTTCCCAGCAGTTTCATACTGAGGTGAAAATCAACAAAAGCTCGGTCTATGTAGGAGAGCCTATTGAAGTAACCATTGGAGTATTCACTACCACTTGGTTTACCAGGGGTGTTGACTTAGGAAACATTTCGGTACCAGGTGCATTTTCGGTTTATTTCAGACCTGTCAGCCAGTCCAAAACCATCAATGGGAAACAGTTTTCCGGGGTTGAACTCACTTACAATGTCTTTCCTTATGAAGCGGACCCTGACTTTGTCTTTCCATCTCTGGACATCCAGGTGGAATCCCCACCTGAAGGGGATTATAAGGGAAAAACCCATTTACTTAGATCTCAGGAGCGCAAAATTGAGGTCAAGCCTGTTCCTGCTGAATTTGATCGAGATGAATGGCTTGTCGCAAATAGCTTGAATGTGCGAGAGTCCTGGTCTGGAAATAAGGTAGAGGTAAAGGTTGGCGATGTTCTGGAAAGGCGAATTAGCAGAAATGCTGGGGGGACAGTTTCTGAGCTCATACCTCCTATAATTTGGGATAGCATCCCAGAGGTAAGCATTTATCCATCGCGAAGTCAGGTGGATAATAATAAAACTAAATCGGCGATTAGCGCCAGCCGATCTGAAAGCGTCCGATACCTTTTTGAAAAAGAAGGTAAGGTAGTGATCCCGGAAAAGGTTTTCACCTGGTATAATCCTTACCAGAAAAAGCTTTACAAAAGAACCTTGGATGCAGTAGAAGTTGATGTGGTTCCCAACCCGGATTTGGGAGTTTTATTATCTGTAAAAGATAGCCTTCAGGCTCAAGCAGCAACTTTGGAACCAGAAGAAGCGGAGGATAAACCTCTACTGATTTTTGGATTGCCTGTTGGTCGATTTGTTCTCCTCGTCGCGATTTTCTTGATCGTTATTTATTTCCTGATTCGGGCGGGCTGGCGTTTCTGGAATCAATTCATTGAAAGAAGAAATAAGTATCGATTATCTGAGGAGTATTTCTTTAAGCAGTTTCAACATTCTCTGAAAAGCGGAACTGGACTCGAAGCTCAGAAGGCATTTTACCGCTGGGTAGATGAGTTACATCTCATTGAGCCAAGCTTGAGTTATTTCGTCCAAAACTATGGAAAGCCTGCGGATCAGGAAACTCATTCCATTGACCTAAAAGGATTAAACTGGTCATCACAAGATTGGGAAAAAGCCAGGCTGAAAGCCATTAAATCGGAAGAGATTACTCTTTCCGTCGATAAGAAAATGGCGTGGATCAATCCATAATCTAGAATTCACTTTTTGCTAATCGTCTCATTATCAAATTTCTGGCTTAGAAATTGTATATTTTATCATATTATTTCACAAAATCTTTATATGATGAAAAGAATTTTTATTTGCCTGACCCTCCTTGTGGGTGTTATTGGCTTTTCTAAGGCTCAAACGATTAAACCAGCAATAGGAGTAAATTTCACCGATGTGGTGAATAATGGGGATGGATCTGCAAGTGGTAGGGCAGGTTGGCAATTTGGTGGTAGTATTGCTTTTGGGGATAAAATCTACTTTGAGCCTGGGGTATTTTATCAGACTAAATCTGCAGATTTTCGAACCACCGATGACATTGCACCAGATGATTTTGAGGCTGTATTTAAGGGTTTCAGGGTTCCCGTTGCCATAGGGTGGAATATTCTTGGAAACGCTGAGTCTACAGTTTCACTTCGCGCATTTGGTGGAGCTTCTGGATTTTTCCTCACCTCTGTTGATGATGGACTCGATAAAGATGACATCAATTCTCCTGCCTGGGGAGTCTTCGCCGGAGCTGGATTAGATTTTTGGATTTTATTTCTTGATGCTTCTTATGAGTGGTCGGTTACCGATATTCAAAAGGACCTGAGTGCTATCGATCTCGGTAGGACTAATGGATTTTTTGTGAATGCCGGACTTAGGATAGATCTTTAAGGTCATAAAAAAACCCGATCGAATTCCGATCGGGTTTTCTTTTTTAGTTTAATCCATCAATTGGTGGTGCGCCAAGAGTTTTTAGCCTGGCGGCCAAAGAAGGAATTGTAGTTTTTTCCATTTCCATCAGATCTGCCTGAATAGGTGCAAATTCTGTTTTTCCAGCTTCCAATGCACCTTTTTGCATTCCGGTTGGACCATAAGTTCCAGCAGCACCTCGATAGGCTGCAAATAATCTATCCATGACCGTTGGATCCATATTGTCATTTAACTCTCGCCTCGCAAGATTTCCATTCATACGGCTATCCAGCATCTTGAGCGCCATTTTCGCATCATAGATATCTTTAGCCAATGCGGCATCTGTTTTACCAGATCGACTCAAGGCTACTGCCATGGCATCCACTTGTTGAGTAGCTTTTTCCAGACTTGACCCAGCCATTTGCAATTCATTTGCGAAAGCTGTAATGTCAGCTCTGAAAGATTTTATCTCAGCAAGGCTTTTGCTCGGAAGAGCTCCTTCTCTCAGAGGTTTCACCTCGAAGGAAACCGGATCACCTAGATCCCTTACTTCTCCATTTCTGATGCTCACCAACTTCGCGGTGTAGGTACCTGGAAGAGCCATCATTCCACCAAATCCGCCGCCTCGTAACCTTTCAGGATTAATCAAACCTTGGCTGGCCATGCTAAGGTCCCAGGTCATTCTATGGATTCCAGCTGCATTTTTGGCAGGCACTCGCTGAACAAAGGCATTGTCAGCATCATAAATTTCAAGATGAATTGCTGGAGCTTCCTCCATCATCTCTGCTTCGATCGCATCAAAACCAGGGAATTCAATGGATGCATCACCCATTTCTTTTTCAGCCTTTTTTCTGTCGGCTTTCAAGGTGCTCATTCCCTCTTTCACGAAGTAGGCGAAGGTTACTCCAAATTCTGGATTTGGCGCAGACCAATAGTCATCACCCATCTGTCGTACAGCATTTCTTGGTACATACCAATAGCCGTCACGTGGAGTGAAAAGATGCGCTTCTTTATCCAGCATCTCTTCTGAGATATCTCTCAAAGCACTGTAGTCATCAAGAACATAAAACCCTCGTCCGAAGGATGCTCCAACCAGGTCATTTTCTCTACGCTGAATGGTAATATCTCTGAAAGAAATGGTAGGTAGACCACCATTTAGCTCCATCCAATCACCGCCACCATTAATAGAAAAATAAACACCAAATTCAGTAGCTAAGAAAAGTAAACCTTCTTTTTCATGATCCTGAACGATCCTCCAGGTGAGCAATGGCTCAGGTAAACCATTAGTGATTAATGACCAGCTAGCGCCGTAATTAGTACTTTTCGCCACGTATGGTTTGAAGTCTCCCTCTTTGTGATTATCCAGGACTACGTAGACCGTCGCTTCGTCAAAAAGGTCAGCTCTTATGTCATTTACAAATGCATTTTGAGGTACTCCCGGAATACTTCCTACCTGTACAGCATTCCAATTTCCACCACCATCGGTGGTGTATTGAATTAAGCCATCATCTGTTCCAGCATAAAGAACATCAGCATTAACAGGAGATTCGCCCAGAGATGTAATGGTGCTGAACTCTGACATGGCTAAAAGATCCCAAGCATTATCCCAACCTTGGTTCTTACCCATGATTGGCTCAGTAATTCTATCTCGGTTTGTGGTTAAGTCTCCAGAAATAGCCGTCCATGAATCACCACGATCTGTGGATTTCCAAACTCTTTGCGAAGCAAAGTAAATCGTGCTTGGTACATGCTGACTTGGGAGTATTGGAGAATCCCAGTTAAATCTTTCTTCTCCTTCATTGGCCCCTGGCTGCGGCTGAATATACACTGACTCTCCAGTTAGACGATCTAATCTGTGAAGATATCCTTGCTGCGATTCAGCATAACCAATTTCAGGATTACCAGGCTCTACGGCTGACTGATGACCATCTCCACCGAGAACTCTTGACCAATGAGCATTTCTGATTCCATTGGCATCATCTGTTCTTGAAGGGCCTCCATGAGACCCGTTGTCTTGCGTTCCACCGAACACATTGTAAAATGGAACCGCATCGTCCACAGCTACCTTGTAGTACTGCGTCAATGGAAGGTTCTTGATATATCTCCAGTTTTTCGTGCCATCGACTGTTTCATAAATTCCTCCATCCGTGCCGAGGAGCATGAAATCAGGCTCATCAGCGATGAAGTTCAGGGAATGACTATCGGAGTGTGTACCATCGGTATCGAGCAAGGCAAAAGTTTTCCCATGATCATAGGATACCTGCATACGAACATCGATTAGGTAAATCGCCCCAAATTTATGTGGATCTGCAATTACCTCCTGATAATAATGAGGGCCAGTTGCACCCGCTACGGCATCTGACATTTTAGTCCAGGAAGCTCCTTGGTCAGATGTCATAAATACTCCACCAGTTCTGCGTACTAATTCAATAGCTGCATAAACAAAATCTGGATTTTGGGGGCTTATCGCCAAACCAATTTTACCCATTACTCCAGAAGGTAGGCCATTGGTCAACTCGGTCCAGGTTTTTCCTCCATCCGTGGATTTATGAATGCCTGAATTCTCTCCTCCACCAAAGTAGGCAGCTACTGTTCTATGTCTTTGCCAAGTGGCAGCATAAACCACGTCAGGGTTTCTTGGGTCAATTACTGCATCTCCTACTCCAGTCCACTCCTCATCTCCTAGGGTTTTTTCCCAAGTCTTTCCTCCATCTTCCGATCTATAAAATCCGCGGTCACCTCCGCTATTCCATAGAGGACCTTGAGCAGCAACCATAACCACATCAGAATTTTCAGGATGTACGATGATTTTACCTACGTGCTGGGAATCTTTAAGCCCCATGTTTTTCCAAGTAGAGCCACCGTCTTCACTGAGATAAACTCCATCGCCAAATGAAATGTGTCGGCCACCATTATTTTCACCAGTTCCTACCCAAACTCGATTTGGGTTATTTGGATCGATGGTCACACAGCCTGTAGCAAAAACTGATTGCCTGTCAAAAATTGGTTTCCATGTGGTACCCGCATTTTCAGTCTTCCAAACTCCGCCAGAAGCCACCGCTACATACCAGGTGTTTCTGTCATTCGGATGAATAGCGATATCGGCAATCCGTCCTGATGTGAAAGCCGGACCAATGTTCCGCCATGCAAAGGCCGAAAAGTTCTGAGCTGCCAGACCTTCCGCTTCAGAATCTGTATTTTTCTTTTGTGCCAAAGTTGGGCTCCAAACCAGGGCCATGCACAAAATCAATAAGTAAAATTTACGCATTACAATTGATGGTTGGTGTGATATTAGATTTTCCAGGGAATTAAGATCGATAATTTTACCAAGCCCTTTGGAAAAATTACGAGAACGGGAATTGATGTAGACTCAGCGGACGTCGATCTTTTGAATGGCTGATAAAACCTCCTGATTTTCTCCAATCCCTCCTATGGCATATACATGACCATCACGGTCTTGAACCAGATTTCTGAGATCCATAATTGCTAAATCAGTTTCTATTTCTTCGAAAAGTCCAGTTTTGATTTCATAAACCAGGATGGTTTTGTTTGGAGACACAGAAGTTTTTTCGGCATATGAGATGGCATTGTAATTATAGGTTTCATTGCTTCCGCCGAAAAAGTAGATCTTTCCATTCTGGCTGAATACTCCCGATCGATATCTGAAAGGGCCTGGATATGCTGGTTCTTTGATCCAATTAATTTCAGTTGGATTCTCTTTGGAAATAGCTCCTTTGTATAAGCCTTTCCCAGGAGGATAATTCTTTGCGAATGTTGCTCCACCCAAGGCATAGATCGTATCTGATACTATGATTCCTACCCCTCCAAAGGTCTTTGCTTCAGTTTCGTCTGGTAACGGAGTTCCAGCTGTCCATAAATCATTTGAGGGGTTGTAAATCTGGACATTATTGACATTTGTAGAGTCGCTCCAACCAGAAATGAGATATATCAAGCTATCCTGATAAACAGTTTGAATATGATCATCAATCGGAACTGGGATAGGTGCTAGTAGTTGGTAGGATTCATCTTCAGGATTGAATTCATAAAGCTGATTTGAAGATTTCTCTGATCCATCGGGGAATACGGCATATCCACCAGCGATGTACGCTTTGTTTTGAATGACCGAAGCCGAACTTGCGAGTCTTCCAAGAGAATCTGGAACATCGGAAATGTATTGGCTTAAGCCTGTTTCCAAATTCAGTCTCATGGTCTTTTTATGAACTCCCGATTGAGATTTGGTACTATCCAGTCCATAAAAGGAATAGGCCGTGGGAGCTCCATCTTTTATCAAAATGGCACTTGACTGATTAGCTACTGGCTCGGGCAACTGAAGGGATAATTCCTCAGATGTACAGGAAAATAGAAAAATTGAGGCGAGAAGGATCAGGTATTTTTTCATGGCAGAAGGGTATAGTGACCATGAATGCAGAGCCATTTCTCTCCTTCCTTTACAAAAATCCGAGTAGATTTTCCCTTGCTGGCGAAGGGCTCTCCGTTTGTGGTTCCGTAATCTGACCAGTAGTATGTCAGCCAGGCCACGTCTCCTCGAATACTCACTTGCGGTGAAATCATGTCCGTATGGATTCCTTCTGAATCTGCTACCCAGGAACTAATTCCTTGGACTTCCGCTTCTTTTCCAACCCGTAATGCCGAGTCATATTCACCGAATTGGGTGAAATCCGGATGGATATAGCTGGCGTATCGAACCATATCCTCATTTTCGATGGCATCCCACATATCGACCAGCGTTGCTTTAACTGCTTCCTTTTCGTCGGACGATGACAATGCTGGCGGAGCTTTGCTTTCGCAGGAAAAAATAAATAAAGACAAAATTAGGACAGAATAACGCATATATGAAGGGTTTTGCGAAAGCTACTTATGAAAAGAGCATAAAAAAAGCCCTGTAGTAAAAACCACAGGGCTTCAATTATTTTCTTAGAGATTACTTACCCTTCTCTCCGATGGAAATCATGGCACACCTGAAACCAATAGCATTGGTGGCAGAGTCCTGATGCATAAATCTACGAGTTCCTGGAGATAGCCAATAAGCGACATCTTTCCATGAACCTCCTTTATAAACTCTTAACTCATCTGTAAGTAAGGAAGTCTCATAGTTTTCAGCTTCGTCATATACTCCATCTTTCCTCAACGGGTTCAAGTCGTCAAAATCTTGATATGAAAGAGGACGATAAACATCATAAACCCACTCGTTCATGTTTCCAGCCATGTGATACAATCCAAAATCGTTTGGAGCCATATCATAAACGTTGGTCGGAAGAATCTCGCCGTCATTTCTTTGATTACCGGAAATACCCGCATAATCACCTCGACCTCTTTTGAAGTTTGCAAGGAAGTCTCCCTGCTTACCTTTACGCTTCACATTATATGGGTTTCTTACACCTCTACCATCCCATGGGTAAATTCTTCCGTATTCCTGATTTTCTTCAAGATATTGAGTACCGATCATAGCCTTAGCAGCGTATTCCCACTCGGATTCATTTGGTAATCTATAATCTGCTAAAGCGACACCTCTCTCGATAAGGAGATTTTTGCTCATCGCAGAATCTAGACCTCTTTCCTCTCTGATCAACTCCTGCACATAATCTGTTCTCCACTTTGCATATGCATTAGCTTGATTCCAGGTTACTCCTGCTACCGGATAGAAATTAAAACCAGGGAATCTGAAATAGTAGGACTGATAAAGATCATTGAATGACATGGCACCTGACCAAACATTTTCAGATGGCTCAAGCTTCAAAAGTGAATCAGTGCTAACTTTTTTCTTCATGTCGAAGAGATACTCACGGTAATCATTATTCGTGATTTCCGTCTCATCCATGTAGAAAGAAGCCACAGTGACTGTTCTTTCCTGATTATCACGGAAGGCCATGATATCCTCTTCCTGAGATCCAAGCACCGCTCTACCTCCCTGGATAAACTTTAAGTTTGGACCAGGAATTTGCTCGGCATTCTTTGCAACAAAGAATTGGGTAGAGTCTTCTTCGTCGAAGCTAAACTCAGCACCAGTTGTCGCACTTTTCTTACCAGGCTTGTTGGCGGTTCTACGTCCGTAACCAGGAGTTTTGTTACAAGAGGATAGGATAACTCCAAAAACAATTAGGAAGGAAGCCATCCACATGCTCAATGAGGTATTTCTCTGACGCATATTATTATCGTGTTTTAATCAATTTTAATCCGCTAATATAATTCCATTAGGGAGCAGTTACAATACAATAATGCCTAGAGGCCGATTATGTTTTGGTTAAAAACCCCATAATAGCCCACTACAGACATTTATCATGGCGGAAACTGCAATATTTATGCCAGTAAAAAATTTAAAATTTTACTGGTCAAACATCTCTTTTAATCGCTGATCCGCCTTAGAAATGGATGTTACTTCCCCAATGGTAAGGATCAAACGACTTTTATACTCTTTTATTTTGCAAAGCCTTGGAAGTGTTTGTGTGAATTTCATCACCTTTCCAAAAACTTCCGAGGCATAATAATCTGATTTACTGGAAGGAAGTAAATAGCATTTCATTTTTCCAGATTTTAAAACAAGCTTCTCGATTCCCAAACTTTCTGCTTTCCATCGTAACCGAACAGTTTCCATTAACTCTTCTACTGACTCAGGAATCGGACCAAATCTATCGTTCAGCATTTTTGAAAAATTGTTCAATCCTTCTTCATCCTTAATTCCATCGAGTTTGGCGTATAGTCCAAGCCTTTCGGAAATATTGCTGACGTAGTCTTCAGGGATCAAGAGTTCCATGTCTGTTTCAATCGTGCAGTCCTGAACAAGAACAGCGGTTTTTTCCTTTAGGTCGATCTCAAAGATCTCCGCGAATTCATTCTCTTTCAACTCCTGAACGGCCTCATCAAGTATTTTATGGTACATCTCAAAGCCAAGGTCGGTTATGAATCCACTTTGCTCTGCACCGAGTAAATTACCCGCACCCCGAATATCCAAATCTTTCATGGCCACTTTAAAGCCATCACCTAAATCAGAAAATTCTTCTAAAGTCTGAAGCCTTTTCCTAGCCTCTGCCGTAAGGCCCGACATTGGATTGGTGAGTAGGTAACAAAATGCTTTTTTATTACTTCGACCCACCCTTCCGCGCATTTGATGCAGGTCACTCAAACCGAACATATGTGCACGATTGATGATAATGGTATTCGCATTTGGGATATCCAGACCAGATTCGATGATATTGGTAGATACTAATACATCGTATTCGTGATTAATGAAATCCACCATGATCCTTTCCAGCTTTCTTCCATCCATCTGCCCGTGGGCGCCTATTACTTTTGCATCAGGAACCAGCTTCATAATAAGGTTAGCGATGGTGTCTATCTCTCCTACCCGGTTATGCACAAAGAAAACCTGACCGCCTCGACGAAGTTCATATGCGACAGCATCACGAATGACTTCCTCCTGAAAGGTATGAGTTTCAGTAGTTACCGGTTGGCGATTAGGAGGGGGAGTCGCAATGACTGATAAATCTCTGGCTCCCATTAAGGAAAAATGTAGAGTTCTTGGAATCGGAGTGGCGGTTAGCGTAAGTACATCCACATCTACCCGTAGGTTTTTGAGCTGATCCTTTACTTTCACTCCGAATTTTTGCTCCTCATCAATAACCAAAAGACCTAAATCCCTAAACTGAATATCCTTATTGACAATCTTGTGCGTGCCAACGAGAATATCAATTTCTCCAGTTTTTACTTGCTCAACAATCTCCCGAATCTCCTTTGCGGTCCTGAAACGATTGATATATTCGACCTTTAAAGGGAAACCATCAAGTCTTTCAGAGAAAGTCTGGTAATGCTGCATGGCCAAAATGGTTGTTGGGACTAAAACAGCCACCTGCTTTCTATCATTCACAGCTTTGAATGCGGCACGAATCGCAACTTCAGTTTTTCCAAAACCTACGTCCCCACAAACCAATCGGTCCATTGGGTAGCTCTTTTCCATGTCAGATTTCACATCGAAAGTAGCCTGTGCCTGGTCAGGAGTATCTTCGTAAACAAAGGATGATTCCAACTCTACCTGCAAGACTGAATCCGGAGCATAGGGATAGCCTTTAGCAGAACGTCTTTTGGCATAAAGGGCGATTAGATCTTTAGCAATGTCCTTTACCTTTTTCTTAACTCTCGATTTTTTATTGTCCCAATCCGGAGATCCCAATTTAGACATGGTTGGTAGTGTCCCTTCCTGCCCACTGAATTTTGAGATTTTGTGTAGTGAGTGAATATTGACATAAAGCAGGTCATCGTCCCGAAAGACTAATCTCACCGCCTCCTGCATTTTGTCATTTACTTTGACTTTTTCCAGTCCGGCAAATCGACCAACGCCATAATCAACATGAACAATGTAGTCGCCAGGATGTAGGGCCTTTAGCTCTTTAAGGGTCAGAGCTTTTGATTTACTTGCCTTCCTTCTTGATCGATATCTATGAAAACGCTCAAAAATCTGGTGGTCTGTATAGCAGGCGATTTTCAACTCTCGATCTTCAAACCCTTCTTTCAGTCCCATGAGTATGGTTCCCACCTGCAGAGTTGGGTCAAGTTCTTCGAAAATTCCCAGTAAGCGATTTATTTGCTTTTCATTTTCAGCGGTGATAATGGAAGTGAAACCTTTGTTTTCATTTTCACTCAGGTTTTCAACAAGCAGGTCAAAATTCTTATTGAATGCTGGCTGTGGTTTACTGTCCCATTCAAACTTTCGGCTATCTCTCAAGTAGAATTGTTTGCCAAATTCCACGATTTTGAATCTGGATAATGCTTCTATGAAATCAGGGCTCTGATGAAACAGATCAATGGGCTTAGTAAGGAGCTTATCTGTTTTTGATCTCGCCACCATTTGCTCATGTGTGAGTTGAGCTTTGTGAAAACACTCATCGATGACATCCAGAGTCAGCTGGTAATCTTTGATCCAAACCTTGGTTTTTTCCGGAAGAAAATCCAGAAAAGACTGGCGAACCTCCTGAAGCAAAGTTGTTTGAACATTTGGGACCAGAGAAATATGATTAACATCCTTAACAGATAGCTGGGATTCAGGATCAAATGTCCTAATGCTCTCTACCTCTTTCCCAAATAGTTCGAGACGGTAAGGGTTTTCATGAGAGAAGGAAAAAACGTCCAAAATCCCACCCCGAATCGCAAACTGCCCTGGCTCATAAACAAAGTCCGTCTTCTCAAAATCATAACTGGCCAGAACTTCAGAAATGAATTCCATGTCAATGGCCTCACCAACTCGTGCCACTAGAGTATTTTCCTGAAGAGAGCGTTTATTGATTACCTTTTCATAAAGAGCCTCAGGATAGGTGACGATCAATTTATTTTCCAGATCTGGCAATACCACACTTGAAAGCATTTCTGCCCTCATTAATACATTGGCATTATCTACCTTATCATATTGATATGGACGTTTGAAGCTGGTTGGAAAGACAAAATGCTCCTCTGATTGAAGGAGGTTCTGAAGGTCAGTATTAAAATATGCCGCTTCTTCTTTGTCTTTTAGGATCACCAGATGGACGCCTCCCTTTTCTTCAAAATGGCTACTCACAAAGACAGCATCCAAACTCCCAGCTAAACCTCTTATTTGTAATTTTCCAACATCAGCATTCTGTATTTCGTGAGAGATACTCTGAAATAAGGGGTGGCTTTGATAAAGGCTTAAAAATGATTTCTGATCCAATGCGGTGTGGTTCTAGGGCTATAGCAGCGCAAATTTAGTGCTTTCCTGAATTAAGAGGAAGCCTTTCTCGAATCCATAAAATTTTGAACCTAAGGCTTACTAAAATGTTTAGTTCTAGATGGTGGAGAATCAGGAGAAATTAGGTTGGTTTCAGCGTATAGAGAGGCTGCATCCTTACGAGACATTGCTGTACTTAGGCATGTTTGGGAGTGGGCTCATTTTCTTGTTTTTGACAGTTGCGTTTCTGGTTTCTGGGACGAATCAATTGGCAGGGTTTAACGGCCACATTCCTTTTTCATTTCTTGCCTCTACATTTTTACTTGTAGTCAGCGGTTATTCAGCGACGAAAATGAGACTTTATTATCAGGAAGAGAGAATTGATAAGCTACAGGGGTCATTGCTTGTAACCTTGGTTTTAGGTTTGATTTTTACTCTTCTTCAGTTTTTAGGCTGGCAAGAGTTGACTAGAATGGGGATTGATTTTCAAGGAATTCCATCCGGAAGCTTTCTTTATGTCCTTTCAGGAATTCATGTTTTTCACTTACTGGGAGCTATCATATTTGCGATTATCCTCTGGGCACAGCTAAAGAAAAAGCAGAGCGATCAGGTAGAAAGTCTTATGTTGGTTGTGAATCCATATGAGAAAATGCGTATCAGACTTTTTACCGTCTATTGGAGGTTTATGGATGCCATATGGTTGATTTTGTTCATGTTGTTCGTAATTAGTTTTTAATCTGATGAAACTAACTATCGAGACATCAGTGGAACAGGATTATCTTTCGGTAAAAGAAGGGTTTAATAAGTCCTTATTTACAAAACTCAGTCCTCCATTTCCTCCTGTGAAGCTTTTAAGATTTGATGGCTCAGCCAAAGGAGATATCGTGTCCCTTGAGCTCAATTTCATTTTCTTTAAGCAAAAGTGGACTAGCGAGATTACGGATGATCAGACCGATGATAAGGAGTTTTATTTCATCGATAAGGGAGTGGAGTTACCATTTTTCTTATCGAAATGGACCCATAAACATAGAATAGTAAAATCTGGTAGTGGCTCAGTAATTAAGGATGAAATTGAATATGAATCTCCCTTTTTTTTACTCACCTGGCTCCTTTATCCAGCTATGCTAGGACAGTTTGCTTACAGGAAACCGATTTATAAAAAGATTTTCAAGCTGAGTTAATCAGGCCGATTCAGGCAGGTTTTCGCAATTCGGTATGGTGCATGTTCCGTAAAGAACCAATGAGTGACTACTGATAGCTGATCCGAATTCTTTACCCACTATTTCTTTAATCTCTTTTATTTTTGGATCTGAGAATTCCCGGATTTTTCTACACTGATTACACACATGGTGGTCATGGTGTTTGTAGGTCAAGGCTTGCTCATAGAGGGCCACTTTGTCTTTGAATTGATGCTTTACAGCTAGACCGCTTTCTACTAGTAAATCAAGAGTGTTGTAAATAGTTGCCCGACTTATGGTACTACCTGCATTTCTCATAGAAAGAAATAAACCTTCCACATCCATGTGCTCATCTTCAGGCAGAGCATATAGTTCTTCAAGCACGGAGAAGCGTTCTGGAGTTTTACGACTTCCATGCTTAAGAAGATAATCTTCAAAAATTCTTTTTGCCTTTTCTAAGATTTCTGGATTGGACACGTCTTATCCCTGTTAAGTACCTTTAAAGATGGCGGTTTTTAGGGCCAACATCAACCTGAATGCCTTATGGACAAGTAATTTGATTTTATTCTAATTAAAAACAGGAAAGGTCATTGGGAACAAGCAAGGCTTTTGAGTCGTTTATTAAATGCCTAAGATTCTTTTTTAGTATACTTATTATCATCGCCCATTCACTATCATTTATGACTAGGAAAGTCATTTTCAGTGTAGTTTTAGTATTGTACTCTTGTGCACAGCTGGCAGCACAAGTTCCTGGGTTTTTCATGAAGGATGATTCCAAAAAGAAGGTGACTATACCTTTTTATTCCTCTAATAGTCTAATCATCGTACCAGTCTCAGTAAACGGGAATACACCGGTAAATTTCATGATAGATACGGGTGTTCGGGCGAATATTCTCTTCAGTAAAAGTCTTGGTGATGCTATGGGCTTAGAATATAGCCGAAAGATAGATCTTGTTGGCGCTGATGGGTCAGCAACTTTAGGTGCTTTCGTTTCACCTGTTAATAATTTCGATTTGGGTCCTGTGGAAGGAAGGCTTCAGAGCTTGTTAGTTTTAGAAGAGGATTTTTTAGAAATAGAGGCTGTAATCGGAACTCCTGTGTATGGAATCCTGGGTTATGAGTTCTTTAAGTACAATCCTATCCGAATCAATTATGATGATAGCAAGCTTGATTTCTTCAGGGAGAATGGATTAAAGTGGAGGCCTCCTTTCTATCATAAGTTCGATTTGACCGTTGAGGATAATAAGCCTTATATAAATGCTAAAGTCCGCCAAGAAAATGGAAAAACTATAGACACTAAACTGCTGGTAGATACTGGTGCAAATCATGGACTCCTTTTAAACATGGAAACCAGTGATGAAATTGAACTACCTGAACGTACCATAGAATCCGAACTAGGGCAGTCCCTTGGGGGAGTTTTATACGGGTACATTGGAAGGGTAGATAGGGTAAAACTATCGGGCTTAAAAATGGATAATGTGCTGACCTCTTATCCAGAAGAGAATGAATTCAGCTTCGTAATTAAAGATTCTGGGCGTCAAGGAAGCTTGGGAGCTGAGATATTTGGCAGGAGCCGTTTGATTATTGATTATCCTAGAGGAAGGATGTTCATGAAAAAAGGCAGGGATTTTTACTCACCTTTTGAATTCGATATGAGCGGAATTTTTGTTAAGAAAATTAACTCTTACGATAATCGATTCTATGTCGGACAGGTTCGAGAAAATTCCCCCGCAGAACAAATGGGCATTGAAGCAAATGATGAAATAATGGCTATTAATAAGATCCCAACATTCATCTGGGAACTCCCAGAAGTGATAAAGCTCTTCCGGTCCGAAGAAGGAAAAGAAATAGAACTAGAGCTGAGAAGGTACAGGAATAACGACTTGAATGATTATGAAGACTATACGACAATCATCAGGTTAAGGAAACAAATTTGATTAAGAAAAAAGGGTACTTTTGAGCCAGTGTTTAAAAGCACCAAAGTAAAATTTAACCAACACAAGTGATGAAGAAATTATTGATCCCAGGGATTATCCTGGTAGTTTTAGCGATTTTCTTATACTCCTCTTTTACAGGAACTTATAATGACTTAGTCCGAATGGATGAGGGCGTTGGAGGACAATGGGCTGAGGTTGAAACTCAATATCAAAGGAGAGCCGATTTAATCCCGAACCTGGTAAACACAGTTAAAGGGTACGCAGATTTTGAGCAAGAAACTCTTACTGGGGTTATTGAAGCTCGAGCTAAGGCTACTTCGGTTACCATTGATCCTACTAATCTCAATGAGAGTAATATCGCCCAATTCCAGCAAGCCCAGGATGAACTTTCTGGTGCTTTGAGTAGGCTTTTAGTATCAGTAGAACGATATCCCGATTTAAAAGCGAACCAAAACTTTCTGGAACTTCAGGCTCAACTGGAGGGAACTGAAAATAGGATTGCTGTCGCCAGAAGGAATTTCAACAATTCTGTAGTGGAGTATAATACCTACCTGAGAACCTTCCCAAATAACCTCTATGCCGGATTCTTTGATTTTGAGCGTAAAGGAACCTTTGAAGCAGCTGCTGGAGCTGAAAATGCACCAAGTGTACAGTTCTAAAAATGGCTGAAAAATTATTTTCTTCAGATGATCGAGAGAGGATCATTGAGGCTATAAAGGAGGCCGAATTAAAAACCTCCGGTGAAATCCAAGTTCACATAGAAAGCCATGCACGAGGAGATCTCATGGATCGGGCGGCTGAAATCTTTGAGATGCTCAAAATGTATCAAACCAAAGACAGGAACGGAGTGCTTTTTTATCTCGCAGTTGAGGATCATAAGTTTGCTATTCTGGGCGATGGTGGCATCAATGCAGTGGTTCCAGACGATTTCTGGGAACAAATCAAAGAAACGATGCTGGGCTTGTTCAAAGAGGGCAAATTCACAGACGGTTTACAAAAGGGAATAAGTATGGCAGGAGAGCAACTTCAAGCACACTTCCCTTATGATGAGGATACGGATATAAATGAATTGCCAGATGAGATTTCTTTTGGGGATTAAATCCCTCTTTTTGACTGTTTTGGTCCTTCTGGTTGTCATGGATACTATGGCTCAGGATTTTCCTCCAGTTCCAAATCCGCCGAGACTTGTGAACGATTTCACTCAAACTCTGAGCACAGCCGAGCAGAGTAATTTGGAGCGAAAACTAGTTGCTTATAATGATAGCACTTCGACTCAGGTCACTATCGTTATAATGACCTCTGTTGGTCCCTATGATATTTCAGATTATGCGTTTCAGCTTGGCGATGCCTGGGGAATCGGACAGCAGGATCTTGATAATGGCGTCCTGATTCTGGCTGCTATGGAGGACAGAAAAGTCTTCATTGCCACTGGCTATGGTATGGAAGGCGTATTGCCTGATGCTTTGGCAAAAAGAATAGTCGAAAGTATTATTATTCCAAACTTCAAAATGGAAGCCTATTATGATGGTCTCGATCAGGCTTCTGATATGATATTCAAGTTGGCATCCGGGGAATATAAGGCTGAAGAGCTTCAGTCAGATGGTAACAGTGGCGGTGGGCTTTTGCTAGTTGGCTTATTCATCCTCTTTTTCATAATTCTGCCACTTTTACGGAATCGAAATGATAATAATAACCACATGGGTGGTCGAGGCGGCGGAGTAGATCTTTGGACGACTATAATGCTAGCGAATCTTCTTCGAGGAGGAAATGGCGGTAAGTTTGGTGATTTTAAATCCGGCGGTGGATCCTTTGGAGGGGGCGGCTTTGGTGGCGGCGGAGGATTTGGTGGTTTCGGTGGCGGGTCCTTTGGTGGCGGGGGCGCAGGCGGAAGTTGGTAATGAGCCTTGACCAAAATCAAAAAAGAGCGCCGAGAGCGCTCTTTTTATTTGTTAAAGAAAGCTAAATCTTAACCTACTCTTTCGATTTCGGAAAAGTAGAAATTGCCTTCGATTGTGGCGTTTTCGTCCGAGTCAGATCCGTGAACGGCATTTGCTTCAATAGACTTAGCAAAGATTTTTCTGATTGTTCCTTCTGCAGCATCTGCAGGATTAGTAGCTCCAATAAGTTTTCTAAAATCTTCGACTGCATTATCTTTTTCCAGGATAGCAGCGATGATTGGTCCTGAAGACATGTAGGCGCATAAATCGGCGTAGAATGGTCTCTCTGCATGCACAGCATAGAATTTGCCAGCCATTTCACCGGTCAATTGAGTGGCTTTCATTGCTACGATTTTGAATCCGGCTTCTTCAATCATTTTTAAAATTGCTCCAGAATTCCCTTCAGCAAATGCGTCAGGCTTAATCATGGTGAATGTTCTGTTAGTTGCCATTGTGTTTTTCGAGGGTTTAATTTGGCGGCAAAAATAGGAGATTTAGATTCAATCTCCGAGTCCACCTCATAATTTCTAGCCGAGAGCTCTCATTTTCAGCTCAATGCGGCTATTGGGATTTGCTAAAAAATTGCAGACATTTGCAAGCTAATTGTGGCTAAATAGCCTCTAAAAGATTCGAATGACAGCTTTCGCCTCATTTAAGAAAGAAATTTCTTCACCCAGAAATATCTTCATTACTACACACGTAAAACCTGACGCAGATGCCCTAGGCTCTTCTTTGGGTTTAGCCAACTACCTAATCAAAAAAGGACATAAGGTAACGGTGGTTACTCCAACCGACTATCCCTATTTCCTTACCTGGATGAAGGGTAATGATGACGTGATTGACTTCAGTGTTCCAAAGAATGTTCCCAAAGTGAAGAAAGCTCTGAAAGAAGCAGATATCGTTTTCTGCCTTGACTTTTCAGTGCTTGGAAGGGTAAATGAGTTGGGTGAAATGATTCGTGAGAGTGATAGTTTTGTTGTGAACATAGATCATCACCAGGAGCCCGAGGATTTTGCTGATTACAGACTTTGGTCGACCGAGGCTGCAGCAACATGTGAGTTGGTTTATGAGCTTATCGCAAAGCTTGGGGATAAAAAATTGATCGATACGGATATCGCCGAGTGTTTATATGCTGGGATCATGACAGATACTGGTGGATTTAAGCATCCCAACACAACAAAAAATGTCCATCACGTGGTTGCTGATCTGATAGAGATTGGTGCCGATAATACGAAGGTGGCCAACCTCATTTATGATTCGAATTCTGTGAACCGGTTGAAGTTCATTGGCTTTGCCATCAGTCATCGCCTTATAGTAAGAGAGGATCTCCATCTTGCTTATTTTGTAATCAGCAAAAAAGATCTTAAAAAGTATCAACACAAGACCGGTGACTCGGAAGGCTTGGTCAATTATGCTCTATCTTTGGAGGGTATTCAAATGGCGGCTTTGTTTTCTGAGAGAGAAGACGGAGTTAAGATCTCATTCCGATCTACAGCGGACGTGGCCGTAAATAAATTTGCTGCGTCATACTGGAATGGGGGAGGTCATAAAAATGCTGCTGGAGGAAGGTCTCATCTAAGCCTGCGGGCTACTGTTCAAAGATTTGAGGATTTAGTAGAAGAGAAAAAAGAAATACTATTTGGCTCTGAGGTTTTGGAAGAAAATCCGAGCTAAACCATACGATTGAAACCATATAATTTTATGAATATTAAAAAAAGTGCTTGGGCCATTGGTGCCTTGATTTTTGGTGTGTCAACACTATCATCTTGTCAGAAAACGAAGGTGACTGAGATGGATGGTATCGAATACACATATCATAAGGAAGGATCAGAGAAGCCTGCAAATGGTGATTTTCTGATGTACCATTTGGTTATCCAAACCGAAAATGATTCTACTATCTATTCGACCGTAGACCAGCCTTTTCCTGGATATTTACAGGCTAACGATTCATTGCCTGCCAGCAATGGCATGGATGAGATTTTCCTTAATCTGAGAAAAGGAGATAGTATCTCTTTTCAAGCCAAGGCAAAAGTCATTTTTGGTCCAAACCAGCCACCGTCTCTTGATCCGGATGATGAAGTCAAAGTTGCTTTAGGTGCTTTTGATGTATTAGATAGAAATGGGATCGATTCTCTTTTCCAGGCTGCTATGGCTGAGGAAAGAGCAAAGGAAGCGGAAAGGGCAAAGGAGCTTTTGGTAACAGAATCTGCTGAAATTGAAGCTTATGCTGCTGAGAAAGGAATTGAAATTCAAAAGACTGATAATGGTCTTTATTATATAATTGAGCAAGAAGGCACGGGGGAATTGGTTAGCCCTGGGACTACAATGTATGTGGATTACGCAGGTTATCTGATCGACGGGACTCTTTTTGATACCTCTAATGCTGAACTAGCTCAAGCAAATAATGTCTTCAACCCATCCAGAGACTATTCTCCACTTCCTGTGAATGTGGGAATGGGTCAGGTAATTCCAGGTTGGGATGAAGGACTTCTTTTACTGAAGAAAGGATCAAAAGCTAAGTTTTTAATTCCATCTCCATTGGCATATGGAGAAGCGGGTGCAGGAGGCTTAATTGGCCCAAACTCTATCCTAGTGTTTGACGTAGAAGTGACGGATGTTCAGAAGTAATTGGACACTCATTAATAACCAAATTAATCTATGAGACTTAGATATCTATCCATTTTATTTATTGCTGTAGCTACCATTGGTGTGTTCTCTTGTATTGATCAGGACAGTACAATTGATGCGATTTTCCAGAGAGACATGGAAGCAATCGATGAATATTTAGCTAATAATCAGCTGGTAAACGTGAAGGAGTATGAGGATTCCAGAGGTTTTAGAATAATCTGGCAGGAAGTTTCTGGAAGTGGAGTATTCGCGGAGCCCCAGGATACCGTTGTCGCGAATTATACTGGTAAGCTACTTACGAATCAGGTATTTGATACTTCCATCGAAAATGTGGCAAAAGAGAATGGAATTTTCGTGGATGGCAGAAGCTATATCCCATTGAAGTTTAGGACTGGATTTGGTTTTGTCATTGCCGGCTTTGAATTAGGTCTTCTTAATATTGAACTTGGAGATAAGGCTACAGTCATAATGCCATCTGAACTTGGGTATGGAGGTAATCCACCAGACGGTATTCCAGTTAATGCTCCATTGATTTTTGAGATAGAGCTACTCGATATTAAACGCAGCCCGATAGACAATAATAATTAAGATATGAAGAGAGGGATACCATATTTGATCTTTTTGGCATTCATGGGTATGATTGCCTGTGAGCCGCCAAATCCATTTGAGAATGGTCCCACCTATGATGTGGATGCTAATCTTGCAATTGACAGTGTCAAGATTGAAAACTTCCTTGATACGGCTCGGATTGACAGTATTTACAGAATTCATGATCCGTCTGGAATCATTGTAATTGTTCAGGAAGAAGGAGAAGGAACCAGGCCCACAAGTGGAAATGTGGTATACTCAGACTACATCGGCTCACTTATGGAAGATGGTTCAGTTTTCGATACGAATCTTGAGCAGGTTGCGATTGATAATGGGATTTTCATTGAGGGGAGACAGTATGATGTGTTTAATTTTGTGATGGGCTCGGGTTCAGTGATCACAGGATGGGATATTGGCTTTAGAAGAGTTCGTCCCAGAACCAAGGGAATCATGATCATACCTTCTCCTTATGGATATAGGAATCAAGAAAGTAACGATAGAATACCTCCAAATTCCGTTCTTCTTTTTGAATTCGATTTTAGAGGACTAGACTAAAAAAAAGGAGCAAGAAAGCTCCTTTTTTATTTCCTCCATGGGATCAAGGCTGGTACTTCATCTTGATATTTTTTGTAAGCCTTTCCATAGACGGAGGTTAAATTTTGTTCTTCATACTTTATCCCAAATGCGAGATAAATCAAAAGGCAGGAAAAGTGGATAAGTGCCGTAAGCGATGCTGCTACTAATGCATAGCCTAGAAAAATTAGAATTAACCCAGAATAAAGAGGGTGTCTAACTTTTGAATATATTCCTGAGGTGATTAATTCATCCTCTTTTGAAGAGGATATCCCTAAAAAGCTTGACATCGAAATGGCTCTGGAGGATTTGACCATGATTATCGTTCCAAAGGTCGCTATCATGTATCCCAGATAGGTGGAAATAGGAGATGTTGGGAATAATTGTAGAACTGTGATTTTCACAGAATGTAAAAGGACTACACCGAAAATCACTACTGATACTATTGAATAGATGAGGCGGTACCTTTTCGTCAAATTTGGCCAACGCTGCTCTAAAAATCTTTTTAACTTTACAGATGCTAAGGCACTATGACTGATGTAAAAAACAGTCCAAAGAAGCACAAGCGTCACATATTTAATTATTTCTTCGTTTTCCATATCCTTCTAAATCATGAAAATCGGAATTATTCATGAGGGTAAAAACCCACCAGATAAACGAGTTCCTTTTACTCCCCAGCAACTGGCAGAAATTCAAAATAGTTTTTCTGGAGAGTTAGAGATAGAAGTTCAAAGTAGCCAGATCCGTTCATTCACTGATCAGGAATACGCTGAAGCGGGCTTAAAAGTAGTAGAAGATATTTCTTCATGCGATATTTTGTTCGGAGTGAAGGAGGTCCCAATTCCATCATTAATTGAAGGCAAGACCTATTTCTTCTTCTCTCATACCATGAAAAAGCAGGAGTATAATAGACCTTTACTTCAAGCTTTGTTAGAGAAAAATATCAGAATGATCGACTATGAGGCACTAACTAATGATAATGGTGTGAGAGTGGTTGCCTTCGGCAGATGGGCCGGTATAGTTGGGGCATATAACGCTTTCCTTACTTATGGTAAAAAGAGTGGGTTATATGATTTGAAAGAAGCTAACCAGTGCTACGATTTAGATGAGCTGAAGGAAGAGCTAAAGAAAGTTGAGCTCCCTCCAATAAAAATAATTTTAACCGGTCGTGGTAAAGTTGGGAAAGGTGCTAGAGAGGTACTAGAAATGATTCCTATTAAGGAAGTGTCTGAGGATGCCTTTAGAAATGATTATTTTGAAGAAGCCGTATTTACGAATCTGGATTCAGAAGAGATTAACAAACGGAAGAAAGACGGCGGATTCGATTTGAATGAATTCTTCTCTACTCCTGAGCTTTATGAAAGTGACTTTAAGAAGTATACAGAAGTAGCGGATATTTTGATAGGAGCATCCTATTGGGACCCAAGAGCTCCAAGGCTTTTTGAATTGAAAGATATCCAAAGCGAGGAATTTGCCATTTCCGTAATTGCTGATATTACCTGCGATATTGATGGATCTATCCCGACCACACAAAGGCCAAGTACAATAGCGGAGCCGGTTTACGATGTGGATCGTGACACCATGGAGGAAGTGGCTCCATTTTCTAAACAATCAAGTATTTCAGTAATGGCGGTTGACAACCTCCCGTGTGAATTACCAAGGGCCGCCAGTTATGGTTTTGGATCACAACTTAGAGAATGGGTTATCCCGGCCTTATTAGAGGATAATCCTGCGATCCTGGAAAGAGCAACCATCTGCCGGGATGGAGATTTGACTTTGGAGTTTATGGATTTAAGAAACTTCGTAGAAGGAAAAGAGTAAAACAAATGGGGGTGGATCAGCGATTTATTGAACCTACATTTTTGGATGCTGAGTTCAATGCTGAGCAACTCAATGACTCTCTCTATAGAATTAAAGAATCTGGATACTCGGGCATTACCACTCCTTCATTTTGGGTGAAGAAGGCGGTTCGAGATTTAAAAAATGATGATATCATGGTGAGTACCGTGGTAGGATACCCCCACGGTTTTAGCCAGTCAATTGCAAAAGTGACTGAAGCCAAAGAAGCCATTTCTCAAGGGGCACTAGGAATTCATCTTGTATGGTCTCAAACCTCGTATCTCTCTGGTATGACCTGGCCGAAAATTGAAGTTGCCAAGCTGTCAAAGTTATGTCACGAGGCGGGGTGTTTTTTATCCGTGATGGTTTCTTCCAATTGGGTACAAGATGAATCGACTCTACTGGAAGTAGCCAAAATGATTCAAGATGCTGGGGCTGATTTTTTCACTCTTGGACTAGATTTTTCTGAGCAAATAGAAGTAGGGCAGATCAAATTACTTCGGGAAAATCTCAGCTCTCAGGTTGGAATAAGAACCTTTGATTCGGGCAGGGATCCAGAAAGGTTGAACCTTCTATTAAATGCTGGATCAGACAAAATTCATTTGCCTGGGAGACTGGTTTAATTACTGAAATAAATCAGTAAGAACGGAATAATGAAGAACACAAGAAGAATATAGGCGAATCCTATAAATCGAGTTTTTGATGCTTTTTTTCCAAACTTCTCAGCCAACTTAACCGGAATGTTTCTCACTGCAGGAATCGGCATTATTACTAAGGCTCCAAACAGATTAATGAAGAAATGTACCAGAGCTAAAGCAATTGCCTCCTCAGTTTTATAAACTGCGGCGATCGCTGCGGTGATGGTGGTTCCGATGTTGGCACCAATGATGAAAGGGAAGGACTTTGCCAAGCTCACTTTTTTGTTAGCGACCAGTGGAATTACCAGAGAAGTCGTGACCGTACTAGATTGTACAGCTGCAGTGAAGAGGGTTCCGTAAAAGAATCCCCGATAAGGAAACTTGAATACCAGATTGCTAATCTGATTAAAGGAGTCAAAAATAAAGGCTTTAAATACGGAAGACGTGAGAAGCTTAATGGCACCGAAGATTAGAAATATGGCTATGATGAGGGTCAAAAATGGAATATCTACTACAGTTGTAAGCCAATCTGTTAATGGGCGTGTGAAAGTTTTACTGTACACATAGGGGCCTTCATAGCTTTCATCAGCAAAGAGATGGGCCGTCTGTGTAGCTAAGTTGCTCAGGAATCCAAATGTCAATTCCATTGGGAGCAACACGAAAACTGTTACCATATTAAAAAAATCATGAAGCACACCAGCAGAAAGCGCACGAGCGAAACGCTTCTTCTTCATGATATAGGATAAGGAGACTAGTGTAGAAGTAAGTGTGGTACCGATATTCGCGCCCAGTACAATTGGCACAGCTTGCGAAAGCTCTAAGTTTCCAGCTGCCACCACAGCAACAACGGTAGAAGTCACAGTGGAGCTACTTTGGATCAGAGCTGTCATCAGAATCCCAATAAATAGCCCAACGAATGGATTCTCTGTGGCAAGTAGAATTCCATTTGCCACAGAGCTATTCAAGTTCCCCATTGAAACTGTAAGCAGATCAATGGCAAAAATGAATAGCAACAAGGCTATGACCATTAGGAAATAGCTCTTGATTTTATTCGTACCGTTTGACTCTTCAAGCCTCTCTGCGACCATGGTGTGCTGTTGGGTTAACCCTTCAAAATGATCTTTTGGATGAGGGTGATATTGTTCTCAGCCAAATTTTCTTCAAATTGATCGGCAAAATTTGAAATTTTTTTGCGAAAAACCTTAATAATCAGAGCTTAGAAAGATGATTTATTGTTCGCTTAACAATTTGATAATAATGACAATCTCAGAACTTCATTATTTTAGGCCTTGAATTCGAGACCTAGCATGCCTCCGAAAAAAAACCTCGACCAGAATATTAATCCGGGAAAACTATCGAAATCATCCTACGCCCTGTTTGATTTCACCAGAAAAGAGAAACCTTTTCTAATTGTAATCTGCATTCTGATCACCATTGCAGGAATCATTACGCCATATACCTATGCGGCAATGTGGTTTGGTTTTGCCTTGGCAGCTTACTCAGCCATTGCAAATGATTCCATACAAACCATAGGTACTTTTATAGCTTCAAATCAGCATAGAAGATGGTATTGGCTTTGGCTGTTTATGGGGCTAATCTTTGTTGCCACAGTAACATACAGCTGGCTAAATTTTGGGGGTGATGTTAGCTACGAGCGTCTAACTACAAAGGGCTTGGAGAAAGCGCCAGAGAGCTTTGTCTTTTTACAGCTTGCTGCGCCTATAGTCCTATTGGTGATGACCAGGCTTAGAATGCCGGTTTCTACCACCTTTCTCCTACTGAATGTTTTTACTTACAGTTCTGGAACCATTGTAAGTGTTACCACAAAAAGTTTATCTGGATATTTCCTCGCATTTTTTATAGCGATCATTGTTTGGTTTGCACTGGAGCGATTTGTCAAGAATTATCTAAAAGGTGAAGCTGCTCCTTATTGGACCGTTTTGCAGTGGATTACTTCTGGTACACTCTGGGCAGTTTGGATTATGCAGGATGCTGCGAATATTGCTGTTTTCTTACCCAGACAGCTAAATACCGTAGAGTTCGTTTGTTATGCTGGTTTTGTCTTTCTTGGGCTCGGCTTTCTTTTCTACATGAAAGGAGATAAAATCCAAGGGATCGTAAATGAGAAGTCCAATGTGACTGATGTAAGGGCAGCCACCATCGTAGATTTCGTCTACGCTATAATACTCTTTTACTTTAAGCTTTATAATAGCGTACCCATGAGTACCACCTGGGTATTTATTGGCTTGCTTGGCGGTCGTGAATTAGCGATCGCTCTAGGGAAAGAATTAGGTCCTGAGGATAAGAGATCCAAATGGGTTAAACGTGCTTTAAAACTTGCCCGAAAAGATGCTGCTAAGGCAATTATTGGACTTTTGGTTTCTCTGATTTTAGCCATCATTATTAATGAAGGCGTACGAAATGAGATTCTAGATTATTTTAGATAAGCTCATGGAGCTCTTTACTCACGAGTATTTTATGAATGAGGCGCTCAAGCAGGCAAAATTCGGCTTTGAGGAAGGAGAAATTCCTGTTGGTGCGGTGATAGTTTCTAACAACCGGGTAATAGCTAAAGCTTACAATCAAACCGAGAAGCTGCAGGACGTTACTGCCCATGCTGAAATGCTAGCGATTACATCTGCTGAAAATACGCTTGGGGCAAAATACCTGACCGATTGTAAAATGTATGTGACATTAGAGCCATGCCACATGTGTGCCGGGGCCCTTTTTTGGTCTCAGATTTCAGAACTGCATTTTGCTGCAAGTGACGAAAAAAGGGGGTATAGAGAGTTGAGCCCAAAAGCCCTTCACCCTAAGACAAAAGTTTTTTCCGGTACCCTGGCTCAGGAAAGTCAAAAATTATTGAATGATTTTTTCTCAAAATTGAGAAAATAGTGCCCTTTTCAATCGTTTGAGAACCTTTTTGTAGTTGCTTGGGTTGCTGTAGTATATTCTTTCAATGAAATATTGTTTCACCAAAACCAAATAAGAAATGCATTTTGAATTACCATCTCTACCTTATGCGCCAGAGGCGCTAGAACCCCATATCGATGCTAAAACCATGGAGATTCATCATGGAAAGCATCATGCCGGATACGTTAGTAAATTAAATGCTGCAATAGCAGGTACAGATCTTGAAGGAAAATCTATCGAGGAGCTTCTAAGAGTAGCAAGTCATAACCCAGCCGTTAGAAATAATGGAGGAGGACATTATAATCACAGCCTTTTCTGGCAAATCTTATCTCCTGATGGGGGCGGTGAGCCAAAGGGTGAGATAGGAGCTGCTCTTATCACGAAATTTGGTAATTATGATGAGTTCAAGGATCACTTTGCTGCCACCGCTGCTAGTAGATTTGGCTCTGGTTGGGCTTGGTTGATCGTGACGGCGTCAGGAGGCTTGGAAATAACCTCTTCTCCTAATCAAGATAACCCGATGATGGATATCTCTGAGATTAAGGGCACACCTATTTTAGGCCTTGATGTATGGGAGCACGCATATTACTTGAATTATCAGAATAGAAGACCAGACTATATCACGGCATTTTGGAATGTGGTGAATTGGGATGAAGTGGAAAAGAGATACCTCGCTGCACTTTAAAATTTAAATCAATTATATGGAGCCCCAGTCAGTGATGACTGGGGTTTTTTTGTTCCAAAATCGAATCAACTGAGTGTACGATAATGATACAGTCTTTTGTGTTTTTTTAGTTTAAGTGGCCTTAAATTAAAATATAGGCCTATTTTTTTCATTGGCACTTCTTTTTCATAAGGTGGCATAACACACAAACCAACTATTAGCCATGCGTGCTACCAGCATTTTATTTACTACACTTTTGATTTATTTCTTGGGTATCAGCAGCGCAGCTGCTGAACAACCAAGTATTGTATTCGGGACCTTGGTCGACCAACAAGGGAATCCAGTCCCTTATGCCAATGTTGCACTTATTGCTCCCAATGGAGGAGGACTTGTTGACGGAACTGTTTCGGATGAAAATGGTGAATTCTTAATTGAATCCATTAAGTCCGGAACCGTTCAACTGGTTATTTCATCCATAGGTTATAAGCAGTTTTCCTCTGAGGAATTTGAATTAGAGCCTGGTCTAAAAAAGGATTTTGGTCAGGTGAGTATAGAAGAAGAGATGACCGGTCTGGATGAAGTGACTGTTCAATCCACCAGACCGGAGATAATAATCGAACCTGACAAAACCATTGTTAATGTAGAAGGAACGGTTATGGCTGAAGGCTCCAATGTTCTGGATGTAATCGGGAGATCGCCTGGAATCTATGTTGATCAGGATGGAAACATAAATCTTAATGGTCGAACCGGCGTGGTGGTGATGATTAATGATCGACAAACCTACATGAGCGCCACCGATTTGGCTAATTTCCTTCGAGCTATGCCAGCTGATAATATTAAAAGTCTCGAAGTGATTAATAACCCTTCTGCAAGGTTTGATGCTGAAGGTTCAGCCGGAGTCATAAATATTGTAATGAAGAAAAATACCGTTGATGGTGTTTTTGGAAATGTTCAGGCAGGGGGCCAATACAATGGCCTTTGGGCACCAATAGGAGGTGTTTCTCTTAATGTGAAAAAAGGAAAGTGGACAACTAATCTAAACGTGAATCACAACCACTACGCAGTGGTCAATGAACTGGATATTGAGCGTAATTTCACGTTGCCAGAGGGTGTTTCAAATTTCAGTCAAGACTCTGAAATCAACCAAAGAGACAAGAACTGGTTCGGTAATGGAGCTATTAATTATGAGATTAACCCAAACCATAATCTAGGATTAAACTTTCAGGTGTCAAATTCAAACTTCCAGAATAATAGTACATCACTTACGGAAATCACTATTCCAGGGGAGGAAGAAAATAGTTATCTGGATTCAGATAATGATCAGAGTGGCGGAAGTGATCGCTACTTTGCCAACCTTCACTATGGAGGAAAATTAGATACCTTAGGCACGACTTTATCGGCGGACATAGATTTCACCAGGATGAATTCAGATAGCAGGTCTCTTTTGTCAAACAGCTACTGGATCGGTGAAGACATCGATAACGGGACCATGGATCAGATTCTCACTTTGAATGACATGTACTACAATATCTTCACTTCAAAAGTGGATTTGGTGAAGCCTGTAGGGAAAAAAGGAGGAATGCTTGAAACAGGAATTAAAGGATCATGGGTAAAATCTGATAATAATCTTGATCTGAGTCGTGCGATTGAAGATGGTCCTTTTGAGCCGGACCCAAATAGTAATCGATTCATATATAACGAATCGGTTTTGGCTGCCTATGCTTCGTATAAAGGAAGTTTTTCTGAGAAGGTTTCTTTCCAAGCTGGGTTAAGAGGTGAATATTCAGAGATCAAAGGAAATTCTGTGACTCTTGATGAAATAAATACTCAGGAGTATTTCAACCTCTTCCCAAGTGTTTTTGTGCAACACAAGATCAGTGATAACTATCAGATCGTGTACAATGCTAACAGAAGGATAACCAGACCGAATTATCGACTACTTAATCCATTCGTGAATTACATTGACCCACTTACTTCGGAGAGAGGTAATCCTAATCTGAGACCTCAGTATTCGAATAATTTCGAAATGAACCATGTAGTAAAAGGCATGTATCAATTCACAATAGGATATAGTGAGACCGAAGATGCTTTCATGCAGGTTTTTGTCCAGGATGAGGAAAGTAGATCGACTACCACATACACTGATAACTTTGACAAAACGCGTAATGCGAACTTCAGAGCCATAGTTCCTGTCCAGATTCGAGAATGGTGGGGAGCCTCAAATATGGTTCAAGTGAATTATAACAAGTTCAGAACTCAAATTGGGGATGACTTGCTTGATAATTCTCAGACATCTTTCTTGATTAGATCTCAGCATAATCTCAGTTTACCTAAAGGGTTTAAACTTGAATTGATGGGAATGTATGTTGGACCTCAAATGTGGGGCCAGGGCGAGTTGAGAGGTTTTGCGTGGATGGATGCTGGTGTGACTAAGACAGTTATGAATGATAAGCTCACTATAGCTGTGAATGCGACTGATGTATTTAGAACTCAACTCATCAGAGCGAACATTCAGTTTGCAGAAATAAATTCATCTTTTGAGCAGTATAGAAGTAATCAAGGAGTTCGATTCACCTTGAGGTGGAGATTCGCCAAGGGAGATAGTTTCCGAGTAAATAAGAGCTCTGGAAGTGATGCCGAGCGAAATAGATTAAACTAAAAAATAAGCCCTGATGAAGTCAGGGCTTACTTTATTCATGAAAATGATATAAGAAGACCAGCACTCCAGAGAATGCTGGTTTTTTTTGATCCTTAATCTCCAGCTTTACCTGTACTTCGGCCTTAACGGTTCCCCTTAGGTTCATCACGGATTTAAGAGTGGCAATCAATCTAACCTCACTATCTACGGTGACGGGATTTGCGAATCGAAGTGATTCTATCCCATAGTTTATCATCATTTTGAGGTTTTGGACCTCCACGATTTGTTCCCACAGATGAGGTACAATACTAAGGGTCAGGTAGCCGTGGGCGATGGTATTCCCAAAGGCTCCTTCTTTTTTTGCCCTTTCAGGGTCAGTATGAATCCATTGGTGGTCATAGGTCGCGTCTGCAAAAAGATTTATTTGTTCTTGCGTGATTTTGAAAAATTCAGATTTGCCAATTTCCTGGCCGTTGTATTTTTCGAACTCTTCAAAGTTCCTGATTATTACTGGGGGCATAGATTAGATTTTTTCTGACTGCCTAAAATAGGGTGCATATTTAGAAATGGAAAGTCAAAATCGTTTCCATTATTTATGTTTGTCTTTATGGGTCAAAAATATCTACACGGTTTTATTCCTGAAGAACAGCAAAGACTGATAGATCAGGCAGGCTTTCTCACTCCATTGATATATCCGAGGATTGATTTTTCTGGTTGTAAGAGAATTTTAGAGATTGGCTGTGGTGTTGGAGCGCAGACTGCGAAGCTGTTGGAATTGTTTCCTGAAGCTCATATTACCTGTATAGATCATTCGGAGCTTCAGCTGGCAAAGGCAAAGGAGAACCTGAAATTCGCAGGAGAAAGGGTGACCTTTTTTCAGCAGGATGCTACCAAACTTGATTTACCTGAGAAGTATGACGCAGTTTATATTTGTTGGGTGCTGGAGCATATTCCTGAGCCTGTTGAGGTCCTAACTTCCATGAAGTCATTTTTAAAGGAAGGAGCTAAAATTTGGATCACGGAAGTATTTAATGCTACGTTTTATTTCCATCCAAAAGGGAAAGCATTAGAGAGCTATTATGTGAAGTACGGTGAATTTCAAAAGTCTTTGGGTGGAGATCCCGATGTAGGGGCTAAACTAGGAAACCTGCTAGAACACGCGGGCTATAATAGTATCCAGCTGTATCCTGGAGGTTTTCATCTTGATAAGAGCGATGAGAATCAACTTTTGGCATTTTTGGACTTCTGGAAAGAGCTGATGAGGAGTGGAAGCGAAGAGATGTTAAAGGCAAGTGTAATTTCCATTGAGGATATTTCCTTGATGGAGAAGGATTTAGACCTTATCGCTAAAGATGAAAACCCAATTTTTTACTATCGCTTCGTTCAAGCATTTGCCAGAGTCTAGAATTACCCCAAAATTAGCTCTTATACATAATTTGAAAATTGTATTATTCAAGTTAAAATATAATCTTTTTGATGCGGTTTTGAATAACCATGTTTTCTGAACATATATTTCTTTACCCTCTCTTTCCTTAGGATTCTATTTTTGAAGATTTGCCAAATAATCTTCTTTTTGAGCCCAGATGAAAACACAAATCAGAGGGATAACAGATTCAGCAGATCAGATTATTAGCTTCAGAAAAATGGGCCGTAATTACGTCTAAACAAGGATTAAAAAAAGCAAGTATTTTTTATCCACAAATTCAATAATTTATCCACACTTACTAACAAGTAGGATTTAACGTACTGATTATAAGATATTTATAGCTAAAAAAATTTACTAATTTTTGTGGATAAAGATAGCTAACTTAAACAATGGCAAAAATGAGTATGTTAAAAAAGCTGTTTGTTTCTCTACCAAATAATCTTCTATTTAGGCTCGCTCATTAAGCCTCTGACGGATCAATTTTTTGCGGTATGCATTGAATATTCTGGACTTAGAAATGAAGCCTAGATACTTTTCTTCGTTGATAACTGGTAAATTCCACGCCCCAGATTTTTCGAATTTAGCCATAACGGATTGCATATTTTCAGTAGCCAATAGAACTTCTGGGGGACTATGCATTAGATCCTTGATGAGAACGGAATCTCTTTTTGCCTCATCGAACATAATTCCCCTGATATCATCTAATGTAATAATACCTCTGAGGTGTTCGTCGTCATCGACCACTGGGAAAATGTTCCTTTTGGAGACCTTTACCAATGAAATTAACTCGGATAGTTTGGCATCAGGTGAAACAGGATGTAAATCTTTTTCTATGACATGGGAGATGCTTATGAGGTTTAATACTTCTTGATCTCTTGAGCTATCTAGGCTTTTTCCCTGATCTCTTAATTGAAGAATGTATAAGCTGTCTTTCTGATAATATGAGGTGGTGACATACGATATAGCGGAAACAAACATTAAGGGTATGAATAATTCGTAACCACCTGTAATCTCTGCAATAAGGAATATAGCCGATAGAGGGGCATGCTGAACACCACTCATGAGACCGCACATCGCGACCATGGTGAAAGAGGCTAAAGGTAGGGGAATGTGAAATCCAAATTGATTTTTTGCATAAGCAAAGGCGAAACCGAGAATTCCACCAGCAAACAGAGAAGGAGCGAATACCCCACCACTTCCGCCACTTCCAAGGGTGATGGCTGAGGCGATAGGTTTCAGGAGGACAATGATGGTTAAGAAAACAATAAATAGAGCTGGACTATCAAAGGCAGAAAAAAATGGGCTTGTCTCCAGGATACTTAGAGGATTACCCTCGATTAAAGTATTGAGGGTATTGTATCCCTCACCATAAATCGGAGGAAAGAAAAAAACCATAAATCCCAGAAAAGCACCTCCGTAAAGGAGTTTCATTGTTTGCCCCTCGAATCGTGTCATAAATCGCTCTGTGTAATGGACTGCTCGTGTGAAATAAAGGGAAACAAAACCGCACAATATGGCCAAAACGAGGTAATAAGGCATATGCGCTGCCTTAAAGCTGTCTACAAGATTGAAATTAAATAAGGAGTCGTTGCCGATGAGGACCATTGAGGTTAAGGAACCCATGACAGATGCTATAAGGAGCGGGATGAAACTGGTAGTGGAGATTTCCAAAAGGATTACCTCAATTGCGAATATCACAGCTCCAATGGGTGCACCAAATATTGATGATATGGCCCCAGCAGCTCCACATCCAATTAAAAGAGTTCGCTTCTTGGCATTCAAATGCATAAGAGACCCTGTGTTTGAGCCTATGGCTGCACCAGTTACGACCATGGGAGCTTCTAGTCCAACGGAGCCACCAAAACCCACCGTCAGAGCAGAGGTAACCAGTCGGCTAATGCTTTTGACTCTAGGTACTATGCTGTTATTTTTTGAAATGTTGAAAAGTACATCAGGAATTCCATGTCCTCCAAAATCATTGAAAATGTACTTGCCTACCAGATATGCTAGGGTAATCCCGATTAGAGGATAGAGGATATACATGAAATTGGCATATTCAGCATAGAAATCTGCCGTAAGGAAGTTCTGTATACTGTGGACAGTTTCTTTCAGAACCACGGCGGCTAGACCTGATAAAACCCCGATGACACCACTTAGAATAAGAATAAAGGACTGATTGCTCAAATGTCTGAGTCGCCATTTTAAAAACCGAGTAATCAAGTCGGGTCGGGCCATACAGGATTTATTCTTCTAGAAAAAAATTATCAAGTTCAAGAATACACTTGAGAATTAAATTAGCAGAACCTACGAAAAACTCGGGGTTTATTCCATCTATTTCATCATTCTGTGTGTGATAGTCCTTATGATCTTCGACTCCAAAATATACATGTGGGATTCCTTCCTTTACGAAAGATCCATGATCTGAAGCATTGGTCCAATCATCCTTACCCATACTAGGCTGATCGTGTCCAAAAAGGAGATTTGGGTATGAATCTCTTGATGCGGTTTGTAAGGGTCCTAAAAGGTCAGGGTTTTGATAAGTTCCAGATGCATAAATCTCGCCATTATCATTTCGGCCTACCATATCCAGGTTCACGTTGACGAGAATTCTCTCAAGCTCAAATGGGAAATCCTTTACGAAGGCTTTTGAACCCCTCAACCCCAACTCTTCTGCATCAAAAGCCGCAAACATTAGGCTGTGCTTTGGAGGATTATTAGAGAAGTATTCTGCTATTGCTAAGATGGTTGCGGTACCTGAAGCATTGTCATCCGCACCGTTGTAGATAGAATCCCCTTCTGTATTTGGCTGGCCCAACCCTAAATGATCGAAATGAGCACTTATTACGATTATTTTTTCTGATTCACGACCAGGGATATACCCAATGACATTAGCTGCGTCTTCATAGACCTTTCTATATCCTCTGAAGGAAAATCTTTGTAGATAGTCTGAATAATGGGACTTAAGGCCATAACTGATGAACTCGTTTTTGATGTATTCTATCGCCTCCAGATTACCCTCGCTGAGGGTTTTTCTTCCCTTTAGGTCATCTGAACTTAGAAAGACCATATGCCTCATTAGATTTTTGGCATCAATACTTTGAGAAAAACTCGTTGTATGAATGAAAGCCAGAAAACAAATGATACCTACCTTCAGGGAAAGTTGCATATGGGTACGGGTTTTCGTTAGTTAACGCAAAATTACTACTGCAAGTAAAAATAGCTTTTATTGCCAATGAAATTCTATTTGGGGGTTCTTCTTTCTATTTGCCTTTGGCAAGTTGGTAATGCTCAAGGTGCCCTTCCCGAAACCTTTTTTGACGGTAAAGCAGCGGTGATGGTGTCCGTTGATCCAGCTGCACAACCTGCTATGACCTGGAGACAGCTCGCTGATAGTTTGCATACTTCTTTGGTAGATGCCGGAGCAGATCCTGTAGCCTATTATGAGCTTGAAACCATAGCCCTATCTGAGGATAGACAGGCGGCTTACGCCAAAGCTTTTGAGGCAAGACAAATCAAGAATATAATTTTCATCACAAAGACCAAGAGAACAGTGGCGGTGCACATGTCTTCGTTTAGTGGAGATGGAAAGATAATTCCTAGCACCAGTTTATTTGGTGTTCAGGGAGCTGATCTCGAAGAAGCTAGAAGTACCTTAGAAAGTATCGGTGACAACGTGAGAAGCAAAAATTTACTGGTTATTGATGTTCCAGAATTTGGAGAGGTAATCGATGCTTCTGCATCCGTCAGCTTGAAATATGAGCAAGGATACCCTTTGAATTTAGAAATTTTCAAAACAGGGGTGCCAATTGCTGGGTCTTCAGCTACTGAGAGTTTGATAAGTCTATTTCGATTTGACCTTTATGGAAAAAGTGAGGCGGATGTTTTGGCCGAACAGGCTAGCCAAAAGTCTGCATTAGAATCAATTCTGAGTTCAAATTACCCATATGAAGTAGTATGGCTTACTGAGGCAAGAACGAATCAGGATTTAATATCGGATCGAATCCAATTTGTTCTTGATAAAGTCGAAGGCCGTGAGGCTGACTTAATGGAAAGTATGGGAGTAGAACCCTCGCCTGGATCAGAAAATAGAGTTGTAGTAAAGTACTTCATTAAACTCTTGGTGAGAGATGAAATTTACATAGGAGCTAGCTGGGATGCAGACCCTGATTGGAGAAAATCACTTCAAAATTTTCTATCGAATCTAAAAAAATAAACCTCCCGAAGGAGGCTTATTGAACAGCTGTTTCAAATAGGGTGATTGAAGCAACTTTTTCCTTTTATCTCATTGGATCTAACCTAGTAGTTAAGATCGAATATTATTTAGACTTTCCAACAGATTAACCGATTATTTTGTCATTCGTCAACAAATAAATGCAGTAGGTACCGTTATGTACCGTGGTAAAGGTCTCTATTTAAAAACGGAATTAAGGCAAGCATTATTGCTGGCGAATAGTATTCAGCCCGAGTTATTTTTTGTTTAGTTAAAATACCCACAGACCCCCCTTTTTGTTTGGAGTTTTCTTGAGAAAAAACCTTGTCATCGGCATGTCCTAATTCCATGCCTGAATCCACCAGTTCAGCCACTGCTTTGGGTAAATAGAAAGTGGCTGTTTGAGCCTGGCTAGCCTTACCATTTTGATCCTCCATATAAACCCAGGCAAAAGCAAACATTCCATTTGAATCTTTTCCTACACCTCCTTCTATTCCCACCCAATAATGGGCTTCGGGGAAGGAAATTTTCGCATTCTTTACTCGATTCTTGGCTCCTAACAGGGTTTCTTCTAATCCTACGGGTTGGTCAGAGACTTCTGAAGCGGCATGGATTCCAGAGATGGCAAAATCTACCTCGAAAATTTCCCTAAATGCGTTTTGGGTACAGGATAACTTGACCGGGTTTTGGCTGCCCACGATAATCAATTGCTTATCGCTTTTCTGGAAGTTTTGTCTTTTGGGGAATGACCTTTTCTCCATGAATTGATCAGGCCATATTGGTGTAAACCTGGTTTACATCATCATCCTCTTCCATTTTCTCAACCATCTTATTGATGATCTCTTCCTGCTCTTCATTGAGTTCTGTCAGGGTGGTTGGAAATCTTTGGAAGTCAGCGCTGATCACTTCTATGCCTCGATCTTCGAGAGCCTTTTGCATAGAGCCAAAATCTTCAAACTCTGTGTAAACAAAAAGCTCTCCTTCATTTTCATCTATTTCAACGAGTCCAAAGTCAATCAACTCCAGCTCTAACTCTTCTATGTCATGTCCTTCTTCTTTGAAACGGAATACCGCTTTTCTATCGAACATAAAGCTTACAGAACCTGATGTGCCAAGACTTCCGCCTGCTTTGGAAAAATAGCTTCGGACATTTGCTACGGTACGATTGATATTATCTGTTGAAGTTTCTACGATTACCGCGATACCATGAGGACCATAACCTTCATAAACCTGCTCTTCGTAGTCTTTTTCATCCTTGCTGGATGCTCGTTTTATAGCGGCTTCAATACGATCTTTGGGCATTTGAGCACCCTTAGCATTTTGAATGACTGTTCGCAGTTTTGGATTAGAGTCCGGATCGGGTCCTCCAGTCTTAACTGCCATGACAATCTCTTTACCCAGACGGGTAAAAACTTTGGACATCTTGTCCCATCTTTTGAACTTCCGTTCTTTTCTGAATTCAAATGCTCTTCCCATATTGATCTTAATACTTGGTAAAAATAATAAAACCGAAGAAATCCGAAATGTGCCTGAGAGAGAAAACTGGCCATAAATAAAAATCACTTTTATTTGACCACTTATACCCGGAAACCGTATACTTTTTAACCTTTTAAAGCATGAAAAATCTCGTAGAGTACCCCATCCCAAACCTTCCTGAAAAGACGCTTCCCAGAGTAGTAATTATTGGAGGAGGTTTTGCTGGGCTTAAGTTGGCAAGGAGCCTTAAAGGGAAGCCGTTTCAGGTGATTCTTTTGGATAAGAACAACTTCCATCAATTCCAGCCTCTTTTCTACCAAGTAGCTACAGCAGGATTGGAACCAAGTGCGATTTCATTCCCCCTGAGGAAGATATTTCACAACACCAAAAATGTGAGCTTCCGCATGGCTGAAGTCAGTCGTTTTGATTCTGAGATCAAAAGAGTGTACACAGATGCTGGGTACGTGGATTATGATTACCTCGTGTTAGGTCTTGGTGCTGATTCGAATTATTTTGGGTCGCAGACCATAGAGAAATATTCCTCCCCAATGAAGTCTGTTTCGGAGGCGCTTTACATTCGAAATAAGATTATCTCGAATTATGAGAGAGCCATAAACCGGGCTAAAATGGAGGATCGCAAGGCTCTAATGAATGTGGTGATCGTAGGGGGAGGCCCAACGGGAGTAGAGCTAGCCGGTGCGATGGCGGAGCTTAGAAATTCCGTTTTACCCAGAGATTATCCTGAACTGAGCTTTGAGAACATGAAAGTGGTACTCATCGAGGCAGGCCCGAGTTTGCTAGCTGCCATGTCCGATGAGGCCAGGGCCAAAGCTGAGGAATACCTTGAGAAGCTAGGCGTAGATTTGAGAATGAACACAAGAGTAAAAGATTATGACGGAAGAAGTGTTCATTTGGAAGGACAAGACCCCATAGAAACCGAAACTTTGCTTTGGGCCGCAGGCGTAAAGCCAAATCAAATTCAAGGACTCGCGGAGTCTTCGTATGCTCCAAATGGGCGAATTTTGGTGGATAAGTTTAATGAAGTTTTTGATCATCCAGGAGTTTTTGCGCTTGGTGATAATTGCCTTTTGGCTGATGAGGAGTACCCAAAAGGACATCCACAGGTAGCCCAAGTAGCCCTGCAGCAAGCGAGTAATCTTGCGAAGAATTTAGTGCGAGCCACAAAGGGCCAGGATCAGGAGCCTTTTAAGTATAAAGACCTGGGAAGCATGGCGACGATTGGTAAGCATCTCGCGGTGGTCGATTTGCCTTTTGTGAAGTTTCAGGGAATTCTCGCCTGGATGACCTGGCTTTTTGTTCACCTCATGGCAATTCTAGGTGTAAAGAATAAACTTTTCATTTTCTTCGATTGGGCCTGGAGTTACCTGAGCTTTGACCCAAGTCTCAGACTCCTTATCAAACCCCGATATGTCAGAGAGTCGGAACGCAAAGAGCTTATCGAGCAGAAGTAATTTCTTGGTTTAACAATTTTTTGGATTCCTGGCTTAAACTCAGCTCATAGAGTCTGGTCTAATGCATGAAACAAATCCTAAAAACCATGAAAAAGTTATTATTTACGCTAGGTCTCTTTTCTTTACTTGCAGTGTCAGTGATGGCACAGAAGCGAGGAGGCGAAAGACAAACCGCAGAACAGAGAGCTGAAAGAGCTACAGAAAAAATGGCTGAGGAGCTAGGCTTGAGCGATGAGCAAAAGGCTGAAATTTTAGAGTTGAATCTTCAGTTCGCCCAGGAAAGAGAAGAGGAAAGAAAAGCTTCTCGTGAGGCCAGAGAAGAGATGAGGAAATCTCGCGAAGAAATGAGGGAAAAGATGCAGGCTCAGGATGAAAAGATTAAGGCCGTTTTAACAGAAGAGCAGGCTGCCAAGTGGGAAGAGATTAAAAAAGAAAGACGAGAGAGTGGAGAAAGACGAAGTCCACGTCCACGTCGTGGAGGAGGAATAGAATAAAAAAAGCCCCGAATTATTCGGGGCTTTTTTATTTAGTCGATGGATTCAAATTCATCCAGAACGTGGAAGAAGGATTCATCCTTTTTAGGTAGGTCTGCCTCACCACCGAGATAGTCATTTACAGCTACCGCTGCCTCTCTACCTTCTGAAATTGCCCATACTACTAATGACTGCCCACGTCTCATATCTCCAGCAAGGAATACTTTTGGGGCGCTACTTTTATAGCCTTTAGACTTCGGTAAGGAATTCTCCATTCTCTGAACGCCAAAAGCCTCCAAGAGACCATTCTGACTTGGGCCTAAATAGCCGATTGCGAGAAAAGCTAAGTCGCAGGGAATAGTTCTCTGGCTTCCTGGCACCTCTTCAAAAGTCATCTTGCCATCTACAGATTTCCATTCAATATCTGCAAGAGAAAGTCCAGTCACTTCACCTTTTTCATTTCCAATGAACTCCTTGGTCAGAATTGAGAACATTCTGTCTGCACCTTCTTCGTGAGAACTTGAAGTTTTCAAGGTCATCGGCCATTCTGGCCATGGATTTCCTTCTTTTCTTTGCTGAGGTGGCTTAGGAAGTAACTCGAGTTGAGTGATGCTCTTAGCACCATGGCGATTAGAAGTGCCGATACAGTCACTTCCTGTATCACCTCCACCAATTACGATCACATGCTTATCCTTTGCTGAGATAGGGTTTTCTTCAATCTCCCCACCAATAACCTGGTTTTGCTTACCAAGGAAATCCATCGCGAAATGGACCCCTTTCAGATCATGGCCAGGTATGTTTAGTGCTCTGGGTTGAGCTGCACCAGTAGCGAGCACCACCGCATCAAAATTCACAAGTATATTTTCTGCTTTGATGTTAAAGCCTACATCGGTATTACAGGAGAAAATTACTCCCTCCTCAACCAAAAGCTCCATTCTTCGATCGATCACCCATTTCTCCAGCTTGAAATCTGGAATTCCGTAGCGTAACAAACCACCTGGCTTGGCATCCTTTTCGAAAACTGTGACTTCATGGCCAGCTTGATTAAGCTGATCAGCTGCCGCTAAACCTGCTGGTCCCGAACCGATTACAGCTACCTTTTTACCTGTTCTGGTTTCAGGGATATTCGGGCTGATGAGACCAAGCTCATAAGCTTTTTCTGCTATGGTCTTTTCGATTAGCTCGATTGCCACTGGGTCTTTGTTGATACCTAGTACGCAGCTGGCCTCACATGGTGCTGGGCAAATTCGACCGGTGAACTCTGGGAAGTTGTTCGTGCTTCGGAGTATTTCAATCGCACCTTTCCAGTCCTCTTCATAGACAGCATCATTAAACTCTGGGATCACATTCCCTAAAGGGCATCCGGAGTGGCAAAAAGGAACCCCGCAGTCCATACATCTGGCAGCTTGATGGTTCAAGCTTTCAGCTGACATGGGCTCATAGATTTCCTTGTAATCTCCTATCCTTTCCTCCGGGTTTCTACTCACCGGAGTTTCTCTTTTAAATTGTAAGAATCCTTCTTTCGCTCCCATCCTACACTAGTGTTTTTGATTTTTCGAGGGCACGCTTCTTCAAAACAGCTTTGTAATCCCTCGGAATAACTTTGATAAACTCTTCTTTCTTTTCTTTCCAGTTTTTCAGGAACTCCTCACCTAGTTGTGAATGTGTGTATTGCACATGCTTCTTCAGGTGATCCTTGATGGTGATGAAATCTTCATCTTCCAGCAAGTCGATATCCACTAGCTCAGGATTGATCTCCGTGATGTAATCCTTCAGAATATAAGCGATGCCACCACTCATGCCTGCGGCAAAGTTTCTACCGATTTCACCCAGGTTGATAATAAATCCACCCGTCATGTACTCGCATCCATGGTCTCCGATTCCTTCTACCACCGCCTTCACTCCGGAGTTTCTCACACAGAAGCGCTCTCCGCCTTTTCCATTGATATAGGCCTCTCCTGAAGTAGCTCCATAAAAGGCTACATTACCAATGATGATATTTTCCTCTGGCTTAAAGCGAGCGTTTCGGCTTGGATAAACTACCAGTTTTCCACCGGAAAGACCTTTACCGAAATAGTCATTTGCTTCACCTTCTAATTCGAACTTTACTCCCTTAGTCAGGAATCCTCCAAAGGTTTGTCCAGCTGAACCATTGAATATAAATTTCAAAGTGTCTTCAGGTAATCCCTGACTTCCATAGACTTTGGAGATTTCATTGGAGAGCATAGCCCCAACCGATCTATCCGTATTCTTAATTGGGAACTTAGCCTCAACTTCGTTCGCTTGTTCCAAAGCTGGAAGAGCCGCTTCAATCAACTGTCGATCGAGAACTTTTTTCAATTCGTATTCCTGATCAATCTGCTTATGAATTCCCACATGATCCGGAACTTCCACCTTATGAAATACAGGACTTAAATCCACTTTATTCCACTTCCAGTGATTCAAATGACCCGTGGATTGAAGAATATTACTTTGGCCCACCATGTCATCGATGGTTCTGAAACCTAATGAAGCCATGATTTCTCGTAAATCTTGAACCAGGAACTCGAAGTAATTCACCACATGATCTGGATCCCCAGTGAATAGCTTTCTCAGTTCTGAGTTTTGCGTAGCAATTCCTACGGGACAAGTATTTAGATGACATTTCCTCATCATAATACATCCTTCGACCACAAGTGCTGCCGTGGAAATACCCCATTCTTCAGCTCCCAAAAGGGTAGCTATGGCTAAGTCTCTTCCGGTTCGAATCTGACCATCCGTCTGCAATGTCACTCGACTTCTAAGGTTATTTTTCACCAGAGTTTGGTGAGCTTCTGAAAGTCCAAGCTCCCACGGAAGTCCGGCATGACGGATAGAACTCAATGGGGAAGCTCCTGTTCCTCCATCGGCTCCAGAAATCAAAATCACGTCTGACATTGCTTTGGCAACACCGGCTGCAACGGTTCCTACGCCAGCTTGTGACACCAACTTCACATTGATTCGAGCTGCACGATTTGCATTTTTCAAATCATAGATAAGCTGAGCCAGATCCTCAATAGAATAAATATCGTGGTGCGGTGGAGGAGAGATAAGTCCTACCCCTGGAGTAGAATGTCTAACCCGACCGATCCAATCATCAACTTTATGCCCCGGAAGTTGTCCGCCTTCTCCTGGCTTTGCTCCCTGAGCCATTTTTATCTGAATTTCATCCGCATTGCTCAGGTAATTACTCGTAACGCCGAATCTTCCAGATGCTACTTGCTTGATGGCAGACCGTTCCCAATCTCCATTTTCCTTTCTTTCAAATCTTATTTCGTCTTCGCCACCCTCGCCGGAATTACTCTTGGCACCGATGCGGTTCATGGCGATTGCCAAAGTGGTATGAGCCTCATGCGAAATAGACCCGAAGGACATAGCTCCTGTGGCGAATCTCTTCATGATTTTGCTCGCAGGCTCGACTTCGTCGATAGGAATGCTAATCCGTTTTTTGAATTCGAAAAGACCTCGTAGGGTCAATGCGTCCTGACTTTGCTTATTAACCTTATCGGCAAATTTCTTGTAAAGCTTGTAATCCCGAAGTCTGGTTGACTTCTGGAGGAGGTGGATGGTTTCCGGGTTGAAAAGGTGTTTTTCGCCTCTTCGCTTCCACTGATAGACTCCTCCGGTTTCTAGAATTGGAGCTTGAGTATTATGTGCGGCTCTGTGCCGAACCATCACCTCTTCTGCTAAATCATCAAAGGAAATTCCACTGATTCTGGAGATCGTACCCTTGAAGCATCTGTCGATAACTTCAGGCCCTAGGCCGATCGCCTCAAAAATCTGCGCTCCCTGATACGACTGAAGCGTACTGATTCCCATTTTGGAAAGAACTTTCAGCAAGCCTTTGCCAATAGCCGTCTGGTAATTTTTGAAGAGGTCTTTCTGATTATCCACATTGGGAATCTTGCCTTGTTCGAAAGCATCCAATAATGATTCAAAAGCCAAATATGGATTTACCGCCGATGCTCCATAACCAATGGCCGTCGCAAAATGATGGGTTTCACGGATATCTCCGGATTCCAGAACAAGTCCAGCCTTGGTCCTCAACTTCTTTTTCACCAAATGATGGTGAACAGCCCCGATAGCTAGAAGGGAAGGAATCGGTGCTTTGGCTTCATCGTTCAGTCGATCAGAAATGATTAGAATATTCTTCCCGTTTGCTATCGCTTCCACTGCTGCATTACAGAGTTCGTCAAGTGCCTCCAATAGCCTTCCAGGTTCATGGTCAGCTATAAAATGGGAAGGTAATTTCTGAGCCCTGAAACCAAGATTCTCCATATTTTGAATTTTCTGAAGACTCTCATTTAGTAGAACTGGTTGGGAAATATGAATTTGCTTAGTATGCTCAGGAGTTTCATCCAGAATATTATGCCCCTCACCCAAACGCGTAAATAGGGACATAACCAGCCTCTCACGAATTGGGTCAATCGGTGGATTACTTACTTGGGCAAATAATTGCTTGAAGTAATTTGAGATGTGTTGGCTTTGCTTAGAAAGTACTGCCAAAGGAGTATCAGCGCCCATAGAACCGATTGGTTCGTAGCCAGTAGTACCCATAGGCTCCAGAATCAGCTTAATCTCTTCACTGGTATAGCCGAAGATCTTCTGGGCCATTTTGATATCCTTGGTAGAATACGGCAGATCCAATTTTTCAGGATGTGGCAGAAGTCGCAACTTTATTCTTTGGTCGCGAATCCAATCTTCATATGGTGATTTTCCGCAAACCTCAGATTTGATTTCCTCATCAAACCTCACCTTACCTTTTTCCAAGTCGGCCCACACCATTCTTCCTGGGCTAATTCTTCCTTTGTCTACAATCGTCGCTTCGCGAATCGGAAGAGCTCCTGCTTCTGAGGAAAGGATAAAGCGGTTATCCTTGGTAATGAAATATCTTAGAGGCCGCAGACCATTCCTATCCAATGTAGCCCCAACAGATTTCCCGTCAGTAAATAGAAGTGCTGCTGGGCCATCCCAAGGCTCGACCAAGGAGGCGTGGAATTTATAAAATGCCTTTCGCTGCCTATCCATGGCACTATTGTCCTGCCAGGCTTCCGGTACGAGCATCATCATCGCATGAGGAAGGGATCTTCCACTTAAGGTGAGAAGCTCCACCATAGCATCTAGATTCGCAGAATCCGAATTTTGCTTATTAGTCACTGGAAGAAGCTTGTCCATTTCATCCTCTGAGAAGTATTTACTTTTCATCAGAGTCTCCTTGGACTTCATTTTATTCAGATTTCCTCGAATGGTATTTATTTCTCCATTATGAGAAAGAAACCTGAAGGGTTGAGCTAGTCGCCAATTCGGGAATGTGTTCGTCGAAAATCTCGAGTGCACTATAGCGAAAGCAGATTCAATCTGAGGATTCTGGAGATCCTTATAAAAATCCAATACCTGATCCGTTCTCAGCTGACCTTTATATATAAGAGTACGGCTGCTGAGACTAGCAAAATAAAATGAATGGTTAACCCCAGGGATCTTGCAGTTGATTTCGGAGGTCGCATAGTTTCTTAGAATATAGAGCTTTCGCTCCAAAGCTATTCCCGTAAGGCCGTCCTTGTGACGTACAAACATTTGCTCAATGTTTGGCATCACGTCAAGCGCCCCTGAGCCAGGAACAGTCTCATCTACTGGTACAGGTCTATATCCAATCAACTCAAAGTCAAGCTCCTTCAGAATCTTATTCAGGAGTTTCTTTGAGTTTTTGAATAGCTGCTTATTCTTTGGGAAAAAGGTCATCCCTACGCCGTAGGTCCCCTGTTCCGGTAAATCTATATCTGATCGTGAAGTAACTTTCTTGAGAAAATCATGTGGCACTTGAATAAGGATACCGGCGCCATCTCCCGTCTTAGGATCACTACCTCTACCGCCTCGGTGCTCCATGTTACTCAGCATGAAAAGTGCATTGCTGATGGTCTCATGCGTAGGTTCCGCATTTAGGTCCACCACTGCTCCAATGCCACAGGAATCATGCTCAAAAGCAGATCTATATAATCCCTTTTGCATGTATTTATTAGGTTTTAATAGGTTTAGAATTTTGAAAATTACAAAAAACTTTCCTTTTGTTAAAATTTCAACAATGATCAGAGACTTATTCTAAGGAATTTAGAAGGAATCTATTATTGATTAGAAAATCCGTAATTTTTGAAGGGATTTGATTTTTACTGAAATGCTGAAAAAAATTGATAAAATCATGAGAAGAGGGTCAAAAATTTGAAGGAATCGGCTGAAATTTTGAAAAATGAGAACCCTAGGGTGTTTCAATATTTCAAGAGATTTTTTTGTTAAAAAATTCTTAATTATTCCCTTCGGTCCTAAGGGGGAAGATGATCGTTCAGGAGACTCATAAAATTGTTTGGCTAAATGTTAAATCAGCCAAAGAAAATTTTAGAGCTTAATCCGAGAAGGGATGATGTTCTTTAGGCTGCTGACCCAGTAGTTCAACCTTAACTTTTTTAATTCTTCGATTATCCACTGCAAGCACGGTGAAGACCATATCTTCATATTTGATTTTAGCCCCGTGCCTTGGGAGTTTGGAATTAATTTCAAGAAGCAATCCCCCTAGAGATTCGTTTTCTCCTTTGACTTCATCGAAAAGCTGCCCGTCGAGATCGAGCTTTTTACAGAAGTCGTTTAGAGAAACTTTGCCCTCGAATATAAATGTATTTGGATCGAGCTCTTTGAAGTAAATGTCGTCGGTATCGTCAAATTCGTCATTGATCTCACCGATAATTTCTTCAATCAAATCCTCCAATGTCACCAGCCCAGATGTGCCTCCATACTCATCCACGACTATGGCCATATGCACGCGCTTCAGCTGAAAATCCTTTAAAAGAGAATCCACTTTTTTGTTCTCAGGAACAAAGAAACACTTCTCTCGAATGTGTTCTTGCCATTTAAAATCTTCCTCATCCTCTATGTGAGCAAGAAGGTCTTTGACATATAGGATGCCTTTAATATTATCGATCGTTTCTTCAAAAACAGGTATCCGCGAATAGCCGCTCTTGTTAATTTTATCCATCAGCTCATGGAAGTCAATTTCGATATCGAAGGCCGTAATGTCCATTCGGCTTTTCATCACCTGCTTAACAGTAAGTGTTCCGAAGTTTACGATTCCTCTCAAGATTTCCTTCTCTTCTTCTGGGGTATCTTCCGTCGTTAATTCAAGAGCTTGATTCAACTCATCTACCGAAAGCGCATACCCTCTTTTTTCAATCCGACTTTCGATAAGATTCCCCATAGACATAAGGAGATAAGAAATGGGCTTTAGCAGGCTTTTAAAGAATGAAATGGTCGGAGCCATGAATTTGCTAAAGCTTAATCTGGCCCGATTTGCATAGACCTTGGGTACGATTTCTCCAAAAAACACGATCGCAAAGGTGATGCCCACGGTCTGCACCAAAATGATGACTACACCTGTGGCATCCAATCCGAAAATTGTCCAGGACACAAAGGTGGTCAAGGTAACTATTCCGATATTGATAAGATTATTCAATATCAGAATTGTGCTTAATAAGCTCTTTGGGTTTTCTACCAGTGAAAGGACCTTTTTTGATATGCCTGTGCCTTCCTCCCTGAGACCGTTCAAGTCATCATTGTTCAATGAAAAATAGGCCACTTCAGAACCTGAAACCAAGGCTGAAGAGATTAGTAAGAGAATGAATAGGATACCGTTAAAAATCAGGTAGCTCGGCGATAAATCAGCTACTTGAGCAAGGAGAAGGTAACTCGGAAAGGGGTCGTCCATGAATAATGCATGAATAATAGAATACAAAATAACGAAAAATCCCTAAAAATAGATTTAGGGACTTTCGTAATTCTTAGAAGGGTAGGTCATCATCATCACCTCCCAAATCCGGGGCTGGTGCTGGTGAGGCTTGGGGTTTTGGAACCGGAGCTGATTGAGGTGAAGATTGAGGAGCTGGAGCTCCGCCTGTGTCTTGCCTTCCACCTAACATGGTAAAGCTTAGCACACGGATTCGAACTCTTCGTCTGTTTTGGCCCTGATCATCCTGCCAGGTATCCGTTTTGATTTTGCCCTCAACATAAATCTGCATGCCTTTTTTAAGGTATTGTTCAGCGACTTTTGCCTGCCCACCCCAAAGTTCAAGATCATGCCATTCTGTTTGATCTACTCTGTTTCCGTTTTTGTCTTTATATGATTCGGTGGTGGCCAACCTGATGTTCGCTACCACATTATCTCCTTCAAGATACTTCACCTCAGGGTCTGCCCCGAGGTTTCCAAGTAAGATTACCTTGTTTACTCCTGCCATTATTTATTGTGATTTCTATACTAATTAAAATTAACTCAAATCCCCTGATCCTTCAAATAATTCACGATCAACTTTGGCTTGGCTAGATAGTCAATTTTGTCCTCTTCCACTAGAGCTAATTCCTGCTCCTCGCAAAGCTTCTGAAGTGAATCACGAGATGATTTTTCAAGGCGGATTTCAGAAAACTGAACTTTCAACCTTTGATGCGAAAGCAAATGTAGATATTCTTTCTGTGGAGGAATGGATTCCAAAGCCTTAAGATCTTCATTTTTGTCAACAATTGTCTTGATATCCTCCGTTGGGAAATCGTACAGACCTGCCCAGATATCCCCAGTGTTACGTTTTTTCCAAACCCAGTTATCCTCACATTTGAGTACCAGATAGTGGATTTTGCGCTCTTTCACTTTAGTTTTTTTGATTTTCACCGGTAGGGCTTGAACCAGATCATTAGCATAGGCAAAACAGGAGCTTTTTAAAGGACAAGCTCCGCAATCAGGATTTCTGGGAGTGCATTGCCTTGAACCAAAATCCATCATGGCCTGATTGAATTCTCCGGGATTATCCTGAGGGATCAGGCCGTTGGCCAAAGCTTCAAATTCTTTTTTCGCTTTGCCGGAGGCTATATCTGTATGAATGCCAAATACCCTCGCTAAAACACGAAATACGTTTCCATCTACCACAGCTTTGGCCTCGCCAAAAGCAAAACTGGCAATAGCTGATGCAGTGTAAGAGCCGACTCCTTTAAGCTTCAGTAGATCCTCATAATTATCTGGGAATTTGCCATCCAGTTCATGCCAGATGAATTTTGCGCAGAAGTGCAGATTTCGGGCGCGGCTGTAATAGCCCAGTCCCTGCCAAAGCCGAAGAACTTCCTCTTCGGGTGCCAGGGCCAAATCCTTAACGGTAGGATAAGCTTCGGAAAACTTGTAGAAATAAGGCATCCCTTGGGCAACACGGGTCTGCTGAAGGATAATCTCTGATAGCCAAATTATGTAAGGATCCTGACTGTCTCGCCAGGGAAGATCCCGGGGGTTGTCCCGGTACCATTTGATAATCGTTTTTGAAAAAGCTTGATTATCAGGAAGTTTGTCACTCATTTATTTTCTTTCAATCGCCTATAAAACAAGGTAATTTTTCTGGTTTTGTTTTTTAATTGCTTTGGTTCTCGTACATTTGCAGTCCCAAAAACACTTGGTTAATAGGTTGTTAAGCTTATTAAATAAATTCTAAATATACATTACAGTGACAAAAGCAGAAGTAATCACTAAGATTTCAGACAAAACAGGTATCCAGAAGGACGACGTAACCCAAACAGTAGAAGCGTTCTTCAAAGTGGTTAAAGATTCAATGGTTGAGGGAGAAAACATCTACATCCGAGGATTCGGTAGCTTCATCAACAAGAAGAGAGCAAAGAAAATCGCCCGAAACATCTCTCAAAACACCGCTATCGTCATTGACGAGCATTACATTCCTGCTTTCAAGCCATCAAAGGTATTTGTTGAGCGAGTAAAGCAAAGTGATAAGATTAAAGAATTAGCACCTCAAGACTAAGCTTAGGTGTAGTTTGACATGAAAAAGTCGCAGCTTCTGGTATCGGCTCTTGGTCTTCTGGCGATTGTTGGACTTTATAGTTTGCCAAAAGTAGTGGTGGACAATGATGAAGACATCGAGGGATTGACCGAGGAAAGCCAATCCGCCGGAATGGTGGATATGCACGAAGCTGAACTTACTCCGGAGCAAGCGGAAGAGCGAGCAAAGAATCAGAATATAGTGGAAAACGCTTCCACTTCTGAAGACAAGCTAGCCTCAGCCACAGTTTTGGCAGAAATGTACATTGAACTAGGAAAGTTTGATAGTGCAGCCTATTACTATGGAGTGATCGCTGAAGAAACTGGATTACCTGCAGATATTGAACAAGCAGGTGATGCCCATTACGAAGCTTTCACCTTTGCTTTAGATCCCGAGAAAGTAGCCTATCTGGCGGAAGAGACCAGATCTTACTTCAATACTATTTTGGAGGATAATCCTGGACGTCTCGATATCAAGACTAAAGTGGCGATGACCTATGTGTCGTCATCCAACCCAATGCAAGGAATTACCATGCTGAGGGGAATTCTTGAGGAAGATCCGCAAAATGAGGAGGCACTTTTCAACATGGGAATTCTATCCATGCAGTCCGGACAATATAAAAGAGCTACTGAGCGATTTGAGGAATTGGTGAAATACCATCCTGGAAATCTACAGGGGCAATTTTATTTGGGAGTGAGCTACTTTGAAGCCAAACAAAAAAATAAAGCGAGAGCTCAATTTGAGTTAGTGAAGGAAATGACACAGGATGAAATGATCTTGGGAAGTATCCAGAGCTATCTCGATCAGTTGTAAATATATTTCTAACTATAAATTAAAGAATTATGCCTTGCGGTAAGAAAAGAAAAAGACATAAGATCTCTACGCACAAGCGTAAGAAGAGACTAAGAAAAAACAGACACAAGAAGAAGTAATTCGCTTTTGTGATCGGTTCTGAATTCGCAGAACCAAACGTTCATTTACATAATACCTATACGATTTGAGTACGGAATTATTAATTGATTCTGCACAGGAAGGAAGTCGTATAGCCCTGCTTAGAGATAAGAAACTGGTTGAGTTGCATTCCGATGGAATGGACAATCAATTCAAGGTAGGTGATATATATCTCGGGACTGTTCGTAAAATCGTCAATGGCTTAAATGCTGCTTTTATTGATGTAGGATACGAAAAAGATGCATTTCTGCATTATCAGGATCTGGGAGCCAATTTCAACAGCCTGAATAAGTTCACCAAAAAGGTGCGCAACAATAACTACCAGAATTATAATCTTAAAGGCTTTAAAAACGAACCTGAAATTGATAAGGTAGGTAAGATTTCATCTATCCTATCAAAGAATAACCAGATTTTGGTTCAGGTAGTAAAAGAGCCAATCTCCAGCAAGGGCCCAAGACTATCCTGTGAGCTCTCTTTACCTGGTCGCTACTTGGTACTTGTACCCTTCTCGGATTCAGTAAATGTTTCCAAGAAAATCAGAAGTAGCGACGAAAGAAAAAGACTACTAAGACTTATCAACTCAATCAAGCCAGCCAATTTCGGTGTGATCATTCGTACCGTGGCCGAAGGTCAGTCAGTTACGGAACTGGATAGAGACCTTCGAAATCTCGTTGACAAATGGGAGACAGGAATGAAAAAGCTAAATAAGGCTAAGAGTCGTGACAAGGTAATCGGAGAGATGAGCATGGCTTCCTCACTTGTGAGAGACTTGCTTAATGAATCATTCGATGGAATCACCGTAGAAGAAGAATCAACTTACGATCAAATTAAATCCTACATCAGGACTATTGCTCCTGAGAAAGAAAAAATTGTCAAGCTTTACAACGGTAAAGCCAAGCTATTTGAAAATTTTGGAATTGAGAAGCAGATCAAAAGCCTGTTTGGTCAGACGGTAAGCCTTCCGCAGGGAGGTTATCTCATTATTGAGCATACCGAAGCCCTTCACGTCGTGGATGTGAATAGTGGTAATAAATCAAACAAGGAAAGTGATCAGGAGTCGACAGCGCTGAATACCAATTTGGTAGCAGCAAAAGAAATGGCTCGTCAGCTTCGCCTCCGTGATATGGGAGGCATCATCGTCATAGACTTCATAGATATGAAGCGCGCTGAGAATAAAAAAGCGGTGTACGAGGCGATGAAGGAAGAAATGAGTAGCGACAGGTCTAAGCATACTGTATTGCCCTTAAGTAAGTTTGGGCTGATGCAAATTACCCGTCAAAGGGTTCGCCCCGAAGTCAATATTACGACTCGTGAGGTTTGCCCCGCTTGTAACGGAACCGGCAAAATTCAAGCATCAATCTTGATTGCTGATAAGCTGGAGAGCGATCTGGACCATATGGCTACGATCCAAAATGTGGATAAAATACAGATAGCATTACATCCTTATCTGTATGCGTACTTTACACTTGGCCTTGTGAGTAAACAAGTCAAGTGGTTTTTCAAATATTACAAGTGGATAACATTGATCAAAGATTCTTCGCTACCAGTGACGGAATACAGATTTCTAGATAAATCTGGTGACGAAATAGAATTAAACGCAAAAAGCGGGGCTAAATAGTCCCGCTTTTTTTATTTCTTAATAAAATCTATTTCATCCCAATACTTCCTCAGAAGGATCTCCTCTGGTTTATTGGAAAAAATACTATAACGAAGCATAACCTTTTCTACCCTTAGGGTATGAATGCCGGGTTCAAGTTCAGAAATATTTAAAGTGGTCTCGTATACTTTTTGATCGGTCACTTGTATTCTACTTCTCCTCCAGGTACCTGCCTGAATCACTTCCTCATCCAGATAAAACCTGTATAAGTCGGGGGTATCCTTTAATTCGTGCCAATTCATAGTATCCAATTGAATTCTGAATTGATCATTCAGATCAATTAGGATTTTGCTGTCGCCTTGGTACCTAGCTACCCCCACTCTAAGAATATCGGACTCCACAGTCTCTGAAGGAAGGAAAAAGCGTGGATATCTACTTTCTTCATTGTGAAAGTCTGCATAAGTGAGCCCTTTTGTTGGCCACTCTCTTTCTCGTTCTAGCAAGTTCGTTTCATTAAAGAACATAGAAAAATCCTTTACATCTTCATAGATCAGAGGCATTGCAAAAATCATAATTATTGCTCCGTAAAGGATACTGAACCATTTTCCAAGGTTGCTTTGATAGATAGCTCCTACACTTCCCATCATGGAAGTGGCAAAATTCTCCTTCCATCTTGATTTCTTTTTTGCTAAAAGCATAGTGACAAACCCCAAAAGGCTCACCATGAAAATGAGGTAAACTATCGCAAAGCTGATATCCAGCCAGACATAAATAAAGAGTAAGAATCCTAAGTAAACAGTAAAAATCAGGATAAGGAATACCTGTGAAATGGGGTAGGCGAAAGTCATACTACAGATACGCTCCATCTGAAGGACCAGCTCCCCGGGCTTCTTGTATTCGTATTGTTGAGAAGCTTTAAATAGGTTTTTATTGATAACTCCTTGTGGAAATGCGTAGCTCAAACCAAGAAGCCCAGCCCAGATAAACCTTAAGGCGAGGTGGACCACGAAAAAAATCTTAAATACACTAATGATGGCACTTAGATAAAGTAGTACCAACATGCCCCCAACAAAATGAAGACCGACATCCTGAATTAATCTTGCCGCAAATGCATAGATTTTTGAAGGGAATGCAAATAGAAAGGCTAAGATGATACCCGAGATAATTACCTCCGGCTCCCAACTATTGCGCTGTAGGTTCTCTAGCCAGGTGAGTTCTTCAGTAGTTCTTTTTAAATCCTTGTTTTCTTCAGCCATTGACCTAAAATAAATCAATTTCTATTTGTCTAACCATTCTTTAAAGGAAGAAACCTTTTCGCGGCTTACAATTATATCTGAATCATTGCATTGGATTAACTTGATTTTCAATCGACTGTTAGAATGAACATACATCTCCTGTATGGCGTCAGCATGGACGATGTATTTTCTGTTGATACGAAAAAAGATGTTTGGGTCTATTTCAGATTCCACCTTTTCCAATTTAGAGTCTACTACAAATCGCTTCCCATCGTAAGTCTGCAAGTAGGTTATTCTTGATTCACTGAAGAAAAAAGCCACTTCATTTATGCTAATGCTTTGGATCTTCTCTCCAAACTTAACTAAGAAGCGATTTTTGTACTTTTTAGATGAATTCGAAAGGAGAGCATGAATCTCCGAAAGATCAACAGTTGGCTTTAATTGATTGGATTGGAATTTATCCAAGGCCTTTTTCAGTGCTTCAGGGTCCAAAGGCTTAAGTAAGTAGTCAATAGCATTGACCTCAAAAGCCCGTATTGCATACTGGTCAAAAGCCGTCGTGAAAATTACAGGTGCTTTAACGTTGACTTTTTGGAAAATCTCAAAGCTGATACCATCTGCGAGTTGAATATCACAGAAAATAAGGTCAGGTTCTGAGTTGGATTTTAGCCATTCTATAGAAGATTCAACCGTATCTAGATTCCCATGCATTTCTGCATTGGGTAGATGCTGCTTGAGAAGCCTGGTGAGTCTAGCGGCCGCAGGATTTTCGTCCTCTATGATTAGAATATTCATTCTTCCAAAGCTATCATGGGTAGCCGAACCACAAATTCATCATCACTATTGACGATTAGAGGCTTCCTGCTAGAAAGAAATTCATATCTCATGTCAATGTTCTTTAAACCAATTCCAGTGGACTCCTCATGCTGGACACGCTTGGGCTGGTAGGTGTTTGAAACGATCAAATCATTTTCATCTATGAAGATTTCAATAAAGAGCGGATTGTTTCTGCTAGCTTCATTGTGTTTGATAGCATTTTCTAAAAGGAGCTGTAGAGAGAGTGGTGGAATTTGTCTGCTTTCTTCATCAGTTACCTTTATTGAATAGGCCAGACTGTCTTCAAATCTTAGTTTTTGTAATTCAAGGTAGTTTTTGGCGAAGCCTAATTCCTTTTCTAGCGGGACCAATTCCTCCTGCTGTACTTCCAGAACATAACGGTAGATTTTGGATAGCTTTTGGATAAACTCAGCTGATTTATCTGCATCCTCATAAACCAGGTTGGATAACACATTTAGAGAATTAAAGAGGAAATGTGGATTGAGCTGGTTTTTTAAAGATTGGTATTGGGTAGAAATTTTCTCGGTGCGAAGCTGCTCAGCTTCTATTGCTGATTTTCTCCATTCAAAGAGCCAGGACCTGGTGGTGAAAATAGCCATGAATATCAGGGCGAAGAGCATAGGAGATTCTGTACCCTGTCCTATTCCACTCCATGGAATATCATCCAGAGTAAATTGCCCAGTGAAATAGGCTAAAGTAAAGACGATAAGGAATGAGGCAATAAAGGTGTAGGCCATGTAAGTGACCACGGTTAGAATCAACCTCTTTGCAGGTTTCTGAATCCAGGACATCCTTTTGTCGAAAAACATGTCCACCTGACTTCCACCAAAGCTTAATGCAGCGGAAAAGACAAAGCCAAAGCCAAAATCTCTAAGGATGCCTATCTCATTCCCCGGAGTGGTATAGAAGTCAAAATTTATAAAGAAGTTTATGGCAGTAATCAGGAGAGCAATACCCACATTGATTAGGATAAACTGGGGTAGACTCATCCACATTGCCTTATTCGTCTTTAGTGGGATGCTGCTTGAATTTCCTGCCATGGCTTTGAAGATATCAAAAAAGAACCAATCGTCCAGAAAGCTGGAATTCTTGGTTCTTTTAGATTGTGGTCAATTAAATTGGCTTAGTTACAACTTTCTGCCATTTGCAAGGCTTGCTGATGTCCCCAAGAGGGCAATAAATAGTTTTCATCTACTTTATCTTTTTCAGCTTCGAATAGCTCCAAGCTTCTTTTGAACATCCCACATGCCTTTTCAGGACCCTGTCCAAAAAACTGGGCGATTCCTCTTTCCATTTGAGCCATAAGGTATAAGGCTCTCGGATTACTACGATCTTGTCCTATCGCTCTTCCAAAAGTTTCCATTGTCGGGCCACTCATGCTAGGTCCTCTGGAACCTGGATCTACACTTACCATTCCCATCATGATGTATCCTTCAAGTGCAGTTATTTCAGAATTATCGGCTCCGGCATCCTGAAGGATTTTCAAATAGCTTTGCGCCTCTTCAAAATAGGCATCCTTATCTACATCGAATCTTAATCCTGCTTCAGTCTGTACAAGGGCGGCATAGTACATGGGTAGCCACTCAGTCATATTTGCCTGAGCTATTCTTAAAAAGCCATTTTTTACGTCTTGGGCTTCAGCATCAGTTCCTATGGTACTAATCTTTTTGATTTGTGATTTCATGGCTTCTTCATATTCAGAAGCGAAAGCGCTTAGGGAAGTAAATAGTCCCAATACGATGATTAGAGTTAGATTTTTCATGATAATTAGTTTTAGAGGTTGTTTAAATTATTTGCTGTTTTGTCTTTAGAGAGTGTGAGGAAAACACCCAGAAACAAGAATCTTGGGGCTACCTGACCAGCAGGTAATGAGGAATAGATTCCTTCTTCATTGGGCCTCTGACTGAATGAGTAGCCGAAAACATTATCTCTTCCCAGAACATTCGTACACGCCAAATGAATAATCAAATTTGGTTTTGGCAGGTAGCTCCATGAAAGACTTAGATTCTGAAACGACTTGGTTTTGGAGTTCATCTCACCGTCGAAATTTGGGTCTGTGTATGTGTATCCATCATTCGCGGAGAAGGAGAAGCCTATTTGAGAGTTCAAATCAGTGATGAAGTGTTTGATCACTAAAGAGAAATTGTGCCTCGGAGCGAAAGAGGGCTGTACTTGTGTTTCGAATTGATCAAATTTTCTCTCACTGTCCACAAAACTATAGGTAACCCAGTAGTCGGTGTTCTTCACGGTTGTTTGATCTCTGAAAAAAATGTCAAGACCCTGCGCATGTCCTTGGCCTCCATTTTGAAGGTTTCTCAGTTCCATCTGATCTCCCTCAAAGGTCACAAGATTATCATACCCTTTGTAAAATGCTTCAGCGCGAAACGTTCTTCCTTCCTTCTGAAAAAAGTAGTTCGCGATTAGATGTTTGGCTTGGGAATTGGCCAAATTAGGATTCAAAACACGATAGTTATCCACAGGCATTTGATTAAAGGTACCTGCAGCTACAGAGACTTTACTGGCATCGGAAATTTGGTAAGCAAAAGAAGCCCTTGGGTCCGCCCATACCTCTGAAGATAGATCACTACCCCCCACTCGAAGCCCAGTTCTAAATACTAGTTTTGAGCTTAAATACCAGTCCCACTCTGTGTAGGCAAAGATTCTATTGTCATTAAAATTCCTTTCCAGATCTGCATTTGGTAGTGCCTCACTGTATCTTTGACCAAAATATTCAAGACCTATTTTCATTGATATCCGATCCGAGAAATCCTTCACCCCATAGCTTTTCGCATGAATGGTTTCTCCGATATTCCTGATTTTTAAGCTATCGTAAAGAATGTTATCCACATTTCTTGAGAATGATACTCCGCCGAACATAGTCCAGTCTTTTGTCAGGAAGTTGCTCCAGTTACCTTGTGCATAGGTGTAGTCATTATCAAGTTTAATCTTGACTCCGCGACCCTCGACACCTGGGAGTGGTTGCCATAGCTCCATCCCTCCACCTTCAGTTCTGAAAAGTGCTTTCAGATGACCTCCCTTGTTAAGTTTCTTCTGAGCGGCTACTTCAAAATCCCAACTCTTGGCTGGAGTTTCGAAATCAAAATTCTGATTGATAAGGCTTTGATAGGGTCCCAGGTTGAAGTAATTGGCAGAAGCAGTTATGCTTTGCTTTTCGCTGGAAAGAGTATGAGAATAGCCTCCACCCACTGACATAATACTCAAGTCGCCCTGATCTCTTACTGATAGATCTTTGGTGTTGAGGGCTAACGCCGAGCTCAGAGCCTGACCAAATTCAGCTGAATATCCTCCGGTACTGAAGAAAGTACCTTTGAATAAGTTGGGATTAAACCTGGTTCGTGTCGGCACATTTGCCACTCGCGAACCATAGGCATTTCCAACAAATAAACCATCAATATAGATTCCAACTTCACTGGCATCGCCCCCTCGAACGAATAATCGACCATCATTTCCAACTGTGCTGGTTCCGGGCAGCGTTTGCAATGCCCCTGTTATGTCCCCCATGGCGCTTGGAGTGGTCACTATATCCAGAGGCCGAAGAACCACCGCCTTATTCTCATCTGAAGCTTCGAGCGTACCAGCCGAAATGGTTACGGCATTCATGTCTGTGATTTCTGCTTTAAGCGTGAAGGTCCCGGCTTCGATTTCATCGCCTTTGCATTCTATGGTGGTCTCAACAGATTTGAATCCCATCATGGTGACCATTAATATTTGGTAGCCTTCTTTAGATGTTTCAAAAGAAAATTCTCCATTTGAAGTTGCTGTAGTGCCATCATAGCTTCCTTTAATCATAATGTTGGCTCCCGGTAACTCCTGTCCCTTGTGATCAAGGACGGTTCCTGTTATGATAGTTTGAGCGAGTGCAACATGCTGGCTCATCAGGAGAAAAAAGAAAAGAATCAATCGAGTGCTCATGGTTGGTTTCGTTTGATTCAAATGTGCTACTTGGAGCTATCGGAATAAAAAAAGACTGACTGAACTGTAGATATTCATGACTGAATTGTAGAAATTCGTTTTAGTAAGTTTTTTAGATAGTCGGGAAATGTCTTTTGCAGGTGGTAGAATTATAGGATTCTACTATTTTTTTGGATAGTTTCAACCCTATTGTTTTGAAGTTAAACTTGAGATTAAAGCATATTTTGAAATGAAAAGAGTGCTCTATTTTGCAGTATTGATTCTTGCTTTTGGCTGCGGTGGACCTGAAGTAGTCACTGAAGCCCCGCCCTTAGAAGTAAAGGTGGTTGAAATTGAAAGCAGAGATGTTTCCCTGGAGAAAGATTTTGTCGCCCAGATTTATGGCAAAGTCGATATTCCAATCAGAGCGAGAGCGGAAGGATACTTAGAGGGTATTCATTTTGATGAGGGAAGAATGGTCAGTCGGGGAAAATTATTATATACCGTTGATTCAGATCCCTTTCAAGAAGCTGTTAATGCGGCCCAGAGCCAGCTAGCATCTGCTCATGTCAATTTGACTCAGGCGGAGAATGATTTAGCCAGATACGAGCCATTGGCTGAGATGAATGCTGTATCTCAGAAGGATCTGGATGCTGCTGTTGCTAAGAGAGATGCTGCTGAAGCCATGGTAGATGCTGCCGAGGCTCAGCTGAGCTATGAGAATATTCAATTGAGCTATACCCAGATTACCTCACCAATTACAGGTTTGATAGGAAAGACTGAAGCAAAGGTCGGAGAGTTTGTAGGGCGAGATCCTAATCCGGTGATTTTGAATACGGTTTCAATGATTGATTCAGTGAGAGTTGAATTTTCACTTTCAGAAAATGATTATTTGGCACTTTTCAGGGAGTACAGTGAAGGAGAAAGACAAGCAGATACTCAAAAGCCTTTAAAACTTATCCTTTCTGATGGGAAACCATTCGATCAGGTGGGCTATGTCAACTTTATTAACCGTCAGATAGACGCCACTTCAGGTACTATTCTGGTTCAATCTACATTTCCTAATCCTAGCGGGTTGATCAGACCAGGTCAGTTTGCAAGGGTACGAGCCCCAATGACTGATGTAGAGAATGGAATCTTAGTCCCTCAGCGAGCTGTTAGCGAGTTCCAAGGTCAATTTTTTGTCTTCAAAGTCGGGGAAGGGAATGAGGTAGTACAACAAAGCATTACCATCGGAGGCGATTATCAGGACTATTTTCTAGTCACTGAAGGTTTAAGCGCCGGAGATCAGGTGGTTTTGGAGGCACTCCAGAAGGTGGCAGCAGGACAGGAGATTAAGCCTATGGTAGTCACTTTTGAATCAAAATTCTCAGAATAATCTCATGGCTGAAATAGACGATTCAAAACAAATATTCTTTGTTAAGAGGCCTATCGTGGCTATTGTCATTGCCATTTTCATGGTGGTGATTGGAGGGATTTCAATCCTTGGACTAGCGATCGAGCAGTATCCGGCCATTACCCCTCCTGTAGTGCGGGTGAGTACCTCGTTTACTGGAGCGAACTCCGTCAGCGTAGAGCAATCTGTGGCTTCTCCGCTGGAGCAGGAAATTAATGGTGTAGAGAATATGCTCTACATGAAATCCACCAATGCAAACTCTGGGGTTTTATCACTGGATGTGACTTTTGATTTGGGTACAGATCCGGATATGAATACCGTATTTACCCAAAATAGGGTTGCGTCAGCTACTCCTAAATTACCAGAGGAGGTAAAGCGACTCGGTGTGAAGACTCAGAAGTCGATGCCAAATATCCTTATGCTTATCACCTTGACCTCTCCGAATGGAAGCTATGATCAGCAGTTTTTAGGGAATTATGGTATAATCAATGTGAAGGACCAACTCGCACGGACAAAAGGTATTGGTCGTGTGGATGTACTTGGTGCAAGTGATTACTCCATGAGAATCTGGATTAAACCAGATAGAATGGCGAAGCTTGGAATCACCGTTACTGAAATTATGGATGCCATAAGGGAGCAAAATGTAATTGCTCCGGGTGGAAAGTTTGGTGCAGAACCTGCACCGGAAGGAACTGAGTTTACATACACCGTCCGTCTTCCAGATCGTTTGGTATCTGAAGAGGAATTTGCAGATGTTGTAATTCGGTCTGATGCAGATGGTAGCCAGGTTCAAATTAAAGACGTAGCCAGGGTTGAATTAGGCGTAGAATCATATGATGCTTTTACCCGGCTTAACAAGAAAGAATGTGCAATCATCGCGCTTTATCAGGCTCCTGGTTCAAACGCAGTTGAATTGGCTGATACCATTATTGGAACCATGGAAGAGCTTTCCGCAGATTTTCCTGATGGTATAGAATATGAAGTATCCCTAGATTCCACTGCGCCTATCAAGGCCGGTATTGCGGAGATCATTGAGACTTTGGTCATCGCACTTGTACTGGTGGTTTTTGTAGTATTTATTTTCATCCAGGATTGGAGAGCGACATTGATCCCCACTCTTGCCATTCCGGTTTCCCTTGTCGCTGCCTTCATGGTATTCCCTTTGTTGGGATTCTCCATAAACACCCTGTCACTTTTGGGTCTGGTTCTGGCAATCGGGATTGTAGTGGATGATGCGATCGTAGTGGTAGAAGCGGTGCAGGTGAACATGCAGAAAGGGATGGACCCTAAGACGGCCACCACAACTGCCATGAGAGAAGTGTCCGCCCCAGTTATCGCAACCACATTGGTAATGGTAGCTGTGTTTGTTCCTGTTGCTGCCATGGCGGGTATAACTGGACAGTTATATCAGCAATTTGCCATAACCATAGCCGTATCCGTAATCTTCTCCTCAATTAATGCACTTTCTTTAAGCCCGGCGCTTTGCTCTGTTTTGCTAAAACCGAGTTCTGGAGAAGCCAAAGGTCTTTTAGGGAGGTTCTTTGGTAAGTTCAATAACTGGTTTGATCGAAGCACCGAGAGTTATTCTTCTACCACCAAAGTGGTAGCTGGAAAGCTAAAGAGAGGAGTTCTTTATGTCATAATTAGTATGGTTGCTGCAGGTTTCCTGGGTTCTCAGGTTCCAGGAGGATTCCTTCCTGAGGAAGACCAGGGCTATGTCTACGTAAACCTTCAATTACCTAATGCCGCTTCGGTTCAAAGAACTGATGAAACCATGAGGAAGATTGAAGAAATCGTGATGGCTCAACCAGAAACTGAATATGCTACCGCATTATCTGGTTTCAGCTTATTGGCAGGTTCTTTTATTCCAAATTCAGGATTCATGTTTATCACGCTCAAGGATTGGGATGAGAGAGAGGTAACCGCCAAAGAATTCATGGGAAGGTTGAATATGATCTTTGCAAAAGAGATTCAGGAAGGTCAGGCTTTCAGCTTGGGACCACCCGCAATCCCAGGACTTGGAAATGGATCTGGCTTTAGCATCATGATTCAAGATAAAAAGGGTCAAGATCCAGCCTATCTGGCTCAGAACACCTATGCCTTTATTGCTGCTGCGCAAAAACGACCTGAAATTGCCTCTGCATTTACCACCTATCAGGCAGTAGTTCCTCAAAGATATATGGACATCAATCAGGATAAGATTCTAAAAACTGGAGTAAGGTTGAGTGATGTTTATAACACCTTCGCGGCATTTTTGGGTGGAGCTTATGTGAATGATTTCAATCGATTTGGTCGACTTTACAAGGCATATATTCAGGCCGAACCTGAGTACCGTCAAAATGAAGATGGTTTAGACCTATTCTATGTGAAGAATAGTCAGGGAGAATCAGTGCCGATATCTACATTCATTGATGTAAAGAAAATTGCAGGTCCCGACTACACTAATCGATTCAACTTATATCGATCTGCCGAGGTTACCGGGGCTCCGGCAGCTGGCTTTTCTTCTTCTCAAGCCCTGGATGCACTTGAAGAAGTGGCGGCGGAGGTGCTTCCTGATGACATGACCTATAGCTGGAATGCAATGAGTTATCAGGAGAAAGCAGCGTCCGGTCAGGCTGGAATTGTCTTCGCATTCTCTTTATTCTTCGTTTTCCTCATTCTGGCTGCTCAATATGAAAGTTGGTCGATGCCATTTGCTATTTTGCTTGGTACTCCTTTCGCCTTGTTCGGAGCCTTCCTGTTCTTGTATCTGGCAAGGCTGATTGATGAGGCCTACCTGAATAATATCTTTGCCCAGATTTCATTAGTCATGTTGATTGCGATGGCAGCTAAGAATGCCATTCTGATTGTCGAGTTCGCCAAGATGAAATTTGATGAGGGATTGAGTCTTTTTGATGCTGCGATAGAATCAGCTAGACTCCGATTTAGGCCAATATTGATGACGGTGTTCTCATTTGTTCTTGGCGTTTTGCCTTTGATCTTGGCATCAGGTTCTGGAGCGGAAGCAAGGAAAGTGATGGGGATGGCACTCCTTGGAGGAATTGGGGTTGCGACTTTGATGGGAGTCTTCCTATATCCTATGCTATTTATTCTTATTGGAAAAATAGCGAAGTATGAAGAGAAAAGAGATGCTCAATTAAACGCGCAAAAGTCATGAGAAAGATAGCCCTACTGATTTTTGCAGCATTAGCATTATACTCCTGTAAGTCTGGAAAGAACTACCAGGGAGTAGAAATTGAAATTCCGGATCAATATCGATTCACTGATTCCAGCTATACTCAGGTGATCGATACAGTGAGAGTGGATACCCTGAAGGTGGACTCATTAGTGAATATCAATTGGTTTGAAATTTATGAGGATCCAGTTTTGGATACCTTGATTACCAAAGCTCTTGAAAATAATCTGGATTTAATGATTGCTGCTGAGAACATTCAGCAGGCCCAAAGCGCATTGGTCATTCAAAAATCTCAGATGCTACCGAATATCGGCTATTCGGCTGGTGCCGAAAGAGGAAATACGCTTGCCCAGAACTTCGGCAACACCTCTAACTTATTTACTGGCTTTGGTCAGGTGAATTGGGAAATAGACTTCTGGGGTAAGTTCAGAAGACTCAACGAGGCCGCGCGGGCGAATATTCTGGCAAGTGAAGAAGGTTATAGATCGGCCAAGCTCAGTCTGATGACCACTGTGGCGACTTCCTATTTCCAATTGCTGGAGTATAAAATGAGACTTGAAATCTCACAGGAGACTTATGCCCTTCGAGACAGTATGGAGACGATTATCGAGGAGCGTTTCGATAAGGGAATTATTGCCGAAATAGATTTGAATCAGGCCCAAATCCAAAAGGCAATTGCCCAGGGAAGTGTACCCGTTTGGGAGAGGCTTATCTCCCAAACAGAGCATTTACTGAGTGTTTTGGTTGGGGAGCTTCCGCAAGCCATTGAAACAGGAACGCCATTAATTGATCAGTCCTTAGATCTGAGTGTTCCTGAAGGATTACCTAGTCAACTTTTGGCTCGAAGACCTGATATTCTTTTCGCTGAGCAGGACCTCATAGCATCTAATGCTTTGGTGGGTGCAGCGAAAGCTAATCGACTTCCAAATATTTCCCTTACAGGTCTTCTTGGTGTTGCGGGAACTCAGTTTAGCAGTTTGGGATCTGCAGGAGCAGCATGGAATCTTGGTGGTTCTTTGGTAGGCCCCTTGTTTAATTGGGGTGCTCTTCAGCGTCAGGTTGATATTGAAGAAAGTAGAACAAGGCAAGCTGTACTGAATTATGAGGCAACGGTTTTAAATGCTTTTGCTGAAGTAGAGAATCTGTTAGTGAATATCGAGTCACTTCAGACGGAGATGATTGCTAGAGAGGCTCATGTCAAGGCGGCTGTTCGTGCACAGTTCTTATCTCAAGAGCGATATAATCAAGGGGTGACTAGTTATTTGGAATACCTGGAATCTCAGCAGCAGGCCTTTGATTCTCAATTGAATCTGGCGGGAACTAAGTCAGAACTCTTGAGCAGTTATGCTCAGCTCTATGCAGCCCTTGGTGGAGGATGGTAGTTCTTAAGAATTGCTGAGTAGTAAGGGCTTACCATGAAAAATAGAGCCAATCGTGTAATTCCATCTTTCTGATTTGTTAGTTAATCGAACCTTAGATTATTTTAGGGTTCATAGATTTATTCCCCCTCCATGAAAAGAATTCTCCCTTTCGTTGTACTGCTCATAGTGCTTAGCAGTCATGACATGTTTCTTAAGCTAGACAACTTTTTTCTCAAGCCTAATTCGGACTCGGTCATTCAATTATTAAATGGCACATTCGAACGAAGTGAAAATGTCATCACCAGAGATCGAATGCTGGATGTGAGCCTTGTAGGAATGGGATATAGAACCGAGATGGATACTTCCTTTTGGTACGAAGATGACAGTACTACCTATCTTCGGATTTCTACTGGAGAGGCTGGAACCTACATGGCAGGTGTTTCTACAGCGGCTAGAAACATTGAAATGGATGCCGAAGCATTCAATGGTTACTTAGAGCACGACGGAGTTCTGGATATGTTGGAATGGAGGAAGGAGAATAATGCCATGGATCAGCCAGCTGTCGAAAAGTATTCAAAGCACGTAAAGACGATTTTTCAAGTAGGTGAAGAATTGACGGATGATTGGAATGTGGAATTGGGTTACCCAATTGAATTTGTTCCTTTAGAAAATCCATATGACACGCATCCTGGGCATGATTTTCAAGTGAAATTGCTTTGGCAAGGAGAGCCATTAAAGGATCAATTGGTTTACGTGGGGTATAAAGAAGGAGGACATGGACACAGCCATGACCATGATCACGATCACGACCATAGTCATGACCATGGGGATGAACATCATTCACACGATGATCATGACCACTCGCATGAGGGAGAACATAGCCACGATGATGGACACACGCACTCTCATGATGAGGATCATGACCACTCCCATGATTCTGGAGAGCATACTCATGAAGATGGCAGTACTCATAGTCATGATCATGATGAAGAAGGCCATGATGGACATACCCACGATTCAGTCATGCAGCTTAGAACTGATGCGAATGGGGTTGTTTCTGTACCTCTTTCAGCAAAAGGAGTTTGGTTTCTCCGAACGATCTATATGGAGCTTAAATCAGAGGATGGATTAACGCACGAATCAAATTGGGCAACGCTAACCTTCGCGGTGGGTGATGGATTGGGTCACACCCACGATCACTCCCATGACGAACATGAACACGATCATGAAGATGAGGGAATTCCTTCCTATGTATTCTGGGTTGGAAGCTTTATCCTTCTTGGCATTCTATTTTTCTGGTTTAATCGAAAGAAATCATGACCAGTAAAAATCTTAGATACCTTCTTCTTCCTCTTTTATTGATTTTGCCGAAAATGCTATTTGCTCATGACGTGAGTGAAGGCGATCAGGAAATACTTGATAATGGAGGTCTATTCTCCTATCTCTGGGTTGGGGCCAAGCACATGCTTACCGGATATGATCATCTCCTTTTTCTTGGAGGGGTGATTTTTTATCTGAAAAATTTTAAGGACATCGTGAAGTTCATCACGGTCTTCACACTTGGACATAGTATCACCCTTATAGGAGCCACCTACTTAGGAATCAAAGTGGATGAGCACCTAATAGATGCGGTTATTGGCTTGAGTGTACTTTATAAAGGATTTGAAAACCTAGGAGGCTTCGAAAAAATATTCAAAGTTTCATCTCCAAATCTCCTGGGGATGGTTTTCTCATTTGGACTTATTCATGGACTGGGTCTGTCGACCAGGTTACAATCCTTTGCCATGGGCGAGGATAATATCCTTGCAAAGATTATCAGCTTTAATGTTGGCGTGGAGCTTGGTCAGGTTGGAGCCTTGATTCCAATAATCTTCGTGATTAACCTTTGGAGGTCAAAGAAAAGCTATGACTCTTTCTACAAGGCAGCAAATGTCTATTTGGTCATAGCAGGTATTGCACTCACGGCCTATCAGCTTTGGGGATATTTTGGTGGAGGCCATTAATTATCTGTATTGTAGCAGTTAAGGGCTCAGCTTTTTTTCTAATCAGAACTGTGATTTTCTTTTCAAAATCACTAACTTATTGAAACACAGTATTTTTTAATGGATGGCTAAGAAACGAGATCCTTTTAATCGTAGAAAAAAGCTTGGGGATAAGCTGGAAAAAAAATCTATTGATCCCAGGCTTGACAAAAATCTACTAAGGAAAAAACCCGTAATAAAAAAGCCAATCCCAGAGGAACCAGAACCAGAAGAGGATAATACCAGTACTTCTTCCGGTGATACCGAAGACACTTCGGGAACCTCAGGGAATAATCAAAATACAGGAGGGACCTCGCAAAGCTCGAGTGGACCGAGTTCATCCTCCTCATCTTCAAGCTCTTTTAATTCAGGAAGTATGGAAAGTTTTATCGGTGAAATTCGCATGTTTGGAGGTAATTTCGCGCCCAGAGGATGGGCCCTTTGTGATGGACAGCTATTACCAATTTCTCAACACAGTGCGTTATTTTCAATTCTTGGAACTATTTATGGTGGCGATGGTAGAACAACGTTTGCTCTGCCTGATCTTAGAGGCAGGGTCGCGGTTCACCCGGGACATGGACCAGGACTTAGTGATTACAGGGTAGGTGAAAAAGGAGGGAGTGAACATACCACCCTTAATAGCACTCAAATGCCTAATCATAGTCACAGCCATAGCCATGAGTTAAAGAAAACCTCAGATCCAGATGAATTTGGCTCAACCCATGCCTTTCATGAAGTAAAAACTAATCAGGCACAAGACATAAACCTGGGAAATACTGGTGGAAATCAATCCTTTGACTTGCGGCAGCCTTTCCTAGGAGTCCATTATATTATTTGTCTTCAAGGAATTTATCCTTCCAGAAGCTAATGCCAGCAAGCTTAGTGTTAGAAAACGGGCTGGAAGTTCACAGGTGGACTTTTCTTCTTGGTCAGGTCCAGATTGTGGTAAACTGACAATCGAATCAAATCCCGATTAACGTAGTCTATTCCTGAAGACTTTTGTTGCCAACTTTTCGCATACCCAACCTGAAATTGAATTTTATCATTCAGGATATATCCCATCCCTACGAAAAGACGATTGTCTTCAAATGGGTTACGAATGATCGTTTTACCCGTTTGCATGAAGATTTCATTGTAAAGAGATAAAAAATAGGTGCCAGGTTGAAACTTATAGGAATTCAGAGGTATATATGATGAAATCTTGTATCGCCAACGATAGGTTAATTCAAATGGAGAACCAACATAGTAATCTCTTCTCCAGCGTTGCTCGGTCCTTAATTGATGGTAAATTTTGGCTTTGCCAATTGGCATGATGAATAAAGCTTGTTGCCAAAATCGAAATTGATTTACCACGTTATCATAGGGTTCTTCCTGCTCTGCATATTCTGGGGGTGCCCAATAAAAAGGAGTCACAATTCCACCTGTGATTTCCAAGTTCTTATTGATAATGTAGCTGAGCCCAAACCTTAGGTAGATCTGCCCCATATTTTGCACCAGCTGATCTCTTGTCCTAAGATGATATTCACCGTAATAGAAGAGCTTCTTTCCAATCCTGTATTTCGTATATAAACCGTTCCAAAGCTCAGATCTCCTTGAGGTCTTACGTTCCTCTTCCTCCGTTTCGTCTTGCGAAAACCCTGTCATTGGAAGTGCGAGAAGGACTACGCAAAGAATTGCAGGCACTGCCTTTTTTAGCGAAGATGTGAAAATATCAAACCTCATATCGACAGTAGCTTTTTAAGTTGGTTGACATTCCCTGAAACCTTTCGAATATTTCTTTCAAGTCTTTTGGTGTTTTTACCTTTCAGTTCTAGCAACCGGGCTTCTAATCCATCCAAGTTAAGAAGGTGAACTTGAACTTCACGGAAATCTTCAGAATGCATGATGAAGTCCAGTTCATAGTCAATTATCGTTTCAGCCGCCAACATAAGTCCAGGCTGTCTCAACACTTCGAAGTCAGTTTCAAACGTGAAGGGATCAAGAGTGCTATCAGTAAATTCAACCTTTAGGGTATCCACCAGGCTCTCATATCGAGATAGCTCAGGCAAGGTTTTTTCTAGGAAAAGAAACAATTCGATAATCTCGTCCCCTAATTCAGCCTTATCCAGAAAGCCTTCTGTTTCATTGTATTCATCTAGCAGGTTCTGATAGTTATCCACACTGATGTTTTGGTAGATGGAATCAAGAAGTGCTCGGTGACGCTCATTGGTAGGTTGGATTGAACGTTTAATTCGATTTACCCTGGACTGCTCCTGAAGAATTCTATCCTCAAGTACATCCAGCTCGTTTGTTTGTCTGAAATCGACCTGTTGCTTTTGGATAAAATCATCAAAGACCTGAAATTTTTCATATTCAGATTCCATGTGGGCAAGGAGGTCCACGCCAAGATTCTTTTGCTCAGAAAGCTCTGGAAATTCTAAAATCTTGGTCTGGATCTCAGCGTCAAAACTATAGGATAGTTCTTCTTCCGTCTTAAGGAAGTTCAAGCCATCTCTCAGGTAATTCTCCGTATCGAAGTAGCGAATATCGCCATTTCTCAATAGTTCGATTACCTTCTCGTAATTACCTATTTTACCACGCAGATAGTCGAAATAGGCAGCACTCAAGGCGAGAGAATCAGATGTATTTCTATTGAGAGAAAGAAAATCAAGTAGTGCTTTTCTTTTGGTTTCAGCCTTCATCTGATCATACAGGCTTATTATTTCATCATACCTCTCCTGATCATCTTCTGAAATAGCGAAAACAAACCGTCGGGTTGATAGTGGATATTTTTTCAGTTTTCCATCCTCCGAAAAGAAATCCTCCTCAAACTGTAAAATCTTGCTTATGGCGTCTTCCAGAAGAAAAGTCCCTAGATATTGCTCCTGAAATTCTTCGCTGTTTTCCACATAGCCATCATTGAAAATCAAACCAAATGCTTGATCAGAAACCTTGTAGTCTACCTCGATTCCCTGGTTCAACGAATCTAGTTTTTCAATGGCATTGAAGAATACTACCTCGTCAAGTTTCTCATTGGTTTCTTCATTGACTTTGGCTAAGCCAATCAAAAATCCTTTTTCGTAGCGACGAGTCTCTTTGATCGACAGGTTACTATCAATGGAATAAATGAACTCCCATGCTCCAACCATCAAACCCTCCTCGCTAATCTGACCGGATATCTGATAAGGAAGATCAGGATTTTGCGAGACAAAATTTACGGGACCTGAAAGGCTATCATTTTTGAAGTTGATGCTTTGAGCATCAAAGACATCGATATACTCTTCGCCTACTAATTGCTTTTCGGAATAGTCCCAGGTTCCTGCTAATGCGCCTTCATCATATGAAGCTTGAAGCTCGATTAGATCAGAAAACAAAGAGGCTTTAATCTCACGATCGAAGATGTCCTCAATATTGACTTCATAGGTTTCCTGATGGTATTTCCAATCCCCGGTCTTTAGATCGTCAACAAACACACCATTTGCCAGGAGCTTTCTGAATATGCCACTTTCCAGACTGTCCATTTTGCTATACGTGAATGAGAAAGGCCCATTTAGGATAGGTTCTAAATCAGCATCGAGCGTATAACTTAGCTCGGCAGTTCCTCGAAGACCCTTAAAAGTAAATCCACCCTCATAAGACCTCACCTCCTGTGAAAAGCTCAGCTGAGTGGACAGCAGAAACAATAAAAATCCTAAAACCTTTTTAAGCATTTTTCCGTACTGGCGAAAATCTTGCCACAAATGTCTAAAAAGGATTGAGAAATGTCAAAGAAGTCCGCAACAAGGTAACCGATACTATAAGTTTATTACCGATTAACCATTAAATGGGCCTTTTATAGTTGGAGAAAATGAGGAGTGAAGTTCGGAAGGTTAGATGACTTGATTAATTTTCTTTGTTTCTGTTCTTCGAGCCTGAGATACATCTTTTAGCGTAATCTTTATACCAAGCCACCTCGCATTCCTCAATGAAATTTTGCCATAGGGAGATTTCTTTTTGAGTGTCCTCCAATTTTAATAGATGTATTTCGGACGTCTTCCTATTCCATTTTATGTTAATTCTTGAAAGCTCCGAAATTCTATCGGCTGAATCACCTTGTGTCTTTGGAAATCCAAGCTCCTCAGTTATTTCATTAATTAGGTAAGCGTATCCCTCTTGGAAGTCGTTTTCGGTTTTCTTAATCAAATGCACATACTCCTGGAGACAGCTAAGCTTATCGAATCCACTTGCCTGGTCAAATCGGTTGACTGCCTTTTCGAACCAAGAAAGGCCTTTTTCAAAATCTCCAATTTCACCATAGCATCGAATCAGCATTTGGATCGGAAATAGGTAAAACGGATCACTTTTCTCCATAAAGGTCAATTGCTTTTGGAAAAATTCGATCGCCAATTCAAATTTATTGGCATCCAGATAAGAATGAGCCTTGTATGATGCTAGATTTTTTTCTATCAGATTATGATCAAAATCTACCCTTACTTTCTCGATCTCCGCTGTGATATAGTCTATTCTGGATTTATAATCTTTGCGATCAAAACCCATGTGGTAGTGAATGACCACGTCTTTATCGAGTAGCTCCCTATGATTTTTCTTCTTTTTGCTCATAGTTTATATATGGCCTCTCCCGGCTCGGGATCGTAATGACGAAAATTTTATACTTCACCTTTCACCCTTCACCCTTCACCCTTCACCCTTCACCCTTCACCCTTCATACTTTCAAAACCACTCTCTACCCACTGGCACCACTTTCCAGTTTTCATCGAAATAAGGGGTTTTCGCATAGAACCACCGGTAAATAGCTCGGGGAGAATTCGCGAATTGCTCGTCGGAAGCCATTTTCTCTTCGAATTCAGCCTTTAGCTCTCCATCTTTTTCGAGCATGTCAGCGATCATAGGCTCCATCACATAGGCCTCGATATACTCGGTTTGAGTCAAAATGGAATTAAAATATCCCCATTGGAAGAATGAATCCACAGATTCAGGCTCCATCAAAATAACCACAAGCTCACCTAAATCTTGACTGGTAGGAATTCTTATGGATCCTGCGGGTAATGTTGGGGTTCGGTATTCCTTTTCTTGCTCGAAGCTTTGTACCCTCATTCGCCCTTCGTAAGGACTTGAATTCATGGTAAACTCTGTAAGCTTCGAGTATTCGAGTTTGATATCTTTTGGTTCCTCGAGAACCTCATACTCAATTCCATGCTGGTCAATCTTCTCAATGATCTCTTTCCACTCGGCAGAAATCCAGTAGGCCTTAGGCACAGGGACAGAGGCTACCGGCTTGTTCATTTGGATGTAGGGAATTTTCTGGGTCATTGGTTCACCCAACCAGGACACATACTCAGCACCCGTAATTTCAGACTTGACTATTTCCGACTTGATACCTAGCAAAGTCAAGGAGTCAGTTGCCGCATCATTAAATGCATATTTCACTACAATGGATTCCTTTGGCTGGTTTCTATCGCTCTCCACCGCTTTCTGAAGTGCTTCAAAGTTTCTCCCCAATGTTCTGATTGACTCTTCCAAAAGGACATAGGTTCCTAAAACTCTTTGCTTAAAAGGTTTCAGGGAATGATTTTCAACCAGGATTGAAGCCATGTGTCTGATGTCTCCATACGTATGGGAGAAGCGTGGACTAAATGCAAAGGCCACATTTCCCCGAGAAAAGTCTCTGCCATTGGCAGCAAAAAGAAGGGGTCCGGGAATATGACCTTGGTCTGAAAGGCCTTGATCTACCTCGGGTTGATAGTATTCCGTAAGCCATTTTGAGACTTCCGGTGAGTAGCCAGCATTAGCCACATATCCATAAGTGACGTCATACTGGTAATCTGCCCCATCCGTCACGTGAACATCTATAAAAAGATCTGGGTCGTAGTCCTCCATGATTTTTGCCACAAGGCGCACTCCTGAAGTTTCCAGCTTCGCAAAATCACGATTCAAATTCAAATTCCGGGAGTCTGATCTCCAGCCCATTTCTTTTGGGCCGCGCTGGTTGACTCTACTGTATTCACTTCTGCGTTCATGTCCATCCGGACTCAGGATCGGGATATAGAGAATGTTTGCCATGTCCAGAAGCTCTCGTTTTTCGCCAAAGGCAATATCCCGGAGCAGCATCATCCCAGCATCTTTCCCGTCAATTTCCCCAGGATGAATTCCTGACTCGATAAAAATCAGCGGCTTTTCCGATTCCTTCAGTTCAGGGGCAGTGAAGGTTCCATCAGCTGAGAGGATCAGTAAATGAATAATCCTTCCCTGCTCACTTTTTGCTGGATCAGTCATTTCAATCAAAGGAGAAGCATCCGCCAGCTTCTGGAACCAAGCCATACTTTCCTCAAAAGTAGGAGACTCCATCCCATCCGATAATTCAAACTGGGTTACCCAAGGATGAGAATCATCCACAATTAGCTTTTCACTTTCCCCGGACCATGGGATGACTGGAGGCATGAAGTCTTGAGCCTTTGCTAAAGAAGTGATTATGAAAAGTGATGCAATAAATGAATAGGTACGTTTCATGATTTGATCTTATAGTCCCTCATAAGAGGGATTGGGTTTTGTGGGGATTGGTGCCTCTGTTTCTTCCCACCAATTTTGTAAAAGTTTAAGTAGTTCTTGAGCCTTTTCGGGACGAGTGGAGGAAAGATCATTTTGCTCCGAAGGATCATCTTTCAAATGGAATAGCTCAAAGTCCTGATCTTCGAAATAGTACTGAAGCTTCCAATCGCCATCTCGAATTACCGAGCCGGGCCTTGTACGGAATTTTGGATCTCGAATTCCAGGATCTGGAACACTGTATGCCTGTAAATAGATAGGGAAATGCCAGAAGAGCCTTCTTTGATCGAGAGGCTCGCCTTTTGAGATGGTTGGCCAAAGGCTTCTCCCATCTAATTCAATTTCATTATTCAGGTCGAGTATCTCCATCAAGGTTGGGAAAATATCCATTTGGGTGATTAGCGATTTTTTATCCCTGCCTGGGTTTATTTTCCCTTTCCAGAAAATAAAAAACGGTACCCGAATCCCTCCTTCATAATAGCTGCCCTTTCCGGATCGTAAGGGAGTTTGACTGGTGATTCCTTTTAATCCCCCATTATCAGTAGTGAAAATGACCATGGTATTTTCCAGCATTTCTCTGCTTTGCAAAGCTGAAAATAGGCTGGCCAAATTCCTGTCCAGATTTTCTACCATGGAAGCATACTCCGGATTTTTCTGTCCGATTTCAGAGTTTATGCTGTGGTATTTTTTTGCAAGTTCTGACTTTCCTTGAATTGGGGTATGGACTGCATAAGGGGAGTAGTACAAAAAGAAGGGCCGCTCCAATTCTGACAGCGAACGGATGGTTTTATCCATGATCGCATCACTTAAATAATCATCCTCTGGCCCTTCCCAATTGCTTAGCCCATAAGGAGAAGAATAATTCCGCGGCGATCCCTCAGGGCCACCTCCTATGGAATTGTCAAAGCCAAAATCCCTTGGGTTTTTACTGACATGCCATTTTCCAGCATGAAGTGTGGAGTATCCGTTCTTCTGAAGAATTTGAGGAAAGGTAGTGAATGCAGGATCGAAGAATAGAGTATTCTTCGTGGGAATGATCTTTCTATCCTCTGTTTTTCCCCTTTCGGAGGAAGCGACGGTATAGATTTTATGCCTTGTCGCCCAAAGCCCAGTTAACATGCTCGCCCTGCTTGGGGCGCAGTTTGCTGCTGCTGCATAAGCCTGCTCAAAAACCAAACTTTGCTCTGCGAGGCTATCCAGGAATGGGGTTTGGTAATAATCCGAACCCATAATTCCTAAATCTCTCCAGCCCATATCATCAATATTGATCAGGACAATGTTTGGCCTTTCCTGAGCTATAGAAGTGGAAATTTGAAAAATGAAGACCAGGGCTAGAGTAAAAAGTCTCATCCTTAAATCTAAGGATTATTTGTCCCTTGATCCTTCCTTCAGCTCAATATCAAATCAGCACCTTTCTCACCGATCATGATGGAAGCGGCATTGGTATTTCCTGATACGATCTTAGGCATAATGGAAGCGTCGACCACGCGAAGTTTACTGATTCCATGAACACGTAACTGATCATCCACAACGGCCATTTCATCCTTCCCCATTTTACATGTTCCAATAGGGTGATAAATGGTTTCCACAGACTTTTTGATATGTTCCATGATACCTTCATCCGATTCATCCAAGGGGGATAGAATTTTACTTCTGTATGGACCAAAGGCATTTGCTCTAAGGGCTTCCATGGCCTTTTTGGTACCTCTCAGCATAGTCTCCCAATCGTCCGGATGAGAAAGGAAGTTCGGTTGAATCAATGGCGGGGCTTTAGGATCAGAGCTGACCAGCTTCAGAAACCCAACACTCTTAGGCTGGATCAAACTCGGAAGAATGGTAAAGCCATCTTTCCTTGGGAAAGTATCGATATCATAAAAGTCTGTAGAGTAGCCTTCTCCAGTCTGGAGAGGCACAAAATGAAATTGAAAATCTACTTCATTTCCTCCTTTCGTATCAAAAAAGGCGGTGGCCTCAAGAGGACCTGCGGTCAAAGCTCCTTTTCCTGTTGTAAGAATTTGAACCGTTCCGATCAGCTGATTGAGAAGCGAAAGCTCATGATTTAAACCATTTTGACCTTGGCTTGAAGCCGAGCATGGAAAGAATAGATGGTCTTGAAGGTTTTTACCTACTCCTGGGATTGCTTTCTTGGTTTCGATTCCTACGTTCTTGAGCTCATCCGGATGTCCAATTCCCGAAAGCATGAGCAGCTGCGGGGATTGAAAAGAACCTGCACTTAGGATGACTTCTTTCGAAGCCAAAGCAGTTTCCTTTCCCTTTTTGGTAAAGAACTCCACTCCTTCAGCTTCGTCATTTTTCAGTAAGATTTTGCTCACCTGAGCACGAGTACGTACTTCCAGATTTGCCCTCGATAATACCGGTTTCAGAAAAGCTGCAGCCGTACTATGTCTAAAGCTGTTTTTCATGGAAAACTGAAGCAAGCTGGCACCTAGCTGCGATTTTCCATTGTAATCTTTGGTTGCCGGGATACCTACTTCCTCACAGGCTTTGACGAAGGCTTCCCCGAATGGCGTTCGCTGATCTTTCAGAAAGGTGATATTCATTGGGCCATTCTGCCCATGAAAATCATTCTGAAAATTCTCATTATGCTCTGATTTTTTAAAATAAGGAAGCAAAGAATCAAAGTCCCATCCTTCATTTCCCAGCTCAGCCCAATGATCATAATCGGCACGATTTCCTCTTACATAAGCCATGGCATTTGTTGAAGAGCTGCCGCCTAAAGCCTTGCCTCTTGGCAAGTATAGCTTTCTTCCATTCAGATGCTCCTGAGGCTCTGTCCAGAAACCCCAATCCACTTCGGATTTGTGGAGCTTGGCATATCCTCCTGGTATTTTTATTTCTAGTTTTTTATCTGGTCCCCCAGCTTCTAAAAGGAGAACGGAATTTCCTGGGTCTTCGGAAAGTCTATTGGCCAGGACGCAACCAGCAGAGCCTGCACCAACAATGATGTAGTCGTATTTGGGCATGAAATCGGGGGCGATAACAGCTCATAATCTAATCAATAATTAAGTGCAGGAATAGAAACTAATCCTGTAATTACCCTTACCGAGGTCTACCAGTTTTATTTCTTGACATGCGTCAATATTTGAGAAGTTCCATGTGTTCTGTTCTTGTGAAATGACCTTGGGTATTTCGATTCTATTATCCCAAATACTGGCCGTAAGTTGAAGAACTTGATGGTATGCTTCTGAAAGGGAGAACCCTTTCAATTCATACTCCCAAGTCAAGCAACCATCAAAAAACACCTCTTCGACCGAAGCTTTTTCAAATTGGATTTTCTTGATTCTTTTTGGAAAGGTTCCGAATTCGGTGGCCTGTTCTTCTGAATATTCTTCTCTCTTCAATTGCTTACCGGATAGATGAAGTTCTTCTTGTCCTTCATATTCGGTTAGCCTTGAAGGTGGAAATTTTGATAAATCAGTGGTAAAAATAAAACCTGTTTCATCGCTCAGGTGAATACTGATCCAATGTCCATTTATTTCCAAATGAGGGCCTATGCTGAGGGTTGATTCTTTGGAAAAGTCAGGATCAATAATTAAAATTTTTTCACCAGGATTAATTCTGCCGATCCGTTGTGAATTGAAGTCTGGTTCGGAAAGGATTGTCGCTCCTAAAGGATTGATTACAAAATATTCTTCTCTGTCTTGCGCTGATGAGAAATCAGCAATAATGAGAAATGCGATTAGGGTAATTATCCTTTTCAATCCTCTTTCGCTATTGTAATCGGAGTATTCACTTCACCAGCGTAGACCACAATGATTTCAGCCACTTCATCACCCTCGTTCATTCCGAAATGATACCTATTGACCAGTTCAATTATTGGGTCACCAGCCTTGAGTCTGAGGGTATCACCTTTATCACTTATCACGGTAAGTGTTCCTTTGATAAGTACACCGGCATTAATTACGGGATGTTTATGCATTCGAAGTTTAGCTTGAGGAGGAATTTTTGCTCTCATGATGGAGACTTGCGGAGTGCCTTCCGGATAGGGAGGGAGGCTATCTCCAATCCATGACGTGGAGCCTTCTGCCAGGATTTCCATCTGAATTTCAGTTGGTACGTCTTTAGCCTTTTCGCAGGCGAAAAGAATTAACAGGATGAATCCAAAAAAGTAATTTTTCATAATTGCTGCTTTGGATTAAATAAACAAAAAACCAGCCAAGAGACTTGACTGGTTTCGATTTTAAGAGGGCTTAAGGTCTTATTGACCTACCATAAAGATGGCATTGCTTAGAACAATTTTACCAGATTCCCAGAATCCTCGAAATATTGGGTTATCCACAAAATAGATAATATGTCCTCGCCCTTTTCTTTCACTCCCTATGGCTAGCGATTCACCCATGGAGTCTTTGATTTTCGCACCAATGTAACCCGTTCTATACGAATCGTTTGAGACAATTCTACCAGCATTAACACCATCATTCATGTAGGCGTAGCTCCTGGCATTATTCTTTAAAGTATAAAATTTACCTCCTGTTCCGTATCCCAGGGGGTGGGTTTCATCCATTTCGACTTCATATATTGCTCCAGTAACTCCGCCTGAAATAGCTAGCCTTTCACCATCTATGTAGGGTTCAGTTCTTTCAGAAACCCTAACACTGTCCGCCATGTCTTCGGCGGCTTTGGCTTCAGCTTCTGTATCAAAGGATTTTAATGCAAAACCTTCCTCATCAACGAATAGGTCTACAGAACCATCAATGGCAATGAGCCTACCTCCTTCACGAACCCAATCCATAACATTCGACATCGCTCTGTCATTCAATCCACCTCCCCACATAGGAGGCATAATAATGACATCGTAATTACTGAGATTGTATCTCGCCATATTCTCGAGCTCAAGATTGACGAGAGGGTACCTGAGGTCATTTTCGAAGAAATGCCAAATTTCACCATAACGAAGAGGACTTGTCCCTTGACCACCTACCAGAGCTACATTTGGTGCTTGGATGGTTCGAATCGTCGGAGAGCCAAAGTCTCTACCTTCCTCCATATAGCCAGTCATGGTAGTTGAAAGTTCAATCTTGTATCTATTTGCAGTTTCCGTTACGATTTGATCAAAATCTTTCACATACTCATTGCCTCCTTTGGTAATGAGCAGTGTTCCGGAAGGAAAGGTTTTTCCTTCTGTAGTAAACCCATACTCGGGGTATTTTACTCTTATTCCCTGATCCAGCAGAGAGGCCAGAAATGCTGCGGCCTTTGTCCCTTGCCATTTTGCCATGTAGGCTACAGGAGTGGTACCAATCTGATTCGCAGTGAATTCTGGAGCTTTATATTCTCCTGCTGGATTGATACGGCTTTCAGAAGCGTACGCTTCAAGTCCATATGCATATGGAAGTGCCCAGCTCGTGATATCGTAGGTAATACTATCATTTAGCTGAGGCTTAGGTTCGAACAAAACCTGCGTAAGTACTGATTTCGGCTGATACGCTGAGATTATTACATCCTCTTCAGTAGTAGAGAATGACTCAGACTCTCCGCTTTGATATGACCATCCTCGTAGACCGGATTTACTTCCAGCAGAGCCATATTCAATTCCATTTTTGTCCATGAGCTCAAGTAATTTTGCCAATTGAGCTGGGTTTTTATCTCCTTTGATGACAAAGCTCTTGTACTGACCTTTAGGGTTAGAAGAATTGCTCTCATAAAAATCCGTGAATTCTTCCAGTAGCCTATCTGCGTTTAAACTAGTTACTTCCGTAGCTGACATGGCTGCCGTGTAATGTCCTTCAATTCTATAGCTTAGGGTAACCGTATCTCCGACAGCATTAAATCCACCAATTCCGGCCCGACCACTTCCTCCTTGCTCTATGGTCATTCCAATAGCTCCATTAAACATTGGATACGTGTCCCCATATGAAGGATAGAGCAAATCGAAGCGTTCCTTCGTAAAATAGAATCTCCCTAGCTCATCAAGATATTTTGCCGTGTTTTTTCCGAAGATATCCTGAAATTCCAGTTGCCAATCAGTAAGCTGTGCATGCAAGGGTTCAGCTGCAGGAGCCATATAGAATGGTGAATTTATGCCCTGCTCATGAAAATCAAGGTGAAGCTGAGGCATCCATTCTTGGTATATTTTTAATCTGGCTTGAGATTCTTTCTGGACCTGCCAAGCCCAATCTCTATTCAGATCAAAAAGGTAATGATTGGCTCGTCCACCTGGCCAGGGTTCGTTGTGCTCGGCAGATTGAAGATCAGGCTGAAGTCTAGTATTCATCTTTTGATTGTACCACATCGCATAGCGATCCCTCCCATCAGGGTTTATGGCAGGGTCAATGATCACAATCTGGTTTTTCAACCATTCTTGGGAAGTGTCATTACTTAGGTCAGCCAAAGTATGTAAGGATGCAATGGCAGCTTCCATTCCTACCGCTTCATTTCCGTGCACATTAAAAGACATCCAATTCACTGGGATAGAATTAATTGGGTCACCATCTATCAGCCCTGCTCGCTTGAGATTATCTGTACGGATCTCCTCCAGCTTTTGCATATTTTCTGCACTAGAGAGGATGGCAATGATGAGAGGTCTTTTTTCATTCGTTTCTCCGTACTGTTGAATGATTACATTTGGATTATTTGCTGCTACATGTTCAAAATAATCGATCATTCGGTGGTGTGGTGTAAATCGATCTCCAGGCTTGTAGCCAAGAAATTGCTCCGGTGTTTGGATTTGGGCGAAAGCCGAAAAGACCAGAGAGAAGGCCAAAAGGCCAGTGATGAAGTGTTTTTTCATGATTTTCTATTGAAGAAGCCTCGAATTTAAAGTGAAAATCAGGATACCGAAAACCGAATGTGGAAAAGTCAGGATTTATCTTGAAATACCTTCAAAAAGCCCCAAACCCTAAGCAGCATATATTTTCTGAAGCCAGGCAAAAAATTCCATGCTCCATGCTAGCGCCACGTGAAGAGCTACACCGCCCCAGATTCTTTTCGAATAGAAGGCCAAAACACCAATGATATAGCCTCCAAATGCAGAGGAGATGCATTCGGTCATTGGCTTACCAAAGTGCAGGAAAACATAGGAGCCTACCATGGCCATGACGGCATGACCCCCAAGAACCCGGGTGAAAGCGATGACAAGGAATCCACGGAAAAGAAATTCCACATTAAGGAAATTCAGCCCATAAAGCAGCTCGAAAATGGTGACTGTAAGCCACTCTGGTAGATTATGGGACATGGCAAAAAGCTCTCCGCCTGACTTATCAAACCTTGGATAGTATCGCGTTAAATCTCCAATAAAAGAAGCAAATCCTATCCCGATAAAAATGATCCCGATAAGAAATAAATAAGGTGTAAAATCTGTGTCCCTGACTTTAAGCCCATACCAACTTTTATCTGGATCACGCTTTAATTCGTAGTATCGATAGAAGATTAAAAGTGGAATAAGGGTGGTGAAAAACGGGCGGATGTACCAAAGTATCTTTCTTACAAAAAGTCGATCAATTGGCTCTAGGATATCCACGATGTAGTAATGGAGAAAAAATGAACGCTGAAAACCCATCACTAATGTTCCCAGGATGAATAGCAACCAAAACTCTCTAGATTTTACCCATGCCCGGTTAATATTAAAAATGTAGAGAAACCCACATATGGCAAGAAAAGGGAACATGGTGGACGCCCCAATTATCGGCAGTTTAATCCACCTGCGATACAAAGAATCCAGATAGCCATTTTCAAAGTTGTACTTGTAGTTTAAATAAATCGAAACAGCCAGAAAGATGGCTGTGCAGAGATAAAATCCCAAATGGAAATAAGTTTTCCAGTACTTCTTGAGATAGGCTAGGATTTGTTTCACGTACTGGCTTTTTCAGACTTGTTTCCTCGGGTAAAGAAATACATCATCACCACCAATATGAGCATCAAAAAAGAGAATAGAATCAAAGCCACATCGGTAATACCTCCGATCGAGGAATTTCTCTCCATATGGCTTGCTGTCATGTCCGCCAGATAATCCTCTATGGGTTCAAGGCCAACTTCAGCTCTTCTCGAATTTAAGTTTTCCGGGTCTTCCGTTGGTAATGAGAAGGCATCACCAGTAATAAAATTGTAATCGACTTGGGTTCCATAGAGCAACTTTTCTCCGGTATTCATCCTTACTCTATCCGTAAGGAAAGCATACCTTCTAGAGCTTGCATTTCCTTTTTTAACCTCTGCTTCCATAAGCCTCAGGACTTTCTTCTGAAAATCTGGATCAAAGTCAGCATGTTGGGCGATTACCCAAAAATTCGATTCACCACTTTGTCCTACCCGGTCTATTCCTGGATAGCCTGTCTCATCAAGAATTTCTTCTGCCCAATTTCTGTGTGCTCGGTAGATGCTATCTTTTTTGGCCTCCCATTCGTCTTGAGATAGGTGCTGGAATTCTAAGGGAGGTTGAGCGTTTATGGCTGCCAATTGATCTACCGCAGCGATTTGATCTAGCTCAGCCATAAGAGTCGAGTCGAGTTTTGCTTGCGCAAAGCTAGGATGTATAAGTAATACAGAAACAGCTATAAGAAAGCCTTTCTTCATGTTTGTTTGGTGGTTAATAGTTTCGTATTCAATTAAATCATTTAATCTGAACCACGTGTGTGGGTACATGCAAAAAAGAAAGCTTGAGTCGCGAGACTCAAGCTTTTCACGGATTGGTGGCTGAATTCTTAATCAGGGTATTTGTTCTGTCTGGCGAATACCATTTGGATATCCCGGTTGGTATCGGATATTCCGGTAAGGGTAAGTTTACCTGGTTCAAAGCTGATTACCCAAGACTCGGCTGGGTCTCCCTGGGTATGAGGAAGCATGGTAACTTCTGGTTTATGGGCATTCATGTGCCAATATCCTGTTTTCCGACCCTCAGCCACCGACATCTCCCGATAGATGCGATCCCATCGGATCAGGAACATTTGAAGTTCCTTTTCCTCAATTGCCCGGATATCGCTAGAACCAGCTTCTTTGATATGAGTGAGCATCCATAAGCCTATGATCTGATCGGCAGGTGATTTTGGTTGTTCTGCTATCCTTGATAGCAATACTTTAACAGGTTCACCATTCTCTTCCCTTTTCCAAATCATCTCGTCGGCATTGATATCGACGCTAAATGCTCCGAAGTCTTCTTCCAGCTGAAGCCCTTGAGTCTCCTTTGGCAATAGGCTCTTTTTCATTTCATCATATTCATAAGTTCCAGCTGAGCTCTTTAGCCATCCGTTTCCGGATTCGAATGTTCCATCTTCCTTAAATCTATTCCATCTGGCTATAGGAGTCATTTCCTGTTCACCAACCTGGACATTCACTACTTCCCAGAGTCCAATGATATCTTGCGCTTGAGTTTTGAATGAAAAAGTGCTTAATAAAGCCAATAGAGCTATGTTTAATTTAATTTTCATAGTGTTAGTCAATTAAGTTGTTTACAATATTTTGTGCGAATTCCATTTCATTTGTTCTCCAACCAGAGTTGGTGAGGAATGAAATGATGTAGTCTCCCTCGTTTATGTTGATCGTCATAGCCCTGAAGCCTTCCGTATTCCCACCATGGATGATATAGGGCTCGTCTATCCCAAGATCTCCCATTCCATAGTTGTCTCCTGGGCCAAAGGTCACCCAACCATAGCCATAGCCCAAGTCCTGGGTTATTTCTGACAGATGATTGGTTTTCATTTTTGTGAGGGATTCTTCGCTGAGTACTTTTCCCTCGTTCATTTCTTTGGTCCACATAGCTAGATCAGCGGCAGTACTGAAGATCCGTCGTCCCAATGTGAGATCGATGAAATCATTCGCGAGCCAAACCTGATCTTCTTCTTGGTAAGAGTATCCCACGGCAAGATTTGGTATGGTTATTTGATTGGAGGATTGAGAGTAGGTCTGAGTCATTCCCAATGGAGACGTCAGCTTTTCCTTCAGAATCTCATCAAATGGCTGTTTATAGGTCTCTTCAAGGATTATTGCCAACAGGTGATAGGCAAAATTGCTGTAGTACACGGTTTCATTTGGATTGCCTCGTACAGGAAGTGTGCTAATGAAATCTACATATTCGGCATTGCTGAAATGCATCCGTTTGAATTTTTGGAAGCCATTAGCAGCATATTCCTCTCCTATTGCATCATAATCAGGAAGACCTGAACTGTGGCTCATCATGTGATGAAGAGTAATGGCATCAGAGAAATTCCCAGAGTAGTTGATTTCAAATTTTGATAGCAGATCTACTAGTTTATCATCAGTCGTAAGTTTGCCCTCCTGCTCAGCAATCATAATTAATCCTGAGATCATGGATTTATTCACAGATGCGATATCGAATACAGTATTTATGTCATTTGGTAGATTCCAATCTCTTCTTGCAATGCCATAGGCTTTCTGAAGTTGGTTGCCCGCCGGGTCCTGAATAAAGATTGAACCGTGGAATAGGTCTTCATCGCTTTTTGCTTGAAGCAGAGAATCGATTTTGATTAAACTACTAATCCTTTCAGGCTCTTTTATAGATTGAGTACAAGAAAATTGTACTACAGCTATGAAACTGATTAGGATCGTGAGTTTGAATAAGTATTGTTTTTTCATCTCCGGCAAATTCGGAAAGGAAACCTTATCTACAAGCTCAAAAAGGGGTTTTGGGATGAAATTTGGATATACGTGACGAATTATTCCAGAAAGTTGGATTCGTACTTAGAAGAGACTGGAATTACCAAGGATTTTAATTCAAGCTCCATTTTGCCTTTTGACTGAATGACCCTTGCCACATTGCTAGGATTCACAAGATAACTGCGATGTGATCGGACCAAAAGCGGCTTAAGGGACTCATCCTCCTCAAGGGACTTAAGGCTATTTCTTAATAATTGCTTTTTAGTCTCTTCACCATTCTTTATAAACACTTCCACATAATTGCCCGCTGACTTTACGAAGAGGAGATCATCCAACCGGAGTTTGATTAAGTCCTTTCCATTTTCTGAAGCAAGCGATATCAGATCTTCAGAAATGGCTTTTCGCTTTGCTGGGATGAACCCAATACCATAACATACAGCTAGGGGAGTAATCATCATGGCCACGCATTCTCTCATCATCAAAAAATAGGAATCCCAATACATCTCCGTCCAATTCCAAAACACATTGAATAAGAGATAGGTCATATGTGCTGCGACAACAAATTCAATGAATAACCAGGTTCCCTGGTGGAGCCAGGTCGTTCTTTTAAAGAATCGACTTATCCCAAACTCGAAAAAGGCAAAGGTTAGGGAGTTAACCACCCCAAACCAAAATGCACGCACAAAAAGTGTGTGGCCAGAAAATGAAATGCCGGTTTGAATCTGATAGGCATTAAAAACAAAAAGAATGTAGAAGACAAAAAGCCCTGGGATGATGGTGATGATCCACTTGAATCGCCTTGAGCTTAAGTATTTCCTGTATGCTGAACTCACAGGTTGAATTAAAAAATATTCCCTGTCCTCTCCAAAAATTATGTGCTAGAGGAAAGAATCCCACCTGCCAATTACCTCATGAATGGTTGGAGGGTTTTTATCATTCCGTGGATCTATGGTGGTATTCCCTTCAACCTGAACCTCCAATGGGATACCTAATTCCGAGAGGCACAGGTCAAGATTATTATCATTATCGCCTAAATCCCCAAAAGCAAAGGGTGAAACTGTAACCGTATCCTTGTCCTGAAGCATTAGAATTTTGAATCGATTTAATTCCTCTTCCCCGGGTGCCTCGCCATCTAAAGCTCTGACACCTCCTGACCAAACCGTACGCACTACCATGGATGTGCCTTCTACCGGACAGTCGCAACCCGGGCCACTTTCTTTATGAGGATAATTTTCATCAAAGGTAAAATACTCAGCATAGCTTAATACCGGGCCGTCTTCCAAAGGCATTACTTCGATAGTCTGCCCTTTATAATTCTGTCCGGTTCGTGTAATTAAATCCCCTACAATTCGAACGGTTTGTGGAGGATTGCTTGGATACTCACCTAATTCACCTATCAAAAGGACTGTTCTGAGCTCAAATTCTTCACTTGCAGGACGTAGTGTAGCATAATCAACATCGTAGGTACTTCCGTCTTTTGATACAATTTCGAAATCTTCCGCATCCAAGGACTCAGGGTCTATTTCATGTGAGAAAACTACAGGCATTCCATCTTTTCCTGGTGAGTCCCAAGTGAAAAGTACTGAGACCAAGGGAAGTTCATCCAATCCAAAAAATGCAGTTTGAATGGTAGGTTGTCGCTTGTACTGGACACGAGGAATTTTTGAGGATAGCTTTGGATCTCCAGTATTACAGGAAATACTGAATAGTGCGACCATCAACAAGCAAATAAAGCTTTGGTACTTCTTCATTTTATTGGGTGTATTCTATGATTAGAATTTTTATCAATCTAAGAAAATTTCTGCCAGTGGTACAGCGAACTCCTCGTTGAAACTGGATGAAATGTTACAAGTCATGGCCACTGTCCAGCCTTCTTCAGGAAATAAAATAAGAAAGGAACGGGCACCCATGGAGCTACCACCATGGTGGATAATTCTTCTTCCTTTTTCATCCTTAGTATTCCGCCAGCCGACAGCATAGGCGATTTCTTCACCATTCGTTAGACTACTTCGAGTCCACAAGATTTCTTTTGTGTCTTCTCGCAGAAGCTTATTATTTAACAAGCCTTGAGCCATTTTCGCCATGTCCAGGGAGTTCGAAAGTAGACCTCCTCCAGCCCATTTATTTGAGTTATCCACATCTGGTGTGACTCCCCAATTCGCTCCTTGCTTGTAATAAAAGGTGGCTCGTTCAGGAATTTCTTCACTGGCCTTGTCGGCCATGGTATGATCCAGTCCCAGTGGATCAAAAACAACTTTCTGCATATAATCCAGGTAGGTGGAACCAGATACCATTTCCATAGCTCCGCTGAGCAAGGTGTAATTATAGGTAGCGTATGCATATTCGCTGCCCGGTTCGAAGAGAAGTGGATCTGCACCGAAAACTCCTACTGCCTTTTCTACCGAATCGAAAAAAGAATTACTTCTAAACTCTGCACCCTTATAGTTTCTAATCCCCGCAGTATGATTTGCGAGCTGGAGGATGGAGATATCGTATTCTTTTTTGGGGAAGTAAGGAACCAGATCATTGACTTTGTCATCGAGACTGATTTTTCCCTCTTCTATTAATTTGCCTAATGCCAAAGAAGTAAAGGACTTTGAAATGCTGCCTATTCTAAACATGGTTTCTATTCTTACGGGTAAATTCGATTCCACATTTGCCAAGCCAAGACCTTCAGACCAGATTATTTCATCTTTTTTGGCCAAAGTGATAGAAAGACCCGGAATACTCAATTCTTCCATCAAGCCTTCTACCATGACTCTGGCCTCTGCTATTTGAGAAGAGTAATTAGGATTTTCATATCTAGATTCGGTCAGATCTATAGTTTGCCCGAGGCAAAGCTGACTGAATAAGAGAAGACCAAGGACTAAGTAGTTCTTCATAGGAGTAGTGGAGTGGTTAGGATTAGAATTTACTGAAATGAATTAAAAAAGGCAGCGATTTTCTCAATTGCTGCCTTTTTTGATTTTCAGATATGAGGGAAAATTCTAAGCAAAAGCCTCTCTCAAGTACTTAGCAGTATAATTATTATCTTCCTTCATTAGATCTTCGGGCGTTCCCGAGAAAGTCAGATGCCCTCCTTTATTTCCACCTTCCGGACCGAGATCAATCACCCAGTCGGAAGATTTAATCACTTCGGTATTGTGCTCGATGATGATCACGGTATGACCCTGATCAATCAAAGCATTGATGGAATGAAGAAGCTTTTTGATATCATGGAAATGCAAGCCTGTAGTTGGCTCGTCAAAAATAAATAGAATATGCTCTCCTGATTTTGAACCGCCTTTGCCCAGAAAGGAGGCTAGTTTCACTCGCTGAGCTTCACCACCGGAAAGGGTATTGGAGCTTTGGCCCATGCCAATATATCCCAGCCCAACTTCCTGAAGTGGTTTCAGCCGATTTACAATCTGGTTTTTTCCTTCAAAAAACTCAATCGCCTCATCCACAGTCATGGCCAGGATATCAGATATGTCTTTGTCCTTATACTTCACGTCGAGAATTTCATTCTTGAATCGCTTTCCTTTGCAAGCTTCGCAGGTCAGGTGAATATCCGCCATAAATTGCATTTGAACCGTTATCGTTCCTTCCCCAGCACAGGTTTCGCATCGGCCACCGTCCACATTGAAGGAGAAAAATGCCGGTTTATATCCTCTTTGCTTTGCCAGAGGCTGATCCGCATACAGAGACCGAATAGCATCATAAGCTTTGACGTAAGTCACTGGATTGGAACGGGATGACTTTCCGATTGGGTTCTGGTCTACAAATTCGATTTGAGAGATTTGCTTATAATCTCCATCGATTTTGTCATACTTTCCACTTTCATCTATCACCGTTCCAAGCCTTTTACCAAGGGCAGGATAAAGAACCTTTCGGATCAAAGTCGATTTCCCAGAACCGGAAACGCCAGTTACGGTGGTCAGCGTATTCAGAGGAAAGGTAACATCTATGTTTTTGAGGTTATGCTCGCGTGCACCTTTCACCGTTATGGAGTCCTTCCACTTTCGGTTTCCTTCCTTTTGGAAAATTTGCTCCTCACCTCGGAGATACTTAGCAGTGTAAGTTTGTCCAGAGCTAATCAGATCTTCTATAGAACCCTGGAAAAGCATTTCGCCACCATGAGACCCTGCATCGGGACCAATATCAATGATCTGATCGGCAGACTTCATGACTTTTTCTTCATGCTCCACCACGATCACGGTATTTCCCATGTCTTTCAGTGATTTCAGAACGCCAACCAACCTATCGGTATCTCTCGGGTGCAGGCCAATGCTCGGTTCATCAAGGATATACATAGATCCTACCAGGGCAGAGCCCAAAGAAGTTGCCAGCTTGATACGCTGATACTCACCACCTGAGAGGGAATTCGTGAGCCTATTCAAGGTCAGATAGCCAAGACCAACCTGATCCATAAACTCCAATCGACTTACAATTTCTTTGAGTAAGCGACTTGCAATCTTTGCTTGATGCTTTGGAAGATCCAGATTCTTAAAGAAATCGAGAGCCTCATCGATTGGCATCAGAACCAATTCAATAATGGATTTTCCGGCGATTTTCACATAGGAAGCATCTTTACGCAATCGGGTTCCTTTACAATCCGGGCAGACGGTCCTTCCCCTGAATCGGGATAGCATCACACGATATTGGATTTTATGGGTCTTAGTTTCAAGATTTTTGAAAAAGGCATCCAGTCCTTTGAAGTACTCGTTCCCTTTCCAAAGTAGTTCTTTATGTTCTTCGTCCAGTTCGTTGTAGGCGCGGTGAATTGGGAAATCAAATTCGATTCCTTTTTTCAGAAGTGGCTCTAGCCATGATCGGGAAGATTCGCCACGCCATGGTGCAATCGCCCCTTCATAGACTGATAAATCCTTATTTGGGATAACTAAGTCTGGATCAATGCCCAAAACGCTTCCGAACCCTTCGCAAGTCTTACATGCGCCGTAGGGATTATTGAATGAAAAGAAGTTAACGGTTGGGATTTCGAAAACCATATCATCCAACTCGAATCGATCAGAGAATTTCTTTTCCTCTACTCCTGGAATGGTAATCTTCACATCGCCATGTCCCTCAAAAAGTGCCGTCTGAACAGAATCAGCTATTCTGAACTGATTGTCCTCGTCATCTTTTCTTACAGACGCTCGGTCTATAAGAATTTCAAAAGTTCCCGACGGAATATCCTTCCCTTCCAGCAGGTCTTCCACGAAGTAAACATCCGAATCGATTAGAATCCTTGTATATCCTTTTTGAAGGAGCAGATCTAGCTCCTTCGAAATATCTCTACCTTCCTGAATTTGCAATGGACAAGAGATCATGACTTTGGTTCCCTCATCAAAGCTTTGGACATAGTCCACAATATCTGTCACCGTGTGATGCTTCACCTCATTTCCTGAAATGGGGGAATAGGTTTTACCGACACGGGAGAATAGTAGCTTGAGGTAATCATAGATCTCCGTAGTGGTACCTACGGTAGATCGAGGATTCTTGGTATTTACCTTTTGCTGAATAGCTATGGCCGGAGCTACCCCTTTGATGTATTCGACTTCTGGCTTTTCCATTCGTCCGAGAAACTGTCTGGCATAAGAGCTCAGGCTTTCCACGTACATTCTTTGGCCTTCAGCAAAAAGGGTATCAAAGGCAAGGGAAGACTTTCCTGACCCGGATAATCCGGTGACTACCACAAACTGATTTCTGGGTATGGCTACGCTAAGGTTTTTGAGGTTATTTACCTGCGCATTTTTAATGATAATAAACTCCTTCGGGTCGAGAGAGTCAATGTCAGTTTCGTTGGGTAGGGTACTGATAGCCATAAGTCGGTAAAGTTAAGAAAGGAACATGTCTTCTCCTCGAAAAGTTGGAAGATGGATTGAAGATTTCGTGGCTGCCAGGAATGATGATCTGGTAGTTTCTTCCAATTTTTTTACCACAGAGTTGCAGAGAACGCTGAGTAGGCCACAGAGGTAAGTCTTACTTGGTCCACTGAGACAGGAACTACTTTATATCTATAGGAATTCAAATTTCGTCTTTCAAACTATTTCTCGACTTCGCTCGAAATGACAAATTCCGTGTCAGCTCGAGCGGAGTCGAGAGGTATTTTAGATTTCAGCTTACATGCTTAGGATCGGAGTTAATAATTTCTTTTAAATCCAACTTAAACTGATAGCTTTTTTACCGCAGAGGTGCCAAGAGCGCTGAGGTAGGTCGATCTCTGCCTACCGTGACTGCCAACTTCTTTATTCCTTTAAGACGTCAAAATTCACCTTTCAGTGTTTAATCCAGTTTAAGCCGCCCGATTCCTCCTTTCAATAATAAATCGTTTATTCGCGACATGGATTTCGAGTATATCATATCCGGATTTAAGGAAGGGATAGAAGCCATGTCCTGGCTGGAGGCTATCGCAGTTTTTTTCGGAATTGCTTCAGTCTTTTACTCAATGCGGGAAAAGATTCTCGTCTATCCCACCGGGATAATTTCCACTCTGATTTACGTTTGGATTTGCTTTCAGTATAAGCTCTATGCTGATATGGGAATCAATGCCTACTATTTCAGTATGTCTATTTTTGGCTGGTATGTTTGGACTCACCCTAAAGAAGGGAAGGCAGTATTACCTGTGACATGGCTTAAGCCTAAAGGTTGGTTGGTTTCTCTTGGGATTTTTTTGCTTTCCTATGGAGTTCTCTATTTTGTTTTATCGCGATTTACCGATTCAGATGTTCCTTATTGGGATTCATTCACCACGGCCTCCGCTTTTGTAGGAATGTGGCTTATGGCCAAAAAGAAAGTGGAGAATTGGATTGCCTGGATAATCACCGATTTGGTTTCGGTACCCCTTTACTTCCATAAAGGATTAATTCTCACCTCATTTCAATTCTTCTTTTTTACTGTTTTAGCTACTTTAGGATTGATAGCATGGATTAAATCTGCTAAGAAATATGAGTCCGAAGCGCATTCTTATTCTGGGGCCTGAATCTACTGGCAAGAGCACACTCTGTAAAGAGTTATCCACATACTTTTCAGAGCCATGGGTTCCTGAATTTGCAAGAAATTATCTGCTTAATTTGAAAACTGAGTACGATTTTTCAGACTTATCCACAATTGCGAAGGGTCAAATAGAAACGGAAGATGTGCTCGCAAGTGAGGCTAAACGATTTCTTTTCTGCGACACGGATTTGAGAGTTATCCACATTTGGTCAGAGGTGAAATATGGTAAAACTGAGCCATGGATACTTGAAGAAATAGAAAGGCGGAAATATGATTTGATCTTACTTTGTGATATTGATTTACCCTGGACAGATGATCCGCTTAGAGAACATCCAGATCCTGAAATGAGGAAATTTTTATTCGATCAATATCTCAGGCTTAGCCAAGAAAGTGGGTCACCATTCGTCATCATCAGCGGAGATGGCGAGACAAGACTTTCTAAGGCAATCGAGGCGATGAAGGCTCAATAGATTTTCACATTGGAGTAACTGATTACGATTTTTCCACTCACATTCTTTCCTTCAAGCTCTTCAGGGATCAGTTCTTTTTTACCCATAAATTTTAAAGGAATGGAAAACCTTTCACTCTCGAATTGGACCTGAGTTCTTATTGGATAGGGACCATCACCATAGTGGTGAGATATATCAAAATCTCCATTTTTTCGTGTTGTCAGCAGCATACTCTCTATTCTCGGGTCTTGAATTGAAACCACAATATCCGCCGTAACCCAATCACTTTTTTGATCGAGAGATACCATCTTGTATTTAATTTTTTCCTCTGTCTCTTCAAGAGGAATTATGTGGTGTGGCTCATTCAGAATAGATTGGAATTCCTCCATTAACCCTTTTTTTGGGAAAAAGAGCAACCCTTTTCCGGTGATTTTAGAGGCTTTTCCCTTTTCATAAAGGACATGTGCAGATTTTGCTGGTATGTTAATCCCAGGTACTTCAACTTCAATCTTTAAATCTGCTTCTAAGCCATTTGGGATGTCGTATCGATCTTTTAGTGCCTGAACAATATCTGTTTGAGCTTTGGCCATGGGCCAAATGAAAACTAGAAATACTACTATGATCAATGCGTATCTCATTCCGTGATTTTCAGGGATTCAAATTTCACAAAAGAAACCGTCATGCAAATTGCGATTAAAACTAACATCCAAAGCTGAGAGGCCAGGATGCCTGACCATGGGATATTTATTTTAAAAAGTAGTTGCCACTTTGAGAAGTGATGAGTTAATAGGAAGTTCTCCCAACCTGGGAAAATTGTTGGGCCAAGGGTTTGAATCAGTGTGCTAAAAATCAGGATTCCCAAAGTGATTAGAATAGTGGTCAAAGATTTTTGAGTAAATGTTCCAATAGCCACTGAAAGGGATCCCAAACATCCCATAGAAAGTGCAGAATGCCAAAAGGCGTAAAGAAATCTCGTCCCTAATTCTGATGAAGGAACCACTTGAAGCCCTTCAATGAAAACAAGCAAATCTCCCTCTCCAAATAGGAGAAGTGCAGGGAAATAAGTGAATAAGAAAAGAATGCCTACGAATAAAAAGGAATAAAACAGCGCGAGGAAGAATTTTACACCAAGGAATTTCCACCTCGAAATTGGTCTCACCAACATAATCCTGATTGTACCAGATTCGAATTCACTTCCCAATATTTCCCCGGTCACGATTAGTAATAAAATGGGAACATGGATCCATAGGGTGTTTAAAATAAGATAGCTTACAAAAGCACCGGTAAGGATTTCTCCTTCTACAACAAAGGTTTCTTCCAGGGCCTGAAAGGCAAAATCTAATACCTTTTCACCTTCCTTAGCCATAGCCCAAAAGACAAGTAGGATCAGCAACACTAGTAAAGCTGGACTTATGTAAGTCCTTGGCTTAGCCATGAGCTTCTTGAATTCTACCGTAACTAGACTCATTGATCCAGGATCTTTTTGTAATTGTCCTTCAGAATTCCTGACCATTCGATTTTATATGGTGATTGATCTTTCGATATCAGTGTTTTTAGGATTTCCTTTGCATCTTCTTTGTCAGTTTGAATGCTTACATGCCTTGTGGATTGGGAAACTACTTTCACCTGTAGATCGGTGAAGTCAAAGTCTTTATCAAATGAAAAGGTGACTACCTGTTCATTTTCCTGATGTGACTTCAAATCTCCAGACATGAAGACTCGACCAGCATCCAAGAGTATAAAGTCATCAGCTAAAGCCTCGATTTCTTCAAGTAAATGTGTGCTGATGAGGATTCCTTTTCCCTGATCTCTCAAGTTTTGAATCAAACTAAGGACCTCCTCTTTGATTTCAATATCAAGCCCGTTAAACGGTTCATCAAGAATTAGAAAATCAGGATCAGAAAGCAGTGCCTGAGCAATTCCTAGCCGCTGTTTCATTCCCATGGAGAATTGCTTTACCTTTTTATGGGCAGACTCTGAAAGCCCTACCATCGATAGCACTTTCTCTGGGCTGTTCATTGAGGATGACAAGGAAGAAAGAAGATTTAGATTTTCAATTGCTGAGAGATATCCATAAAAATCAGCTCCTTCGATAAGATATCCACAAGATGCCCTCAAATCAGAAAAGGAATTAAGGCTTTTTGAATTGATAGAGACCTTTCCTGTGTCAGGCTTAATAAGGCCAGCAAGGGTTCGCATACAGGTGCTTTTACCAGCTCCGTTTGGACCGATTAGAGCAAGAATTTTTCCAGAAGAAATTTTAAAATCTATGCCCTTTAAGATTTTATGATTATCCAGAGAAACCTCAACATTCTGAATGCTTATTTCACTCACCAATCGAAATATTTGGACTGATAACTGGGTTTGAAAAATGTGGACTTCAAAAAGGATCTGCTAAAGATAATGAGTGGATTTCGCGTAAATGGGTAAGGTAACAAGTGATATGGCTTCACCCCCATTTGTTGAAATGTTTTCCGAATCTCGCCATCAAGTTCAAATTGCTGTGCAGCAACCAATATCGCGTCCCTTTGGCAGTGAGAGTAACTGAAAGGAATTATCAGAGATTTCTTGAAACCAAATCGATGCAGTAAATCCTTCATTCTTTTATAATCCTGATATCGACTTCTGGCATCTAGTTGGGCAGATATGGTAAAAAGTGAAAAAAAGAATAAAAGCACTTTCGTAATAGCACCCATTGAGCTGAAAGGCATGCTCACGAAAATATTGAGAGCGATTAATCCGCTAAGAAGTGAGCATAAATGCAGCAGAGCTCCTGCTTTTAAGTAATACAGAATTTTGTTTTTCAAAACTCTGGATTTCTTAATATTAAAAACATACTGCATATTGAAAACAGATATTTATTCTTAGAGAATTTAAATAATTGAAATGAAAAACTGTCGCTGGATAGGGATTATTTTTTTGTCAGTTCTTATGATGGCCTGTGAGAATGAACCAAAAACGCCACCAAATATCGTTTACATTCTGGCGGATGATTTAGGATATGGAGAGGTTGGCTATCAAGGCCAAAGCAAAATCAAAACTCCGAATATCGATGCCTTGGCAGCTTCGGGTATGATCTTTACCAATCATTACACAGGCGCTCCGGTTTGTGCGCCTGCAAGATCTATCTTTCTCACAGGGATGCATGGCGGCCATACCTATATACGAGGTAATGATGAGTGGGGACACCGGGGCGAAGTTTGGAATTATGCAATGGCAGCAGAAGATCCTAACCTTGAGGGCCAAAGACCTCTTCCCAAAGAGACTTTGACTATCGCGAAAATATTACAATCCGAAGGTTATGCTACAGGACTTGTAGGGAAATGGGGCTTAGGAGCCCCGTTGAGCGAAGGAATACCAAATAATTTAGGTTTTGATTATTTCTATGGGTACAACTGTCAGCGTCAGGCACATAACCTGTATCCTCCTCACATGTGGGAGAATGAGACGAAAGTTCCTCTGAATAATGCCGTCGTTGTACCGGGTACAAAACTTGATTCGCTTGCTGATCCCAATGATCCAGATAGCTATTCAAGATACACTCAACCGGACTATGCTCCAGATATGATGCATATTAAGGCGCTTAGTTTTATCGAGGAAAATAAGGAAAAGCCTTTCTTCCTTTATTATGCCTCACCCTTACCCCATTTACCTATACAGGCGCCGGAAGAACTGGTAAATCAGTATAGAATGGAGTTAGGGGCTGAAGAGCCTTATGATGGGACCAGAGGATATTTCCCAAATCAATACCCTAGGGCGACCTACGCAGCAATGATAAGTAGGCTAGATGAACATGTAGGAGAGGTTAGAGCGAAATTAGAAGAGTTGGGATTATTAGAAAATACCCTCATTATTTTTACAAGTGATAATGGACCAACCTTTACAGGAGGTGTGGATTTCGATTACTTTGAAAGCTCTGCTCCCTTTACAAATGGCCGTGGAAGAACCAAGGGTTCAGTATATGAAGGAGGGGTAAGAGTGCCTATGGTAGCCAGCTGGCCGGGTACTGTTGAAGCAGGAACAAGCTCGGATCATATGTCTATTTTCTACGATATGATGCCGACATTTTGCGAATTGATAGGCGTTGAGATTCCGGAGCAGACGGATGGAAAAAGTATCCTTCCTACTCTTATGGGGGAAGAACAAGAATCTCATGAATACCTTTATTGGGAGTACCCTGAATATGGTGGTCAGCAGGCAATCAGGATGGGTAAGTGGAAAGCTATAAGACAGAATATCAAGAGAGAAGGAAACCTAAGAATTGAACTCTATGATTTAAGTTCTGATATTTTGGAACAAAATGATCTTGCGGATGAACATCTGGAATTAGTCTCCAAGATGGAGGAGATATTTCAAAAAGAGCACGTTGAATCTCCGATAGATCGCTTTAAAATGGAGGCATTGGGCGATAAATTAAGCGGAGAACAATCTAATTGAAGTGAATTTAAATTTAATCCCAAATAATTGATACGCCCACAAATGGGCCGATAACATTAACCCGGGTATCCACTTGACTTTCGCCTTCGCCATCAACCCTGTCATACATAAAGTTTCTAAAACCTGCATCTACCGTGATCAGCTTAGTGACTTTGAATGAATTGGCGTAAATGAAATCATAAGTGAATTTGGAAGAGTTTCCAATTCCGAAACCTCCCGCACTGAAAGAAGTATTAATTTTCATCCTTGGGGTAACATAAATAGTCGGTTTAACTCCGATCATGAAATCCCACCACTCTTGTGGCTCATTAATTGACCCTTCCAGAATAGGAATATCATTGATGATCACTCGGTAATCAATATCCACGGTATTATTCCAATACTTAGCACCCGCGTTAACCTCAAGGTCCCACCCTTTGATTACCTCATTTGAAGCCATGGATAAATTTTCATAGACTATATATCCTCCACGAAAGTCTAAAATCTGTTGCCTGATGTTGGCTTCCACTTCCAGAGCACTGGATTTTTCCTCAGTGGCTAACCATGCCCAGGTCCCGTCAAATCTTGTGATGAACCTCTTATACTTCACACTCACGGCAATTTGGAAGCCGGTATTTGTAATCGAGGAAAGATCGCTAAAGGATTGTCTGATTTTTTCTCCGCCTACATCGGTGGATTGAGCAGCAAGAAAGGCGTAAGGAGAAATGATGGCTTCCCAATCATTTGTTTTGAGGATTTCCTCTTCTTCATTTTGAGAGAAGGCATGTCCCCCAACCAAAATAAAAAGTAGTGCGAGTATAAAAGCTTTCATGTTCTTCATATAATGAGAATTAAGATACACTTTGGGAATCTAGTTTAAAAGCCTCGACCTCAGTCAAAATCGAGGTACTTCAAGACAAGAATGAAACAGGAAGTAGAGATTCTAGAAATTAATGTATTTACTTGGGGTGAACTTGTAGTCCCTTTTTACCCGAATTATTAGCTGGAAAAGGGGAGTGAAAGATCCAGCCCAGCCAAGTTTTTCACCGTTTTCATCTTTACCTAGATTTCCTAATCCAAACAAGGGAGCAAACCCGATGGAATGTACATCATTGAAGACGTATGCCACTGATGGTCCGAACCTGATGAATTCTACTCCATTGAATGAATTACTCCAGCGATAAAAACCACCAATTAATCCACTTACGACCAGGTTTTCCTTGAGGACTTGATTATAGGTCACCACATATCTAACTCCATGGCGGCCATTGCCCTTGTTATTGATATCGTATTGGTATTTCAGCTGCTGGACAAATTGGCCCTTTGGAGCCCATTCAAAATAATCCTTCCTTACAATTCCGAAGCCAGGTCGGAAGTCCATCACATCGTTTTTTCGCGCCATTCTAAAGTCTGGCACAATTTCCCAGGTTGCATTGGGGGAATAGGTGATAACGGCTTCGTAAAAGAGTTGATCCAACTCCGTTACATCTTCCTTGGCTCGCCACTGAATTTCGTGGGAATGCTTCCAGTTCCCCTCTCCTCCAAAGACTATTTTCTGACCCATTAGAAACCAATTGTCCCAACGATCTATTTCCATGTCTTGAGCAAATGAGTTAGACCCTGCCGCAAGACTAAAGGAAATACAGAGAAGTAGCCTTTTGAACCTCATATAATTTTACAATCCAAAGCGATAGTTCAAGCCAAACATCAGCTGCTGCTTTGATCTTAAGAATCCATATTCTACCCTCGCTTGCCAACGAGTATTGTGCTGATAATTCACTCCCAGGAGCATATTCCAGTTGAACTCGAGCTCCTTGATAAACTTATAATAAGCGTTATCATCGACAAAGCCACGAAATAGATTGAAGGTGGCTTCCCGGAGTCTTTGCTGAATTGGGCTCAATTCGCTCCAGAAAATATCATTGCCCATTTCATCCTGATCGATAGGAATAACATCATTGGTGACATCCATCCAGTAATCATCCATTTTGGCTTTGTCCTCATCGCTAATCCCTAAGGCCTCATCAAACGCTATATTTCCTGATGTCTCACTATCAAGATTTTGGAATTGGGCTCCCGCCCAAACCGCAAAAAACCGATCAGGTGTTTTTGTAAATATCCTTTTCACCACTCGGATTCCTGCTACTTTGACCAGTACCGGTTTGTCCAAATTTACATTGGTTGTCCATGCCCAGGAATAGTCAGCCATCAGGTTTACCGGACCCAATGGAGCCACGCCTAGAAGGTTGAATCCATAGTATTGACCGTCGATGTCAGTAGTACTTGAAATGAGATCATTATCCGGACCTCCCAGTCGAAATGTGATGGTCTGCTCACCACCCACTCGTCCATAAAATCCCCCAACATTCAAAAAAGGAAGAACCCAAGCATCAGCCCTAAAGTTGGCCGTAGTTATTCGACCCTCAGAGGGACCAAATTCAAAAATTCCCACCTCACTGAGATCTACAAAATTCACCTCATCAACAGGGGTTCCCGGGTCTGCTATTCCTAATTCGAAATCCTTAAGAACAATCCCTTGTTTGTTGAAAATGGTACCCGCCATGATACCAAAAGGTTTCTGGAGTTTATAGCCACGTGCGTAGGCCTTTTTACCTAGAATCGGGAGAAAGTATGGGTATTCTTTTCCTATCTGTGTGCTATCAATTTCCTGTGCCTGAATAGCGTTTCCTGTCAGGATAAATGATAAAATCAATAGTGTAAACTTTAATCTCATATTGAATTATTTATTTCAAATTTTCGAATCTTATCTCTTCTCATTTGCGATGGAGTTCTTGTAACCGAAGCTGTATTTGGCGGAGAACTGAAGTCGATTGAAACTTCCTGATGTCATCCCATCTGCCAGGCCTCTGTAGCCATGAATGAATTCCACACCAAATAAGAGTTCTGGAGCTGGGGAGTACTTTAGATTGCCGGAGAAACTATATGCAGTCTCGTTGGCTTCCATGCTCACCAAGTCCATATCGTTCATGGCTTGGTATGCCGAAACATTAAAACTAGAAGACCACTTTTCGGGCTTCCAGTAGTGGTTATAAGCCACATAACCATTTATTGATCCAATACCGTGAATATTTCTATCCTGATCAACTACCCCGGCTGAAGTAAAACCCAGGGCTGTATATCTTCCCAAACCAGTTCCATATGTTCCCATAAATCGGATATCAGAACCCTTACTTCCTACTGAAAATTTTCCTCCACTGGTAATTCCAAATGCGTATTTGGTCTTCGTTTCCTGTGTATTGGTGGTTTTGCCATTTAGTGCCCTATTCAGCACCGCCACGCCGATAAACCCTTTTTCAAAAGTGAAATTTCTCCTGATGATTAGGTCGGGTAGGATCTCTTTTTCAGACTCTACGATGCCGGGATCCTGAAATCCCATCAAGGTGGTCTCTGGATTTTCCAGCGAGAATTGCCAGTTATTTTGCGTGAATCTAATCTGAGGCTGTCGATTGAAAACCAGGCCTTCAGCTGCTCCCGCAAAATCCAAATCATCCGGTACGACCACAATCATAAATGTGGACCATGTCTGACCAACAAGTAGTTTCCCCCACTCGAAATAGAAGTGCCTCATTCTGGGTGCAAAAGAGTTACTGACCCTTTCATTACCCTGAGCAGAAAGAAGAAAATCTAATTCAATAAATCCGTGAATACTCTGCCCAAGGAGCTCAGTATTTACATCGAAATTGAATCTGGATTCCTTTACATGGAAATCCAGATTGTAATTGTTCTCCGAATCACCAACTGGAATTTGAGCAGGAAAGTGAATATCCTTCATCGGGCTGGTAGAACTGACCTGACCGTTATTATACCAAGTATTGATAAAGTCGGCTTTGATATATCCTCCAAACTTGAAGGTGGTCCTATTCTCAGTGGTCTGCTCTTCTTGAGCAAAGCTGAGGCTTATCGATAGAATGAAAAGAAGTAGAGATGTGGTGTAGAGTTTCTTCATTCTATCTGTTAAAAGGTTACTCTTCCTCTCACTCCTAAGTAAGTCAGGGAATTCACATTGGGGTTTAGGGTTGGGTTGATGATCCACTGGAAGTCAGGTGTTATAGCCAAATGTTCAGTCAAATGGAATCGATAGTAAACTTCTACCGTCATTTGGTTTTCACTGTCAGGGATATTGGTTTCTGCCCAAGAAAAAGAGGTTCCTAATAGGTCATGAGACTTAAAGACAAAGCCGTGACCGATTTGTACGTCCTTCTTGTAGAAGGCATTCTCACCATTTCCCTCAGAGAAGGCGAAACGAACGTAGGGAGCAAATTTCTCTTTGAAGAACCAATGGGAAGTAAAGGCTATTCCATTACTGCTGGCTATATCATTGCCACCTCTGGTATATGCATCGGTACTCCAATAGGTCAGACTGATTTTCTTAAAATAACGCTCTGCCATACTTGGAACCCAGCCTACTTCTGCGGCCTTGAAGAATTTCCCTTCAAAAAACTGATCTCCAAAATCAAGGAAATTATTCTGTGCAAAGTCATCTCCATAAGCATCAGCAAGAGCACCCATGAAATACCAGTTGTCATTAAATCGGAAACTTCCAACTATTCCTACTCCTTGATTTGGCCAATTAATGGTCCCGGAGAGAGATGAACCATACCCGAGGAAACTTGTCCATGGGACAACCAGACCATGGAAATTGAAGTAGTTAGTCATATCTACCTTTCCTAGTACAAACTGAAGCCTGCTGTCAAAGAAGTTTTGCTGCCAATTTAGCTCTAGAAGCCTTGAGGAATAATTATTAAATCCGGTTGCAGGTAGGCCATAGTACCCTGACTCAAAAATTCCATGGAACATGGAGTTAGTCAGATTTCCATAGGCATGGCGGTTATTCATTTTAGCGAATAAGGTGCCTGTGTTCTTGCCTTTTTTTCTATTCACTAGGGTCCAACCTAATTGTATGTCCAGAATTCCAGAACCGGTATTCGGATTATTGACTTCGCTATCAATAACCTCTGATGAGGACATGTAGACCGATGTATAGTTGATCCCAATTTGAAGCCCGGTATTTTCTTTCAATCGTGCTTTCCATGCATACCAGCCTTTGGTAACCCTAATTGGAACCCTGAAATAAGACTCTTTCTTCTGGTTATCTGCCTTAAGTTGGGCCCCAATTGCCTTTGGCCCTCCCAGAGCATCCTGATTGGTGTAATTGGATTCAGTGCTATCTGATTTTACACCAAAACCTGATTCGCTCTGCGCATAACTATCAAATGAGCTAGCACTCATGGCAAATACCAGGAGGGAAATGAAAAGAATTTCTGGATATTTATTTCCAGACTTCACCATAAACGCGCATTACATTTCCCCCATACACTTTTCTTATATCCTCAACCGTATAGCCTCTTTTCCATAGTTCATCGGTAACCGCGGGGAGGATTTTTGCAAGTTCTCCGCAACCAGTTGCTCCTTTGTCGAAAGCATTTACCATATAACCATCATCGTCATAGGCAGAGGCATTTTGCTTGACAAAATTCATAACAATGGACAGATCGAACATATCATCAGTGGCGATACCTACATGATCGATTCCTACCAAATTTTTATAGTAGTCAATCATATCTGCGCATTGTTGGGGAGTGATATCCTCTGGCCAAATTCCATCCATCATCCATTCTGTAAAGGTTGGACTGATTACTCCTCCGGATTCTGCCGCAAGAATAGCTTGTTCGTCGGTGATATTTCGGTAGCAGCCTCTTTCGGTAGCATCAGGCAAATCCTTGTAAAGACCAATTGGAAGAGAATGGGTGTAAACAAAAGGTACCCCAGGATACCTCTTCAGCATATAATTTGAAATGTCCAGGGCAGTTGTTTCACCGGTATGACTGAGGTCGACAATGATGCCTTGCTTCACCATCTCATCAATTACCTTTCTTCCCCAAACCGTTAAGCCTCGATCTTTTCCTTTGTATGCCTGGATGACTCCATCACCTGTTCTATACGTGCCATTATAGACCAGCTGCATACTGCTTATACCCATACCTCGAAGGGCAGCTATTTTCTTCAGATCACCATTTAGAATTGATGTTGTCTGAGAATTCCATATTACTGCATATTTACCTTCCTCGTGGGCCTTTTTGATATCATCTACCTGATTTACAAAAATGAATTTTTCTGGTTCTTCCATCATGGTACTTCGCCAGATACTGTATTCATTAATATAATCCTCCCAAGTAAAATATGCAGCTGCTAAAGTGGCTGACACACCAGTTACTCCGACATCCATCGCCCGGTCTATGTAATCATGTAAATCTTCAGATTTAGTCCAACCCGTGCCGTAAGGAGAAGCGAAGAAATCAATGACAATATTGTCTCTTACAAAGTCTTTAGCTTTTTCTGAAGCTTCCCAGAATTTACCATCCTTACTTCTTTCGAAAAGAGATGGATGAGAGCTGAATGAATCCACTATTTCAATCTTTTTCTCGTGGACAGGATACTTTTCGCCTAGAACCTTGGTTTCAAGCAAAGGCGCACTACTTTCTAAACTTTTCTGTGCATAGGAATTAGAGGCAAAAATAAATGCAACCAAAAGGGTAAGGCTGACGAAGACGAAATTTTTATTGGGCTTTATCTTCTTGGCGTTTGTCATAAGGCTATTCATATCCTGGTTTATTTAGTTTCGAATTTCAAGGAATCTCCCCCAGCTGGAATATTTCCGTACTTATCGAGTATTCCTTCCATTAATAAGTTAGCGATAGTGGCTCCGTATTCATCCACTGTAATCCATAGAAAATGATCTACAGATCTCCCGATTGTGGTGTTTTGAGATCCCCCCGTGGTTCCCAGGTTGATGTAGTCCATTCCATTTCTTTCTCTATGCAAGAAATTGTGCGTATGCCCATGGAAGACGGTGTAGTTTCTTCCATCTAAAGCTGCTTCTATTGCTTTGAAATTTTTCTCCTCTGGATTACCCCAAACAGGCTTGTGAAACATCAGAAAAGTCCATTTTACTTCCGGGTTGTCATCAAGTGCCTTGATCATGTAATCCCGCTGTTCAGGACCAATATTTCCCCATTTTCTTTCAGGCAATCTTGCATAGGTACTTTTGGCGTAAGCCACAGGGCCCTCTTCGTCATAAATTCTGACGCCTTCATTGCGGATCGCTTCGATTTCATCATGCCTTTCTTTTCCATGATCTTCGGTGTCTAGAACCAGAAAAAGGGTGTTGTTATAAATGAAATGGTAATAGGGTCTTCCTAGCCTTTCTTTCCAAATACCCTGGGCAAAATTTCCCGTGAGATCATGATTTCCACCTGTGTAGAAGAGTGGGGCCTTTGCGTGATTTGCCCTCTCATCAAACCAATCCCATTGGGAATTCCATGATATTGAATCAGCCGGACCTCCGTCGATCAAGTCACCAACATTTACTATGAATTCAGGTCGAAGTAAATTCATCTGCTCAACGGCTACCTCAAAAATACCAGGCCTTTCACCTCCTGTTAGATCACTATGAACAATAAATGAGAATTTTTCAGCCGAATTATCGAAAGAGGTTGCTGTCCGTGGTTCTCTTTCATTTTTATGAGGATATTCGAATACAGAGCTTTCTCTCTTACAGGCCAAAAGAGAAAGTAGAATAAGGGGAAATATTTTTCTGAATAAAGACACCAAAGAGCTAAGAGCAGCTAAAGGCTGCTCTTAGAAATTTTACTTCATTAATTTCTCAAGTTTTGCCAATTCTTCCGAAATGGATGAATTGTAATTCTCATCAGCACTTTTGGCTTCCTCGAGAATTACCTGAAACTCATTTTGCATACTCTGACTTACCGGGCCCTCGGAATGGTCAAGAATTCCACTCATAAAGGACATTTTGAACAGAATAGTCGCAGGTAAATTGATCACCTCCGCAAGGGTCCTGCCGGTAGATACATAGGCACCTTCATAAGCATTTACGATATCCGTAATCACCTTTATCTGTGCCTCTACTTTCTCAATTTTGTTGTCACTTGCTCCACTTGATTTATATTCTTCCAAGCTGGCTATAGCATCATCTCTTGTCTTCAAGGCTGCAATAACATTGTTAGTGGAAGCTTCCGCAGCATTATACATATCCATCCAGAAAGTAAATTTTTCATCTGCCTGAGCTTGTGAATACTTCTCTTTGGGGTTCATGTTCACGGCAAATTGCTGTGTCTCAACAACACCGTCAACTGTCAACCTTGCGGAATAATTACCAGGAGGGACTATTGGAGTAATTGCTGTCGGCGGTCTTTTTGGCACTCCGATGACCCGATCAATTCTGGTGTCCCAAACAAACTTATTTAAGCCTGCATTAAAGTCATCGCCAGTACCCACGGTTAGACTCATTTGGTCTTTTGAGTAGGTTCGAATCACTTCACCTTCCGAATTTAAAATCTCTAATTGGATTTCATTGGGTTCCTGAGCCAAATGGAAATACATCACCACACCTAAAGACTTTGGATCACCTGCATCAAGAAACTTTCTTTTTCTTTCTCCATTGATTGGCGTAAATCCAATTTCATAGAAGGTATGACCTGGTCTCATATTTTGGACGAAGTAATTCTTTTTGTCGCCTGGGTCACCGCCTGGGAAATAATCCATCCACCAGTTGTAACCGAAACGGGTGTGATCAGAAATAGGGTAGAGGTGAGCAGTTTTATTTCCTTCTACCTTATCTTTTTCTCTCAAAGGAGTGATGTCATCCATAATCCAGAAGCCTCTACCATTGGTGGCAATGACTAAATCATTGTCCTTGATAACGGCATCGACTACTGGAACAGAAGGAAGGTTTGCTTTTAATTTATCCCAACTTTCTCCGTCATTCAGTGAATAATACATTCCTGTTTCAGTACCTACGAACAGCATGCCCTGTCTGACCTTGTCTTCTCGAATCGTTCGTGTAATCTGGTCCTGAGGAAAACTTCCCGATAGGTTGGTCCATGTTTGACCATAATCACTTGTCTTAAAAATGTATGGATTATAGTCATCATACGTATTGAAATTAGAGAAGACCACATAGGCCGTTGCTTCATCAAATGGCGAAGGCTCGATTTCATACACTTGAGAAAATTCTGGCAACCCAGCATCCACAATGGAAATGTCTTCCCAATTTCCGCCTCCATCTTTGGTTAGATAGATCTTTCCATCATCAGATCCAGACCATATAACTCCCTCTTTTACAGGAGATTCTATAACTCTTTTTATTGTACTGTAAATTTCCTGACCGAAGTATTCTGAAAGCCATGGAGTACCTGTGATTTTCAGTCTTTCCTGAATATTATTGGTGAGGTCAGGGCTGATCACCTCCCAATTCATACCTTCATCGGTAGTTTTGAACATTACATTGCCTCCCAGGTATATGGTTTTAGAATCATGAGGAGAAATGAAATAGGGGGTATCCCAGTTGAACCTGTATTTTAGATCAGAGCCATTGAGCCCAAACAAGGGTACAGGATAAACTGAACGAACCTCGTTCTGACCAGTCGCAATATTATTGACTGTAAATGGAGCCCCACTACCCATAGGCGCACCACCTGACATATTATATACAATATTTGGATCATCAGGATTTGGGATCACACTACTGATTTCGCCATTCCCTATGATGGTTGTTTCGTATCCGGAGATCCCTCCCCATCTGGAAGCACTTGGAATCTTAAAGGCAAGAATATCCTGGCCACTGCCGTAGACATTGTATGGAAAGTCATTATCCACATTTACCCGGTAGAACTGAGAATTTTTTTGAGTGAAATTGGTAGACCAGGTCTTTCCTCCTGTTCTCGTCACCATAACCCCTCCATCGTGTAGAAGCATCATGCGATCTGGATCACTTGAGCAAATCCAGATGTCATGGAAATCGTCTTTGGTTCCTGGCTCTAATACCCAGTTCTTACCTCCATCCGTAGATTTGAAGGTTCTGTTATTTGGAGACCAAACTTCATTGGCATCATGTGGACTGGCATAAATGTGACTGTAATAGAATGGCCGACCAATTATTTGGAAATAATCAGATACAAATTCCCAGTTTTCACCGAGATCATTTGATACATACAAACCAGGCTTGGTTTCAGAATCAATTAAGGCATAAACCTTTTTGGCATCTGCCGCTGACATAGTCAAACCACTTCGACCTCGCCCTCCTTCTGGCAGCCCATTGGCGTATGTGAACTCAGTCCAGGTCTCTCCACCATCAACAGATTTCCATAGACCTGAATCCGGACCACCTGTCTTTGGGCCCCATGCTTTTCTTTCAAATTCCCAAATGGAGGCCAAAAGCTCATCTGGGTTTGATGGATTCATTACCAAATCAATTGCTCCTGCTTTATCACTCTTGAAAAGGACTTGATCCCACGTTTCCCCGCCATCAGTAGTTTTATACACGCCACGTTCTGGATTAGGACCAAATGCATGTCCGAAAGCTGCTACATAAACAATATCAGGATTGGCAGGGTGTATGCGAACCTGGGAGATATGGTGAGTTTCTTTGAGACCTACATTTGTCCAAGTTTCCCCACCATCAATTGATTTGTATACACCGTCTCCCCAGCTGACATTGTTTCTCATTTGGGGTTCACCGGTTCCAACATACATTATGTCGGGGTTTGATAAGGATATCTCCATGGCCCCGATATTTCCTGAGCCAAATTGATCATCTCCAACCGGCATCCAATACTGACCTGCATCTTCTGTTTTCCAAAGACCATTGCTGGCACCGTGATAAAATGTGTTAGGATCACTTGGATGTCCGATTCCAACTGACCCTCTCGATCCTACCATTGGACCGATAAAGCGCCATTGAAGTGCTGGAAATTCTTGGGCATGAACGGAGAGCACAAGAATGCATCCTAAAAAGAGGAAAAGTCTTTTCATAATTCGTGGTGTTTGTTGTCGTTTACATGCTACTAATGTCAAAAAATGGCATGTAAGCGGTGATAATTTACTTTTAGTGGGTTTAAGTTAGCTTTACTCGCTTTGAACCACAAGTCCCAAAAGTCCCGAAAAAATGAAAATCTGTGGATAGCTTACCCTAGTAAGTCTGAATCTTTGAGCCTAATTACTGCTTCTTTTTTGCTCTTTACACCAAGCTTTCGATAGATGTTTGTCAGGTGATTTTTTACGGTCTTCTCCGTGATAAATAGTGCTTTTGCAAGCTCCTGGTTGCTACTATAATTAGTGAGTTCCTCCAGGACTTCTTTCTCTCTTCTGGAAAATTCCAACCCTATTTCATCAAGGCGATTATGCAAGTCTCGCAGGTCCCGGATGAAGTATTTATCGGTCCCGGAAAACTCCTCAAAATGATCCAAAAGAAAAACCTTCGTTTGCCTGAACTCCAGAAAAGGAGCATAAATCCTGGATTTTTGACTTGCCTCTATGGCTTGACTGAAGAGCTCAATTCGTTCTGAATTTGGTGCATTAGTATCCAAACTGGCCTTGGTTATCACAGCCCTTAACCAAGCCATTTTATTGAATCTGGTCAATGCAAAAGATTTGAGTTCTTTATATCTCTTTTCAGAATCGGATGTCTGTTCAGAAAAGGAATAAGCCAAAATGGATAACCCAGGATCAATAATATTGGTAATCGGGAATTGTGGTAACCCTTCTACCTGCTTTTTAATAGCGTATCGGTTGATGGTAGAGTTGTGGCTGATGGAAATATTGAGTTGAAGGGATTTTAAATAAAAAGGAAGAATTTTGTTTTCCTCTTCAATCAAGGATTCATAAATCCTCTCTAGCTGATCAAGATCGAATTCCTGATCCTTCAAGGATGTTTTTTGAAGATTTAGAATCTGGCTAAAGAATCTGATCAGCCCTATGGCAAAACGACCCTTTGAATCAAGTTCTTTCAAATGAATATCAAGCTCGTCCCAATTACCTTTTTCAAAAGCACATACTGCTGCGAAGTAATGGCCATGTGCCTTTGCTTCTAGATTTAAGGATTTTTCGCCCAAGCTGATCAGGTTTTTGGACACTCTCCTTAACTGGATCAGGTCAGTCTCCATCCAATAACAATAGCACAGGACTAGAAGAATATAGGACTGTTCATGCACAGAAATCCTGGAAGCCAATGCTTCATTCACATCTTTGACTGCTTCTTCAAATTTACCTGTGGCTTGAAGCGAACCGATAAGAAAGACCCATGCATATCCCCTTGCATAGCTCATGGACTCAGGTAGTCCGAAAAGAGCAAAGCGACACTCTTCAATACAAGAGAAAAAGTCCTGTGAGAGATTGTAGCTTCGGTAAGAAAGAAGGCTTTTCAGCTCAGCCTTATGAGCAAGGGGAGCGTCTTGAGGGGTCCCTTTTGAGAGTTCAGCACTCTTTTCAAAGAGATAAAGAGTCTGTCCCATGTAGATCGAGTACCAGCACTCTGCAAATCCCTTGGTGTAATGATTAAATCCTAATTCATCCGTTGTTTCTAAAAGTAGCTTTAATTCCGACCAATTTCTTTCTTCAATCAGCTTTTGCCTGAAACGGTCGAAAGTCCTGATTTTTTTGCTTTCATTATCAGATTTCAAAAAGCTATAGGCTGCATGTTTAAGAAGGGAATCCTTCAGAAAGGAACTTCCGGCAGTTTCATAAATCTTTTTAACCTTTTCCTCAGAGAATAGGCTGCTAGCCTTCCTCAGCAGATTTTCGCGGAATAAATGATGGAAGCGATAAAGCTGATTCTTGGGATCAATTTGAATTAGAAAAAGATTGGCATCAAACAGATATTGTAGCCGTTGGTCTTGAAACCCAAGGCTAAATCCAAGGTCGATTACAAGTGAAGGACTTAGGATTTCAAAAAATGACAGACTAAGCAATTTTTCGCGATCTGAGTCATCTAATTTCTGAATATGAGAATCGATCAGGTCGCTAAAATAATTTTGATCAGAACCTGGCCTTTCCACTAATCGATGTAGTAGATCATTTTCATCCTTATAGTCAAATAGCATTATCTGAATTCCAGATATCCATCCTTCAGTTCTCTCTTTAAGCACCCTTTGGGTTTCATCCGAAATGTCAATTCCGATAGAGTCCAAATGTTGTCTAAGCTCTTCGGTCCCAAATATCAATTGTTCCGCTGTAATTAGGGAGTAAAGGTTCTGGGCTTTCCACTGTTCTAAAGGAAAATTAAAAGGTTTCCTACTGATTAAGATTAGCTGAATCCCCTCAATTTTCTCTACTAGAGTTTGGAAAAATTGGTCGAAGGCTTCACTTTGGATTAAATGATAATCATCTAGGACTAAGGTAATTTTTTGATCTAGCTTAGCTAAAAAACCCAAAGTCTCCTGAAAAAGAATACTTGATTCTGGTTTCTCAGATTTCTCGAAAAAGGTTTTTATCTCGTTTGGAATATCCGGTAAACTAGCGTTCAGTTTTCTTAAGAAAAGCTCAGGAGCTTGATCTGCCTTTTCAAGGTTTATCCAGGAGAAATTTGGCCCAGTTTTATCCAGCCATTGAGAAACCAAATTAGATTTTCCATAACCTGCCGGAGCATTAATTAGAATACATTTCCTTTGAAAATGAGGGTAGAGATTGGTACGAAGAACCTCCTTATCTGAGGTTGCAGGTTTGCCAAGTTGCCAAATTCTATTTTCCATAAACCGAGTGAAAAATCCAGGATTTACCTGTCTAGGATAAGCTCTGGTGATTCAAAAAGTTTATCTAATCATGCCTCTTCGATGGTATCATCATCCTCTACCCATGAAATCATCAGTCTGTAACCCACTGAAAGGACTATGGCTCCTACAAACATTCCAATAAAGCCCGAAGTGATAAAGCCTCCCATAACCCCAAGGAAAATAACCAACATAGGGACAGGAGCTCCTTTTCCAAGGAGAATAGGCTTAATGAAATTATCGGATGCTGCAGCAATGATTAAGTAGATGGACCAAATAATGGTCATTATCCCTGAGTCTAAAGAGAACATGTAGATTATGATAGGGATCACTAGAAGAGTAACCGGAAGCTGAATCAGAGCAAGCCCAAAACTCAATAATCCCCAAAGACCTGGGTAGGGTACACCGGCAAAAAGAAGCCCTAATCCTACAAGGAAACCTTGGATAAGAGCTACTCCAAGAACACCCTTTGCAACATTGCGAATGGTACCATTGGTAAGTTCCAATATTTCCTCTCCTTCCTTACCAGCTATTCTTACAAACAGCTTTTTGCTGAATGAATTACCACTCTCCGAGTATGTTAGTAGTACTCCGGCTATAATAATGGAAAGAACAAACTGTAAAACACTTAGCCCTGTTCCTAATACTTTATTCAAAATCACCCGGCCAAAAGAGGCGAGCTGTTCGCTATACTGCTCAACAAAAGCTTGTAGGTTGCTGGAGGCAAGAGCCCAGACTGCATAAGTTTTCTTACCGATTAATGGCCATTCTTTTACCGATTCATTAGGGGGCGAAATGGTGAAAGACTCGGATTCCAGCTGTGTGCCTATGTTTTGGGCCCCATCTATCATAGATCCCATAAAAATGAAAGTTGGAATTAGAATGATGGCGAGCATGCCGACAGTGAGAATAGTTGCGCTCCATCCTTTTTTGCCTCCCAATTTCTTTGTCAATCCGGAATACATAGGGTGAAGGATCACGCTGATTAGGATACCCCATAGCACAGGAGCGATGAATGGAGAAATAAGAAGAAAGCACCATCCGATCAGGATAGCTAAAAAGCCAATCTTAATAATATTATCAGCGATTAGCTTGGTCAGGTTGTGTGGGTTGATGTTCATAGATCAATCGTTGAGAATGGAATATACTAAAATCATTTATCCCTTCATTTGAGATCAAGTCCCGTTCGTGGAGCACCAGTCTAAGCCTTTAACTACTGAATCGAGGGCTTAAATCGTTTCAATTGAAGTAGATGGAACGCAGTTCTTTGACTAATTCACCCATTGCGGGGTGAGCATTATTATTCAGGATGATTATCGTTTTATTTTCATCAATATTCCTGACAATGATGTTCTTATATCCAGGATTGCTACCCGTATGAAGCACCACTTTGCCGGGATGAGTTTCTAAGTCAAGTCCCCAACCAAACCCATACATGCTCTCGGTTCCGTCATTCAGTTTCTGAGGGCTGAATGCTTCATTCATAGTCTCTTGGCTAACCAGTTTATTATGGTATAAAGCCTGATCCCAAATCAATAAATCCTGCAAATTACTACTCACACGTCCAGGGCCTTTTCGGTTTCCAAGCCAAATGGTGTAATCTGAAAACTTGAAATTATTTGCATTTACATATACCCCTTGATCATTTTTCAAGTGGCCTGCAGCAAAGTTATCCACAGCGGCTTTGGCTTCCAGGCTTCTTAAGTCACTGTTGCTCATTCCGAGGGGTTTGAAAATCCAATTCCTTGAAAGCTCTACAAAATCCTGACCCGTAGCTTTTTCCACAATGCTTCCAAGCATGACATACCCAGTATTACTGTATTCGTATTTTTCTCCTGGCTCGAATTCCTTTGGCGGAGCATATTTTCTCAAATACTCAAGAATTTCTGGATTCCCAGCCACCCTGTCCTTATCCCAGTGCTCGTCCATAATGGCTTGATAATCCGGTAAGCCTGAAGTATGGGTGAGGAGCTGCCGGATGGTGATGTCAGGATAGGGAACTTCGATAAACTTTGAAAGAGTGTCATCAAAATCTAAAAGTCCTTTTTCCTCACACATCATTATCAGCATTGAGGTGAATTGCTTTGAAATGGAGGCTAGTTCGAAAATATCGTCTGATTCCAGCGGAACCTGATCTTCGTAGCTCCTGAATCCTACAGCATTCTCGTACATAACTTCACCTTGGTCAGCAATCAGAATAACTCCCGAGAATCCCTCATCTGCCGCTGATTCAAAGGTTTGTTTTATTTCCTCGATCTGAGCTGATGCAACCAAAATCAAGGAGAAGAAAAGGAAAATACTAAGTGAGGTGGACTTTAGTGTTGGGACCATGAATTTTAATCTTGAATTCAAAAAGATACAAAAAACCCTGACCAGAAGATCAGGGTTCGAAAGCTTAATTGGTTCCTCCTTTGCGGTTTGGTGATCTAACCTGGGGCCAATAAGCGGGTTGGCCACTTCGCTGATTCATAGGAACTCTTCGTTTTCTGGAGACAAGTTCAGGTTCTTCACACGCCATATAAATAAGGATAGCAGTAAGTATGGTATTATTTTTAATTTCTTCGAATACTATTTTGTCATAGGTATCCAGATTCGTGTGCCATGTATAATTAAAATATGACCAGCTTAGTGAACTGAGAGAAAATGCTGGAACTCCTGCGGCCACAAAGGAGGCATAATCTGAACCGCCTCTTCCTGGGTTGCCGGGAAAAGTGGTCTCTAAATCCTGGGTGATGGGTCTTGGTACTTTGGCAAGCCATCTTCCTAAATATTCATAGCTATCTACAAAGCCCTGCCCTGAAAGACGAGCAATACGTCCAGTTCCATTATCCTGGTTAAATAAGGCTTGAATTTTATCCAGCGTTTCAGGATGATCCTCGACAAAGGCTCTAGATCCATTTAAGCCCTGCTCTTCAGATCCCCAGAGACCAACCAGTATGGTTCGCTTTGGATTTGGATATACCTTTTTGAGAATTCGCATTACCTCCATCATAGTGATGACTCCTGTTCCATTGTCAGTGGCACCAGTACCCCCATCCCAGGAGTCAAAATGTGCCGAAAGCATCACAAATTCATCGGGCTTTTCGGTACCCTTTATTTCACCAAACGTATTGAAGGTTGGCTGAAAACCAGTTTCGCTAGACTGGGCATTCAAATTGATGATAGGCTTTTTCCCACTTTCGGCCAGCCTGTAAAGCAGTCCATAATCTTCTAGTGAAAGATCCACGGTAGGAACCTTTTTGGTGTAGGCTGAGAAGATTTTATTTGCTCCAAAACCTTTGGACCAGTATGAGGTAATCACTCCAAGAGCACCAGCTTCTTCCAGTACCACGGGAAGTTCTCTTCTCCCGTTTCCCGTTTGGCTCATTCGGATTTCCCAATCAGCCTGGACCTGACCTCTCTCTTCTTTCATTTTTGTGAAAGTTTCTTCGGTGGCCCATTCTTCCCAGTTGTAATCAGGGCGACCAGTAATCTGTGGGGTAGAAATCATCACATATTTTCCTTCCACATTAGGCAGCCAATCTTCAAAGGACTGACCTTCTTCTAACTGAGGTAGGATGATCACTTCTCCCATGGCTCCCCCTTCAGGACTTGGAGGACTCCAGGCTAGCTGTGTCCCGGACAGTGACCTTACCCAAGGTTCCATCATATCGATATGGGTGATTCCACGTTGCCAACCTCTCCATTCTCCCCATTGCTCATTTCTTCCTTCGATTCCCCATTCTTCAAATTGGTCCACGGCCCATTCATGTGCTTGTTGCATTTGAGGAGAGCCTACTAATCTCGGCCCGATTCCATCAAGTAGCTCATGTCCTAAATATTTCAACTGAGAGTTTTCTTCCGCTTCTTTTATGATTGCTGAGATGACTTCATCTTGAGCTATGGCCAGTGGGCTCAGGCCAAAAAATAGGAGGAATGTAAATGCGCAAAGCTTTTTCATAATCTGATATTCTTAGAGAACTTAATTGACTTTTTGTGTGGATTTAATTCAATACTGATTTTTCATTATTCATTCAGTTTGTATTCAAGATGAGAATCTAGAATTGTTTTAATTCTGTCTTTCATACCATTGATATTAGATCAAATATTGGATTAATATTCAAATTGCTATAATTTAAAGCATAATTTATTGCACTATTCTTTGCAACAGTGTTGCAATTCAAGTTTATTAAAGCTTTTGACTCATTTAAAACTAACAATATGAGGCTTATGAAAATTTTTAATCGATTTCTCGTTTTAGGGGGTGCTTTAGCATTTGCCTGTTCACCTCAAAGCGGCACGGAAGAGTCCGTGGAAGCTGGATCTTCTGAGATGGCTGATGGTTCATCATCCGGGTATCCAACCGAGGTATATTTTGGAGATACTCACTTACACACTGAACTATCGATGGATGCAGGTGCATTTGGTAATCGTTTAGGACTAGATGAAGCTTATCGATTTGCTAAAGGAGAAGAGGTTACTTCTTCCACTGGCCTCAAAGCTAAACTTGCGAGACCATTAGATTTCATAGTGGTGGCTGACCATTCAGATGGAATGGGCCTTTTTCAGGCTGTCGCAGATGGAGACGAATGGGTCATGCAGTATGCACAGGGTCGAAGATGGAATAAATTAATCAATGAAGGCGAGGGGCCAGTTGCGGCACTCGAATTGATCAAGGCATTTTCTCAAGGGACCATGGAGATGGACCCCAATAATCCTGAACTTCAGGGTGACGTTTGGAACAGTATCATGGATGCTGCTGAGAAGTATAATGAACCGGGTAAATTCACGGCCTTCATAGGTTACGAATGGACGTCATTGATTAAAGGAAATAACCTTCACCGTGTTCTAGTTTATCGTGATAACAAAGACAAAGCTAGTGTAAAGCTTTCTGCCAATACTGCGGCTGGAGCTCAGCCTGATCCTGAAACACTTTGGGATTATATGGAAGATTATGAGGCTAAAAGTGGAGGCCAGATTTTAGCGATTCCTCATAATGGTAATCTTAGTAACGGGATTATGTTTGATGTGGAAAAGGTAAATGGCGAGCCATTTGATGCAGCTTACGTGGAGAGAAGGGCCAGATGGGAACCACTTTATGAAGTGACCCAAATAAAGGGTGATGGTGAGGCTCATCCATTTCTCTCGCCGAATGATGAGTTTGCTGATTTTGAGAATTGGGATTATGGTAATCTTGATCTTAGTGCAGCCAAGACAAATGCTATGCTGGAAGGAGAATATGCTAGATCGGCACTGAAGCTTGGATTAAGATTAAAGAATGAACTAGGGACCAATCCATATAAATTCGGGATGATAGGTAGTACAGATTCTCACACTTCCCTAGCCACTGCAGATGACAGCAATTTCTTTGGGAAAGCGGTGAATGTGGAGGGAGGAAAAGATAGATGGGAGCATGTATTCGTTGACTCGGATGTGGTACCCGGCCTTCAAATCTTGACCTGGGCCACAGTTGCTTCCGGATATGCTGCGGTTTGGGCGCAAGAAAATACCAGAGCCTCAATTTTTGATGCCATGATGAGAAAAGAAACCTATGCCACAACGGGACCAAGAATGAAAGTCAGATTCTTTGGTGGTTATGATTTTTCTGCTGCTGATCTGGAAGGGGATTGGGTGAAAAATGGATATGACAAAGGAGTGCCTATGGGCGGTGATCTTTCCGCAAGCGACAAGGCTCCTTCATTTATAGTACAAGCGAGTATGGATCCGGATGGGGGAGCACTGGATAGAATTCAGGTTGTCAAAGGCTGGGCTAATGCAGATGGCTCATTAGAAGAGAAGGTTTATGACGTCGTATGGGCTGGTGATCGGGTTATGGATTCTAATGGTAAAGTTCCCGCAGTAGGAAATACTGTAAATCTTGAAGATGCAACCTGGGATAATAGCATTGGGGCTGTGGAACTGGCGCAAGTTTGGACAGATCCAGATTTTGATCCTGCACTTGAAGCTTTCTATTACTTGCGAGTTATTGAAATTCCTACTCCTCGATGGACGCTTTATGACGTAGTCAGGTTGGGAGCAGAAATGCCTGCTGAGATTCCTATGTCTGCCCAACAAAGAGCTTATACCAGTCCAATCTGGTATTCACCAAATTAAAGTTGATCACCTGATTAATTTAACGTCATCGTGGGTAATCTTGCGATGACGTTTTTTATTATTGTCAAATGCTAAAAACAATCATAAAGGATCCTTTGACTCATTTCTTAGCCATAGGGCTTGGACTGTTTTTGCTTTATTCTATTGTCGCTCCAGATGATACGGATACCAGAATCGTGGTAGATGAGTACGATATCAATGAGCTGATAGCCAAGTGGAATCTTCAATGGCAGCGCGAGCCCACTGAGGACGAGCTCAAAGGGTTGTTGGATGAATATATCAAACAGGAAATTTACTACAGAGAGGCTTTATCCATGAATCTTGATCATAATGATGAGATCATTAAAAGAAGGATGGCTCAGAAGATCAAGTTTCTTACCCAAGACATTGCTGAGAATTCTGAACCCAGCGATGAAGAACTTGAGCAGTATCTACGAGAAAATCAAGCCTCATACATGAGCGAAAGGAGAGTTACTTTTTCTCATGTTTTTTTCAGTCCTGATCGTAGAGTCGATGCCGAACAAGATGCTCTAAATTCATTGCAAAGTGCAAACCCCCAAGGTGACAGATCCCCTGTTAAGCTAGATTTCATACAGGCTCCGTTATTCAGAATTCGATCCGAGCTAGGATTCGAATTTGCTGCAGCCTTAAGCTCCTTGGAAGCGGGTGAAAAATGGCAAGGGCCGATTGAATCAGGTTTCGGGTTTCATTTGGTGAAAATAACTGAGGTCGATCCAGAAAGGCCAAATACATTAGAGGAGGTGAGAGCGCAGGTCATCAATGATTATCAGTATGCCATGCAACAAGAAATTAATGATGATTTATTCGATGGGTTGCTGGAGAAGTATGAAATCATATTGGATTTTGAGAATGGGCCAGATTCTGATTTACTGAAATGAAAAAGGGAGTCTTACTCATCTTAATGATTCTTGGCATTGGCTTCGTCACAAAAGCTCATGAGATTAGGCCTGCCTATCTGGGAATTACCCAAATTGACTCGGTTACCTTTAAAGCAACTTGGAAGATTCCGGCTGTTGGAAATATGATACCCAAGGTTTCTCCTGAGTTTCCTGATTCCTGGGAAATAGAGGTGTTGGATGCACGAATGATCAATGCTTCATTACGAAGGCAATTCCTTATTTCGACACCTGAGGATATCAGGGGTGAAACCATAGTTATTGAAGGCCAGCCTTCCACGTTAATTGACGTCCTGGTGAATGTGGATTTGCTTTCAGGAGAGCAGTATTCCAAAATTCTTACCCCTGCCAAGCCATTTTACACCATCCCTGCTACTACTAGCGCTTTTGAGACCATCAAGACGTACTTGATTCTTGGAGTAGATCATATCTTGCTCGGAGTAGATCATTTACTATTTGTCCTTGCTTTGATATTCGTGACTAAGGGAAAATGGAAAATTATCAAGACCGTTACTGCATTCACTATTGCACATAGTATAACTCTTAGTTTGGCGGCATTGGAGCTGGTGCAAATTCCGATAGCTCCTGTAGAAGCTTTTATCGCACTGAGTATTGTATTCCTCGCAAAGGAAATAATACAGCATGGACAAGGTGAGGAAACATTAACATATAAATATCCCTGGATAGTAGCCTTCTCCTTCGGACTCTTGCATGGATTTGGCTTTGCTTCAGCGCTGAGTGAAACGGGACTTCCTCAAAATGCTATTCCCTTGGCCTTGGCCTTTTTTAATGTTGGAGTGGAAGTGGGGCAGCTAATTTTTATAGGTTTTATTCTGATCCTTCAATGGTCTTTGGGTAAGATAAAAGTTGAGGTTCCTCAGAAGTTGAAACCTGTGCCAGTTTATCTCATAGGGGGAATAGCCAGTTATTGGCTTATCGAAAGAGTCATTGGATTCTGGTAAAAAGACCATCCTCTTGACTTAAAATGTCCAAGACTTAATTTGAAATTAATTCTTTCAGAAATTGGACTTCAGCCTCTGAGTAAGGGCTACCATCTGTTCTTAGGATATCATGATGCCAAATCTCTGGCTCTGCATCAAATTCCCTGCTCCAGGATGCCCATGGATAGATGGTGTTGGTTTTACCAGAAACGAATCCCCAGTTAATAGCTGCGATTTTTTTCTCCTTAAAAACGGGTAACACTGATTCGAATGTGTTTCCAGCACCTCTTGCTAAATACTCTGTACAGAGTAATGGTCGACCATACTTTTCAAGCTGATGGATTTTTTCTTTTACATTCTCGATTTCTCCATCATAGGCATGGAATGATATCACGTCCGAATTTTGAATCATAAATCTATCTACCGGAGGAAGGCTATCAGGATTCCCCCAATGCTTGATCTCGCCTCTCCAAATCCCTACTGTGATGGGTTGAGAAGGATTGACTTCCCGAGACCACCGCATTACCTTTTTTAGAAGCGCCAGGGAAAAGGCTTGCTTATTTTTCACTTCCAGCTCGGCTCTTCCTTTTTGTCCAGCAACATTATCCGGTTCATTGTATACATCCCAGACGAGAACTCTTTCATCCTCGGCAAAATGAGACATCACACCCTTGATGTATCCTTTGAGCTCATCATGTCTACTGGAATCTCCGAGGATTTCGGCTCCTGGAGCTTGAACCCAGCCTGAATTATGAAGATGTGGAACAGGATCGGGTTGTTTTCCCAGTTTGGGCACCGGGTGCCAAACATCATCAAGAAGAACGAGCATAGTTTTGATTCCATTCTTCTGGGCGATACTCAGGTAGGTATCAATGCGATCCAAGAAACCAGTGGAATCCTGATCCCATAAAAGATTGTGCAGATAAACCCGATGCAGATTCATCCCTAAGTCAGCAGACCATTCAAGTTCCCTGCGGATGGTTTCTTCATCAAAAGACTCTGCTTGCCAAAACTCAAGCTGATTGATTGAGGTGCTTGGGTTGAAATTACTCCCCACTAACCATGGTTGCTGATCGTACCAAGTCCAGGCTTTTTCCTTTGTCCACCTTTCAGCAATATTTTCTTTAGGCGATGTGGTGCAGGCTGCACTGCACCCTAAAATTAGAAATAGGAAAAGCCTTCTCATCCTTACATTTTTCTATCCAACGAATAAACTCAGAATATAAATAATGCAAATAGCCGAGACTCCCATAACCAGGGTGCCTAAACTGTGGGATTGATTTCCTTGCTTAACAGTCATACCGGACAGCTGCGTGACCACCCAGAAACCACTATCATTGGCATGAGAAATGGCCATAGCTCCTGCGCCTACGGACAGGGCAGTGAGTACTTTTATACTTTCAGATTCGAGTCCAAGTGGTCCTAATAAAGGTGCAATGATGGAAGCGGTCGTGATCATTGCCACTGTGGTTGATCCTTGAGCCGTTTTTAGGGCAAAGGCAATCAAGAATGGGAGAAAAATGCCCCAATTGGCATCTTTCATTCCTTCACTGACCAAAGTACCGATTCCAGAATTTTGAAGCATCTTCCCAAATACCGCACCTGCACCAGTTATGAAGATTACAGGCGCAGCGATCAGCAAGGCTTCACCCACCCAGCCTGAAGCAGAAAGCATTTTCTTATCTAGCTTTTTAGGAAGCGTAAAAGATAGCATGGCTCCTATGAGCAAAGCGATAACTGGGCTACCAATAAATTTAATTACCGTGACATGGTTACCTTCTCCTAGGGGTTGGGTCGGATAAGTAGCAATGGAGGCTAGAATTATCAGCACCAAAGGAATTACGATTGGGACGAAAGATTTGAATGTGGATGGAAATGCTGACCGGTCCATATTTCCCTCGTTTTCACTCATCTTGGGTTCAAGGGGAATTTTTGAAACCACCTTATTCACAAAAATGTAAGCTGGAATAAGGGTCAGTAAGGAAATGATTACACCGAAAAAGATCATTTGTCCTAGATCGGCACCTATGATTCCGGCAGTAGCAATTGGCCCAGGAGTGGGAGGGACGAGTGAGTGACTGCACATGGCTCCCAGAGAAAGAGCGATCATGGTCCCAGCATAAGATCGGTTACTTTTTTTAGAGAGGGATTTAGCGATGGGATTCATCATGATGATGGTAGAATCACCAAAAACAGGGATGGACAGCACATAGCCTCCGAACATCATGGTTAGGTTCACCGATTTTTTACCTAGCCAACCAAGTATTCGCTCAGCTATGACTATGGCTCCCCCGGTTTTTTCCAGAAAGGTTCCGAGGATTACTCCAAAGAGGATAAGTAACCCTACTGACCCAAGGACATTTCCAAATCCTTCCGTTATGGATTCAAGGATGAGTTCAGTACTCATACCAGCCAGGAGGCCATAAATGATGGCACCACCAATTAAGGCCAGAAAGGGGTGAATATCATACTTGACTATGGCAAAAAGTAGAAGTGCTAGAACAAGTAGAATCAGGAAAATAGTGTACATGCTGGGTTGGATAAATTGCTAACCTAAAAATTACCCAAAAATTGGAGAATAGAAAGCATGTTTTTGAAGAGAGGGGAGAGGACCAAGGTTTGAGGTGCCTAATCGTCCAAATCCAATAAAATCATTTTGATGCTTGAGATGATAAGTTCGGGGTCATCTAGCATCACGTTATGACCAGAGTTGGAACTGTAAAGGAATTTGCCCTTGTCTACTGTTTGTACCAATTCCATCCACCTAGCTGTTCGGAGTTTCATTTTATTCCGAAAGACGGTCTCTTCGTCAAATTCTTTGGACCTCATTCTTTCAGGCATGTCGAACCTTCCTCCAGTAATGATATGAAAAGGAATATCTGGGAGGGGATTATTCCTTATGTTCCTGAAATCATTCATTCTTTCCTTATCGAGGACTTGCCCTTCCCAGTATGCGGCTGAGTTTGGATCAACCTTTCGATTGGCCCGAATACTATCTTGTGTTCTAATTTCCTGATCAATCCGCTCTTTATCCCATCCTAAAACCTTGTAGTATTCTCTTTTATCTTCTCTGGTTTCAGTGAAATCTGCCGGATCAACCAGAATTAGGCCTGCAAGTTTTTCTGGGTAGTATTCAGCAAAGTATCTCGCGTAGAGTCCTCCGAAAGAGTGTCCTACTAGAATATATGGTGGAGGAATGTTCAGCTTTTCAAGAATGTTAACCAGGCGATTACACACAATTTTTGGTGTGGGTTCTTCAATCTTCAATTCTGAATCCGCAACGCCTGATCTGTTATAGGCAAACATAGGTGGAAGTTCAGAGTCACTTTCTAAAATCTTATGCCAGATCCCCTTTGGAGTGGCTAGGCCATTTTCAAATATGACAACTGGTTGGCCTTCTTCCCGACTTTCCATCCCAACTGTTTCATATTTGATATCAATTCCATCGATTTGTATGGTCTTGTCTTGAGATTGGACCAGAGCAGGGAATAAAAAAATAGGTATCAGAAAAATTACCTTAGGTTTCATTGATGATTAATCTCTGATTTTAATTACAACATTTCCGCTTTTTCGACCAGATTCCACATACTTATGCGCTTCTACAATCTGATCTAAACCATAGGTCTTGTCAATGTAGGCCTCGATTTTCCCTTCTTCAGCTAGTTTTTTAATCTTTAATAAATGATCTGGCTTCTCCTTAGTCATCATATTTACTGATACAAAAGAGCCCTGTGGAGCGAGAACCTTTTTTGCCTGACTTTTAGTCGTTTTTCCCACCGCATCAAAGACAACATCGTATTGTTCAGCACTTCGAGTATAGTCTTCCAACTTATAATCGATCACTTTATCTGCTCCGATTTCCTTCACCATTTCCACTTTTTCTGTGCTACAAACCGCTGTAACTTCCATCCCTATATTTTTGGCTAGTTGCACGGCAAAGCTTCCAACGCTACCAGAAGCTCCGTAGACTAAAATGGATTGCTTGGGTTTGGCTTCAGCTTTTTCAAGCAGAAACATGGCCGTCATGCAACCAATGGGTAGGGTAGCTGATTTGTCAAAGGATATACCCTCTGGTTTGTGCTCGATGACTCCATTTTTCCATTTCTCGGGAATGCAGACATATTCAGCGTAAGAGCCAGTCGGTAAAAGCGTAGTCGTCCCAAAAACTTCATCTCCAATATCGAACCTAGTAACCTCCTTGCCTTTGTCCTCAATCACTCCTGAAAATTCATGTCCAAGGATTTTTTTCTTGGGGCTGAAGAGCCCAAAAATTAATCTGGCAGGAAGCCAGAAAAGTGGGGGGAAATCCGACTTTCTCAATCGAACATCTCCCGAGGTTACTGAGGTCGCAAAAATCTTTACAAGAATTTCATTGGCCTTGGGAATAGGTTTGGGAATCTCTTTTACTTTAATCTCTTCCGGAGATCCATAATTCTGGTAAACGGCTGCTTTCATATTGTTGATAAAAAAATCTATTTCTGAAGTTAGAGGAAATGCAGATTGGTAAAAAGAAAAAGGGCCTCATTGGGCCCTTTTTGTTATTGTCCTTTCGGATGGGAGGTCATCTGCTGGACGACCTTATCTATGGATAAACTTGATCCCTTAACCGGTGGATACTCCACAAAAGTTTGAAGGAAGTTCCCTGCAAATTCCTGGGCTGGCACAAATAACCACATGTTGTCCGCGTACCATCTCGTGTATAAAGCTGCTTGCCAGGACACTTCAAATGGATCCGCTCTCAGATTGATAGCAATTGGCCAACTCGGGCTCTTTCTATATCCTTCATTAATGGATCCTTCCATTATGGTGAAGTGCAGCTTCCAGTCTCTGTATCGAATGGCATTTAGGTTTCCAGCTGCATCAAAATAGAAGATTTCATTTCTGGGAGATTCCTCTACTTCACCTTTGAAGAAGGGCATTAAATTATAACCATCTAGGTGGGATTTGAATGTTTTGCCAGCAGCTTCATGTCCATTTAAAAGCTTAGACTTCACATCTGGGTCTCCAGCTGCAGCTAGCAAAGTAGGCATCATATCCTCATGAGAGAAAATGTCATTATAGACTGATCCAGGCTCAATAACTCCAGGCCAACGGATTGCAGAAGGAACTCTAAACCCACCTTCCCAGGTACTTCCTTTTTCACCTGCGAATGGTGTGGTTCCACCATCCGGCCAGGTGAATTTTTCAGCCCCGTTATCAGTGGAGTACATGATGATGGTATTATCAATAATTCCCAGTTCTTCAAGCTTTGCGAGAACTCGTCCGATCTCCTTATCATGTTCGACCATACCATCTGGGTACAGACCAATTCCAGTGACACCCACGCTCTCTTCCCTGAGATGAGTCCAGACATGCATTCTGGTTGCACTTAGCCACACGAAAAATGGTTGATCATTAGCATGAGCTCGCTCTATGAAATCAATCGCTGCATCAGTAAATTCTACATCTGCAGTCTCCATTCTTTTCCTTGTTAATGGGCCCGTATCTTCAATTCTACCATCAGAGTAGGAATGAATTACTCCCCTTGGACCATATTTCTTATGGAATTCAGGATCTTTTGGATAGTAATATGTCTCTGGTTCTTCCTCAGCATTGAGGTGATAGAGATTTCCGAAAAACTCATCAAAACCATGATTGGTGGGAAGATGCATATCCTGATCACCTAAATGATTTTTACCGAATTGTCCGGAAGTGTAGCCATGTGGCTGAAGAAGTTCGGCTATCGTCGGTTGACCGTCCTGAATGCCTTGTTTAGAACCAGGCATTCCGATGGTTAATAAGCCTGTACGGAAAGGATGTTGACCTAGAATAAAAGCCGCCCTACCTGCAGTACAAGACTGCTGAGCATACCAATCGGTAAACATGGCCCCTTCTTTTGCAATCCTATCAATGTTTGGGGTTTCATATCCCATCATGCCATGGTTGTAGACACTGATGTTTCCCCAACCTACGTCATCACCCCAGATGACAAGAATGTTTGGTTTCTCCTGATTCTGTGCAGACACCAAGAGGGGTATGGCAAAAAGAATTGCCAAACTCAGAATTTTTTTCATTTCTGGAAAAAGGTTTAAAGTTAATTATGATATCATCTAACCAAATCTGAAAGGCTAAATGTTATTGTACAGGGTAATATATTGATTTTAACGGAGCATATAAAAAATGTGACCGTAACGTTTTAGGGACAAAAAGTATCATGCACGGCATATAGATCTACCGTGAGTTCTGTTCAAAGCTTAATCAGTAAGCGGAGAAGAAAAAATAAATATGGAAAGGGGATTATCGATCTATGACCAAGGTTTTGGCTGTTTTATCATGCCAGCCCTGTCTTTTTTTGTCGAAAAGAATCCAGAAAAATCCACCGAGAATAGCCCCTGCTGACAGAATTTTTGTGATGTTTCTTATTATCGATTGGCGCTTGGTTAATGGGTTTCCTTCATAGTCCACTACTTTTATTCCCATAATTCTCTTGCCGAGAGACCCTTGATAGGAACTGGCTTCAGCAAAAATGCAGTAAACCACCCAAATGGCGAAGGAGAGGTTTCTAATTCGATTTCTGTGGAGTATGAATTCAGCTCGGGAAGCTATGTCTCTTCGGTTATAGAAGTATTCTGATAGTACTTCGTCAAAGCCAAAAAAGAAATAGCCTATTCCTGCGAGTAGAATTATAATGGGTAAAATATCGATTAAATAGGCCACAAGTCTATGCGTCCTGTCTGCGATAGGGGGATTAGATAAAGACAAAGAAAATAAATACTGGGTGAACTAAGACAAAAGTAGATAAATCTTTCTTTTATCCTAAACCGGAGTTGAATAATGACTGGATACTAGCTGCCAACCATTTTCTCTTTCTACCCAAACATCTAAAAAGTTCAGATGCATTTGTTTGCTTTCACCTGATTCAGATAGGACAAAATCTCCTTCTCCATGAACAACCGCTGAAGAACCAAAGACTCTTGCCATGGTATTTTTTAACTGAATTTCTTCGAATGAGCAATCATTGGCCTCCATCTGGGCAATCATCTGGGATTTGGTGATGGCATCTTCTTGTTCTTTGAAAATAAGCCCATGTTCATCGAAAATTCGTGAAAATTCATTCACATCGGTCAGTTGCCAGGAAGCGAATTTCTTCCTTGACAGATCTAAAATATCCGCTTCAGTCATTTGATAGGGTGATTAATTTTGGGGATTAAAGCAAATCGCGGACCGAAATGTTTTAAGAACTGCTAATCGTGAATTGAGATTTGGATTAAGACTATTCTTTTTATTGTGAGACGGAAATAATTCCTTTACTCTTCACTGAAGCGAAGCTCGTATCTGGCTAAAATTTCATGAATACCCCTGTATTGCTCCCAGAGTTTTTCATTGTCTTCAGCATTCACATTACACAATATAACCCTACCAATTTTTCTATCGGCATTGAATTGGATATCTGTCTGAATACCTGGATCACTTCCTCCATGTCCTATATTTCTGCTTTCTTGACCCATTCCCCAAAAGGCCCTACTCTCATCGCTGTCGCCAGGAAGCATAAGTTGAGCAAACTCCGGTTTGAGGTACTTACTTACCCCAGAGTATGCCTTGATCATTTCAGATAAGTAAATAGCCATGTCTTCGGTGTTCGAATAAAGGCCACCATCAGGATAGGTGATTAGAGAATAGGCAGGAACTTCAAAACCGGCTGGAAAGTAACGCCTGGCCAAGAGGGGTCGATTAACAGGATTCAATTTCCAGCTTGTGAATTTCAGGCCCAGGGGTTCAAAAATGTTAGAGCGGCTAAAATCTTCCAAAGTGCTCTCATTTACTATTTCAATAATAAGTCCCAGCAATGCGGCATTAAGATTAGAATATTCATTTTCTAAGCCCGGCTTTGCCTTTAAAAAGTTCTTTTTTGCATATCGCTTTCCATCCTTCGAAAGAATGGAATACAAGAAATCTTGGAGAGAGACTTTCTCATGACTTTGGATGAATCCCAGGAAATCCTCATTGATATTTCCATTCTTCACAAATGAATCATCGAGTACATAAGTCTGACCGTAATGCTTGGTGTCTGTAATCGTGGAAGAATGATTTGCCAGGTGTTTGATGAGAATCGGGTCATCCTTGAAATAAGGATTTTGCACCTCAAATGGCAGAAAATCATTGATGGGAAGATCCATGCTGATTTTCCCTTCCTCGATGGTTTTAGCCAAAGCCAGCCCTACCATTGTTTTAGAAACAGAGCCCATATTCAGGATGGACTTCGTTGTAAATTCTTTTGGATTTTCCTGATCAGCAAAGCCAAAGGCTTGTTGAAAAAGAATTCCATTTTGGTCCACCAGAGCAACCGAGAAACCCGGTAAATCTGATGCGTCAAAGTGAGCCTGGAGTTCTTTTTCAAGTGACTCAAGATTACCTTGGGCAAGACAGAAGGTCGAAGAGAATACTAGAAACAGAAATATGGAGATTCTTTTCATCTAATTCGAAGCTTGTTCTAATTCTCTGATCAATTCGTGATTGACCTTTTTACCCTGTTCTAATACACTCAGATAAAAACCCATGGACATTCGCAATTGGGAAAGTATGGGTAAGAATTTTTCTTGATTCATAGCTTCTCTGAGTTTGACAGTGTCGACGACTGAAACACCGAGAAATGGGGGGAAAGTACGATCCTCATAATTGAAGACGGCATCGTTGTTCAAAATATTGTTTTCTTCCAGGAAAAATGGTCGACTTTGAACTGTAATTAATGCATTGAACTCTTCGGTGGCTTGTCCTACTTGATTCAGATACCTGAAATAGCTGTTGATTTTAGTCCTGATATCTTGGTCTCGAAGTCGCTCTAGTATTGGTAGATTATTTTTTTGGACCACGGGATTAAATTCAATGTTGCTGACCACAAAGTCAGGGACAAAATTTTTGAACTCACCAGATCCATTTTTTATCCTATTGAGCTCAAAAAATGTATCCAGATACAGGTTGTATCGGCTTTCATAGGTATCGAAAAGTACCGAGTCTCTCTTTAGGTCTGTAATAATGACTTCATAAATTTCTATTTCTGAAGACTTAAGAACGTTCTCTCTGTTCCAATCATTAATTTTTATGGCAATGAGAATTCCGACTACAACCAACAATGTTTCTCCTACAGCATAGATGAGGTATCTGGTAAACTTATTCTCTACCAAAAACTTCCTTCTGGCATTTCTAAAAAATTTGATCATAATCTATCGTCGATGAAAATGAATTCAAGTTTGGATTCCCTCCGAGGAATATAATGTACAAAAATTCTTTGAGGCGAAACGTTGCCAGCCGGTAAGCGGGAATTAGCGGAATTTCAGGATTCCATCCTCGATAGCTTCCTTACCAAGAGTTTTCCTATCCTTGATGTAATTCTGGTCTAGCTTCCAGGGATGTTTTTTGCCTTGCTTTGGTAGCTTGTCTAGGGATCTTTGGATATAGCCGGAGGTGAAATCAATTACTGGTGCTGTATCCATATCTTCTTCTGAAAGTGCCGGATAACAGACCTGAAGGTTGTTTTCCTCCATATGATTGAGTAATCGACAAAGATATCTACATACCAAATCAGCCTTCAAAGTCCATGCAGCATTCGTATAGCCAATGATGGCAAGAGCATTGGGAAGATCTTGTACCATGGCACCTTTGTACTGGAGCTTCGAGCTAATGTCGAAAGGTTCATTATCTACACGTATGTCAATCCCGCCTATTAGCTTCAACTTTAAGCCGGTGGCTGAAATAATTAAATCGGCCTTTAGCTCTTTACCATTTTTGAGTAAGATTCCTTCTTCGGTGAACGTGTCGATATGCGCGGTCACCATGGTGCAATCTCCCTTTTGAATCGAAAGGAATAAGTCATTATCAGGGACTGAGCAAAGCCTTTCATCCCAGGGATTATATCGGGGATTAAAGTGAGTATCCACATCGAAATCTTTCCCTAAAACCTTCCGGATTCTTCCTTTCACGAAATCCTTAACCTTTTCAGGCTTTTGTTTTGACATCCGATAGAGGTAATTGCTCAGCAGAATATTTTTCCATCTGGAAACAGAGTGTGCCGCCTTAGCCGGTAAAAGTTTGTGAGCTACTTTTGCAAAAGGGTCATGGAGCGGTTGGCTCAGGATGTAGGATGGAGAACGCTGAAGCATGGTCACATGCTTGGTTTTATCAGCTATAGATGGGATCAATGTAACCGCTGTAGCTCCACTGCCTATGACAATAACTTCCTTGTCCTCATAGTCTATGTCATCCGTCCATTTTTGTGGGTGGACGAATCTTCCTTTGAAGTTTTCAAGTCCCTTGTACTCCGGAGTATACCCCTCATCATAATCGTAATAACCTGTACCGAAAACCAGAAAGTTGCAGGTCACCTTTATAGGTTCTTCTGAGTGGTTGTTTTGACCGCAAACGGTCCAAAGCTTTTCTTCGGAAGACCAATTCAAGCTCTTGATTGGACTCTGGTATTGAATGAATTCTTCGATTCCATATTCGTCTACAGTTTCCCGGAGATATTTCATGATGGTTTCAGCATCAGAAATAGACTTGTTAAACGTCCAGGGCTTAAACGAATAGGAGAAAGTATGCATATCCGAGTCAGACCGAATCCCCGGATACTTGAATAAATCCCAGGTGCCACCAATAGTATGTCTAGCTTCAAAAATCTTAAAAGACTTCTTGGGACAGTTCATTTTCAGATGACAGGCTGCGTCTATACCTGAAAGTCCAGCACCTATGATGATTAAATCGTAATGCTCCACTTACTAAAGGGATTTTAAGAAAGTTTTATAGTGATTTGGGTCTAGGATTCTTTTAGCTTCCTTCCAGATAAGTTTGTTGGCCCAATTTTGAGGAATAAAATTCGATGCGAACCAAAGCCTGGACGAATCGGAACCATAAACGATTTTGGCTTTCTTTTTTTGAATACCTGAGATTATACTTTTTGCCATATCGTTGGGATTAGTTCGAAGTAATTTTTTCACCAATTCCTGATTGGGATTGTTTCTACCAATTCTGGTATTGATTCCACCGGGATGAACGCAGTGAATAGTGATCGGAGAATCATAGAATTCGACTGCTAAGGATTCTGTAAAGCCACGGACAGCGAATTTACTGGCGCAGTAATCTGAATTATTCGGCATACCAACGAGTCCAAAAACGCTGGAAATATTCACCATCGCTCCAGAATTTTTCTCCACCATTTGAGGTAGAAAGGCTCGACATCCGTGTAGAACTCCAAAAAAATTTACTTCCATCACTCGCCTATAATCTTCTTCCTTAATTAGATACCCAGGCAGGTCGACTCCAGAAATTCCAGCATTATTTATCACTATATCCGCCAAACCAATTTCTTTTTTCACTTGATCAGCAAATGAATCCATCGATGTTCTATCAGACACATCGAAATCTTTGACTAAGGAAACTTGAATTCCCTTGTTTTCAAGGATAGAAACGGTTTTGTATAGATCTTCTTTTGCATAGTCGTTCAATACAAGCTTTGCTCCAAGAATTCCAAATTCCTCAGCAAGGGCGCGGCCTATTCCCGAACCAGCACCTGTGATAACCACAATTTTGTCTTTCATACTTTGGGTGAATCAAAATAGAATATGGTCAAAAGAATTAGAAATCTAAAAGGTGGCGTATTGAAAACAAAAACCCCAATCGATAACCGATTGGGGTTTTATTTTCTGAGAATTTAACTATTGTAATTCAGTAGTAACTTTTGGAGATTCCTTTGTCCAAGGACCCACATCAAGCTTACGTGGATTGGGAAGAAGTTCATCGAGGGTGTTCCCATCATATAATCTTCCATTTTTCACCACATGAGTAATGGTGTTCGTATTTCGAATATTGTCAAGAGGATTACTATCCATGATTACAAGGTCAGCCAACTTTCCTGCTTCAATACTTCCTAACTCTTTGTCAAGGCCCAGCGCCTCAGCACCTAGAATTGTGGCAGTTTTCAAAGCATTCATGGGGCTCATACCCCCGCTAGCTACTGCCCAGAGCTCCCAGTGGTAACCAAGTCCCTGAAGCTGTCCATGTGACCCGACTCCTGCCAGGCCCCCTGCCTCAACCATATCATTGATTCCTTGGGCATGTAATGGGTACACATGGTCTTCAGGCGAGAACCACCCTCCCAGTCCACCAGCCCTCCTTCGGGCTTTAGAATTCAATTCGTTGTATGGGGTAAAGCGAGCAAGTTTTTCATCACCCAATGGGCTTTCCATGGTATAGAAATAGTTTTCGGCCCAAGGTCCCCCATAAGCCACCAAAAGGGTAGGTGTCACAGCCATCTTACTGTCCGCAATTACCTTTACCAAATCACCATAGATCGGATGAATTGGGATGGCGTGTTCATGTCCAGGGTATCCGTCAATTAGCTGAGTTACATTTAGCTTATAATCGAGACCACCTTCAGTAGTAGGCATGAGTTCCTGCTCTTTTGCAGCCATTATGATCCATTGTCTGTGTTGTCTATTGCCTACCAGATACATTTTGATGTACTGCGTATTATAGTATTTGCTATACTGTTTTAGAATGTTTTTGGTCTGTTCCAATGACTTTAGATTGTACATCCAGAAACCAACTCCAGGGCCAGTAGAGTAGACTCTTGGTCCTGGGACCATTCCTGATTCGACCATATCCGCATAGGTCAAAACATCTGTGGTGGCTGTCTGAGGATCACGAGTGGTGGTGACACCATAAGCTAGATTTGCTGCATAAATCCATACCGAGTTTTTATGTATTCCCCATGTAGGCCACATATGCGCATGGGTATCTATAAACCCTGGAGTAATCGTTTTTCCAGAGACATCCACAACTTCGGCACCTCCAGCATCAAGAGATCCTGTCTTTCCAACGGCTTTGATTCTATTGTTTTCGATGAGAATATCTCCATTCTCGATCACCTCTTCACCATTCATGGTTACCAGCCTGGCATTCTGCAAAAGAATAGCACCGTCAGGAGTGTCCTTCGCAAAGTAAACTTTGACTTGATTTTCTTCAGGAGAATATTTCTCCAGCTTCTTTTGCTCGGCTTTGAAAATACTGTCAGCCTTGGCTTTTTCTTTATCCTTTTTAAATAAGTCAGCGATGCGCTTCTTTTCAGCTTTCGCCAATGAATCGGCTAGCTTCACGGCCTCTTCTCCCTGAGCTTTGAGCGTTGCAACACTATCAGCGTCAGCAAGCATTTTAGCTTTTTTAGCTGCTTTGACAGAGTCTTCCAAAGTTTCAGCTCTTGTCAGGTCATAAACCCAATGTCCATTACCCAGTGACCAATGAACCTTTTCTCCATTTGCTTCCCATGATGGCCATTCACCACCTATTTCGGTTAATTGTCTAGAAGGAAAAGCGCTTGATGATGGATTTCCAACGTTGATACTAGCGGGTTTTCCAGCCTTAGGAATGGTAATCACATATACATTGTTGTTTACTTGTGCCAGCGCCTTATTTCCTACAGGAGCCATGAAAATTGTACTGGCACTAGATGCCTGAGGCCTTGGCTCTCTGGAACTAGCCCCTTCAGGTAGCATGCAGTAATTAACGGCATCCGCCTTAGATCTTGGTAGTCCCATAACATATTCGACCGTTCCTTCCTCGGTAGTCACGCTATGGCCATGATCTTCATGGCCATCAGCCACGGTCCCAAACGTTGTGATGCCTGTGATTTTGGCGTAGACCTTTTCATCCGTGCCATCCCATTTCACGGAAAGAAGTTGACCGCCGCCCTTGTTTAAAAAGACTCTTGAGGTGTCTTTAGTAAAGTGTACATTGCCATAATTTCCAGCAGGCATGATGTGTCGAGCATCACCACCACTTGAAGGAAGCCACATCAGCTCGGCTTCTGATCCTGAGAATCCGGGACCTTCCGCATTTTTAAGAACCCTTCTTGGCCCTTTGAAAAAGGCAATTCTATTATCATGACTCCATGCTGGTTGTAAATAGACTCCTGGATCAGAACTTAGTTTGGAAACATTGCCCCCAAGACTGGTTTTGTAAAGCGCTCCTCCATCATTCTCATCCCAGGTGACAAATGCTAATTCATTTCCATTGGGGCTCCATGCTGGCATTGCCTCAGTGAATTCATTTGATGTAATTCTCTTGGGAGTACCATCTGGGTAATCCATAACATACAACCTGTTAAGTGCAGTGAATGCCAATTTTGAACCATCAGGAGAGGGGACAGCATCGCGAATTTGAGTGACAAGGGCATGGGTTGTGTCTTTGACTTCATAATTGAAATATAGTCTTGGGCCCATTGCCAGCTCCACATCTACCTCAAATGGGATTTCGTAAGCCTCCCCAGAACCAATGTCAATCTTCCAGATTTTGCCTCCGTAGGAGGTTATGAAATGTTTACTGTCTGGCGTAAATGAGCTTGCGGGTAAAACCCCCTGTGGAGCTATTGATTCCTGATCGTCGCGCTGAACAGGATAAGCTAACCACCTTTCATCGCCTGATTCAAGATCACGAACTACCAATCCTGTTTTGTTTTTCCATCGTGAACCATAAACCATCCACTTACCATCATTGCTCAGGGTAGGGGTAAATGCTGAACCATACCTTGTGGAAATACTGGTGACCTGACCTTTGTCAAAGTCATAAGTTCCTAACTGATATTGAGGCAATAATGCATTGTAATTCCAAGAGCCATTACGATGAGAGAAATAAACTTTTTCTCCATCCGGACTGACTACCGGATCAATGGTTTTGAAAGAAGAAGAGCCGGTGACTAGCTGAATGCCACCCCCACCGTCTTTGTGATACATCCAAAGTTTTGGAATTCTTCGTCCCTTACTGACTACGATGTATTCACCATCTGGAGTCCATGCAGCCCCAGGTACATCCCCCTTTTTATCCTTTGTTATCTGCACTGTATCTTTTTTCACCATGTCGATATACCAGAGATTATCGCTTCCGGCACGATCAGAGGTGAAAAGAATTTTTTCTCCATCCGGGGAAAACCTTGGGTGCGTTTCGTAGGCCATGCCTTTTGTGATAGCCGTGGCTTTTCCACCTGCCAGGGGAATGGTATAAATATCTCCTAATAGATCGAAAGCTATGGTTTCTCCATCTGGGCTCACATCGATGCTCATCCAGGTGCCTTCGTTTGTACTGAATTTCATTTCCCTTTCGGGCTTTAGGGGCAAATCCTTGAATTTAGGATAGTTAAGAGAATCCTTCTTTGTACTATCTGCTTGAAGTAATAGTTCGATGGTCGTACTATTTGCTAAGACTGAAGTAGAGATAAGAATCCCAGCCATTAGCATGGAAAGAAGATACTTTTTCATGTTGGGGTAAGGTTAAGGGGTGGTGTTTAAGATATCACCTCGTAGACGGTGACGGGATTAGCTTTATTTTTCAGGGTGAAAACACCTATTTTTTCGAAATTAAAGGCGTCTGGTATTTGTTCCTGATATTTTTCAAGAATTAGAATTTGGCCTGGATTGGCTTTGGATTGTAGTCTCGCTGCAACATTTACGGTATCTCCTATGACAGTATAGTCCAGTCTTTTCAGAGATATAGATCCGATATTTCCAGAAACCATTTCACCATAGTTTATCCCAATGGACACTTTTGGGCGGAAGCCTGATTCTTCAAACTCTGGCATATCATTCATTTTATCTCTAATGGATAGAGATGTTTCCACGGCCCTCTCGCGTGCATTTTCGCCTTGAAAGACGGCCATAACTGCGTCCCCAATAAATTTGTCAATACTTCCTTCTCTTGCGATTATTTCTTTGACCATCAGGTCAAAATAGTTGTTCAAAAGGCCCACAACTGTATTCGGAGATTCGTTTTCAGAGATAGCGGTAAAGCCGCAGAGATCTATAAATGCTACTGCAGCCTCGATATTTTCATTTTTCATGATCTCGGTCTCTATGGAGGGACCTCCCATGAAGCTCAGGACATTTTCATCCACATACATCTTAAGGATGTCATTTTCCTTGATGGCTTTAAGATTGGACTTAATTTGAGTGACGTATTGAATGGTTTTGTCGATAGTAATTTCCAAATCCTGAAAATCTACCGGCTTCGTGATAAAGTCAAAAGCGCCCAAGTTCATAGCGACACGGATATTTTCCATATCTCCATAGGCAGAGATAATCACCGTCTTGAGTAAGGAGTATTTTTCTTTGACGCGGGATAGGAGAGTAAGTCCATCCATCTCAGGCATATTGATATCACTGAGGATCATATCCACATCCGGATTTGCTTCAAGATGCTCCAAGGCAATCCTCCCATTCAAAGCGAAAAGGAAATCGAATTCTCCGGATCGGATTTTCTTTCTGAACTTCTGTTTGATCAGAACTTCTAAATCCGGTTCGTCATCTACTACCAGTATTTTTACCGCGCTGGACATGAATTAATTGATCAGATCATTGATTTCCTTTCTCAGGGAATCAAAATCGATGGGTTTTGTAAAAAATTCTTTGGCTCCTGATTTCTTCGCCTTATCATAATTTTCGCTATCGCCGTAAGCAGAGATCATACTGACCTGAATTTTTGGAAAGTCCTTTTTTACCCTATCCAGTAATTCTAGCCCTGTCATTCCAGGCATATTGATGTCGGAAAACATATACATCACTTCAGGCGGATCGTCATTTGCGAGAATTTCGAGCGCTTCAGATCCAGAAAAAGCAAACACTAAATCTATGGCTCCACTCCTGATTTCTCGTCGAAACTTCTGTCGAAAAAGTAACTCGACATCCTTCTCATCATCTACGATTAAAATTTTCATAATTAGTCAGGTAAAATAATAATAAATTCTGTGTATTCACCGCTTTTACTCTCCACTTCTAACTTTCCATTATGACTCTGAGTGATAATGTCATAACTCATGGATAAACCGAGGCCAGTACCTGATCCCGTGGGTTTTGTGGTGAAAAAAGGCTGAAATATTTTAGTTCTAATATCTTCTGGAATCCCGGTGCCATTGTCCCTTACTTTAATTTCAACTCCTTCAGATATTTTCTTGGTTGACACGGTCACCTTAGGGACAAAGCTATCATCGCTTGTTGAATTTTTCTTTTTATCTACCGCAGCATAGAAACCATTATTTATTAGGTTCAATAAAACCCTTCCGATGTCTTGCGGTACTATTTCTATCTTTGGTAAATTCTCTTCCAAATCAAGTTCAAAGTCGGCTGTGAACGATTTGTCTTTGGCCCGAAGACCATGGTAGCTCAATCTCAAATATTCATCGGCGAGGACATTGATGTCCGTGAGCTCTTTTTCATTTGAACTATTTCTGGAATGTTGCAGCATGCCTTTTACTATGGAGTCAGCCCGCTTCCCGTGGTGATTTATCTTGGACAGATTCTCCTGGAGGTCTCCCAGAATTTCATTCACAAGGCTCTCGTCTACCTTTTCTTTTCCTTTCTCTTCTTTAATTTCCTGTATCAGCTCATTGCTGACTTCTGAGAAATTATTTACAAAGTTCAGGGGGTTCTGAATTTCATGTGCAATACCAGCCGTGAGCTCACCTAGTGAGGCCATCTTTTCGGATTGAATAAGTTGCTCTTGGGTTGATTTAAGCTCTTCAATCGACTTTTTAAGCTGTGAAGTTCGGTGATTTACACGCTCTTCTAACAAACGGTTTTCCCTTTTTAGATAAGAAGACCTCACCTGAACAATAATGTAAATGATGAGAGCTAGGGCAAAAACATAAATAAAGAAAGCCCACCAGGTGGCCCACCAGGGAGATAAAATAGTGAAAGTGAACTCACCAGGTTCTGACCATTTTCCACCAATACTTTTAGTGATGACTTTAAACTTATACTCTCCTGGAAGCAGATTGAAGTAAGTTTTGGATGAATTTTCCTTGATGTTACTTGACCATTGTGAATCTGACCCTTGTAGTATGTAGCGGAATTCAATATCATCTCTGCTTCTGAAACTTGGGTTAGAGAAATTGAAGGTTAATGAGTTTTGGTGATGAGGAAGCTTCAGGCCTATTGGCATATTCGTTCTCTCGGTTATTGACGACCATTGAATATTGTTTTCTACTAGGTAATTCTCTGTTTTTGGGCTTGGCAGACTATCTTCTGACAGAGCACTTTCAGCTTTAGATGCGGGGTCATAGAATGTGGGGAATTGATCCATTATTTTCACCCCTGTAATAAGAGCTTCATTTGGAATTTCAGTGTTAGTGTCTGGATCTTCGAGGTTGACGGTTATGACTGGTGCAGCACCCCACCAGACAGTTCCATCCTTGGCTGCTACGGCTGTCAATTGATTATAATCTGTGAAAGGAAAACCTTCATCACGATTATAATTTGTGAATTTCCAGTTCGAAGTAGGATCATTCGGATTCGGCTCATCTATAACTATTATTCCATTAGAAGAACCTATATGGATTCGATTATTAACTTCCACTGCATCATAAAGGGATTCAGGAATTAAACCATGTTTGGCATTTACATTGGTAATAGTGGTCCGGTCTTTATTCAAGATTGAAATCCCCTTACTCCCTCCAATAATCAATCTGTTATCACTAGTCTCGAAAACTACTGATTGGTCCTCCGAAGTCAAGCCTTCCGGCATTCCAATGAAGCTTACGGTTTCCTTTTTGGGATCAATTGCATTTATTCCTGAATCACTTGCAAGCCAAATAAGACCTGAATGGTCAGGACCAACGGTCGTCCAAATGGTATTGCCAGCTAATCCTGAGAATGCATCCAGCTTTTTCATTTCGTTCTTCCCACGATCAAAAACAATGATACCGTTGTTTGAAGAAATCCAGATTAGGCCATCTTCAGTCATGGTAGCCCTCCAGAATAATGAAGCAGTTTCGGAATTTGAGCTGTAAGCCGTAATTGTTTCACTATTAAGATTTACAATTCTAAACCCACCTACGGACCCTATAAAGAATTCATCCTCTGAGAGCTTAGTTATGCCCCGATTGTCGTTACTGCCTAGTCTTGCTGGGATTTTCAATAATTTGAGCGTCTCCGATTCCGGATCGTAAATGTTCACCCCTTCATAGCTAGCCATCCAAATACGCTCCTTTTTATCCTGGACCATTCCCCAGACTTCATTACTTGATAGCCCATCGTCGGTATCAAAATGCCTCGATTCCATTCCGGTGGGATCATAGACCAGTGCTCCGTTGGAAGAAGTTCCATACCAATAGAGTCCACTTTCATCAATCAAAGAATAGGATGGTGGACCAAATCCAGTTTGATTCAAATTGGTTTCTATGGTTTTTAAGGTTTCTTTTTCGGGGTCAAAAATTGTGAATGCCCCATTTGAACCAATCCAAATTTTCCCTTGCTGGTCCATAGAGACATTGACTGCACCATCAGAGAATCCCTGCTCTGGTCCAAGAAATTTGACTTTTTGCTCTTCAAGTGAGATAGCCTTGAGACCCGGGGTGAAAGATGAAAGCCAGATATTACCCTTACCGTCTTCAAGGAAATCATAAAATCCACCATCTGGCAGACCCATGTAATTACTGAAGTAGATGATTTCTTCTCGCTCTGGGGTTATCAATCCAAGCCCGGAGTTCCCACCTATCCAAACATTTCCTTTTGAATCTTCTTTTGCACCAAAAACCTGAGTCAGTATATCGGAAGGGAGGGTTAGGCTTGAAATAGTCTTTTTTTCTAGATCAATAATTTTCATCCCATTTTCGATGCTCCCTGCCCATATAGCTCCATCAGAATCTATGTCATAACGCGCGAAACCATAAGGGAGCTTATAATCTTCAATTATACCTTTCTCCCAATCAAGTATGTAAAAACCATTATTAAGTGTGCAGGCTAAGGCCCTGCCATCAGGGAAAAAGGCGATTTCAACTAAAATTTCTCGAGTTCCACTGAATGAGTCTGGTACAATTTCATACACCTCAAATCCGTCACCAACGAACCTCATAAGCGCTTTGTCGGTGGCTATCCAATGATATCCTTCGAAATCAATAGCTTGGGTAGTCACCACATTTCCAATTAAGCCCTCAGATTCAGTGATGCTGAGTAAACCAGCATTGGATTCACTATATTTCTGAGGAGTAGTCAGGTCGGAGAATCTGGGCTCAGGGATTCTTCTGATGACCGGACTTAAAGAATCCATCTCTAATGCGATTTCAAGTGGGAATTTTCTCAAATCTTTCAGCTCAAAATCGAATTCCTGTATTGGAGAATCAATAGGCTTTTCTTTCTGTAAATTGAATGGGGTGGAGGGTAAGTTTTCAAAGGAGAATTTATAGGTTTTTCCTACGGGTACGCTGTCTTTCGGTATTTCTTTCCATGTAAATGGCTTTCCCTCTGGTAATGTGAATGAAACTGCCTCTGGGGTCTCAAAACCATCCGTGTCCTCGGGTACAGCAATTTCAGTCGCTTGCTGGCATGAAAATACCAGTGAAGCAATTAGGAAGAGCCGTGCTCTCGAGTATTTTGATGATTTAGTCTTCTTCATTCAGGTTTATGGTGAATGTAGTTCCTTCTCCTTCTTTAGATTTTACTTTTAGCTTACCCCCGTGGCCTTTAGTAATAATGTCATAGCTCATACTTAGCCCAAGTCCAGTACCAGACCCAGTGGGTTTGGTAGTGAAAAATGGCTGAAAAATCTTATTTACATTTTCTTTAGGAATGCCTGCACCATTGTCGACTACTGTGATTTCAATTCCTGAAGATTTCTTTTTTGTAGCGACGGTCACCAAGGGCTTATAATCCTCAGGAGCTTTGCCAGATTTCCTTCTTTCATTCACAGCATAGAAGGCATTATTGATGAGATTCAAAAGCACACGCCCTATATCCTGTGGGACCACTTTTAGTTCTGGAAGGCCTTCTTCCAGGTCTAGCTCAAACTCGGCATTGAAAGATTTATCTTTTGCTCGAAGTCCATGGTAGCTCAAGCGTACATATTCATCTGCGAGCAAATTTAAATCAGTAGATTCCTTCTCTTCACTACTATTTCGGCTGTGCTGAAGCATACCTTTCACAATAGAATCAGCACGTTTCCCATGAGACTGAATTTTAGAAAGGTTTTTGGCCAGATCATCAAAAATCTCCTGAATAAGCTCGGAATCTCTTTCCTCCTTTGGTTTAGCGAATTCCTCTTGAATCTCTTCAATGAGCTCGTTGCTTACTTCTGAAAAGTTATTTACGAAATTCAATGGATTCTGAATTTCATGTGCGATACCAGCAGTCAGTTCTCCAAGTGAGGCCATTTTCTCTGAATGAACCAGTTGATCTTGTGTGGACTTGAGCTCTTCCAGAGTTTTCTGAAGTTCCTCTTTTTGCTTGACAAGATCTTTTGTCCTATCGGAAACCTCTAATTCGAGTGATGCACGAATCTCCTGAGTTACCTGATATTCCTTTTCTTTTTCTTCGGCTATTTTTCGCTCACGTTCCAGAGCTTTTCTTTGTCTCCGGCCAAAAAGCCAAAGGCCAAAGCCCCAAATAATAGTAAAGACCATTATCGCGGCAACAACCTCCATCCAGGATTCAGCGAAACTTGGGAAGAAATTTTCTATCTGTCCGAAAAGAAATGATAAGATGATCGTGGGAGCCCAGCAAACAATGAAGTACTTCTTATGGCTGAATTGATCTATGGTATAGATGATATAAGCCAGAATTCCAAAAATAGCTATCAGTCCAAGATCCCAAAGGATAGTGATCCCAATCTCCACCTGGGAAAAAACTCCCAGGACTATGGTGAGAATCATTCCATAATTAAATCTTTTTCTCCAGAATTGACTATCAGGACTCTTGTCTAAGTCTCGTCTTAAGAAGATTATGATAAATAGAATAATAAAGGCATCTAATCCCATAAAGCTGGTTTTGATTATGAAGTCAAGGGTAAGATAATACTAAATATGGTACCTGTTTTGCCCTCTCCCATCTCGCTGATGGATTTTGCACTTAGTTCTCCTCCATGGGCTTTTATAATATCATAGCTTAGAGATAGTCCCAATCCGGTTCCTTTTCCCGTTGGCTTCGTAGTAAAGAATGGTTGGAATATTTTCTCCTTAATCTCGTCAGGGATCCCAGCACCATTGTCCAGAACTTGTATCTCTATACTCTTTTTATGCTTTTTGGTCTTAACCGTAACCAATGGTTTAAAATCAGGATTGTCCAAGGCCTTATCGTGCTCATTGGCAGCGAAAAAGGCATTATTGGTGACATTCAGGAACACCTTTCCTATGTCTTGTGGAATGACCACCACCTTAGGGAGCTTCGGATCTAACTCCATCTTGTATTCGGTTCGGAAATCCTGGTCCTTGGAGCGAATAGCATGATAGCTCAGCCGTAAAAATTCGTCAGCCAGAGCATTGATGTCTGTTTCCTCCTTATTTCCTGCCCCTGTCCGGCTGTGCTGAAGCATAGCCTTTACGATAGAGTCTGCCCGCCGACCATGGGAGCTGATCCGTTCCAGGTTTTCTTTTATATCAGTAGCTATCGCAAAGACTTCATCCTTGTCTTCGCTTTTCAAGCCCTCTTCCATTTCCTCCATTAGCTCTTTACTCACTTCGGAGAAGTTGTTCACAAAGTTTAATGGGTTCTGGATTTCATGAGCAATACCCGCTGTGAGCTCACCAAGGGAAGCCATCTTCTCCGATTGGATAAGTTGGGACTGAGTGGATTTCAGGTTTTCATGTGATGCTTCCAATTCAGTATAGGCCTTCTCTATTTCACGAGCTTGCTCTAATTCTCTTTCACGAGCTTTTTCCTGCTCTTTCTTAATCACCTGTCTCTTTTGATACTGGCTAATTGGGTAGAATAGTGAAATGAAAACCCCTGCATAAAGAAGATAGGCCCACCATGATCTGTACCAAGGAGGAAGTACCGTGAATGAAAATTCAACAGGTGCGGACCATTCTCCAGCGTCACCTTCAACAGGCCCAGTATATCGTGCCATCACATTAAACGTGTAATCACCTTCCTGAATATTACCAAAGCTGGCACTCGTAGTCTTAACCACAGGGCTCCAGGTCTGATCATAACCTTCGAGATAGTATCGATACTCGATCAGGTTTGGCTTGGCCAGTTCATTGGTGGCAAAACTGATATTGACTTGATTATTTTTATAGGGTAGAGTCAGGTTCTGCGGCAGTGCAAAGAATGGAGTGATCCCATCGAATTGGATCTTGTCAAATTGCGCTAACATTTCTTCCCTTTCTCTGTCGTTTAGGCTTCTTCCAAAAACTTCTACTTCCTCCGCCTTTTCCGCCGCCGACACTTCAGTACTGTCTTGTCCAGGTGACATATTTTTCAGCAGATTATTCCATGAGAGGGGCGTTTGATTGATTTGAATCTCATTGATGGCAACGGTAGGCTGAGTGGTGTTTTTTTTCTGGGCAGCATAGTTAAATCTCAGTAGAGAAGTCTTATTACTTCCTGTTCCGGCCCAGAGGTTTCCCTTGGAATCTACAAACATTCCATTTTGTCCATCAGTAAGATCACGAACGGGAAATCCGGTCTGGGACTGATAAATTTCAATGTTTTTTAGGGAGTCTAATCTGGTGGTTCCAGCAGCAGGAGAATCAAAGGCAACGATTCCAAGGTTGGTACCTATGGCCATTTTACCTTGTGGTAATTCTGTTATTTGTAGAATGTTATCATTTGGTAGACCTTCTGCCTCCGTGAAATTTTCAAATATAGATTCTTGATATCCTTCAGCGATGATCTCTTCGATTTTCTCTAGTTTGTCCTTTGGGACAAAGCTTAAACCATGGATAGTACCGATCCATAGATTTCCTTTACTATCTGTTTTTACCTTTCGGACTACATCCTCTATTAAGCCTTGCTCAATGGTGAAATTGATGATGTTCTCTCCGTCATATCGACTCAGCCCACCGTCATAAGCTGCTATCCAAATATTTCCCAGATGGTCTTCTTCTATACCAAGAATCTCATCACCAGCAAGGCCGTTGGCCGTGTTGATGTTGGTAAAAGCATTTCCGTCAAAATAGCTAACCCCACCACCGTCAGTGGCAAACCAAATATTGCCGGACTGGTCTTCGATGATTCCAAAGACATCATTGCCTGCCAGACCTTGGTCCATGGTAAATGAAGTAAAGCTGGTCCGCTCAGAACCTACGACGTTTCCATTATATCTACTAACTCCTCCACCTCCAGTCCCGAACCAGATATTCCCTCCAGAGTCTTCAAAAATACTGTACACATTGTCATCAGCAAGTCCTTGGTTGACAGAGTAATTTGTGAATTTAGATCCATCAAAATAGCTAACCCCACCATCAATGGTTCCAAACCAAAGTCCTCCATTTTGATCCTCCTCCACACTCATAACTATGGATTCAGCCAGACCCTGATCTGTGAAATAATTTACAAATCCTCCTCCCTCATATCTACTTACACCCCCTAAGTCGGTGGCGAACCATAGCTTTCCATTTGCATCTTCTGCAAGAGAATTTAAATTATCGTTTGGTAGTCCCTGCGCTTCACGGAAAGTAGTGAATTGGCCATCTGAAAATTTGCTTGCTCCTCCATTGGATACGAGCCAAGTCTCGCCTGATGAAGTGGTTAAAATTTGTCGAACCACCAGACCAGCGAGGCCATCACTTTGGTTATAATTCGTGAAGGATTTTCCATCATATGTAGTCACTCCTTCTCCTATGATTCCAATCCAAATCAGACCCTCCGGATCTTGGTAAAGGCTTCGAATTCTATTCCCGGGAAGTCCATCATTTTCGTCAAAAGTGGTAAACGTATTGCCATCCCATCGGCATAACCCTCCTCCATTGGTCCCAATCCAAATAAAGCCATCTTTATCTTCCAGAAGGGAAATGACTACATCGTTTGGAAGTCCTTCCATCACGGTATAATTGGTGAAAGTTTCACCATCAAATCGACTAACCCCTCCTCCAAAGGTTCCTGCCCAGATGGCTCCATCCTGATCTACCATCAAGGTGAACACCTGATCATCCAGAAGTCCTTCATCAAAGGAATAGGAAGTGAATTCAATACCATCATATTTAGTAATGCCACCTCCGTCAAGCGTTCCTATCCAGATATCACCCTTTGCATCTTCTACTATGCTCTGAACCTGATTTCCTCCCAATCCTTCAGCGGTGGTATAATTTGTAAACGAAGTACCATCAAATCTACTGATGCCACCTCCATTCGTCCCGAACCACATATGACCTCTTGAATCTAAAAGGGTACTATTTACTGCATCAAGAGCGAGTCCATTGTCTGAGTTATAAGAAGTGAATTGGGTGATTCCCCCACTTCCGAGAATAAAGGAGTTGCCATTTTCATCTAGGATTTCCTCTCCGTCCGAATCTTCCAGAGTTGGTAATTTGCTTGTGACTGGTACTTCAAGGGGAGTTATTTCTTCATCCTCTGTTCCAGGATACCTCACATAGGATCCTCCTGAGTTTTTCGGAACCCGGACAATTTGGGGTGGAGGAACCTCACTCAGCTTAACCACTTCAAGCGGGTTATCTCCAGATGCATCACTTAAAGTGATCACCTCTGGCTTTTCCCAAGTAGGCTTTGATAATTCATCTACCTGATCATTTTCTGAGCAGGCCCAAAAAAGGACGATGAATACTACAAAAAAGTAAGAATGCTTACGAAGCATCAATTTTTCGGTTGGTTGTAAAAACTCAGCTACTATTAGTTCTGAAGACTTGGCTGTTCAGGTAAATTTAGAACCAAAGAACAACATAGCCTTTTCCATCAGAATTTAGGGATATTTCTTAAAAATCAGTTCGCGTCATGATTATTATGGTCATTATTCGATTTGATATAAGGTAAACTTATTCTGAAAACGGTGCCCTCACCTTCCTGACTCTCCACTTTCAATTCACCTCGATGAGCTTTGATGATATCATAGCTCAAGCTGAGACCGAGGCCCGTTCCAGAACCGGTAGGCTTGGTAGTGAAGAAAGGCTGAAAGATTTTCTCCTTGATGGAATCTGGAATTCCAGGGCCATTATCGGAAACGGAGAGTTCAATTGACTCACCCCCGGCCCCTTCAGGGAGGGGAGTCAGTTTTGTTGAGACAGTTACGGTAGGGATATAATCATCAATTCCCGATTTAGCTTTTTCGTGAACAGCATAAAAAGCATTATTTATCAGGTTGAGGACCACTCTTCCGGTGTCCTGAGGGTTGACTTCGACTTGAGGAAGGTTTGGATCCAGCTCCAGTTTATAATCTGAAGAGAAGCTCTTGTCCTTTGCCCGCAGTCCGTGATAAGAAAGCTTTAGGAATTCTTCTGCCAATGCATTCAGATCTGTTGGAGCCTTTTCGCCTTCGGACTTTCGGCTATGCTCCAACATACCTCTAACGATAGACCCTGCACGATTACCGTGGTGGTTGATTTTGGAGAGGTTTTCTTTGAGATCTTTTCCTATGAACTTGGCTTCCTCTATGTCTCCTTTTTCCAATTCCTCGTTCATTTCATCAACTAGCTCTTCGGATACCTCGGAAAAGTTATTGACAAAGTTTAGCGGGTTCTGAATCTCATGAGCGATTCCTGCGGTAAGCTCACCTAGTGAGGCCATTTTCTCGGATTGAATAAGCTGGGCCTGGGTGGACTTTAATTCGGTATAGGCCTTTTCAATCTCCTTTGCCTGAGCTAATTCTTTATCCTTGGCCTTTTCTCTCTCTTTCTTTGTGGCTTTTCTTCTTTGGTCTAGAATGGCAATTCTGAGAAGTAGAATGAACAGAATTCCATAAATCAAATAGGCCCACCATGTTCGGTACCAGGGAGGAAGTACCTCAATTTCCAAAGTCTTGAATTCCGGAGTTATCACCCCATCCAGGTTACTTGACCTAATCTCAAGGGTATATTTTCCTTCAGGGAGATTAGTGAAAATAGCAGTACCCGTATTGCCTGCCTGTTGCCAGTTTTCGTCGAAATTAATTAGCCTGTATTCGGATTGGTTTTGACCATTGCCTCCAAAGTGAATGCTGGAAAAAGAAATGCTTATTGTTGTTGAACTGGGAGGAACAACAACCTTTGAAGCGGAATAAGTAGGGCTTCGATCGGTGGAATCCACCAAAGATTGCCAGGACTCCCCGTCTATTTTTACATCCCGGATGATAATTTCAGGAGCGTAAGGATTTTGGTCTAATTCTTCAGGATCAAAGACATTGATTCCACTGGTACCAGAAAAGTAAATTTTGCCTGATGGACCTCGATAGTTAAGCGTACTGAATCTATTCGATTGTAATCCCCTTTCTAATCCAAATCTGAGGCTTTCTTTTGTTTCTGGATTGTACCGGATAATTCCATTGGTCGTAGCGAAATACACATTCCCATTTTCATCGAATGAAATTGCATTAATACCTATTTCTGGATACTTAAATTCTTCAAGTGGAACCCAATGCAGCATTTCTTCATAATTCTCATCAGTATATCCGAAACCGTTTTGAGTAGTAATCCAAACTCTACCCTGTCTGTCAATATTAGCTTGAATGGAGTAAACACCACTGGAAATTTCCTCATTCACTTCAGGGTAAGTTGTTTCACCTGAATCCACATTGTATAGGACTAGTGGGCGCTCCGCATCATCCACAAAGATTAAAAGGTTACCCTTACTGTCTATAAGGTGTGAGACTTGTCTTCCCGCATAGTTCGGAATTTCGAGGGTTGAAAATTCCTCTGACACTGGATCAAAAGAGTCGATTCCTTCATTATGCCTAATCCATAATCTACCTTTTTTGTCCTCTAAAATGTTGAATATCCAATTGGACGAAAGGCTTTTTGGATCATTAGGGTCATGCCTAAATCGTGTGATCAAACCTGATTCAAGATCTATTCTGTTTAAACCTCCGTTCGAAGCACCGGGTGATCCTGTTCCAACATAGAATTCGCCTTTAGAGGTGATAAACTGAACCCATGGGTAAGGATGGCTTAATCCTCTTCCAACGGATTTACCAGGACCTGGTCTCTCTTTTTCTGCGCCGATTCGATTTAGAATTTGTTTTCCATCTGCTGAGTAATGAATGAGTCCTTTTTCCATTGACGTTCTTGCTCCAATCCAATAAGAACCATCCTCCATTTCTACTGCAGACAGTACATCAGCTACCACCTTGCCAGACTCATCTCTCTGGAGCCCAAAGTCCGACTGGAAGAAATTGAGTTTACTTATGCCATAGGAAAACCTTGGAATCCAAAGTACTCCCTGTTGATCTAATAACATCTCAGAGCCATGAAAACTCTCTAGAGGAAGTAGTCCGTTACTCTTGGTTTGGTCGGAATATGAAGAGGAAATTTCGCCAGACTCAAGGTTTATCTTACTCAATGCATTTATTCTGTTGAGCCAAATTTCATTTCCATTTATCACATAAGCTCCTCGGTTTTCAAACCCATTTTCTTTGAGTATATCTGGGTCACTAAATTTTTTGAACTGCCATGGTTCATCCAAATTATTTCTTTTGGCAAAACCATTTGTATTAAGGATTATGGTGCCAGAATCCTGGTATGGGAATACTATAGTGGGAATTGATTCCGAAAACGACGATTTTGTATCAGAGTTCTTATCCTCTGGGAAGTCTTCATAGGTATATTCTCCTGAGGGAGATCGATGGCCAATTTTCGGTGTCTCCTCAGGCCAATGTAGAAAGTCTATCCTTCCATCTTCACCAAAATTTAATTCAAACGCATTCCCAGGAATTTGTCCTTCTTCTAATTCAAATTCTCGGTTTATTTCATTGAATTTCATCACTCCTTGTCCAGTGGAGGTAAAAACCTCACCATTTGGAGTAATTATCATAGGGAGGTATCGTAGTCCTTCGTCTAAATCTCTGAAGAACTCATATTCTTCAGTCTTTCCATTGAAATAGGCAATATTTCCAGTTTGGTAGGAAATCCAAACACCACCTTTATCATCTGCCAACACCCGTCTCCCGTCGTTAAACATCTTTTCGAATCTGACTCCGTCATAAAGATAGACTCCATACCATGAGCCTATCCAGATGAATCCGAAACTGTCCTGAGTTACCGCAGTGACAGATGTGGTGGGTAAACCATCTTCAGCGGTGAGGTTATTGAATATGGTATTGGCATCAAGTTGCTGTGCAGAGACATTGACATTGGCGATTAGACATAAAAATGCCAGTATGAACTGATACTTTTTGAACGAGTATACCATTTAAACCACAGGGATTCTGATGAAAAACTCTGTCCCTTCCCCTTCAGTGCTATTCACCTTCAATTCTCCACCATGGGCTTTGATTACATCATAACTAAGGCTAAGCCCAAGACCGGTACCTGAACCCGTTGGCTTGGTGGTAAAGAAAGGTTGGAAGATTTTTTTCTTCAAGGATTCTGGAATACCTCCGCCATTATCTGCCACTGAGATCTCCAGGCCAGTTTCGGTTTTCTTAGTACCTACAGTCACCTGAGGCTTATAGCCGTTTTGCGAAGCCTTAGCTTTTTCATTCACCGCATAGAAGGCATTATTAATCAGGTTTAACAATACCCGGCCAATGTCTTGTCTGACAACAGGAATTCGAGGTAGCTCCGGGTCAAGGTGGGTTTTAAAGTCAGCCGTAAATGACTTGTCCTTGGCTCTAAGGCCATGGTAAGAGAGTTTAAGGTATTCTTCAGCCAGCACATTCAGATTCGTTTTTTGTTTTTCGCCTGAGCTTGATCTACTATGCTGTAGCATTCCTTTCACGATGGAATCTGCTCGTTTTCCATGTTGGACTATTTTAGCTTCATTTTCCTGAATGTTCGCCACTAGTTCCTTCACCTCATCCATATTTCCCTTTTTGAGCTCTTCACCTAGCTCCTCAATCAGCTCCTGATTCAGTTCCGAAAAGTTGTTCACAAAGTTCAATGGATTCTGAATTTCATGGGCGATTCCAGCAGTCAATTCTCCTAAAGAAGCCATTTTCTCTGATTGAATAAGTTGTGCCTGCGTTGCCTTTAGCCCTTCGTAGGCTTTCTCAATTTCTTTGGCTTGAGCCAGTTCTTTTTCTCTGTTTTTTTCTTTTTCTCTTGCCAATACACGCGCGGTTTGGAATTTCACGAGTCCATAGACAATGAGTCCAAATAGAATTGTGTAAAGAATAAAGGCCCACCAGGTAGCATACCATGGAGGTAGGATTTCGAATGAATAAGAAATTTCTGAAGATTCAACCCCAAAAGCATTTTTTGCCTTCGCCCGAAAGGTATAAGTACCGTAAGGGAGATTGCTAAATTCTCTGGAAGTTCTATTGTCCCAATCAGACCATTCTTCGTCTAGCCCCTCCAGGAAGGTCTGGTATTGAATCTGATTTTCTTTGACATAAAATGGAGCTATGTAGTTGAATGTAATATTGTTCCCTTTGTAAATCAGGCCAGGAACTTCCTCTCCAAAGTAATCTGGAAGCACAAGATTTTCTTCTGAACTTCTAACTGCGTTGAAATAGATCGGAAGAGCGTAGTCCGTTTTATACTCCTTTGTGGGATCAATTCGAAGAAGACCTTCATCGGTAGCAAACCAAAATGTCCCATTATCTTCTGTATATCCACCTCCAGTAATATTTGCTGTGACTAGGTTGAGCGGGTATTCTTGAATTTTAAAGCTGCCATCCTCTTGGGGTATGGCTAATCTATTTTCGCCTGCAAAAGAAAGGAAAATGTTTCCGGTCCTTCCTACTCCGAGCCCATATGTATCTAAGTTTATATCAGCTTTTTCTTCTGAGAAACTCAGTACCTCATCCTTTACGAAACTTTCCGATTCTCTATCAAAGTAAAAGAATCCATCCACGCCTGAACTATATATTTTCCCATTAATCTCAGAGACTACACCTGACAGACCTTCCATGGAATTTTCATCTGAAAATTCACTAACTAAGGCATCTTCAATCTTTAGATTTCCCGAAGCGGTTTTTGGAATTTCAACCCGATACATATAACCCGATTGGGTTCCAACCCAAATCTCCCCCTCTGAATCTTCTTCAATTGAATAAACAGATCTGGTCACGCCAGAAATAGTACCGATGGATTCATAATTATAACTGCCATTAGGGCCAGTTTCTCTCTTGAAAACATGAAGTCCAAAAGCACCTCCTGTGAAAATATATCCTGGGTGATTTTCAGATATCCCTACAGCCACAGTCTGATAGGGTTGTGTTTCGGGAATTAAGCGAGCTTTACTGCCACGTACTTCATAAAGGCCCGGGCCTGTGGAAATTAGCTGGTCTCCATCCTCCGCCATGTTGAAGACTTGAGTATTAGGTAAGCCATCTACCTTTTTAATCTCTCCATCATCCTTGTCGATATACAGGATGGTGGTAGAACCACCCAAATACAAATCATCTCCATATGCATTTAGCGATAGGATATTCCCTACCTCATATTGATCTGAGTCAAACTGAGTCAAGGGAGAAAACAGCTCGATTTTACATAATCCTGCATTGGTGCCTACCCAGAGATTTTGGGTATTGTCAAGATGGAAGGCGTAAACACTTTGATCAGGAATTGAATTTTTTGTAGTGAACTGATTTAAGACTTTTCCATCCTGATCTATAATAAAGAATCCATGGCCGAGCACGGCCAAAGCATAGGTATTGTTAGGAAGAGCCAAGGATTTATACAAGCTTCTCTCCTGTAATAGAACATCAATCTCAGTTTTGAATGGAGAAAATGATTCTCCGTTATACAGGTACAGACCACCTGCAAAGGCACCTACTAAAAATTCTCCCTCATTCTTATAGGGTAAAAGAACCTGAACTCTATCATTATTAAAGATCTCACTTCCTTCTATAAACTCAAGTGTTCCGTTATTATCCCTAAATAAGCCCATCTGAGCCTGATGGGCAAGGTAAGTATCTTCAAATGCCCAACCGTACATAAAGGCGGTATCGGGCTTCCAAATTTTGATTTGTTTGCTTGAATCTGTTTCCTCTGGATCATAAATGAAAATGGCTTCTCTAGCCTGGAAATAGATTTTTCCTTTTGTTTCGCGGATGGTCCAGATATCATTAAAAGGGATTTCTTCCTGAATTAAATTAGTCATCGAAACCTCTTTAGTGACTCCCGTGGAATCCGTGAGGACTACTCCAAAGTCACTAATGGATCCGTAATAATACGTGCCATCAGTAGCCAGGTATGTGGACCTTACATTGGTGAGAAATCCTTGAATTGGAGAGGCCAAAAGCTCCCAGTTAACTCCATCAAATTTTTGTAAACCCGTGGAAGTACCGGTGTAAATGTATCCGTCTTTGTCCTGTCCTACATTCCAGACTTGTTGGCCTGCAGGCGTATTATCGCCTATGATGTAGTTCGTGTATTTTGGAACGCCTTTGGAACCATTTATTTGTCCAAATGAGCTTTGGCAAAAGCCAATAAGAATCGCCATACCTAGTAAGAATGATAGGGCCATTCTGAAAGTTGAAAAAGATTTTTGCATGATAAACGTGTTTAGTCTGGGTGTACTTCTATGTCATAATTTACTTAAAATCAATGGATAGGAAGATGGATGATAAATTCGGCTCCTTTTCCTTTTTCACTTTTTACTTCTAATTCACCTCCATGTGCCTTGATAATATCATGGGTAATGGAGAGTCCAAGACCGGTTCCTTCTGTTCCTTTTTTTGTAGTAAAGAAGGGTTGAAGAATCTGGTCTTTAATGTCGTCTGGAACGCCTGGACCATTGTCTTTGATTCGTAACTCAATGGCACCTTTGAGAGCCTTGGTACTTACTTCTAAGGAGGCCAGATAGTCATGACTTTCTTCATTCAGTAGCTCGCGCATGGCATCGAAAGCATTGTTACAGATATTCAAAATGACCCTGGAAAAATCCTCAGTAATCAATTTGACCTCTTGAACATCTGGGTCCAGATCTAATTGAATATCTACGTTGATTGGATTTTTACCCGCTCGCATACCATGGAAGGATAGATTGACGAACTCTTTGACCAATCCATTGAAATCTTTTGATTCTTCCTTGCTACCAGAGGCCCTACTATGCTGAAGCATGGACTTCACAATTCCATCTGCTCTTGAACCATGCTCGTTGACTTTTACCAGATTGCTCTTCACATCTTCCAGGATGGCCACTATTTCTTCCTTGGCTTCTGAATCATCTACATTTTCCAGCTCTTCAAAAACTTCATCGATTAACTCTCCGCTTAGCTCTGAGAAATTATTGACAAAATTCAGTGGATTCTTGATCTCATGTGCAATACCTGCAGTGAGCTGACCCAGACTTGCAAGCTTTTCCTGTTGGATTAATTGTTCCTGAGCTGATTTAAGATCTTTCAAGGCTTTTTCCGCTTTGGCCTTGGCTCGCTTCAGTTTCTTCAAGTCATCTCTAGCCTGGGACAAATCCAGGAATCTGGAATAGGCCAGAGAGAATACGGTGGCCGCTCTTTGCAAAAGCTCCCAACTCTCAGGAGAAATCTCACCCGGAGTGGCTGCGCCAATGGCTCCATTCGAGAATTTAGTCAGGTGGTACGTACGCTCAGGAATTTCATTTCCATAGAATCCATCTAACTTTTTGGTGCGCTTTGCGCAATAGTTGATCCATTCGATTCGGTGTTCACCTCGCATCAAAATGGAGGTATTAGGTTCTTCACTTTTATAAAAAGCCAACATTTGGCTACCTACCCAAGTCTCTGTGTAATTCAGATCAAAATGATCAGCCACATACTTTTTGGAACCATCACGGATATCCTTAATCGAATACCAGCATTGCGCTGTAATTTGGTCTTCTTGATTGATATAGATGGAGCTTGTCTCCAATTCTTCTACCCCTAGCAGACCCATTTCCTCACGTAAAACTTGGGCAACCTCGACCAATTCCTCGGGTTCCTGCATAGCCATCGCTCGTGCTCTGACGCGCTCTAGTGCGAGTTCAATTTTGGCTTTGCGGCTTTGTTTTTCCGCGGTAAGTAAGTCTTCAAAACGTCGATAAGCCAAATCAAATACCCCTGCAAAACGGGTGAGCGTGTCAATGGATTCTTGTGGAGGGTGTTCCACTTTACCAGGAAGGCTATAGCCTATTTCGCCATGCGTGGTTCTTGCCATCACAAAGGTCAATCCTCCAATTTGTCGGATATCGTCAAGGGTTGGAGATTGTGGATCCACTCGCTCAAAGTCCCCGAGCTTGATCATCTTATCTATGTATTCCACTGCGAGGTCTACATCCATAGCCAAAATATGGGTTGGGTCTTTGCTTTTCTCCCACTCTGCCACTGCCGGAATATCGCCATGAATATGTCTGGGTAAGGTCATCACCATCCCGATCTGGGTCCCATCACCCGAGGTCATGGCTTTGGCGTAGGTCTTTGGTAGCCAGCGCATATGCCAAAAGTAGTGCGCTTCATGACCGAGGGAAACAAACTCTTTCCGCATGCTGACCACGATTTCCAAAAGCTCTTCCGATTCTCTCATGGCTGTAACCTGAGCACGAATTCTTTCAAGGGATAGCTCTACTTTTGCTTCTTGTGCCTGCTCCTCTGCTTTTTTCAGATCGAGGAATCGAGTATAGGTTTGTTCAAATACCCGGGTAAATCGCTTGAATATACTATGAGCATCGGGCACCTTCTCGTAGGTAATGAAAAGAAGGAAGCCGTTGGAAAACTTACACAAATGATTGATTTGATAAGAGGGTAATGTTAGGCCTGCTTCTTCCAATTCCTGAAAGGTCAGCTTCAGATCAGGAAGAGACTTCATAAAGCCATAATGACTTTCAATAGCCTCTCCACCTAATTCCTGGACAAAGAACATCTCCTCGCTAGTAACGAAGTCACCCCATTCATCGAAGGAGGCTTCTCCATGGTGAGGAAGAAGAAATGGTTTTTGAAGGGTCCCTTCACTACTCATAATACAGGTGCTAGAGCGCTTGTCTTCTTGAAGGATACAATAGCCACAACTCCAGGCAGGGATTCCCAGATTTTGCACCTCTGTGAATAGGATATTCGCAGCCTCGGGTAATTCATCACTATGTTGCATGCCCATAGTTCTCGCCCTCACCTTTTCCAGGGCAGCTTCGATTTTAGCCTCTTTGGCTTGTTCTTCAGCTTTTTGGAGATCTAGGAATCGGGTGTAGGTTTGTTCAAATACCCTTGAAAACCGTAGAATTACCGAATTTTCGTCTGGAGTGAAATGATGATTGGAAAAATTGAAAATCCATAATCCTGTGTTTTTCTGAATTCCCCAAGAGGTTCTATAGCCATACTGAATGGATTGAATCCTCTTCCACCGTTCTTTTGTTATAATTTCACCTAAGTTCGTGTGTTCATAGAGGTGATTGTAAAAGCCTAGGGTCTCTTCTTTTGTGAGGTCAAAACTCGTGAAGGTGTCCCCATTGTCTCTTGCCTCCCAAAATTTGGTAAAAATGGGATGATCAAAACAAGGTATATTCACGCGGTTTGGGTAAATCATATCTGGAGTGGCAGACCAGAAGTGAAAGTTTTTTGATTGGTCTTCGAAGGTTAATAATTGGCAACCGTCGATAGGTAGCTGTAGACTTCGAAGTTCATTAAAAGTCACCTCCACCACCTTTTCTAAATCCTCACTTCTATGCATGGCCATGGAGGCGGAACGAACTCTTTCCAAAGCAGCTTCTATCTTGGCTTCTCTCGCTTGCTCTTCTACTTTTTGAAGGTCTAGGAACCTGGTGAAGGTTTGGTTGAAACTGGTCGTGAATCGATTGATTAATTCCTGCTGTTCCTCGGATAGATCCTCAACAGAACTCACCAAAAGGCTACCAAATGCCGCCGATGAGCCAAAGAGATTAATCTTTGGAAGGGACTTCATATTTTCCTGAATCGGCTTTGGCACCTGTGCCCACTCTGTCTCGGAAAAGGCATACTCATCCCAGTCTTTTTTCTCTTCGCCCTCTAAAGTATAGGACCATTTCTTTTCCTTTTTCTTCCAGAGATTGATAAAGGTTTGGTGAAACTGATGGTCATTTTTCTTTGTAATTAATCCGCGATCACTAATCAGCTCCTCCTTGCCGGCCATCCACCAAGTGATATCCTCAGTTTTAGAATCTACTACAGCCAGCATGCCTCGGTCCAGATGAATATCCAAAGACTCCAAATCCTGGTAAAATTCCATGATTACCTGGCTTAGTTCCTCTGTGGCATGCATGGCCAGAGCTCGTCCTCGTACCCTTTCAAGTGTAGTCTCAATTTGTGCTTCTCTTGCTTGTTTTTCGGCCTTCTGGAGATCTAAAAATCTGGTGTAGGTCAGGTCGAAAACTTCAGCGAACCTTTGAAGTATTCTTTTGTCTTCCTCTTTGGGTTCAATATCTGAGAAGAAATATAAGCCTCCAGCACTGAATGGTGAGTAGTGATAGAACTCCCGAGGTAATGCAGATGATTTCTCGAGGACTTCTTCCGAAAGTATAAATTCGCTATGAGAGACAATTTCATAGTAATTCTTAAGATCTTCCCCCTCTAAAGTATAGGACAAAGCTTCTTGTCTTTCCCATGCTTCAAATGTTTGAATAAGCATAGGATGGATAGTTAGAGAGGTTACTCCTAAACTCAATTCCTTTTTTCCTTCAGGATTAAGTACCGTCGTATACAATTGGCAGTCTCGTGTCTCCGGATCAAATACCCCTATACCGCTACGCTCCATGGTTAAATCGAGCTTCTCAAGTTGGTCAAATAGGATCTTAGTACAGCTTACCAAATCATCACTATGCCTCATTGCCATGGCTGAGGCCCTGACGCGCTCCAGTCCGGCTTCGATCTGAGCTTCCCTAGTCTGGGCTTCAGCTTTTTGAAGGTCTAAATATCTTCGGTAGGTCTGTTCAAACTGTGAAGTAAAACGCTGGCCAATGCGAATGATTTCCTTGTCGAATTCTTCTGGACTGAAGGCATAGAAAAAGCCATACTCGAAAATGAAACAGTGCTGAACCTCCTTTTTTGGAAGCTCATCGAGAGGAATGTCAATTTTATAATCCGGAGCACCATTGAGCATTCGATAGTAGGCCTTCAAATCTGCACCTTTCAAAAGATATTTATGAAAAGGAATCTTTTCTTTCCAGGCCTTTCGGGCTTTTTTCAATAAAGGGTGGGATTTCATGTCAATCTTGCCGATATGCATTTTGATCTCATCCCCGTTTTTTCGAGCCGTCCAGAGTTGGTTTTCCTCATTTTCATGGTTCAGAATACCAATCCCAAATCTTGTTCGCTCATCTACTCCCAAAGCCGTGAGTTCTGTAAACATTTTTAAAATACAAGCACCCATATCTTCGCTTGAGTGCATGGCCATGGATCGAGCGCGAACCCTTTCCAAGCCAGCTTCGATTTCAAGCTCTCGGTTTTTTTCTTTCAGGTCTACCGTCTGCTCATCTACAAGTTTCTGTAGTTCTTCCGCTTTTTGCTTATAGGCGTCTACCCCCCATGCGTCGGTTTCATTTTCCACCATTTCCGGTTTGGACCCATGCCAATGTATCACTTGCCATCTCTCCTCAGAAAAAGAAAAAATGGTGGTTAGCCTTAAATTCATTACGATGTTTTCCTTATCATTTGAAATTTTCAAATCAACATCATCCGCAAAAATGGCCGTGTTTTCATCATCTGAAAATTTCCTATAGATAGGAGTTATTTGCCAGGAACTCTTCATTCCAACCAATTGACTGTTTTGGTTTTTCAGTAGAGTATCAAATTGATCTATTCCTTCAATTATCTCATCTACTGCGGTTCCAAAACCCATTATTTTGGGATAAATCCATTGCTCATAGTGTGGATTAGGAATACCAGAAAGGCAGGTTTCCTGAAAAGCTTCAAAGGTCTTATTAAGTGCGTTTTTCTTTTCCTGATCCATCTCGAACTTCCTTACATTTGAATGGGTAGATAGATCATCATTTGAGTTCCGACACCCTTCTCACTTTGCACTTCGAGATCCCCCATGTGGGCGTTAATGATGTCGTAGGTCAAGCTCAGGCCAAGCCCAGTACCGCTGCCGGTAGGTTTGGTGGTAAAAAACGGTTGGAAAATCTTGCTCTTGATATCATCCGGGATTCCATTCGCATTATCACTTACAATAAATTCAGCTCCGGTAGGCTGCCCATCAAATTCAATTAGCGAGCTTTTTACTACGACCTTGGGTTTATAGGAAGAGTTTGGATTAACCTGAGCCTTCTTATTTACCTCATAAAAAGCATTGTTTATGAGATTAAGGAACACTCGACTCATCTCTGATGCATTGACTATGATATTCGGAATTCTGGAATCCAAATCCGTCTCAAAATCTGCTTTGAAACTTTTGTCCTTTGCTCTCATGCCATGGTAACTAAGTCTGAGATATTCATCAGCAAGGGCATTTAAGTCAGTCTCCTCTCTTTGTCCATCGCTTTTGCGACTATGGTCTAGCATATTTCGGACGATATCACCGGCCCGGCCACCGTGGTGCTTTATCTTTCCGAGGTTGGACTTAAGGTCAGATGCGATGAATTTCACTTCCTCCAGATCACCTTTTTCTAATTCTTCGTTTAGCTCATCGACCAATTCTCCGCTGACTTCAGAGAAATTATTGACAAAATTCAAAGGGTTCTGAATCTCGTGTGCGATACCCGCTGTCAATTCACCCAGTGAGGCCATCTTCTCAGATTGAATCAATTTAGTTTGGGTTGATTTGAGATTCTCCAAAGAATCCTGTAAGTCCTTGGTTCGCTGGGCCACTTCTTTTTCTAACTTCTCATTTTGAGATTCAAGAATGTCCTCCCGCTCATGAGACAGGCGCTCTACTTTTAGCAAGTTCCTTTTTAGCCTATCCGTTCTAACTCCAAGAGTGCCGACGACATACAGGGCAAATCCAACAGGTAATGCAAAACTGGTGAAAGGAAGTATTTGGCTCAAGCCAAAGGATTGTCCCGTAAATGACTCTAGCAATCCTACTATGGGTTGTAAACAGATAATGAGAGTAAGTATCAAGAATGTCCTTGAAGCCGCTTTTTGGAGGTTCCATTGTAAATAGGTCAATCTTAAAATGGAAATAATTGTAATGATTACATAAAAGGCGTAGACATATTGATCTTGAAAAAAGAAGCTAGCGATTATTGGGGCCAGACAGAGGGGTAGTATGATTTTTTTCCAAATGTCTGTCCTTCTCTCCATGATCTCGTAGGCAGCGAGGTGCACGGTAATTATCAAAAGGGTTTGGAGGAAAATTTGAACAGGATAGTAATCATCCCTAAAACCAAAATTGTATCGGTCTAAGGCTTGAAGAGAAAGGAGGGTAAGTGAGATGGAGAGAAATGTCAGGTAAAGACTCGCTTTTTCCTTCGTGTATATCCAAAGCCCAATAAATAGAATGACAAGAAAACTGGTAATGCCGAGGGAGAAGAAAATCATAAATTTCCCGTCATTCACGTCCTTTCTTACCCATTCAAATCCGACTCCCAGGTCAAGGGCTTTACTTATTGAGGCTAGCCTAACCTCAAGTCCCGGGTTTGTTTTTTCAGGTAGAATCAGGTTGGATTTTAGGTATTGGTATCTAATGGCCAAAACATATTCCTTTCCCTCTTCCAGTCCGAAAGCACCAAAATGGCTATCCCAACCTTTAGCTTCTGATTGGGTTCCATCCCTCCCGATTTCACCAACCTTCAGTATCTGTTTTCCATTCAGATAGACCTCTGATGCTCCCCTTTGGGCCAGGAGAAGGAGTAAGGAATCATTTTCGACCTCTGATCTCATGTATTTCCTGAACCAATAGATGTCGTCCTGTTCTATTTTCTCGATTGAGTCAAGTACAGCGATGTTTGATCGGGAAATGGTTTTCCAATCCTTATCGTCAAAATCAAATTCCTTCCACTTGGGATTATCTCCTTTTTTGTAATTCCAGTTAGTCGAAAGGGAAGCGTAGGTAGTGTCAAGATTTTGGAAAACCGCAAATTTTCGGTCTTGCCCGTAAAGGCTTACCGAAAAAAGAAATAGAAAGAATAAAAACGGGTATCTCATATAGTTGGAGGAGTCTTCAAATTGCCGCTCAATCCTATGTTTATTGAATAGCGGTAAGACCAGAAAATCAGAATTTTAAAAGATGTGCCTGTATACTAGTTTGCATCAATATATTCAATCCGATTGATACAATCATTATTCACATAGTGCAATTTTCTGTATTCAAAACATTAGAATAATGAAACTAAAATTATATCCGACCTTTTCTAAATAGGCAAATAGATGATCATTTCTGTTCCTTCACCCTCTGTACTTTTGACTCGAAGATCACCACCATGAGCTTTTACAATATCATAGCTCAAACTCAAGCCTAGACCTGTCCCGCTACCGGTAGGTTTGGTTGTAAAAAAGGGCTGGAAGATTTTATTCTTAATATCAGCTGGAATACCATCCGCATTATCTACCACGGCAAACTCAGCTCCAGTGGCTTTTCCATCCATTTCGATCAGGCGACTTTTTAATGTTACCAAAGGCTTGAAATCTGAATCCGGTGTAGCTTTTTTCTTTTTGTCCACCTCGTAAAAGGCATTATTTATCAAGTTCAGGAAGACTCTGCTTATGTCTGAGGGGTTAACATTGATCTTTGGAATATTTGAATCCAAATTAGTTTCGAAATCAGATTGGAAGCTTTTGTCTTTAGCCCTTAAACCATGATAGCTGAGTCTAAGGTATTCATCGGCCAGAGCATTGATATCTGTTTCTTCTCGTTGTCCGTCACTTTTTCGGCTATGCTCCAGCATGCCTCGCACAATGTCTCCAGCACGCTTTCCATGATGGTTAATCTTTTCAGAGTTCTCCCCTAGGTCATTCAAAATGGCCTTAACCTCTTCCAGATCACCCTTATCCATTTCTTCATTCGCTTCCTCAATCAGTTCCTTGTTCAGATCAGAGAAATTATTGACGAAGTTCAAGGGGTTCTGAATTTCATGTGCTATGCCAGCTGTTAGCTCTCCAAGCGAAGCCATTTTCTCAGACTGAATAAGCTGAGCTTGAGTGGATTTTAGATTCTCCAGAGATTCCTTAAGGTCTTTGGTTCTTTGGTTTACCTCTTTTTCCAGCTTTTCATTTTGTGAAGCCAGAATCTCTTCTCTCTCCTGAGAGAGTCGCTCCACTTCAGATAGGTTTCTCTGTAATTCTTTGGTTCTTTTTCCAAAGGTTCCAATCACCAAACCACCCAAACCGATTGGGATAAAGAAAATAAAGAGGTAGAGGAAGTTAGGATCAAGGCCAGATTTAAAACCGAATATAATTTCTAAGCCGGCCAGTATAAATGGAAAGAATACGATTAAGGACAGAATTACTAGTGTTATGGCTTCTGATTTCTTGGTTTTCCTTTGCAGATAGCAAATCCTGTAAACCGAGATAAGGACAACAATTACATAGAGCGGAAGTCCAAAAGGGACTTTCCCAAAAAAACTGACTACGATGGGAATAATGACTAAATAAGAAACGACTTTATGCCATTTATCTTTCGGACGCTCTAAAACTTCGTAGGAAAAAAGATGAATGAAGAACAGTAAAAGGGATAAGGTCAGTCCGCTAATTGTATTTTCTTCCGGGCGAAAACCATTTGTGAAAGCATCTATTTGTCCTAGATCTTCAATCGACATCAACAAACTGATTAGGAAGAGGTATAGATAAGTTTTCTCTCGAGTATATAACCATAGGCCCAAGAAAAGCAGTGTTAGGAAAATGCTAAGGCCGATTAAAATGTAATTGGAGGGCAGGGCACGGTCAAATGTTGGGTGTACTACCTTCTGCTTAAAGCCTAGAGAATCAGCATAGGCGGCAGAAGTCATCCTAAGAAGAAGTTGGGGTTGATGTTTTTCTGGTAAAAATCTATTGCTTTTTACGTACTGATATTTGATGGCTAAAACATATAATTGTCCGGAATCGAGTTTTGCAAAGCCGAAACTACTGAAGGGCGCTTCTCCTTCTGGTTCAGAACCTGTCTCACCCACGCGGATTATCTCCTTACCATTAATATATAGTTCTGTTGCCCCGCCTATAAATAGTTCAAACAAGACGGATTCATAGGATGTGTCGATAGTAAAGTATTTCCTAAACCAGTAAACCTCTTTCTCCTCAAGCTTATCGATGGAGTCCAGCATAGCTAGGTTGGCATTGGTGAAGGACTTCCATCCTGAGTCATCAAAATCCAGCTCTTTCCAATCTGGGTTATCTCCCTTTTGAAATCTCCAGTTTACCGTTAAGGGGATGTGGGTGCTGTCTATTTCTGAAGTTAATGAAGCAATATCCCTTTCCTGCGCCTGAAGAGATGCTGAAAAAAATATAGCAAAGATGAAAAGTAGGTATCTCATGGTTTTGATTTTACCTAGAATTTTTGAGCTCTCCTGAAAAAAGTTGGACCATTAGATTTTGGTCCAGATCAGAATTTTATGAGAGGCACAGGTAAGCTAGTTTTTATCAATATATTCAATCCGATTGATTCATACCTAATTCACCTGACGCAATTGTCTGAATTTCAAATATTAGTAAAATGAGACTAAAACTACTTTTCACTTTTCTTTCAGCGTTCCTTATCGCTCATTTAAGCTATTCCCAAACGGGATACTTTATGCATCCTGATATTTCCGGAGACCAAATCGTCTTTGTCTCTGAAGGAGATATCTGGAAAGTATCAACCTCCGGCGGAGATGCCATAAGGCTGACCACCCACCCCGGAGATGAATCTGATCCTAAGCTTTCCCCCGATGGAAAATGGGTGGCTTATGCTGCGAGCTATGAGGGTCCCCGAGAGGTTTATGTGATTTCTGTTCAGGGCGGCTTGCCAAAGCGACTGACCTATGAGGCTTCTAGCTCTACTCCAACAGATTGGAAAGGGAATGGGCAGGTTGCTTACATGACTACACAGTACTCCACCTTACCGAGATTGCGGACTGTTCTTGTGGATGTGGAAAGCCTGGAAAAGGAATTTGTACCGCTTTCACTGGCCGCAGAAGGCTCTTTCTCAGAGGATGGAAATGATTTCTATTTCGTTCGGCCGTCCTTTCATAACAATGTCACAAAACGCTATGAAGGAGGAACCGCAAGGAAAATCTGGAAATATTCTGATGGAGCGGATGAGGCTGTCCGATTAACCCAGGAATACGATGGAGAAGATCATCACCCGGTTCCGCACGATGGAAAGGTTTATTTTCTTTCGGCTCGAGATGGCATTATGAATGTCTGGACCATGACCGAAGAGGGTTCGGATCTTACTCAAATCACAAAAGAAGAAACCTTCGATGTCAGGGAATTTTCCGTGTCTGCCGACCAAATGGTTTACCGGGTTGGAGCCGATTTGAAGCTCATGAATATAGCATCAGGAAGCTCTGAGAATTTGGCAGTGAACCTGATCTCAGACTTTGATCAGCTTAGGGAAAACTGGGTGACTAATCCGGAGCAGTTCATCACCAATGTATCCGTAAGTAATGATGGAGATCGTGTCGCTCTTACGGCACGAGGCAGAGTGTTTATTTTTCCTTCCAAGCAAGGAAGAGAAGTAAGATTAAGTAGAAAAGATGGCGTTCGGTATCGTGATGCAGTTTTCTCAAGTGATGGCAAAGAGATTTTGGTATTCTCGGATGAAAGTTCGGAGTTTGAAATCCATGCGTACTCCAGTTTGGGCCTGGATGAAGGACGAGCCCTGACTTCAGATGGAGAAATTCTGAGACAAGGATTGATGCCTTCACCGGATGGTAAAAAGGTGGCCTATAGTGACTTGGACAATAAGCTTTGGATTTTGGATATAGCCAGCGGCCAAAGCACTCAGGTGACCGAATCGGATGAGGATTTAACGACTTCTCCTTCTTGGTCTCCGGATAGTAAGTTCTTGGCCTATGGGCAGGCAGCAAGTAATACATTTGGGCAAATCTGGATTTATGATCTAGGGGCAGGAAAGAATATTCCCGTAACCACCGATCGAATCAATTCACTCAGCCCTCAATGGAGCGCAGATGGGAATTGGCTTTATTTCTTATCGGATCGAAACTTCCAATCTAAGGTCGGAAGTCCCTGGGGTCAAAGACAACCAGAGCCATTCTGGGAAAAGCAGATGAAGATTTACCAAGTTGCCTTGAATAAGGATGCGAAGTCACCCTTCCATCCAAAAACTGAGCTTATTCAGAAAGAGGGTGAGGATGAGAAAAAAGACAAGGACTCTGAGGTCTCTGTGACTATTGACGAAGATGGCTTGATGGAGCGGCTTTATGAAGTTCCTGTTCCTGCGGGTAATTACAAAAATCTATTAGTCACAGATAAAGCATTGTATTTTCATCGAGTTGGTCCGGGGGTAGGAATATATTGGGGCGGAGGAGCTCCTTCCAGAGATAATCCTACGATCATGATGCTGCCAATCGGGCCAGAAGCAAAGCCTAAGGAATTCCTCAAGGATATCAATTCTTATACCCCATCAGCAAACAACAAGTATATCCTGGCTACCCGGGGAAATGCACACCATGTGATTGCGCTTGGGACTTCCCCAATCTCCGATCCTTCGAAGTTTCGCTTGAACCTGAGCGGGTGGAAGTTTTCTATCGATCCCAGAGAGGATTGGAAGCAGATTTATACCGACGCCTGGAGGATGGAACGAGACTATTTCTACCCCACACTGGCTGACCGAAACGACCCCCGCACTTGGGCCGCGAACGGCGCACAAACCGCATGGCAACGGGCAAACGCCCGAGCGCGTGAGATTTTGCGGGATCACACGCCCGACTATTTGGATGCGGACCAGATACGGGCGATTAGGACACGGTTTAATATTTTTGGGACGTAAGAATTCTTCGAAGTAACAATTGCTCAGCTAAATTCTAGTGGTTTGCAACTTTGTATTTCGATCCGAGTCCAACCAGTTTCGGTACGTCGAACCTGCACACGAAGTGGGCCATAAGATCGTCAACGGTCACGTTGAGATCACTACATTTCTCTGCAATGTGATTTGAAGACCACTGGAACAAAATGCGGTGGGCAAGCACACCTGAACCGACACCTAGGCATATGCTTAGGAATACGACCGTCGCAAGGCTTACGTTTTCAAAAAGCAGTCCTGCCAGTGTCGCCGTTAAAAATAGACCAGACGCCGATACGATTGCCGCGACGACAAGAAAAACGGCAACAGGAGTGATTTCGAACCAAAGTAAATACCATCCACTTGGCAAGCCGAATTTGTGAGATCTTAAAAAATAACGATACGACAGGGCGACATACGTGACCCCGAACAAGAAGGCTCTCAAAGCAAAGATGAAAGCAACAGCTACCAATATTGATGCAACGATCAATTTTGCCTCCTTGTTAAATTGAAAAACTGCTTACTGAGGGTGGTAATGGTAGACGGCATGACCTTTTCGTAAACCTACCTATTCAGGTGGTTGGGAATATCTTTCTGGGGAT